>JBBCJL010000007.1:0-274918 GCA_037190225.1 Edaphocola sp. | reverse complement strand
AGTTTAACCCCTGCAGCCGCCTGCTTCACGCAGCAAGGCATACCTTTCGGATCAAACAGCAAGGGTGGCTGCGCCGGACGGCGCAGCCACCCTTGCTTTCAGCTCGTTATATGTCAATATTAAAGATCGGTATTGCCCAGCAGGCCAAGCGCTTTCTCTACTTCTCTCGCCTGCGGAGAGAACGGATAGTCGGCGCTGATCTGTTTGTATAAGGCTACGGCCTCATCTGCCTGGTTGTTAAGCTCATAGGCTTTTGCCGCCCTGTAGAGGTACAGGGGCGCATAAAAATCATCCTGGTATTCAGCGGCTTTTTTATAGTAGCTGATACCTTTACTGATGTCCTGCTTTTCCATATAGGCATCGCCCAGGCTGCCGTAAACGGAATATGCAAAAAGCGTACCGCGGCCATTGAAGCCTTCCAGCATCTTGATAGCCTCGTCAAACTGGCCAAGATTCAGGTAAGCCATACCGGCATAATACCTGGCCAGGTTGCCGGCATCGGTACCGCCGTATTTTTTTACGATATGCAGGGAGCCTTCATACTGACCGTCCCCCTCCAGCACATATTGCAAAGAATCTGCTTCAAACCAGTGCTCTACCCGGAACAGGGCACTCGATGCCTTTTCCTGGTTAGGCTTCTGAACGAATTCCTTATATCCGAAAAAGCCTCCAACCAATACCACGATGGCCACACCTACACTGATCAATGTTTTTGTTAACCTTGCAGTACTGTTACCTGTAGCACCTGCAGGTTTGCTATTTGTTGTCTGAACACTCATTGCTATTAAAAAATTAAAGTGGGCAAATTTAAATATTTATTTTAATTATTCAGCACATATTTTCAAAAATAATCGTTCCCTGCTTTCCTGCCGGTCCGTTATCCTTCCCATCCTATTTGCCTTTTATATGGCGGGCCGCAAAATAATTTCGCGTCCTATCCGTTTTTATCTCCGTAATATTTTATTTATATATTTTCACTAACTTTGCAGGTCTATGCGTAAACTTCTGGCACTATCCGTTATAGCAATGCTGCTCCTGGTCTCCTGTAGTCCTTACAACCAGGTGCTGAAAGGCAATGACTATAACCTGAAACTCTCCAAGGCAAATGAATATTATGATGCCGGGAAATGGCTGCGGGCGGGTGAGCTGTACAACCAGGTGCTTCCTGTATTCAAAGCGACCAAAGACTATGAGATGATCTATTACCGGTATGCCTATACGCAGTATAATACCAGGAATTATCTTTCCGCTTCCTATCACTTTAAGAACTTTACTGAATTTTTCCCCGGAAGCTCCAAAGCAGAGGAGTGTATGTATATGTACGGCGTCTCCCTGTTCAAAGACTCCCCGAGGTATAACCTGGATGCTACCAGCACCTCCAGGGCGCGCGAAGTGCTGGTGCATTACGTCAATACCTACCCTACCTCCCCTACGGTGCCGGATGCGATGAAATACATCGAGGAGTGTACGGAAAAGCTGGAGACCAAAGGCTATCACGCCGCGTTGCTGTATTATAATATGGAGCAGTATAAGGCCGCTACCGTAGCCTTTAAGGAGCTGATAGCTACTTATATAGAATCGAAGAAAACGGATTATTATATGTACCTGCAATTCCGTTCCGCTTTCCTCTATGCGCAGCAAAGCATTTCCGCCAGGCAGCAGGAGCGCTACGTGGATGCCATAGCGATATACAGGGAGTTCAAAAACTTTTACCCCAATTCATCTTATACCAAGGAAGCTGACAAATTATTTGATTCGGCTGAAAAAAGCATAAAACAATTAAGAAATGAGCATAAATAGGAAATTAGTTGCGTCTTTAAATCCTTTAATTGAAACCCGTGATGTGGTGGCGATTAAAAATGTTACAGGCAACCTGTACGAATCTATCGTGGTGATGGCTAAAAGAGCCAATAAGATCAATATCACCCTGAAAGAGGAGCTGCACAGGAAGCTCGAAGATTTCGCAAGCAATAATGATACCCTGGAAGAGATCCACGAGAACAAGGAGCAGATCGAGATATCAAAATTCTATGAAAGAATGGCCAACCCTGCGATCCAATCCATAGGAGAGCTGATGAATGGTAAAATATATTTCAAGGAAAAGGAAGAGGAATAAGCCCCTTCCTAATTTTCCTGCCGGGACCCGGATCTGTCAACTCAAAAAGGAATACACATCATGTTGCTTCAAGGTAAGAAAATCGTATTGGGCATAAGCGGGAGCATTGCTGCTTATAAAGCTCCGGAGCTGGTCAGGCAGCTGGTAAAAAAAGGAGCGGAAGTACAGGTTATTCTTACGGAAGGCGGACAACAGTTTGTAACACCCCTCGCTCTCGCTACCGTTTCCAGGCGGGAAGTGATGCTTTCTATGACAGACAACTCGCAATGGCACAATCACGTGGCATTGGGATCATGGGCAGACCTTTTTATAATAGCTCCCTGCAGCGCTAACCTGCTGGGGAAAATGGCCAACGGACTGTGTGATAACATGCTGTTGGCCACTTACCTTTCCGCCAGGTGCGAGGTAGCCATAGCTCCTGCCATGGACCTGGATATGTGGCAGCATCCTGCCGTACAGCAGAATATCAGCAGGCTTAAGACCAATGGCCATTACATCATCGACCCCGAAACAGGCGAGCTGGCCAGCGGACTGACCGGTCAGGGCCGGATGGCCGCACCTGAAAATATCGTATCTTGGGCGGAACGTTATTTCTACCAGCAGCAGCCACCGCTGAAAACAGCCCTGGTAACAGCCGGGCCTACCTATGAGCCTATCGACCCCGTAAGGTTTATCGGTAATCATTCCACCGGCAAAATGGGTATTGCGCTGGCCGAAGCCTTAGCCGATGCCGGCTACAGCGTCAGGTTGGTGCTGGGTCCTTCCTCCTGCTCCACTACGCATCCGGGCATCGAGACGATACCCGTTACCGATGCAGCATCCATGTACGAGGCCTGCCACCGGTATTTTCCGCAGGCGGAGATAGCCGTGCTCGCCGCAGCCGTGGCGGATTTCACACCGGCCATCGTAGCGGAGCGGAAGATAAAAAAAGGTACGGACGAAACCATGCAATTACACCTGACACAGACCAGGGATATACTGGCATCACTGGGAAAGATCAAGACCGGCACACAAAAACTCGTAGGTTTTGCGTTAGAGACAAACGATGCGCTGGACAATGCACGGGCCAAGCTGGAAAGGAAGCAGGCGGACTATATCGTCCTGAATACCCTGCAGGACGCAGGTGCGGGCTTCGGACACGACACCAATAAGGTCACTATCCTAAGCAGGCAGGGTACGGTCACGGAATTGCCGCTGCAGTCCAAAAAGGCTATTGCCCGCGCTATTGTAAATCATATTTTAATATCTTAGAGCGATGATGAAAGGTTTGTATCTGCTGATAGCCGTATTATTTTCGGGCAATCTGCTCCTGGCGCAGGAGCTGAACTGCAAGGTGACGGTGACGCACAGGGAGATCCAGAATGTGGATGCCAAAGTATTCAAGGCGCTGGAGAAAAGCCTGAATGACTTTATGAACAACCAGAAATGGACCTCTGATATCTTTCAGGCTAACGAAAAGATAGAATGCTCTATCCTGCTGAATATCACCAAGAACCCCGAGCAGAACCTGTATTCAGGTACCCTGACGATCAACGCTTCCAGGCCGGTGTATGGCACAAGCTACAGCACTTCCCTCCTGAACTACGTGGAGCGGGACGAAGATTTTACCTTCAGGTTTGATGAAAGCCAGCCCCTCCTGTTTGATGATAACAGGGTAGCGGGCAGCAATGCGCTCAGCTCCAACCTTACCGCGGTATTCGCCTTTTACGCCTATATGATACTCGGCTATGATTACGATTCCTTTTCACCGCTGGGGGGCACCGCCATGTTCAAAAAGGCGCAGAACGTAGCATTCAATGCACCCGAAGACGGTAAAATAATGGGCTGGAAATCCAGCGAGCGCAATAACGGCAACAGGTACTGGATGATAGAGCAACTGATGAACCCGAGGTATGAGCCTCTCAGGGAAGCCTGGTATAAATATCACCGCCAGGGACTGGACCTTATGGCCTCCAAACCCGAAGAGGCTGTCAATAATATCATGTCCGTCCTGGAGCCTGTTGACCGCGTGAGCAAGGAAACCCAGTACCCCGTGGTCGTAAAGCTGTTCTTTTTCTCCAAAAGCCTTGAGTACCAGAATTTCCTGGCGCAGGTGCCGGCGGAGAAACGTCAGAATTATATTGAAATGCTGGCCCGTACCGACATTCCCAATGCAGGCAAATACCGTTCTATAAAGTAAGCTTATACCATGATCCAACGGCCGATATCCAGCTTTTCCTGTTTGTGGACCTGCATCTTATTGCTGTTCTGTACCGCCTGTCACGACAGTGAAAAAGATATGCCGATCCCGTCTGACAAGATGATCCGTATCATATCAGATATACACGTTGCAGAATACTACAGCCAGGGATTGGGCATGCCTTCCGCCTTTAAGAAGAACCAGGATAGCCTGTCACTGTATTATAATACGATATTACACCATCACCAGGTAAGCTACGATTCATTTATGAACGCCTACAGGTGGCTGATGAAGCACCCGGTCATCATGGACAGCATCTATAACCAGGTGCTGGCAAATTTAGAGCAGCTGAAAAAAGAATATCCGACCAAAGCAGGCAAGCCCGGGGCCCGCGACCCTGAGAGAGATCCTTCAACGGCACGTGACACTGCTGCCGGCAATAACGCTACCAATATTCAAGAAGCAGGAGAAATATGAACCGCAATATCTTTATACTCGTTACCTTAATCTCAGCAGCCTGCTTATGGAGCTGCAGACCCTATAGCCCTACACCCAGGAAAAAAGGATATTTTAAGCTGGAAATGCCTACAGCGCATACCTACCAGAAGTTCAGCATGGCGGGCTTCCCGTTTGAATTTGAATATCCCGATTATGCAAAGATCACCCAGGATACCAATCTCGTATTGCAGGAGAATGCCCCCTACTGGATCAATGTAAGCTTCCCGGATTATAATGCCACCATTTACCTGAGCTATAAGCCTGTTACGGCAGCAGACCCGCTGGCCAAGCTCATTGATGATTCCTACAGGCTGTCATACGGGCATGATAAACGCGCCGACTACATCGAATCGGAACAATTCCTGACCCCTCATAGCCTCTATGGTGTCAAATACCAGGTAGGCGGCAATGCGGCATCGGCCCACCAGTTCTATCTTACGGATTCCGTCCGCCATTTCCTGAGAGGCTCCCTGTATTTTGAGACGGTACCGAATGCCGATTCCCTGGCGCCTGCCATAAAATTCCTGAACGAGGATATGCAGCACCTGGTTGAAACTATGAAATTCAGGTAAAAGAATATCAGAAAGAAGCATATATAAAAAAAGCAACCCTGTAATTTATAAATTACAGGGTTGCTTTTTTTAGTCTCCCCAACAGGAATCGAACCTATATCAAAAGTTTAGGAAACTTACGTTTTATCCATTAAACTATGGGGAGCAGTATCATTATTAGCTGCTGCTGTTTAAGAGCGGTCAAAGGTAGTATTTATTTTTTAAATTCCATAGAAAAACAGGAAAAATGTCTTTCGGAAAATGCTGCCTGATATTCCGGTGAGCGCCATCCAGGAAGTAATACCGTATTATGACCCACGTGGAGCTGTTGCTTACAGCAATATCCCGATCATCTACAGCGCCGGATGTCTCCCTAAAAGAACGGCATTACCGGGCTACAGTGCCCAGTCATGCACCCGGGGCGTACCGGGGAAAAGCAAGCGGCCACCAATCTATTGCCATTAATAAAAAGTTATTTATATACATTTGAATATAAAAACCAGTAGAAATAGATAAATTTAAGACAGTTTATGTTGTAATACCACACACGCTATGAGGACAAAACCAGATATAGTAAAAGACTGGCTGCCGCGCTATACCGGGCAGCAACTAAAAAATTTCGGTTCCTATATCCTGCTGTGCAATTTCTCCAATTATGTAGAACTGTTTGCAGAATGGCACAGCGTGGAAGTTGTCGGCGTCGGGAAAGCGATGCAATGCGCCACTGCAGACGATATTACCATCATCAATTTCGGTATGGGCAGCCCCGGCGCCGCTACCGTTATGGATCTGCTGAGCGCCATCAGGCCCAAAGCGGTGCTCTTTCTGGGTAAATGTGGCGGACTTAAGAAAAAGAATAACGTGGGAGACCTCATCCTGCCCATAGCGGCCATCAGGGGAGAGGGTACCAGCAATGACTATTTTCCTCCGGAAGTGCCCGCGCTTCCTGCCTTCGCCCTGCAGAAAGCCATCTCCACCACCATCAGGAATTATGAAAAGGATTACTGGACCGGGACCTGCTATACCACCAACAGAAGGGTGTGGGAGCACGATGAAGAATTCAAGGTCTACCTGAAAAGGATCAGGGCGATGGCCATAGATATGGAAACCGCCACGATCTTCTCTACCGGATTTTACAACGAGATACCGACAGGCGCCCTCCTGCTGGTAAGCGACAGCCCTATGACCCCCGAAGGCGTGAAGACCTCCAAAAGCGATGCCCTGGTCACCTCCACCTACGTGGAGACCCACCTGGGGATCGGCATAGACGCGCTCAAGGAGCTGAAAAATAAAGGGCTTACTGTAAAACACCTCCAATTTTAATCATTTCAACAGCCGGTTATCCACCCGCATTTTAAAAGATGAAAAAAATCCACAACTACCTGCTTGTATTCCTGTTCTTGCTGACAGCCTTCCAGGCAACTGCCCAGAAGAAAGGCTATAACATCAAAGTGACCTTCAAGCAGCCCCTCAACGGGAGTTACGTGTACCTGGCGCATTATTACGCAAAAGGACTGCCTACGATCTATAAGATCGATTCCGCCAGGGTAGACAACAAGAAGCAGCAGGTGGTCTTCCAGCGGAAGGACAGCCTGCTGGGCGGCGTTTACCTTGTCCTGCTCAATAATAACAGCCAGTATTTCGAGATACTGCTTGACAACGGCGATGCTTTTGAGGTGCAGGCAGATACAGCCAGGCTTCCTTTAGGCCTTACCTTCAAAAATTCGGTGGCCAATGAAGAGTATATGGAGATGAACAATAATTTTATCACTGCACGCACACGGGTCAACGAGCTGAAAAAGGAGCATCCGTCCGAAGACATCTCTGCCAGGGCCAGGGATATCTATAAGCAGGCCTACCAGCAAAACCTGGAGATAGCTCACGCGATGGGAAAGACCGCGCTGCTGTCCAAGATCATTTACGCATTTACGCCACCCAATGACCCCGACCCTTCCGAATATACCCGTAACGGCGAGGTGGATTCCACTCACCTTACCTACCTGCTGAAAGAAGCCTACTGGGATAATTACGACCTGTCGGACGACCGACTGATACATACCCCTTTTTACGAGAACAAGCTGAAATACTATTTTGATAATTACGTGTACAACTATCTTCCCGATTCCGTCATCTATGAAGCCGAAAAGCTGCTGTACCTGACCAGGAATACCAGGGAAAATTTCAAGTTCACCTTACAATGGCTGACCAATTATACCCATAGCAGCAAGATCATGGGTATGGATATCGCCTTTGTGCACCTGGCTGAAAACTATCATATGCAGGGCAAGGCCTACTGGCTGGACAGCGTGCAGCTGAAAAAGGTAGTTGACCGGGCCATCACCCTCGCACCGAATGTCATAGGCAGGAAGGGCGAGAATTTCACTTTATATGACCTGTACGATCTCAGGAAAAGATCCCTGTATGATGTGGATGCCGGATATACGCTGCTGGTCTTCTGGAGCATAGACTGCGGTCACTGCCTGAAGGAGGTACCCCAGCTGAAAGCCCTGTATGACAGCACGCTTAAAGCTAAAGGCGTAAAGGTATTCTCGGTGCCTACCGGCGAAGAGCAGAAAAAGATACAGGAAAAAGTAGCTGAGTTCGGTATCGGGGAATGGACCCACGTCATAGACCTGGGTAATGGCAGCTCCGATTATATAAAGCATTACGATGCCTATACCAAGCCTAAAATATACCTGCTGGACAGGAACAAGATCATCAGGGGTAAAAATCTCAGCCACGAAAATATTTCCCAGGTCATAGAATCATTGGAACGCAGGGATCACAAGAATTAGAAATCCAGGAAGCCTCCCACCTGCTCCGCTATCACCATCGGGGTCACCGCGTTGAGCCAGTTACCCTGCTCGTCCGTTTCCTGGTTGATCCTGGAGATAGGCAGCTTATTAAAATATACATTCACCTTAAGGTAATTCAATACATTCGTCAGGTGGTCCAGCCCCCTCAGGTTACCGGCCCTGCCATCGGCAATACCCGTGAGCAGGGCCTTTTTATAATACCAGACGCTTTTAATATCGGTGATATCGAACAAGAGCTTCAGAATACCGGGAAAGCTGCCGTTATACTCCGGGACAATGAATATGAACTTATCCGCCGGCTTCAGGAAAACATCTTCAAGCTCCCTTATAGTTTCGTTACGCATTAAGCCATCCAATATTTCAAGGCTCAGGAGCTGATGTTCTATACCCTTTTCTTTCAATAATCCCCGGTAGTATGCTGCGATCTGTCCTGTTTTGCTTCCCGGTCTGTTCGTGCCTGAAATAATTGTAATCATAATAAAAGTATTGGGCATCCAAAATTAGTTATTTTGCACCTCATAAAAGCTTTCGCTTATTCAAAAAATGCTTACTTTTAAAAACAGTTGATCCCGGCATATCCATACCATATGAGAAGAACAGTACCCTACATCGCGCTGATCACTGCTTTTTTGGCTATCAGCGGATGTATTACCGGCTCTTATAAAAAAAAGTATCATCCTGACAATATCCCTTCCAGAACGAAGCAATACCTGGAGGAGATGTTCAGCAATGTGCTCCATCCCGAAATTGAGAAGCAATGCAAAAGCGCCTATGAGATCAACCAGATGCAGCTTATATGGCTGAACTGCCGGGAACCGGGACAGCTTTTCTCCCAGTACCTTCAGCAGCTTTATACACTCCAGGATGAAGGGATCGACCTGGGCAAGCTCAATATCAACCTGGTAGGAAGGATACACAGCCAGCTGACCAAATGGTATGACAACCAGGTCAGCATTCCGCTGGACAGCATCGTTATATGGGATATGGAGCTGACCAAAAGCTATATCACCGCGGCCTACCTGCTGACATTCGGTGACAAAAAGGAAGTTTTCAGGAACGACCTCCTGAGCCAGCAGGAAAACTTCCGGGCAGCAGACAACCTTATCTTTTCCGTACACCAGTCTGATGCCTTCCCGGCCCTGGACATCTACCGGCCCCAGCACTTCCTTTATGTGCAGATGGTATTTGCCCTCAAGAACTGGATGGTATTAAGCGGCAATAAGGAATACATGAGCCTTAAAAACAAGATCCGCAATGATGCCTGCAGCAGCGCGGACATCTGGACCGTTATCAGGAAGGAAATGGGCGGCCTCCAAAGCGAGGATACCATTAGCCTGGTCATGAAATACCAGGCCAAGCATTCCTTACCGCAAACCGGCGTGCTGGACGCGGCTACCCTGCTGTCCCTGAAAACCTCACCGGAAGATTACCGGAAAAAGCTGAAGATCAATATGGAAAGGCTACGGCTGTTTTCCAATACCTTCCCGGAAGAATATTTCTGGTATGACATTGCCAGCAAAAAATTTCATTTTATCCGTTCCGGCAAGATCATCTACGAGAGCAATGTCGGCAGCACCAGCCCGTTCGTGTACAATGCTCCCCTGCTCTTCCGGGATGACAGCAGCGCTACCCGGCCCGCGGCGACAACGACATTGAAAGCCGAGCTCCGGCCCAACGGAACGATCAATGTGGAGGGTATCTATCAGGATACAGTCTTCCGGGAAGTATTCACGCTGGAGAATACCAAATACCTGGTCGGATCTCTCAGGGATCCCCTCTATGCCGGCCAGCATCCCGCCGATCCTCCCGCATTCAGGTTTTACAAGATCTACCTGACCATAGGACAGGACGCGGAAAATAATGTGCTGAAATACCTGGATGATGTGCTGCAATGGGATAACTCCGGATATTCTTTTTAAAAATCAGCGTAAAATTTGTTATAATCATTAAAATACCTGAAATTTGCACCACTCCTGAAAAACGGGATGCGCGGAGGTGGCGAAACTGGTAGACGCGCAACGTTGAGGTCGTTGTGTCCGAAAGGACATGGGAGTTCGAATCTCCTCTTCCGCACCTGAGTGGACAAAATGGATGGATTTCCGTTTTGTCCATTTTTATTTCCGCTCAATTCTTTGTTAATCAGGTAGATAAGCCGGACAACCTCGTTAGTGCAATCCGTTCGAAGTTCATTGTTTTCAATTTCCAGCTTTTTTGAGAAAATAGCTGTGATTACTTCCTGCTTTTTTGTGTTGTCTCCGTTCTCATAAATATAATCTATTGATAGTAAGTTTTTAGGCCGTTGTTTAAGAGCTTTTTATACCCGGGTTATCATAAACCGCACCGGGTACCTTATCAGATTACAGGGTATATTTCTTATTATGGTGAAAAAGGACCTCCCATGATATTAATGCTGTTCAGATAGCCAGACTACCGTTCATATAATTTTTTCGCGGCAGTTTGCCGGAACTATTATTTTGCCCTGAGAATAACCAAAGGCAATTCAGATGAACATTAAATTATACGGAAAGGCAGTATTCAGGGTACCTCAATTCCCCATTAATGCAACGCTGGAGCAAAGCTGGAACGAGCTAAAGGAATCAATAAAGCTTGCTTCCGCTGACTTCTTCAAACTGATAGAGAATGCCAGCTACGAGGAATACCACAGCTTACCTCCCCGGATAAAATTAACGGTTCAGAAGTATTTCAACCGTGCCAGGTTCCGGGCAACCCCATACGGCACATTTGCCGCTGTCGGAACCTGCAACATAGGAAAAAACGGCACTTCACAACTGATCCTGCATACCGATCCCGTAAAGCATGAATATACAGACTGGCAAATCACGGAGGAGCTGACCGATCTGTGGAAGTCCAAGCCCCTGGATGCTATGCTGCTTTTTGCCAACCACAGTTATTATCAGATCGGTGATGAGATAAGATATATTTACAGAGAAGAGGATTACCAGCTTTCGGACATCACATACACTCCATTGGTCCACTCCATACTCAAGCAATGTGAACATCCCACACCTATGAATAAGGTCATAGAAGCCATCAAGGACCAATACAATATAGAGTCAGAGGAAAGCTTGTCATGGATAAGTGAGCTGATCGATCTGCAGCTGATCTTTACGAATTACCATCCCAATATCATCGGAGAGGATTTCTTTCACAGGATAAGGCATCCCCAGGGGCCCGGCACCCCAAAGTACACGATCAATGAGCGCAGATGCCTGGCAGGCGGCCCGGATAGTAAACAATTAGAAACCGTAAAGCAGCTGGTGCTGCATCTCAGCCGGTCGCTTCCCGCTCCTGAGCTTCCCGGGGATCTGGCAGATTTTATTGCAGCCTTTTCAAAAAGGTACGACCAGCGTGAAGTGCCGCTGATGGAAGCGCTTGATCCGGTAATAGGCATAGGATATGGCGGTATGGAAGAAGCTGCAGACCATTCTTTGATCATAGATCTTTCTGAAAGTTCCGGACCGGGAGCAGCGAATGACTGGATCAGGGAGCTGATCGGACAGCGGCTGAAGCTTGACAGCTCCCCGATAATTATTGATAAGATTCCCGGCAACGGGGCAACCCAGCAGGCCAATCTGCCTAACACCTTTTCTGCCATCTTAAGCCTGTGTGACGATCTTATCATACTGGACAAGCTCGGAGGTCCCACGGGGACAGCCATTCATGGGCGGTTTACCCTGTGCAGTCCCGAGATCCTGCGTCAATGCAGAGCCATCGCAGGGATTGAAAGCGCATCCAATCCTGATATTCTCTTTTTCGATATCGGATATACCGGCGAAAGACGTGTGGATAATGTCAACAGAAGGCAGGATATATACAGCCATAAGCTATCCATCCACGGGTTTGATACATCTGCCGAGCCACTGCTCGCCAATGATATCCGGGTATGTGTAAGGAACGGTCAACTGATCCTGTATTCCCACAGGTATAAAAAAAGACTGATCCCAAGGATTGCCACAGCCTATAACTATCAGCGTTCGGCCCTCCCGCTTTTTCGTATCCTGTGCGATATACAGCACCAGGATATACAACCTTATTTCATTGCCGATCCGGATCGCCTGTTCCCTGACCTGGACTTTATTCCCAGGCTGCAGTACCGGAATATCGTGGTTGCACCGGCCAGATGGCGATTACATAAAGCATATACCGGGCACAACAGCCTAAGCGCATATATTCAGAGCCTGGATATACCCCGGTATATCCGGGCAGGCCATGCCGACCAGACCCTGGTGCTGGATACCCTTTGCATGGATGATATGGCATTGCTGCAGTCGGTACTGCATTCGAAAGGACCATTATGGGTACAGGAAGCCTTTATACCCCAAGAACCGGTAGCCGCGGATCGCAGGGGGAATACATACCTGTCCGAGCTTTTACTGACATTTTACCACGAACAGCAGATCTATACGCCATATGCTCCCTCTATGGAAAAAGATAAGCAGCGCCACTTTCTCCCGGGCAGTGAATGGGTATATTATGAGCTGTACTGTCATCCGGGCTATGCAGATGAATTGCTTGTAAAAATCCTTCTTCCCAATATCAGGGAGCTGCAGCCCTTGATCCGGCATTGGTTTTTCATTCGTTACAATGACGGCGGGGACCATTTACGCCTGCGGATCAGGCTAAAGAAAAGCGAATATCACTTCCGGGTATTACGCGCAATGGAAAAGCCGTTACACGCCTTGCTGTCTGACGGCAGGATCAGGGATGTCCGATGCCCAACATACACCAGGGAGCTGGAACGCTATGGCAGTGACAAAATTGAAGCCATAGAGAAGCATTTTTGCATGGACAGCATTTGGGTCCTGGATCATATCGCACTGAACGACCTTGACAAATACCGGATATGCACGGAGCTGATGCGGATGGCAGGGCATCTGTCGGGCTTTGATGACAGTGAATTTACAGCGCTTATTCAAGGGGCCTGCTCCTGCCATATCAGCGAGCACCGGCCATCCACTGCTGCCCTCAAACGCATGAACAGGATTTTCAAAGCCATGCTGAATGACCCTGTAAACGTTACCATTCCCGATAGGATCTTACGATCCTACCGGGATATCCTGTCCGATATATCCGGCGAAAGGAAAAGAAGGCTGTATACCGACTTGATCCACATGCATATCAATCGTCTTTTTGCTACTGACCAGCGCAGGCATGAAATGCTTCTGTATGAGTATTTGCTCCAATGGTGCAAACGTAAGCATTTTCAACCTGCGGGCACCGCTTCAACCCGTGATCCTGCGGTTTAGCTTCTCCTTAAAGCTACGCCCGATAGGTATTATCTTTCCGTTTACCATCGTCAGGGAAGTAGCTTCGATGTGCTTTACCTTACTGAGATTTACAGCATAAGATTTGTGGACCCTGACGAACAGCTCACCGGGGAGCATGGCCAGCGCCTTTTCCATTGACATGTAAGACAGCCTGCTGCCCTCAGGAAATACAAAACGGACATAATTGGATTCGGACTTCAGAAACAATACCTCGTCATTCTGGATCCTGGCCCAATTTTTCCTGCCGTCACCGGGGATAAAGGTAAAATCCGTAGCCGTCTTTATAAGCGCCTTACTGTCGGATAGCAGCGCCTCCCTGACCACATCAATACTTTTCAAAAAACGCTCGTAGGTGACCGGCTTAAGAAGATAATCCAAAGCCCTGAGCGCAAACGCCTCGGGCCCATAATCCCGGAATCCGGTCGTAAATACCAGCTTGGTCCTGTCCATGATCAAATGCGCCAGCTCCAGGCCGTCTGTGCCGGGCATTGCAATGTCCACGAAAGCAACATCTGCCCTCAGCCGGCCCGATACAAGATCCGCATAGGCCGCTTCAGCATTATTGGCTGTTCCCGCCAGGGTAAGCTCCCCGGTCCTTTCAATATAATTTTCCAATAAGCGTATGCACGACCATTGGTCATCAACAATGTAACAATTCAAGTTCATAGGTATATGGTTAGGGTGACGATGAATTTCTGATGCACAGTGACTGCACTAAAGCTGAATCTTCCCGGGTAGTGCTCCCGGAGCCGCTTTTGAGTATTTTCCAAGCCTATCCCCGTGCGCTTCTCAGGACGGAGCCTTGTAGCCGTATGATTTTCTATGGTTATTTTCAGGCAACCGTCAATAAATCGCATGTCAATCTTTGCAGCCTTATCCGCTGCATCCAGCTGGCCATGCTTAAAAACATTTTCAACCAGGTTTACAAGCAGCAGGGGCGGGAAACGGATCTCCCCTGTATGGACCGGGATATCAATATGTTCGTTGATATATATCCTGTCCTGCTGTAACGTCCGATGCAGCTTTACGATACGGCGTATCTGTTCCAGCTCGTCTTTCAGGGTATGCAGGCTATTCTCACCAGCCTTTCCAATGGCAAAGGACATCATATCGCTAAACAATAGCACGGATTGTGCAGCTTCCGGCACTTTATGCTCCACTAAACTGTATATATGGTTGAGTGCATTGTAGAGCAAATGAGGATTGAGCTGTGACCGCAGCAAGGCGCTTTCTTTCCTTGCCTCCCTTTCATTGGCCTCAGCGACCTGCAGCCCGATCTGATAGATCTCCCTTTCTTTCGCTATGCTATACCTGGCATACCAATATCCAAGCGCGAGCGAAAATAAATAAACGCGTCTCCAAAAGGATTTATAAAAATCGACCCTAAAATCACTATCTATGGCTTCCCCGTGGTACCGTAATAACGCGTTTCGGATAAACAATACCAATAAGCTTACAAGGACCATCCATAAGATGGCAGCCAAGCTATTCAGAAGAAGGTTGGGCTGCTTATCTTCCGGATCAGGCAATATCCAGAATGCGGAGCAGTAGAAATACAGCATATCGACCGCATAAAATATGGCTAAATCACCGGCACCGGCATTCGTGCCATCCAGAAATAGCATCCGAAGCTCATATACTATAAACAAAGCGATAATTATCACATGTCTGAGAACCGGTTTTTTCAGCAGTTTAATACCCATTTAAAATACGTTTAGATAGTCAATGCGTTGTTCACATCGCCAAAATTACCATTATATAATATTCATTATAATATTTTTAATATATTTTAATTTTATGTAAACAAAAAGAATGAGCACAATTTGTATCTATATTAAATTTTAAATATTATGAAAACAGCCAGGATTATCCGTAAATCAAGTTTCAATTTTAAGCCTAAGTTACAGGACAGGAGCTTGTTGAGTGACCCAACGACATCCACTTCAACCTCCCACCCGACCGTGTCATTTACGTGCTTCAAAGTTCAATAGGTTTCAGGATACTGCCAGGTTGTTCCGGCGTATCCTGAAATATTGATATAGAAAAATATCAAATAGATGCATTAATTTTCAACCTGCACCTCCGGTGAATAACTTGCACCTGAGCAACCCTCACATCATTGATGCAACGCAGGCACCCTGAGCAATTTGAAAAACAGCAGCCGCCAAACGGAGAAGAAGACCCGGATTAATATTATTAACCATTTTTGCAGGCTTGATTATAATTACGGATTACGAGCATTACAGACCTTTCTAAAAAATTTTAAGTACCTGTGCACCGGCAATTTTTTTCAATCTTTCTAAAACCTTTTTATTATGAAAAATATATTATTAAGTACCATCTTAGTCCTATTATCCCTTGCAGGATATTCATCCTCCCGTGGTATAGAAATCTTCAACCGGAGTCGGTGTGATGTCTACCTCCAGCTTCACGGCTCCAGTAAATGTCCCGACTGTGAAATTGAATTCAAAAGTTGCCTGATGGTGATCCCTGCAGCAAGTAGCGTTATATTTCCAAATACAACTACTATATGCGGTTTCCCTATTAACCCTCCCGCTTTTGTGCACTCGGCTCTTATATATAGCGGTCCCCGCCATTGCCAGCCGCTGCAAACATGGATAGTCGGCGATCCGAAATGTTATCAGCCAGAAACTATCATCTGGACCATGAACCAGGATTGTAAGAGGCTTTGTGACTGCCTCAGGGTCCGCTGGGAACCTGGTGGATGTGACGGCATTGCACGCCTGTTCATTGAACCATGCTAGACTATCCTTATGCCTGACAGCCGGTGCACAGGCTTAAGTATATTCATCATAAAAGGCGTAGCCGAAAACCTCCGAATCAGAGTAGGCATTATTGCTTCACCCGCTGTAAAACCAATCTCCTGTACACCAGCGACCAATTTTCAATCTTTCTAAACCTTGTTACTATGAAAAATTTACTATTAAGCACCATCCTGGTCTTGTTATCCTTTGCCGGATATTCTACCTCCAGCGGTATCGAAATCCACAACAATACCGAGTGCGATATTTACCTCCAGATCAGAGGGTCCCGTGAGTGTCCCAATTGTGAAGTAGAACTCATAAGCTGCGTGCTGGTAATTCCTGCCGGGGCACATATCACATATGCAAATACAGCCGATATATGTAATTTTCCTCCGCAAGCTTTTGTACACTCGGCTCTTATATATAGCGGTCCACGCGATTGCCAACGTCTGGAAACATGGGTAGTCGGAGACCCAAGATGTTATGAACCCGAAGTCACCTTCTGGAGTTCGCACCATGGATGTGACCCAGTATGTGACTGCTTGCATGCCAGATGGGAGCCAGCCGAATGTGACGGCATCGCCCTCCTCGTCATAGAACGTTGTTAATACACTACACTTACCATTAAACTGCCGCTGCACAGCCTTAGGTATATTCATAAGTGATAAGGCATAGCTGACAGCCTGTGAATCAAAGCAAGCGCTATCGCTTTACCCCGTTGAAAAACCAACTTCCTGTGCACCGGCAACCATTTCCCAATCTTTCTAAAAACCTTTTTATGAAAAATGTATTATTAGGTGCTATCCTGGTCTTATTATCCTTTGCAGGGTATGCTACCTCCAGCGGTATCGAAATTATCAACCAGAGCGACTGTGATATCTATATACAGATCCAGGGTTCTAAAACATGCCCGAGCTGCACTGAAGAATATATCAGCAATATGATACTGGTACCGGCCGCAGGAACGACCATTTTTCCAAACACGACCACGTTAGGCGGAAGCTTCCCGGTCGCAATGCCGGCTTTCGTTCATTCAGCTATCATTTATAGCGGCCCTACCTATTGTCAACCATTGGAAAGATGGCGGATTGGTGACCCAACCTGTAATTATCCTCCTGATATTGCCTTCTGGTCCATGAACCAGAATTGCGACAAAAAGTGTGAGTGCCTGAGAGCCAGGTGGGAGCCTGCTCCATGTACAGCCATCGCACGTCTTATTATTCAACAATGCTAAACCATATTCATCAAAAAAACGTAGCTGAAACCTCCGGGCCAGGACAGGCGCTATCCTTTTACCCCGCTATTAAAGCCGGCTGCTTTGTGATTGGTCCGAATTTCTTACCACAGCTCATAAACCAAAAAATTTTAAGAATGAAAAGCTATTCCTTTCCTCCGCTGCCATGATCACGGCTTCCCTGTCCCTGCTATCGCCGGTGTCCCTGAAACAAAAGGTAAAAAACAAAATGCCTGCAGGAACTAAGACAACGGCAAGGGCATTCACTCACCCGGCGCTATTGAAGAGCAGGAGAACGGTACCGTAACATTAAAAAAATATCCCGGTCAGGGTGGCGCAGGAGAGCAATAAACATTCACCGGTTATCTCCCCGGCTTGCAATACCAGAAATTACTGAACTCCTTCAGAAAGCATTGCCAAGTCAATCAAGTTCTTAGCAAACCCGGTCGGAGATTATATATAAGGAGCATCTGCATGGACAAAACGGATGAATTTCCGTTTTGTCCATTTTTATTTTTGCTCATTTCATAATATGCTCCTTTTTACAGCCTGATTCAACAGGCAGCACAACGGTTCTGATACTCCTATCCGGAAATATCAACAGCGGGGATACATCCGCTTAATACGGCTAAGGAACAGTAATGGAGACGTTACTCTATAAAAAAAGAAACCCTCATATTTCCATAACCTGGAATATTTCATATCTATTGATTTGAAAATTTTCTATATTTGCAGATGATATATTTTTTTTAACCATAAATCTTATTTAACCAGAAATATTTAAATTTAAAATAAACAGCATTTCGCTTTTATACTTTTCTCGTCTCTGAAAATCGACCAAATTGAAAAGACAACACGAGGGAGTGGAAAGTTGAAATGCCTGCGCAAATATCTTTGCAGATATGAGCGTGGGCTTTCCTTTTTACTTGTGTTGCACGGTTCTTGGTCGAACCCTCGGAGGCAAGCATTGGAAGTCCACGCTCATCTTTTTTAAGACCGGCCAATTATCTTCAGGGACTCCCAACGGCCACATATAAGGCCATTCCAGCTATGAGAAAAGCATCGAAGCTGTAAAACCAACCAACCCACTATTTACTTTTTTTTACTTTATGCATCCCGGACCAGGATGTAAATCAAATTTTATGACCAAACCCTGAAACGTACCTGTCACCGGTTCGCCCCACCCCTATATGAAAAAGCTATCCTTACCTATGAAAACTATTTACATCATCAGCAATGATATAAACGGGATATTTCCTACCAGCCTGCAGACAATATTGTGCGAAGCCCGCAATGATTATATCATTTATCAGCATACTCCCCGGGAGCTGGCCGTCGATTTTCCGGTAAAGCCTTTTGCGGATAATATTGTGTTTATAATTTTATGGGACAAGCATTCTTACCCGGAAGGCTGGCTGGCTCCCCTGCTTAACCTGAGGATGAAAAGCAGGAAAATAGTCCCCCTGATCTTCGTTGGCCTGACAATACAGATGATGCTGAAAGTATGTGATCTTCCTAACGTGGGCATACTTTCCGTATATACAAAGCTTAAGGATTTCAACAGATACATAGATGAGCTTCTCTGCGGGAAGAAAACTTTGGTGGTCAGCCCGGATATTATGCCTGCATTGGCCAGGAAGCTCTCTGAAATACAGAAAGGCACTATACTTTCATAGGTACAATGGTCAATTAGCTACGCCCGGGATCCTTAATGCCCGGGCTTTATCATAAAAACCGGTGACACCGGAGATCAATATGCTGGAAGTAAGCCAAACCGGCCGCTTATTTTCACAGGAGAGACCTGTCTGCCCAATAAGCCGCTCAGCCGGATCGCCGGTGCCTGCTGCACGCAGCTCCTTTTCCGAAGCAACAGGAGCTTCATTCAAAGGGTGTGGTACAGGACAGGGATATTATCAGGGATTCCCGGCAGCTACCTGATCCTGCCTGCATTGTTCCATCTATGGTGTGCCGTCCATATAAATAACTGTGCCATTCAAGTGCAGCAATGTGCCACCCGGGGATCATATGTGCTGTTCAGCCATTTTTTATACATCATTCAGGCTTTTTCCACTACAAATGCTTGGAAATAGACATATCTCCTTTTTATTTTGTCACGGATATAAGCAAAACTTTTTCAGAACGTCCCGGGATTGCTATAAGCAGTCTTTTTTCTTTATTCCGGATAATCCTGCTGTGCACCGGGCCTTTAACCACAAAAACCTTTTGCTATGAAAAGCTTCACCTTTCTTATTTCGATTACCCGACCACCTCCGGTAGTTCCGTCCCGGACCTTGTGCAACGACCATTATTTTTAAACACCCAAAACCTTTTTATTATGAAAAACATCTTATTGAGCGCTATTTTAGTTTTATTATCCCTTGCGGGTTATGCTACTTCCCGCGGCATCCAAATTATCAACAAAAGCGACTGTGAACTCAATATTGAGATACAGGGCTCAGAAAAATGTCCCGATTGTACTATTCAATATACCAGCAACTGGATCGTGATCCCTCCCATTGCAACTGTCACATTCCCCAATACAACCATGCTCGGTGGCTCCTTTCCGACATCTTACCCGGCCTTCATAAACTCGGTCATCATTTACAGCGGGCCCCGCCACTGTCCCCGATTGGAAAGATGGCTGATCGGCGATCCGAAATGCGGCTTCCCGCATCAGATCCAGTTTTACACAATGAACCAAAATTGTGAGAGAAAATGTCCCTGCCTGAAAGCCACCTGGAAACGCTCCGAATGTGACGGCATTGCACAACTGATCATAGAACCCTGCTAAACTACAACTACCGTTAACAGCCGTTGCACAGGCTCCGGGAATATTTATAAAAAGCAAAACCCCACATACGATAACCAGGCAGTATTTTATTGCTTACCTACCTGCACCGGTATAGCCCGCATTATTATCAGCTAAGCAAACAGCACACACTATACAATATTACCATCCGGTATGAAAGCCGGAAAAGGCGCAGCTGAAAGCTCCGGATCAGAGCAGACGTTATTCTCTTACCTTATTGTAAAGCCGGTTGCTTTATAACCGGTCTGCAATTCTTACCATATGTTCATAAACCAAAAATCAACAACATCGAACGACTGCTTCCTTTCAGCCGGCTTTGTATTGGTTTCCTAGCGGATGGAAATCCTGGCAAAGGATGCCGGCAGTTTCTACCGCCGGTTCCTTATCAGGCCTGGGAATCGTTGTAATGCATACCTTGCATAAAAAAGGGCAGGCAGACAGCTGCTTTTACAGCCCGGAACACCGTATTACCAGGTAATAAGACCCTGAAGTTTTTTAAAACTTCAGGGTCTTATTTGTGGTATTCCTTGATAATAACGGAAATCTTATTAATGAGCCATACTAAAACCTGTACCGTTCCGGGCCCTGCGCAGGCAACCCTGCACAAGCCTGTTATAGCTGCATTTAAAGTGAACAAGCTACAGGGGCTGAGGCATTATCAATTAAATTCAAATCATATAAAACAAACATCACATTTAAATAGTACAGGGAAGCTGATAAATTCGAAAACAGTTTTCCTTGCAGTGAATGCTTTCTCGCGGCCATACGGCGGTCCGGCTTTTATCCCGTAAAAATTCAGGAATATTTTTGGTACTATGCAAATTGTGCATTACTTTTGCACACCACAAAACGTTTGGCGGGGTAGCTCAGGTGGTTAGAGCGCAGGATTCATAACCCTGAGGTCACGGGTTCAATTCCCGTCTCCGCTACAAAGTACAAAACGCTAAGATGCATACAGTAAAGCATTTTAGCGTTTTTTTATTGTTATTCTTCTTCAAATGTCCGTTCGCTTTCGTGCCTAAAAAAATCAATCAATAAGTCGAATGGCATTTAGCAGCATACAGTCACGTAAACAATAGTTTAAATAACACATTTTCAATACATTTGCACAAATATTTATTCAATGCTGTCATCGTTTAAATATTCCCGTAAAAACCGATCAACCAATCTAAGCCGGCAACATTATTCAATCGCTCTATATGATAAGAATATTCAAATTGATCATCGTGCTCTTCCTGGCCGCAGGACCTAGCATATATGCGCAATCTACCCAACAGGAGACCGCGCTTAAAATGGGAAGAGAAGCCATCCGCCTTATGGATAAAGGACAATTCGATGAAAGCATTAAACTGCTGGAAGAGGCACAGCAGCTTGATCCCGGAAATATCAATTATCCCTATGAGCTGGCTTATGCATATTATTCAAAAAAAGATTACCAAAAGTCCCGGAAATATCTGGAAAGAATCTTAAAGCATAAGGACATTAACCCCCTGGTATACCAGCTGCTGGGCAACAGCTATGACCATCTTGGCAAGAGCGATAAAGCGATCGCAACCTATGAAGCAGGTCTGAAATTATTTCCTGATGCAGGTAATCTGTACCTGGAAATGGGTGTTATGCAGATAGGCAAAAAAGATTATCACAAAGCGCTCGCCTACTATGAAAAAGGGATAGAAATGGATCCCTCATTTCCGTCCAATTACTATTAGGCCGCTAAAATATATTGCAACTCCACAGAAGAGATATGGGGAATGATCTACGGAGAGCTATTCATGAACATGGAACGCAACAGTAAAAGGACTGCGGAGATCAGTAAGCTGCTGTATGATACCTACAAAAGCGAGATACATTTTGAAAGTGATACCTCGTTGTCTGTAAGCTTCACTAAAAATATCACCATGGCCATTAGTAAAGATATGGAACCGGAAGATATTAAAATGCCTTTTCAGCTTGTTTATGAGCCCATTCTGATCCTTTCAATGGTCCAGGTAAAATCAATAGATATACATACCCTTAATACTATAAGAAGCGCCTTTGTTGACAATTATTTCAGCAATGAAAACGACAAGACACACCCTAATATCTTGTTCAGCTACCAGAAAAAGATCAAAGATGCCGGGCATATGGAAGCATATAATTACTGGTTGCTTATGAAAGGCGATGAGGCCGGATTCGATCAATGGTATAAAGCAAATCGTGATAAATGGGACCGCTTTGCAGACTGGTTTACAGACAACCAGCTAACGATCGACCGTAACCATAAGTTTCATCGTAAGCAATATTAAACGCTCCTGCAGCACGAAAACGAACCGTAAATCCGTTCAGAGCGTCCTGCATCCTCCCGCCCTCTTTTTCTTAATTTAACGGAATACCGGCAACAAATCGGCTACCTGTCTGTTAATCTGCAACGGTAACTACTTGTAGCATGTTGCAATTCACACCCAAAGGCATCTATTGCGTACCCGGCCAGTTCTATATTGATCCCTGGCTGCCGGTGGACCTGGCAGTCATCACTCATGGCCATGGCGATCATGCAAGGGCCGGTATGCAAAAATACCTGTGCCACCATCTCACCGTACCCGTGCTGAAAACGCGGATAGGACCGGACATCGCCGTTCAGGGCCTGGCATACAATGAGCCGCTGCTTGTCAACGGCGTACAGCTATCCCTTCACCCTGCCGGCCATATCATAGGTTCCGCGCAGGTGCGCCTGGAATACCGGGGTAAGGTAACTGTCATATCCGGGGATTACAAGGTCCAGGACGATGGGCTATCCACCCCCTTTGAGCTGGTAAAATGCCACGAATTCGTAACGGAAAGCACCTTCGGTCTGCCCATCTATAAATGGCAGACCGTTGAGAAGCAGCATGAGCTGCTGCAGGGCTGGGTACTGCAAAACCTGGCCAATGGTAAAAATTCGGTCATCAGCGGGTACTCGCTCGGCAAGGCCCAGCGTATTATGAAAGTGCTGGAAGACATAGCGCCGCTATACGTCCATACTGCCATAGGGAGGATCAACCAGGCCTATGAAAGCGTGGGTATCCGGCTCCCGGCATACCGCATCCTTGAAGAACAAGCCTCTGCTGCACAGCTGGACCGATCCGTGGTGATCGTGCCGCCCGCGCTGCTGGACACTAAGATGATCCGCAGGATCCCCCGTAAGGCGGACGCCATCTGCTCCGGCTGGATGCAGGTGCGCGGTGCCCGCCGCTGGCAGCATGCGGACGCGGGATTTCCCATCAGCGATCATGCCGACTGGCAGGGATTGCTGGCCGTGGTCAAAGGGACCGGGGCAGAGCAGGTCTATGTTACCCATGGTCAGACGGCAGTATTTGCCAGGTACCTCAATGAAGCAGGCATACCGGCAACAGCCATACAGACCGCCTTCGGGGAAGAAGAGGAGCAGCCTGAACAGCCGGCAGTACAGTGACCGGCCATAAGAAGCCCGTGCTGCTTAACCAGAACATCATCTAAAACCATAAGACCTTGAAAGCATTCGGCACCCTGATCGCTACGCTGGACACGACCAACAAGACCACCCTGAAGCTGGAAGCCATCGACCGGTTCCTCAGCGAAGCGGAAGACCGCGACAAGCTGTGGTTCCTGGCGCTGTTTACAGGTAAAAGGCCCAGGAGAAATGTCAGCACTACTCTCCTCCGGCAATGGGCCATGGAGATCACCGGCATACCGGAATGGCTGTTCCGGGAATCCTACACCTCCGTAGGTGACCTGGGAGAAACGATCTCCCTGATCCTGCCCGAGCCGGTAGCCTATTCGGAACGCAGCCTTTCAGAATGGATGGAGCTGATAGCAGGGCTCAGCAATAAATCCGAAGAAGAGAAAAAAGATTTTGTCATACACGCCTGGCGGCACCTGCCGCATGCCGAACGCTTTATTTTCAACAAGCTGCTGGGCGGCAGCTTTCGTGCGGGCATATCGGCCCAAAGCCTTATCAATGCGCTTGCCGCTCACTATAGCATAGACGCCAGTACAGTGGCGCACAGCGTTATGGGAAATTGGGCGATAGATGAAGTGTCTTTTGACGACCTGATAAAGGGCGGATACGCCGATGTGGAGAGCTCCCGGCCCTATCCTTTCTGCCTGGCCTACCCCCTTGACAGGACAGCGGAGGCGCTGGGAGATATCAGTGAATGGCAGGCGGAATATAAATGGGATGGTATCCGGGGGCAGGCCATCAAGCGGAAAGGGCAGGTGTATATCTGGTCTCGTGGTGAAGAGCTGGTGACAGAACAGTTCCCGGAGATCAGGGACGCGCTGCTGCAATGGAACGGTGATTTTGTCCTGGATGGTGAGCTGCTGGCCTTTAAGGACAACAGGGTCCTTAACTTCTCCGACCTGCAAAAGCGGCTGAACAGGAAAAATCCCGGTAAGAAAATAATACAGGAAACACCTGTTATGCTCTATGCGTACGACATTCTCGAATGGGAAGGCGAAGACTGCAGGCAGCGCGGGCTGGCAGAACGCAGGGCATTGCTGGAACAGCTGTACCGGGAAAACCAATGCCCGGAGGTCCGGCTGTCGCCTGTTATCGGATGCGCCGACTGGCAAACGCTGGCGGATATGCAACAGCAGGCCAGGGAAGTGAACAGCGAAGGACTGATGCTGAAGCACAAGGCATCGCCGTACCATACGGGCAGGAAGCGGGGCGACTGGTGGAAGTGGAAGACCGCGCCGATGACCATTGACGCCGTGCTGATCTACGCCCAGAAAGGCAGCGGCCGCCGGAGCGGGCATTATACCGACTATACCTTCGCGGTAAAGCAGGGAGAAGAGCTGGTGACCATAGCCAAAGCCTACTCCGGGCTGACCGACCAGGAAATAAAGGAGGTCAGCAGCTTTGTCAATAAGAATGCCGTGGAAAAATTCGGGCCGGTACGGACAGTCAGGCCGGAGCTGGTCTTTGAAATAGCCTTTGAAGGTATAGGATTCAGCAACCGCCACAAATCAGGCGTGGCCCTGCGCTTCCCGCGCATCGTCCGCTGGCGGAGAGATAAAACGGTAGAGGATATTGATGATATAGAGGAAATAAAAAAAATGATCCGGTAAAGTCCTGTTATCCCGCTGGTCCTATTAAACAATTGACTGTTATTTTCGTTAAAGAGATATGCTATAAAAGTTATTATTTTTTTAATTCAAAATATATAAATTATGAAACCGAACATTGGCATTACAGACAAAAACTTAAAAGAATCCTGTAACCTCCTGAACAACTGCCTTGCAGATGCCCACATCCTTTATTTCAAGCTCCGGAAATATCACTGGAATCTCAAGGGGGATAATTTCATGGAGCTGCACAAGGTATTTGAAAAGCAATATGAAATACTACAGAATGCCATAGATGAGATCGCGGAAAGGGTGAGCCAGCTGGGAGGAGTGGCCATAGGCACCACTTCTGAATTTGCCAAAAACTCTTCCTTAAAAGAGCAGCCCGGTAAAAATCCTGAAAACAACCTGGATATGGTAAAAGAGCTGCTGGAAGACCATGAGACCATTATCAAAAACCTGAGACAGGGGGTCGATGACGCAGATGAAAAATTCTCTGACCAGGGTACAGCCGACTTCCTGACGGGACTGATGGAAAGCCACGAAAAAATGGCCTGGATATTACGGCGATATTTCAAATAATTACAGCACATATTGATAACCATACGCCATATCCTGGCGTAATCATACTATTTACTCCGGCAATCATTATTGAAAAACCAGTTTCAGCAGACACAGGGCTATACCATCATTGCCCGCTGGATGCAGGATAAAGGCATGGCTCCTTTCCGTTTCCAGGAAAACACATGGCAAAAATACAGCAGGGGATACAGTGGCATGGTCATCGCGCCCACAGGGTTCGGCAAGACATTCTCTGTATTCCTTGCCGTTGTTATTGATTTCCTTAACCGGCCGGAACAGTTCTCCGAAGGGCTGAAGCTGCTCTGGATCACTCCCCTGCGCTCGCTGGCGCAGGACCTGGCACGCGCCATGCAGGAAGCGATCAACGAAATAGGCCTGGACTGGACCGTAGAGGTCCGCAACGGCGATACCGACCCGCTTATCCGGCGCAGGCAGCAGCGGCAGATGCCGGACATCCTCCTGGTCACGCCCGAAACGCTGCATCTCCTGCTGGCACAGAAAGGGAGAGACCGGTTCTTCCGATCGCTTCAGTGCATAGCGGTGGATGAATGGCATGAGCTGCTGGGCAGCAAGCGCGGGGTTATGACCGAGCTGGCCATCAGCTATTTAAAATCTCAATATGCCGGTCTCCGTATCTGGGGGATCACTGCCACTATCGGCAACCTCGAAGAAGCCTTGCAGGTGCTCGTACCTTACCCCGGCAGGAAAACCAGGGTGACCGCACAGGAAAAGAAAAAGCTGGAGATCATACCCGTCTTTCCGCCTGAGGTCGAAATACTGCCCTGGGCAGGACATTCAGGCAGCAGGCTGGTAGAGCAGGCCGTGCCCCTGATACTGAACAGCAGGTCAACGATCGTATTTACCAATACCAGGAGCCAAAGCGAGCTGTGGTACCAGCTGCTGCTGGAGGCCTGGCCGGATTTTTCAGGGCAGATCGCGCTGCATCACAGCTCTATAGACAGCCATATCCGGCACTGGATAGAAGACAGCCTGAGCAAAGGCAGGCTTAAAGCCGTAGTAGCCACTTCCTCCCTCGACCTGGGTGTGGATTTCAAGCCGGTAGATACCGTCATACAGGTCGGGTCCGGTAAAAGCGTGGCCCGCTTTATGCAGCGGGCAGGCCGGAGCGGTCATACGCCCCATGAAATATCCAGGATCTACTTTGTGCCTACCCATTCACTGGAGCTTATTGAAGCGGCCGCCTTAAAAGAAGCGGTGAGGACGAGGACCGTTGAGGACAGGACGCCGGTCGTCATGGCCTTTGATGTGCTTGTCCAGTTCATGGTCACCATAGCGCTGGGCGGAGGCTTCAGGGCAGACTCGCTTCATACTATCGTCCGCAATACACACGCTTTCAGCTTTATCTCGCAGGAAGAATGGCAGTGGTGCGTGGCATTCATCACCACCGGTGGAACGATCGGTGCCGGCTACGAGGACTTTCACAAGGTAGCGGTACAACCGGACGGGCTGCTGAAAGTAGAAAAACGGCGCATCGGCATGCTGCACCGGATGAACATCGGTGTCATTGTCAGCGATGCCATGATGCGCGTCAAATTCACTTCAGGAGGCTATGTCGGTATGGTGGAAGAATATTTCCTGTCCCGGCTCAGGTCAGGAGAAAAGTTCATGCTGGCAGGAAGAGTGCTGGAGCTGGTGCGTATCAAGGAAATGACCGCTTATGTACGGCTGTCTTCCGGCAAGGGCATTACGCCCAGCTGGCTGGGAGGACGGTTGCCGCTCAGCTCCAACCTGAGCCGTTTCCTGCGGCAGAAGCTGGCACAGGCGGCGCAGCCCGGTGTCCGGGATCCGGAGCTGCGGTTCCTGCATCCCCTGATAGCCGGGCAGCAGGAATACTCGCACATTCCTGCCGAAGATGAGTTCCTGGTCGAAATGATCCATACCAGGGAAGGCTATCATCTATTCATGTACCCTTTCGAAGGAAGGCTGGTGCACGAGGTAATGGCTGCGCTTATTGCTTTCCGCATCAGCCGCCTGTACCCGATCAGCTTTTCCATGGCGATGAACGATTATGGCTTTGAGCTCTTCTCCGACTCCGAGATCAGGCTCACGGAAGATCAGCTTCACCAGGTGCTCAGCCGGGACCAGCTGATGCAGGACGTAGTCAGCAGCATTAATGCCACGGAAATGGCCAGGCACAAATTCAGGGATATTGCCGTCATATCCGGCATGGTGGTACAAAACACTTACGGCCGGCAGAAGAACAACAAATCGCTCCAGTCTTCAGCAGGCATCATCTTCAAGGTGCTGGAAGCCTATGACCCTTCCAACCTGCTGCTGAAGCAGGCCTATACTGAAGTGTTCAACCAGCAGCTGGAGGAGCAGCGCCTGGTAGCGGCTTTCCTGCGGATCAGCAAAAGCAGGATCATCTACAGGCAGGCCACCCGCTTTACACCGCTGAGCTTTCCCATTAAAGTCGACAGCCTGCGCCAGTCCCTGTCCAGCGAAGTGCTGGCCCAGCGTATTCAGAAACTTCAGAACAGCAGCCTGAAACCCGGCAGGAAAACAAAACCATGAACATAACCGAACAGACCATAATCTTTGCAGGAGAACCCCTGCTCCTGACGAACCAGGGTGTCCTCTTCTGGGAAAAGCAGCAGGCGCTGGTGCTGTCCGACCTGCACCTGGGCAAGGCCGCCCATTTCCGCCAGAACGGCATAGCGATCCCCTCCCGGCTGGCTGCGGATGACCTGGAAAAGCTCGGGCGGCTGATCGGTCATTACCAGTCCCGTACCGTCATCATCACGGGCGACCTGTTTCATGCAGGAAGCAATAAGGAGACGGACCTGCTCACAACCCTGACCAAGGGGCATCCCGGTACCGGGTTCGTGCTCATCAGGGGCAATCACGACAGGCTGCCTGCAGCACAGCTGCACAGCCTCGGTATAAACGCAATATACCGGCAGCTAAAGATCAACGACATTTCCTTTACCCATCTCCCAGCCATAGAGCCTGACAGCTTCACCATTTGCGGGCACCTGCATCCCGGTGTCGCTGTACAGGTACCACCTTACAGGACCTTACGCCTCCCCTGCTATGTGGTAACGCCGCGGCAGATCATCTTACCTGCCTTCAGCCGTTTTACAGGGCTGGATACCCGCCCGGTTATGCCACCCGCTACCCGGTATGCTTTTTACGAAGATGGCTTTATTGCCATTCCGGAAACGTAACGCAAAGCAGGATAGCGGAAAGCAACGGCAGCCGGATGCACGCCTGTTCCCCGGCCCGGTCTTATAGCTGCTTAACGCCAGGGCATTTATGTAATTCCGCTTTTTTACAGTCTTATATAAAAGTTTAGAGGCTTTTTATTGTATTTTAGTAACCTGTAACACTATAAGCGATCGTACTATGCAGTTGGACCAGCTAACATTAGATGACCTGTCAATATTAAAGGGAGAGAATGCGGTGTATCTTTTACTGGATAAATGCCACACCAAAGAAGGCAGCCTTTTGCTCCGGAAACGACTGCAGGAGCCCTATGCGCAACGGGACAACATGATCCGCTACCAGGAAGCCATACGTTTCTGGAGCGCACATGGGCAAGACTTCAAATGGGAGCTGACCAACGGGACGGTCATGATGCTGCAGCAATTCCTGCACTCCAATGAATTTGCGGATAAGGTCCATGATGACCTGGGACTCCGTGTCAATACCTTCCTGAAAAAGATCGTACACAGGGAAAGCCTGGACCATATCAGCTTCCTGACCGAGCAGATCATACTGCTCCTCCGGGACGGCAGGAAGATACAGCAGGTGTTGGAACAGGGCGGCCCACAGCTGCCGGGCTACCTCCAGCAGGACAGGACAGCGCTGGCTGAGGCGCTGCAGCACCCTGCCGTCAAGGCATACGATGCACATACTGAAAAACGGGCGATGGCAGCCAAAATAGCGATGATACACCAGCTGAAACGCTACGGGCGGAATATGCTGGAAAAGATCATAACGGTCATATCTCGGATAGACGTTATCATGGTCATGGCCGGCTGGGCCGTCAGGGAGGGCTGGTCACTTCCGGACGTGTTGCCGCAGGAGCGCCTTGTACTGTCCGCCCGGCAGCTGTTCCACCCGCTTATACCGGACGCGCATCCCTACGATATTACTTTCGACCGGCAACACCAGCTGCTGCTGCTTACCGGCGCCAACATGTCCGGCAAAAGCACCTTTATGCGCACGGTGGGACTCTGTGCCATACTCGCGCATTGCGGGTATCCCGTACCGGCACGATCTATGGAGATAAGCTGCCTGAACGCGCTGATCACGCAGATACAGGTACAGGACGACCTGAGCAAGGGAGAAAGCTATTTTTACGCGGAAGTGCTCAGGATGAAGCAAACCGCCCAGCGCATCCGGCAGCAATCATATAATCTTATCATTATGGATGAACTATTTAAGGGCACCAATGTTCATGATGCTTATGACTGCAGCGTAGCCGTTGTAAAAGGATTGCTGAAAAAAGGGAACAACCTGATACTGCTATCTACCCATCTGCACGAGCTTCCCGAGCAGCTGGAACGTTCAGAAGGCTTATTTTTCAGGTATTTTGAAACGCTGATAGATGGGGAAAAGAACTTTAAATTTACGTATCGCCTTAAGGAAGGCATTTCCAAGGACAGGATAGGTTACGCATTATTAAAGCAGGAAGGTGTCATTGATTTGCTGAATTAAGTATATTTGTCAAGCTTATTCAGTATTTGATTAACTAAAAAGATCAATTATGAAAAAAGAATTCTTATTCATTGTCCTGGCAGGTATGACGATCGCAGGTACTTCCTGCGTTGCAAAAAAGAAGTATCTGGAAGCGGAGAATACCATCTCCGGCCTCAGAAAGACAAACGCGGATCTGAAAGAAGATATCAGCAACCTGAAAGAAAGATTGTACATGATGGAAGACGCCAATAACAGCGCAGCCAACGAATTGACCTCAAAAGACAGTCTATTATATCTGAAGGAAAATACATTGAAGAGCCAGGAGCAGCAGCTAAGAGAATTACAGGCTATGATAGACAGGCAGAAAAGACAAACGCAGGAGCTCCACCGGAAGATGCAGAATGCGCTCGGAGGGTTCAAATCGGATGAGCTGTATGTGTACACCAAAAACAACAAGGTGTACGTAAGCATGTCGGAAAAGCTGCTTTTCCCGTCAGGAAGCGCGGTTGTCAACAAGGAAGGAAAGGAAGCGCTGGGTAAGATCGCGCAGGCCCTGAAGGATAACAATGATATCAATATAACAGTGGAAGGACACACCGACAGCATTCCCATTAAGATCCGCTTTGAGGACAACTGGGCGCTGAGCGTTGCACGCTCCAACTCCATCATCAGGATCCTGGTGAATGATTACCAGGTGGTACCGGAAAAGCTGACGGCTGCCGGAAGAGCGGAATTTGAGCCGGTAGCGGACAATGCCACACCGGAAGGCAGGGCCAGGAACAGGAGAACGGAGATCGTGCTGGCTCCCAAACTGGATGAGCTATTTAACCTAATGAAAACAGACTAAAGCAATTTTTTAAATGTATAAATACATTCTGAGTACCGCCGGCCTGATGGCTGCATCCTTTATGCTCCGGGCGCAAAAGCCAATAGAACTGAAAGGCAGGATCACTGCCGGGAAGGTGGATTCCATAGTAGTGGTCAATACCACCACGGCCTCAATGGAAGGGCAGCTCCCGAAATATTATAAGCCGGACGCGCAGGGCAATTTCAGCGTAAAGATCCCTACTGTCACCCGCTATAATACCATTGCGGTCCTGAACGGCAACCAGCGTTTTGATATCCTGGGGGAATCCGGCAAGACACTGAAGGCTGATTTCGCGTTCGAAGGCAATCCCGGGGTTACCTTTACTGATCCCAAAGAAAGCTTCAGCGCAACGGTACTCGAACGTTTCAACAAAGAAAAAGGAGGCCTCGACCGCTTCCAGAATGATACGAGACTGCTCCTCAATACCGGTAGCGGCCAATACCCCACCGCCCTGGACTCCCTGTATAATGATTACAAAAAGTATATACAGACCGCAGCAGGCAGCGACAGGAAGCTGATGGCATACCTGCAGGAGCAGCTGGACCTGTATAAGGCCAATGCCCTGGTCATGTATGCGGCCAACCAGTTGAACAGCAGGGCGGGCAACCTCACACCGGAGCAGGCCCAGGAATATATCGCGGTCTCGCAAAAAGCGGCCAACCTTGTAAATGACAATTATATCACCTATCCCGTATACCAGGAATATATTGTCAACTACTACCTATACGGGTATATTTACGAGCACCTCGATCAGGCCGGCGATCTGAACAAAAATATAGAAGGTACCCTGCAGCGGCTGAAAGCTATCCCCCAGAAAAAATCTGCCGCTCTGGGAACGGCCAGATTATTGCAGATGGTACAGCGAAATATGGACCAGAAGCTGTGGCTGGCACATGCGAATGATTTCTATACCGCCTTCAGGAACGACCCCAATGCTGCCGTGATCAAAAATATGGCGGACGACCTGCAAAAATTTGAAAAGGGGCGCAAGGCGGTAGATTTTGAATTTGTAACCCTCGAAGGCGAGAAAAAAAAGCTCAGCGATTATAAAGGCCAGGTGGTGTACCTGGACTTCTGGGCCAGCTGGTGCGGTCCCTGCCGCCAGCAGATGCCCTTTGCCAGGGAAGTGAAAAAGCACTTTGAAGGTAAGGAAGTGGTATTTTTATATGTTTCCATTGACGATTCTGATGAGAAATGGCAGAACGGCATTAAAAATATGAGCGTGGAAGGCGTGCAGACCCGTTCCGGCGGATGGAGTGGCGCTATTCCCCGGCTGTACAATGTCTCCAGCATACCGGCCTACTTCCTGATAGATAAGAATGGTAATTTTGCCGAGCGCCCTCCGCGCCCCAGCCAGAAGCAGGACCTGATACGTCTTATAGAAAGCCTTTTATAATAAAATACTTTACAGGCAAATACACCAAGAGGAGCGGCATGATCATGCCGCTCCTCTTGGTGTATTATGATGGTGTCTTATCCTGCTTCCTCCGTTGCAGGTGTGCTGCAATACGCTCCTGGCTGCTGCCTAAGGCTGTGTGACGGACTCCTTCTCTTTCTCCGCTTTAATATAATCCACCCACTCCTGTACGGTCCAGGCATCATCCACGGAAACATCGCCGATCCTGGTCCTGCGAAGCGAGGACAGGTAAGCCCCGCAGCCTAACGCCTGCCCGAAATCGTGTGCCAGGCTGCGTATATAGGTACCGGTGGAACATACCACACGGAAGGCTATGACAGGCAGGTTGATGTTCGTGATCTCAAATTCGCGGATCGTAACGGCACGTGGCTCCAGCTGTACCTCCTTGCCCGCCCGGGCCAGCTTATAGACCGGCTTGCCGTCCTGCTTGATAGCGGAATGGATAGGCGGCACCTGCCGGATATCTCCGGTAAAAATGGTGCAGGTCTGCCGTATCTGCCCGGGGGTCACGGAACTGTAATCGCTGAAATTGCCGGGCTCTGACTCCAGGTCATAGGTAGGTGTGGTCGCGCCGATGGTAAAGGTGCCTGTGTATTCCTTTTCCTGCTTCTGGAAGGTAGTGATCTGCTTGGTCATTTTGCCGGTGCAGCATATCAGCAATCCTGTAGCCAGGGGGTCCAGGGTGCCGCAATGCCCTATCTTCACTTTCCTGATGCTCCACTTTATCTTATTAATGGCATCAAAGGAAGACCAGTTCATTGGCTTATCTATAAGGATAGCTACCCCTTCCTGTATCTGTGCCAGGGTTGGTTTATTTTCGATCATAACCGCAAAAATGCCGATAAAATCTCTAAATGTGAAAATCTTATACCTTTTTATCTAGTTTTTCATAGATAGAATTGTTGCTGATGAACTCCGGCACGATGGATTTCATCTTGGAGACCGTCTCCTGGGTGTAATGCCTGGCTGACAGGTTGAGCAGCTCATTGATATCTTTGGATACCTCGATAAAGTCATACTCAATTACCTTGGCTATCAGTATCTTGGCGTTATAGGTAGGAATGGTGTTCTCTTTATTGTTCAGCAGCTCTTCGAAGAGCTTTTCACCCTGGCGGAGGCCTGTGAATTCTATCTTGATATCCTTATCCGGGCTCTTACCGGACAGGCGGATCATTTTACGGGCCAGGTCCACGATCTTCACCGGCTTGCCCATATCAAACACAAATACTTCTCCGCCCTTACCCATAGCCCCGGCTTCCAGCACCAGCTGGCAGGCTTCGGGTATGGTCATAAAATAACGTGTGATATCCGGGTGTGTTACCGTAATAGGCCCGCCGGATTCCAGCTGCTTTTTGAAATGCGGGATAACGGATCCGTTGGATCCCAAAACATTCCCGAAACGGGTAGTAATGAATTTGGTGGTATTCAGGACGATATTGCTGTCGATGCGGTTATTCTGGAGATGATTGCTCAACGACTGGGTAAAGATCTCCGCGATCCGCTTGGAAGCGCCCATGACATTGGTAGGATTCACCGCCTTATCGGTGCTTACCATCACAAATTTATGCACGCCGTACTGCACGGATATTTCAGCCAGCACTTTAGTGCCCAGCACATTATTCCTTACCGCCACGGAAGGATGATCCTCCATCAGCGGCACATGCTTATAGGCCGCGGCGTGGTACACGATGTTCGGCGCATATATCTCGAATATCTGCTCCATCCGCACCTTATCCGTAATATCACCGATAAAGGTCCTTACAGGGGCGTCTTTAGGAAGCGTAAGCTTCAGCTCGTGCAAAGCCGTTTCGGCGTTGTCACAGGCAATGACCAGCGTAGGCTGGTAGACAAGCACCTGCTTGACGATCTCGCTGCCTATGGAGCCGGCGGCGCCCGTTACAAGTATGATCTTATTCCTGACATCCTTTACAATATTGTCATTATCAATGCGGATCACCTCTCTTTCCAGCAGTTGTTCGATCTTGATATCCTTCAGCTGATCCACGTCCAGGCTGTTATTGATCCATTTATCGCTGGAAGGTACTTCCTGCACCCTTATGCCCAGCTCCAGGCAGATGTCCACCAGCTCGTTCAGCCTTTGCTTCTTGATGAACGGATCGGCTATGATCAGGCGCTCCACCCCGTCTTTCTGCAGCTTTTCTATATTATGCTGGGATGCTTTCAATACGGGCGTGCTTTCTATATATTTGCCGATCATATTCAGCTTATCCTCCAGGATAGCGGAGATCTTCATATCAAAGCGCTGGTTCTCCGAGATCATCTTCATAGCCAGGAGACCGTCATAGCCGGCAGAATATACGGCTGCCTTGACCGTCTTCTTACGCACGGCAAAAAGCTGCCTGAAAAGGTTCTTGATAACGATACGGTAAAAGATCAGCAGGAAATTGGCACAGATAAAATAGATAAAGGCAATGGACATCGGGATAAAGCCTTCGTCCGGGTGAGCGGTCACATATATTTTATCAATAATAAGAAAAGAAATGGTAGCGCTCAGATTGAAGACCAGGATTCTTGTTGTATCTTCGATGGAGGTGTACCTGATGATACCTGCATAGATCTTAAAAACAGTGAGCAAGCATAAATTAACCAATGTGGAAATACCGAGAATCTTTAAAAAAGGGAAATGTTCCAATACATAAACCCCGTCAAAATTAAACCTCAGCAGGAAAGCGATACAAATTGCAAAAAAGCAACAGATCGTATCCAGCGATAAAATAATCCACTTCGGGGTGAATTGCATTTTAGACATTAGCATAACTTGAAGGTTTGGTGACGCATCGGTTGGTTGGTTGGCACAAAGTTACTTGTTTTTATATTATACAATCTAATATTTCTGCGTTAAATTTCCTTAACTAACTGGAATACTGCCTAAAAACGAATTAATGAAAATACTATTTATCTGCCTCGGTAACATCTGCCGTTCCCCTATCGCGGAAGGCGTCCTGACCCACCTTGCCGGGACCTATGACCTGGGCCACTGGCAAATAGCCTCCGCCAGCACCAATACCTGCCATACCGGCGAGGCGCCCCACCCCCTGTCCCAAAAGATATGCCTTGATGCCGGCATCGACATTTCCCGCCAGCGTGCCAGGAGAATCATTCCCGCTGATATAGCGGATTTCGACGTGATATTTGTAATGGCAACGGATGTGATGAACGAGGTGAAGCGCCTTACCGGGACAGCTTTTGACAGCTCCAAGGTCAGATATTTTATGGATACGCTGTCTCCCGGCGGACCTAAGGACGTGCCGGACCCCTGGTATGGCGGCTGGGAGGATTTTGTCGGGGCCTATGATACCATCTATAAAGGCTGCGAGAAAATTATAGGATTATACAAATGATTATATACTTACTTTTGCGTCAATTTTAATTGGAGAACTATGAAACCAGGTATCCCCCAGGGCACCCGAGATTTTGCGCCCAAAACGGTCAGAGAAAGACAGTTTATCCTGAATACCATCAGAACGGTGTACGAGCTGTACGGCTACCAGCCGCTGGAAACCCCGGCCATGGAAAACCTGAGCACGCTCACCGGGAAGTATGGCGAAGAGGGTGACAAATTAATGTTTAAAATACTGAATAACGGCCTGAACAATCCTGAAAAGAGAGACAGCATTGTGGACGGGTTCAATAATATACTGGAAGGCCGGAACGACCTTAAGATAACGGAAAGAGCGCTCCGCTATGACCTGACCATTCCCTTTGCCCGCTTCGTGGCCATGAACCATAATGACCTCGCGCTGCCCTTCAAGCGCTACCAGATGCAGCCTGTATGGCGTGCCGACCGTCCCCAGAAAGGACGGTACAGGGAGTTCTGGCAATGCGATGCGGATGTGGTGGGATCGGTTTCCCTTATCAATGAAGCGGAGCTGCTGGCCATCTACCGGACCGCTTTCCACCGCCTCCGGGTGCCGGGCATATCCATCCGGATCAACAGCCGTAAGATCCTGGCGGGGCTTGCAGAACACTGCGGAGCCACAGACAAGCTGACGGATATGACGGTAGCCATTGACAAGCTGGATAAAATAGGATGGGATGGCGTGGCCGGCGAATTGACGCAGAGAGGCTTCACACCCGAGCAGACCGGCATCATCGGGGATTATATAGCCATACGGACCGGCAGCCCGGCAGCCATGCTGGATGCGCTGGACCACCTGATAGGCGCTTCAGCAACAGCACGGGAAGGCATCAGGGAGATACAGACAGTCCTGGAATACCATAGCCTGCTGGAACAGCAGGAATGGGAGAATGAAATAGTGGTAGATTTTACACTGGCACGTGGGCTGAATTATTATACCGGCATCATAGTGGAAGTAGTGACGGATGCCGTCAGCATGGGCAGCATAGGCGGTGGCGGCCGTTATGATGACCTTACCGGCCTGTTCGGGCTGAAAGGCATTTCGGGGGTAGGCATATCCTTCGGCATAGACCGTATCTATGATGTCATGGAACAGCTGGGACTGTTCCCGGAAAGTACCCGCCAGTCCGTGAATGTCCTGTTCCTGAATATCGACAGCACCACCACTACCCATGTATTGTCGCTGGTCAATGAATTAAGAAGCAGGGGCATACCCTGCGAAATGTATATGGATGTATCCAAAATGGATAAGCAGATGAAATATGCCAATAAGCGGGGACTGCAATACATTGCCTTTATCGGCAGCCAGGAAATGGAGCAGGGAAAGATAGCCCTAAAGAATATGGAAACCGGCGTGCAGGAGCTGCTGGATACCGGTGCCCTGATAGCGGCTGTTCAATAAGGATCGAATAATTAACATCCCGAGATCCGCGCTTTGCAATGATCGCACAGCGCGGATCCTTGTATGCGCACCCCATGTGATATGCCCGGACAGCTCGGAAATCCTTGCTATTATCTGAACTCCCTGTTGCAGGGACCATGCCCTGAAATATATTGCTTTATCCCTACTACTGCTCCAGCAGCTTTTTAAAATTTGACATGGACTTAAAGATATTATCCTGTATGATGGGGTCGGAGATAAATCTTGGTATCTTCTTATCCCTGTCGCTGGATATGGTATAGGTCACTTGCACCAACTCCCCGGGCTGCTTTTCCAGCTTCCACGATCCTTTGACACCCGAGATACGCTTCACCCCGCTTTTCACCGGGTACTGGCTGTCCGAAGTGCTGCTGAACAGCACCACACAGGAATGGGCGTCCGGCGCCAGTCCCATAGGGATAGCGTAGAGCAGCAGGCAGTCCTGGTCATCCATCACCGCAGGCAGATCGTACTGTATATAATTGATCCATGCCACCGGCTCCTGCAGCATCTTTACGGTATATGCCGAGGCCTTGGTCTGCCAGCGTATCCCATGCTGCTGTGACTGCAGCAATTTCACAATGCTGGCAATATCGCTCCTGACCGAAAAAACGGCCTTCAGCTCCCGGACCTGCTCCTTGTCCACGGTGATCCACCGTTCATACAGGTGCGTGGGGCCGTTCTTTTTTATCAGCTTGAATTCATTATTGGCGTATACACCTGCCGTCATACACAGGAGCATGCTTACCAGCCATATAACTGACAATCTTTTCATGATATAAATATTTAGTGATGTAATATTCCGTTCTATAAGCATTCTTTTTCGCAGGCTACGGAAGCCGTTCCGGCTTTCCTTCTCCCTGGTCACCGGCACCGTAATAGGATGGCAGGCAGGATAAAGTCCTGGTGGTCTTTAAGGCAGGCGCTTTATAATATGACAGGCTGGAATGGATTTACCCCTAATATCTCCTGAAATTAAATCTGTTGCCATAAAGCATGCCGGGCTCAGGCCCTTACAGCAGCGTTGCAAGATCTGCCGCCGGGTGCAAAGCCGGCCTGGATACCACGTAAAATAACAGGCCAGGCAACCGCTTTTGTATGCCGGGGAACCATATTATAAGCCCGGCGATCCAAAGGACCGGCACACACGGAACATCCAGCCTATAAGGGTCTGCCCCTCTGGCTTTAACAGACGAACGGCCACCTGCAACACAGCACTTGGGTAGACACAAAAGCTGCCGGATGGAGAATGATCATCTTAAAACAGCACATCCTTATAGGCATCACTCTTCTTGAACATGCCGGCGGCAAAAGGACAAAGCGGCATGATCTTTACCCCTTTTTCCCTGGCGTATGCCACGGCAGCCTCAAAGATGGTCTTACCGACCCCCATACCTCCGAACGCCTCTTTTACCTCCGTATGATCAATTATAAACTTATCCTCACCGGCCCAGGAATAGGTCATTTCACCGGCCGGGGTACCGTCTTCAGCGAGGGCAATGAAAGCGCCTTTATGTTCCCCTTCTTTTACTTGCGTTGTAAATTGCATAACAGATTAATTTTTACGGTTCAGCCTGTCACTATAATAGGCAGGCAACGGAACGCGTTCCGTTTCATGGATCACTGCAGGAAATTTATCATCATTCCAGTCTTTTATAGCCTGCTCCAGCACCTCTTTTGAAGAGCTTACAAAATTCCAGAAAATAAAACGTTCTTTCTCAAAAGGCATGCCGCCGAAGATATAAACGGACGTATGCGGGTGTATCTCAAAACGACACAGCCGTGACTCTTTAGCTACCAGGATCTGCTTCGCTTCATAATCATACCCGTCAGCGGTCACCCGCCCTTCCAGGATATACATACCGGCTTCCCCGTACAGCTCATCCCCGATGTCAATGACTTTAACTTCATCAGCAGTATTCCTGATCTCCAGCATATACAGCTCGCTGAACACCGCTACCGGCGATTTCCTGCTTCCCAGCTGCCCTGCCACGAGCCTGAAGTGCACATCATTGTCCTCCCAGGCCGGAAGCGACTCCGCATCGTAATGCTGGAACGAGGGTGCCACCTGCTCGAACGCCTCAGGCAAGGCCACCCAGATCTGCAGGCCGTGAAGTATCTTGGCGCTGTTCCTCTGCGCTTCCGGTGTGCGCTCCGAATGGGTAACGCCCCTGCCTGCCGTCATCCAGTTCACTGCGCCGGGCGCTATGACCACCTCGTTCCCCAGGCTGTCGCGGTGCATGATCTCTCCTTCAAACAAGTAGGTCAGCGTGGACAGGCCGATATGCGGATGCGCGGCAACATCCAGGTTTTCATGTTCAGACATATGGGCAGGCCCCATATGGTCAATGAAGATGAACGGGCCTATCATTCTTTTCTGCTTAAAGGGCAGCAATCTTCCTACCAGGAAATTTCCCAGGTCCGCGGCCCTTTCTTCTATTATCATACCGACATTAGACATACTATCTTTTTTATATATTTTTCAAAATACGATATTTCCGGGCATAAAAAAATTAATCAGGGTTATTTTTTCACTGGATATTCTATACAAAGCGTACAAAAACCACCACCACCTGCACCGGCTTCCCGAACAATTTCCGGAATCAGCCCTTCCGTTATGCTTTTTAACATAAGAATATTATATTTGTGATCCCGGTAACATATAAAATATATGGCGGACTTCCATACAGCATCCTACTATGACATTCGACTTTTACAATAAATACCAGCAGCTCTCCGACCAGGAATTGCTTCATATTATCCGGAACGAGGCACAATACCAGGAGGCAGCGACTGCAGCCGCACAAGCCATATTACAGGAAAGAGGCGTGGATATGACGGCAGCGCTCCACGAGCCTGACACGGAAGACTATCATGAGAGTGAACCGGAAGATCTGGCCACCCTGCTGTCGCCCGGATACCGGTCCGACAAATACGCATTCCGGTCGCTCTACGAAGCTTTCAGCACGGTAAAAGGCAACCGGCCGTTGCTGCTGCTTAAAATAGTCCTGGCTATCTATATACTCACCTATGCCTACGAGCTGGGTGTCCTGTTCTTTTTAGACAACCTGGCCGGCTTTTTCTACTATGACCTGTATTACATCGGGCTCCTATGCCTGGAAGTACTTTTACCCTTATTGCTCTTGCTGTTTTTAAACCGGTTAAGTACAGCGGCCTGGGTCATATTTTGTCTCAGCATAGCATACAGCGGATCAGTGCAGCTCTTTACCCTCCTGCAGCTGGGCATTATGGGATTTTCCGGCGATGCGGTGGCAACGATGTCCATAACGTGGCTGGGAGTGGGGAACAATATCTTCAGCCTGTACACGATCACCATACCCTATAACCGGCAGCTTTTCCGTGCCAGCAAACGCACTATGCTGATAACGCTCCTGGCCGGATTGATCTGCGGTATAATATCTACCGTTATAAACTACTACACTTATGCATCATATATGGAAACATTCCCGACTCACTAAAGAATCTCTGATATACTAAAAGCAGGCAGCCCGGGATAATCTTCAATGCTTTTACCCGGGCTGTGCTATATTGAAACGAAGTGATCTAGCTGTTCACAGTGCTTACAAAATCAAATATACCGACATCAAACAATCCTTTATCGGTCATCTTCAGCCGGGGTATGACGGGTAAAGCCATAAAGGACAGGGTCATAAAAGGCGCTTTCAGGGTGCATCCCAGGGCCTTTGCCTTTGCGTCCAGCAGCTCATAATGTCCCGCCACTTCCATAATATCCTTATCGCTCATTAACCCGGCAACCGGTAATGGCAGTATATGCGTTTCCCGCCCGTCGTTCACAGCAATACCTCCTTCATTCCTGATAATGGTGTTCACAACCGCGGCAATAGCCTGGTCACTGACGCCTACGGCTACGATATTATGGCTGTCATGGGCTACTGAAGAAGCGATAGCGCCCTGCTTCAGCCGGAAATTCCTGATAAAGCCCGCTGCCGGGACAGTATCCTGGTACCTGTTAACGATCACGATCTTTAAAATATCCTGCCGGACATCGCTGCACAGCTTTCCCTTCCAGGGACGGAGCAGCGCAGCCCCTTCCCCGGTGATGATCTCCCCGTCAACAGCCTCTATCACTTTCACTTCGACCAGGGCATCACCGCCGCCTTCATACGTCAGCGCCAGGTCAGCCTCACTGATCGTATGGCATTTGAAATTATTGATCCTCGGCACCGGCACCCGTTCAAAGAACACCTTACCATTCGTAAATACTTTTTCACCGTTGATATAGGTGCGCAGCACGTTCAGCCTTTCAAAGCTATCCACCACTATAAAATCGGCATAGTCGCCTTCGCGGAGATAGCCTACCGGGAGCTTATAATGTATTGCCGGGTGGATGCAGGCGGCGTACAGCACATGGAACAGGTCGTGCCCGTCCTTTAGCGCCCTGGCAACCAAAGTGTTGATATGCCCGTGCAGCAGCTCATCAGGATGCTTGTCATCACTGCACAGCATCAGCCACTCGGGATGGGTATGGAACAAAGGGTGCAGCGCCTGGTAATTTTTGGCGGCGCTGCCTTCCCGGATCAGTATTTTCATTCCTCCCGCTATCTTATGCAGCGCTTCCTCCAGCGAGGTACACTCATGGTCTGTAGAGATACCGGCCCGGATATACCGGTCCGCCAGCTCTCCCCGTAGGCCGGGAGCATGCCCGTCCACCGGCTTGTTGCAGGCCCTGGCGGCGGCGATCTTACGCATCACCTCCGGGTCCTCGTTCAGCACGCCGGGGAAATTCATCATTTCCGCGAGATAATAGATATGGTCATCCCGCAGCAGGTCCTCCACGGCGGCGGCGTCAATCACGGCACCGGCCGTCTCGAAAGGTGTAGCCGGCACACAGGAGGGCGCGCCGAAACAGAATTTCAGCGGCACCTGCGCGGCATTTCGGATCATATACCGCACTCCCTCCACACCGCAGACATTAGCGATCTCGTGCGGGTCGCTTACCGTTGCAACAGTACCATGCTGCACCGCTATCTGCGCAAATTCGGACGGCACCAGCATCGAGCTTTCAATATGTATATGCGCATCGATAAATCCCGGCAATATATACTGGTGCGGCACTTCCCTGTCGGTCAGCCTGTCGATGGACCGGATGCGCCTGCCCTCTATATTGACACGGCCCGGGTAGATCTCCCGGTTCAATATATCTACTATAAATCCTTTGATTGCACTGCTTATCATTGTGAAATACTTTTACTTTTTTGCCGGATGCCCACCATTAATACACTGCCGATCACGGCCGGCAATACCAGGTTCAGCAGCCAGGTCACATAGCTGGCCGCGAGCAAAGATACCCCGTTGAGCGCCAGGCCCGTTTCCAGGAACACCACCCCCGCCACAAATCCCCGCACGCTGATGTCAGCCAGCATAAAGGAGGGAATAGCCATCAGCAGCCAGTACATCATCATAGTGGCAAAGATGCCCGCTACCCATGGCACCTGTGCTCCCAACAGATTGGCCAGCAGCAGGAACTGCATATTATAGGTAAGATATTTGACCAGAGAAAACCCGTATATGAAAACTATATCCCTGGTATCATATCTTTTCAGCACCCTGAAATACCGGGCCATCTTCCTGAAAGGCCTGAACTGCAGCAGCCAGCCTGTCCAGCTGCGCCGTGTTCCCCACAGGATACCTAATAAAATTACGACAAGACCGCAGATTTTCAAAAAGTCCGACAGCCAGCGGCCGGAATGATGATGCCACAGGAAATAAATTACACCTGCCATACCGGCGGTGGAAGACGCCGCTACCTGGATAAGATTGGTCATCAGGGTGCCGATGGCGGCAGCTACCCGCTTGCGCTGCGGCACATATAATATCCTGCCTGCAAAATCACCGAGCTTGCTCGGCGTCACCATGCCGAAAGCGATGCCGGTCACGACCGCTTTAAAGGACACCCATAGGGTCACGGGATGCAGGTACCTGACCACCCGCTGCCATTTCACGGCTTCCCAGAACCAGTTGACGGGCGCCAGCAGGATCACCACCGTGAACCAGGAAGGACCTGCGCTGTGCCAGTAAGACCGCAATGCCTGCCACTGCTGCCCCAGGTCGCCTTTCGCCGTAAGCTGGCGATATATTAACCATAAGAAAAATACCATCAAAATGGGCGCCAGTACGTACCGGAGTAATATTTTTTTGGTAGCTTTGGTCAAAATATCAGGTATTTATTATCTATTAATACAGTCACAACTTAGCAATTAACAAATCCTATTTCATATGGCCGTCATACTTGGCATAGATCCTGGCACATTGCTGATGGGATATGGTATCATTTCCGTTGACAAAAATAAGGTTTCCCTTGTTGAAATGGGCGTCCTTCACCTGTCAAAGCATAAAGATCATTCGAAAAGGCTGCATTATATCTTTGAGAAAGTAAGCGCGCTGGTCCAAATTCACCGGCCGGATGCGGTAGTGATAGAAGCGCCCTTCTTCGGGAAGAACGTGCAGAGCATGCTGAAGCTCGGCCGTGCGCAGGGGGTAGCCATTGCCGCCGCTATGGCTCATGGCAGCGCCACGGTGGAATACGCACCCAGGAAAATAAAGCAGGCCGTGACGGGCAACGGGAACGCCTCCAAGGAACAGGTATGGAAAATGCTCCAGACCATCCTCAAGTTCAATGAAAAGCCGGAGTATGCCGATGCCACGGATGCCGTAGCGGCAGCCCTTTGTCATTTCTATGAGACCAGGGGACAGGTGGAGGCCGCCCTTCAGATAGGCCAGAAGGCCGTAAAAGGCTGGGAGGCATTCATCGCCGCCAATCCCGGCAGAGTAAAAACAAAGAAACTATAAGCATGATGTTAGACAGAACTACCCCGCCTCTTATAAAAGACCCGATTGATTTCGACTATACCTTACCTCCCTGCGAAACCCATATCCTGGATAACGGCATTCCCCTGTACGCCCTTAACCTGGGTGCTCAGGAAGTGGTACAGGTAGAGTGGATATTCGAAGCAGGCATCTGGCAGGAATCCAAGACAGGCGTGGCGCAGACCACCGCCTCGCTGCTGAAGAACGGTACGGCGTCCAGGACCGCTGCCCGGATCAATGAGGCTATTGAACGATACGGCGCCACCCTGAAGATCAGCGCGAACAATGACTTTGCCGTCATTACCCTGAGCACGCTGAGCAAGCACCTGCACCACCTGCTGCCGGTGGTCATCGAGGTCATCCGGGAACCTTCCTTTTCGCAGGAGGAGCTGGATATCTATAAGCAGAATGCCATTCAGCGCCTGAAGGTAAACCTGCTGAGAGGGGATTTCGTATCGAACCGGCATATCGACGCCTTTGTATTCGGCAGGCAGCATCCTTACGGGAAATATACAGAGCTGGAAGATATAGAAGCGCTTACCCGTGAGGACCTCGTACGGTTCCACAGGGAGTGGTACACCCCGGATAACTGCAGGATATTCCTTTCCGGTAATTTTACTGCCGCGCACCTCAGCAATATACAGGAGCTGTTCGGCCGGGACCGGGCATATGCCGCTGCGGGCAGGGAACATCGTGCCTACGCAACGTCACCTGCCGAAGACCGCCTGTACCGCATTGTCAACGACCCCGCCAGCGTACAGGGCGCTATCAGGATGGCCCGGCCCTTCATAGGACGCACCCACCCTGACTTTGCTCCTGCCCTGGTCATGAATACGATCTTCGGCGGCTACTTCGGCTCGCGGCTGATGTCCAATATCAGGGAAGAAAAAGGCTATACTTATGGCATTTACTCCCAGTTCTATGCCTACAGGAATGCCTCTATGCTCCTCATTGCTACCGAAGCGGGCAAGGATGTCAGTGAGGCCACCGTGGAGGAGATCATCAGGGAAGCGGACCACCTGCGGAACCAGCCGGTACCGGAAGGAGAGCTGATACTGGTCAAGAATTATATCCTGGGTAATCTCCTGGGCGACCTGGACGGCGCATTCAGCATTATGGCACGATGGAAAACACTGATACTCAACGGCCTTAGTGCCGATCACTTTGACAGCAATATCCGTACCTATAAGGAAGTGACCTCCGAAGCCATACGGGATATGGCCCGCAAATACCTGAATACCGAAGATTTTTACAACCTGATCGTATATTAATGGCCAATATGCAGATACATCCTTCGCTCTATATTGATGAAACGGCAGGCAAAGGAAGAGGCGTTTTTACAAATTCCGGCCTCGACCCAATGACCACGATAGAAATATCGTCTGTATTGGTATTGAGCGCGGCAGAAAGAGCCGAAGTGGAGAAAACCGCGCTCTACAACTATATTTTTGAGTGGGGTCCGGAAAATGAACAATGTTGCGTGGCCTGGGGTTATATATCAATGTATAATCACAGCTATCAGTCTAACTGTGAATACTATATGGACTTTGACAACCTGACCATGACCGTGAAAACAATAAAAGCCGTTCAGGAAGGAGAAGAGCTGACCATTAACTATAACGGTGACTGGAACGATGCTAAAGAAGTATGGTTTGAAGCGCAATGACCGGCTATTATATTTATTACAGGAAACAATTTTTTATTATTATAAATTTTTATATGAAAAAAATGATCTTAAGCGGCCTGGGATTACTATTGAGTGCCTCCCTGTTTGCCCAGTCGAAAGCACAGTCATCCGGTTACGGCAATAACCTCATCACCTTTACACCCGCATCTATTATAGACAGAGGCATAGGTATCGGCTTCAATTATGAAGTGCTGCTGGATAACGAGCAGAAGATCGCGTTCGTGCTGCCCCTGGATATAATTTATGCCGACCCCAATAACGATAATGAAATAAATATTTACAGCTATATCAGCCCGGGTATGATCTTTTATCCCGCCGGTATGCGGAAATTCAACTATGGGATCGGTCCCAACCTGGTATTAGGCTACGGCTCAGGCAGCGAATGGCAATGGCAGCCCCAGAACCAGCGCTATGTGGATTATACCAATTTCAGGATGGGACTTATGGTCAATAACTACTTCCTTATAAACGTGACCCGGAACTTCTCCATGCAGCTCAATGCAGGTATGGGCTTACGCTATATCAACAGCTACTCCTACAATAACGGCACTTCCCGCACTGAAGGGATCAACGTGATGGGACAATTTAAATTCATTTTAGGATACCGCTTTTAAATACCACCGTAAGAGTATGAGGCATTAAGGCTTCATACTCTTTTTTATCTTTCTCCCCGGTGAAACGCTAGTACCGGAAAAAAGCAGATATACCGTATAGCACAGGATCATTGACCCCAAAATCACCGGATCATTGCTGAACAGTATCTTACATATGCTATTCCCGCACTGCTGCGCTGTTTGTCACAGGATGATGACCGCCCGCGAGCAGCATCTGTGCAACCATTGCTTCCATGCTCTATCCTATACGCGCATGGACCTGGAGCACAATGTGGTCATAGACAAACTTGCCGGCAGGCTTCCCCTTACTTACGGCCACGCGCTGCTGTATTTTGAGAACAGCAGGATCGTTCAGGCCCTGCTGCACCAGATAAAATACAGGAACAGGAAAAGGCTGGCAGTGCATATGGGCCGCATGTGGGGAGAAGAGCTGATGCGACTGCAGCCAAAAGTTCCTTTTGATCTCATCATACCGGTCCCGCTGGCGGCCGCCAAGCAATACAAAAGAGGATACAACCAGTCAGCCCTGCTGGCCCAGGGTCTCGGCAAAGTATTGCAGATACCCGTAAGGGAAGATATTATCAGGCGCATAAGGCACACTGAAAGCCAGACCTCCAAAAACAGGCAGGAAAGGATTGAGAATATCCTGGGAGCATTCAGCGTAGCAGCGGCACCGCCTCCCGGGGCGCATATCCTGCTGGTAGATGATGTGATCACTACCGGCGCCACGCTGGATATCTGCGCCAATACCCTGGCGGGATCATCCGGTGAATGTCTTATCAGCGTGGGTAGCCTGGCCGTAAAGATATGATCCTTATACCAGCTGCCGCTTATAGAGCTGGATGGTATTATGCAGCCCGAAGTACAGGGCATCGCTGATGAGGGCATGTCCTATTGATACTTCCAGGAGCTGCGGAATGCAGGCCTTAAAATAGCGGAGATTATCCATATCCAGGTCATGGCCGGCATTCAGACCCAGGCCGGCTGCCAACGCCGCCTGCGCCGCTTTCACATATGCGGCTACCGCCTGCTCCCGGTCAGCACTATAGCCTCTGGCATATACTTCCGTGTACAGCTCTACCCTATCCGTGCCGCAATCTCCCGCGGCGGCCACCATATTTTCATCCGGGTCCACGAATATGGACACCCTGATACCTTTCGCCTTAAAAACAGCGATCATCTCTTTCAGGTAAGCCTGTTCCCTTATAGTATCCCAGCCATGATTGGAGGTCAGCTGCCCTATCATATCCGGCACCAGTGTCACCTGGGCCGGGCAGACATCCAGCACCAGGTCTATAAATTTCTGTTCCTGCGGGTTGCCTTCAATATTGAATTCCGTGGACAATATCCCGGCCAGGTCATACACGTCCCGGTACCGTATATGCCGCTCATCAGGGCGCGGGTGCACCGTTATGCCATCTGCCCCGAATCTTTCACAATCCCGGGCCACCTGCAGCAGATCCGGCCTGTTCCCTCCCCTGCTGTTCCGCAGTGTAGCGATCTTATTGATATTAACAGACAGCTTTGTCATTATTTGGTCTTTTAAGCATAAAAGTACAAGTATTATTCAAAAAATATTTTGGGGATTAAAAGAAACGGTTATTTTTGTTTCTGGTTAACCAAAATATTTTTAATATGGGCTTTTTAAAAGAATTCAAAGAATTTGCCATAAAGGGCAATGTTATCGACCTGGCTATAGGTGTGGTGATCGGTAGCGCTTTTGGTAAAATTGTTTCGTCCCTGGTTGATGATATCATTACCCCTGCCATCCTGAGCCCTGCACTGAAAGCTATCAATGCAGAAAACCTTTCCCAGCTGACCGTGCCCGGTACGGCTATCAAGTACGGAAATTTCCTGTCCACTACCCTGTCTTTCATCATTATAGCGTTTGTGCTGTTCCTGGTCATCAAGGCTATCAACAAAATGAAGAAAAGTGAGCCGGAAGCACCGGCGGCTCCCGCGGGCCCCACTCCTACAGAGCAGCTGCTGGCGGAAATTAGGGATGAATTAAAAAAGAAAGCATAATATAATTCCGTATCTTTACACCATATTTATCCTTACTGCATATCTTTGCAGTAAGGATAATTTGTTATCTGGCTATGCAAATCAACACCATATATCATATACTGAATCATTACAAACTTCAAAACACCTGTGGTTTTGCGGTGCTGATAGACCCCGATAATGTTACAGCCAGCGGTATTCAGAAGATCGCGGCTACCTGCAACGAGGCCGGTGTGGCCCTGGTATTCCTGGGAGGCAGCCTTGTAGTGTCTGACCATATCGGTACGTTGATACAGGCATTCAAATCCGTCAGCAATATTCCTGTTGTATTATTTCCCGGGCACCCCTCACAGGTGGAGCCCAGCGCTGACGGCCTGCTTTTCCTGAGCCTTATATCGGGCAGGAACCCCGAATTGCTTATAGGCCAGCACGTAATAGCGGCACCCAGGATAAAGCAATCCAGCCTGGAAGTGATCCCCACAGGCTATATGGTCATAGACGGGGGACGGCCCACTACTGTTTCCTATATCAGCAACGCGCAGCCCATACCCAATGACAAGCCGGACATCGCCTTATGCACCGCCTGGGCCGGGGAGCTGCTGGGCCTGAAGACCATTTATATGGACGCGGGCAGCGGCGCCGAACAAATGATCAGCCCGGATATGATCTCGAAAGTATCCCGGAATATCGACATCCCGCTTATTGTCGGCGGCGGTATGCGTACAGCGGCGGATGTACAGCGTGCTGCGGAAGCGGGCGCACAGGTAGTAGTGGTAGGCAACGCGATCGAAAAGCAGCCCGGCCTTATCCCGGAGATCGCCGCCGCGCTTGAGCATTACAACCTGCGCACTTCACTGAAATATTAGAATGCTCCCTGTACTTTTATAGTAAAAGCAGCCTATCTTTGTAGCAAGAGCATTCACATTTATAAAGCCATTCTTATGAATATCAGACCCCAGGCGAAAGGACATACAAGGGTGCATTCGGACGCCCTCAACGATATATTATTCATCCTGCTGTTCTTCTTTCTGATAGTGGCCACATTGGCTAACCCCGATGTGATCAAGCTTAAGAACCCGAAGGCCCAGAGCGACACGAAGGTCAAGCAATCCATAACAGTTTCCATAGACGGCAACCAGCAGCTCTATATCGGCCAGCAGACCATTACTGACGCAGCGCTTTATGAGGCGCTGAAAGAAAAGCTGGCGGCCCAGCCTGCAGACGCGGAGCCCAGCATCGTTATCAATGCCGATACGGCCGCCAATGCAAAGCAGATCGTTGCTGTGATGAGCGCTGCCCAGAAGCTGAAGGTAAGAACGGTCCTGGCTGTAGAAAAAGAATAAGCCCTTCCTGTAATCCAAAGCAATTCAAATAATACCAGGCATATCCGGCCCGGTATTATTTTTTCGAGCTACAGGTATCCGATTCCGGGAATCACCTCAAGCTCCTGTCCTGATCTTCTGCCGGATTTATCCTGATATATAAGGGGTCCGGCCAGGTGGTTACCTAAGCATCCGGTCATATGAACATTGATTTTTTTTAAAGAGCTGCCTGATCGCATTGGCACTGGCCTTACCGGGACCGGCCAATGCCCGGATGCCGGATTGCTCGAACACCGGCAGCCATGCCAACCCGGGCGCGATACAGCTCACAAATCCGGACACGAAAGACGGACACTCCATCACGGTTTATATAGACGGCAACCAGCAATTCTATCCCGGCCGACAGGTCATTGTCGATACAGCGCTCTGTGAGGCTGAAGAAAAAACTGGTGGCCCGGCCTCCGGGTGCGGAGCCCAGTATTGTTATCCATGCTGATACGGCTGCCAGTACAAAGCAGATCATTGCTGTTATGAATGCTGCCCCGAAGCTTAAGGCAAGAACGGTCCTGGCTGTAGAAAAAGACCGATCCTTATTATAGCTAAAGTAATCCAGATCAGATCAGGCGGGATGCCCTGACAGGGCGGGGTTATCCTTAATATTTTTCCCAGAATCAAAAAAATATTCAATGCTAAATTTTAACTATTAACATTAAAATACCATATATTGCATAATTAATTTTATACAAACATTCGAATGGTATGTACTCTAAATTTTTAAAGAACTGTTTAACTGCATTAACATTGGCCGTGCCGGGACTGGCCAATGCCCAGATGCCGGATTGTTTAAACAATGGCGGCTTTGTGTATATCCACAGCGGGAGCTCTATCTATAACTGGGATCCACAGCAGCCATTCGGTGCCAACAATCCTGCCCTGAATACGATCAATAACCCCGGCGGCGGACTTGCCGTAAGCGAATACTTACCGTCAGGCGGTTACAAAACATTTTATACCTGTGTGGGTAACAACTACTGGTATTATGACGGTACTGCCTGGCAGAACACGGGACACAACGTAGGAAATACCGCCGCTGTAAATCCTGGTGGCGGTGGTGGCTACATGTACAACCTTGTAGGTGGCACCGGCCAGGTATATGTTTATGACGGTACGGGGAACGGTACACTGCTCACTACTGTAGCCGGCTTTGGCGGCGGCGGTCCTTATGACCTTGTAGGCGATAAGGATGGCAACTGGTACATCTTAAAATTAAACGGCCCACAATACCTGCGCAAATACGACCCTGCAGGCAATATGCTGCAAGAATGGGCCATCTCCGGAGCGCCCACCAGCACGGCCGGCGGCGGGTTTGCCATTGTCTGCAACGACCTGTATTACCATAACAATACGGCCCTGTTTTACGGCGCCATAGGGAATGATACGGTTTTTGTATCGCAGGTAACAGGCGGCACCATACCTTCCCCGAGCGATTTCGGCTCCTGCGAGCTGGGATCAGCGGCCCCAAGCGGCGGTAATGATACATCTTTCTACCTGTACAGGGGCTGCTACAGCGGGAACGTTAAATTCCAGATCACTCCTACTGACGAAAATACAGTATTCACCCTCCGCTTCAGCGGTAATGCCCAGAACGGGCTGGACTTCCAGTACCTGGATACCAACTTTATCATCCCAGCCAACGATTCCATCAAATACCTGGAGATCATACCTTTATTGAGAAGCCCGTCTGTAGGCGACAGGGACTTAATCATAGAGGTGATCGGGGAAAATCCATGCCTCGGTGGTGGCCAGGCCATATTACGTACCATCAATGTCAATATCAAGGATTCCCTGGAAGTAGCTATCACCTCTCCGCCGGTAACCGTTTGCCCCGGAGAGACCATAACCATAACAGCTACCAAGGACCCTATACTGGATCATTTCTGGGAACCCGAACATTTACTGACCGGCACTTCCGGCCTCACCGTGACCGCACAGCCTACGCTGACCACCCGGTACAGCATAAGGGTGGAATACGCAGGAGCGCCGTCTACCTGTCCGCCGGTGACCAAATACTATACTGCCAATGTAGAGCCTTACCCGGTTGTCAAAGTACCGGATGACTTCATCATTTGCCTTACTGACAGTATCACCTTCGCTACTTCCATTACACCGGACAACCCGGGTTATAAAACGACCTGGATACCTGCCAGCGGGTTTGGCAATCCTTACGATGTGAACTCCAAATTCTTTGATCAGCCGGGCACCTATACCAAAATATTAAGGGTATCCACACCGGTAGCCAACTGTACGAAAGAAGAGGAATTCACTATTACCATAATGCCGCCGTTCAGGATCACGGAACTCTCCAATGACACGATCATGCAATATGGCGATTCCATACAATTGACCGCAAAAGGAGAAAATGCCAAGATCTGGATATGGAACCCTACAAGAAGCATCCGGGATTACAGCAATGAAACGATTACCGTATGGCCGAAAGAAACAACGGTTTACACGGCTATTGTTTTCGATGAATTTGGCTGTAAGGATAGCGGAACGGTAAAAGTAATGGTCACATATGAGCCTAAAATAATGATCCCTAATGCTTTCAGCCCTAACGGGGACGGATTGAACGATGTCTTCAAAATAGAAGGGGTCGTATATGAAAAGCTGAACAGCTTCCAGGTATTCGACCGCTACGGTATGAAGGTATTCGAGACCACCAATATAGATAAAGGCTGGGACGGTACCTACCTCAACGGGAAAGCTGCGGCCCCGGGAGTATATTACTACCTGATCGAAATGTCCAATGTAGACAGGCAGACCTTCCAATTCAAAGGAGACGTCACACTGACCAGGTAATATATGGTCTTCCCGGAAAACAGGATGACCGAAAAGCTACAATGGCTGCCCATTCTTTGGGCAGCCATTGTAGCTTTTCGACACTTTCTCTCCATTCTGCTCCCTCACCGGGCGTTTCATTTACCACAACCCGCAAAGCCTTTTCTTAACGGCCCACTTACTGCAAATCAGCTTTCTTCATTATTGCGTGCTCTTCACCAGCAACCCATCCAATAAGAGACCGGAAGCTTTCCTGCTGATATTAATCTAAAAAGTAAAAAAACCATAAAGCTGACATATATACAAGACAAAGCCGTCATTAAGCTGCAAACCGGTAAGATATCCCTCACCCTGTCAGGAGTGACCGGGCTTGCTGCCCGTACTAAAATGCGTTCTCTGCCCTCTGTGAGCACACTGCTCCGCGAAGCGTGACCGTAATAAGCAAGATAGCTACCAAACAGAATAAGCAAGCGGCAGGGTATGTTACCTTGCCGCTTGCTTAACTTACAGGAGATCTTATAATGTATGTACTATTGCTTCAGCGCATCCAGAAACCGGGTCTTGTTACTCTCAAAGGAAAAAGCATCCGCCAGCATATCCAGGTTCTGCTTATCCGTAACCTTATCTTTCAGCAGCTGAGCTAGCTCTACCTTGGAATCTTCAAACAGCAGCCAGCTGAGCATAGCCCTGGCCTCGTAGGCGCTTACTGCATTGTTATTCATAAATTTACGCGCTGCCTCCATCTTATCCTTATCCAGTGTCTGCTTATCCATCTCAGCTTTCAGCGCTTTCATCTTCGGACCAAGATTCTCCTCAAAGCTCATAGGTATCGTGATCTCATCATCTATAGACTGCACAGGTACCGGCGCCAGGCCGGAGCTGGACCTGGAAGGCTGAACAGCCGGCTGTCTTCCCGCATTGGTATGCTCGCCTCCGCGCAGGGCGGCAAATTCCCTGACCGGTCTTACCCTCAGGTTCCGGCTTTTCATATCCAGCACGGCTTCATACCGCTTGCCGGGCTCCAGCTTGATATTACCGCTATATAATTTGATCCCGCGCTTATTACCGGTCCTGCTATCCTGCACCACTTCATAGATCTGCACATGGTGCCTTTTCCTGGGAATATCCTTAAAGGTAATGCTTCTCCCGACCCTGTTAAAATCCCTGTCGTTCAAAATAACGGTAATGGGCTGCAATTCGGAGGTAGTAAACCTTACAGTGCTTACCGGCTTTTGGGCGAATACCGGGACCGCTGCCAACAGCAATCCCAGGAGTACAATAATCCTGTGTTTCATAAGGCCATATTTTTCTGTAAAGGTATGACTGTTCCCGGCGTCAATAGTTTAATGCCCGCTAATCCCGCACCAGCAGCGTTACGGCATGCGCTACCACGCCCTCCTGCCTGCCGACAAACCCCATTTTTTCCGCCGTGGTCGCCTTAATGGAAATAGCATCAGTATCTATATTAAGAATACCTGCTATCGTTTCCTGCATAGCCGTGATATGGGGCTTTATCTTAGGCCGCTCCAGTATCAGCGTGCTGTCTATATTATTCACACGATACCCTTTATCCCTTACCAGCTCATAGGTTCGCTGCAGCAATATCTTGCTGTCTATCCCTTTATAGGCCGCATCGGTATCGGGAAAATGCACGCCGATGTCTCCCAGGGCAAGGGCGCCCAGCATAGCGTCACAGATGGCATGCAGCAGCACATCGGCATCTGAATGCCCTTTGGCGCCTTTATGATGCGGCACCCGGATGCCGCCTATCCAGAAAGGAATATTGTCCTCCAGCTGATGGTAATCAATACCGTATCCTATTCTCAGTTTCATAAATATGTAAACAGGTTGTATAAAATTTCAGACCTCTTTTACCGGATATAACAGTGTAAAAGAGGTCTGAAAGTGAATAAATCTATAATAAGGTACTATCCTTTTGGTGTACCTGCCTGGTTAAAGTTAAAGGTCAGCGTAAATCTCAGGGTATTGGCCAGTGGATTGGTCACCAGGCTGGGGTTTTTACCGGAGTTGATCACAGCCGGAACCAGATAAGAGAAGTCCAGTCCGAAGGCATTATACCGCACACCCAATCCGCAGGTGAAATACTGGCGCGCACCATTGCCCGGGGCTTCGTAAAAATAACCGGCCCTTACTGCGAACTGGTTCATATACCAGTACTCCGCACCCAGAGAGACCACGGTACCGTAAAATTCAGGGGCCTGGGTAAAGGATTTCATGATACCGTTCACTACGGATATATCAGGACGATTCCACTGGCCGTTCTTATACACAGCGGAAGGAATAAGCAGCTTATTCAGGTCTACCGTACCGGTCACTTTATTATACGCATCCATCTGGTAGGTATAAGCAGCCCCTATACCCAGGTTGGTAGGAATATAATCCTGCCGGAGACCGGAATAGGAGATCTTGGAACCGATATTGGACAGTACCGCACCGGCGCTGAAAGTGCTTTTCACATCTTCAGACTGTTCGGTAGTTTTGGAATAATACAGTCCCAGGTCTCCCGCAAAGGCATTGCCGGGGGTATATATGGTATTCTGCATATTGGCACCCTGCGCGATATTGGAATAGATGTACCTCAGGCTGACACCCAGGGACAGGTATTCTGACAGGCTCCTGGAGTAGCCTACATCAAAGGACATTTCCCGGGGACTTCCCACGTTTTGCGGGGTACCGTGAATATCTGTGTACTGGATATCACCGAGATTGAAATATCTCATAGAAGCGCTGAGCGCCTGATTTTTTTCCTTGCCGAATTTATAGTAGCCTGACAGGTAGCCTACGAACATATCATCTATCTGCAGCTGGCGCAGCCACGGAATAAAAGAGAGAGAGAGACCAAAATCATTTTCGTTCTTCACGATCTTACCCACATTCCAGTATTGTGCGTTGGCATCAGGACTTGTAGCAATTCCCGCATCCCCCATAGCACCGGCCCTGGAATCCGGGGAAATCCTTAAAAAAGGTACAGCAGGGCTTGCTGCACCCACCCTACCATCAATATTTTGACCTAATGTAACTTCAGATAAAGCCAGACAACTTAATAAGGAAATACCAGCAATAGCAATTTTCTTAGCCATTATTATTAATTTGATTAAATAAAAGTTTTTTAATTAAAAAATGTATTAAATGTTCTATAGGCTTTCTGTATTACTTCTGTACATACGTTTGTACAACGGGCAAAGATATTAATTATTATGGTTATTTCCGTATAAAAATGTATTTACCCCGGATTACTGGGGTAAATACACTAATTTCTGATTGGCATAGGCGCTTTTGCCGTCTTCGGTATGGATATCCACGCGGTAAAAATAAATACCGGCCTCCAGCGGCCTGCCGTCAACAGTGGTGGCATCCCATGGGATTTCGGTCCTGTTGCCCTCGGCCAGGATATTTTTCTCCGCATATCCTACCAGCCTGCCGGAAGGACTGTAGATCCGGATCTGTATATCCAGCTCCTTACCCTCCTGGTTGTGCTGGATCACGAAATGAGTGGTCAGGCTGAAAGGATTGGGATAGTTGAAGATCTCGCCGATAAAGCCCTTTCCGGGATTCACCACCTCAAAGGTAACCATGCCTTCCCCCGAATTATTGAAAATATCCCAGGCCCTCACCTTGATCGTATGCTTCCCTTCCGGTAAATGATAGAACTGGAAATTCACATAGCCGTTCTGATAATCGTTGGGGTAAGTATTGTAATAGGCATTCATCACGTACGGGTTGCTTTCATCCTCGTCCAGTATGGCCACCAGGTCATGACCCAGCGAGCTGCCGGAAACATTGATCCCGTTGTCATCATACAATTCCACATACAGCATAGGATTCTCGCCCACTACGCCGCCGTTCCTGAACTTATTATTGTCAATGAACGGCTTCACTACCGGTCCCGTGCCATCGTTATCCTGCGCATTGGGATCCAGGCCGCCTATAACGAAAGAGGTATCAAAGCCTTTAGCTTCCTCACGGTCGGAATGTGCGTAATAGCCTATTTTGCCGCTGCCGAAATCATAGATGATATCTTTAGGCAGCAGGAACTGGGTTTTGAATTTGCCGTTGGTAACGGTAGCGATCACCCTGGCCAGCACATTGTTCTGAACCGTGAAATAAGGGGTGGGCATTTTTTCATTGGGCAGGGTCTGCAGGTTGACCGCCTTGTCATAGATGGAAATATATACGGTCCCGTTAAAGCCGCTGAGATCGTTATCTTCCCAGTCTGCTATATGCCCCTCTATGATATATTTACCCAGCGCGCTCATCGTATCCGTCTCTATTTCCGTCCCGGTGCTGACGTTGTATATCCTGTCTGTGATCACTTTATTTACGGGTATCTGCAAATGCATGGTCGGGTCGCCTAGCAGGGCATACCTGAAGCTGTTGCTGATGCTGTTGGGATTCTCATTCTTAGCCAGCCTGAAGGCGTCTCCTATGGTGCTGTATCTGCCATCCTGGCCCCGGGTGAACAGGTGGTCCACCAGGCTTTTGGAGATCAGCTTATTACCGGTGGAATATACGATCTGGGTAGTGGATATCAGAGCAATGGCGCCCCCGTTGGCCTTTTTCAGGAGCTGCACCCCCGCAGAGCGTATGCCCGGCTGGTCAAAGCGGCTGAAATCGCAGGTACCGGTAAACAGCAGGGGCAGTTTGTTGCTATTATTCCACCTGTCGTAATCGGCGGCAGTGAGAATAGCCTCGTGCGCCCAGCGCTGGGGACTGCCGTGCCCGCTGTAGCTCATATAAAGGGTCCCGGCGAATATCTGGTCATTGATGGCCTTATTGACATCAGGGAAACGCGACCCGCTGGAGGTCTGCTTCTTGCTGTAGGCATCCGCGTATATCTTATGCAGGCTGTAATTCAGGTTATTGTTCAGGAAATAGCTGTTGGCATACTCACAGTCATCCAGGTGGTTCATACCTCCCGTAGGGTTTGCAAACCCGAGGTCCTTATCATCTGCTACGAAAGTGACATTGTTCTTCCAGGCGCCAAATGATTCAGGACTGTGGTACTTCCTGTATTTATCCAGCAATATACGGCCTTCTTCCTCGTTATTGACAGGCAGCCTTCCCACGCTCACATCCAGTATGGGCATGCTCAGGGAATTCCTGCTGTTGATATCCTCGCCGTCATCCAGCAGGGCATAGAAGTCATCCGAGGTAAAGGCATAATCATTGCTGCTGGATTCCACGGACTGGAAAGCCGGCACAAAATTGGTATTGTTGCTGATCCTGTCCTTAAAGTCATAGGAGCCGTTACCATACAGCAGGAAGCCTTTAGGGATCTCCGCTTCTGAAGTGGCCCTGTCATAGAACATTTTGATAAAGTTCCGGATACCTACTATATCCTGCCCGCCGGAGGAAAATTCATTATAGATCTGGTTGACGGTCACTACTTCCACGCTCTGGCCAAAGGCGCTTTTCTTGTAATCGGCGAATTCCCTGGCGCTGTTCAGCAGCGAGGGATGGGTTATAATGACCAGGTCCCTATAGCCCAGGCCATGCAGGTCCTGGTTGTCCACCCGGCCGGAAGCCACGGGCGTATGGTAAGAGGAACCGTTGAAGGCGATAAACTCCCGGAGCATATTGCCTTCCGCCAGGAAGGTATATTGCCCTCCCGAAGCGGTGCCGTTCACCTGCACAATGTTGAACGGATCGGTGATATCCCATACCGTCACATTACCGGACACATTATCCAGCCTGTACTGGGCAAAGTTGTTCAGTCCCAGGTTCGCTACGGAAAGATTCCGGAAATTCAGCTGTGTGCCGTTGAAGCGAAGCCGGCTTTTATAGTTGAGCTGCAGGTAGTCCACGAATGCCTTGCCTGTAGTGCTGCTGCTGTAAGTATATTGAAAATTGAGGTTAGCGGAAGCCGGCATAACGGTGCCCGTCAGCGTTCCGTCCGTATAATACTGGTATTCGCTGGTCAGGGCGTTCAGGCTCCTGTCATTGATATTGGTATTGTTAAGCCGGAGGGTAAACATACCCGGTCCCGTATTTTCATGGCCCACCAGGGTCTTATAGGATACATCGCCGGCAGGCTCATAAAGACCTGCTGCTATGGATTGTGTAAGGGAGGAGGAAACATTGGTAAAGAAAAGCTTGTCCCACCATACCCTTCCCAGGGCGGAAGCGGAAAAGCTGTCCCTGTCCTGCAGCCAGTAGTTGTCAAAATCCGTAACCGTTGCTACCGGCGTGGCGGAGGGGCTGAGCGTTCCGATCCGTTTTCCGGGTCCCAGATCCACATTGACGAAATAATAGCTATAATCCTCGTAAATATTTGATGTATGGACAAATGTATTGGAAGTGCTTTCATAGGACCATTTTGTCGGGCCATCGGCATAGAACAGGACATAATCGCCCGATGTGAAAGCGGATCCTGTCGTGCTGACCCAGATAGCGTTTTCGTTCAGGTCGTCATAATTATCGCTGCTGCCGGCCTTCTCGCTCATCATTTTTCCGCCGTTGCCGTATATGCGGATGTTGGCAGGATTCACCTGGGACATGTTAATGCCCAGCGTACTGAAAAAGTTATAATCCAGCTTCTGAACGCCCCTGTTCTTCACCGCTATCTTATACCAGGTACCTGTAGCCAGTACGGAATTGTCCGCGAACGTGGGACGCTGGCGAACATCCCTGCTGCCGGCGGGCTCCTCCGTGTACTTTATATCTGCCGATTCCAGGGTCACGATCTTGTTATTGATCCTGGCCTGCCTGGGAAATTTCAGGATAGCATAAGGTACCTTGCGCTCTATGGCAACGGCAACATCCGGCTCGAAGGAATTGGGAAAGGCATTGCCGCTGCCCGCCGGGAGGACGGCTTTGGCTGTCCGGATATTCTCAAGCGTGATATGCGGAATGCTGCTACGCTGAAGCTTTATTTTTTTATAGATAAAGCCGTCCTCTGTGGCTGCCGCATCAAAATCCATGGTGATCACCGCGGACTGCTGCGCCCATACAGATATGCTGCCCAGCGCCAGGCCGGAAACAAGAACAATACGGCTAAAAAATTTATTCATAGATATTACTTTTCAGATTTAGCATGTACCGTCTACACGCTATCATCAAAATTAACGTAATTTTTAACGGCATAGTATGTAACAATTGTTAATTGTAGGACCCCTAACGCAAAAACTGCCTCTATCTTACGACAGAGGCAGAAAATTAAATATATCTGAATGAGGTCTGTTAAATCTTGAAGTGGGAGAATGCTTTATTCGCTTCGGCCATACGGTGTGTATCCTCTTTCTTTTTGAAAGCGCCGCCTTCACCTTTGGAAGCTGCGATGATTTCATTGGACAGCTTGTCTGCCATGGTCTTACCGTTACGGTCACGGCTATAGCGGATCAGCCATTTCATGCTTAAGGATATCTTCCTGTCAGCACGAACCTCTGAAGGGATCTGGAAAGTGGCACCACCGATACGACGGCTTCTTACCTCTACGGCAGGAGTTACGTTCTGTAATGCTTTTTTCCATACTTCATAGCCATCTTCACCGGTAGCATTAGCTACTTTATCTATCGCTGTATAGAATATATTGAATGCAACTGTTTTTTTACCGTCCCACATCATTGTGTTAACAAAACGGGTCACCAGTCTATCATTGAACTTTGGATCTGGGGCCAAAGGTAATTTCTTTGCTTGCGCCTTTCTCATGACGAGTATGCTTTTTAATTATATGGAAATATTATTAATTATTTTTTCGGTTTTTCTTTCTTGGTACCGTATTTGGAACGTGATTGCTTACGATCTTTAACACCGGCAGTATCCAATGCGCCACGAACGATATGGTAACGTACACCTGGTAAGTCTTTCACACGACCTCCGCGGATCAGCACGATAGAGTGCTCCTGCAGGTTGTGTCCTTCACCGGGAATATAAGCGATCACTTCTGTCTTGTTAGTCAATCTAACTTTTGCCACTTTACGTAAAGCAGAGTTAGGTTTTTTGGGTGTGGTAGTGTACACACGGGTGCAAACACCTCTGCGCTGAGGACACTCGTCCAATGCCGGAGATTTGGATTTAGCTTTGATTTGCGTACGTCCTTTACGAACTAGTTGTTGAATAGTAGGCATTCTCTTTCCTTTAATTTTTTTTGGACTGCAAAGTTACAACTCTTTTTATAATGACCAACTATTTGTCGAGGTTTTTTACTGTACTTGTAATAATGCAATCACTTAAATCTTAAAAATTATGAAGGGCAAAATTACATTAATTTTTCAAAATAAAAATTTTTATTTGTAAAATATTTTAAAATCCCCTCCGGGACAACACACATAAGGCCGCCGGAATTTTTAGTAGCGATATATATTGTATTTTTACCCCGAATTTGTAACCTATGAAACGGAAACTGTATTTACTGCCGCTGCTGCTGGCCTCCTGCTGCACCCCGCTCCTGGGACAGGATGCCTATATGCCGCTCAACAGCGAAGAGTATCACCTGTACCACCGGCTGGAAGCCATCTCCGGCAGGCTGAACCCTGCAGAAGGCGGCTCCTACCTCCCGCTCGGCAGGAAGACCGGGGCAGATTTCTTTAACCATATCAAAAGGGCTACCATACAGTTCGGGAGATATACCCTTTCCGGCAGGGACCAGTACCAGATAGACAGGGCCATAGGCATCAACGGGGAATGGACGGAAGACGCCACCGGCATGGACGGGGCAAGACCTTCCAAAAGGCCGGTGCTCCGGTATTTCTATACCACGAAGGAGAATCTGCTGCATTACCATAGCGATGATTTTTTCGTGGCCGTGAACCCGGTGCTTTACCTGAATGCGGGTATGGATATCACCCCTGGAAGCAATAACCGGCAGCATACGTTCACCAATTTCCGCGGCGGAGAGATCAGGGGCAGGATCACCAACCGTATCGGCTTTTATACATTGCTGGGCGACAACCAGGAACGCCCCTTTACCAATGTCGGCGATTGGGAGACCCGGTATAAATCCTTCCCCGGCAACGATTTTTACAGGAGGCTGGACAACGGCACCTTTGACGCCTTCGTAGGAAGGGGCTATTTTACGGTGGATATCATCCCCCGGCATTTTAAGCTGGCATTCGGGTATGACAAGCAGTTCATCGGCAACGGCATCAGGAGCCTGGTACAGTCCAACGAGACCGCAGCCGGCACCTTCCTGAGGCTGCAGACCAATATCGGCGGCTTCCAGGTGGACAATCTCTACCAGGAGCTGGTGGGCGACTTTGCGGGACTGGGCAACGATGACAGGCTGCCACGTAAATATGCCAGCTTTCACCAGGTCAGCAGGAACATCGGCAGCAGGCTGAACATAGCCCTCTTTGAAAGCACTATATATGGCGCGTCCAACGATTTCAAGCTCACCAACCTGATCCCCGTCATATATGTCAACACCCTGATGAGAGCCCTGGAAGCGCAGCAGAAGACCAGCCTGGGCCTCCAGTTCAAATACCTGCCGGCACGCAGCGTACAGCTGTACGGCCAGGCAATGGCAGACCGGATCAGCTTCAGCCAGGCGGCCGTTCCCACGGCTAAAAGTGCTTTCGCGGCACAGCTGGGCATCAGGTATTTCAATGCCTTTACCCTCAGCAACCTGGACCTGCAGGCGGAGGTGAATTACGTGTCTCCCTTTATGTACCAGTCCGACGAAAGGACGCAGAACCATACCCATTACAACCAGCCGCTGGCCCACCCTATGGGAGCCGGATTTACCGAAGTGATCGGCAGGGCTCGCTACCAGCCCCACGCCAGGATATATATAGATGCCATCGGCAGCTTCTTTAAGGGGATCAATCCCACCGTTCATTTCAACAACGGCAGCAATATCCATATGACCTACCAGGAGTGGATGAGCGACCATCATATAGACTACCGGAAACACTATACCGGCGCCTATATCAACAGCAATATCGCCTATGAGCTGTTCACCAATTTCTTCCTGGAAGCGGGAGGTACCTATACCAAAGGCCTGAACAGCAGCGGCGCCATCGCTTACGGCGGTCTCCGCTGGAACATCAGCCGGAAGCATTATATGCTTTATAACTGACAATCTCTAACTATATATACAATTTAAAACCAATGCACGCAGACGGCAAAAAAGCAGCAGAATCCTACACGATGATGAGTGAGCTGATTCTCCCCAATGATACGAATACTCTCGGGAACCTGATGGGCGGTAAATTAATGTACTGGATGGATATAGCAGGCGGCCTGTCCGCTATGAAGCACAGCAATGCCCAGGTAGTGACCGCTTCCGTAGATAATATTTCCTTTGCCAACCCGATCAAGCTGGGACATCTCCTCACCATAGAGGCGCAGGTGACACGCTCCTTCAATTCTTCTATGGAGATCTACCTGAAGGTGTACGGCGAGGATCTCCAGACCAGGGACAGGTACCTGAGCAACGAAGCCTATATGACATTTGTAGCCCTGGGCGCCAACGGCAGGCCCAAGACCGTTTTACCTCTCCTTCCTGAAACGGACGGCGAAATAGAAAAGTATAACGGGGCACTGAGACGGCGGCAGCTACGCCTGATCCTGGCCGGCAAGATGAAGGCGGATGACGCCAATGAGCTGAAAGCCTTATTTATGAACAATACGACACACCAGGCAGGCGGCACAACATAAGATACCAAATACAAGGGGCAGCTATTAATAGCTGCCCCTTTGTCATATACTAAGTATCTGTGCAAACCGGGGAAATCCTGCAGGCTCTCCCTTACCGTCCTGTTATTGCTGCAGGGTCTTAACGCTCCTGAACAGGCGTCCCCAGCGCAGGCCGTCAAAGATCCCGCCTTTATTGGTGCTGAACCACACAAAGGACGCTTTGCCTACCAGGTGATCTTCCGGAACGAAGCCCCAGAAACGGGAATCCAGGGAATTGTGCCGGTTGTCGCCCATCGCCCAGTAATAATCCATCTTAAAGGTATATTCCGTGGCCGGCTGACCGTTGATATAGGCAGTGCCGTTCTTTATTTCGAAAGTATTGCTCTCGTAGGTCTCTATACACCGGCGGTACAGCAGCACATTTTCTGCCGTCAGGTTTATTTTCATACCTTTTTTAGGAATGGTCACGGGACCGTAGTTATCCTGGTTCCAGGGGAAATACCGGGGATCATGAGGATACAGCGCATTACCCTGTGCCAGCTCCATAGGCATATCCGCCCCGTTGAACATAGAGTCCACAGCGGGCAGCTTCTTAAAGTGCTCCAGCACCTCCCCGTCCATTTCGTATTTCCTGAAAGGACCTCTTGACTCACGCTCATAGATATTATGCTCCTCCAGGTAATCCCTGGCTATCTGGGCGCCGGGCTTCAGCCTGACCCAGTAAGGCCGGATGATATGCACGAACTGCTCTTCCTGCCGGTCATTGATATATACCGCACCTTCCCTGATCTGTATCTTATCTCCCGGCAAGCCCATACATCTCTTAATGTAGTTCTCCCGCTTATCCACCGGGTGGGTAATGATCTTATACTGGCTCCAGATGGCTTCCCGGCCATTGGGACCGCTGGCTCTCACGGCCGCATAATAATCATGGGCACGCAGGTCCGGGTGATCGATCACGGTATCATTATTGGGAAAATTGAATACGATGACATCGTACAGCTTCACTTCTCCGAAGCCCGGCAGGCGCCTGTATTTCCATTGTACAGCATCCGTATAGGACTTACGGCCCAGGAAGCTGTTATGCACCAGCGGAATGGCCAGCGGTGTCATCGGCAGGCGCGGCCCGTAGGCCAGCTTGCTCACAAACAGGTAATCGTTCACCAGCAGCGTATTTTCCATAGACCCTGTAGGTATGGTGTAGGCTTCTATTAAAAAAGTCCTGATAAGGGTAGCGGCCACAATGGCGAAGATCCCGGCGTCCAGCCATTCCCTGGTCTTGGATTTTTTCTTTTTTTCCTTATTGCCTTCAGCATTGTCTTGCTTCCTCCTCCAGAATTTCCAGTTCATATAGTTTAAAATATCGGTAATAATAATGTGTACGGTTCAGTAACCAGAGCGTAAAAATAATAACTTATTATCATTTAGCTGCACATATACGGTGAAATACCATATTTTTTCGTTGAATTCCTTGAATAGTACGCCCGGAGTTTGTACATTTATTTTTCAAAAAACACAGTATTAGAGATTATGGCAGTATTACGCCCCTTTAACCTCAGGCAATGGATCGACGACAACCGTCATTTACTGAAGCCCCCCGTAGGCAACCAGCAGGTATATAAAGCCGCGGATGATTTTATCGTAATGGTGGTAGGCGGTCCCAACAGCCGTAAGGATTTTCATTATAACGAGACCGAGGAGCTGTTCTACCAGCTGGAAGGCGATGTAGTGGTAAGGATCATCGAGGACGGCAAGATCGTCCCTATTGAGATCAAAGAAGGCGATATGTTCCTGCTACCGGCAAAGGTGCCGCATTCCCCGCAGCGCGGTCCCAATACCGTAGGCCTGGTGATAGAAAGGGTAAGGTCTTCGGATATGCTGGACAGCTTTGCCTGGTACTGCGAGCAATGCAGCAATAAGCTATATGAAAAATTCCTGCCCGTGGCCGATATCGTTAAGGAGCTGCCGCCGGTGATGAACGCCTTCTATGAAAACGAAGACCTTTGCACCTGTAAGCAATGCGGGCATAAGATGGAAAAGCCGCAGCCGAAGTCCTGAGTGCCGCGGCGAGCGGCCGGAGCGGTATTTCCCGGAAGCCCGTCCGTTCCGATACGGGGATTTTTCCATATTTAAAAAAATAATTTTGTTTTTTACCACGGGGGAATTAATTTTGCGTCCGAAATTAACAGTTTATTCATGCAAATAAAGAAACACAATAAGATGATGAAGTGTATTACCCGGCGGTAATTCCTGTCTTTTATTGTGTTCTGGAAACTATAAAAAAAGAAAGGCTTACCGTACCGGTAGGCCTTTTTTGATTGTTGAATTATACCTGATATGAAAATATACAAATTCGGAGGCGCTTCCATAGCCACGCCTGCAGCAATGAAAAACCTGCTCAGCATTATCAAGAACGCTGACATTCCCCTGATCATCGTGGTATCGGCCTTTGGCAAGACCACCAATGCCCTGGAACAGATAGCTGCTGCTGCCAATGACGGCGATAAGGACAAGGCACGGGAATTGCTGCTGGACATAGAATTATCGCACAATAATTATGCCCTGGAGCTGCTGGGAGAGGAAGGCTTCCAGCAATTGCTGCCCCGCCTGCAGGAATGCTATACCGAGATACAGTGGGCCATAGATGACGGCGGCATACAGAGCAAGGATTATGTATATGACCAGATCGTATGCGTGGGAGAATTATTGTCCACCACCCTGTTTTCCGAATACCTGCGCTCCGAAGGCCTGCATAACAAATGGCTGGACGCACGGGATATGATCAGGACAGACAGCATCTACCGCGACCCGAACGTGGACCTGGAACTGTCAGGCACGCTCACCCGCAAGATCGTCCTGCCTGTACTTCAGGAAGTGAAATATATCGTCACCCAGGGCTTTATAGGCTGTACCGATGAAAACAATTCCACTACGCTGGGCAGGGAAGGCTCCGATTATTCCGCAGCGCTTTTCGCCTATATGCTGGACGCCGTGTCCGTTACCATCTGGAAGGATGTAAAAGGCTTATATAATGCCGACCCGAGGCTGTTCCCCAATGCGGTGCAGATAGATGAGATCACCTATATAGAAGTGATCGAAATGGCCTACTTCGGGGCGCAGGTCATCCACCCTAAGACCATCAAGCCGCTGGAGAATAAAAACATCCCGCTGTATGTAAAATGCTTCCTGGATGAGTCCATTAAAGGTACCTGCATTAAAAAAGAGATCGACGCCTACCAGTATCCTCCCATCATCGTGGTAAAGAAGAACCAGGTGCTGCTGAACATCCAGTCCCGCGACCTGTCCTTTATCACCGATGACAGCATCAGTAAGATCTACAACACCTTTGCGGCCCACCAGATCAAGATCAACCTGATGCAGAATTCCGCCATCAATCTCCGCCTGGGTGTGACCTACGAAGCAGAGCGGCTCAAAAAGCTGGTGGATGTGTTAAGCAGAGACCATATCGTCACCCTGGACAAGGATGTGGAGATCCTCACCATACGTCATTATACCAATAATATACTGGAAGACGTGATGAGAGGCAAGCTAAGGCTGCTGGAACAAAAGACCCCGAATACGATAAGGGTGGTAGTGCACTAGCCGCAACCCTCTACCGGCAGCTTCCTTAACGCTCCCGGCTGCCGGTATCCTGACAGGCAAACGGACCGGCAGCCCGCCGTTAATACCTTAAACTCTTTTTATTTAGACCGGAAAGTGAGCAGAATTCCTTAAAACTACCTACTTTTATCCGCCCGGAAAGGTCAGGGAAACGGCAAAGGTTCACACAGTATGGCGGTCCCTTTAATTAACCGGCTTACCATACAGCCGCCGTAACCCTGACGTGATATACGGGCGCTATAAAACAAGGAACGAAACATGAAAGTAGGACTTATCGGGAACGGAAGCTGGGCTACCGCGCTGGCCAAAATGCTGACAGATAACGGTCATGAACTGCACTGGTGGATGCGGAATACGGATGCCGTTCAGCATCTTACAGAAAAAAAGCACAATAAGGATTACCTCTCATCGGTATATTTCTCCGGGCATATCCGGCCTACCACATCTCTTACGGAGGTGGTTGCGGACAATGACCTCATACTGTTCTGTACCCCTTCTGCCTTTATCCCCGATGTTCTGAAGCAATTATCCCCGGACGCCCTGCAGGGCAAAAAATGTATTTCTGCCATAAAAGGCATCATACTGGATGAAAATTGCCTGCTGAACGATTACCTGCAGCAGCATTTTAATGTCAGCAGCGATGATTACATCGCCATTACAGGCCCCTGCCATGCGGAAGAAGTAGCACAGGAAAGGTTATCCTATCTTACTTTCTCCGGCACCCACCCGGAGACCGTGGCGCAGATAGCGTCCCTGTTCCGGTGCGAATATATCAATACCACGCTCAACGCCGACCTCTGGGGCACACAGTACGCGGCGGTCTTAAAGAATATCTACGCCATCGGAGCCGGCATCGCCAGCGGACTGGGATACGGCGATAACTTCCTGAGCGTCTATACCACCAATTGCTTTAACGAGATGCATTATTTCCTGGAACAGCATCACAGCCTGAAGCCCTGCTGCCGCCACCAGGATCTCATAACCAGCGCCTACCTCGGAGACCTGCTGGTGACCTGCTATTCCACGCACAGCCGCAACCGGACCTTCGGAACGCTGGTAGGAAAAGGCTATTTTGCCCGGAAAGCGGATTCTGAAATGAGCATGGTGGCCGAAGGCTATTACGCGGTGGAAGGCATGTACAATATCCTCAGGCACCTGCAGATAGAGCTGCCCATTGTCCGGCACCTGTATGCTATCCTGAGAGAAGGCGCTTCCGCCCAGGAGACCTTCTATACGCTGGAGCAGCAATTCAAATAGCAGAACGTCATTCAGGCCTGTTTCCGTGCCTGCCTGAGCGGGAAGGATATATTTTTCCGCATAAAGGAAGAAAGCAGCAGCACTTAGCTCAGCAGCATGCTTGTAAGGAACACCCCTAATATGATACAGCAGATCACTATATAAAGGGTGTTTTTCTTCACCAGGAAATCAGCCAGGTAGAATATCACCTTTACAATAGGGATACTGGTCAGCAGCAACAGCCCGAGGGTCATAACGCCATATCCTCTCAGGTGCAAAAGGTCATCAAAAAAGGCGGGAAAGCTGAACGCAAAAACGGTGGAAAAGGAAGTATAATCAGCGGGGTGCTGCTCTGTAGTGTACAGGATCATGCCCGCCAGCGTCACAATAATGGCGGCATACTTCAGCCATCTGCTCACCGTTACGCCTAAAATCTCTACTTTTGAAGCCCGGATATTATTTCCCATACCTGAGCAAAGGTAATAAACATTTTGTCATACCATGAAACAAATCATATTGGGTTCCCAGTCACCCAGGAGAAAAGAGCTGCTGCAGCTGGCCAACATTCCATGCAGCGTGATCGTGGCCGATATAGACGAAAGCATCCCGGCTTCCGTAGCACCACAGGAAGCGCCCGTGTACCTGGCAGGCAGGAAAGGCGAGGCTATCCTGCAGCAGGTAAGCGGCACACCGCAGGCGGATGACATCATCATCACGTCAGATACCATTGTGGTCTGCGATGATACCATACTCGGCAAGCCTCAGGATGCTGTGCAGGCCAGGAGCATGCTGCTGTCGCTTTCGGGAAAGACCCACCAGGTGATCACGGGCGTCTGCATCCGTCAGTCAGAGGCACAATTTTCCCATACTTCGGTCGTACGTGTTACGTTCAAGCCCCTGACCGGGCGGGAGATTGATTATTACATACAGCACTATAAACCTTACGATAAAGCCGGCTCCTATGCGATACAGGAATGGATAGGCGCCATTGGCATTACGGCCATTGAAGGCGATTATTACAGTGTAATGGGACTGCCCGTCCAATGGGTGTATAGTATATTGAAAGAAAAGTTTAACTTTACCTTATCATAAAGTCTTTCTTTTATTTACTTAAATACAATTATATGAAAAAACACATCATGACTGCTGCTGCACTGCTGCTCACAGTATTGCTGGCGTCCTCCTGCAGCAAAGAGTACACCTGCGAATGCAACTATAATGTACTGAATATGCAGGGCGCCGCCCAGGAGCAGTACACCGTAAGAGGCTCTAAACGAAAAGCGGAAAAAAGCTGCAAGGCAAAGGAATCTTCCGTTTCAGCTATGGGTGTCACCCTTAAAAAAAGCTGCGGTCTGCTGTAACGTATATTCCCGTAAAAAAAGCTGCCTATCTAATCTGGCAGCTTTTTCTATTGGGATATATATTGTAATCAGTGCGCTTGCTGCACTTTCTTTTTTTCCTTGTTGATATGCCATTCCAGCAGGCCCGGCAGGTTTTCGTGACTGATCTTCTTGCCTATGATCTTCTTATCCTTATCCAGCAGGTACATGGTCGGGGTGCCCATTATATTGTACTTATCCTTATACTCTTTCGTATTCTTAAAGTCCGCCACATTGATCCACTCGGTAGCGTGGTGTTCTTCCAGGAAGGTCTGGAGCTTGTCCAGCTGACCGTTGGTAGCCACTGCAAATATCTTCACACCTTTGGCCTTCAGCTCCTTCTGGTACATCGTATCCAGCGCGGCTATCTCCCTGCGGCAGTTACCGCAATCAATATCCCAGAACAGCACCACCACGTAATCGGCAGGAACCTGCAGCAGGTTCACATCATTATGCGTGAACACATTCTGCAGCACCAGCCCGGGTGCCTGCTGGCCTAACGAGGTCGGGGATATCTTACCCATGATATCCACATACTCTTTCACTCCGGCCTCGTCCAGCCATGGCGTTTTGCCTTTCATATGGTAATTTTCCACAAGGTGCACAAATACCTCATCCATACCCATTACCTTGCTGTTAAGCATTTTATTGGTCAGCCAGCGCATCGTAAAGCGGTACAGGTCTTCCGTTCCTTCCGTTTTTTTCAGCAGCTCGTCTGCCCTCGCCATTACGGTATCAGGGACCGGGTACACCAGGTAATCAAAATAGGTTTCCAGCGCGCGCTCATAGATCGGGGCGATCAGCAGCCGGTCATCTTTCAGGTCAAAATTATCCCAGTAATGCCTGCTCAGGTATGCTATCTCGTAAAAGCTGTCCACTGTTTTACCGTCTTCCAGGTAATGCGGGCCTTTAGGTGCTTCCGGCTTCAGGAAGGTTTTATAATATTTGGTGACCAGGAGATCAGGGTGCTTCTTTACCACGTTCTTCCTGTAAGCTTCTATTTCGTTGCCTATCTTATCCTGTAACTGCCGGAGCTTCGCGGTATCTCCGCCTACTTTGGAGAAGGCCTCATCATAACGCTCCCCTATCCTGCCCAGCTCGAAATTGATCTCGTTATCCTGGCTGCCCTTTACCGTGCTGTTCACTCTTTTGCCGGTCGTATCCAGGTCGATGGTCATCTTATACCCGTTATCCAGGAGAAAATCCATGACCTTAGTACGGTTGTTAAAAATGATCACGTAAAAGCCGCCGAGTATTTTTTCTTTGGATTCAAATACCACCTTTTTCCTGTTCTTATTATCCAGCATCACCGAGTCCATCTTAAAGACCGTCGGGAAAGGCTTCCCGTAATAACGTGCCAGGTACACCACATCGCCGGAGACCGGCTCTTTAAAATTAAATTCCACCCGGTACCCTTTCTTTTGCGCAAAGACGTTAAAGCATGCCGCCAGAAGGGTAAAAATCAATAATATTCTTTTCATAATCCTGCTGTTCTGTTTGATCCTTTTATTATTGTATAGTTAAAAAGCAACGAATGAAGTTAAGCAAATCAATTTTAAAATTCATATTACCTTTGTGGGTTTAAAATTAAATTAAAAACTTCAAACATTGTCCCGAAAGAATAAAAAGACTGTCATTGAATCCATAAGGTTGGGTAATTACGCTGCGGAAGGAAAGACCATTGCTCATACGGAGGATGGCAAGGCCCTGTTCGTGGAAGGCGGCGTCCCCGGCGATGTGGTAAGGGTATTGGTGCATAAAAGCAAGAAAAGCTACGCGGAAGGAAAAGTGCTGGAGCTGCTGGAACCATCATCCGACCGCACGGAACCGTTCTGCGCACATTTCGGTATCTGCGGCGGCTGTAAATGGCAGATGCTCCCTTACGAGCTGCAGCTGCAGTACAAGCAGCAGCAGGTAGCCGACCAGCTGTCCAGGATAGGCCACCTGGAGCTGCCGGAGATCAGCCCGATAAAGGGCAGTGGCCGCACCAGGTATTACAGGAACAAGCTGGAGTTTACGTTCAGCCAGCAGCAATACCTGACCCGCGAGGAAATAGCGGCGTCCGAAGGCGCGGAGATCGCCAGGCAACCGGCACTGGGCTTCCATGCGCCGGGTATGTTCGATAAGGTAGTGGATATACAGACCTGCCACCTGCAGGAAGAGCCTACCAATAAGATCAAGAATTATTTAAGATCGGAAGCCTTTCGCCTGGACCTGCCTTTTTACGATTACAGGAAGCACGAAGGCTGGCTGCGCAACCTGATAATACGCGTAGCCTCTACCGGCCAGGTAATGGTCAACCTGGTTGTGCAGCATTACCGCGAGGAGCTGCCGCTGCTGTTGGACGGCATCCTGCAGATCGCCCCGGAGGTCACTTCCCTGCATTACACCCTCAATGACAAGCTGAACGATTCCATTTACGACAGGGACATCGTATGCTATTACGGTACACCTTATATCGAAGAGTACCTGGAACATTTCAGGTTCAAGATATCTCCCAAGTCCTTTTTCCAGACCAATACCGAGCAGGCAGCGGAGCTGTACCGTGTAACCCGCGACTTTGCAGGACTTACAGGCAGCGAAGTGGTGTACGACCTGTATTGCGGTACCGGCAGCATCGGTATCTTCTGCTCTGAAAAGGCCAAAAGCATCATCGGCATAGAGCTGGTGGAGGATGCCATACTGGATGCGCGGATCAATGCCGAATGGAATAATCTGGACAAATGCCACTATTTTACCGGCGATGTGGGTAAGATCGTCACCAATGATTTTTACACGAAATACGGCAGACCCGATGTGGTCATTACCGATCCGCCGCGGGCAGGTATGAGCGAAAAGCTGATCGAGCAGCTGCTGCAGATGCAGGCGCCCCGTATCGTGTATGTAAGCTGCAACCCGGCGACACAGGCCCGCGACCTCGCCCTCCTTACGGGTATGTACCAGGTCAAAAAGGTACAGCCCGTGGATATGTTCCCGCACACGCATCATATAGAGAATGTTGTGTTGCTGGAGCTGAAATAAGCATCAGGGAAGCCGGCCGGAAAGCGTAAGCAGGCCAACCTCATATACATATTATAATACACTCAATCAATAAAGGCAGGATAAATATATCCTGCCTTTATTGATGAATGATCCATACGGAGAAAGGTGCAGCGCTTTCATATAATCAGCCACTACCATATGAATACCTGAAAGCTGTACCATTTTTTTGTATTTTTGAACATCGTTTTCATAAAAATAGATCGTGAAGCTAAAATCACTAGAAATAAAAGGGTTCAAATCCTTTGCAGATAAAACACAGGTCATCCTGGACAATCCCATTACCGGCATTGTAGGACCTAACGGATGCGGCAAGTCCAATATCATAGACGCTATCCGCTGGGTGATCGGCGAGCATAAGATAAAATCGCTGCGAAGCGACAACCTGCTGGACCTCATCTTCAACGGCTCCAGAAGCCGTTCCTCTTCCGGTATGGCAGAGGTATCGCTGACATTCGAGAACACCCGCAATCTCCTTCCTACGGAATTTACCACCGTTACCATCACGCGTAAATTCTACCGTACAGGCGAGAGCGAATACCGGCTGAATGATGTGACGTGCCGGCTGAAGGACATTCACAACCTCTTCCTGGACACGGGTGTCAGCAACGACTCCTACGCGATCATTGAGCTGGGTATGGTGGATGATATCATCAAGGATAAGGACGGCAGCAGGCGCAGGATGCTGGAGCAGGCCGCAGGCATCTCCATCTACAAGACCAGGAAGAAAGAAGCCAAGCAAAAGCTGGACGCCACGATGCAGGACATTGCCCGTATCGATGACCTGCTCTTCGAGATCGGCAATAACCTGAGAACCCTGGAAAGCCAGGCCAGGAAAGCGGAAAAGTACATACAGATCAAGAAAGAGTATAAGGAGATCAGCATGGAGCTGGCCAAATCGTCCCTGAGCGCTTTCAACGACCGGTACAAGACGCTGAACGAGCAGCTGGAAACAGAACAGGATAAAAAGCTGCGGATAGAAACGGAGATCTCCGGCGATGAAGCGGAAATTGAGGCCAATAAGCTGCAGCTGGTGGAAAAGGAGCAGGACCTGGCGCTGTCGCAGCGGAAATTCAATGAGCTGCTGAACAGCATACGCCACCTGGAGAGCGAGAAGAAGCTGGCTTCCCAGCGGCTGGATTATTTACAGGAACGTGAAAAGAACCTTCACCTGTCCATACAGCATGCCAGCCAGCAGATAGAAAATATCACGGCCAATATGGAGCAGGGCATAGACCATATCTCTAACGAGGAGGATATGCTGGAAGAGCTGAAGGACAGGCAGGATACCCTGAGGGACCTGCTGGCAGAGAAGCGTGAAGGCTATGAAGAAAAGCGGCGCAGCCTGGATGAAAGCAAATCCGGGATCAACGCGGTGCAGAAAGAGCAGTTTGAGCTGGAAAAAAAGGTAGCGGTATCCGATACCTCTATCTTCAACCTGCAACGCACCATCCAGCAGCTGAACGATGAAAAGTCCAGGAACGCTTCCCAGATAGACACCTTTAAGATACAGCTGGAAAATACCGAATCCCTGCTGGCAGAGAAACAGGATGCCCTGCAGGAGCTACTGGAGCGCCAGGAGGACCTGAAGGAAAAAATACTGGAAACCCAGGAAGCCCTGGAAGCGCAGCGCAGCCTGCTGGTGGAAGCCAACAGGAAGCTGGATGCCAAAAGGAATGAATATAAGCTGCTGAAATCGCTGGTGGATAGCCTGGAAGGCTACCCGGAGAGCATCAAGTTCCTGAAGAAGAACAGCGAGTGGCAGAATGATGCCCCTTTACTGTCGGACGTATTCGTGGTGCAGCCCGAATACCGGACCGCGCTGGAAAATGTGCTGGACAGCTACCTCAACTATTATATCGTAGATACTTACCAGGACGCCCTGGACGCCATCCGGCTGCTGGATAAGCACCAGAAAGGGAAGGCCAATTTCTTTATACTGGACCAGTTCAAAGCCGCACCGGCCCCTGCAGGCAGTGTCTACGCTCAGACCATACCGGCACTGGATGTGGTCAAAGTGGAAGATAAATATAAAAACCTGGCCGCTTACTTACTGTCGCACGTATATGTGGCGCAGGATGAGACCGTGCTGCAGGAGACCGCCGTACAGCAGAAGGATATCATCATTGCCCGGCAGGGTAATGTCATCAAGGGAACCTACAGCATCGGCGGCGGCAGCGTGGGCGTCTTTGAAGGCAATAAAATAGGCCGTTCCAAGAACCTGGAGCTGCTGACAGAAGAGATAGCCGCCGTGGAGCGATCCGCCGCTGCCATACAGGCCGGCATACAGCAGATACAGATGGACCTGGCAGGCTACAGCCAGTCGCTGCTGGATAAGGAAATAGAGAAATGCAGGAACGAGATCAATGCCCTGCAGAACGAATCCTTCCAGGTAAAGAACCGGATGGAGCATTTCGGGCAGATGGACCAGAACAATGTATTGAAGATAGCCGACCTGGAACAGCAGCTACACGATATTACCGAACAGACGGCAGATGCCAGGCTGTCGCTGGAAGAAGTGAATGCGCAGATAGATGAGCTGCTGGCCACCATCAAGACCCGGGAACAGGATTTTGTCGCCACAGAGCAGGATTATAATATGGTGTCCCGGGATTTCAACGACCTGAACATTTCCGTTACCCGGCAACATAGCAAGGTGGAGAACCTTAGGCAGGAGGTCAATTTCCGCAAGCAGCAGATCTACGACCTGGAACAGCAGGCCGTAAGCTTTAACCAGCAGCTGCAGGAAGTGGCCGGGCAGATCAGCGAGGCCAACGGGAAATTGCACTTCGGTGATAATGAGCTGTACGAATTGCTGCAGAAGAAAGAAAAGGATGAGAAGCTGCTGAATGAAAAAGATAAAGCTTATTATGAGTTCCGCAATACCATCACCGAGCACGAGAATAAGATAAGCAGGCAGCGCCGGGAACGCGACCAGGCCGAAGCGCTCCTCAGCGGCATCCGCGAAAAGCTGGGCGAGATGAAGCTGGCCGTGGCCGGGATGAAAGAACGCCTGTTCGTGGAATTCCGGATAGAGCTGGACGATATACTGGAAGAGGAACGCACTACCGAGCTGACGGAAGAAGAGCTGCACGCGGAGGTGGAACGGCTGAAAAAGCGCCTGGATAATATGGGCGAGGTCAACCCTACAGCGATAGAGGCGTATAACGAGATGAAGGTGCGCTATGACTTCATCGTGGACCAGAAGAATGACCTGCTGGAAGCCCGCGATACCCTGATGGCTACGATAGAAGAGGTGGAGCAGACAGCTAATGCCAAGTTCAAGGAAACCTTTGACCAGGTAAGAGAGAATTTCGTACAGGTGTTCAAGGCCCTGTTCACGGAAGATGATAATGCTGACCTGCGGCTGACCGACCCGGACAACGTGGCGGACAGCGGGATAGAGATCTATGCCCAGCCTAAAGGGAAACGCCCCAGCACGCTGACCCAGCTCTCCGGTGGAGAGAAAACGCTGACCTCTACGGCGTTCCTGTTCGCGATATACCTGATCAAGCCGGCACCGTTCTGTATCCTGGATGAGGTGGACGCACCGCTGGATGACGCGAACGTTGGCAAGTTCACCCAGATGATCCGTAAGTTCAGCGACAATTCGCAGTTCATCATCGTAACGCACAACAAGCAGACGATGGCCTCCGTAGATGTGATCTACGGAGTGACCATGCAGGAAGCCGGTGTAAGCAAGATCGTACCGGTAGATTTCAGAAGCCTGGAAGGATAGCAATAATATACCTGTATTGATATAAAAATCCCCTGTAACGATCGTTACGGGGGATTTTCCTGTATTCAGTATCCGGCAATTTACTTGACACCTAACCCGTTCAGGTCATCTGCGCTCATTTCTTCATAACCGGACGGGATAGCCATACTGAAAAGCTCTTTTTTATTGGATTTGTCCAGGCCTTTCTTTACCTCGGAAGCCGTACCTACCAGGGTCATACCCATCACCGAAGCCTCAAATTCCAGCGGGAAGCCGGGGATCTCTTCATTGACATACTGCATTCCGTCCTTGGCAGCAACCAGCTCATTGGTAGTCCAGATATTTACCACTGCCTCATCGGTAGTGGCAATATATTTGACACATTTATAGCCGGCAATGGTCTTGGTCTCGCCGGTCTTTTTGATATCCGGCTTAGGGGCATCCTTCATATCTTTCAGGTCATCCGCATTCATTTTAATAGCTTTCTGACCCATCATTCCACCCATCAGCACCAGGTTTTCCTTTGTTTTGACATCTGCTATGGTAGTGACTTCCATTATCCCGCCCATAGACAGCTCCACACGATTGAAATCCGGGGAGAAATACATGATCATCTTAGAACCCTGCAACATACCCATCTGTGACTGCATTTGCGGATCAGCGCTGTTGAATTGCATATTGAATGTCACCTTGCCTTCCCTGACCTGGCCAAAAGAAACCATCACACATAAGAGGCAGACAAGTAAAGAAAATACTTTTTTCATATATAAACGTTTAATTGAAATGCTAAAATACACCATTTATCAAATCGTTCCTAAAGTTGGCAGGCATTTTAATTGATCGGGAAGCCTGGTGTAATGTTAACAGATCACACGACTTAGACTTACAGGACCTGCGATGTTATTACCATTCCCTCCAGGGTTCCGTTATATCCTCATCAGGCGTATTATATCCTTTCCTGGCGGAGGCGTTGATAATGATCGCTGCTATCTGTTCCCTCTCCCCTGTTTCGATAAGCTGTCCATCACATTTTTCATTCAGGGCATTTAATTCCAGGATAGTAGCTTTAACAATTTCCATACCCTGTGCGACAGCAGTGGAACGATCCATCTGTTCCAGGTACCGGGTCAGTATAGCAGCACACTTACGGACATCTTTCTGAGCATAAGGAGGCTTAGCCTGCCGCATATACGAAAGCATAGACTGTTCCAGCTCCCTTACCTGCCGGAGCAGGACAGAATCAGCCGTATACCCGGCCTGTGGACCATTACCGGCTCCTGGCGTGCAGGATGCTACGGCCATTAAAATCGCTATCGAAATAAAAGTGGTCCGGAAGTATCGCATATGCATTGAGAGGTGCTGTTTTTTCCAGAATTATTCAAAAAAAGTTATAGCCTTCTCTAAGAAGTCCCTGAAAATGTCCGTTCATGATTATAGCGTACGTTGAAATCTTATTATTGATTACCAGTAAAATTTAATTTTCACAACCAAAGAAATATTATGAAAGCTCCATATTCTACATCCATAATGATGGCCTTAAGCCTTGCCCTGCAACTGCTGGCAGCCGTCAGCGGGCGGGCGCAACGTATAGAGATTGCGGACCTGGACACTTCTTCCATCCCTGCCCGGTTGCATATAGTGATCAGCAAGCCGGATATACAGCTCAGCGGGCTCCGGTTCGATTCCCTGCCAGGTACCGGCAATAAGACATTAAAGTTCTCCTTCCGGGGCTGCGGGATCGCGAATGTCGTTACCTATCTTGATACGGTCATTGATATCCAGGCTGCTATGCCCTATACCCTTAAGATATATACGATATGGGAACCGGGTGAGCCCTGCCCCTATCCTTCAGAGCCCCTGTGGACAGATTCCCTGACCATCGTGACCCATACGCCGACAGGTATCCCCGGCATCCCTGATGCGGACAGCCGGTTCAGCATCTATCCCGTACCCTCCAACGGCCTGATCATCCTGGAGTATGAAAAAAATATAGAGGTCACCGCGCTACGCCTTACTGACGTGACGGGCAGGCAGGTAGCCGCATTTCCGCCGGGAGCCAAAACACTGGATATCAGCGGGCTGGCAAAAGGTGTCTACCTGCTGCACATAAGCTCAACAGCGGGTGTACTGAGCAGGAAAGTTATGCTGGAATAACAAATAGCCGCATCCAGGCAACATACCGTAATTTTACGTACAGCAGCGTAGTACAATACACTATATATAATCTAAATACGACAGCATATGAGAACAGGTTGGCCGGCTAAGCTGGTCGTGATGTTGGTACTTTGCAGTCTTGCAGCCTGTAAGAAGCAAACCGGGTGTGGTCTGCGGACGGGTCCTGCAGTGGCGACCGGGGTCCATACACCCCATGACATCACCAGGGGTGAAGATATCGTGATCACTTTAAGCATAAAAGTGCCCGACACCGCCTGCGTACAGGGTGCAACCGCACGGATAGCGCACGTGGACCGGGACACTTTCCATATCAGGCCCGAGATCTTGTATAGCGACCCCGCACAGTCCGAAGACTGTACCTGCAGCAGCGAAAGCACCTTAAAAGGATCCGTAGTGTTCCGCACCGATAAAGCAGGCGCTTTCTATTTTATATACGACCGGGAACGGGATATGAGTAACAGCAGTGGCGGCACTTTTGTCATCACCGCCCATTGATCATACCGGGAATAAGCATTAACGCGTGTCAGCAGCAACGGATTTGACAAATATGATAGACGGCTGCATCCGGGGAGATACCCGGATGCAGCAGGCGTTTTACTACCACTTTTACCCTATGCTCATGCGCATCTGCATTCGCTATGCGCCCAACAGGGAAGACGCGGAACAATGGGTGCAGGACAGCTTCCTGAAGCTGTTCCGGAACCTGGATAAGTATGAAGCCTGGGGATCGTTTGAAGGCTGGATCAAAAGCATTGTGACCCGCGTATGCCTGGATCATATCCGCAGGTCCAATACTGCAGCTTTTGAAGCAGAGAAATATACCGTCACCACCGATAAGATGGAATTGCTGACCGAAGATGTTTCCGTGCGTAACGAGGCCCTGCACAGGTACAGCGGAGAAGCGGTGCTGCAGCTCCTGAAGCAGCTCCCGGAAAAGCAGCGCGTGGTGCTGAACCTGTACGTTTATGAAGCCTACAGCCATAAAGAGATCGCGGAGATGCTCCGGATAAGGGAGAATTATTCCCACTGGCTGCTGCACCAGGCGAAGAAAACGCTGGCAGCGATCATTAATACAAGCTACTCCAAAAGTGTGAGTCATGAACAGTAAAGAATTTGAAAGCTGGCTGCAGCAACAGGCAGAGGAAGTACCCTATGAGGCCAATGAGGCAGGATGGCAGCAACTGCAGGCAGCCATGCAGCAGGAAAAGCGCATATCCAAAAGAGCTGTTTTCCTCCTGCCATATAAAATAGCGGCAGCCGTTGTGCTGACAACCGGCATAGCATCCTATATATTTTTTTCAACCCGGGATACAACCGGCGACCGGACTGCAGCAACACAGGTGGCACAATTCCTGCCACTACCGGAAGCGACCGGGCCGGACAGCAATACCGTTGTCATATCTTCTGCACCGGCAGATCCTGAACAGCCGGCAAGGCCATTCAGCCTGCCTGCCCGTAAACTGGCGGCTACCGGAAAGCCGGCTACTGCCGATACTGCTACACCCTTTTTAAGTGACGACAGCAGTCCATCGGAAACGTTCACGGCACAACAGCAGCCCGTGCCCGCAGTTGCCCGTAATAGCGTATCGTATCTCCCACCCCCGCTTACTATCCGGGCCCGGCCGTATCGGGAGCTGGCCGTATCCCTGCAGACAGGTATGCAGCAGCTGGGAGGCATGCAATACCAGCTGGGCGTCACACGGCGGGTACAGCTCGCACAGCGCCTCTTCGTGGACGGAACAGTGACCGTAGCATCCTCAGCTGTCTCCTATTCCGAGCAGCACCAGTTCAGCAGCGTATCAGTATCACCCGGGAATGCCGCATCCGGTATTGATAATGTGAGCATGGCCACCACCCGGGTGGAAACAGTCTATAAGCAACCGGTCTATTCGCTCGGTATAGCGCCTGTACTGGGATTTCACATCAGTAAAAAGTGGAGCATTTCGGGTGGCAGCTACCTGAACAGGAATATCAATACCACTATTACCATGCAAGACCAGGCAGATCATATATCCGGAACGCTGATCAGCGGAAGTAATATACCCACCAGCTACAAGGCCGCTCCCTGGGACTGGGGCATCCTGGCAGGAACGGAATACCGCGTGCACCGGCGGTTAAAGATACAGGCAGGCTACAGGATAGGGATGACCGATTTTTTACTGGTAAATAGGTCTGTACGCAATACAGGTATGAACCTGGGCATTAAATACACTATGGGGAAATAATAAAAAGGGAAAATTTCCTGCAAGGCTATGGATAAGACCGGGACTGTCAGAAAGCATCATCTTCCGAACCGGGATGATCTTTCAGCACCGCTTTTCCCTGCTCAAAGCCCAGCAGCAGCCTGTCCGTCTGCACGTTATGCCTGCTCAGGATTTTCTTTGCAGCCATGTATGCAGGAGTATCCAAGCGGATATAGATAAAAGCCCTGCCTTCCACCTGCAGTACACTGAATACTGTCAACTTATCAACGATACGGTTGCCACCGGTTGCATCCCCTGGAAGCATCGGCGTATAGACGGGTCTGTCTGATTCCAGGTATTTAAAGTCCCGGACCTTTTGATCTGAACTCAGCACGACCCTCAGGTAGTAGTAAAGATGCGCACCGCCGGTACCTATGAAATATATTTCATCAGGCGTCCCATCCCGGTCCAGGTCCCAATTACCGGAATAATCATGGATAACACGGTCATTGTCATAGCTGTAACGCAACATAATACCTGCAGCAGCATAATGCGCTTCAAAGGAATTGGAAGGCGTATCATCCTGCTGCGCCTTTGCAGTCATTATAGTAAGACAGGCCAGGAATACCGCCGCAAATGCTCTCATTGTAAATTTTGATTTTAACACCATATTCTATTGCGTTTCTATATCCACGAAAGGTCATCTGCCTTTTTATGCCCACTGCTACAGCTCAAAGACCGTCTCCGTGTTCACAGGCACCTTCACCCCTGATACCCCATTCTTTTTTATAGACCACCTTGCCCTTATCTGCGATCAGCACGCTGCCGCTGAGCTGATGCTGCTCATACAGCATATATACTGTCGAGCTGCCTGTACTCCAGGGTCTGGGAGTAGTTGAAAAGGGCCATCAGCATAAAAGCTGTAAAGGAGGTTGAGTTGGTTCACTGTAATAGAACTGATCAGAGGTATAAACGACCCGACAACGGATTTATTATCCTTATATCTGAAATTTCAAACCTATGCACATACAAAACGGGAAAGCAACATACTATTTCTTTCCCGTTATCAAAACTGTGTGGTCAGGTAATACCTATTTACGCCTGAACGTCATAGCTATTTTCCTGAAGATCTCCACGTAAGCAGCAATATCTTCCTTTGTCATACCTACCAGCATATAATAACCTCCCGCGTCATTAAACAGCATGGTCAGGCTGATCATTTCTTTTGTACCGCTATCCGTTCCGCTCTCAGCTATGATCTCATACCCGTCCAGGCCATCAATGGTTAAAGCCCTCGTTTCTTTGATAGCAGCCTCTGCTGCGCCCGGTAGTTTCCTAAGGCGCTCTGTCGTATATTGCTTCCTGTTTCCGACCGGAACTGCTGCCAGGGAATTGCCTACCAATAACGCAGGCTTATCAGTTGGTACCTGGCCATCCGTGGAGTACATCAGCATACCGCCAGCATATTTTACCAGCTTGAAACCGGTGCCGGTTACATCCACAATAAAGGGAACCGCATCCAGCGGATTGTCATCCTGGTCTGCGTGAAATGCCACAGACAGCATAGCAGTTCTTACAGGCTCGCTGACGTTAGCGGCCCTTTCCGGGAACATACCGGTCACCAGGCAGGTACCGTCTTCATATCCGAACATCAGGATATATTTTTTATACTTTGTACCATTGGCGGCCTGTGTTACGGTCAATAAAACACCTTCCGACTGTCCTATTTCGACCTGCTCCTTACTGACCAGCGCCATGCCCTGTGACCTTAATCCTTCTTCTGTAAAAGCTCCGGCTGTAGCGGCATAAGGCGCAGGAAGACCATTCACCATAATAACGGCACCTGTCCGCTCTTCCTGGAAGCCGGTGAAGGCGGTCGCCTGGACAAACCCCGAAGGAGGTATCATTGTAAATTTAGTACCCGGCAGTTGCACCGGGGCTCCGGGCTGTGCCCAGAGCTGCTGAAGAAAGCATACGAGCAGGAAAGCAAATACCCATCTTTTAATCATAGCCATTTTTATTATATAGTTAAACCAATAATGCTGCCGGTGTCATACCCAATCCGGCGGCGGCGAAGATACAAAAGAGAATGATTATCCAGAACCTGCAATGAGCTGCATTCTTAATTTCCGGGAACTTTCCTGCCCGCCGGTCTGAAATACCATGAAACAATAGTCAGTACCAATAGTAATACGGGGCCGAAATATTCCGCCATACCATCGCCCGTCACCGCGTGGGAGACCAGCGCGCCGGACATCGTGAAGAAGAACCCGGCATAGGCCCACTCTTTCAGCAAAGGCCATTTCGGTACCAGGATTGCTGCGACACCCAGGATCTTCCAGGTGCCGATAAGCGGCAGCAAATATTCCGGGTAGCCCAGGTGAGCCATAGCATCCCGTTCTTCCTGCATTCCCGTAAGCTGGACAATACCCGTGGAAAGCATCCCTAATGCCAGCCAGGCGGTGGCGATCCAGTAAATGATCTTATGACTTTTTTTCATGGCGTATTATTTTAAGGAGTCCGCTATCTGCTGTAAACGGTCATGTGCCATATTGATGCCATGGGCAAACGGCATCTTCAGCAGCTGGTCCCTGAATGCAACGGAACGCATAACGATGTGCATGGTCAGCTTGCTGGTGTCGTCCGTGACCTTCTCAAATTCCAGGAATTCCAGCTGTACGGGAAAGTCGGTATTCTCCATCTTAAAGGTCCTGGTGATCTTTTCACCCGGCACAAATTCCAGGATGACGCCATTAGCGCTGAATACCACATTGCCCTCGTAAGAGGTCTCAAACCGCCAGCTGCCATGTTCCCTGTTTTCCAGCTGCAGCACTTTGGTGCCCATCCACTGTTCCACGATCTCCGGGTCTTCATAGGCTTTAAAGAGCAGCCCTACCGGCAGATCGAATGTCCTGGTGATGATAAGCTCCTGCTTACCCGGTTCGGCATGTACCGTTGTTTTCTTTTCCATTATGGGTTGTTTTTATATTTTTTCATGACCGCTTCCAGCTTATTGAACCGGTCTTCCCATAATTGGCGGAACGGCTCAATAAAGTCGGCTATATCTTTCATTTTAGCAGGATTGAGATGGTAATAGATTTCCCGCCCGCTCTGCTCCTGTGTCAGCAGCTCGCATTCCGTCAGTATCTGCAGGTGCCTGGAAACCGTAGGCCGTGCCGTGTCGAAATTGGAAGCGATAGCGCCTGCCGTCATAGCCTGGGTGGCGATAAGCAGGAGGATGGCACGCCGCGTAGGATCTGCTATTGCCTGGAATACGTCTCGTCTCAGATTCATTATGTAGCTATTTGACTACAAATATATATGTAGTCATTTAACTACACAAATTTTCAGCGTATTTTTTTAAGCAAGACTGCCCGGAGGGGGAGGTAAAGATATGGCCATCACAAAGCTGTGTTAATCCTCAGGCCGGCTCAGCGCGGGCGTCGCATATTGGCGCTATAGCTCCCTAGATTGCAGCATATAACAATTACAGGATTTCGCAACCGGTGATCCTGTCACCATCCTTAAACCACCTGAACCATGAGATCATTACCAGGCATCGGCGAATATTTAGACATCAGGCATATTGTCATCCACCAGCTGAAGAAAGAAGCGGGCAGCAGGCAGGTACAGCTCCGTGCAGCCGCGCGTGTGCTGGAGATAGGCGCCAAGGAAAGGATCTTCCTGGGCAACCTGGATACCTCCTATCACAAAAAGTCCAATCCCGTTTACGGCGTCTTCGCGGCGGAAAATACAGCTTTCCGGGATCACCTGTCGGCCTATGTAAAAGGGCATACCACGTTTTATGATTTTTCGCTGCATGTAGCCACACACTATAAAAGCATACTCGAGCATACGGTAGCGGCAAGCGGTGGATTCATGATCCTGTGCGCATATGGCAATACCATTACCCGGCAGGACCTTGTGCTCGTGCTGATGATCAACAATAAGGAAGGCTTTGTGGTCAATGAGCACCAGCTTACACTGGACAATGTGAAAAACCTGGACCTCGGCAAAGTAGATGTGGCCTGCATGGTCAACCTGACGGCCTGGCAGGAGATAGCTGCAGGCAGGGAGCCGGGTCGGACCACCTACCTGTCTTTCGTACAGGGGCTGAAGAAGGTCAGCAATTATTTTATGACGTTCATTGATGCGGACAATAAGAATACCAGCAGGGAATCCACCAAAAGGCTGGTCGACACGCTGGAAGCCTATGCTGAGACACAGCAGTGGGACAGGCATACCAGGATCAGCACGAAGAACAGCGTATTCGCCTATTGCCGGGAATGCACAGACCAGAAAAAGGAGATACTCCTCGCTACCATTTCCTCTATCGTCAATAAGCACGAGCCGGAGCATTTTAAAGAGTTCGCGCTCGAAAGGCCTGAGCAGGTCAGCGCCATTATCAGCGGCGACCTTTCCAGGATGAAGCTGCTGAATACCATATCCCATGCGGGTCCGGGCTTTAAGATAGAGTTTGATACCAGGATGATACTGGATAATCTCATCGTGCTGGACCAGAGCGGGGAAAAGCTCACCATTAAAAATATTCCCCCCGCGTTGCGGGACCAGATTTTAAAGATCAACAATGATTAAAGAGATAACAGCCATCATCCGAACCTCAGCGAACACGCGAACCGAAGGCGATATCCTGTATTGTGAGCATACCGTACAGGATGCAAACCTGCTGGAGCGGCTGTACGAAGCAGCACTCCTGCACAATTCGGGCATAGAAGACCTGCGCCCCGGGGATATAGTGATCCTGGAATTTTCCTTTGCCGCCTTATTTTCGCAGGGCATCTATGAGAACAGGGCGTCCTTCCTCAGGAAACATTATTACCGGCATCCATCCAGGGATATCTTCATCTGTGAGACAGGAAGCTATTTTACGGATGACCACATTTTCCATACCGCCTACACGGTTGTGGTCCGTTTTATGGAAGCGCTTGCCGGCCTCGCCCAATTCTCTTATTTTGAGGAGGAGCTGCGGAAGCTCCTGCTGGTAAGAGAGGATGTTTCCCTGCTGCTGCCGCTTCACTACACCTGTGCAGACCTGTCTGCGCTAAAGGCAACCACATTGGAGCAGCTTCAGGATGTGACCGTCCTGTTCAGCGGTAACGCTTTCCCGGACAGGCAGGGCCTGTTCATCAACGAGCTGATCCACTACCTGCAGCAGGAGCCGGAAGCGCAGCGGTTCTCCTTCCTGCTACAGCACTTCGGGCAGTATTATACCAGGGCTACATCCGCCTATACTTATTATTTAAGGAACTTTTCCTATAACAAGCTGAGGCTGGAAATGGATGCCAAAGCACTGGATTTCAGCCAGAGGCTCCAGGGTGTGGTGAATGATATCCAGAATAAGCTGATCGTCATCCCGTCCGCTTTTGTGCTGGTGATCACCACTTTTATCGTCAATAGGAACAGGCTGTTCTATGTCAATATATTCAGCTTTGCAGGCTTCCTGATCTTTTGTGCCTATTTCCAGATATTCATTGCCAACCAGCGGTCCCTTTTAAGGATCATCAAATCGCATATTGATAAATACCTCGGCACGTTCCGCGAAGCGGCATTCGAAGAGCTGAAAGCTTCTTTCAGCCTGGTGTACGAGGAACACAGGAACCAGTCCTTCCGGCTGCTGCTGGTGAATATGATCCTGGTTCTGTCCCTGGTGCTCAGCATCACTTTTTTAATATGCCTCCGGGGCAATGAAAATTTCTATTCCTGACAATAATATCCCTTCCGGCATCTATGACTTTAGCGCTGTCCCGATGGCACCGCTCCGGTACCGGTTGTATAAGCTTACAATTGAAACCATCCATAAATCTGGCATTTTAATATGCAATAATGAAAGTACAGGCCGGTATAATGACATCGGTAAAGAATCATACGCTGTAACCCATATCAAAAGGCCCTGTCGCCGGATCCTGCCGCTAATTTACATAAAACAATTCACGGAGCACATTTCGCCTTTGCTTCCGGCAGCACCGGACATATTGTTAAAAATACCTCAACAAGTGTAACCGTTCATCCGTGCTGCCAGCCTGCTATTATCCTGCTGCAGCGGAAACGGCACCTTGTATCTTTTAAATAAATAGTAACAATTCCTTCAACATCCGCGCTTTTACAGGAACGCTAAGGTCAGTAATTTTAGAAGGAACCAAAATCTCATACTATGGAAAAGAAAACGATAGCCATATTAGCCACTCATGGATTTGAGGAAAGCGAATTGAAATCCCCTAAAGAGCACCTGGAACAGCAGGGCTGGGAGGCGCATATTGTCAGCCCGGAATCCGGCAGCATACGGGCCTGGGCGAAATCCGACTGGGGAGCATCTTATACGGTGGATAAAACGCTCGGGGAAGCCAAAGCCTCGGATTATGACGCGCTGGTGCTGCCGGGCGGTGTGCTGAACCCGGATAAGCTACGGACCAATGATGACGCGATCAGGTTCGTACAGGATTTTTTTGACCAGCGCAAGCCGGTCGCGGCCATCTGCCACGGACCACAGGTGCTGATCAATGCCGATAAGGTCAAAGGCCGGAAAATGACCTCCGTATCCAATGTCAGCAAAGACCTGATAAATGCCGGCGCGGAATGGGTGGATGAGGAGGTAGTAGTGGACAACGGCCTTGTCACCAGCAGGACCCCTGATGACCTCCCTGCCTTTAATGCCAGGCTGGTGGAAGAGGTAAAGGAAGGACAGCACGTATAACAACAAGACATCCAATAAATAATACAGGCTGCCCGGATCGGGGCAGCCTGTATTATTATTATCAACGCGTATAAAAGGATGATCCTATTTTACAACCGTCATTTCATCGATCAGGTTGGTAGCGCCGCCGTATTTGTCTATCAGCCATAATACGAAACGGATATCCACCGCTATCGTCCGCTTGTATTGCTTATCGAACGCGATATCACCGCTCATAGCTTCCCAGTTACCGTCAAAGGCCAGGCCTGTCAGGTGACCTTCGGCATTGATCATCGGGGAACCGGAGTTACCGCCGGTAATATCATTATTGGTGACAAAGCAGGTAACCAGCTCGCCTTTGCTGTTGGCATATCTGCCGTAATCCTTGGTCTTAACAAGCTCCAGGAAGTCCTGCGGCAGATCGAATTCATAATCACCGGGCTTGTACTTGGCCAGCAGGCCGTCCATATGGGTGTAGTATCTGTACTCCACGGCATCCTGGGGACTGTAGCCGCCCACTTTACCATAGGTGATGCGCATCGTGCTGTTGGCATCCGGGTACATCAGCTGACCTTTGTTTTTCTCCATCAGGGCCTTTACATAGGTCTTAGACAGTTCCGCGTTCTTGTCGTTGAATTCACTGATCTTGCCGGCGTAGTTCTTATTATAGTTATCTACAAAGCTTTTAGCGTATATAAATGCAGGATCTGCTTCCAGCGTCTCTGCCTTGGGATTGCGGATAAAATCGTTGAATTTCACATCGTCAAAGAACAGGGAGGTAGCGAACACGTAACGGGCGTAATCATTGAAGGTTTTGGTCCAGTCCTCGTTACCGAACATTTTGAATATATGTGTCTGGTAAACGTCCGGCTGCTGGCTTTTGCTGATGTCCTTATAGAAGGCTTCCGTCATACGGGCAAAGATCTCTTTCTCCATTTCACCTACATATGATTTCATCATATTTTCCCTGTAGGCCTTGATACGGTCGGCAGTGGCTTTGATCTCTTCCGGCTTGGCCTTTTTGTCGGTCAGCTGCTCGTGCAAGGATACGCCCGCAGCGCCCAGCACACCTACCGGTGATGCGTAAAAGCCTTCGTTCATATATACCCGGTGCTTCGCGTAAGGCTTATAGTCCGCAAAGGCGTTCGCAAAGTCATTTATCAGGCTGCCATAGCCTTTTTTATTGGCGTTATTCCACTGGTTGAATTCCCTTTCCTGGCGTTTCTTCTCATTCACCACGTTCAGGCGCTTCAGCTGCTCTGTCTGGCCTATAAAATATTTCCAGTAGTTGGATATGGAAGCATATTTGGAGGTCAGCATAAGATTGACAGCCGGATCCTGGCGCATATATTTACGCATGATGGACAGGCGTGTGTCTCTCAGCTTCACTACAGCAGGATTGGTCTCGCTGATGCGCAGGTCCACATCATACGATGTGATGAAGCGCTCCGTACGACCGGGATAACCCATTACCATAGAGAAGTCGCCCTCTTCCACACCTTTGATATTGACAGGCAGGAAGTGCTTGGGCTTGTAGGGCACATTATCCTTGGAGTAGGCGGCAGGATTGTTATCACGGCCTGCATATACGCGGAATACGGAGAAGTCGGCCGTATGACGGGGCCACATCCAGTTGTCCGTATCACCACCGTATTTACCCAGGGATTTGGGAGGGGTGGCTACCAGGCGCACATCCGTAAATACTTCGTATTTCAGCAGGATATACTGGTTGCCGCTGAAATAGGAAGCTACACGGGATTCATATTTACCGCCTTCCGTGCCTTCCTTCTGGATAGTGTTCAGGATATCTTCCAGGTTCTTTTTACGCTTTTCGGCATTGCCCCTGGAAGAGGCTGCTACTACCCTGTCCGTTACATCTTCCATGCTTACCAGGAATTTCACCGATAAGCCCTTGGCAGGCAGCTCCTGTCCGAAAGACCTGGCCCAGAAGCCATTCTCCAGGTAGTTATTCTCGACCGTGCTCAGCGCCGCGATATTACCATAGCCACAATGGTGGTTCGTGATCAGCAATCCCTGGCCAGAGATCATCTCTCCCGTACAACCGCCGCCGAAGTGCACGATCGCATCCTTCAAGCTGGAGTTATTGGCATTATACAGGTCCTGAGGTGTAAGCCGGATGCCCAGCTTTTTCATTTCCTCGTAATTCTTCCCGATCAGCATCGGTATCCACATACCTTCATCCGCCCTTAGCCTGGCAGAAAAAAGGGTGGTAAAAGCAAATAAACTGAGTAATATTTTTTTCATAAGAGCAAATATAATAATTATAACGTGATGTAATAAGCCGGCAAACGGAAAATTTAAGCACCGGGAGATGCCTTTACAGGCATTTCCCGGTGCTTTCTGCGGGGATATGCTATTCCGGCTGCAGCCACATCAGCACTACACCCTTCTTCCTGTTCTTTACGATCCTGTTCAGCACAATGTATTCATTATTGGCCGCATCATAGTGGCCTATGCTGAAGAGCATCAGGTTCTTTTCCTTTTTTTCACTTTCTATCACTTTTTTTCCTTCAGGGATACCTTTGCCGGAGGTCTTGTAATAATAGCCATTGCAGGCGCCCAGGGTCTGTATGGTAGTCACCCGCTTACCGGATTTCATTTTTTTCTGGTTAGCCTCAATATCATTGAACAGCACATAGCTGTTTTGGGGAGCGCCTATATACTGGAAAGATTTATATTGCGTACCCCAGCTAAGCGTATAAGCCATTTCATTACGGAATGAATAGAACAGCGGGGAAGGTATGCTCATTACTTTCTGCGATTTCGGGATATAGTTGGCGGCGATCACATTGCCCTCCTTGTCATATTTCATCACACCGACATCGTTCAGGTAGTAATCGATCCGTGTTCTTACACCTGTTTTGCTGGTATAGGTGGTAACGATCACCAGGATCTCCTCCAGCACTATGGTATAGCTCCCATCCGGGTTAATGTACAGCGACTGGGGTACCGCGCTCATTTCTTCCCTTTTTTTGAACTGGGATTTTGCAATTCTATCCAGCTCGGTCAGCCGCAGTTGCTGGTTACTGAAATTAGCCAGGCTTTTGTCAAAGGTGGCCATAAAAACAACATACCGCTTGTTGAACTTCTTTTTCTTGGCGTCAACCGATTTGTTGGATAGCATTAAGAATTGCTGTGTAACCGGGTTGAATCTCAATATAACGCTTTCAATATCCTTGGCGCTGTTATAGGTCACTTTGGTCATATCAAAAGATGCAGCGCCTGCATTTAATTTACCTACGAATAAGCCCCCGTTCTGGTCCCCGCCGGATCTTTTGGTATTCATACCCTTTGCCACTACATAGACGGCCTTGTCGCCATCCACATACAGGTCCAGGAATTCCATGTATTTATAGCCGTCATTGGGAGAGTCATAGAAGGACCGGGAGATCACCTGGTGCTGAGCGTTGAAATGGAGCAGCTCGATCCTTTCATTCCTGTTCTCGGCAAAGGTGTTGAACAGGGCTATGGCATAGCTGTTGGAATTTTCATCTTTACGGATAAAGAAATCAGGCGGAGGGACGTTACCAAACGCCATAGCATACCCGCTTCCCATATTAAGCTTATCAAAACGGGCAATGGTCTCCTGGCTGGCAATGCTGCCGTTAGAGCCGTTGATGATAACCCTCAGTAAAGTTGGCGTTTTGTTATCCAGCCTGTAGATAAAGCAAACGATCTGCCCGTTGATCTCGTAAACGGCGCTGATATTTCCCACCTTTTTACCACCGGCTTCGTATTCTACCGTTTTATTATAAGCCAGCTTCTTATCCGTATTGTAGCTCCTGATACTGATCTTGCCATGCTTCTCAAAGTGTAAAAAATAGGTAGTGCCGTTCTGCGCTTTGATGATCTTGGCCGCACCCGCCTCCGGCTCGTCAAAAATACCGGAAGTGGACAGTACCTTAAATTGGGCAAAAGAGGATACATATAAGCCTATTGCCACCATAAGAAAAAGGAGTCGTTTCATATTGATTTCTTTAAGAACATTTAAAAAGGTGCAAAAGTAAACCAAATATTAAGAAAAAGTTAACGAAGTCGCAGAAATATTTATATAGCGGAGGATATTGAAGAAGCCGGGGGAATTCCAAAAATTTCAGGTTACTTTTGTTCTTAAATTCAAATTATTTAATAAATATGAAAGCGATTATAAGTACGGCAAAAGGAGACATGACTGTAACGTTCTATGAAAATGACGCGCCCAATACAGTAGCTAATTTCGTAAAGCTGGCCAGGGAAGGCTTTTATGACGGCCTGACCTTTCACAGGGTGATCCCTGATTTTGTGATCCAGGGCGGATGTCCCAATTCCAGGGAAGGCGCAACAGGCATGGTAGGCGCCGGCAACCCGGGCTATAAGATAGATTGCGAAACCGGCGGCGGCAACCAGCATCATGACCGCGGCGTATTGTCCATGGCGCATGCCGGCCGCAACACGGGAGGCTCCCAGTTCTTTATATGCCACAGCAGGAATAATACCGCCCACCTGGACGGCGTACATACCTGCTTCGGTAAGGTCACCGAACATGTGGAAGTGGTAGATGCCATACAGCCCGGCGACCGCATCCTTAAAATTACCATTGAAGATTAATAAAATATTGCAGGAGGCTGCCCGGAGCATAGGCAGCCTCCTGTATTTCCCCGTAGTGTGCCGTATCAGGATGGAGTGTCAATGAGCTTGCCCGGCCGGTACACACCTCTCCTGTTTCCATAGTATTCACCCCGCCTTTATTGCCGTAACCGTGTTCCTGGCGCTGCCCGGAGGTGCATTTGCTCCCTTACTTTTTGTTGCGGTTATATAATAAGTATTTTTTAACTTGCGTATTTTAAAAACAGATTCAAATATGAAATATTTGATAGTCGGGTTGGGGAATATAGGAGCAGAATATGACTTTACAAGGCATAATATTGGTTTTGATATAGCTGACGCATTCGTCATTAAGCATGGCGGCAAATTCAGCATCGACAGGCTGGCTATGGTGAGCGAGGTGAAATGGAAAGGTAAGACGTTCGTGGTCATTAAGCCTACCACTTATATGAACCTGAGCGGCAGGGCCGTTAAGTACTGGATGCAGAAAGAGAAGATAGCCGTAGAAAATATCATTGTGCTGGTGGACGACCTGGCCATCCCCATAGATAAGCTGAGGATCAGGGCCGGCGGCAGCCACGCGGGACATAACGGGCTTAAAGATATAGACGCGGAGCTGGGCACCAACCAGTACAAAAGGATCCGGTTCGGCATCGGCAATGATTATCCCAGGGGCAGGCAGGCGGATTTTGTACTGTCCAAATGGAAAGCTGATGAGCTGGAAAGCGTTAAAATAAAAATACTCCAGGCTGTAGAGGCTATCGAAACCATTGCCGCCGCAGGACTGGAAAAGACAATGAATACTTATAACAAATAGAACATGAAGCTATCAAATTATATCAATGCCATCCGGGAACCCCAGACCATCCTGATGGCCAAGCTGAGCAGGGAGCTGAAAGCGCAGGGAAAAGACGTAGTGGACCTCAGCCTGGGAGAGCCTGATTTTATTACCCCGGCCCATATCATAGAAGCTGCCAGGAAAGCTATGGACGAAGGCTACACCAAATATCCCCCCGTAGCCGGCTACCCGGAGCTGCGGGAAGCCATCTGCGAAAAGCTGCAAAGGGATAACCAGCTGACCTACCGTCCTGAAAATATAGTGGTGAGCACAGGCGCCAAGCAGGCGCTGGCCAATGTGATCCATTGCCTGATAGAGGCGGGCGATGAAGTGATCATTCCCACCCCTTACTGGGTATCTTATGCTACGCTCGTAAAAATGGCAGGGGGCACGCCTGTATTTATCAGCTGCGGCATCGAAGCGCACTTTAAATTGTCCGCAGAAAAATTGCGTGCAGCCATCACACCGAAAACACGGATGCTGATCTATTCCTCTCCTTCCAACCCTGCGGGAGCAGTCTATACCCGGGAAGAGCTGCAGGAGCTGTATGAAGTGCTAAAAGACTACCCGGATATCACCGTGGTAAGTGACGAAATATACGAATACATCAACTACGGTACAGGCCATTACAGCATTGCCCAATTCGGCGAGATGAAAGACCGTACCGTCATTGTGAACGGCTTTGCGAAAGGCTACGCGATGACCGGCTGGAGACTGGGGTATATTGCCGCCCCCGAGCCGCTGGCCAAAGCCTGCGAAAAGCTGCAGAGCCAGATCACCTCAGGAGCCAATTCCATTGCGCAACGCGCGGCTATTACCGCCCTGCTCGGCGACCAGCAGCCTACCCGGGATATGTGCAGCGCCTACAGGCAGAGAAGGGATTATTTCATACCGGCGCTGGCTGCCATACCCGGGTTCAGGGTAGCGAATCCTGACGGTGCATTTTATGCATTTGTGGATGTAACATCCTGCTTCGGCAAAACGATTGCCGGGCAGACCATAAAGGATGCTGACGACCTGGCGATGGCATTGCTGCATCATGCGCACGTGACCGGGGTAAGCGGTACGAGCTTCGGAGAGCCCAACTGCATACGCTTTTCCTTTGCCACCTCTATGGACCGGCTGGAAGAAGCGATTGCAAGGCTGCATAAAATATTTCCATAAATACCGGGATACTTCCCAAACAAAAGCTGCTGTAAAATATACAGCAGCTTTTGTCTTATTTCAGCTTTTCATAGAGCAGCTTAATGATGCCGTCCGCGACCCCGATCCGTGGAACCAGTATCTCCTCTATTCCCGCCCATTTCATGATATTGGTATATACCTTCAGCGCAGGTACGATCACATCCGCCCTGTCTTCCTTGAGCTGGTATTTATTCATACGCTCCGCAACGGTCATGGCAGACATGGACTTGTACATCGTTTGCAGCGTACCCAGCAGCAAAGGCTTGTTCTCCTTGCTTTTGGTAAGCGAAAAGACCTTATTGATATTGCCTCCCGATCCGATGGCCTGGAGCGCCGGTATGCCCTTGGTGATCTCCTTAAGGGTATCTTTCATGGTTGCCCACTGCTTATCGCTGATCTGGCGGTTCAGCAGCCGGATGGTCCCGATATTAAAAGACTCCTTGAAAACGATCTCATCCTTTTTCATCAGCGTTACTTCCGTACTGCCGCCCCCCACATCTATATAAAGATAGCTGCCGCGGTGGTTGATATTCGCATTCAGGTGATTCTCGTAAATGATCTGCGCTTCCTCGCTGCCGGATATGATCTCGATATCAATACCGGTATGCGCCTTTATCATGTCTATAAGCTGCGATCCGTTGGCGGCGTCCCGCATGGCAGAAGTGGCGCAGGCCCGGTAATGCGCTACCTGGTGTATTTCCATGGCTATCTTATACACCTGCATGGTTTTCAGAAGCTCATCTGCTTTCTCCTTACCTATGCTGCCCTCCCGGAACACATCAAACCCCAGGCGCAAAGGTATCCTGATGAGATTGAGCTTGGAAAAGACAGGCGACCCGCTTTCCGTATGCGTAACTTCCTGTATCAGTAACCGGGCTGCATTCGACCCTATGTCAATAGCCGCTAATCTCAATTTTAATATTTTTTGTAAACGATAAAAGTAATATTTTTATCACAATTATCGTTTATTAAATAATTATGAATCCACTCCGGCATGCTGCTGTTCTTATGATATCCGGGCTGCTGTGCGGCTCCGGCAGCATGCTGTCGGCCCAGACCATTGATGTGTTGTGGGTCAGCTTTACCGATAAGGCCGGTACGCCTTACACCCTTTCCAATCCCCTGGATTTCCTCACCCGGGCAGCCATTGACAGAAGGCTCCGTTTCGGGATAGCAACAGACAGCACGGACCTGCCCGTGAACGAAAGCTACATCAGCAATACGGCAGCTGTCAGCAACGGCACACCGTGGCTCGCTTCCCGGTGGCTGAACGGCGTATTGCTGCAGACAGCGGACAGCAGCGTGGCTGCGCAGATAAGGGCATTACCCTATGTAGCAGACTGCCAGTGGGTCACCCGTTTCAGCAACGGCTGGCCCTACATAAAGGCGCAGGCATCCCAGGTGCCGGGCGATGTAACGCCAGCCCAGCCTGTCAGCATGGACGCCACCTATTACGGGGGCGGCTGGAGCCAGATACATACCTGCGAAGGCGAATTCCTGCACGAAAGCGGCTATGAGGGACAGGGTATGCTGATCGCGGTCATTGATGCGGGCTTCAGCGGCCTGTATAATAACAGCTATTTTGAGCACCTGGTATCGGAGGGCCGCATTGCAGACCGGTATTCCTTCCTGCGGAATGATACGTTCATCACCCAGGACGGCGATCATGGGCTGCGGGTGCTGAGCGTGATGGCAGGCTACCGCCCGGACGCCTTTGTCGGCACTGCGCCCAAAGCCCGCTATGCCCTGTACCAGACCGATCACCAGAACACAGAATCCTTTGTAGAGGTCTATGCCTGGATCGCAGCTCTTGAAAGGGCTGACAGCATAGGAGCGGATATTGTCAATAATTCGCTTGGCTACAGCATATTTGATGAATCCGTTCACAATTTTACAACCGCGGCGCTGGACGGGCATTCCAACCTGCTCAGCCGTATGGCCAATACAGGAGCCTCCAAGGGCATGCTGATAGTGAGCTCTGCCGGCAACGAGGGCAACAGGCCCTGGAAGCATATCCTGTTCCCTGCCGACGGGGACAGTGTGCTGGCAGTCGGCAATGTCAATGCTGACAGGTATATCCATTATACCAGCGGGCAGGGCCCTGCCGGCCTCAGCAAGCCGGACGTGGTGGCAATGGGCACCAATGCCAGGGTCATCAACCGGATCAGCTCCATTGCCCCGGGCAACGGCGCTTCCTTCGCAACCCCGGTCATCAGCGGGCTCGCCGCCTGCTTCTGGCAGCTGAACAGGAACCGGCATCCTGCCGAAATCAGATCCATGATAAGACAATACGCCCACCTGGGCATAAATGACAGCATGCAGCTTTACGGGTATGGCGTCCCGGACTTTAAGCGGATGGCACAGCCTTATGTAGGCATTAAGGAAACAACACCTGCCGCTGTAATAACGGTCTATCCCAATCCTTCACCCGGCATCATAACCGTTTCCGCGTCCGGTGAGCGCATCATACGCTACCAGGTCATCAATATGACAGGGAAAGTGCTGCTGCAGGAAGCCATACTGCCGGGCAGGACTACGGTTGCACCGGATGTGAGCCACCTCGCCCCCGGCATTTACACGCTGCTGATATATACTGACAAGGCCGTCATCAGCGGCCTGTTCACAAGACTATAAGCGGTAATGATCCTTTAAAAGGGTGCGGATATTAGGATAGGTCTGTTCCAGCACCCCCGGTATTTCCCCCGGCATGACCCACCTGACCGCTGTGATATCTTCTTCCGCCTGGGCTCTCAGCTCCGGCTTATGCATCACTTTCATCCCGAACCAAAAGGTACGTTTAAGCACGTATTGCCCATACATATGGTAAGCATGGTAGGTATCCGCTACAGGACCTGTCAGCTGCAGCCGATCCACACCGGTTTCTTCTTCCACCTCTCTCAGCGCTCCTTCCGCAGGCGTTTCTCCGGGCTCCAGCTTTCCTTTCGGCAGGTCCCAGCAGCCACGCCTGCGGATCATCAGCAATGCTCCGTCCGCATTGAAGACCAGGCCCCCGGCCGCTTCGATGCTTATATGGGTTTCCAGTATCACATCCGCTACAGCATCCAGCGGAGCGGGCACTATCATATTTTCGTACAGGGTATGCGGCGGCACTGCCAGCTGCTCACGCAGTTGCTGCAATGCCCGGTCATCCGATGGCTGCCCACCGGTAACCTGGAGGTTGTATGGTCCGAAATGTATAGTTGTCATAATTCATATCATTTAAAAAAGCTTATAAGATAGTGACCTTATAAGCTTTCCCTTTTTATTTCGGGGTATTGATGGTTTCCCTGAATTTCTGCTTGAGATAATCTGTCTTGAACAGGTGCTCCAGCATATGATAATTCTGCTGGTCGGTGGTCTGCGCGTACAGTTGCTTCAGCACCTGTAGTTTCCCGGACGTTGACCCGATGGAGCGGCCGATGTAGCTGACCTGCTCCGTTGTAAAGCACAGCTTTTTATTCTTTTGTATGAATTTTATACGGCTTTCATCTTCCTTGGATTTCAGCTTTTTCAGGAAGGCGTCAAATTCCGTATCGGACATCGCGCCGCTGCAATCCGTATTGGGCGGCAGGTCTGAAGGCCAGACATCATCCTCGGCCGGCGCTGCGCCATCTTCCCCGTTGATCACCACATTAGACAGGTATTTGCTTTTCTGCTCCCCGCGTGGCGCAGGCGCCTCCGGATTCTTAGTCCGTTCCTTAGCTGTGGCCGGCGCTTTCTTCTCTTTGCTATCCTTAACGGGCTTCACCGTTTTTACGGTCTCTGTTTTCTTATCCGGCTTAGGCTGGCGGTGCGGATCTGCCGGCGTATCGCCACCGGGATTAAAGGCCGGGAGCGGATCATCTTTTTTAGCAGGGGTAGCGGCAGTTTTTGTATTGGCGGCCACTGCTTCAGGCTGCTTGCTTTCCACCGCCGGCGCAGGGTTATGCTGCTGCTGGTACTGGCGGGCTATGAGCTTTTCCAGGCCGCTGATATCATCTTCCGAGGCTTTGTTGCCTGCAAAGATATAATGACCGGTCTGCAGGTCATAAAGGGCGAAATTATCATCCACCTTTCTCAGCATCAGGCCACGGGAAGCGCCCTTGGGTATCTTCACCGCGAATTTCACCGGAGCGTATTTATTCTGCTGGAACAAGATCTCAATATTGGTAACACCGGCATCCAGGCTGGACAGGATACAGTAATTCTGGCTCAGCCTTGGCACCATCTTACCTTCCATCTTCACGTAAAAAGGCGTTTCCTTATCACCTTCTATATATAAATAGGAATAGTGGGACTGTGCCCGGAGCTCAAAGCCGGACATCACCTGCAGCCACACGAAAGCCAGCCATATTATATATTTCAAAAAAGCATTTTTCATAAACATCCTTACATCTTCTGTCAAAAAACGTTATATATTATTCCAGCGTAATCAGCACCTGTCCTTTTTCCACCGCCTGTCCGCCGGCTACATGGATCTCCTTCACAGTGGCATCGGCAGCCGATTTGAATACGTTTTCCATCTTCATAGCTTCCAACACCAGCACCGGGTCTCCTTTTTTCAGTACCTGGCCGGGCGTTACCATGACCTTCAGCACCAGGCCGGGCATGGGCGCCTTTACCGGGTCTTTCTTCTGGCTTTTGGAAAAGTCTATGCCCATATTTTTCAGCACCTGGTCTATCGGTTCCTGGATCCTGCTTTCTATCAGGCTGCCGTTCACGTTCAGCAGAACGGTCTTACGGCTCCTGTCCATATGCTCAATGAAGATATTATATACCTTTCCGTCTGCTATAAGGCTGTATTCATGAGGGGAGATCTGCCTGCAGTCCCAGCCGGGATGCTCATCATTGATATGTACACCGTTGCCGTCAATCACAATGGTATGCTCGTCTGAGTTGGAAAGTACTTTATACATAAGTTAAAAGTATAAAAAGTGTCGTCTTTAATGATACAAACCTTCAAAATTAACGCAATTTTTTTTATCTTTACCATAAAGATTCAGGCACCTTGTGCGCAGGCTCCGGGCCCCTTATAATGCTGCCTCCAAACGGGTACTGACCAGCATAAAAACAGCATTTTAAAGGTTGTTCAAAAGATACAAATTAAAAAATAGCATTCCAATTAAATAACTGACAACCAATAAAATAAATAACCCAAAGGTTAACTTACCCTGCCCGGAAGCATCACCCGGGTTATCTTCCGGAAAACCAAGCCTTACTTTTCAACACTTTGTGCATATCTTAATTTTCGTTTTCAAAAACTAAGTCTCAAATTTGTACTGATCGAAAAGAATCTGACCTCGTGAAGATATCTTTCCGCATCCGGCTATTGAAACAACATCACTTTAACGTTCAATCGTATTTTATAATGGGTATTTTTGATAAAAGAATAAATTACAAACCATTTGAGTATCCGGAGGTGCTGACGTATACCGATGCATTAAACAAGTCTTTCTGGGTACATTCCGAGGTGGATTTCACTGCCGATACGCAGGATTTCCATTCCCACCTCAACAGTCCTGAACGGACAGCCATCAAGAACAGCTTACTGGCCATCGCTCAGATAGAAGTGGCCGTTAAGTCATTCTGGGGCAACCTGTACAACCATATGCCCAAACCGGAGCTGAACGGCCTGGGCAGCACCTTCGCAGAATCGGAATTCCGTCACTCGGAGGCCTATTCGCGTCTCGTGGAAGTGCTGGGCTATAACAATGAGTTTGAGAAATTAGTGGAGATCCCGGTGATCAGGGAGCGTATCGAATACCTGACCAGCGCCTTATCCAACGTAAAATCCACAGATAAGAAAGAATACACGATGTCCCTGATACTGTTCTCCATACTGATCGAGAACGTATCCCTCTTCAGCCAGTTTGCCATCATCCTATCCTTTACACGTTTCAAAGGCCTGATGAAAAACGTCAGCAATATCATCGCCTGGACATCGGTGGATGAGCAGATCCACGCCAACGCCGGCATTTTCCTGGTGAATAAGATCAGGGAGGAATATCCCGAGATGTTCACCGAGGACGCGATCAACGATATCCTGGAAATGGTCAAACGCTCGCTGGACATAGAAAGCAAGATCGTGGACTGGATCTTTACGGAAGGCGACCTGGAGATCATCAAGAAGCAGGACCTGATCAATTTCATGAAATACAGGGTGGACGACAGTCTCCGGAAAATAGGCCTTACCCCCATTTACAATATCTCTGAAGAGGAATACAAGCCGATGATATGGTTTGAGGAAGAGGTCTTCTCCAATACCCTGGACGATTTCTTTGCCAAACGCCCGGTAGATTATACCAAGCACGACAAGAGCATTTCCGCGTTCGACCTGTTCTAGCGCACAGGACCCGGTCCCGCACCAGCCATTATAAAATTCTCATAACATTTTCAGAATATTTATCTGAAAATTCAACATATAAACTATAGTCACATGGAACTAAATGTATTTGAAGCCGAACAATTATTAGCATCCAACAGCATATCCACAATGGAGAAGCTGTGGTGGAAGAATGAAGAAAGCGAGCAGATCCTGAACAGAGGCTATTTATTGAAAGGAGAGACCGTGGAAGGTGCTATAGAGCGGGTATCTACCGCTGCTGCACAACGGCTGTACAAACCGGAGTTGAAAGAGGCTTTCCAGGAAATGATAGAGCGCGGCTGGATGAGCCTGAGCTCCCCTATCTGGGCCAATATGGGTACAGAGCGGGGCCTGCCGATCTCCTGTTTCAATGTACATGTTCCGGATAATATAGAAGGCATTACCCACAAGCTGGGCGAGGTGATCATGCAGACCAAGATAGGAGGCGGGACTTCCGCTTACTTCGGCTCGCTCAGGGCACGCGGCAGCGCGGTGACGGATAACGGTAAGAGCAGCGGCGCCGTAAGCTTCATGAGATTGTTCGATACGGCCATGGATACCATCTCCCAGGGGGGTGTACGCCGGGGCGCGTTTGCGGCCTATATGGATATAGACCACCCGGATATCATGGAATTCCTGACCATTAAGGATATAGGAAGCCCTATCCAGAATCTCTTTAACGCCGTATGTGTGCCTGATTACTGGATGCAGGATATGGTGGATGGTGATATGCACAAAAGGGAAGTATGGGCCAAAGTGCTGGAATCCCGCCAGCAGAAAGGGCTGCCTTATATTTTCTTCACGGATAATGTGAACAGGAACAAGCCACAGGTATACAAAGACCATAAGCTGATGGTGAACGCGAGCAACCTGTGCTCGGAGATCATGCTGCCGTCCACGGCCGATGAATCCTTCATCTGCTGCCTGCTGTCCATGAACCTGGAGCTTTATGACGAGTGGAAGGATACCGATGCCGTGAAGCTGGCCATCTTCTTCCTGGACGCTGTATTGCAGGAATTCATTATAAAGACGGAAGGTAATTATTACCTGGCCAGCGCCAATAAATTTGCCAAACGCCACAGGGCGCTCGGGCTGGGCGTGCTGGGATGGCATTCTTACCTGCAGCGCAATATGATAGCGTTTGAAAGCATGGAAGCCAAAACACTGACCTCCAAGATCTTCAAGGATATCCAGGAGAGAGCCGAAAAGGCCTCTATGGAGCTGGCACGTATCTATGGTGAGCCGGAGCTGCTGAAGGGCTATGGCAGAAGGAATACCACTACAATGGCTATCGCACCTACCACCTCTTCCTCAGCCATTCTCGGACAAACCTCCCCGGGTATCGAGCCTTACAGCTCCAACTATTATAAGGCCGGCCTGTCCAAAGGTAATTTCATGCGTAAGAATAAATACCTGAAGGAACTGCTGAAGACCAAAGGTATTGATAATGAAGAGACCTGGAGGACCATCATGCTCAACCATGGCAGCGTTCAGCACCTGGAAGAGCTGTCGCAGCACGAAAAGAACGTATTCAAGACCTTCAAGGAGATCAGCCAGCTGGAAATCATACAGCAGGCCTCCATACGCCAGAAGTATATAGACCAGAGCCAGAGCCTGAACCTCAATATCCCTTCCAACCTGCCGGTGAAGGAAGTGAATAAGCTGATCATAGAAGCCTGGAAGCTGGGGATCAAAACCCTGTATTACCAGCGCAGCCAGAGCGTATCGAAAGAGCTGGTAATGAACCTGGTGACCTGTACGAGCTGTGAAGCCTAAATCCTGATTCAAGGTCTTTTGACCCTTAATTATACACAATTATGACCACGGGAGCAATACGCAGGTATTGCTCCTTTTATATGATGCCCGACTGCCGGTCCGCAGGCAAGTTTTGCGCTAATTGGTTGTATAATGCACGTATTTAGACTAACTTTGCAGTCTTATAATTCATATACAATGAACAACCAAGATCGTTATGCAATGCGTGGGGTATCTGCTCAGAAGGAAGAGGTGCACGCAGCCGTTTCAAAATTAGATAAAGGTTTATACCCTAAAGCGTTCTGTAAGATCTATCCTGATTACTGGGGCGGAGATGAAGCCTATTGTAACATCATGCATGCTGACGGCGCCGGTACCAAATCCGTACTGGCTTATATGTACTGGAAAGAGACCGGTGACCTGGGCGTATGGAAAGGTATCGCTATAGATTCCATAGTCATGAATATAGATGATATGCTGTGCGTGGGCGCTGTAGGTCCCTATACCTATTCTTCCACCATAGGACGGAATAAGAACCTTATACCCGGGGAGGTCATCGCTGCCATTATCAACGGCTCACAGGAATTCTTCGATGTGATGCGGGGCTATGGCATAGACGTGCATTTTATGGGCGGAGAAACGGCAGATGTGGGCGATGTGGTAAGGACCGTCATTGTTGACGGCACCATGGGCGCCAGGATGCCCCGTAAAAATATCGTAACGACAGATCATATCCGGCCGGGTGACGTGATCGTGTCTTTCGCGTCCTACGGGCAGGCCGTATATGAAAGCAGCTATAATTCGGGCATAGGCAGCAACGGGCTGACCAGCGCACGGCATGAGCTCCTGCACCATGATTACGCAGCCAAATATCCTGAAAGCATAGACCCGAATGTGCCTAAATCGGTGATCTATAACGGGAAATATCACCTGACGGACGCTACGGAAACACCGCTGGACGCGGGTAAGCTGATCTTATCCCCTACACGTACCTACGCACCCCTGGTCTTAAAAATGCTGCAAAACCATTTTGACCAGATACACGGCATCATCCACTGCAGCGGCGGCGGGCAGACAAAGTGCATGCATTATATGCCGCAGGGCCTGAGAGTGGTCAAGAATAATTTGCTGGCCGCGCCACCTGTTTTCAGGATGATACAGGAAGCAGCCGGTACGGACTGGAAAGAGATGTACCAGGTATTCAATATGGGTCAGCGGCTGGAAGTATTCACCGACAAGGCTACCGCCGAATCCCTGATCGCTATGTCCTACCAGCTGGGCATAGACGCGCAGATCAGCGGTTACGTGGAAGCAGCCGGACAAAATGAGCTGATCATTGAGTCTGAATTCGGTACGTACACCTATTAATACATTTTACACAGCATAAAGAAAGCCTGCCGGAGCTCCGGCAGGCTTTCTTTATGCTGTGTACATTCAGAGATGTTGCAACGCTGTGTCCACCACGGGATATTGAAATACAAAGCCCGCTTCCAGCAGCTTTTGCGGGAAAACATTCCTGCTTTTCAGCAGCAGTTCGGTCTCTGTACCTATAAGGGCTGCTCCCGGCTCCAGCAGCCACACCGGCAAACGGCAGCCGAAAGGCCTGTGATAGCGCCTGCGCAAAGCTGCCATAAAATCCCTGTTGGCAACCGGGTTCGGGGCCGTTACATTGACAATACCGTTCAGGGTACTCTCCGCGATGATGAAATCCAGGGCCCGGCAGAAGTCTTCCAGGTGTATCCAGCTTACCATCTGGTCGCCCCGTCCCTGGCAGCCGCCCATCCCCGCCCTTACCAGCGTCTTTAGCCTGGGATAAGCGCCTCCGGTATTGCCCAGTACAATGGACGTCCGGATAGCTACCTTTCGCACAGCATCGTTACCGGTCCGGAAAAATTCCGACTCCCAGGCTTTACAGACATTCATAGAAAAATCATCTCCCACGATACCGCTGTACTCATCCATCAGCACGGTAGTGGCATGAATATAGGCTGTGGCCGAGCTGGCATTGATCCACAGCCGGGGTGGCTGCCTGCAATCATCTACCACCTGCTGCAGGGCACGGGTGCTCAGGATACGGGATGACAATATCTGCTTACGATTCGCTGCCGTATAGCGGCAATCTACCGATCTGCCGGCAAGGTTGATGAGCACATCCGCCCCGTCCAGGAGCCTGGACCAGTCGCCCGGGCCCTGCCCGTCCCAGTAAACTTCCCCGGGATCGCGGGGCTTGCGGGTCAGCACCTGCACCTCGTGCCGCAGGCTCCTGAAATGATCTCTTAAGGCATTACCGAGAAAGCCGCTGCCTCCTGCCATTACAATTTTCATACCGCCGGATTTTTGTGATCACCCACTGCCTGCTCCGCGAGCTGCTGACGTTCCCAGGCTCTTCTCCTGGCCTGCTTGCGGCCTCTCATGAACAGCAGGAGGTTCAGGAGCATCATGATACCAAGGTAGATCATAAATCCTCCTATCTTGGTGCTGAGCCGTACGATCAGCTGCTCCCTGGTATGAACGGCATGAAAGTAAATGATAGACAAGGCAAAGCCGATATTCAGGAGATAAAAGCCTATTTTGAACAAGGCATTGGTAGCAAGGGCGATATCCTTCTGGTTGTGGAAGATATCGTACATAAAGATCTTACCGTTCCGGAAAAGCTGGTGGGCGACCAGCAGTGTCAGGCCTATGACCACAGGCAAATAAATGTAGTAGGCTGTTAATTGCAGTGTGTTGTTCATAACATATGGATTTAAACGTGAAGAATATTTTTTTTGCTCAGTATGTAAATGACCATCATATTGATATAGTGCAGGATGCAGAGTATCAGCGTGATGACCCCCACTTTATAGCTCACCAGGCTCAGGGCTTCCGCCATCCCGGATACCTGCCGCCAGCTGTTCAGGCTCCAGGCGATATACCCGATGTTCAACAGGTAATACCCGCACAGCAGCGTATTATTGATAGCCTTGCACAGGCCGGTATCCTTCACCAGGTAGCTGAGATACACAAACCCGTAAGTGTAGCACTTCCAGCCTACATAAATGGTTATAAAGCTGCTGATGATAAGATAAGCCAGGTAGGAAAGGAGCTGACACATAATTATAAGTTTAGAATTTTCAGAAAAAATTGAAAATATCAATTAAAAAAATATCATTTGATCAGTTTCAGCAATTTGCTCATCAGCCAGTTCTCGTCACTTTTCACAGCGAGATCCAGCAATACATTTGCCTTGGTCGTCACATGCAGCAGGCTGTCCATAAGCGCCAGGAACTCCCCGGCCTCCCCGTTGCCGTTGTCTACTTTCTTCAATTCTTCTATGGAAGCGATAACAGGCTCCAGCTCTCTTTTCCTTCTTTCCTTTACGATCTGCTTGAATACATTCCAGATGTCCTTATCCGCCACGAAAAATTCTTTGCGTTCTCCCATCTTCAGCTCCTTGCGGACGATGCCCCAGCCCATCAGCTCACGGATATTCATATTGGCATTACCGCGGGATATCAGCAGCGTTTCCATGATCTCATCCGTGGATAAAGGGGTCTCGCTGACCAGCAATAAGGCATGAACCATAGCCATGGTACGGTTGATACCCCAGCTGGAAGCAAGGCTGCCCCAGGTCTGTATAAACTTTTCTTTGGCTTCATTCAGTTTCATAGCTCAAACCTACACATATTTTTTAAACTTTCAAAAAAAATTGAAAATATTTTTTCTGCGGTATCGCAGTTATATTTTTCACGGTCGCAGCAGAAGTATAGCAGCACCTGCCGATCCGCGAAAGCTACACAGGCACCTATAAAAATGCCTGAGTTAATTACTCAGGCATTTCAAATTTATATCCTACACCCTTTACCGTTGTAATGACGTCCAGGTTCAGCTTTTGTCTTATTTTCCGGATATGGACATCTATAGTACGATCTCCCACTATCACATCCGTTCCCCACACCGTATTCAATATCTCATTCCGCAGGAATACCCGGCCGGGCTTAGAGGCCAGCAGGCTCAGCAGCTCAAATTCCTTCTTGGCCAGCACCAGCTCCTCGTTCTTATAATAGACCGTAAATTTTGTCCGGTTGATCTCCAGGTCGCCGAAAGCGATCACCTCCTCATCATTATCAGTGGCGGCAGGCTTCTCCGTATTGGCCCTCCTGAGCGCAGCCTTGACCCGGGTCAGCAGCAGCTCCGTTTTAATAGGCTTGGCTATATAGTCGTCCGCCCCTGCCTCCAGGCCTTTGATCTCAGACGCTTCATCGCTCATAGCTGTCAGGAAAATAATAACGGTAGCGTCGAAATCCGGGTTGCTTCTCAGCTCCCTGATAGCCTGCATGCCATCCTTGATAGGCATCATCATATCCAGCAATATCAGGTCGGGCTTAAAAAGCTTCGCATTTCTCACTGCCTCCACACCATCATAGGCGGACATGGTTTCGAAACCCTCCTTATTGAGATTATATTTAATAAACTCAACGATATCCTGCTCATCGTCCACTATCAGTATCTTACCTTTCGATGATTCCATATTTATAAAATTTTCCACAAAACTATATAATGGTTTTGTAAACCCAGTATTATGTTTTTGTTACCCGCCATTCGTCACCTCGTTGATCTCCTCACCCTGGAGCTGGGTAGCGGTAGGATAAGGGAATCCCCTGGCATACCTGTACATGATGTCATAGATGATATAATTGATATCTTCCTTTACCTTCCCGAAATCCACGCCCTCACTCACCTGCACAAAATAAGCAATGGCAAAATTGACGGAAGAGTCCCCGAAATTATCCAGCTGGATGGTAGCTGATCCCACGGTTTGCGGGTGGTCCTCTATCTTCTCTTTCAGCAGGTCGCTTACCTGCTTCAGCGTGGCCTCCGATAAGCCGTACACTGCCCCCAGCTCAAATTTAACACGCCTCATACCGCGCTCTGAAAAGTTCTCCAGGTTATTATCGATCAGCTTTTTATTGGGAATGGAAACCACGGTCTTATCAAAGCTCCGTATCTGTATATGCCGGAAGCCCAGCTTTTCCACCACACCTTCCACCCCGTTCACCTTCACCCAGTCCCCGATGAGGAAAGGCTTGTCAATCATGATCAGAATAGAGGCCAGCAGGTTCTCCAGGCTGTCCTTCAAAGCGAAGGCCACCGCAATACCGCCGATACCCAGGCCCGCCACCAGAGCGGTCACGTCCACCTGGAAGACCGTTTTCAGGATAGTAAAGACGCTTATGGTCCATATCAGCACCTTCAGGATGTCCCTCACCAGCGGATAGACCTGCTGGCGCACCTTGTCTCCCTTATGTATGAAAGAATCTATCAGGATACGCGATATAAAATCCAGTATCCTGCTGAACAGCAGCGCCACATAAAAGATCAGGCAGAAATAAAACACGAGATCAATAACATCCAGCAGCGTGACATGCATACTTTCCTTACCCTTGGAGGCAGCCCTGCGGATAATGGTCAGGTCGTCAATAACAGGCGATACACGCTGGACGGCCAGGTAAAAGAAGTTGGTAACGATCAGTCCCTGGAACGGATGCAGCACCAGCTCCTGAAATAGCTGCAGGTAACGCTTGTCGGCATATTTTCCCAGCAGGCTGAAGAGGATTTTGGACAGGACATTGGATAAATAACGGCGGAGGGTAAAAGCAATCAATAATAGCACGCCCGCTATAATGTAGCTCAATAAGGTGACGTCCCAGTATTTTTCAAACAAAAAATCCGTATTCATGGTGTTCCGCTTTGATTTTTACAAAATTTCATACAAATATGAATTAAATAATATTTTTTTTCGGATATTGTTCGATGAAAAATTAGGATTAATTTCACAGTTACACTTTTGAATAGTAATTTAGTGCCTAAATTTTCAAGCGATGATGGATAAACATATCATTAATTCAGAACAGGCTCCTGATCCTATCGGCCCGTATAATCACGCGGTCAGAACGGGCAACTTATTATTTATATCCGGACAGATACCATTTGACAAGGCCAGCGACCGGCTGATCACATCCGGGATACAGGATGAGACCCAAAAGGTAATGGAAAACCTGGAAGCCATCTTAACAGCAGCAGGCGCTACTTTCGGCAACGTGGTAAAGGCCACCATCTTCCTGACAGATATGGGACAATTCAGCCAGGTAAACGAGGTATACGGCCGCTATTTCGCTGAAAATGCCCCTGCAAGGGAGTGCATCCAGGTAGCAGCTTTGCCCAGAGGCGTTAACGTGGAAATATCCGTTATCGCCGCCCTGTAATTTACAACTGACAAACAGGACAAACACCTTTCAAACTTCTTTGTATGAAAAACACTTTACTTAAAATTACAGCTATTGCTTTACTGAGCCTCCTGGCCGGTGAGACCCAGGCGCAGTTCAATAGCCTGTACTACAACAATAACAGGAAACGCCCTACTTTAAGACTCAGGATGCTGCAGCGTATGGATATCGGCTTTCATGCCGGCTTCGGCAAAGCCTTCTTTGATCAGAAGATAAGCATGATGCGGCCCTGGTGGGATGAGAATTCTCAATCCAATGTTGATGTGGTGTTCAGTGAAGAAAATACTTTCAGGCTGAAAGGCTCCAGCTTCGGCGGCAATATAGGCTTCTACCTTCCCGTAGGATATGTTGCCAGGTTTACGCGCTTTGCTCTCAACGTGGAAGCTTATGTAACCTCTTCCAGCTACGAAATACAGGACTTCAAGCTGTTCGGTACCCCCACAGGTGCACCGCTGGGCAATATCACCTGCTTAAGCGTTGCCGTTCCGATAGGCTTTGATATCAAATGGGGTGGCCAGTCCACCCTGAGCAGGCATAGCTGGGCCTCTACAGGCATAGGCGGCGGTATAGCGCCCACTTATTATATGGTCACGCCCGCCACTACAGGCCCGAATGCCAAGGAGCTCGCCGTAAGGCCGTATGTAAAGGCGGAATTCGGCTTCCTGACGGGTATCTTCTGGAAAGTGAAAGGCATGGTCTTCTTCAATAAGGTGACACCCGGACATTGGGTAACCGGCAACCCTGAAGCGGTAACAACGGCCGAGCCCTACGTGGACCAGACCATGAGACTGAACAGGTTTACCTATAGCCTCGCGCTAAGCTTCAATATCGGCTCGCTCAAATGGAGCAGGGACTGGTAACAGCATATTATACAGATAGATGGTAAGCGGCAGGAAATTTTCTGTCGCTTTTTCTTTATATTCACATCATATTTCCACAATATGAAGCGGGCGCTGCTGTACATACAAAATATCATCTTTGGCATTATCCTTTTCCTCACCCTGGTACTGTGCGCAGAATGGATATGCTCCAGGATCACCGTACGCACCCTGCAGCCCGGGGGCGATATCACCGTGTACCTGCTATCCAACGGCGCTCATACCGATATCGTGCTCCCGGTGCGTAACCATATTATAGACTGGGACACCGTTTTCCCATCGGGGAATACGCTGGCGCGGGATACCACCCTTTCCTACCTGGGCATAGGCTGGGGCGATAAGGGATTTTACCTGGAAACACCCACCTGGTCGGACCTTACGGTATCCACAGCCTTTCACGCGATGACGGGATTGAGCAGCAGCGCGCTTCATTGCACCTATATGACCCGGCCGCAGCCGGGCGTAAGATGCGCGGCCACGCAGATCAATGCAGAACAATACCGGCAATTGATCGTTTTCATCAGGCAAACGGCCAGGGAATCCTCATCGCATGCAGCACCCCTCCTGATCAGTACCAATGCGGTGTACGGACGCCATGACGCATTCTATGAAGCCCACGGCAGCTACCATCTTTTCAATACCTGCAATACCTGGACCAACAGGGCGCTGAAAAAAGCCGGCATGAAGGCCGCGGTATGGCTGCTATTTGAAAAGCAACTGATTGATATATATAAATAACCTACTTATGGCATTTGTAACAGGAATACTGGAGCGGGAGCAGTACACGACCGTGCTGAACAGCAGGCAGCACCGCATAGTGAGCGATGAACCGGAAAAGCTGGGCGGACAAGACGCAGGTATGAGCCCAACCGAGCTGCTGGCAGCCTCCCTTGCGTCCTGTACCTGCATCACGATGAAAATGTATGCCGACCGCAAAGGCTGGTCGCTACAGCAACTGAGAACAGAGGTGCATGTGCATCTGGATATCAGGACCGGGGACTGCAACATTGAGAAAACGGTATATATAGAAGGCACGCTTACCCCGGAGGACAAAGCAAGGCTTTTCAAGATAGCGGGCGCCTGCCCCGTGCATAAACTACTGGCCAAAACATCTGATATTACCAGCACATTAGGGTAATTTTGCAAATATGAAACCATCGTTATCGCATACCTTTTTAGTATGGCTGCTGCTCTGTACTGTTACAAAGGCGCTCTATCACAGCGATGCAGGACTGCTGTTCATACCGCTGGCCACCCTTTTATGCGTGATCGCCCTGTGGTACAGGCCGGCCGGCAAAAGGCGGGTGCGGTTGCTGATACCCCTGTTAGGCGGTTATGTGCTGATAGCCTGCCTGGCAGGCATCTATATCCTCTCGGAAGCTTATATACCCTTTAACCTGCTGTTCCAGGCATTAGGCCTGCTGAGCATCACCGGTATGCTGGCACTGTTCAGTCCTGCATTGGGATATCCGCTGAAGCAGCCGGCATATTACAGCAGCTTCGCCGTATTCCTGGTGCTGTCAGGCATTACGGAAGCACTGCACGCACTGCCGCCGGTGCGAAAGGTCTTACCTTATTTTTATATACTCATCTGCCTCTGGCAGCTCAGCATTTTTATTTACATCCACCTGCTCACCAGGCGGCAACAGCATACGATATGACAATAGGTTTCGACGCCAAAAGAGCATTTCTGAATAATACGGGACTGGGCAATTACAGCAGGACGGTCATACAGTCCATGTGTGAGCATTTCCCGGAGCACCATTATTACGCCTTTACGCCCAGGACCGGTCCCGGGGTCTACGCTGAGCAGCTGCTCCGTTATGAGCATATAGAGCTGATCACCGCCCCTTCACTCATGCCCAAAAGCCTCTGGCGTAGCTGGGGCATTGTCAATACCATACGGGAAAAGGACCTGGAAGTGTATCATGGCCTGAGCAATGAGCTACCTTTTAATGCCGGTCGGATGTCCTGCAAAAAGGTAGTTACCATTCACGACCTGATCTTTGAAAGCCATCCCGGGCTGTACAAGCCCATTGACAGGAAGATCTACCATTACAAATTCAAAAATGCCTGTATCCAGGCCGATAGCGTTATCGCCATCAGCGCCTATACCAAAAATGAGATCGTGAACAGGTATGGCATACCGGAAACGAAGATACAGGTAGTGTACCAGGATGCCGCTCCGATATTCAAGCAGGAGTATGCACAGCACCAGCTGGACTATATCCGGGAAAAGTACCGGCTGCCCGATGCGTTTATCCTGCAGGTAGGCACCCTGGAGAAGAGGAAGAACGCGGGGGTTACCATCAATGCCCTTCCGCATCTGCGGCATAAATTGCCCCTGGTGCTGGTAGGACGCGCTACCGACTACCGGCAGGAGCTGGATGCCCTTATCGCCCGGCATGGACTCGGCAGGGAAGTATTGTTCCTGGAAGATGTCAGCTATTACGACCTGCCGCTTATCTACCGGCAGGCATCGGTCTTTGTATATCCCTCCCGCATCGAGGGCTTCGGCATCCCGGTGCTGGAAGGACTGTACAGCGGCGTACCCGTTATTGCAGCCACCGGGTCCTGCCTGGAAGAGGCGGGAGGTAGCGAGACCCTCTATTTTGACCCGGACGATCCCGTGACGCTTGCGGGACATATAGACCGGATCACCGGCGGTGATTTCAGGGTCAATAAAACCAGGCTCCTGCAACACTTATCTCAGTTTGAACCATTACATTTGTCACAGCAATTAATGACCATTTATCAAGCGACCTAATATGACCATAGAAGCCTTATATCAGATTTACCTGAAATATCCGCGCATCAGCACCGATACCCGTAAGATCCAGCCGGGCGATATTTATGTGGCCCTGAAAGGCGAGCATTTCAACGGTAACCAGTTCGCCCACCAGGCGCTGGCGCTGGGCGCCGCCTACTGCATCGTGGACGAAAGCTACGGGGAGCCGCATCCGCATATTATCCGGGTAGCGGACGGCCTGGGAACATTGCAGTCCCTGGCCGGCTACCACCGTCAGCAGCTGTCCATACCCGTCATAGGCATCACGGGATCTAACGGGAAAACGACCACCAAAGAGCTGATGGCAGCCGTGCTGCGCACGCAGTACAGGACCACCGCTACCGAAGGCAATCTCAACAACCATATCGGTGTTCCCCTCACCCTGCTGAGCATCACTCCCGATACCGAAATAGCCATAGTGGAAATGGGCGCCAACCATGCAGGCGAGATCGCCGATTACTGCCGCTATGCCCGCCCCAGCTTCGCGCTCATCAATAATTGCGGCAAGGCGCACCTGGAAGGTTTTGGCAGCATAGAAGGCGTACGGCGGGCCAAGGGTGAGCTGTATGACTTTATCCGTGAGCACAACGGAACCGTCTTTATCAATAATGACCTGGATTACCTGCAGGATATGGCAAGGGGCATTACCCGGAGGTTCAGTTACGGCCAGAGCAATGCCGATATCATAGGCAGGGATGTCAGTGACACTCCCTTGCTGAAAGTAGCAGTGCTGAACCATATGCTGGAATCCGAGATCAGGACCCGGCTTACCGGGTCGTATAACCTGCCTAATGTGCTGGCGGCTATCGCCGTAGGTATCTATTTCCAGATACCCATTGAGACCATTAAGGAAGCGCTGGAAGCCTATGTGCCGGGCAACAGCAGGTCGCAATGGATAAAGACGGGCAGAAATGAGCTGATCCTGGATGCCTATAATGCCAACCCGTCCAGCATGGAAGTGGCTATCAGGAATTTTGCCGCCATACCTGCTGCTTCCAAGGTATTACTATTAGGCAGTATGAAAGAGGTAGGCAATTACAGCACTACTGAACACCAGAAGATCGTGGACCTGTGCAGGGAGCTGGGCCTGAAGCAGGTGTTCCTGGTAGGCAGCGAATTTGCCGCAGCCGATATGAAAGGCTATCCCTGGTTTGCAGACAGCCTTTCCCTAAAGACCTATATACAATCCCAGCAATGGCGCGAGCAGCTGATACTGATCAAGGGCTCCCGGGGTTCCAGGATGGAAGTCGTAACAGAAGTCCTGTAATATCCACACCACAATAATATCAAAACGCGGCAGGCATAATTGCCTGCCGCGTTTTATTATACCATAATTCACTTTCCTTTTCCCTCCCGTAATGATCTATATAAAGGTATTTAATGGGTATTAATATTGATCCCGAAGTACACTTTCAGCAGCAGGCCTACTCCCAGGCCTAATATAATGAGTGAAGAGATCTTATTGAGATACATGATCTTGCGGAGCGTCAGGTGACGCCTGATCTTGTCAGCCAATAATACTTTCAGGAAATCTATCAGCAGGACCAGCCCGAGACAGGACCCGAACAGCACCAGCCTGACATCCCAGGTCTCGCCCGTAACAATGGTAGCGGTAGTGACCCAGTAAATGATAACACCGGGATTGAGCGTATTCATCATAAACCCGCTCAGGCCTATTTTCAGGTAGGTCGTACCGCTTATCTGCAGCTCCTGGATGTTCCGTGGCGGCTTTTTGGGCTTGTACCTTTTCAGCACACCATATAATCCCATGGCCACGAAAAGCGCTCCCCCGATATATCCTACTTCCCGCTGGTGGTCGTTCAGGAACGACAGCCAGCCGGAGGCCATATTGGCCAGCGTCACGTATATGATATCGCTCAGCGAAACACCCAGTACAAAAGCTATACCTGCCTTATAGCTGTGGTGCATACTGTAGCGGATGACAGCAAACAGGGTAGGCCCGACGGATATGGCTATAAACAGCCCGATGACAACACCCTGTATGATGGCACTTGTATAGCTCATGCTTTATTAATTTTACGGATACAGTGCAGTACCAGACTTAAAATTCCCTGTTCAGGTCCGGTCATAATATTAAAACTCGCTTTTGAAGTGGAACTGTATATCCGGATTGTTCTGTATCTCGGTATTCAGGTACCACTCGCTCTGGGCCAGGTACACCAGATGCCCGTCCTTATCCTCCATAATATTGGATTGCTTGAAGCGGATAAATTCCTCGATCTTTTTCTTATCTCCCGTTATCCAGCAGGCCTTGTAAAAGGACAAAGGTACAAAATCCACTTTGGCGCCATATTCCTGCAGCAGCCTGTATTGTATCACCTCAAACTGCAGGTCGCCCACACAGCCGATGATCTTCCTGTTGCCGCCGTGCTGCGTAAAGAGCTGCGCCACCCCTTCATCGGTCAGCTGGCTCAGTCCTTTTTCCAGCTGCTTGGTCTTCATCGGGTCCTTATTGATCACCTCCTTGAAGATCTCGGGCGAAAAGCTGGGTATTCCCGTGTACATAAAATCAGCGCCTTCCGTCAGGGTATCGCCGATCTTAAAGTTGCCCGTATCGAACAGGCCCACCACATCACCGGGAAAGGCGTCATCTATCACCTCCTTGCTCCGGGCCAGGAAAGAATAGGGGTTACTGAATTTTATATCTTTATCCAGTCGTACGTGATGGTAATTCCTATTTCTTTCAAACCGCCCCGAGCACACCCTCAGGAACGCGATACGGTCACGGTGGCGCGGGTCCAGGTTGGCGTGTATCTTGAAAATGAAGCCGCTGAATTTAGGTTCTGTAGGCTCAATGCTGTCGCCTTTATCATTTTTCCTCGGCAAAGGCGAAGGCGCTATCCTTATAAAAGTATCCAGCATTTCCCCCACCCCGAAGTTATTGACCGCGGAGCCAAAGAAGACCGGCGCCGTCTTTCCTTTCCTATAGCTATCCACATCCAGCTCGCCATACACACCGTCCAGCAGCTCCACATCTTCCCGGAGCTGGGCGGCATCGCGCTCGCCGACCTTCTGGTCCAGCAGCGGGTCGTTGATATCGGCAATGGGAATGCTGTTATCATCGGTAGCCTTCTGTCCCGGCGTAAAGAGCTTTAAGCTGCGCTCGTACAGGTTGTATACCCCTTTAAAATCCTTGCCCATATTGATAGGCCAGGTAAGAGGGTGCAGGGAAATGTTCAGCTCTTTTTCTATTTCTTCCAGCAGGTCGAAAGGAAACTTGCCGTCACGGTCCATTTTATTGATATATACGATCACCGGCGTGTCACGCATCCTGCAGACCTCCATCAGCTTACGGGTCTGCTCTTCCACCCCGTTCACGGCGTCCACTACCAGGATAACGCTGTCCACCGCGGTAAGGGTACGGTAGGTATCTTCCGCGAAGTCCTTGTGACCCGGCGTGTCCAGCAGGTTGATAAGGGTATCCTTATATTCAAATGACATGACCGAAGTAGCCACCGAGATACCTCTCTGGCGCTCTATCTCCATAAAGTCGGAGGTCGCGCCCTTCTTTATCTTATTGCTCTTTACGGCGCCCGCGGTCTGGATAGCACCACCGAACAGCAGGAATTTTTCCGTGAGGGTCGTCTTACCCGCATCCGGGTGGGCAATTACCGCAAAGGTCTTACGTTTTTGTATTTCGTCTGTATATTTCATAAGCAATACCTTTTCATAACGAAAAGGAAATAATTGAACTATTTAATAATCATACACTGCCGTTCTGAACCGGCATCCGTACCACGCTTTAAAAGCAAAAGCATAATCACAGCCGTTTTACTCACATGATTATGCCTTGCGAACATTCTATACTAAAACTCGTTACGCCACATCATACTCTCCACGGGTCTGATGGTGCGTTCCGTATATTTGGCATTCTGCTTTTTATTGTACAGGTTTTCCACCTCCCCGTCTACCGGGAAATAAATAAGCTGCCCTATCGGCATACCTTCGTAGATCCTTACGGGATGCACGCACGATATCTCCAGGGTCCAGGTATTGCAGAAGCCCACATCCCCCTTACCGGCGGTCGCGTGGATATCAATGCCCAGGCGGCCCGTAGAAGATTTGCCTTCCAGGAAAGGGACGTGTCTATGCGTTTCCGTATATTCCTGCGTTACGCCCAGGTACAATACGCCGGGCTGCAGCACATATCCCTCTTCCGGGATCTCGAAATGCCGGATCTTATTATGCCTGCGGGCATCCAGCTCCTTATCCTCGTACACCGCCAGGTATTTGCCCAGGTGCACATCATAGGAGTTGCTGCCTAAGTGCTCACGAACGAAAGGTTCTATGACTATAGAACCTTTGCCGATCTCTTCCAGTATCCGTTTATCTGATAGAATCATTATTTTTATTTATAATATAAATTAATCCTGCCTCCCGGCTTAAGCGGGCAGGTTCACCCGTCCGGCCAGCCAACTGTCCTTCAGCGGCTGCAGCCAGCTCTCCAGCAGCTCCTGCCGGGTAGTCACCACGTTATTGAACAGCAAGGTGTCACCGTTGATATAGCCTTTATCAATGGCGTATTGCACCTGGCTGAAAGGCAGCACCTCCGGCTTGTCCTTCACCAGGAACGTAATGGAAAGCCTGTCGAACAGCTGCACTTCATACTGCTTCTCAAGGCTTTTAAGAATCCTTACCGAACTGTCGATACTGCACCCGCTCACCTGCACACCCCTTTCATCGGCCATCAGCACGACAAACCTTCCGAACAGCAGCTGCGCCCATCCTTTTACTGGAGCGCCATGCGCCTGCCATTGCAGGTAGAACTGCTCCAGCTGCTCCTGCACCTCGCGCTGCTCCTTTTCTGCAAACGGCCTGCTGCTCTGGTACACCCACACCCTGCTCTCCGGGGGAAAGTCTGCGGGGATCAATTCCGATATAGTGGATTTTGTAATCATATAAGGTGCAAAATTACTAAATAATACCGTTTGTTCGATCAAAGTTTTTACCCCGGCCGGCACGCTCCGTCCTGGGACAGGCATCAGAACGGTACAGGGCGGCAGCACGCAATGATGATCTCAGGGTACCGAACCGGCGGACATTTTTTTGCTATGTGTAGAAAGATTAATTTTGCATTTTATTATATCATATACCTGATCAGGAACAATGGAAGAGCGTTCATTAAATTTTATCGAAGAAATCATAGAAAATGATTTGAAAACGGGCAAGGTTTCCGGTATACATACCAGGTTCCCGCCTGAACCCAACGGTTATCTCCACATAGGCCATGCTGCCAGCATCTGCCTGAATTTCGGGCTGGCGCAGCGGTACAACGGCAAATGCAATCTTCGCTTTGATGATACGAACCCTTCTACAGAAGAAACAGAGTATGTAGAGAGCATAATGAACGATGTGAGATGGCTGGGCTTTGAGTGGGACAACCTCTTTTATGCCTCTGATTATTTTGATACCTTGTACGGCTATGCTCTCAGGCTCATCCGTAAAGGGCTGGCTTACGTAGATGATATGACGGCCGAGGAAATAGCCGCCACCAAAGGCGATATCGGTGTGCCGGGCAAGGAAAGTCCCGCCCGCAACCGCAGCATACAGGAAAACCTGCACCTTTTTGAAGAGATGAAAGCCGGCAAGTATAAAGACGGCGAGAAGGTGCTGCGCGCCAAAATAGATATGGCACATCCCAATCTCCTAATGCGCGACCCTATCCTGTACCGTATCAAGCACGCGCATCATCACCGTACCGGCGATAAATGGTGCATCTACCCTATGTATGATTTCGCGCACGGGCAGAGCGACAGCATAGAGCATATCACCCACTCTATCTGTACGCTGGAGTTCATCCATCACCGGCCCTTATACGACTGGTTCATTGAACAGCTGGAAATATTCCCTTCCAGGCAATATGAGTTCGCCCGCCGCAGCGTTTCCTATATGATCACCAGCAAGCGGAAATTGCTGCAGCTGGTGAATGAAAAGGTAGTGAGCGGCTGGGATGACCCCCGCATGCCTACTATCTCCGGTATGCGCCGGAGAGGCTATACCGCGGCCAGCCTGCGCAATTTTGCTGATACCATAGGGATTGCCAAACGGGAAAACCTTACGGACATCGCCCTGCTGGAGCATTGCGTACGCGAGGACCTGAATAAGGTAGCCAGCAGGGCTATGGCGGTACTTGACCCTGTAAAGCTGGTCATTACCAATTACGAAGGAGGCGGGGAGCTGCTGAAAGCGGAAAATAATCCTGAAGACGACAAGGCCGGGCACAGGGATATACCTTTCGGTAAGGAGCTGTGGATAGAGCGGGATGATTTTATGGAAGAGCCCCCCAAAAAGTATTTCCGCCTCGGGCCCGGTCTCAGGGTCAGGCTGAAGCACGCCTATATCGTAGAGTGTACCGGGTTTGACAAAGATACGGAGGGTCGTGTGACAACAATATATTGCCAGTACTTCCCGGATTCCAAAAGCGGCAGCGACACCAGCGGCATCAAGGTGAAAGGCACCATTCACTGGGTCAATGCAGCTACCGCCCTGACCGCTGAAGTACGGCTGTACGACCGCCTGTTCACGGTGGAAAACCCTGCGGCGGCGGAAGGCAGCATACTGGATTATATCAACCCGGAATCCTTAACTGTGCAAACAGCCTATATAGAGCCGTCACTGGCCGCGTCCGGAGACCTGGATCATTTCCAGTTCCTGCGCCTGGGCTATTTCTGCACGGACAGGGACAGCACACCGGAAAAGCCGGTCTTCAATAAGACCATAGGACTGAAAGACAGCTGGGCCAAAGAACAGAAAAAAGTCTAGTTATTCATATTTAACAGAGAAGACGGACCGTATTGTGTCCGTCTTTTTTATTGTAATAACAGCTTACAGGCTTCATAGTCTATCCTGGAATAGTGCCGCGGATCCCTGGGCAGATGCGGCAGCAGCCTTACATCGGCAATACCGGTGTTCAGGCTGTGAATGTTTTGCAGGATCTGTACCGGATCTGCTCCCCTACCTGCCTCCGCCACCATAACAGGTCCCGAAGCGCCCGACAATACCGTCCCGGCAGCCACACCCGCTACCGATTGTAAAAGATTTTCTATAAGGAACGGCGCAATAAGCCTGCCCTGATATTCTATCAGGGTACTGCAACGGCCGGCCAGGTACAGGTAGCCGTCCTTCATAAAGCCGCTGTCCCCGGTGCGGTGCCAGCATTGCTCCCTGGTGAATATTTTATTGCGCAGCAGGGCACCCGGGCTATTATAATAGGCATCCAGCACATGAGGTCCCGCCACGATGATCTCTCCTATGGTCCCGGGTGGTAAGGACCAGCCATACAGCACATCATCCGCAGCAGCTTCCAGCGGCTCGTCCTTATACGGTATAATCAGCACTTCCGCCACCGGTGCAGGCCGGCCAACATTCAGCCCTTCCGTAAAGGATGCAGCCTCGAAATCCAGCAGCCCGGTTGCAGAAATACTGCTGACGGGTTCCGCTTCGGTAGACCCGTACACGATCTTTACCGCTGCCTGCGGGAAGGCAGCTATATATTTGCGGGCCTCTCCCGGGAATACCGGGGCGCCCCCGGTGACCACCTTTTTCAGATAGGGCATTGCTATATTACGCTCCGACACATAGGCCGCTAGCTGCTGTATGAAGAACGGCGATCCTATGAGCGTGTCCGCCCTATACTGACCAAGCTGCGATACGATACGGGCCGTATCCATCTTACGCTTCTTTTTAGGATTGAAGGTGGCTATTACAGCCGTACAACCCAGTCCAAGGCTTAAAAATAATACGATGGGCAGCGCGATGATCCCTGTTTCTCCCGCTGCTATTCCCAGCTCTGCCTCCAACGCATCGAACTGGTGGCGTAAAAAGCCATGGGTACGCTTTGCCGCCTTAGGTGTACCGGTGCTGCCGGTGGTAAACGTGATCAGCGCGGTATCTGCCGTACCAGTTTCCTGTATTGCCCGGCCTGTTATATGCTTACGGTATCCTTTTCCCAGGTGAACGGGAATATGCCTTATGGTAGCGGAAACCAGGGACAGCAGCCTTACCTTCCAGCCGCCTACCACCGCCCTGCACTCAGCGATATCACAACACAGCTCCAGGCGCTTCAGGCTCACCCACTCATCCACGAAGACCGCTATCGCCCCTATCCGGAACAGCGCCAGCACTATCCTGTACAGGTCAACGGACATCGGGACGAATACCAGCACATTATCGCCTTTGCGGATCCCTTTGGACAGGAAATATTGCGCGGTACGGTCCACCTGGTCCGCCAGCCGGCCGTAAGTGACCTGCCGCTTACCGTCAATGATAGCGATACGGTCAGGAGCTTCCTGCGCCCTGTCAAAGAAAAGACGGGCAATATTGAACGGCCGTTGCATCATAATGTCTTTCCGAAAAGCCTGTAAGTTTTAAAAATATGACCGTTAAAGCGTTCCGATACCGTTGCAGAAGTGCCCTGACGGTACATAAACGCATGGATAATACGGGCATAGCCCTGTGCCGTGGCTTCCCGGTACACCCGGGCCGCCATAAGATGCCCCAGCCCCCTGAAACGCGGGGCGGGATGCCTCGCTACCGTTTTAATGATCAGGGTTTTGTTGGCCGTATCATACAGGTCATCTATACATAAAAAAACACCTGCGATTGCTCCTGTAGCATCCTCGGCCAGGAGCACGAATTCCTTTTTCAGATAGGGCTGCAGCGGCAGGTACTTATCCAGGAAATCCTGCAGGGCCAGCGGCGTGTAGAGGAAATTCTGGGAGAAGGCCTGCAGCAGGAAAGGATGCAGCCGTACCAGCTCTTCGCGATAAGCTGCCAGGTCCAAAGACCGTATGCTGATACCTGCGGGCTCCAATGCTGCCCGAACACGGCTTACCAGCCCCACATCTGCGGAGAGATCATCCGTGAGGCCGGACCCATACTCCCCGATGGTTACCCAGCCGTTCTCTTCCCATTGCCGTATATAATAAGGCCGGTGCAGGGGTTCGGTAAAGAACCGCGGCTGTTCCGTCTCGTTGATAAAGCGGTATTGTTCCCAGGTAGAGCCGTTCATAGGACCTATCATATATCCGGCCCCTGCTGCACGGGCGTATGCCTCCAGGTGTCCTAGCAAAGCGGTGGCAGCAGCAGCGCCTCGAATACACTCGTAATGACCTATGCACATAGTATCTGCTTCCATATATTGAAGGGCGGGATTCCGGTAAACAGCAGCCCGTGCTACAGGCATACCATCCGAGACCAATACCCAGCAACTGTCCAGGTGCCGGTGTGCCAGGACTTCACGCTGCTTTATGCCCTGCTCCTGCGGCGAAGCATAGCATTGTGCTATGCAATCCGTGAACAGGTGAAAATCTGCGGCATCGGGATAGGTACGTACCAACTTCATAGGCCCAGCATATTTCCGGAAAGGATCAGCCCCGCCAGTACCGCTACCGGTATCGTCAGGTTATCCCATCCCTTTTTACTGATTGCTTCTGTCGCAGCCGCTAACAGGCCGATCAGCAGTGCCGCACCGGCGAGCGCTGCAGGACTGCCGTCAAAGCCGGCAACCAGCGCAAAGCTTATGACGAGGAGCGCGGCGCAGATACAGAATACCGTGCTTCCCATCAGGGTTTTGCTCCCGGCTCCCGCCGTGTACCTGCCCCACGGCCATTTCCTGCCTGTGAGCGCGGCCGCCGGGTCACAGACCGCCAGGATGATAACGGGCAGGTAGTAGTAAATGAACCGGCCGCCGTAATGATCGTACGCCAGGTAGCAGGTGTAGACCGCCAGCGGGTAGGCCAGGCTGCCTACTGACCGTCTTTCAATAGCATTAATGGAAGGCAGCAGCTTCCATCTTAAGCTTGCTGTAAGGATCACGGCAAAGGTGGCGCATAGCAATAGCACCAGCCAGTGACTGCCCAGCATCAGGGGAAATAAAAGCGCCAGCAGGCCTGTTCCCACGTGCACCAGCTTACGGGTATATTCCGCTTTCACCTTAAATAGATGATACAGCAGCTCGGCCAGCGCAAAGAGCAGCAGAAAGGCCCCTGCCAGTATCAGCGTGTTCGTAATATCTTTATTCATTGTTTCTGATCTGTAATGAACCGTTGATAATAGAATCCCTTGTCTTTGGCGGTCAGCGCCTGTGACAGCTCTTCCAGGTATATCATTTCTCCCGGCAGTATGCTGCTCAGCATACGGGGTACCATCAGGTTCCAGTATGCCGCCCGGCCACCGGAGTGAAGCCCGGCCGTCAGCTTGCGACCCGCCTCCCGGAAGGTCTCCCTGTCCATATATTCAAAGATATTGGAAAGATTCATCTTATCCATGCGTCCGTATTTTTTCAAGGCGGCCTGTGCGTATCCCTGCTCCAGCTGCAGCGCCTGAATATTATCTTTTATTTTCGCATAATTTTCTTCCTTCAGATAGTGCGGCAGCAACATCCCGAAATCGCCCGTAAGGTTATACCGCAGCATAAAATTCCGCTGGGCATTTACAGAGCGCAGCTGCCGTTCCGCCTGTCCGAAAATGAAGCGCGCGACAGGCACTTCTACCTCTTTCAGGAATTCAGGATCCCTTCCGAACCTGCCCATAACGAACCTGCTGAAGAAGATCTTAAACAGGGCTTTCCACCTGAAGCTGTTCCAGGCAGTGTCGTAAAATACCTGCTGTTCTTTGTCGCTCTTGGGCGCCAGCAAGGCCTGCACGGTGCGCCGTGAGTGGATAAAAGGCAAGATACGCCTGACAAAGAAACGGAAGTAACGTTCAAATTTACCCTGGTGGATCACCCCGGCTTCCAGGATTGCCCTGTTATGCTCCCAGAACCGGCGGCACTCCCTGCTCAGGTGCTCCTCAAGGCTCCTGTAGAGATCCCACCGCCCGGAGGAAGGGCTGAATCCCAGCAACGCCAGGGTGGCAGAGCGGTCCAGGTATTGAAAGCAGGCTTTTTTAAGCTCCACCAGGAACAGCTGCGAAGGGTTGATATCTACCGCTACCAGGAGATCCGGCGCAGCGGTCAGCAAGGATAAGCTGTTATCCCCGGCAGAACCGACGGACAGCACTTTCTGTCCTGCGGTCACCTGCAGCCCTTCCAACAGGATATCCGCATCTTCCCAGCAGTTGGCATAACGGATAAAATCAAAAGCTACCTTATGATCCAGCTGTTTTGTATCAGTATGTACAGTATTGTTTGTCATAGCAATAGCACTTTCTTTTATGCTTACCCGGTATGCTGCCTTCCCTGGCAGACATCTAAATTAAGTAAATAAATGTTCAATAGTCAAAAGGTGCAATAAAGCATTATTATGCCGGGCGGCACCCGGTAGTGCCTTTCTTCACGACCGGATCGTATCTTTGCCGGCCACACCCGGAATAATAACTTATGAACATACAACCGATACTCTACCTGCTCTTGACCGCTATGCTGGCCTTACCGTCCTGCAACAATCCTTCGCCCGGTGAGCGGCATGCGCCTCCGGATACCCCCGCAGTTCCCGAACAGGCAGCTATAACGACCGGCGGGATACCCGCTGCGGACGAACTGTCTGCGTTCATACCGGAGCACTACAGCATCCTGGATACGGCAGCAGGAGACCTCAACCAGGATAAGAAGGACGATCTTATACTGGTGCTGAAAAGGAACGGCGAAGATACCTTAGCGAACACCGAAGAGCCGGACAGACCGTTGCTGATCCTTATAAGAGACGACAACAACCGGTTGCAGCAGGTAAGGCGCAATGACAATACCGTTTACTGCATTAGCTGCGGAGGTGTAATGGGAGACCCTTATATGGGCATCGTCATCAGGAACGGCTATTTCTCCGTGGAGCACTACGGTGGCAGCGCCTGGCGATGGACCAGGACCATTACCTATAAATACATCGCAACAGACAGGGAGTGGTACCTGCACAAAGACGGATCGGAAAGCTTCCACGCTTCGGAGCCTGACAAAGTAACAACAACCGTCAGGACCGCCAAAGACTTTGGCACTATAAGATTTGAGGATTTTGATATCTATGAGGATAAGTAAGCCTGCTTACTGCTTCCATTTAAACTACTATAAACGACATTTAAGAACCGGACATTTAATTATTATGGCATTCGGATTTCCCCCCAAGTACAGTGAGACCGTACACCTGTATGGCCCAGATACAGAACATTTTCTTCTTATAGCCCTTGAAGCGGCTAAACGGCAGGGCTGGAACATCAGCATTATAAGCAGCACGGGCTTTGTGGCATACACCCGTTTTTCCTGGAGATCATGGAGCGAAAAAGTAACAGTCAGCATAGAGCATAGTGCAGCTCATATCCGGAGTGAGTGTACAGGCAACCAGGTATTTGACAGCGGCAAGAATAAGAGAAATATAGAACAGCTGCTGGAATGTATTGATGAGGTCAGAATAACCCTGACACAGGAAGCAATAGATACAGGGCTGGAAAGCCTCAGAACGGATCACAATACTTTCGCGGACGAACAGCCCCTCTTTCCGCCGGGCGGGGAGCAGGGCAATGGCTTCCTTGCTCTTTTCAAGCCTAGGGAAGGCTATTTTATGACCCCTGTACTGGCAGGCATCAATATACTGATATACCTCATCATGGTATTTGCAGGTGTGAACATTTTTCAGCCTGATAATCAAAGCCTGATCGATTGGGGTGCCAATTTCAGACCCTTGACACTGGAGGGTGAATGGTGGCGGCTCTTGACAGCCTGCTTTATACATATCGGTGTGCTTCACCTGCTGCTCAATATGTATGCCCTGCTTTATATAGGGCTTTTACTGGAGCCTTACCTGGGCAAAACCCGCTTTCTCGCAGCTTACCTGCTATCCGGTATATTTGCAAGCCTGACCAGCCTGTGGTGGCATGACCTGACGGTCAGCGCCGGCGCTTCCGGAGCCATATTCGGTATGTATGGGGTATTCCTCGCTTTGCTGACCACCAGCTTCATAGAAAGATCTGCAAAAAGAGCACTGCTGGCAAGTATCGCCTTTTTTGTAGTTTACAATATACTCAACGGCCTGAAGCCCGGCAGCGGCATCGACAATGCTGCACATATCGGAGGGCTGTTAGGCGGACTGGTTACAGGATACGCTTTGATGCCAAGCCTGAGACAATATCATGACAACACCGTTAAGTTCTCTATCATCGGCATGCTGACCATAATACTGCTGTTTACAGGATTTTACACGTTCAGGAACCTGCCTAATGACATCGTCAGGTATGATGAAAAAATGCAGCGGTTCGTTTCGCTGGAGTCCATGGCGATGGAAGTGCTTCAGCGTCCTGCAGGTACGCCGGATGAGCTATTATTATCAGAGCTCCGGGAAAGAGGCATCTATTACTGGAAGGAGAGCCTGGAAATAATGGAAGAAATAGAACATATGAAGCTGCCAGATGCCTTGATCCGGAGAAATATAAAGATGAAGGAGTATTGCGAGCTCAGAATAAAAAGCTATGAGCTGCTGTACAAATCAATAGCAGAGCATACAGATCAATATGACAGCGAGATCAATAATTATGTACAGAAAATAGATGCCATCATCCGGGAGCTCACTACGCAGCAATAGTACCGCATTGCTGCGCCTGTGAACCGCTTTCAAGGGAATTACACTGCCCGCAATGTTACCTGCGCATAGCTGAATCCACAGTGGAATCACTGCTCCGGACCGAATTGGTATAGGTATCGGGATTATTGGGTATTTCAGGATCCGGTGTATGAGGGAAATCTACATTGTTATTGTCCCTGTCATTATAGCCTTTATTGTTATCTTCACAGGCCACAGCCAGGGATGTTAAAAGGACGAGCAACAGTACAGGGATCAGATTGGGCTTATACATATTATTCATAATAATTCGGTTTATGGTTAAAAGAAATAAAAATTATTTTTAAAAAGCTGTTTCCTGCATTTCGGGCGCTTATTCCTGTTCCTACTTATCATCCCGCTCATCCGGGGCCTTAAAATTGATCTCGTGCATAGCTATTTCCGATAGCAGGAGATCCGTATGCTCTTCATCCCGGAGCGTCTTCTGCAGCAGCCTGGCGATCCTGTCCTGCTCCAGGGTATATGCAATAGCTACCAGTCCGCCGTAACAGGCGATCTCATAGTGCTCTACCTTCCGGGCAGCTATAATGAGCGTGGCATCCCTTGTAGCAGTACCTTCGGTCGTTTCCGTAATGATCTCATCCGCTTCTTTCAGAATACCTTCCATTGCCCTGCACATCTTAGCCTCCGGCTGTTCATTGAGCCATTCAAATACCTTTTCCAGGCGTACAATATGCTTGATGGTATCATGCTCGTGATCCTTAAAAGCCCTGATAAGGCCCTGATGCGTGGTGGCTTTCTGTAGTTTTTTCAACCCTGTCATGATCTCCTGCTCAGCCCAGTAGATCTCCTTTAGGGAGGTCAGGAAAAACTCCTGAAGCGGCGCCGCACTATAGGAAGAACGTAATTTTTCAGAAGCAGTAGATGTTGCTTGCGACATACGATAAAGTTTTAGCTGGTCGGTAGTTTAAGAAAGGCTGCTTCTGCAGCCTTTCCAACAACCAATGTGTGTGATATTAAATAAAAAATTTACTTTATGAATTGGACCGGCGGCCGCCTCCATGAGAAGCACGGCCTCCCATTGCTGCAATACGCCTTACCTGGGCTTTGCTCATTGCTGCAAAACCTCTTTTGCTGCCTGAGGAAGAGCCGCCTGAGGAGCCGGAAGAGCTCCTGGAACCACCGGAACCCCGACCGGAGCCACCTGAGCTACCACCTCTGGATGAACCGCTGCTACTGGAAGAACCACCGCCCCTGGAGGAACTGCTGCCTCTGGAGCCGCCGGACCCCCTGCCGGATGATGAAGAGCCGCCCCTTCCAGATGAGCCGGAACCGGAACGTGATGAGCCGGAAGAGGAGCCGGAGCTGCCCCTGCCGCTACCGGATGAACGACCGCCCCTGGCAGCTATACGACGTACCTGCTCACGATCCATGGACGCAAATCCACGGCCGCCTGATCCCCTGCCGGACCTGGAAGAGCCGCTGTAATCATCATCGTCATCATCATAATCTTCGTCATCATCGTAATCATCATAATCTTCATCGTCATCGTAATCATCATAGTCATCATCTCCGTAATCGTCATTATCATAATGATCATAGTCATCATCGAATTCCTCACCGTTTTCGGCATCTTCATAGCCTGCCTGGTAACCGGCCCTGAAGCCTTCTTCGTAAGAGTCATCATCATGGTAGCTGTCATCCTGATGACTGCCGCTGCCGCGATTGGAACTACCTGTATTACTTCTTCTGGACGAGCTGTTTCCCGAACGGCCCGATGAGCCTGATTGGCCTCTTGTTGAACGCATTGCCATAGCTAAAAGTTTTATTGGTTAACAATATAAATCCTAATGCCAATTCCGGGCCATAAAATGGTGCTATTGATTCCTAAACCGTTATACATTATCCAGGAAAACCTATGTGGATTACTTTACTCAAATGGGGTTGGGCAACAATAGATTGAGTAATAAATTCCTTGCGGCGGACAGGCGCCCGTCGCAACATATGCAGGCCATAAGCATGCCTGTACCCCCGTTTTACAGCCATAAAAAAGGCCATCGACATTTTCAGTCAATGGCCAGGCCTGAAAACGGAAGGTTCCGTCTCTACGGCAAACAAAACTTACGCCCAGGGATCCAGTACCACCTTGACGCAGTCATCTTTTTTCTCTTTAAAAATATCGTAGGCATGGGCGATCTCCGAAAGCGGCAGCCGGTGACTTATAATATCATCCAGGCGGACCTTTCCCGCCTGCACCTCCTGCAACAGCAGGTCCATATATTTATGCGCGGGCGCCTGTCCGCCGCGAAGGGTAATACCCTTGTCGAAAAACTGGCCTACCGGGAAATTGTCATAAGGCATCGGGTAAACACCCAGAACAGACACAAAGCCACCGCGCCGTACCGCGCTCATACAGGCTTCCAGGACCTTCACCGAGCCTTTTTCCAGGTTGATGACAGCTTTGGTGCGGTCCCAGAGGCTACGGTCCGGCTCAAACCCCACAGCATCAATACAGACATCCGTACCTCTTCCCCCTGTCAGCTCCCGTATGGCCGCCACCACATCTTCCGCCTTACCCTCCCACAGTACGGTATGGCAATCCGCCACCTGTCGCGCCTTTTCCAGCCGGTACGCCTGCGTATCCACCATGATCACCCTTCCGGCGTTACGGAGACGGGCAGCCTTTAAGGTCATCAGTCCTACCGGACCGGCACCGAAAATAGCAATGCTTTCCCCTCCTTTCACCCCGGCCCAATCTATGCCTGTATATCCTGTAGGAAAGATATCCGTAAGGAACAATACAGCTTCATCCGTCATACCCCCGGGAACAAGCCGGGGCCCGAAATCGCCATAAGGCACTCTTACATACTGTGCCTGGCCGCCGTCATACCCTCCGTACAGGTCGGTATAGCCGAAAAGGCCGCCGCCTTTTTCGGTGAGCACACCGCCTTCAGGTCCGTAATGCTCCGGGTTGCTGTTCTCACAATGGCCGGGAAGCAGGGAATTGCAAAAGAAGCAATGCCCGCAGGCCACCGGGAACGGTACAATGACCCTGTCACCTTTCTTAAGCGACCGTACCCCTCTTCCTGTCTCTTCCACAATACCCATAAACTCATGACCCATGACCATACTACGCGCCTGCGGAATACCGCCGCTGTAAATATGCAGGTCTGAGCCGCATATCGCGGTAGCCGTCACTTTAACGATAATGTCTCCGTCTTCCTTTATAGAAGGGTCCTCCACAGTATCGTATGTAATACGACCGGGAGCATGGAATACAGCTGCTTTCATACTTTATTTTTTTATCCAGATCAATTATGCCTCACCGTCTGCCGGCTCCTGCTGATTTTTCATATTGTCGGCCGCTATGCTGTCGGGCATAATATTGCTCATCCAGACATTCAGCTTGTTCTTAAATCCTGATACCACCATATCCGCATTGGCCATAAGCGCCTTATACCCGTCCCGCGCCACATCCGCAGGGTCGGCCAGCTGATCTTTATCCTGTGCGATCTTGGATTCCTCCATTCCGGCCTTGCGGAAGAAATCCGTATCGGTAGCGCCCGGCAGCAATGCAGTGACCACGATGCCCCGGTCCTTCACCTCGCTTCGGAGGGCTTCGGAAAAGGACTGGACGAAAGCCTTGGTGCCATGGTACACGGACTGCCAGGGGCCGGGCGACTTGCTGGCAATAGAGGACAGATTCAGTATCCTTCCCCTGCCACGCGTCAGCATATCTTTCAGGAAAAGCTTGCTCAGTACTACCATAGAGCAGATATTCAGGTTAATGATGGCCAGCTCCCGATGAATATCTGTATATTCAAAGAGGCCGTAAAGCCCCTGGCCCGCATTATTGACCAGTATCTCCACCACCCGGCTTTCCGACACCAGCTCATTATAAAGTTCAAAAGCGGCCCGGGGGTCAAAGAGATCACGCTGCTTTATGATCACCTCTACATTATAAGGCAGCAGCTGCTGTTTTGCTCTCAGCAGCTCTTCGGTAAACCGGGCTACCAGTATCAGGTTATGACCGTTCCTTGCGAATTCTTCCGCCAGCGCCAGGCCGATGCCCATAGATCCGCCGGTAATCAGGGTGTAATGCTTTTCCATAGTTCAGTACGTTTTGGGGATTATACAGACAGCAATGATTTATTTCCCTTTTTTCTTCTTATTGTCCTTATTGTTATGTTTCAGGTCATCCTGAACCTTCCTGGCGTGCTCCAGATGCTGCTCCAGGGTAGGCAGCACTTTGGCCGCCCAGCTTTTCAGGTCCGCATCAGTACCTTTATCCACTGCTCTTTTAAACAGGGCTATGGTCGCTTCGTGGTCCCGGATCATTTTTTTCATAAAGGCCTCATCAAAATCAGCAGCACTCTTACCGGACAGGTTATCATGATCCTTTTGCATATCATTGGGAACTCCTGCAGGGACAAATATATTCTTACGCTGTGCCAGTTGCTTCAGCTCCTCATTCGCTTTCTGGTGGTCTGTGACCATCATTTTTCCAAAATTCCTGACAGCCTCTGCAGTACCCCTGTTCTGGGCGAGCTTGCCGAGCATGACCTCAGCCATACCCCTTTCCGCAGCTTCCTTCACAAACGCCTCATCAGAGAAGCCCATCAGGCCCTGCGCGGAAGCGGAAATATTCCATAGCAGCATACAAAGGCTCAAGATGCCTGCCAGCCTGGCAATTGTAATGATCTTTCTCATAATATCTTAAGTTTTAAAGATTAAAGAATTTAAAGGGCCGGGATACCCCTATCCTTTCCTCCAGGCATCATAAAAATAACCTCCGTCAGAGTGGCTGAAAACCCCGGGCATGGATCATTCTATGAAACATCATCAAGAGCATTATATCGGCGCATAGGGGAAAGCGCGCATATCCTTATGTAAGGTCTGTCTCTGATCTGGTATTCACAGGAATGTTACTGCATGCCGGTTCTCATCTTCTCAACGGAGGTTAACCCATGAAGGTATCCTGGCAAATTACAGGGCAATCCGGCAATCAACCGGCCGGTCTGCCCCACTACCTGTTAGGTGTGTTTTTCTTATCCTCCTGCTGATTTTTATCATTTTTCTCATTCTTTTTGGGAGGATGGCCGGTATTGGAGTTCCGGGTCTGGTTGTTTTGGTTGTGTGCCTGCGTATTACCAGTATTGGCCTGGTTGGTAGTGTGCTGGTTTTGATCTTTAGTAGCCATAGTGAAAAAATTTTAAAAGTGAACGATATAACATACACTTCTAATTTCGGGCCAAACCAACGCTAATATGATTATCAGTATTTTACAGAGCACGTGAACGGGAATGGCGGGGTGTTAGTTACCCAAAGGCGCTAAAAGTGTAGAATATTTGGCACACCGGAAGCCGGGGGAAGGAGGGGAGAGTCATGATTCAGGTGAATACCGTAACGGCTGCACCGCATACACAGCCCGGACGCGATAGCCTGAATATTCTGGCTTCTGAGCGGATCATATTCCGGAACGGGCTGACATAAAAAACGGCTGCTATAAAAATAACAGCCATAAACCAAAAAACCGGGTCTTACCATCTTTAGTTTCTTCAATAATTTATATATGAGGACATAGGAACCTGATTAAATTTACGGGAATAAACCTGTAAAAAACAATGAATTAGCGACCTAAGGTAATACATTTTTTTAAAAGTTAAAACTTTAGCCCGATTATTTTTTCAATCGTCCCGCTCCTGCCGGCACACCTGCATCCAGCGGCACAAAAAGAAGTGCCGGACAGCAGGATACCTGGCCGTTTGGTAGCAGGAATCCGGGGAAATCTGTGACACTTTAATGAAAATTTCATATCTTTATGTGCTTTCTTTCATTTAAAGCGGCATCCATGACCGTGCTGTTATGATATACCGGTTAAAATGAAGATAAACTCTTAAGAATAATTTCATCCGGCATGCCCAAAGTAACCTATAATAACAAACAAGCTACATTCTTCCCCGCCCTTAAAAAAGAAATAGACGCTTACTTCGCCCAGAACAGCCTGAAAAAAACAGGCAACTGGCGACTTTACTCCAAAACCATCATCCTGGTTTCCGCGTCCGTAATTTTATATACCCTGCTGCTCTTCGTGCCTATGCCGGGTATCGCGGGAATATTGCTAAGCGGCCTGTTCGGCTTTGTGCTGGCGCTTATCGGCTTCAATGTCATGCACGATGCCTGCCACGGCAGCTATTCAACCAACAGCAAAGTCAATGAGCTGCTGGGCTATACTCTGAATGCGCTGGGCGGCAACAGCTTTATGTGGAAGCAAAAGCACAACATCATTCACCATACCTATACCAATGTGGACGGTATGGATGACGATATTGCCAAAAGCCCCTTTATCAGGATGTGCAGCACCCAGAAATGGGTACCCGCCCACAAGGTCCAGCACCTTTACCTGTCCTTTCTCTATGCGGTCAGCACGCTCTTCTGGATCTTCTGGCAGGACTTTTATAAGTACTTTACCAAAAAGGTCTATACAAGCAAATTGCCTGCCATGTCGCGGAAAGACCAGGTGATCTTCTGGACCAGCAAGGCCCTCTATATTGTCTTCTACATAGCGCTGCCTATCATGCTGCATGGCTGGTGGCACTGGCTGGTGGCCTACCTCATGCTCAATGCTGTGATGGGCCTTACCTTGTCTGTTATATTCCAGCTGGCCCACGTAGTGGAAGAGACCGAATTCACCTATGTAGGCATTGATGACGCGGTAACGATAGAAAACGAATGGGCGGTGCACCAGGTAAAAACTACGGCCAATTTCTCTCCCGGCAGCAGGATCGTCACCTACCTTGCCGGCGGACTGAACTACCAGATAGAGCATCACCTGTTCCCCCGCATAAGCCATATCCATTATCCCGCCTTAAGCCCTATTGTAAAAAGGAAATGCGAGGAATTCAACCTGCCCTACCTTTCCAATCCCAGCTTCTTTACAGCCCTGTCCTCCCACTTCAGGCTTATAAAGGAACTGGGCGCACAACCCTGAAAAAGAGCAGCAAATGTTAATTATCACAAATAGCTATATATTATCCGAATAAATAAACTAACTTTGCAGCATCAAATATTTTGATAGGCACCTGCCTCTGCATTCTCTGTCATAGTTTAAGAATACACATTTTTTTCTCTCTCAGTTTTCGCGTTTTCAGCTGCCACCTTATTCTTAAATACTTTGTCATGACTATTTTTGTCGGCAACCTGAATTTTCGCACTACGGAAAAGCAATTACACGACCTGTTCGCTGCCTACGGCACTATTCAATCGGTTAAGATCATTACGGATGTATTCTCCGGCCATTCCCGGGGCTTCGCATTTATAAGAATGACCTCTCCCGATGAAGCAAGGGAAGCACTCCGGCGGCTGGATAGCTGCTACCTGGACAATAACCAGCTCATACTCCGGGAAGCCAGGCCCAGGGCGCAGGCAGATCTTTTTAAAAAGCCGCGTTTCTGATCCCTCTAATGTTCTTTCACCTGCTAAAGCGCCTGAATATGAAAATATACATAAGCAACCTTGATATCAATGTTTCGGAACAGGCATTGTTCAACCTTTTTATCTCCTTTGGCACCATTACAGCGGTTACCATTATAAGGAGCACAACAGGAAGATCTACCGGCAGCGCCTACGTAGTGATGAAAGAAGATGTAGACGGCAGAAGAGCGGTAAAAACACTTCACCATACAAATTTTATGAACAGGTACCTGGTTATATACGCAGTATAGCCGGTCCAAACTTAACAAACGGGAGCATGTCTCCTGCAAATAATCAAATATGAATTTCGATCAATTAGACTTAATACAACCCATACGCCGGGCCGTTGCTGACGCAGGCTATATTTCCGCTACCGAGATACAGGCCAAGGCCATTCCCCATATACTGAAGGGAAAGGATATCTTAGGATGTGCCCAGACAGGTACGGGCAAGACCGCTGCCTTTGCCATTCCGATATTGCAGCAGTTGCAGGCCAGCCAGCCCCACCCCCAGCGCATCCGCGCCCTGGTGCTGACACCGACCCGCGAGCTGGCGCTGCAGATAGAAGAGAGCTTCAATACCTATAGTAAATATTTAAGCATACGTAACCTCTCCATCTTTGGTGGTGTGCCCCAGGGCAAGCAGGTAGCGGGCCTGAAAAAAGGTGTGGATATCCTTATTGCCACGCCGGGCAGATTGCAGGATCTTATGCAGCAGGGCTACATCAGCCTGGCGAACATAGAGATCCTGGTACTGGATGAGGCAGACCAGATGCTGGACATGGGATTCGTCAACGATGTCAAAAGGATCCTTACCCATATCCCCGCATCCAGGCAAACACTGTTCTTTTCCGCCACGATGCCTAAAGCTATCCGGAAATTTGCCAATACCATACTCAACCAGCCGGTAGAAGTATCTGTGACACCCGTATCTTCAACGGCGCAAACCGTTCAGCAGTCCGTTTACTTTGTAGAGAAGAAAGAAAAGCCCGGCCTGCTGATACACCTGCTGAATGACAGGTCGATTGCCCGTTCCCTGGTCTTTACACGTACCAAGCATGGGGCAGACAAATTGGTAAAGCAGCTGGGCCAGAAAGGCATCTTCGCAGCGGCGATACACGGCAATAAATCGCAGAATGCAAGGCAAAGGGCCCTGGAAGACTTCAAGAGCAGCAGGATAAGGGTGCTGGTAGCTACGGATATAGCCGCCAGGGGCATCGACATAGACGAGCTGCCGCACGTGGTCAATTACGAGCTGCCCAATGTACCTGAGACCTATGTGCACAGGATAGGACGGACAGGACGTGCCGGCAAGGAAGGAGTGGCAGTATCCTTTTGCGGAAGCGAAGAACAGGAAGACCTGCAAAACATACAGAAGCTGATAGGCTTCCGGATGCCTGTAAAAGCCTCCGTAACCAATGGCAGGCAATTAATGAATCTTTAAAATCAACAAATACAATATGGCGGATACTTATTCCAAAAAAGCATTACAACAAAAAAAAGCTAAAAAAAAGCAGGACAAGCAGGAACGGAGAGAAGAGCGTAAAACGAATAACGACAAAGGCAAAAGCCTGGAAGAAATGACAGTGTACCTGGATGAATACGGTAACATAACCGATGTACCGCCCGAAAAACAGAAAAGAAGCAAGGTACCTGTACAGGATCTTCCCGAAGGGGCCGCTGCCGCGGAAGACAGGGAGTTTACCGGTATCGTATCCTTGTTCTTTACCGATAAGGCATACGGCTTCATTACAGAAGACAATACAAGGGCCAATATTTTTGTACACAGCAACAAAACACGCGAACCTATAAAAGAGAAAGACAGGGTGGTTTACGAAAAAGAAAAAACACCAAAAGGGTACGCTGCGATAAATGTCAGAAAAATCAAGTAACTTTATACACAATTAATAATCAAATCAACAACAATGCAAGAAGGTACAGTAAAATTCTTCAATGAATCAAAAGGTTTCGGATTTATAACTCCTCAAAATGGTACGGAAGATATCTTCGTGCACATCAGCGGTCTCCAGGCACCTATCCGGGAAAATGACAAAGTAGTTTATGAAGTGCAGCAGGGCAGAAAAGGCCTGAATGCCGTAAATGTCAGGCTGGCATAATACACATACTACAGTGTGAATATCCTGAAGCAGCAAAGCGGTTCGATCGCTTTGCTGCATTTTTTTATATACCTATCTATAGAAAATAAGCTGTCAGGACAGGCCGCATTACAGAATTTTGTTTAGCAAGAGGAAATGAATTTTACACAGCTATTCCAGGTTGCTCCGTTTCGCTGCACCACAGCCGAAATACACAACACTAAACATAGTATCACCGGAAAGTACGGAGCCGTCTTTTATTTCCTGCATCCGTACAATACTTTTTATCTATATCTAAAAGGGGAAACAAGGTCCCGGTCACCTGCATCATTTAAGCTTAATAACACGCAGGTAATTCAGCAGCCGCATGCTCTGGAAGCCCATATCCCATTCAAACCATCTTGCTGCATTGTTGGGACGTGTGGGATGTTTATGATGATTGTTATGATAAGCCTCTCCCCAGAAGATCAGATCTACAGGAAGTATATTTTTAGAAGTATTGCTTACCTTAAAATTTTCATACCCGAATTTATGTGCCCACCAGTTGACCACTACGCCCTGAAAGGACCCCATGGCTACGGTAACAGGGAACAGCAGCCACTGCCACCAGGCGGTAGCCAGCAGGCTGTAGATAAGCGCATATATGGCCACCCAGCATAACCGTGCAATGCCGCTGTGCGCTAACCTGTCAAAAGCTTCCCATTCCGGGAGATTCTTTTTGTACTTCTCCGCCGCCTGCGTTTTGCCTATGTACAGGTTGAAATAACTGTTCCTGGTCACCCACATCATTAAAAAAGGATTAGGTTCGTTGTGAGGAGAATGCGGGTCTTCCGGCTCGTCTGTATGCGCATGATGCAAGCGGTGCATCAGGCCATAGGCATAGGCGCTGATGTAAGAAGAACCCTGTGTAATAAAGCAGCCTATATAGAATAGTCTCTCCCAGGTGCGGGACATAGTGAACATATTATGCGCGGCATAACGGTGATGAAATACGGACTGAAAAAATAAAGAGGCATACCAATGTATGATAAAGAAAAGCAGCAAAGCCATAAATAATGGATGTTGTTGTGTGAGAAAATAAATGAAGACAACATCCAAATGTAAAGTGAGTGCTGAATATCTATAAAGATAATACAATTAAAGCATATGGCCAAATATAGATGTTATTTAATGGCTGTGCCTGATAGATCATCTATAATGTCACCACTCCGTGGTTAATATGGATAATGGTATAATCCTATAGTAATGTCAGCCATTCGGGCTTGTATACAACCGAGAAGCGGTAATACGAATAATGCTATAATTATGATAATGTCAGCCTTTCAGGCTTATATACAACCGAGAAGCGGTATAATAACTATAGCCAGAAGATAATTTACCCCAACCTAAATCCTGGATGGCTGAATTTATCTGATGGCTATGCCGATCCCTTGCTCAATATATACCATCGGGCATTTACAATACCACCACTTCGTGGTTAATATGGATAATGGTATAATCCTATAGTAATGTCAAACCTTCGGGCTTATATACAACCGCGAAGCGGTATAATAACTATAGCCAAAAAATAATTTACCCCAACCTAAACCCTGAAAGGGTGGCAGAATGTGCCTGATGACCACATCTACCCTTTCTCACCGTACGGCAACGGTCATCTACATTGTCATCACTTCGTGGTTAAATATAATAATGGTATAATGCCAGCCTTTCAGTCTTGTTGCACCGGAAAAAACTACTAAACCTTTATTATACCGTACCCGGCAGATTTTTCTAACTTTGCAGCACCCTACTTTATATACCTCCTTACAGATTCCGGCATGAAACATATACAGCTTATAGAGATCATCCTTTACGTCAAAGACCAGCAGGCATCCGCAGCATTCTATACCGGGCTGTTCCGGAAGGAGCCCGATCTTCATGTGCCGGGCATGACAGAGTTCCGACTGGCTGACAATTGCAAGCTGGGCCTGATGCCCAACCAGGGCATCGCCAGGATACTGGGCGATAAAACGCCACACCCCGATAACGGCAACGGCATCCCGAGATGCGAGCTTTACCTGTACGTAGCGGACGTAGCGTTTGAATGCGACCATGCGCTCCGGCACGGCGCCCGGCTTATCAGTCCTGTAACGGACAGGGACTGGGGCGATAAGGTGTGCTATCTTGCCGATCCTGACAATCATATCATAGCTTTTGCCCAGCGCCAATGCTGAGACCGGCCTTCATAGATATAAATTCCTTTATGACGACTTCCCGTAATAATAAGACCGCCAAAATAACAGAGATCATATTGCTCAGCATTACCCTGCTCCTTACCCTGATACCTGCCCTGTTGCTCCTGGTAATGCTCCTGGAGGTATTCCAGGCGGAAATACCAGACAGGCAATGGGAAAGAGCACTACAAATGATCGGGTTCTCTGTTCCCGGACTATTCGGCTTCGTTTCCCTTATAATAAGGATCAACAACATCCTGTCCAATAAAACCTCCAAAGTGGCAGCACTGGGATTACTTACAGGAACTCTACTCTTCGTATTGTCCTTTTCTCCTGAATTTCCACAGCTCTTCAGAAGGCACGATTTCACACTGCTTGCCGCTATTTTTTTCCCCGTGCTGGCTACTGCTTTCAGCCTGCGGAATATTTACAGGGAACTGCAACAAAAAAAGCACGTACAAAAGCATTGATTTTAGCATCCATCGCAAAGCCCTGGCAAAGACAGCATATACCAACAGTCACAGAAGAGAATATTGACGATACTTTTAGTATTTACTTGCTGTGAACCTGCCGGCTATCCTCAGGATATACAGGCAGAGGTCTCTGCATCCTTACCTGCAGTACCGGCAAGCTGCATAAACAGATAATCGTTTGTTACTTTCTATTAACTGACTATCTATATATAAAAAAACAAAGTCATCATATGGAAGGTGTAGCATGCACTATAGATAAGCTGCAAACCTGTATAAGAGCTTCCCCACATCCGTTCAGAATGACCAGCACGCTACAGTACCTGTATAGCGAAATCATTTTTCTAACCCAACAGAGAAACACTTCTCAGCGAAGCACATCCGTAATAACAGGTAAGCCGACCCTGCTGCTGTCGACAGCCAGTTAAAATATTTAAAATTTATAATAAATTTTAAATTATATTTATTATGTTTACAATCATTATCATGGCCACCCATGATTTGATTTTCTCAATCCACCTGTTATACCCAACCTGAAAACCATGAAACAACACTTAATGACTCCTACTACCTTAACGGTACCAGTAGTCACATCCGCCTGTGTCAACGATGTGACCCTTATTAATACCGTCAACCATAGATTATAAAGCAGCACCCCACAGCGGAACGGCCCCTGTAAGAACCGCTCTGGCGGTCACCGGTCTGTTCAAATATCCGGGATAAAATACATCCTAGCGGTCATTCCGCTGGTATGTTACCGGCAATCGCATACTGTCCTGCACACTAGGCACACACTGTGAGGCCGGACCAGCTACAGATGGTACCTTACTATTGCTTATTAGTATTTTTAATATTCACCCCCTAAAACCTTGTTTATGATCAAAAAGATCTCAGGCCTGCTACTGGCCGGCACCTTGCTGGCATCCCTGGCAAACGCCAATACCCTGAACATTTTTAATACCACAGGGTGTACCTTTATTGTACATACCGCGAATGACGGAGTGATCCATATTGTGCCCCCGGGACCCTATTCAGTTACTTCTGCCCCGGGCATGCCCGAATATACAGCTGTAAGGTTTACCTGGGATGGTGCACCTTCCAGCCACCAGTCGCTCTGGTATGGCGGCACCACTTTCACGACCAGCAGCACAGTGGGCGTTTTTCCTCCCTGCACCAACCCTTCAGGTAATCCCTACCAGGCCACCTGGGCACAGGGAAGTCCTACCGCAGATGTTACTATGGTGATCTTCTGATCCGGCAGTTATCTGAAGCATATTATCACAGGTAAGCACTTCGCGCCTGATAACATTTTTAACCTTTAATCCCTGACCATGAAACAATTCTTAACAACCCTCAGTATGTTTGCAGTATGCGCAGGCACATCTGCTTACGCCAACAATGTCACGATCTTCAACATTACCAACTGCCCGTATAGAGTGGCCTTCAACAGTGGAATCCCCCCTTTAACCGTTGCCCCGATGCAGACACTGACCGTTAATTCCGGCACTTTTGACGCTACAGGTGCGAAAGTAAGCTGGAGCGGCCTGCCCGATGCATCCATTTATGCAATATTTCCAACACATACTTACGATAATAGCAGTACTATAGGCGTATATCCGCCCTGTATTCCCGGTAGCGGCCCTTACCAGATATCCTGGGCACAAGCCAACGCAACAGCTAACGCTACACTCATAATTTTTCCATAATCACTTTTAAACCTTTAGCTCATGATCAGAAAAATCTCAGGCATGCTGCTCGCAGGCACCTTGCTGACTTCCCTGGCAAACGCCAACACCTTAACGATCTTTAATACCACCGGGTGTACCTACGACGTATATACTACCAATGACGGTGTATTCCATTCAGTGCCTCCGGGTATGTACACTACAACTACTCCCCCGGGCACACCTGATTATTTTGGTGTCAGGTTTACGTGGAATGGAGCTCCTGCCGGTTACCAGTCACTCTGGTATGGCGGCACTACTTATACTACCAGTGCTGCAGTAGGTGTTTTCCCTCCGTGTACCAACCCTCCAGGTAGTGCCTACCAGGCCACCTGGGCACAGGGAAGCCCTACCGCAAACATCACTATGGTGATCTTCTCTTAGCCTGAATCAGCGGAGCATATTCCTGTTACGGGATTTACTTCCTGACCAGGTGTTGCACGGGCAGGTGCGCTATACACGCGGATAAGCCATGCGCTTCCTGCTTTGCGGTAATACCATACAGGCGTTATGACCAGTGAGGTCATAACGCCTGTACATTTTATTGATAGAAAAAGCACACCCGGAAGAGTGTGCTTCGCTACATCGTATTGAACTATGAACGGCTGTATTTAAAACTATGTATTTTATTTCTTGCCGGCAATGCCGATACTTCCCTGCAAGCCTGCTCCGTTAAATATCTTCCGCTTATCCTGGCTCCGGCATTTCCCCAATATGCCGCCTGAGAGAGAAATAAGCGCTTTTTTACGTTCCCCTGCACGCAAAAACATATGTACTTCCTTAAGGAAGCTTGAAGATCAGGTCGCCGGTGATATATGCATACAAGACATACAAAGCAACTGCTACGGTATATGCCAGCGATGCGGCAGTAAAATACATTACCAGCCGGTAAAGGAAATCTAGGGTCTTCTGTTTCATAGGTTTTCGTATTTTTCGGGGTTAAAAAAATAAACTTCAAAAACTAACTACAAAACATTCATGGATGGATGTATCTAATAGAATTGAAGTCTGTTTACCAGGGCTGATCAGTTCTTCATATTAGATATTTCTGTTTGGATAACAACCGGTTTATATTTTTGTTCACAAAAGCAAATATTTTTTCTAACATTTTAATGATACTGCTTTTGCACTACGGTTCAGTCTGGCGGTTCCTGCCCCGGGGATGTTATGATACGGATATAGCCGCTGCTGCCATCCATCTCTACCACATCACCGGTACGCAGGCGCTGCAGCAGACCCGTTACTCCTACAATGCATGGCTTGCCCATCTCCCGCGAGACAATAGCGGAATGGCTCAGCAGGCTGCCTCTTTCCACTATGATGCCGGCCGCGCCGGGAAACAGGGTCACCCAGCCGGGATCTGTGCTGGAAGTTACCAGGATAGCACCCTCCATATCCGATACTGACGCGGGATCGGTCACCACCTTCACCGGGGCGCGTACGATGCCGGGGCAGCAGCCGGTGCCCTTCAGGTCACCCGCAGTGACCTCTACCTTGCGGCGGGAATAAAAGTCATTGGCGTGATAGACCATGCCATAGGTGGCAAAACGCTCTGCAGGAGCAGGCATAGACCTGTATGCCTCCGATTCCAGCTTACGGTGTGCCGCCAGCGCACGGATATCCTGTGTCACGCTGCGGCCTTCTATAAAGGCAAATATCTCCTCCCGGGTAAGGTAAAAGATGTCCCTGGGATCTGCCAGGATACGTTCGGCATACCAGCGCTGTCCCATAGCTGAGAATAACGCCCTTACAATACCGAAGGCCCTTGTCCGCTCATAGCGCAGGTTCTCACGCGCGCTTACCAGCTCACGGGTCTTCGACAGGGCTTTCCTGATCCACCATTTTTTCAGGAACCGGCCTTTCAAAGCCGATCCCAGCGCATGCTCCGCCCGCTCCCTGATAGCCTGCTCAGCGTTCGTATCAATACTGGCTGCCGTGATGCCCGAATGCACATAGGATCTCAGCACCCCTATGAACAGGCGGGGATCCTGCGAGTAGGAAACCGTTTCCAGCTTCAGCTCTCCTATACAGCGTTCCCCGAAATCATCAATATACCGTTCTATTTCCCTGCGTAGCTCCATATATTCAGCATCTGAAGATACCTTTGCCCACACCGCGTCCGCATCCTGCTCCGTAAACAGCTTTCTCCATCCGGGGTCATTGCTGATCATCGTGGCCAGCGCAATGCTCCTGTGGATAGGCTGGGTGGAAATAATATCATGACTGCCGCACAGCAGGTCATTATGTATATTGGGACTGGAGCTGACACAGGCTGCAGTCTGCTTCTGCAATATCCCGAACCAGACCATGGCAAAAAAGTCATTCAACAGGGGCGCTTTCCACTTGTTCAGCAGTTGCCGCTCAAAATCAAGATACAGGTCCATCAGCCGGTGAGCCGACAGCCGGCTCAGGTCCATACGCTTGTATTGCCCGATCACCTCATCCAGCAAACGCTGGAATGCAGCCCGCTCTGCCGGGAGACGCCTATACCTGTATAGCATCTGTACCGCCATCCGGGTAACGCGCCACCAGGCTTTTCCTTTGGACAATGGCGTATGGCCGGGCAGGTCAAAACGTTCCTTTACACCCATCATCTGCTCCATGAAACGCGCGTTAATGCTATACCCCGGTACCAGTGCCAGCATCCGGTACCAGGTCTTCAGGTTGTAATAGACCCTGCCGTTAATGAAACCCAGCGTATTTTTAAACACGCGGTCATTATCCTGCAATGTCTGCCGGTCCACACCCAGGAATTCGCAAAACAGTCGGTAAGCGCCTTCATACGACCGGCTGATAAAGGAAAAGGTCAGCGGTGTGGTCACGCCCGGGTAGGATTCAATAATGTTGCTGTTATCCCACAGGGTGTACACATCGCTGCTGTCCGCCAGCTTATGCAGCACCGTCACCGCCCGGGACTGTAAAATATACAGGTGGCCGTCCTTACGGGCGAATTCCACATCCTGGTAAGTACCAAAGATCCTGTACACGGTATCCAGCACTGCTGCCACTTCCAGTATCGCCTCGTCATCCAGTGCCGCTGCCTGCCGCAGCTCCCCCGGCACATCCTCGGTACGGGTACCGCCTTCCGGGCAGTCGTTCTGTACGACCCGCTGCTGCTTGATAGCTACCTGCTTACTGATACGGGCATCTTCCGCAACAATATAGACATCCGCGTCCAGCGCTCCCGATACCAAGCCTTCGCCCAGGCCCCATATGGCACTGATGACCTTTTGCCTCCTGTTGCCATCCGACGGGTGGATGCCGAAAGCCACTCCTGCAGCATCCGCGGCTATCATCTCCTGTATGATAACGGCTATACCCGGCTGTGCCTCCAGGTTATTGGCCTCCCTGTAAGCCGCGACCCGCCCGGAAAACGCGGACAGCCACACTTCCCTGATCTTCGCGGGAATATCTTCCGCCCTTATAAAGAGGAAAGATTCAAACTGGCCCGCAAATGAGGTATCTGCCCCGTCTTCCTCGGCAGCCGAGGAACGCACGGCAAACCAGGAAACGCCGGGAAAACAGGCCCTTATATGGTGTATAAATGCTGCATCAAAGGTATGATCCAGGATTCGCCTCCTGATCTCCCCAGGCTCCCGCGCTCCCTGCAATACCTCTCCCAGCGCTTCCGAGGGTATTACCATCCACCCGGGAACCCTGAGCCCCGCCTGCTCCAGCCGGGCCAGGTGCCAGGCTTTCCCGCCTACGGAGCCTATAGCGGCTGTTGCAGCCTCTGTATGCCGTATGATCTTCATTGGTTACCTCCCTTTCTGCTAATGATCCTGATATACTGCCTGCGGCACAGCCATTCCGTAAATACTCCCTGTACCAGCCACAGCACCATATGGAAATAATGCGGGCGGAGTATGCCCATAATATTGGTCTGGCGGTCAATCCCGAAATGCTGCTGGATGAGCGTATCGGCAGTGCTGACGGTGAGCTGCAGCGGGCCGGACAAGGGTATCCAGTACATCTCCAGGAAGGCCAGGCAAACGGCGAAAATGACAGTGTTCACCAGCCTGTGATGCCGTGCCATCCTGGCGCCCCAGAAGAAGTAAAGGGTAGCCCCCGTAAAGATGCAGTGGATAACGGTGACCCACAGGTAGATCAGGTATACTATTATAATGCTCATACGTTCAGTAGTCTTTCTATCATCGGTACGCCTCCCAGCGTGAGATACATGGCCATGGTCCAGGCAGCGGACGCACCTTCTATCATTTTACCGGTGCGGCGGCTTTTATATTTCAGGTATAATAATGCGGGTATACAGCATACAAGGTATATTGCGGACAGGACTATGGCTCCCGTACTGCCGTAACCGGCATAGGCGGAAGCCATGATGCTGAGCAGCAGGGAAAGTGAGAGCATTCCCAGCCACAAAGTTGCAGACCCGGTTGGTCCCAGCATAGCAGAATAGGTCAGCACACCTTCCGATTCCTGCCCAGGAGCCCTGATCTTCCTCCCGACCTCCAGGACGATGCCGCTCATAAAGGAAACCGCAAAAAAATACAGCAGTCCGCCAGGGGCCCTTACGCCTTCCAGCATCCAGTCCAGCCCGCTGGCATAAATATCAATAAGGGGAATGATGAGCATATGGGAGACCACGTACCAGAACTGGTGACGCTTCAGCCAGTCTGCCACAAAAAATTCCCTGGACATCAATAACAAATAACCCAATGCCAGGCCGTAAAGCAACAGCATCTTCGGGAAGAAAAGAGCGTTGAGGCCTACCTGCAGGCATACAACGATGACCCCTATATTTCGCAATTCCCTGAAGCTGACCAGCCCTCTCGGTACCGGCAGTTCCCTGCGGTACAGCGCGTCTTCCCTGGCGTCCTTAAATTCATCGAAGATCCGGACCAGCAGGAAAAGGCTGACGGTAGTAAAAACACCTGCCAGGAATACTTTCCAGCTCACAAAGCCTTCCACGCCCCTGCAGATCCTGGAATAGGCCACGGCGGAAAAGCTGAAAGCCGCGACCAGCAGGCCATGGCCTGCCAGGGGGAAGCGCTCCTTCTGGTATATATACAAGCGCTTCCATAAAGGCGCATTGTTCTCTTCCGGCCTGCTGTAAGGGTTTGTCAGGATCTCCATATAAGATTGATTGAACTATTTAAAAATAAGCCAGCAGACGGCTCCGGCCATCATATAGCTGTCAAACCGGTCTAAGATACCGCCGTGGCCGGGGATCAGCCTGCTATAATCCTTGACGCCACATTTGCGCTTATACAGGGAGGCCAGCAGGTCGCCGGTCATGGCAGCCGTAGCCAGGACAAGCGTCTTTATTACCAGGTGCGGTACGGGCAGGCCTGTAATACCCTTTAATAATAAGGAAGTAACGATAACGCTGATATAGCCCCCGATCACTCCCGCCCGGGTCTTTTCCGGGCTGATGACAGGAAATATCTTTTTCCTGCCCAGCAGCTGGCCCGTGATCTGGGCGAATCCGTCAAAGACAAAGACAATGGTGTACACGAATAAAAGCACATCCGTATCCTGCCAGAACGCATGCAGGCAGAAAGCAACGGCTACCGGTATATATACGCCCAGGCATTTCCACAGCAGCGCCCGGCTGCGGGCAGTCTTCAGCCAGGCCGTAAGCATCTCGTACAGGCCGGTCCCCGCAATGGCCAGCGCCAGCAAGGGCAGCAGACCGTAAAAGATACAGGCAACAGTGGCGCTCACCACCAGCAGGTAAAAAATATATTTGACCCACCGGTCCCGGGCGGCATAGAGTTTATTCCTGCGATTGATGACCACGATCGCCAGTCCGCCGAACAGGAAATAACCTGCAATGATATAGATCAGCGCCAGTATCATTGCTGTGCAGATTTATTGGCTTTAAGCACAAGGAAAACACTTTTGATATTAGACCTTAAACGGGGCAAATATATTACCAGCACCAGCTCTTCCAGGTATGCGAGGTAAGAACAGGCTATCATAAGGTAAAAATAGGCGGGATGGAATCCCCAGACAAAATAGGTCACGATAAAAATGCCCTGGATATAGCCCACCGCCTTATTGGACCACAGGTGAAAGCTGGGAAAACGCCGGAAGCGTATAAGGGATATGACCTGGGGCAGCAGCCACAGCACCAGCATCAGTATAAAAGGTACCCTGTAGGTATGCACGAAGGCGCTTTCCAGCACGATCATACCCGTAAACGCCATCAGGTAGGTACCTATATCGGCAAGCGAGTCCAGCCTGGCACCGAGCTCAGTCTGCATCCGGAAGGTCCTGGCGATCCACCCGTCCAGGATGTCCGTCACCAGGTTGACCGCTATCAGCGTAATGAACAGGGACTTATTGCCATTCGCAATGCTATATACGATAAAGGGCAATGCCGCCAGCCTGTATGCCGACAGGATATTGGGTATATTGATCACTTTTTCTTTTACCATAAGCGGACAATGTTATAATGCAGCGCAGGAAAACCCCGCTATTTCTGCTGCCTGCCGAATTTTTTATGGGCATCGGAAAAGTGTCCGGCTGAGAGCGCCGCCGCAATGCTTAATTCCCCGGCCAGGATGACAGCACCGCAGATCTCCGCATATTTCCGGGCATTGCCCGCCCCGTAGCAGCCCATCAGCTCCAGGCACTCCCGCTGTGTAGGCAGCGATGTGCCTCCGCCCACCGTTCCGACGATCAGGTTGGGCAGGGTGACACTGGCATATAATGATCCGTCTGTCCTTTTTTCCATGCGGGTAATGCCCGTTGCGGCTTCCGCCACGCAGGCCACATCCTGGCCTGTAGCCATAAACAGGGCTGCCAGCCCGTTGGCATAATGGCCATGCGCGCCGATAGCGCCGCTTTGTACAATACCGATGGTGGAAGATTGCCAGTAGGTGGCCATAGCATCCACGGTAGTCTTTAAGACGCGCTCCACAATAGCTTCCGGCAGCACGATCTCCGCCGTCACTTTCTTGCCTCTCGTTGCATTGAAGGATTGTGCCGTGGCCTTTTTATCACCGGAATAGTTGCTTTCAATGAACCATTGCTCCGGCGCGGCAGGACAATGGGCCACCATATAACGGCAGATGGCATCCGTACAGATGGTAACCATATTCTGACCCGCCGCATCCCCTGTCGTGTACTCAAAGGTCAGGATCAGGTGATTGCCTTCAATATTCACTTTCATTTCATGCAGCCGGGCATAGTTGCTGTGCGCGGCTACGATTTCATGAAAAGCATCCATTTTCGTCAATGCCCAGGCTAGGAACGTTCCCAGCTCCGTAATACTGTTAAACTTAAATAAGGGACTGCGCTGCACCGCCTCTACCAGGCATATGGAAGTGACGCCTCCTGCCAGGCAACAGGCCTTGGCTCCCCTGTGGTAAGAAGCCACCAGGGCTCCTTCACTGGTAGCAAGGGGTACAAAATAATCGCCGCTTGCCTCGGTACCCAGCACCCTTACCGGGCCGATAACACCGGTGGGCACCTGCGTCATACCGATATAGTTCTCAATATTGCCTGCCAGCATATTAAGGTCGTACGGTTGCCGTTGGCCTGTAAGAAAAGCCGGCATATAGCCTGTTTCCTGTTCCAGGAATGCCAGCCGGGCATCCGTGCTGTCCCTGCTGACACCGAATTCGAGCGGTAGTCCGTCCTTCCTGGGATGATCTACCGTTTTCTGTCGGATCGCGGCAATGATATTTTCTATTTTCCTGGTCGCATCAATTTTTGATAACGCCGCCCTGGCCCTGTGCTCATTTGAAGACATACATCACATGAATTATACCTAAAGATACGGGTATTTAGCTAAATAGCACATAAAGCAAAAGGAGGAGATGTCAATCCATCTCCTCCTTTAATAAGGTAGTTTACAGGCCGTATTACAGGGCTGCCAGCATGGCTATGCCGCCGAACAGGAATACCAGTAAGTATATACTCAGTAAGATGATCATGAGGATACCCAGGATCATATACATCGTTTTCTGGTATTTAAATCCTTCCGCAACCAGTGAGCTGCTATTGCTTTGCAGACCAGCCTTGATACAGGTAGAAAATTTATACAGGCAATAAATAGGATACATATAGAGCAGTATCAGCACAATATAAAAGATCATCACCCCGGCGAACACTCCTCCGCCCATAGGATATCCCATGGTATAGCTTAAAGCGGACCCGGACCCCATAAGGCCAATTATCGTAATCAGAGCGAGGCCTGTGAATATAAACCCTACAATAGACAAAAACTTGGTCCAGCCCACAGTCTGCAGCAGATATTGCCTGGCATCACCGTTCAATAAACTTTCTTCCTTAAAAATGTTGTCGTTATAATTCATATATAAAAAATTTGTTAATAACAGCCACAAAACTACTTCTTTTTTTATATCAAATAGAATTTTATCTGATAATTTTTTGACTGGTATTTTAAAAATAATACCGGGGGCATATCCGTTCACAGTAAATATTTCATAATCAATACTGCTATGCAGATATGGCATTTAAACAGCTTTAGCAGATTGCTGGTGAAAAGGTTCCTGAGCCCCTTGAGAATTAATTATTTGAATGCCCGTGCTCTGTAGAGAAACACCAGTAAAATGGCACAATGTAAACAGGCTGACCTTTGAGGTCAGCCTGTTTACATTGTAAAATCAATATATCTTATTGGAATTGCGGGATCAGGCCTTTGGCGAGATTCACCATTTCATCAATACCATCCTGTGGCAGGTTACCTTTCTTGAATTCCTGCAATACATGCGGTAATTTGTTTTCCATTTCCAGCATGAACTGCTCTTCAAACGCTTTTACCTTCTTAACAGGCACCTCTCTTAAGAGATTGTTGGTACCCAGGTAAATAATAGCGATCTGCTTTTCTACCGGGAAAGGGTTGAACTGGGTTTGCTTCAGGATCTCCACGTTACGGGCACCTTTGTCAATAACCGTTTTGGTAGCAGCATCCAGGTCACCGCCGAATTTGGAGAAGGCCTCCATCTCGCGGTACAGGGCCTGGTCTAATTTCAGGGTACCGGAAACTTTCTTCATTGATTTGATCTGCGCGGAACCACCCACACGGCTTACAGAGATACCTACGTTGATGGCAGGACGTATACCGGAGTTGAACAGGTTGGTCTCCAGGAAGATCTGACCGTCAGTGATGGAGATCACGTTGGTAGGGATATAAGCGGAAACGTCACCAGCCTGGGTTTCAATGATCGGTAAGGCCGTCAGTGAACCGCCACCTTTTACCAAGTGCTTTATGGACTCAGGAAGATCGTTCATGTTCCTAGCGATCTCGTCATTATTGATCACTTTCGCAGCTCTTTCCAGTAAACGGGAGTGCAGGTAGAATACGTCTCCGGGATAAGCCTCACGGCCCGGCGGACGGCGTAACAGCAGGGATACCTCACGGTAAGCCACCGCCTGCTTGGAAAGATCATCATATACTACCAGCGCAGGACGGCCGGTATCGCGGAAGTACTCCCCGATAGCAGCGCCCGCGAACGGCGCGTAGAATTGTAAAGGAGCGGGCTCGGAAGCGGATGCGGCCACAACGATCGTGTAAGCCATAGCGCCGTTATCTTCCAGGGTTTTCAATACCTGAGCTACTGTAGAGGCTTTCTGACCTACCGCTACATATATACAGTACACCGGCTTGCCGGCTTCGTAAAATTCCTTTTGGTTAATGATGGTATCCAGGCAGATAGCAGTTTTACCGGTACCACGGTCACCGATTACCAGCTCACGCTGACCACGGCCGATCGGGATCATAGCATCCACGGCTTTCAGACCTGTCTGCAGCGGCTCTTTTACAGGCTCACGGTAGATAACGCCCGGCGCTTTACGCTCGATAGGCATTTCATACAGCTCTCCCGTAATAGGACCTTTACCATCAATAGGTTCGCCTAAAGTATTGACCACGCGGCCTACCATACCTTCGCCTACTTTGATAGAGGCGATACGGCCGGTACGGCGCACTTTGGATCCTTCTTTAATATTTTTGCTGTCACCCATCAGCACCACACCCACATTATCCTCTTCCAGGTTCAGGGCTATGGCCTGGGTCTTGTCTTCGAACTCTACAAGCTCACCCTGACGAACACCGCCAAGGCCGTAAACACGGGCAATACCGTCACCTATTGTAAGAACAGTACCTACTTCCTCCAACTCTGCCGAAGCATTGAAGTTGCTTAATTGCTGGCGCAAGATCGCCGATATTTCATCCGGTTTAATTTCAACCATGACTTTATGAATTATGAATGATTAAAATAATATTGTTTCAATTGTATCTTTTAGATATCCGCAACATAGATATTCTTGGTAAACTGGCTCTTGACATCCATCAGATCCCTTCTTACGGATGCGTCAAAGAGCTTGTCCCCGACCTGCAGCACAAAACCGCCGATCAGATCCGGCTCTACCGTTGTATCTATCTCTACCTTACCGTCCTTCATTTCTGCGGCCACCTTTCCGGCAACCAGGCTTTTCAGCTCTTCATCAATAGGAGCGGCAGTAGTCAGCTTCACAGTATGGACATGGTTCAGTTTCTTGTATTGCGCTATATATCCTGCTGCTATCTCCGCCAGGTTCGCCTCACGCCCCTTACTGATCAGCAGATCAATGAACATGGTCGTGATCTTTTGCAAAGCATCTCCGAAAACAGCCTTCAGGATCGCCGCTTTTTTATCTCCCCTGATAATAGGGCTTGCTACAGCGAGCGACAGTTCCCTGCTGGATGCCAGCGTCTTACCGATCAGCTCCATATCAGACAGCACTGCTTCCAGGGTATGGCTCTCCTTAGCGATATCAATCAGGGATTTGGCGTAACGTGATGCTAAACGTGGGTTTTGCATATTATAGTCATGTATTTATAGGGTTTCTGGATAAGGCCTGCCGAAAAGGGACCGCTCAATAAAACCCAGGGAAATTAGTTAATTAGTTCAGAGATATCTCAGCAGCCAGGGATTTCGCATATTCACGCTGGGAAGAGGCCTCCGCAAATTCTTTACGCAATACCTTCTCCGCTACTTCAATAGCCAGGTTACCGATCTCATTTTTCACTTCAACCAAAGCTGCATTACGCTGCTGCGCGATCTGGGCATGTGCATTTACCAGGATCTTATCCGCTTCGACCTTAGCCTGCTCTTTGGCTTCGTTAATGATCTTGTCCTTCGTCTCTTTCGCCTCTTTTAATAACTGGGTACGCTCTTCTCTTGCCTGCGCTAATAATTTTTCATTTTCAGCCTGCATAGATGCCATTTCAGCTCTTACCTTTTCGGCAGCGGCTATATTATTGGCAATGGTCGTTTCACGCTCAGACAGCATATTCAGTATTGGCTTCCAGGCAAATTTCTTTAGTATCAGGAACACAATAATAAACGCTACTAAGGTCCAGGCAAACAAACCTAAAGCGGGGGTCAGAATTGATGGTAACATATTGTTGATTTACAAAAATTGTATTAAAAAAGATACTGATAATTGTTTTAAAATTTCTGGTAATCCATCGCCCTGTGCTTTGAATTACCAGAATGAGCTTTTCCTAAGGGCTGTAACGGATTATTTCATTACTACAGCCAGCAGACCTGCGATCACACCGAAAAGGGAAACACCCTCAACGAATGCGGCAGTCAGGATCATAGAAGAACGGATGTCTCCTGCGGCTTCAGGCTGACGGGCGATAGACTCAACAGCACCTTTACCGATCTGGCCGATACCGATACCAGCAGCTAAAGCAGCTATACCAGCGCCTATAGCACCTAAACCTTGGGAGATAGATCCACCGATCTCTAACATTACAGTGTTCAATAATGACATTGTACTTGAATTTAAATTATGAATAAAAAATTTTAAAACTTACTTTCTAATTATTAATGATGCGCTGCACCTTCCAAACCATGCGCCTCATCAGGATGGTGCGCTTCATCTACCGACTGACCGATGAACACGGCTGTCAGGTTGGTAAAGATGAATGCCTGAATAGCGGCCACCAGTAATTCCAGGCAGTACATAAATAATGTGAATGCCAGGGATACCGGAGCAAAGCCCCATCCCGCCACTTCATTCATCAGCGCAAAGATAAAGATCATTGAAATGATGCTCAGTATGATGATATGTCCTGCCAGGATATTGGCAAACAGACGGATCATTAAGGCTATTGGCTTGATAAAGAGCGAAAGAATCTCTATAACGGTCAACAGGATACCAATAAGAAAAGGCACGCCCGGCGGGTTGAACAGGTGACCCCAGAAGTGCTTGTTCGCGCTGAACAGCATCACGATAAAAGTCACCAGCGCCAGCGCAGCCGTTACCGCGATATTACCGGTAAAGTTGGCCGCACCCGGTAATAAGCCGAGCATATTGTTGATCCATATAAAGAAAAAGAACGTCAGCAGCAAGGGCATAAATCTCATGTATTTATGACCGATATTAGGCTTGGCTACTTCGTCCCTGATGAAAACGATACACATTTCCAGGAAGTTCTGCATACCTTTAGGGGCCACATGCGCGCCGTTCCTGGTGTATTTTTTAGCTATTGCCAGGAACATCCACAGCATCAGCGCCACTCCGATCAGCATAGACATCACATTCTTGGTGATCGAAAAGTCCAGGAATGCCTGGCCGTCCGCGCGGGTAATGGTGTGCAGGTGATGATCGGCCTGGTAGCCGTTCACTTCCGCATGACCGTGCTCAAACCTGGAGGACATGAAAATATCCAGTGTTCCCTGCTCCTTATTATATAGGATAACAGGCAGCGGAACCGAAACAGGATGATTATCCCAGTCAAAGAAGTGCCAGTCATAGGCATCCTGTACGTGTCCCAGGATAGTACTGCTTGCATCAAACCCTTTTTCTTCATGACCTGCTTCGGCATGAGATTCGGCTAATGCAGGCGCAATGCTCCCTAAAGTCATTAAAAAGAATAAAACTATAAATTGCTTAATGCTGTGTAACACCTTTTTCGAAATTTTGTGCAAAGGTACGCTGCAAAAAATTCATAACAAAGCTGCAAAAAATATTTTTCTTTAATGCCTTGCTAATCGTCCTGCTGTACGCTCCCCTGCAATGACAGAAGATAATGGACCGGCCTTTTCCTGCGGCTGAACCGTACTCAAAAAACAAAGACCAGCTGAATTTCTGAATGAAAAATCAGTGGTCTTTGTTTTATATACATATAGTAGGATGCATTTTAAGTCAGATACGAAAGAAATTCCGTGGGAAAAAGCGTGGTGGAAAACTATTTTTTAGTTGTTCCGGTTGGTTTACGGGAGCGAGAACCCGCAGCGCTTTTCTTAGGAGCACTTTTTTTGGCACCGCCTTCTTCTTCATCCAGGTCCAGACCTCTCATTCTTTCTGTTACTTCCTCTTCCTGCTCATCTACCTCTGCTTCTTTATTGGCAGCTCTTTCCTCAAGACCTTCCAGGATAGCGGCAGTCAGGTAGTTGGTAATGATGGCGATGGATTTCGTAGCGTCATCATTGGACGGGATAGCGAAATCCACCTTGGTAGGATCGGAGTTCGTATCTACCATAGCGAAAGTAGAGATACCCAGGCGCTTGGCTTCAGACAGCGCGATATGCTCGTGGCTGATATCCACAATGAATAAAGCGGCGGGAGTGCGGTTCATCTGAGCGATACCACCCAGCACTTTCTCCATTTTATCCTTGGAACGGGTCAGGGTCAGGCGCTCTTTTTTGGTTACGCTGTCCAGAGTACCGTCATTCAGCATTTTTTCGATGCCCTGCATTTTCTTAACGCTCTTACGGATAGTCTGGAAGTTGGTCAGCATACCACCCAGCCACCTTTCGGTAACATAAGGCATATTCACTTTGCTGGCTGCTTCAGCTACGATTTCCTTAGCCTGCTTTTTAGTAGCAACGAACATGATTTTCTTTCCGCTCTTAGCGATCTGCTTCAAAGCAGCCGCGGCATCTTCCAGGCCTGCAATGGTTTTATTCAGGTCTATGATGTGAATACCATTTTTCTCAGTGAAGATAAATGGCAGCATTTTCGGATTCCATTTTTTACGTTGGTGACCAAAGTGAACGCCCGCTTCAAGTAATTGCTGATGTAATGATTTATTTTCTTCCATCTTTTGGAATATTGAATAAGTTTTAAAATTATTATTTTTTCAACTGCCGGCACCATATGCTTTCTGCTGTCAGGCCGCCAGGCACACATTAACGTTTAGAGAACTGGAAGCTGCGACGAGCACCTGCTTTACCGAATTTCTTACGCTCAACAACACGGGGATCGCGTTTCATCAGCCCTGCTTTTTTCAGCTCAGGACGATATTCTTCGTTCAGTTCGCACAGGGAACGCGCAATACCCAATTTGATAGCTTCAGCCTGTCCTTTCGGACCACCACCTTTCACATTTACTTTCACATCGAACTGGCCTTCCGCTCCGATAGTTTTGAAAGGCAGCTCTACCTGATTTTGTAAATATATAAGTGGAAAGTAATTTTTGTAATCTTTACCGTTCACAGTAATGTTGCCTGCGCCTTTTGACAAGTAAACGCGAGCAACTGCTTCTTTACGGCGACCTACATTATTAATTTGTTTTTCCATTGTATTAAAATATCTATAAACCTATACAGGTGATGAATTAAAATTTGAATTCTTTTGGTTTCTGGGCAGTGTGAGGATGCTCTGCACTTTCGTACACAAATAATTTCTTGTACATAGCACGGCCCAGGCGGTTCTTAGGCAGCATACCTTTTACCGCGCGCTCAATAACGTGGTTAGGACGACGGCCCAACAGATCCTTTGCTTTCTCAATTTTCTGACCACCCTGGTAGCCGGAGTAGTTCTGATATTCCTTCTGGTCTAATTTTTTACCGGAAAAAGAGATCTTTGCAGAGTTAATTACGATTACATAATCTCCACAATCGAAGTGGGGAGTGTAATAAGCTTTGTTCTTACCGCGTAATACAGCTGCAACTTTAGAAGCAAAACGGCCTAACGGCTGGTTAGTAGCGTCTGCAACATACCAATCACGCACAACGATCTTTTCGTTTGCGGATATTGTTCTGTAGCTTAATTGATTAAGTGACATTTGAATGTATCTTTTTGCTTTATTGATAAATATCTTTCATAACCCGGCAACATATTATTATTTCAACAAAAATGTACCGAATTTGAGACCGCAAAATTATAACTACTTCAGATAGCTACCAAACATTTTGGAACATTTTTTACAAACATCCTTATAAGGTATTGATTTTCAATAAAATTTTTGCCCAAAAGTTTTCAACACCAGACATCGGAGCGTTATTGATAAGATGGATGACCTAAGAAAATCATCTGAGAATGCTTCCCCGTAGAAATGAATAAAAAGCAAAAATATAAGTGTGTAAGTAAGTCCATGTTAGCTGCACCGGCTTCAGGATATTTTCCTGTTCCTAACGTTTCTTCCGGCTTCTTAATACACTATCTGTCCATAGATTTTGCTCTTCCACTGATTGCTGCCTGTAATAGTATATTAAGGAATCATAGCTTAGCTCCTGCCCTCTTAAAAAGCCAACATGCGCATAGTCCAGGTTTTTCTCCAATGGGATTATCTGAGTATACATTTTCTCAGACTGCCGGTCATAATTCAATCTGGTAAAATAAATGATTTCATTTCCCAAGTCTGAAAGTATTTTCATAGAAGGCAGATCAGTCCGCTCCTCAATATTACAACGGTTATAAAGATATATAGTATCCTTTGCAGACGAATATCTGCCTACTTCCCTTACCTGATTATCACAAAACCCCATTACATACGTACTATCTTCTCTTAAATACAGCATTGCAACAGGAGTCCGGGATATTCTGCCATTCAAATCAATTTCAACCTTTACCCTATCAATAATATTCAGCTTACAAGTAGTATATATCCCCGCATTTGAAGCATCCACCTGAGCTGTCGTTTGCCTTTCACTACAGGCGCATAATAAAAGTAAGCACAAAAAGAAAGAATATCTCATATCAATTTTCAATTATACTAAGAATATGCGCGGCATCCTTTCCTGTAAAATAATCCAGATCACCTTGAATATCATCCAAATATTGTATTACTAAGCTATCTGTAGTATAAGATCTGAAATCTGCTAAAAACATTTCTGCTTTACTTTTCATATGTTCATCAACGGGTATATCCGCAGGATCGCCGTTTTTAATCTTATTGACAGCCACTAATAAGTCTGCACCAAATTGCAAATAATCAAGATAAGTACCTGCATTTATCATATTATTTTCAATAGCGATATGGCTCAATACATAATAATAACTTATGTACCACTGACCCATTGTAGAGTTTATAAGGAAAGAGTCCCGTAAAACATATATAGCATCTTTATCATTTAATTGCTGGGCTGTAATATCTGACACATAAGACAGCGCTACCGTTTCACTGCAATCATCATTTGGAATACAGTCTCTGCCTTGGCAATGAAAAGTATTATTTGAGGAAGTTCCACACCCTTTACAATAATTAGCACCGGAAAAATCGTCATTTAAATACGGCGTTGCCGGTTGAAACCCCATAACCAATTTCAGATTATCCCAATAAGAATAATTTCTATTTTTTGAGCAAGCATTAATGGTTAGAATCGAAAGAACGATTAAGATTAAATAGATATACCTTTTCATGATTATCTCTGGGATTTTAGTTCAATAAAATGAATGAATACAAAACTAGCAACAAAATTCATAATATTAAAAAATATTATAATTCAAAAAAAATAAGTTTCAATACATTATCACACATACCTTATAAGAATCTCCTTATTTTTACTGTAAAAAATGTCCTACTGCTCCGCTATAGCCAGGATGCAACCTGAAGAAAGAAAAGCATTGCATCAAAACTACCACGACAACCATTACGGATTCCCTATCCATAATGATGATGAGCTGTTTGGAAGGCTTATCATGGAGATCAACCAGGCCGGCCTGAGCTGGGAGACCATCCTGAAAAAAGAAGCGGCCTTCCGGGAAGCCTACAGCGATTTCAGTATCGCCGAAGTAGCCGCCTATACGGACAGTGACCGGGAACGCCTGCTGCAGGATGCCGGCATTATACGAAACAGGCTCAAGATCAATGCCGCCATCGAGAATGCACAGACCATCCTGCTCCTCAGGGAACAATACGGTTCCTTTTCCGGGTGGCTGGACCACCACCACCCTCTGAGTAAAGATGCCTGGGTAAAGCTCTTCAAAAAGACCTTCCGGTTTACCGGGGGTGAAATAGTAGGCGAATTCCTGATGAGCATCGGCTATCTTAAAGGCGCCCATACGGAAGACTGCCCGGTATATCAGCAGGTGCTGAAAACAGCGCCCAGGTGGATGACCGCATAAGCACCTTATTTACTTTCCGGAGCGCAAATCCCTTTCAGCTTTTCTTCCTTAATATCCACCCGGTTTTACCTTATTGCCTGCCATGTATATCGCAGGCATTTTTCATACCCCTCTTTTTACACTGATAGTGCAAAATACTAATAGACAAGCAGTTATTACGGGAGCTGCCAGGACTTAATACTCCCGTAATATTACCGGCGTATTACCATTCCATTAATTGTAATATACAGCCCCGGACGGGTCATATTCTCTTCTATTTTTGTATCAGAATTTTAAAAAAAGCGGACAGATCACCTTTTTAATCTTCCAACACAGAAGACTCAGACAGCAGCCTCTTTTCCGAAAACATATACAAATATTTTTATGAAAAAATCATTACACAGTGTACTCTTATTGGGTGCCTGCCTGACAGCAGCCGGCTGGTTACAGGCACAGACACCTGTACCGATGGCCAGCCAGAACGGTCTTGTTTACGTAGAGAATTTTAACGACATCAGCAACTGGAGCAATAATTTCACCTCCGGCGCTGGCGCCAACCGGTGGAAGGGTATCGCCACAGGCGGTTCCGGTAGTATTCCCACCGCTACACGGATCACTACTGCCACCACCAGCTTCACCACCGGTACCACCGGCGGTGTGCAGAAAGGCAGTGGTAATATCGTTTTATTATCTACAGGCAGCACGGCAAACAGCTCCTCCGCGGCAATAGACCTGTATTTAAATTTTACAGGGGTAAATGCCGGTACCATCAGCTTTAACTGGGAAGCGGTCAGCAACAGCACGGGTAACCGTCCCGGCTCCTTAAGGATATATACCACTACGGACGGCAGCAATTTTACCGAACTGCCTGCGGCAGGTGTTCTGGACGTGTATAACAACGGCAACGCGGCCGGCACCATCTCCAACGTCAGCCTGCCGGCCTCTTTCAATAACTCGGCCACAGCCCGTATCCGTTTCTACTACCACAACGGTTCCGCAGGTACCGGGAGCGGAAGCCGGCCCAAGATATCCATAGACGACCTGACGATCACGGCCACCACAGGATGTACCGCGCCCACTACCCCCAGCTCCAACATCAGCATCTCCGGCATCCGCCCCGGCGGCGCCAGCTTCAGCTGGAACGCCGGGAATGGCAGCGGCAGCATGGTGGTGCTCAGGCCTGCCAATGCAGCCGGTGTACTGCCCTCCAGCGGAACAGCCTATACCGCCCATACCCATTACAGCCTGGCAGGACAGATCAATACAGATAACCGCGTAGTTTTCAGGGATGCAGGCACCAGCGTGAACGATATTTCAGGGTTGAGCCCGGCCACCTCTTATACCGCTACCGTATATGAGTACAACAATACGCTCTCCTGCTATGCCACTACCAATGCACCTTCTGCCTCCTTCTATACCTATAGCACGGAACCACAAAGCCATGCCGCCGCCTTTAATGCCACCGCAACAGCCTATAACCAGATCAATCTCAGCTTCAGCGCGTTCAGCACCATCACCGATGCCAGCGGCTATATCATACTTCAGAAAGTAAACGGGACGCCCACCGCGTTACCCGCTGACGGCCAGGCCTACGCATTGCAAAGCACCATAGGAGACGCAACGGTTGCAGCCATCATTACCACTGCCAGCCAGGTAGCCCAGAGCATTACCAACCTGAATGCCACAACCAGTTACAGCTATACGCTGATCCCTTTCAACTGGGACGGTACCAATACCGCCACCTATAATTACTATACCGAAGCAGCACTGCCGTTTGCCAGCGCCACGACCCCGCTGGGACCCAGCAGCCTTTCGGATATCACAGATAACGGCTCCCCCTCCTTCTATACTTCCAATATTGATTATACACAATACCAGGCCACCACTATCAACAACATCGGTACGGGCAGCAACGGCAGCGTTGCCGTAATGAGCCTCCTGTTACGGGACGGGGGAAGCGCCGGAACAGATCCTGATAATTACGCTACGGAACTGACAGCACTGACGCTCAGCTACACCGGTACCGCCAATACCATTAAAAGCGCGGCGCTGTTCTACGGCAATACCAAAATAGCCAACGCCACGGTCTCCGGCAATGCTTTGACATTTTCCGGCCTCACTAACGTAAGCGCCGCTGATGATGCTACCAAATCGCTGACACTGGCCGTTTCCTTTAATAACACCGTTACAGACAATGATAAGCTGGTATTCACAGTAACAAATGTCGCTGCCGGCAATGCAGGCAATACCTCGCAATTCTCCGCTGCCAATGCTGGCGGCGCTTCCAGCGACAATACATCCAATGGCTATAACAGGATAGCCGTCACTGCCGATCGCATAGCCTTTACAACGCAGCCCGTATCTGCGAATGTGAACGTACCGATGGCTCCACCGCCGGTGGTAAGCGCTGTCGATGTATATGGCAATACAGACCTTGACTTTACCGGAACCGTTTCCGTCACATCGTCCGGTACGCTTGCGAATACACCCCTTGTCAGTAACTTGTCGAACGGCAGCGCCGTATTGACCAATATCATCCATACGGCAACAGGAACCAGCCTGAGCCTGACAGCCGTTACCGGCAGCTTCCCTGCAGTGACCAGCAATACCTTCATTATAGACGATATACCATATGCCACCGGAGATTACAGGACCACGGGTCCCGGCGGCTGGCCCGGGGGCAGCAATGCCGCATCCTGGGAGCAGCTTACCATAAACGGTTGGCAGCCCGGTGCCGCACCTGCCAGCAACTATACCAACGGGAAGCTGTATATAAGACACCAGGTAACCTCCTCAGCCGTATTCGGCGCACCATCCTTTGTTATACTGAACGGCGCCAGGCTGACTGTCACCCACAATGCCACCATTACTTCAGCGCATGTGTACAGCGGCGGCACGTTTGAAGCCGCCGGTTCGATAACCGTGAACAGCAGTGCCACACCCAACTTCATCCTGGACAGTGCCGCCACGCTGATCATCAATACCAATACCATAGGCAGCGCCCATGCCTTCTGGAACGGTAATGAAAATTTCAAGCCCCAATCCAACACTCTTATCTATAACTGGAAATATACGGGATCCAGCGGTGACCAGCGCATTATAAATCCTACACCGCAAATATCCCTTAATGAAAAAGGGTATTACTTCGGCAACCTGGCCTTTGAAGGCACACCCAGCTCGGCTTTCGGCTTCACCCAGATAGGCAATGGGAACACTTATTATTTATGCTCGGATAACCTGACCGTTGAAAACCGGTCTTCCTTCAGCACTGTGCTGAACAACAGCAACGCCAGCGCAAATATTCATATCGGGGGCAACCTGACCACCAGGGGTAATTCCTTCGCCTTCTTCCTGACCAACTCCAGCAACAATCCCGCGGTCCATATACAGGGCGACCTGATCCTTGAAGCGACTGTCAATAATATCCAGCAGCAAAGTAATAACGGGGTTACTACCAGCATCAATATCCATAGAGACCTGGTTATCGGGAACGGCGCCACCTTATCAACCGGCAACAACAACGCGGACAGGAATTATATCAATTTTGTCAATAAAGGAGAACAGCATATCCGGATAAACGGAGGTACCTTATCCGCCAGTCACATGACCTTACAGGTACAGGACAGCTCCGTTACCAGGCTGGCAACTGACCTTGCTACCAATACCAACACCAGGATCATCGTGCTTTCCGGGGGCACCTTTCATACCAATGCCTACAATGTGACCGGCACCGGGTCCTTCAGTGACACCAGCGGAGGACACCTGGTCATCACATCTCCCGATGGTATCCAGTCCGCCGGTGCGCAGGGAAATATCCAGACCGCTGCCCGCCTGTTCAGCAGCAACGGTATCTATGAATATGCAGGCAGCGCCCCGCAGGTTACGGGGACTGCCCTGCCCGCCAATGCAGGCCGATTGATCATCAATAATGCAGCAGGCGTAACCTTAACCCAGGCCACTGCCGTAAACAATGGCATAGCGCTCCGCAACGGCCTGTTGAGCACAACTGCTTCCAATATACTCACCCTTAACGAGAGCGCCACGGTTACAGGCGGCGACCATACCAGCTATGTGGACGGGCCGGTACGCGCCAAAACCGCTCATACCAGCCCGGTATTGCTGCCTGTAGGGGACAATAACAGATATGCACCCGTACGGATAACCGCAGCAGGAGCCACCCCTGCAACGTACCTGGCAGAATACTTTAACGGTAATAATATCACGGTCAACAGCACCAGCCTCGGCAACAGCAATCTGAGCCGCGTTGACAGCTTCCAGTACTGGGATATTTCAAGGCCGGAAGGAACGGAGAACGCCTATATCGCACTGCCTTTCGATGGCAGCAGCGCACTCGGCTCACTGGCCAATGCAGTGGTAGCCCACTACAATACAGCCTCCAGTAATTGGGAAAGCGCGGGACAAAGCGGCACCAGCGGCACGGTATCCGGCGGTACCGTCACCTCGGGATTGGTAAGCTCCTTCAGTCCCTTTACCATAGGTGACCTGCCTGCCACCCCGCTGTTCATCGAGCTGGCTGCCTTTGATGCAATCCTCACAGAAGAAGGCGTTGCTATCCGCTGGCAAACCGCACGTGAAGATGCAGGAGATGTATTCCAGGTGGAACACAGCACCGGAGATAACGTATTTACAGGCATTGGCGGCATCCCTGCCAAAGGAAGCCCATCCTCCTACCAGGTCATAGACAGGAACTACCAGGAAGGCACAAACCTGTACAGGCTTAAACTCCTGCATAATGACGGCACCTATACTTACAGCACGACCAGGCTGATCTTCATTGCGCCTACAGCACCCGGCATTGCCTTATATCCTAACCCGGTATCTGACATTGTGCACATCCGGTTGCCTTCAACGGGTAACGGGTCGCTGCTGATCGCTGATGCTGCCGGAAAGGAAGTGCACCAGGCTGCTGTCTCCGCACCGGACCAGATAAGCATAGATATCAGCCAGTGGGCGCCGGGCACCTATTTCGTTCAATACCGCATTAACGGGCAATACTATCACACGAAATTTATCAAGCAGTAGGTTATTATAACCCGGCATACAAAATCGGCTGTCCAAAATGGACAGCCGATTTCATTTTTATGTTCCGTTGCCCGTACTTAAGGACAATTCATGTCCTCCGCTATTAGTATGCTCCATCGACAAAATAAGAAAAACATCTTTACGGATGGCTTTACTGCGTTATTTCAGCCAGAACACCCGGAAAGAAGGGCGGCTGGTCAATGGCGAAAATGACCAGGGTATGGAGCTGAGTATCAGCAGCAGGCCCACCCCGAACCATATGGCCATTGTCCTGAATTTAGCAGCACCCGATGCTTTCCGCTTTACCTTCCGGGAACCTATAGTGATGATCGCTGCCGCCAGCAGCATGACCGTAATATGCTCCATCCCGAAGAAACGCAGCTCTCTTTCATGGACCGCGTCTTTAAAATGCTCATAAAAATAGCGTACCAGGGGACTGACAGCGTAAAGGCCCAATCCCAGCATCAGCTGTATATGCACTAGGGTGGCCGTCCAGTGCCTCATCCTGTTATCAGCCACAGTAAAGGTGCTCCCCGAGCGCCATCCATAGCAGGAACGGGCCAGGCTCCCGCACAAGGCGGCCAGCACCAGCCACCGGCAAAAGGAATGAGCGATCAGTAAGCCTGAATACATATGCGTGCAAACTTATTCAATTATTCCAGACAAAACATAGCTTCCTGCAACGGGCGCAGCAGCTTATCCGTTATTCCGCAGAGCGGGAACAGCACAAAGATAAATAACCATAGGAACAAAATACAGCCTGCATCTGTCTACTGGCACACATACCACTATACTATCCCAGCACCACATCCAGCGTCATCATCACGATAAATCCCCCGATGAAGCCCAGGGTAGCCATATCAGAATTCTGGTTTTGCTGTGCTTCCGGTATGACCTCTTCCACCACCACAAAGATCATAGCGCCGGCAGCAAATGCCAGGGCATAGGGCAATACCGGCGTGAAAGTAGCTACCGCCAGGGCACCCAGCACACCGGCAACCGGCTCTACAAGCGCAGAGGCCTGCCCGTAGAAAAAACTTTTTCTCCTGCTCATTCCCATCCTCCGCAATGGCATGGCCACGGCAATCCCTTCCGGGAAGTTCTGCAGTCCTATACCTACTGCCAGGGCTACGGCACCACCGATGCTCGCCTCAGGTATACCTGCCGCCACACCACCGAACAAGACGCCCACGGCAAGCCCTTCCGGTATGTTATGCAGCGTGATGGCCAGTATCATCAGCGTGGTCCGCTGCCAGGGCGTCTTTACACCTTCCACCTGCTTAAAGTTCACGTGGACATGCGGCAGTATCCTGTCAATACCATAGAGGAAGCCTGCGCCTACCAGGAAGCCCGTAACAGCCGGAACCACCTTTACAAACCCTTCTCCATCGCTCATATTGATGGCAGGGATCAGCAGGCTCCAGATGCTGGCAGCTACCATTACGCCACCTGTAAAGCCCAGCATACCGTCCAGCAGGGTCTTATTCATGCTCCGGAACAGGAATACAAACGCAGCGCCCAGGGCCGTGATCAGCCAGGTGAACAGCGTGGCATATAAAGCGGCCCATACCGGGTCGATCGTTTCAAAATACTGTATAACAGCAGTTAACATAAGTGCTTTTTTAAATTGAACAACAGTTTATATAATCCCTCTCAGGACATTTACCAATGTAATTATAGGAACGCATCATCCCTTGTCTTCATCAGTCAGCTGCGCTATCACCTGCATCAGCGCTTCCAGCTGCCGGTCATTGAGCACACCATGGTGCCGGAATATTACACGGTAATCTTTATCCAGCAGTATCCAGGCAGGATAAGACAGCTCCTCCTCTCCGCTCAGGGCCAGCGCCAGCTCATGAATGCCGGTTCTGACACCGGTGGGCATGTAGGTGTACTCCCGGCCGTTAAACACGATATGCTCCCGGCTTTCCGCATTCAGCTCCATATAGTAAAACCGGGGCAGGAGCGCCTTGAAATCCCGGCTCTTTTCCAGGTAAGATTGCTGCATCCGGCAATACCGGCACCAATCGGTGGATAATTGTACCAGTATCGGCCGGGGCATCGCCTTCATGCTGCTGTCTATTGCTGAATGATGCCGGGACATATCCCCTGCTGTTGCCGTCAGCGCTGCTGACAGCAAAATGGCCGGGATGACCCAAAGTCTGTATGAAAAACGGATACGCATACCAGTATTGTTTTTTATCAGAATAAGGTATAACGGGCTCCCAGGAAGAACCTGATGCCCTGGTTAGGCCCATATACATAGGAGGGATCAAAGGTAAGCCCATAGGGATTCTCCGGGGTAATGACCGCCTGCCCGGAGGCATCGAACTGCACATTTTTATCGAAGGGGTCGAAGGCCCTTGCAATAATAAAGGGATTCCCTTTGTTAGGCGTCCAGTTCAGGAGATTCTTGATACCGCCGTACACTTCTATACGCCTGCCTATCGTCTTGGTCAGCTGGATATTCTGGATGCTCCACCAGGGGGAATATTCGCTGCGCGGGTCTGCCTCGCTCAGCAGGGGCAACCGCATAGGCCCGTAAAGATTGCCTGTATAATCTATGGTCAGTCCCAGCCTGCGGAAGGTATAGCCGGCATTCCAGGTGCCCGTAAACCGCTCTGCAAACAACTGCCTTACCTTTTCCGTGCCATCGTTATTATAGACATCCATAACGGTGGCGCCGGCCAGGATCTTCAGCCCGAAAGGAAAAACGACATCCATATTCAGTGATAGGCCTTTTGATATGGCATAGCCGGCCAGGTTATCGTAAATGATCTTATTGGGGTCCGTATCGTAATCAGGAATGATCTTATTGGTAAAATAGGTATAGAAAGCCGTGGCATCCAGTCCTATGAAAACCTCGCCGGCAGAGATCCTTTTCACAAAGTTCACATTACCGTTCCAGGACCGCTCCGGCTTAAGCTCGTTCATGAACACTACCTGCCTGGCGCCTGTGAGCGCCGCATGATCCTCTGTAAATACATTGGCCACCCGGTAGCCGTTACCTACGCTCAGGCGCAGTATATTCTTCTTATCCGGGGAATTCCATTTATAGTTGGCACGCGGCGTAAGGATATTCCCATGAATAGAATTATAATCATACCGGATGCCGAGCAGCAGCTTATGATTGCTGCGGAGCGCTATCTCATCCTGCACGAACAGGCCCGGGAGATGGGTATGGGTCGGCAGGTTGATATTCACATCAGCAGCCGATGCGGTAGCCGGGGTATTATCATCATAATAGGTATAGCGGTAGGTAAGGCCCGCCAGCAGGTCATGAATGCCCAGGCTTTTATTCCAGGTGAGCTGGCCAAAGCTGATCTGCTGGGTAGCCAGGTAATAAGTGTCCCCGTAGGCGCTGTTCTGGTCGTGCAGATTGGCGCTGAACTGCAGCATGAGCTGCTCCTTTACCGGCAGCTGGTAGGCACCGAACAATTCCCAGCGGTTGGTATGGATACTCTCCCCGTACACTTCGTCTCCTCCCCTGTATTTCCGGGACCAGTTCATCTCACCGCCCCAGCGGTCCTCATATACATACCGTGCGGCAAGGGATAATACGCGGTTATGCTTCCTTTCAAAATTCCACTTATTGAATAAGGAGACGCGGTTCTGCAAAGTCACATCCGTGAAGTTATCATTGTTATGGTCCACAGGATTGGAATAATTAAAATAGTTGACACCCAGGAGGGTCTGCGCGGTGTTCTTTATCCGGAACTTCCCGGCTACATCGGTATTGATCTCGCCCCAGCTGGTGCCGAAAACATCCGCGGCCAGCAAAGGCGCCTTCGCCGGGGATTTGGTAATGATATTGATAAGCCCGCCCACAGCCTCGCTTCCGTATAAAGTGGAGGCAGGCCCTTTTACAACTTCTACCCTGTCGATCAGGGACTGGGGTATGCCGCTGAGCCCGTACACCGTTGAAAGCCCGCTGACGATCGGCATCCCGTCTATCAATATCATAGTATAGGGACCTTCAAGCCCGTTGATATGAATATCGCCCGTATTACAGATGTTGCAATTCAGCTGCGGCCGTACGCCGTTTATATTCTGAAGCGCATCAAAAATGGAAGGCGTGGGATTGGCCTTAAAGAAGCCGGCCGAATAGACCTCTACCGGCACCGGGCTGTCCAGCCTGGAGACCTCTTTCATCGTCCCGGTAACGACCACACCATCCAGCTCCTCCTTTTCCGCCTCCATAGATACATCCAGCACTATTTCATTATCCGTAACGGTGACCTTCACCTGCTGCGTCACATAGCCGGAAGCGGACACTTCAATGATCCATTCGCCAGCCGGCACCTCATCCAGCTTATAGATACCCTTATTATCGGAACCGGTATATTTCTTTATATCGGGGACCGCTATGCCAGCGGCTTCCAGGGGAGACCCCGCAGCATCCGTGACCTTACCGCTTATTTTACCACTCTGGGCCAAGGCGCTAACAGCAGCCAATAACAGGCCGCCGGAACAAATCAATGTCTTAAATATACTCATATACGTTACTTTAAACTAACAAACTACAGCACAAAAATAAATAAGTTAGATTAATCTAACAAATATTTTTCAACATACTTGATTTTTTTATTTTCCACCCTGGGCGAGGCCCTGGCTCCACCGAGGCAGGACCTGACAGCTTAGCCTGCCAACAGGTATTAAAAAGCATCAGCCAGGTACGCGGAACAATAATACCCACAGGTCCCTTTTCGGTCATGTTACATGAATAACCCCGACAATCTTTTTCTTAAAATTTTCAAAAATATTTTGAGAAATCAAAAGGTTGCATATACATTTGCAATGTATTAGTTGCATAATAAATGTATAATACAGCAGGTAAATTTATTACCGGCCGGGAACCCGGCAAAAAAGAAAGCAACGGATCAATAATATGAGCAAAACGCTTCACACAACCTGATAATTTATTACACCAATTTAAAAAGCTTAACAATGAACACAGCTCCTTTATTTGAATTCTCCGTGAACAGGGAGAACAAGACCATCCACGTTAAACGCGAGTTCAATGCCGGCCTGGACCTGGTATGGCAAGCCTGGACCACCGCAGCATTGCTGGACCAGTGGTGGGCGCCCCAACCCTACCGTACAAAGACCAAAGCTATGGATTTCAGACCCGGGGGACAATGGCTGTATGCCATGATCGGCCCGGAAAACAAACCCCATTGGTCCCTGATGGAGTATAGGGAAATAACGCCTCAGCAGAGCTTCTCCGGTCTGGACGCCTTCTGTGATGAGGAGGGCAATATCAACATGAACCTGCCCCGCTCCCTCTGGCACAACGTCTTCACAGCGGGTCAGCACACCACAACAGTGACCATCAGCATCATTTATGACAACCAGGAAGACCTGGAAAGGATCATACAGATGGGCTTTAAGGAAGGCTTTACGATGGGACTGCAGAACCTGGACGCATTATTATCTTCACTTTAGCAGTAGCGTACCTATAAGCATTGTAAAGCGATAACGAAGCATAACTGATGTCCTGCTCCCGAAGATAAGATGCTATACATCCCGGAAGGACGGAAATTAACCATGAACATTGAGCCCTGCCTGTCCCGGCAGCCCATATTCCGGGCGCTGTGTGACGGACAGGGCTTTATTTCCAGATCTTGGGTGAGATGAAGCAGACCGTAGTGCCTTCCCCGATACAGGAAGAGATATCCAGCCTGCCACCCAGCTTACGGGCGCGTTCCCGCATACTGGTGATCCCGACACCTTCCTTGAAATCGGGAGCATGCCTGTCAAAGCCGATACCATTGTCCGTTATCTTTACAGAGAAGGACCTGTCGTGCTTAAAGGCGAATTCCACCTCAATCCTGGAAGGTTTGGCATATTTGACGCTGTTCATCAGGGTTTCCTGTATGATGCGGTATAACATGAGCTGCTTAAAGTCAGGTATCGGCTTCCGGAGCCCGCTGACCTGTACATTGCAGGGGATCTTTTTGGAGTTCTGTATCCATTCCAGCTCTTCGGTCACCACCGTGATCAGCCCGTACCTGGAGATATAATCCGAATTCAGGCCACGGCTGAAATGATGCGTATCAATAATGAGGCTGTCCAGTATCTTGCCCACTTTCTTAATGGTCCTCATATCTTCACAGCTGCCGTTCTCCTCCATATCATTGATGTATATACGGGCCAGCGTCATCATATTCGTTACATTATCGTGCAGCTCTACCGACAGCTGCACATACGTTCTTTCCCGGTCTTCCATCAGCGCCCTGAGATACTCCTGCTCTTTCCTTTTGGTACGCCTGGTATAGGTCACGATGATCACCACCATAAAAAATACCATCACCGAGGTGGCCAGTATCGCAATGATCAGGAAAGGCACAATATGTTTATCTACGTTCATGCACTTCAAGTTTCATCCGGGAATGACGCCACAGGAATACTCCCAGCAGGCTATACAATAATATATTGATACCCAGTATAATAAAATAAAAATAATCGTTCTCCAGCCTTAGCTCAAAAGGATGATAGGCGCTTCTGCCCCACAGGTTGATCAGCTGGTAAAATACAAATACGGTAGCGATCCAGAACAGCGGGATCCTGTATATGACAGCGTCCTCATCCCGGAGCACCATATTATAAATGGTATATAATGAGATCACGAGTATCAGGAAGCCGGATATCTGTTCGGTAAGGTATTGGTGCACACTGGTGAAATCGGGAAATAGCAGGATATTGACCGGCAGCGCGGCCATACCCGCTATCAGGAGCAACAATATCAGCCTGGCGGCCTTTTTATGTTCTGCGCTTAAATAGAAAAAGGCGCCCAGCAATATGAATGAGATATAATCATACAGGTTAGACAGTATATAATTATTCCTGAAAAGCGATATGCTGTATGCGCTCAGTATCTCATTCACGAGCGCATACAGGATAAAAAAGCACAGGAAACGCGTTGCCCTGTCCGTCCTGCGCAGACGGTACAATGCAGCTGCAGCAGCAAAGCCTACGATCACATAATATAAGTACAGTACCTGTTGCTCCGTCATCTACTCCAGAATATGATTACTTGCGGAACCTGTAGTGAGACATTTAGTGGGACAGGGGCGGGCTTTGTTCAGCACCCGCATGCCCGGGGCAAATACATAATTGCCGCGGCTGTTATAACCGGCCAGTATGACCGTCAGCGCGCCGCTTTCCAGATCGGCCGGCAATCCTTCATTGCCCGCATTGATATATTCCATCGTATGCGCAAACATTACTTTAACTCCCCGGATAGCCGTATCGCTCAGGTACGTCCTGATATCATCCGCATCCAGGATCAGGCTGTACAGCTGCTTATCGGAATTTGTACTGTTGAGGTAGCTCTGTATCATCCTGTTGGCCGAATCCTTAGATATGAAATTAGCGGAATGAGGATCATGATTGCTGCTGTACCCCGCCAGCCACGCAGCGGAAATTATACCCAGTAAATTCAGTTTTGACATTGTATATTAGATTTAGTGATTAGGGTTTTTACATGTTCAGGCATTCACGGACACGAACCCGTTCTTGATAGCATACATCAGCAGTCCTACCCTGCTTTTAACGCCTATCTTCTGGTAAAGCTTATACCGGTGCATCTCCAGGCTTTTGTGTGTAAAGCCTACCTGGTCGGCAATCTCATCCAAGGTCTTATCCTCCCCGCAGTATTTGAGCAGCAATTCTTCTACCGCGCTGAACTCCGGCTCGTCCTTGGCCTTTCTTTTCAGGCTGGTAAGCGGAGTATCGAACAGCTCGGTATTATAAATACGATTATTGTAGACTGCCGTTATCGCCCGCAGGAGCTCGCTGGTCCTGGAACGCTTACCCAGGTAACCATCGGCACCGCACCTGACCATCCTGAGCTGGTACAGCTCCGTTTCATACCCGGAAAGGGCGAGGATCTTTATATCGGGCCATTGCTTCCTGATGAACAGGGAGGTATCAAAACCGTTCATGACCGGCATTTCTATATCCAGCAGACATACATGGGGAAGCTGGCTGCTTTCACGGATACCCCTGATCAGGTCTGATCCGTTATCTGCAGTGACAATCACTTTCACCTTCCCCGTTTGTTCCAGGTTATTGATAAGCGCATCTCTTACAAGATGGTGATCTTCCGCATAGGCTACAAGAACAGGATAAGGTAATTCGGGTTCCATATTTTCAATTTTCAAGGTGGTATTGCAAAAATATTGTTATCGGGAAGAAAATTTAGAGGGTTATCCCTCTATTATTCTCTATCAGCACTCATATACTTTACAGATGTTAAAATTATAAAACATTTAAATATACGCTCACCTGATAAATATTTTTTTACCTTAAAATGCAACATCCTGAAAAAGGATCGTACGGCATAAGCCTTCCTATGCAATAGCCGCAGTGACATTGTCCGCCGTTTTTAATAGGATGGATGCTATCCGTTCTATACCTGGAAAAGCGCTTTCCCTAAGGCCGCATTTCGCCCTGACAAACATCCGTATTCGGCTTATAAAACCCTGATGCTTGAAGCCTCCTATAATTTGGAGGGTTTTCCCTTTGCATGTCCGCGGTATTATACGGATGTTTGTACCCGAAAATCAGTCATACCAAAGCTACACCAAGAACGACAATTTTCAATTTTACAACCATATCAAATCCCATCAACCCATGAGCACAAGATTTCCACTTACACCTGCAGGTGTACAGCAAAAGCAGGAAGAACTTTATGCCCTTAACGATCAGGCCCTGCTGGATCAGGCCAGACTGATAGGATGTGAATTCCGCCAATGGCTACAGGCCAATTTCGAACTGAATGCCGAACAGCAGTCCTACTTTAACAATATGCCGGAAAATTACAGCACAGCCCTGGGTTATCAGCTGGCATCTACCGTGATCGGGAGAAGCCCGATCCACCTGGAAGATGGACAATTCAGAGAAGCCTCCCGTGCAATTAATGCCAGAAAAAGCACAGAAACCTCTATTTCCGGAGGTATGGAATGGAGTCCGGGAGGAAGCCCTACATATACACTCACATTGACCATTACTTTCAGATAGCTTATCTTTCATCATGTAAAAAGGAGTTGTCCTCATTTTATCCCTATCACCTTTTTGAGTCTCTTTGGGCAGCTCCTTTTTACATCATTTCTTTTCAGTCTATATACTTCCTGCTATTTATCCCCGGCGGGCCATCTTTCCGGATCACCATATCACTACGGCATATAAGCATTCCCTGTATCGCACACAGGCACATATGGCAACCCGTAAGGCCATATAGCCCCCGGAAAATTTCTCAAACATAAGACGCCGCTGTCCTGCAGGCACATTGTTCCGTTCCATCGGTATATAGCAGCAAAGCTGCCTTCACCGGCAGCTTTATATGTATTTCCCGGCTATGCCGGGGCACCACGGATCCATACCCGATATCATTACCATTCTATAGGCGTCATTCCTTTGGACTGCAGGAAGGCATTGGTCTTGCTGAAATGGCGATTGCCAAACCAGTGTCCCCTGTTGGCGCTCATAGGCGATGGATGTCCCGACTGGAGCACATAGTGCCTGGAAGTATCTATACGCGCGCCTTTATTCCTGGCATAGCTGCCCCACAGCAGGAAGACCACATTTTCCTTCCGGTCCGACACTTCCCTGATCACCGCGTCCGTAAAGATCTCCCAGCCATGGTTCTGGTGGCTCCCTGCTTTGCCCTGCTCTACCGTAAGCGTAGCGTTGAGCAGCAGCACACCCTGGTCAGCCCAGCGCTCCAGGTTGCCGGTTGCCGGGAAGGGCTTACCCAGATCCGTTTCTATCTCCTTAAAGATATTAATAAGGGATGGCGGTAAAGGCACGCCGTCATTAACGGAAAAGCAAAGCCCGTTAGCCTGCCCGGGGCCATGATAGGGATCCTGTCCTATAATAACGACCTTAACATCCTGGAATTTACAATGGTCGAATGCCGCAAATATCTGGCTGCCCCTGGGATAACATACCTTGGTAAGATATTCCTGCTTAACGAATGCCGTTAGCGCGGTAAAATAAGGAGCCTTGAATTCTTCTTCCAGCACGGCTTTCCAGGAGGCATCAATTTTTATAGACATAGGTTATATATTTATACAGGAGCAGTATTGCTGCCGCGAATTTAGTAATGTATTTGCTTTTATAAAGCCCAGTAAGGACGGAACGGCCAAATTACAGGCGATTCCGGGGAACAGGAACGCTCAGCCAAAAAGCCCGCCCTGATGCAGGTTGCTTTCCAATTCCAGTAAACGCTGCTTTACCGTGATACCTCCTGCATAACCGGTAAGGGACCTGTTACTGCCTATCACACGGTGACAAGGCACAATAATCGAAATGGCATTGGCCCCGTTAGCACCGGCCACCGCACGTATGGCCTTTTCATCTCCCAGCTGCCGGCTCAGCCCCAGGTAGGAAACGGTAGCGCCATAGGGTATTTCCATCAGCGCCTGCCACACCTTCCGCTGGAATTCCGTACCGGCCAGCAGCAGAGGCAGGTCGAACGCTGTCCGTTGCCTGGTAAAGTAGGCTTCCAGCTGCGCTATGACATCCTGGTGCAGGGGTGTAGCCGCATCCCTGTAAGCTGCATCCAGAAAAGCGGTCAGCCTCCTGTCCACCGCCGATCGCTTTGCCCGGTGCTGCCAGTCCAGGAGGCACAGCTTACCCTCATAGTCGCCTATAAGGAGCGGTCCGTAAGGACTGAGATATTCCTGGGTATATATATACTTCATGAGCTTTATAGTCCAAGCAAGTTACAATTTTTATCGCAATACATATGTATATCCTGTATTCAAAGCATCGGAACTGTTCTTTGCCTTTGATACCGCACCTCCCGCGAGCTGACAAAGAATTATAGCTATATTTGGCGGCCCGGGATCTTTAACAGTCCGTAAGAACGGGCTAAAAATCATTATAACAACCTATGAGCGCTATACTTAATTACAAGGAGGAGATCGTCCGAAGAGGCTTTACCATCATACCGGGCCTTTATGGTCCCGAAGCTGTTGCAGCGATGACGGCATTGATCGAAACGGCTGACAGCTCCTCCGAAGCCTTTCGCAAAACCTCTGATCTTTTCGCTATCAGGCAGGTGCTGAGAACGATCCCGGGCCTGCCGGCACTGGTGTTCAATGACAGGCTGATCAAGCTGGTGCGGGACTTGTTCGGCAATAATTTCTTTGCTGTAAAAAGCATTTATTTCGATAAGCCGGAAACATCCAACTGGTATGTAGCCTATCACCAGGATATGACCATATCGGTAGATAAAAAAGCAACGGCTGAGGGTTTTGGTCCCTGGATCGCCAGGCAGGATCAGTTTGCCGTACAGCCGCCGACGGAGATACTTGAAAATATTTTTACGGTACGTATACACCTGGATGCAACCGATGATACCAACGGCGCCTTAAAAGTAATAGAAGGCTCACATGCCGGTGGTATCCGGCGGGCTGCTGCCATAGACCTGTCCACAGATAAGGAAGTGAGCTGCCACGTACCTTCCGGCGGTATTATGATCATGAAGCCCCTCTTGCTCCACAGTTCTGCGCGCAGCACGGGTAACAGGAAGCGGCGCGTGATACATATAGAATTTTCCGACTGTGAGCTGACGGCGAACCTCAACTGGTCCGAAAGGATGGACCTGCCCCTTCTTCCGGAGGAGCTATAGCCCGGCACTCCTTAACGCCCAAAACGGAACCATTGGGATAAAGGATGCTTTCTACCTTTCAGCCAGGCAGCGGCCATCTCCATACCTGTCACGGAGAAGGTGATGCCGTTACCCCCGAAGCCCAGTACGAAGTAGGCATTCCTAAAAGCAGGATGCGTGCCGATATAAGGCAGGCCATCCTTTGTTTCGCCAAATGTGCCTGCCCACACGAAATCGGTGCAGAAAGGGATATCCGGCTGCATCCTTTCCACTGCCTTACGAAGCCGGCGCGCCTTCACGGCCAGCAGCCGGTCGCGTTTACGGGCGCTGACAAAATCTTCATCACCGCCGCCTACCAACATACGTCCGTCATCGGTGGTACGCAGATAAAGGTAAGGATCGGCAGTATTCCAGACGAGCGTATCATGGAGCCTGCTGCAGACCTGCTTATCTATTTCCGAAACGATGGCATACGTACTTTTCAGCCTTACAAAATTTTCGGGGATCATCTGGCTGCTTTCATAACCCACACAGTAAATGATCTTCTTAGCCTTTATAAGCTGGCCGCAGTTGGTAAAGACAGTACTGTACCCCCTGCCGTCTCTCACGGATTCCAGCTGTGTCCGGTCATAGATCCGCAATCCTCTTTTATAGTTATAGGCCAGCAATTCATGGGCCATCCTGAAAGCATCCATACTGCCCCCGTGTGCAGAAATGATACCACCGTAGGTATGATGAAGCCCGTACCGTTCCGCTATCTCCCGCCCTGACATCCAGCTGACATCAAACCCCGCGCCCGCCCTGGCCTCCAGCTCCTGCTGCAGCCAGGGGATGTCCTTTTTCAATGCCGCGTAATACAGGGAAGCCTTGGTCGTGAACCCGGACGCCGACCTGATACGTTTTGAAAGTGCATCCAGCTGCTCAATGGCCCGTAAGCAGGCCTGGTAGGATGCTACAGCGCCTGCTCTTCCTATCATGCCCTCAAGCCTGTACAGCGGTGTGTCAATTTCATATTGCAGCATAGAGGTGGTGGCGGAGGTGCTCCCGTTACAGATCTCCCTCCGGTCAATCAGGACCGTATCATAGCCATCTTCCATGCATTGGTGCGCTATGAGGCTGCCGGTGATGCCGCCTCCTACCACAAGCACATCACAGGATTCTTCCTGCTTCAGCGAAGGAAAGGAAGAAAGCAGCCCGTTTTTGACCAGCCAGAAAGGCTCGTTCGATTTCAGATCCATAGCTGTAGATTTTTATTATATCAGGCAATCCGGCGCAGTAATGATGCCGGTGTCTGTTATTGATCCTGAATGTATATTCCATAAAAGGTTACAGGTCATCTGTAAAATGCCTTCTTTCCTTGTCCTGGGTAAACTTGCGCCGGTTATATTCGGCCGATCTGTTCCGCGCTATGGACAAGGTCTGCCAGTCTGTATTCTTAAGCATCTTGGCAATAAAAACGATCTGGCCTGTATGATAGGCATAATGCGCCAGCTGGCGGTTGATGGCCTCTGTAACCGTATGCCCGTCATTCCTTACATAGACTATAGCCTCCAGGTCCGCATCGGATAATTGATCCAGTGTCTGCATCAGGCATTCCCAGCCCTGGTGCCACCGTTGCATCATCTGGTCCTTATCCGCAAAGACATTGGTAAATTCGGCATCCCGGTTACGCCAGGTCTTTTCGCCGTCAGCGGTCAGGAAATCGGTAAACCGGGACAGCATATTTCCTGCCATATGATTGACAAGGACCGCAATGCTGTTGCTTTCCTCGTTATACTGCCAGAAAAGCTGCTCCGCCTCCAGCTGCTCCATACTCTTTTCTGCCAGCATCCTGTAATACCGGAACTGCTTTTTAACACTGTCCAAATAACTGCTCATAATATGGTTGTTTGTATTGTTTGATATTGTTTGTGAAAGCCACTCCCACGGGCAGGCTTCCACCGGCTCAAAAGATGTATATACAACATTTAACACCTCAGGATAGTTGACTGTGCGCTATGATTTGTCCGCACACGGCTCCCTATTTAAGGATCGGAGGGATTACGAAGCTGCATCATGGTCACCAGCGAAGTAGCGGCCAGTTTTTCGATTCCCGCTTTAACGGCATACACATCAACACGTACCACTGACAGTACCCTGCCATTCCTGATCACCCGGGCTTTGGCCCGCAGCTGCTCTCCGATAGCGGGACTGAGATAATTGATCTTCAGCTCCACTGTAGTAACATAGCTATCTTTCGCCTTCGCTGATACCGCGGCGTAGCCGGAGGCCACATCTACCAGCGTGGCTATGGCAGCACCGTTGAACATACCCGCAGGCCGGGCCATAAACTCCTGCTTGTCGGCTTCGATCTCGATATAGCCCTCCTGCACGGTCAGCAGCCGCGCATCGTATAAGGCCATTGTTTTAGAGCGCTCAAAGCTGGCCCTTATCTGGTCTGCCCTTTCCTGATCCATAATATTTCACAATTATATTTTATTTAATAAAAACGGCAAAACACCGGGACAATGCTCCCGCTATTCTCATCCGTTACCTGTCATCCGCCATCTGTCAACTGACCGTTATCAACTGTCCCCTGCTTCCTGTACCTCTTATACCCCCTGTTGATAAAATACACCCCGCTCAAAGCTGCCAGCAATGCCAGGAAAGTGATCCACGTCAGCTCTTCCGACAGCCACCAGTAGCCCATCAGCAGCGCAATAAAAGGATTGATATAGGCATATAGGGAAGCCACGCCCACCGGCAGCCTGGATAAAGCATATACAAAGCTGCTGTATGCAAGAATGGACCCGAAGACCACAAGATAAACCAGCGCCCACATGCTTGCTGCAGATACCGTTTGAAGCTCTGAATAATCATCCAGGAAAAGGCTCATTAAAAGCAGCACTACACCGCCGCTGAACATCTGCAGGGCAGCATTGGTGAGCACATTAGCAGACGAAGGCTTCTGCTTGGCATATACGCTGCCCGCAGCCCAGGCCAGGCAGGCTATGAAGCATACCAGCATACCCATCAGGTATTCCGGCCGGACAAGATCTTTCAGGTTATCCCTGAACATCAACACGATACCGGCACATCCCAGCAGCAGCCCGCTTGCTACCAGGGCATTAGGACGCCTCCTGTCGGCCCCGCTGGCATAATTGACGCCTACCACATACACCGGCAGAATGGACACGATCAGCGCGGCAAGACCACTGGGTATATAACGTTCCGACCACCCGATCACGCCGTTCCCCAGGGCGATCATCAATACGCCCGGTACGGACTGGTGCAGCAGGTCTGCCCTGGTAAATTTAAGTTTGCCCAGCAGTTTCAGCACCACTAACAATATGACCCCTGCCAGGGCCTGCCGGACCCCTGAGAATAAGAACGGGGGAAAGGTCTCCACCCCGATACGCAGGGCGAAATAAGTAGTGCCCCATACTACGCTCACAATAGCCAGGGCAATGTAAGCTTTCCATAAACTGCGGTCCTGCATGAAAATTATTTAGACTACAAATAACGCAAGAATAAAGCTAAAATAGCAATCCGGTTTTGTTATTTTTAACAGGGCCAGCAGATAAGGCCCTGCCAGGATTTTCATCCCTGGTACGGAGGCCGATTGCGGGAAGATCACATCACCTCCGGTAGCCTGATAAAATACAATGAAAGTATAAGATTGTGCTTTTCTGCCAACTTTTTGGTCCGTATAGGTGTTTAAACCATATGGATTCCTCTAAAAACGGCAATAAAATGGACAACAAAAAAATAGGCATTTTCATCGGCAGCCTCCGGGAAGCCTCCTATTCCCGGAAAATAGCGCAGGCAGTTATAGAGATGGCACCTGAAGGGTTCGAATTTAAGATCATTGAAATAGGACAGCTGCCTTTATATAACCAGGATTACGATGATCACAATAAGGTACCCGAAAGCTATACCCCTTTCAGGGAAGCGGTAAAGGCGCTGGACGGGGTTATCTTCATTACCCCGGAGTATAACCGTTCCGTACCGGCGGTGCTGAAAAACGCGCTGGATGTGGGTTCCCGCCCCTACGGACAAAACGCATGGGACAATAAGCCCGGCGCCGTTTTCAGCAGCTCGCCCGGGCACATCTCCGGGTTCGGCGCCAACCATCACCTGAGACAAAGCCTTGTCTTTCTCAATATACCGGTAATGCAGCAGCCGGAGGTTTACATCGCCTCCGTACAGAAAGAAATAGACGAACACGGGAAGCTGGCGGACAAAACCAGGGAATTGCTTGAAAAAGCGGTGGCGGCCTATATAGCCTGGTTCCAAAGGCTTAGCTGACCAGCCATCCATTATTATTAAAAATTCAATCAGATCATTATGAGCAGACAACAATATCTTCAGCAATTCAGTTCCCTGCATCAGCAGGCCACGCCTTTTCTCCTGGGTAACGTATGGGATGCCTATACAGCCAGGCTCGCAGAGCAGGCCGGCTATAAAGCGCTGGGATCTTCCAGCCATGCCATCGCATTTACGCTGGGATATGAAGATGGTGAAAACATCAGCTTTGAGGAGCTGTTTTTTGTAGTGAAACGTATCCTGTCCAGTGTAAGCATTCCCGTGTCAGTAGACTTTGAGGCCGGGTATTCGGAAGACCCTTCCGAGGTGGCTGCCTATGTAAAGCAGCTGGCAGATGCCGGAGTGGTAGGTATCAACCTGGAAGACGGCATAGTAAAAGACGGCAAAAGAGTGCTGGAAAGCGCCGACCAGCTGGCCGATAAGATCAGGGCGATCAAGTCCGCGACCGATATCTTCATCAATGCACGTACTGATACTTATACCACCAGGGTATCCGACCCATTGGAAACATCTGTGGAACGGGCCCTGAAATACCAGGAGGCCGGGGCAGACGGGATATTTGTGCCGCTTATAGAAAGCACATCCGACATCCAGGCATTCACAGAAAAAGTGACAATACCGCTCAACGTATTTGTGACCACCAGTCTGCCTGATTTTGAAACGCTGGGCAACCTGGGCGTAAAGCGCATCAGCCACGGGGCAAAGCAATATGAGCAGCTGATGAAAAAATCGGAGTATATATTCAAGGATTTTTTCCGCAACAAGAATTACAGCACCATCTTAGGCAGCTAAAGGCAATAATGATCCGGCTACTCTGTAAGCAGCAGGGTGTCATAATGATACAACTTCCTTCAGAAGCCGGTCTCCCATATAGAATCTATAGGTATGCGGCCGTAATCCTGCCAGCAGCAGGGGCCGCTCCTTCAGAACAGTTACAATATGATCCCCTACTGTCAATTTATAGGTTTCTGACAGCCGGACAGAGAAATGGGTAGACAGGCGCAATGCAGAATCAAGAACGCTTGTAATACCATTGACCGTATAGGTGAATCTGCCTGTAAACCAGTTACGCTCAAAATACACTTCTGTGCCGCTTATCTCTACCATTACTTTCATAACTGTATCATAATATCATAAAAGGTTTAATTAAACTCTTATCCCGGCAAATATACAGGAACCATTACAGTTATTAAAATAACCGGATAGCTGCCTGTAATAAGCAGTATTCTTAAAGCTGTATCATCAGCTACCATCTTATTACCCTACATTCGAAATGGCACCTCGGCCAACCACGCCGAAAAGTACGAAGACTTTCCTCCTGCTTCCTGTACTTATCCAGCGTTATCTTTACACAAAAGCGCTGAAGCCGGTAATGGCCCTTCCCACGATCAGCGAATTGATCTCCTTGGTCCCTTCATAGGAGTAGATCGCTTCCGCATCCGCCACAAACCGTGCAACATCATATTCCAGCAAGATACCGTTGCCACCCATCACCTCTCTTGCCCGCGACACGATATCACGGGTCCGCAGCGTACAGAATACTTTTGCCAGCGAGGCATGCTCATCTTTAAGGATACCTGCATCCTGCATCTCCGACAGCCGGAAGACCATGGTCTGCATAGCAGTGAGGTTGGACAGCATTTCCACCAGGTGACCCTGGATCATCTGGAAGGAAGCTATCGGCTTACCGAACTGCTTTCTCTTACGGGTATAATCCAGTGCGCTTTCATACGCTCCCCTGGCACAGCCGGCCGCCATCCAGGCCACGCCGGCCCTTGTCATCCTCAGGATATTGGCCGTATCCTTAAAGCTATTGGCATGCTGCAGCCTTGCGTCTTCCCGCACCACGCAATCCGTAAGCGTGATCAGCCCGTTCTGAACGATCCGAAGCGCCATCTTTCCTTTGATCTTTTCGACACGAAAGCCCGGGTTATCCTTTTCCACAATGAATCCTTTGACCTCGCCATCCTCCACATCTCTCGCCCAGATAATGATGATATCGGCAAAAGTGGCGTTCCCTATCCACTTCTTCTCCCCGTTCAGCACCCAGCCCTCCGGCGTATTCCTGCAGGTAACCGTAAGCCCGCCTGCCGCCCCGGAACCTACTTCCGGCTCTGTAAGGCCAAAGGCACCTATTACTTCCAGGCGCTGCATAGCAGGCAGCCACCGGGCTTTCTGCTCCTCCGACCCGCATAAATAGATCGATCCCATAGCCAACCCGGACTGTACCCCAAAGAAGGTAGCGATAGAAGCATCTATCCGCGCCATCTCCATAGCGATAACCCCTTCCATCACAAAGGACAGTCCCGGGCAGCCATATCCCTTGTAAGTAACCCCGCATATATTCAGGGTACGCATCTTATCTACCAGCTCAAAGGGGAATTCATCGTGCAGCCAGTAATGATTGACCAGGGGCTTTACCTCCTTTTCCATGAATGCCCTGACCTTTAGCTGTATGGCCCTTTCTTCCGGCGTAAGCGTATGGTAAACATCATAAAAGTCACCGTCAATAGGCGGCAGGGCCTTCTCCGGCCTGCCCGGTGACAGCATAGCCGTCAGGTGCCGGAGCTGCTTTTCATCCAACGCGGCAAATTGTTGCATCAGCTGCGGCAGATCTACTTTTGCGGCAATAGCAGCCAACTGGTCAAAATCAATATTCCTGAACAGTGCAATAGCCTGCTTTATCTTTGAAAATGTATGGCCCATAACAGTGCTTTTAAGTTACAGCCTATTTAACAAAATTCAGCCGCCAGGGTTGACTACCGGATTATGCGGCTGGGGATATGGTAAAGCAGTCAAGCATATTTCAGCGGGATTTTCTCGCCTTATTGTTGCGGTACCATGCGCACGTCCAGCATTTCCGGTGCTTTGGCAAGGTTCACCCATTTCCTTACCGGGGCATATCCCTCGCATTGTATGAGCAGCCTGCAATAATTTTTTGTATAACTATCGGGAACCGCTAATATGAATTGCCCTTTGCTGTTGGCGGAAGTGTTTATATCCAATCGTGTATTGACAACCTGGATACGTGCATTATGCAAGGGTTGGTTATCTGCACCGGTGACCCGGCCGGTGATCCCGAATGTCCTCCTGGCAGCTAAAATCCGCTCCTTTTTATTGGCAAAGGATTGGCCTATCCTATCTGATCCATCAACTATCACTACAGCACCCATTATATAATCAGCTAACTCTAATCTTACAACTTTATTCCAGGGCAATTCATGAGGCTCAATAGGTAAAGTGACCATTTCATGATCGGAAGAGAATGTTACTGCCAGGTGCACCGCCTGACCTTTTAACTGTTCAGGTATGGTAAGCTCAAACTGCCCGTTCTCATCACTAAAAGTCATTACATCTTCATTCTCAAGCAAAAAAATCGTAGCATATTCTACCGGGTTATCTTGTTCATCCTTTACCATGCCGCTGATCGTCAAACTATCCGGTCGCAGCGGTACCGGCGCAGCAACAGCATTTGCTGCTATCGCCTGCTCCGTAGTGTCCGGCCTGATCATATCCTGCGCATGAACCAGCGGAACCTGCGATACAGCCAGCATGCCCGCCGCTGCCATAATCTTAAAATAGCGCCACTTGTCACTGGCGGGAACCGCGGCGCTTAACGGCCGGTCGAGCTGGTCATTCCTGAAACGGCCACATACTTTACCGGCGCTATCCCGGAAGGCTGCTATGATCTCAGCATCTGTAGCATTTGAAAAGTCCACTACCGTATGCGCGCAGTGGGCACAGAACCGCTGTCCGCCGGGTAGCTGCTGCATATTATTCCAGTCTTCCGCGCAGGGAAGACCGACTGAAAGGGCCATAGTCCGTTGTTTCCTGGTCATATGATTACGTAATAGATCAAATCTTACCCTAAATATAATGACTTACAACCGGAAAAAGAGCATGTTAAAACAAGATTCACCGGATCACCCCATATCATAGTGCTGCTCTCCGAGTCAGAACTACCGGCAATTATCCGGTGTATATGCTGCAACACAGAGCCGCCTTACAGGATATTATAATCAAATATGGTACATATAATATCACTAAACTATGTAATTTATTAGCAGCCATAAGTATAGCTTAAGCCGCATTTCGGGGTCGGAATTTAAGTGCCCGGACAGGTCATATCCTGCCGTCTTTTTAGTATTTTTGATAGTAAGCATTCCTTTGGCGTATGTATGAAAGAATAAGAGAGAAGCTGAGCATCCTGGCCGATGCAGCCAAATATGACGTGTCCTGCTCTTCGAGCGGAAGCGACCGTAAGAATACGGGAAAAGGTATCGGAGATACCGGCTCCGGCATTTGCCACACCTATACCGAAGACGGCAGGTGTGTCTCCCTCCTTAAGATACTGCTGACCAATTTCTGCATTTATGATTGCGCGTTCTGCGTCTCCAGGCGAAGCAATGATATCAGGCGGGCGGCCTTTACGGTAGAAGAGGTGGTATCTCTTACCATGAATTTTTACAGGCGTAATTATATAGAAGGGCTGTTCCTGAGCTCCGGCATTTTTAAGGATGCCGATTATACTATGGAACGGATGCTCCGTATCGTCAAGAAATTGCGGCTGGAGGAAAATTACAACGGCTATATCCACCTGAAGACCATACCGGGCGCAAGCGAAGCGCTTGTAACGGAAGCCGGGCTTTATGCGGACCGGATGAGCATCAACCTGGAAATGCCTACCGAGCAGGGCCTGCAGCTGCTGGCGCCGGAAAAATCCCATGAAGAGGTCAAGCGGGAGCTGGCTGTTATCAGGGACCAGGCAGTCGCATACAATAGCGAACGCAAGCTGATCAAAACCACACCTAAGTTCGTGCCGGCAGGCCAGAGCACGCAGATGGTCATAGGCGCTACCCCGGAGAGTGATAAGGATATCATGCATACCGCCCATACTTTTTACAAGCAGTATGCGCTGAAACGCGTGTATTACAGCGGCTATATACCTATCAGCAATGACAGCCGTATGCCGGCCGTAGGTACCCAGCCGCCGCTGATACGGGAGAACAGGCTCTACCAGACCGACTGGCTGATGCGGTTCTATGATTTTGATGTTACAGAGCTGCTGAATGATGAGCACCCCAACCTGGACATGGATATGGATCCCAAGCTTACCTGGGCCTTACGCAACCCTCATATATTTCCGGTGGATATCAATACGGCCGATTATAAGCTCATCATCCGTGTGCCAGGCATCGGCATCCGTTCGGCGCAAAAGATAATAGTGGCGCGTAAATTCGGGAAGCTGCATATCCACCAGCTGAAGAAAATGGGAATAGCCTATAACAGGGCGCAATATTTTATCCGCTGCGCCGATTCTCCTTTCCTGCTGCGGGAGCCGGAACCGTCCCAACTTAAGACCCTGCTGCTCCGGCAGAGCACCAGCAAATACCGCACCGCACCCCCTGAACAACTGACGCTTTTTTAAACTAGTATTCCCGATGCTGACAGACCTGCCTGTTTATGTTTTTGACGGCACTTTTTACGGACTGCTGACGGCCGTCTTCGAGTCCTACGAGCGTAAGCACAGCATAGTACAGTTATCCACAACGGACAGCTATACCCCGGAGTTTTTTTCCGGACATACGACTATTCATACCGACCGCGCCAAAGCGCTGCGGGTGTGGAAAGGCCTGCAGCGCAAAATAACACCCGCACACATGCAGCAGTTTTACAGGGCGTTCTTCTCGGAGCTGCCCGCCGTACATCTTTCCATGTTCCGGTATGCACATTATATTTTTGATCACCCGGCAGGTTATGATGGCAATTACGGACATGAAGACGTACTGACCATTGCCCAGACAGCACAGCGCGTCCACCGGGAAAAGCACAGGATGGAGGCATTTGTACGCTTTAAAAAAAGCGGCAACGGCCTGTTCTTCGCGGTGGTCAACCCCGATTATAATGTGCTGCCGCTGATCGGCAGGCACTTCAGGAACCGGTATGCCGACCAGCCCTGGCTTATTTATGATGAGCGCAGGAAATACGGTATTCATTACGACCTTCATACCCTGCATGAGGTCACCATTGATTTCACTAAAGAGCAGGCCATAGCGGAACAGGGGACAGTCATTATAGATGCGCAGGAAGAGCTGTACACCCTGCTCTGGAAAGATTATTTCAAAAGCACCAATATCGCGGAGCGCCGCAATATGAAGCTGCACATACAGCATGTTCCCAAACGTTACTGGCGCTACCTTACGGAAAAAGAGGGAAAGCTATAAGGGACCACGCACTACCTGCCGGAGCGCATGATTAGATTATCCATTTTTATAGTAATTTTAAAGACGCAAATGACAGATCATCTTAATCTTATATGCCAATGAAACATTTATTGTATAGCGCTTTTTTACTGCTATCCTTTTCCTGTACCAGTACTACTACCACAAGCAACCGGGAACCGGGGCATAGCGATACCATCCTTTCGGTAGCATCACCCGGGGCTGTTTCCGGCCAGGCAAAAAGCAGGATATGCTGGAGAGGCACCCTGGATTCCAGAATAGACATCCTGCTGCAATACCAGACAGAAGGCGAAGTGGTGGAAGGTGAGCTGATCTACCTGAACACCAAAGAGCAAAAGCCGATAAAGATCATCGGTACCGTTGAAGAGGACCAAAGCCTGCGTCTCCTGGAGTTTGAGCCATCCGGCAATATCACAGGCATCCTTACCGGTACACCAACGGCAAGTGTCTTTGAAGGCAGCTGGTTCTCACCCCTGACACGAAAAGAGCTGCCTATGCAGCTCCGCAGGGTAGATACCTTTATTGCCACACAGAGCATCACAGTTCTTCCGGCCAGCCCGGAGGGAGATTATGAGTACCAATACAGCGAGGAAGGCAGCCAGGGAACATTGCTTGTACGGAGTGCCGGTAATGGCCGGATAATCTTCGAGATACTTTCCGTAACAGGCGCCCCGGCACGCAATATCGCAGACGTGTCTCCCGTCACTGTCACGCTACAGGGTAATAGTTTTACATACACCGTACCTGAAACGGATGACTGTACATTCAAGGTGAGCTTTTATAAGGATTTCGCTTATATAAAGTACACTAACGGGTATTGTAATGGCGTCTTCGGGCATAATGCTTCCGTTGATGGTATCTTTTACAAACAACACTAAACAACGTGTCGGACAGCATATCAAGACCGCCCTGCTTTCATTGCTTACGGAAGCAGGGGGTGGAGTGTCCGGACAATAAATATCCGTATAAAGGATAAGAAAGCCGTATGTGCCACCCGGTGATATTTCCTCTCCTGTCTCATCCGCCTGCAGCTCAAGCGCAGACCCGCAATAAGCACTACCGGCAATAACCCAAAGACCTGCGGATGCGGGAGGGCTTATTTTTTCTTCCCGGCGGCTGTTTTTTTGGTAGCTGACTTTTTAGCTGCAGCTTTCCCGGCAGCTGTTTTCTTAGTAGCAGCTTTCTTCACAGCGGTCTTCTTGGCAACTGACTTTTTAGCTGCGGTTTTCCTGGTGGCAGTTTTCTTCGCAGCCGTCTTCTTAGCGGCCGACTTTTTCTTTGCCGGAATCTTTGCCCCGGCTTCCCTGGCTTCGGAAAGACCTATAGCAATAGCCTGCTTACGGCTGGTAACTTTCTTACCGGAACCGCTCTTGAGTTCGCCCTGCTTCATTTCGTGCATGGCCTTTTCTACTTTCTTACCGGCCAATTCAGATGATTTAGACATAGTAGTAGGTATTTATTGGTTAAAGATTTATCCGTTTATGATCTCACCGCCATTCGGGTGTATCACCTGCCCGGTGATGAAAGACCCGTCATCCGATGCCAGGAATAAATACGCGGGAGCGATCTCGTTCGGCATACCTGCGCGCGCCATAGGGGCATCGCTGCCAAAAGTGGCCACATCTTTCTTCTTAAAGGTAGAGGCGATCAGCGGCGTCCATACCGGTCCCGGGGCCACCGCGTTCACACGGATACCTTTGTCCACCAGGTTGCTGGACAGGCTGCGGGTAAATGCGATCACGGCACCTTTGGCCGCGGCATAGTCTATAAGCTTTGGACTGCCCCGGTAAGCCACCACGGAAGCCGTATTGATAATAGCCGCTCCTTTTTTCAGGTGCGGAAGCGCGTATTTACAGATCCAGAAATAAGAGAAGAAATCCGTATGGAAGGTTTTCAGCAGCTGCTCCGTGGAGATATTATCCAATGCTTCCGCCTCCCAGTGCAGGGCGGCATTGTTGACCACGATATCCAGCCTGCCGAAATGCTTTACCGTTTTTTCCACCAGCGATCTGCATACCGCCTCTTTTCCTACATCTCCTTTCAGCAGCAGGCATTCAGCATCATAAGCCTCTATTTCGCTGCGGGTCGTAACCGCATCTTCTTTTTCCGTAAGATATCCGATGGCCACGCTTGCCCCCTCTCTGGCGAATAACAAGGCTACAGCCTTGCCTATGCCACTGTCTCCCCCGGTTATCAGGGCTACTTTCCCGGCCAGCTTACCGGCGGGATATTCCCTCGGATCCGTTGCAGGTACGGGTTTCAGGGCGGCTTCTTTTCCCGGCCGCTTCTGGGTCTGCTCCGGTCGTAACTTACGGGAGGATTTCTTTTGCATAGTCGTAATATTGGTTATGATCCTACGGAACAAAAAACAGTCTGATATGTTGAAAGCGCAGTGTTAAAAAATCCGGCCGGTTCCGGCTTGCATACCGGGACAGCTTTAAGGCGGTTATAGCAGAGGACCGCCTGTTTCCTTTTATTTTAAACCTATTCCCGTTAGCTTTGCAGTAAAAAGCATATGCAATTTGGAAAAGTCGCCCGACCGGACCTCGTGGATTTTACCCTTCCCGAAGATCATCCCGATACCCGCCGTGTGCTGGGTGCGGCCGGCGGAGCCGCCACCGGTTTTGAGGCCTATGTGGGCTGTGCCAAATGGAACCGTAATGACCTGAAAGGCTTCTACCCGAGAGGCACAAAAGATGAACTGAGCTATTATTCCCGGCAGTTCAACTGCATTGAGCTGAACGCAACCTTCTATGGCATGCCTGACCGCAAACAGGTAGAGACCTGGAAGGATAAGACACCGGCAGGATTCAAGTTTTTCCCCAAGCTGACCAATAGCATCAGTCATTATAAAAGGCTTATAGATGTGCAGCCCCTGGTGGAAGCATATTGTGACGCCATCAGCTTTTTCGAGGAAAAGCTCGGCATGGCTTTCCTGCAGCTGCACGATAATTTCAGCCCGAAAGATTTTGAACGGCTGGAGCAGGTGCTGCAACAATTCCCCAAAGCCATACCGCTGGCAGTGGAGGTACGGAATGAGCAATGGTTTGCAGATCCAGGCATTTTTGCAGCATACACGGACCTGCTGGAAACATCGGGTATGGCCAATATTATCGTAGATACCGCAGGCCGGAGGGATATGCTGCATATGAGGCTTACAGGACGGGAAGCCTTTATACGGTATGTAGGCGCCAATCATGCTTCGGATATATCACGCCTTGATGACTGGGTGGAGCGTATACGGAAGTGGCGGGAACAGGGACTGCAGAAGCTGTATTTCTTTGTACACCAGAATACGGAGCTCGAATCCCCGCTACTGGCAACACATTTCATAGAGGAGCTGAACCGGGCACTGGGCCTGGAGCTGACCATACCGGCAAAGCCCGACCAGGGCAGGAGCCTGTTCGACTAATAAAGTAACAAGATAAACACCTTAAGGCCTTAATTAGCCATAAAAACTAACAGGCAGCTTCCTGTCATACAAGAGGCTGCCTGTTCTTATACCGGGATCCTGCACGGGAGTCCACAGCACCTGTCAGTACCGGGTGACCGCACCGAAGCCGTTGAATTTCCGGAGCTCGCCCGGGGGCAGGAAGACCACGTCACCGCCAAATTCCAGGTTCATCTGGATCAGGTCGTCATAGATATCATCCACAACCCCTGGGTCGTTACCGGCTGCTTCCTTGTAAACTACCGCATTATCCTCTATAGCAGCCGGCTGGTATAAGCCGTTCTCTATAAACAGCGTCTGTACACGGCCCATTGCTATAGCATTCCTGATCTCACTCGTATCGCTCAGGAACTTATTGTCATTGACAGCCTGCAGCAGCTCGGATTTCCGTGTCTCATTCTTCTGGATCGTATATTCCTTCATCAGGTGCCACGCATCGGAAACAATAGCCTGGGCCTTATCCTGCTGCCTGCTGCGGGACAGGAAATCCGGAATGATCGTATCCTTCCTGTCCGCCACTTTCAGGTATTTATAATAATTCTCTTCATCAGAGCAGATCAGCACGGGTATATTGCGGTCCTTTATCACTTCATTGACCCGCTTGTCCACAAAGTTGAAGAATTCTGCTATCAGGTCCTTTTCCCTGTCTGCGGCCTTCACCTCCCGTGACAGTGTTTTACTGTAGGCCTCGTTCTCAACAGGAAAAGGATCGCCCCATTCCCTGACCTCCTTATCGTTCATCGCTTCTATCAGGCGCGCGCCATCCTTGCTCAGCACCAGGATGAAATAATGGGTATTCATGTTCAATGCCCGTATCAGGTCCCTTACCGCAAATGTATCGTCTATGATCACCCTGTCGGTCACCTCTACCGGCAGCCTTACTATTTCCGCGATATCCTCATTCACAAACAGGATAAGGCTTTCCAGGTTGTAATTATGGTCCACCGTGCCGGCCAGGTGCTCCAGCTTGTCTGTCAGCAGGCGGGCCGTTCTTTTATCTTCCAGCTCTCCAAGCCTGCCCGAGGCTTCCGTGACCAGGTTTTTCAATACGATAGCATCCTGCAATGATTCGGGATGTGTCCTGTGCGTATTCAGTATCACAGTAATGCAATTTTCCTTTTTTACTTTCCTTAATTTGTTCAGCTGATTTTTATTCATAAGCATATTTTTTAAATATTCATAAAATACCGTTTCAGGACCGGAGCTTACAGCCTCTCAGGGCTGCATGACATCCGGTACGCTTCTAATATAGGCATTTTACCCGTGGGGCTCAAAAAACACTTTAATTTTTAATATAATATTAATATTTCAGGCCGTTTTTACCGGTGTCTTTGGAGCTGTTGGTGAAGAATAGAGAAAAAAGAAGATAGCACGGAGCACAGGCAGGAGCAATTTTCCATTACGCTACTGGTAGTGCGACCGGCAAAAGAGCAGTAGCCTGGTGTGGAGTAAAAGCCCCTGACAGCGCTGGTACGCCACAAGATCCTATAAGCATCAAATAATAAAAGGGGCTGTCCGGATCGGACAGCCCCTGCAGCATTTATAGCATTGTGACAGCATTAAGGCAGGGTGGCTCCCACATCCAGGTCGCACCTGTGCCCCGGCTCACCGTGAGCGGGGTTAGGCTTACCGGAAAACCCGGGAGCGGTCTGCTGGGCCGGTGCCGCCGCCGGCTGCACGGATACAGGCGCCGTTGCATTGCCTGCCGGCACTACTGTTGGCTGCGCCGCGTTCGCTCCGGGCGGTGTATTGAGCGGAGCGCCCTCCGGTATATCACACCTGTGGTTAGGCTGGCCATGTGCCGGGTTGTTGCCGGTAAGATGCGCATAGGGATTCTCCTTCCCGGCACCATCTTGCGGCGCTGCCGTTCCTTCCGGAGCAGTGGCAGTTACCTGCTCCATACTGCCCTCCGGCAGCGCAGCAGTTTCCTGCTCAGTTACCACCGGGGTATCGGAAGAGGTTGTTTCATTGTTACATGAGGCCAGCAATAAGAGGCTCCCCAGTGCGGTAAGTAAGACAATACCTTTTTTCATAGTTTTCTGATATTTTCAAATTAAACAAAAGTACCGTGTTACTACATTATCTACCACCGGGTATATACCTGCAGGCCGGCACAAATTTCAAGTGTATAGGGGAAGATACCGGGTTAGGGCTCTTCTTTATTTTATTTAATATCAAAGTCCACAAATACCGTCTCAGACCTGGGATGGGCCTGGCAGGTAAGCACGAAATTGTTCGCCAGCTCATCAGGCTCCAGCGCGTAGTTCACCTCCATATCCACCTCACCTTCCGTCACCTTGGCCCTGCAGGTACAGCAAACGCCGCCCTTGCAGGCAAACGGCAGATCGGCACCGTTCTTAAGCGCCGCATCCAGGATGGTATCGCCGCCGTAAGGCAGGTCGAACTCGAAAGATGTCCCGTCCAGGCGGACCGTCACCCTGCTCATCTTAGATGTGTCTATATTCCTGGTCTTTTCAATCCATTCTTCAGAAGCCACCCGCGGCTGGTCGGGAGAAGCGAACAGCTCAAAATGCACTTTCTGACCGAGTACATTCTCCGCCTCAAAAAATCCCTTCAGGTCCATGATCATATCCTCCGGCCCGCATATAAAGACCTCGCTGAACCGGTCGTAATCCACTATTTTCCTGAATTCCTCCGCTTTCTGCCTGTTGATGCGACCGTTGAAAGTAGCCGTATCCGTCTTTTCCCTTGTAAACACATGGTGTACGACCAGGCGCTCCATATATTTATTTTTCAAGGCCTCCAGGCCTTCCTTAAAGATGATCGTACCCCTGTTCTTATTACCGTATATCAGGGTAAAGGTACTTTCAGGGTCATCTCTCAGAACAGATTTAATGATGCCATATACGGGCGTGATACCACTCCCTGCCGCAAAAGCCAGATAGTTTTTTTTGCCCTCCCCGGTGTTACGCACACAGAAGCTGCCCAGCGGCGTCATCACTTCCAGCACATCGCCCACTTTCAGGGTTTCATTGGCATAGGTGCTGAACCTGCCCTCATCCACTTTTTTCACAGCTACCCTGAGCTCATTTTCATAAGGACTGGAGCAGATAGAGTAAGAACGCCTCACTTCATCAGCCTGGAGAAGCTGCTTCAGCGTAACATACTGACCGGCTGTAAAACTGAATGATTCCTTCAGATCTTCCGGGATATGAAAGCTGATGGAAACACAATCGGGGGTTTCTCTTCGTATATCTTTAATTTTTAAACTATGAAATTGCGACATAAGTACAAATATATGCTAAATAGGTCTATCTTGAATGATAATTATCGCTACGCGGCCGCAGCCACAGACGGCTCCTGTACAGCTATGCTCTGCTTATACATATCAATATAAATAAGCATAGCGATAAAGAACCACGGCAGTATCTCCACCAGCGGCATTACCTGTATACCCAATATATGTATGATAATAGCGACAATAAGGAGACTGATGGCCGCAAAAGCATAGAGCCGCACCCAGGCCCTGTGCCTGAAGCTCAGGAAGGCCATGATAAAATGAGTAGGCACCGCCCAGAGAATATTGTAGTTGTTCCTGCAGGACTGGTGGTCTGTGCCAAGCCACATAAAGAGCATCAGCAGGCCTAAAAGACCCAGCACAAGCAGCACGATACGGCTCCAGATATGCTTTACAGGCGCCAGCGACCTGATATTGAATACCAGCAGGCTGAGCACCAGCAGGATAATACCCATGATCATAGGCCAGTTCGTCACTGCAGGTACCAGGGCACCTTCCAGCAATACCTGCTCCTGCATAACGACACCCTTCCGGTTATAGGTGGCCTTGGCCATAGCGCCGTGGAGCAGGTCGGGCAGGAACAGGGCGCTTTCATTGTTCATCAGGCTGTCTATCTGGCTGCCGAGCAATAAGTTGATGCCCAGCCTCGGCCAGTGCTGCTGCGCCAGGTATTCATTGATGACGGAACGGAAAGATACTTTCCTGCCCTGCATAATATCACCGTAGCTGAATTGCGGTGCCAGCACATTCTGGAATACATCCCTGACCCGGGTAGCACAGTTGTCAAAGACAAAATCATAGCGGTATTCCCTGTTCTGGGGCAGCGCATTATGCTCCAGGAATTTTTCGATCATCCCGATCTCCTCATCTCCCAGGCTTAAGCGCTGCTCTTTTACCATACGCTGATCCAGCCTGTAAGATTCCACGAAATCCCCGAAGTATTCCTTGTTCAGGTAATAATTCAGCTTGCCCAGCGTAAATTTCACATAGAACATGCTGTCATAAAAATTGAAGGTACCGTAGTTGTAAACGATATCGCTTCCCGTTTCCACGTCCCTGATGCGGATAGCGGTATGGCCAAAAGCGGTATAAAGCTCTTCGCCGACGCCACAGGTAAGCAGGCTGATCTGCTTACGGGGCGCTGCAGGAGCGGACGCCGCAGCGGACGTGTCCTGTCCATATAATAACTGTCCGGCACTCAGCAACACCAGCAGGATGCCATAGAAGTATCTTATCATGTAACGGAGATTTTCCGGCAAAAATATTGCATTTAATCCGTTTCCCCTGCATTTATTCCGGCTTGCCATATGCCGTGTTTAACAAATATTATTGTGCCAGCCTCTCTGACCGAATCCGAAATTGTACTAATTTTGCACTAAATATTTTTATATGAAAACATTATTGCTTTCACTTGCGTTCGTGACAGGTACGCTTATCCTCAATGCACAGGACAGGCCCAGCGCCGTTCCCGGCCAGACCTATGGTGAAAAGATAACGGAAAAAGGAGCCATTGATATAAAGGAGCTTCCGAAGCTCATCGCCAAAAGCGAGAACGGTAAGGTACAGACCAAGATCAGGGCCAAAGTGCTGGAAGTATGCTCCAAGAAAGGCTGCTGGCTGAACCTGGAGCTGGACGACAAGCAGACCGTTTTTGTAAAGATGAAGGATTACGCGTTCTTTCTCCCGGATGATGCCGTAGGAAAGACACTGATCCTGGAAGGTGAAGCCTTTGAAAAGGTGACCTCTGTAAATGAGCTGAAGCACTATGCCGAAGACGCGGGCAAAAGCCAGGAAGAGATAGACAAGATCACCGAGCCACAGAAAAGCATCAGGTTCATGGCTTCAGGCATTGTAGTCCCTAAGAAATAAGCTTTATTATCGTAGCATGAATATACGGGTTACAGGACAGTGTGTCATACGGCACCTGTTCTGTAACCTTTTCTGCTTTATGCAGGCCGCTGATCGTATGTCAACAGGAAATACAGCCGTTTCCTTATTTTTGCAGGAGCAAAGCCACTCCCATTCATGTCGAACAACAAAAGAGTACATCGTTCCTGGTGCCTGTATGACTGGGCCAATTCAGCCTATAACCTGGTCATTACTTCGACCGTTTTCCCGGCATATTATATAGCCATCACCACTACCGCCGACAAAGGCGACAAGGTAACTTTTTTCGGAAAGGAGATCATCAACAGCTCCCTGCTCAATTATGCCATTGCCTTCGCCTACCTGGTCATAGCCTTCCTGTCGCCTATCCTGTCTTCCATTGCTGATATCAAAGGCAATAAAAAGCAGTTCATGCAGCTTTTCAGCACTTTCGGCGCAGTGGCCTGTATGGGGCTCTTTTTTTTCAGGCCGGGCTATACGGAGCTCGGCATTTTCCTGGCTGTCGCGGCGGCCATAGGTTATTGCGGCAGCCTTGTGTTCTATAATGCCTACCTGCCGGAAATAGCCCTGCCGGAAGAGCAGAACCGGCTAAGTGCCCGGGGATATACCTATGGCTACATAGGCAGCGTCCTGCTGCAGGTATTATGCCTGGTATTTCTCTTTTACGGCTTCAGTGACGACACATTGGGTGCACGTTTATCTTTCCTGAGCGTAGGCATCTGGTGGCTGGTATTCGCCCAAATCTCTTTCCGGGGACTCCCGGACAAACGGGACAGGACAGCGGAAGCTCCTGCCAGCAGGCACCTGTTCACCAGCGGCTTTATGGAGCTAAGGTCTGTATGGCATGATATCCGCAGGAGGAAGCTGCTCGGCAGGTACCTCCTGGCCTTCTTCTTCTATAGTATGGGTGTACAGACCGTCATGCTGGCTGCTGCCGAATTCGGCAAAAAAGAGGTGGTAAAGGAGGTGGATGGCCAATGGGTACCCTTAGGGACGGAAGACCTGGTGATCGCTATACTGCTTATACAGCTGGTGGCCATCCTTGGGGCCGTCTTTATGGCCCGCCTGGGTAACAGGATCGGCAATATAAGGGTCCTGATAGGAGCCGTGGTGATCTGGACAGGCATCTGCTTTACCGCTTATCATACCCGGGTAATGTACGAGTTCTATATGCTTGCGGTCGTGGTGGGACTGGTGATGGGCGGCATCCAGAGTATGAGCAGGTCCACCTATTCCCGGCTCATCCCGCAGGATACGGAAGATACCACCTCGTATTTCAGCTTTTATGACGTAACTGAAAAAATAGCCATTGTGATCGGTATGTTCAGCTTTGCGTTCGTGGAGCATATGACAGGCGATATGCGTAAATCCATTTTTGCCCTGGCAGGCTTTTTTATCATCGGGCTGTTCCTGCTGCTCCTCACGCTCCGTACAGCACGACATCAGGCATCTTCCTGATGGAGCTTGGACAGAAGGTAATCAAGCCCCAGGATATGCGCACAGGTAGATACCGCGGTAATGCTCACACCCAGCACTCCATGCACGTTGATATTCTGGCCGGTCAGGAACAGGTTGGGCACTTTGGTCTGTACGCTTATCTGCGATGATAAGGGTGACCTTGCATCCGCTATGATACCGTAAACGCTGCCGTCATCCGTACCCATATAATCCCTGAAGGTCAGCGGGGTGGCCACCTTGAACTTAAGGCAGGCCTCCTTTATTTCCGGGAAGCGGACCGCCACTTTATCTATGAGCAGCTGAGCGATCTTGTTCTTATAGGCCTCATATTCGTGGTTTCTCACCACGGGCACGCCGGTATTATTAAAGGTATGGGAATACGGCGCCAGCTCTTTAACATCCATATAGCTCAGCAGTGAAACGGTTTCCGCAAAGCCCGGAGCCCTGTTATCTTCCGTAAAGTAGATGGCATAATGATCCGGGTTTTCCGGGTCCAGCCGTTGCAGCACTTCCATCGCGTTGCCTTCATTCCAGTAGATATTATATTTCCTGTGCGGGATGGTACGTGGCCGGAGCACTATATTGACCATCAGGATGCTGACGGAATTAGGCGCTTCCTCGATGCGCTGCCTGAAGGCTTTTTTGATCTTATTGCTCTCCAGCAGCGAGAGGGTCTGCTTGGGGTGGATATTACTGATGCACTTGCCGCCTATGTAATGCTTACCGGTATGGGTCTGCACCTCAATAGAGGCGTCCTCCCGTTCCCGGATAAGGGTTACTTTTTCATTCCTGTAGATCGTGCCCCCGTATTTCTGCAAAGATTTCCAGAGCGCCTTGGCGATCCTTGCGCTGCTGCCCCGTACCTTATAGGCTCCTTCTATATAGCTGCTGCATACCAGCGCATGAATATAAAAAGGTGTGGTATCGCTGTTGCCGGCATATAATATGCTGTTTCCTACCACGATCTCCTTTAGCTTCTCATCTGAGAAGATATCATCCATCACCTCTTTCAGCGTCCAGTTCAGCACCTGCAGCTTTTCCGTAGGATCACCGTTCTTAAGCATGTACAAAGGGAATTTCTCCAGCACATCCCGTATCAGCGACACATATTTTTCAAGCGCTTCCCGCTGGTGGGGGAAATATTTTGCCAGTTGCGCCACATAATTATCATAGCCCTGCGCCAGCGGGTACATTACCGGGTCGTTGCCTGTAAGTATGGCATCGTAGCAATCCTGCTCATAGGGCATCAGGTCCAGCTGGTCCAGGATCTCGGCATATTTAAATATCTTATACTGGTTCTTCCCTTCGCTTACGCTCCCGATGTAATGTATGCAGCTGTCAAACAGCTTCTTACCAAAGCTGAAGCTCTGGAGACAGCCGCCTATCTGCCTGTTCTGCTCTATAATACCCACATTATAGCCTTCCTTTGCCAGTATGACACCACACAGCAATCCGCCGAGCCCTGCCCCCAGTATGATAATATCATGCTGCACCATCATTTTTACATTTGTGTATCCATAAAAAAAGGAAAGACGCCTTTCCTTTAATACCTTAAAATATGTTTGTGGATCTTATAGCTCTTCTGCCGCGCCCGCATCATCCGTAAAGCCTTCGTCCATCTCCTGCTGTCCCAGGTCGTACTTTTCCTCTATTTCCATCATACGTTCCACCGCTATCCCCTTCACGCCCGACTGGGCGGGGGCGATCCCCTCCTTACGGAAACAGTGCGGATAGGTGATCTTGAAGCTCTCCTCCTTATCCAGGCCTATGAGCTCTATGAGGAAGGTCCACTTTTTGACCCGGTCGTATTCATAGATGAATTTTTTATTGGGGTTATCGACCAGCGCGGATACCGGAGTCTTAACCATGGCCAGGGCCAGAGCATCTTTTTTGTTGACCAGGACCTCGGATGAGATCTCGCGGAAACGGACCCATTTGTCATTGCTCTCAAAAAAAGAGGCTGCATGCTTGTTATCAAACTCGAAAGCTTTGAGTATGGCCTCATGAAATTCAAAGAATGTCTGTCCCGTCAGGAGCGCAATATCCCTGTAAATAGTATCTTCATCTTCCCAGTAGACCCTGAATTTTAAAACCGGCATAGTATATATCTTTTATAAGTAAAATAGTTATTACTGGACCCCGTAGAATTCCTTAGCGATCTGGTCCAGGGTATTATAGAATTCTTCGCCGTACTTCCTGATCAGCGGCTCCTTCAAGAAACGGTACACCGGCACTTTCAGCTGTTTGCCCAGCTTGCAGGCAGGCTTGCAAAGCGTTTCCCTCGGCTCGTAGTTAACGGCCTCAAAGGTCTTATAGCGCTGCGTACGGATAGGATACAGATGGCAGCTGATCGGCTTTTTAAAGCTGATATGGCCTTCATTATATTCTTTTTCAAAAGCGCATTTCACATGGCCCAGCTCATCATAGTAGCCGTACACGCATATTCCGCCCTCTATTGTCGGGGTTACCAGGTCGAACTCATCATCCGTGGTATGTGTGCCTTCCGCCTCTATCTGGCTGATCGCCTTATCCATCAGCAAATGCTTTACCGCGGGATAATATTTTTCAATAAGCTGTGCCTCTTCTTCAGTAATGGGTGCCCCTGCATCACCATCCACACAGCAACCGCCCTTACATTTATCCAGGTCGCAGACAAATTGCCTGCTTACCACATGGTCGCTGATCAGCTTATCATCAATTTCTATCATTACTGTTGTATTGGTTGATTTTTGAATTCGTAACCGATATCCGTCCTGAAATATTTTTTATCAAAATCTATGCTGGCAATATTTTCATAGGACCGCTCCAGCGCTTCACCGATGGTATCACCATAGGAAGTAACCGCCAGCACCCGGCCGCCGTTGGTCAACACCCGGCCGTTGTCCTCCCTGGTACCCGCGTGAAAAATAATGCTGCCTTCCACTGCATCCAGTCCTGTGATCAGCTTACCGCTCTCATACTGCTCCGGGTAGCCGCCCGATACCATCATTACAGTACAGGCACAGCGCGGATCAATATTACCTTCGGGGTCATAGGATGCTTTAAAGCCGCCGGCTGCCATATCCTGGATCATCTCTACCAGGTCGCCTTTCAGCCTGGGCATCACCACCTCTGTTTCCGGGTCGCCCATCCTGCAGTTATATTCGATCACGAAAGGATCGCCGTCCACATTGATCAGCCCGAAGAACACGAAGCCGTTATAAATGATATTTTCATCCTGCAGCCCTTTGATCGTGGGCTTAATGACACGTTCCTCCACCCTCGCGGCAAAATCCCCGGCATAGAACGGAACAGGTGAAACCGCTCCCATACCGCCGGTGTTCAGGCCTTTGTCGCCCTCACCTATACGCTTGTAATCCTTGGCTTCGGGAAACAGGATATAAGCGCTGCCGTTGGTCATTACAAAGACGGATACCTCCACCCCACTGAGAAACTGCTCTATCACCACTTTCTGACCGGCCGCCCCGAACAGGGCTTCCTTGAGCATATCGGTAAATACCGCCTTTGCCTCTTCCCTGCTTTCGGTTATTACCACGCCTTTGCCCGCCGCCAGGCCATCGGCTTTGAGCACAATGGGTGTGCTGTGCTGCTCCAGGTAAGCCAGGCCTTCATCGAAAGATTGCAGGTCGAACTCCCTGTAAGCGGCTGTGGGAATATTATGACGCATCATAAATTCTTTGGCATATGCCTTGCTGCCTTCCAGCTGCGCACCTTCCTTTGAAGGTCCTGCCACTATAATATGCTTCAGGGCATCATCACCTTTTATAAAATCATAAATACCATTCACCAGGGTGTCCTCACCTCCGGGCAGGAGGATGTCTATGTCATGCTCCAGGCAAAAGGCACGGATACTGTCAAAATCATTTAATTCAAGTGCAACATTCGTGCCATACAGGGAAGTTCCTGCATTGCCCGGAGCAATGTACAGCTTGCTGCACCGGCTGCTCTGCTTTAATTTCCAGGCTAAGGCATTCTCTCTTCCACCCGACCCTAATAAAAGTATATTCATAATGTTATTTGTAAATTTATATCTGTTTTTATAAAAGCACCCCTGACAATATAAGGATCGCCACGGAGAAATACAACAGCAGCCCGGTGACGTCTACCAGCGTAGAGACGAAAGGCGCTGAAGAGCTGGCCGGGTCGGCCCCCAGCCTTTTAAGTATAAAGGGCAGCATCGCGCCTACCACGGAACCCCAGAGCACTATGCCTACAATGGAAAGGCTGACCGTCAGGCCCACCAGCATCCAGTGCTCCCCATAGGCATGGGTCAGCGCCTGGAAGCCATATACCCGGATCATCCCCAGCACACCCAGTATAGCCCCGAGGAACGTTCCTGCCAGCAGCTCCCTTTTCATCACATTCCACCAGTCCGTCAGCCGTACCTCGCCCATAGCCATAGCCTGGATGATGAGCGTGGAAGCCTGGGACCCGCTGTTGCCCCCGCTGGACATAATAAGCGGTATGAACAGGATCAGCATCGTGGCCTTGGCCAGGTTATCCTCAAAATGCTCTATAACGGTAGCGGTAAAGAGCTGCCCTATAAAGAGGATCACCAGCCACCCGGCCCTTTTTTTGACCAGGTGCAGGATAGATACATCAAGGTAAGGCTCGTCCAGCACCTCAGTACCCCCTATTTTCTGCATATCCTCCGTATATTCCTCATTGGCCACCCACAGGATATCGTCCACGGTCACGATCCCCAGCAATATCTTATTATCATCGGTCACCGGCAGGGCTACCCTGTTGTTGAGCCTGAAGGTCTGTATCGCTTCTTCCTGCGGATCATTGGCGTTGAGGTAGATCAGCCGGTGGTCGCACAGCTCATCCACCGTGGTCGTGGGGTCCGCAAGGAGTATCTTACGGATCCTGAGATCGTCCAGCAGCACACCTTTTTCATCTATGACATAGACCACATCAATGGTTTCGGAGTTCACCCCGTAACGGCGGATGTGCTCCAGCACCCTGGATACCTGCCAGTCTTTCTTGACCGCCACATAATCGGGCGTCATCAGCCGGCCTATGGAATCTTCCTTGTAGCCGAGCAGCTTCAGCGCTTCCTTCCGGTCCTCGGTAGGAAGCATGATGATCAGCTTCTTTACCACAGCGCTGTCCAGCTCACTGAAAAAAGAGGTCCGGTCATCCGGCGGCAGCTCATTCATCAGCTCCGCTATCTTATTGCCGGGCAGCTTTTTTATGATACGCTCCTGTACCTTGAAATCCAGTATCCGGAATACATGGACCGCCCGTGACATCGGCAGCATGGCCAGGAATTTGGTTCCTTCCTCCGGAAACTCATCCACAAGCTCCTTCACCTCTGAAATATTCAGATCTTCCAGCAATTCATTAAGCGCCTCGTTATCGCCCCTGTCGATAAGCGCTTCCGTTTGTTCGATTAAAGTTTCCAAGTTTACCATATAGCCGTTTTTTTACTGGCAGTGCCATGAAGATGGGCAGTCTGTATAAGCCCTGTAAATATGAATTTCTAGTCAGCCTGCAAAATTCGTTTATTTTACGGTTTTGTAAAAATATCCGGGTAAAATTAATTGGAACTTAAAAAGTGAACCGGGCGCTGATCCCGTAGTTAAAAAGCGTATTTTCCTTTTCGGTACGGGCTATATAATTATATTCCCAGCGGGTCTGGAGACTGAAAAATTGCCATACGGGGATATTGAGCACATTGGCCGTTCTCAGGTTATAGTCCCCGGCCTTGTTCAGCGCGGGCTGCCAGTAGGTGGTGGATTCCAGCGATATTTTCCGCTGCAGCAGGAATAGCTTCAGCTGTACCCGGAGCGAATTCCTGATAATGGAATAGTTATCACGTACACCTTCGGGATTCAGGAAATTACTCTCCTCCCAGATAAAGCCGTTGCTCAGTTTCAGGCTGATAAAGCCGTTTTTCCTGTCATCCAGCACCTTATAGGCGACACCGGCGCCGGCCTGGTACTCGTTGAAGATATTAAGGGAAAAGCTGCTGGTATAGCTTCCCAGGATCCAGGAATTCAGTCTCTTTTCGCTGTCGTGGAAATAATTGCCGTCCACCAGTCCTATAAAATCGTTATTGGTAAGCCCTGCAAGATTGGATCCGTAGATCCATTTGGAATTGGAGTTGAATTCCAGCCGGTCCCTGCTGTAAGCATAGATCAGCTGATTGGTAAACAGCTGTACCCTGTCGGCCGGGGTAATATTCATAGAGCCGTTGGCCGCCATTCTCAGCGTATGGTACCTGCGTACGGTATCCGGCTGGCTTTCCGTCTGTGCCCGGAGCGGCGATACGTGCAGAGCTGTAACCAAAGCAATCCAGTATAATTTCATGCGTCAAAGATAAAGAATACCTGCGGAGCCCTGAGCAGGCCCGCAGCAGCTGAACGATTTCGTTTTAAAGACATCTGCTATTTAGAGATTTTTTCGTTTTTTTCAGCCAGAAAAGCCCTGATTTTAACATATAAAGATCAACCCTATACAATTATTACATAATTATAAGTAATATCTATAATAACAACCAACTATATATCAATGATTTCTACAAAAATAAAGATACAAGCAATATTTAAATGAAATATTTTAGTTAATGAATCCATAAAATTAACATCACAATCACTTATTTTTATTAACTTTATAAATAATAAAAGAAAATATATGACAAAAAAACTATTGTATCTGGTGATTTTTTGCGTTTTTGGGATCTCTGCAAACGCGCAATCGGTCATCTTCGATAACGTACCGCCCCTCGTAAGCGATGGGAATACCGCGGGTGGGGTCTGCTTTAATTTTACGGTGCAGCAACCGGTCTACCTGGACTCGGTCAGGTGTAACCTGTCAACCACAACAGGGACGGCTACCATATGGTATAACCCCAATAAGATCAACGGGCAGCCGGTCATCAATGCGGCGAACGGATGGATAAACGCCGGCAGCGTAACCATTACCGGGTCAGCTTCCACCACTAACCGGACAGCGATGACCAATATCCCGGTATTCCTGAATTTACTGGTCAACCCCGGCGATACCATAGGTATAGCTATCCAGTGGACCGGGAACAATTTCCCGACCACCAATGTCAATATACCTACCTTTACGGACGGCGTAGTGACCATGATCGCGGATGCGTCCTGTGCCTATACCTTCACTTCCACCATGACCACCTTTTATACTCCCAGGCAGATCAACGGGGGTGTGATCTACAGGATGGCCCGCAAGGCCACCAATGACATCGGTGTCCATGAGCTGATCGCTCCTGTAAACTTTTGCTCAGGGCAGCAGGACATAAGGGTGAAGATAAGGAACTTCGGCAGCAATGTGGTCAACAGCGGCACCATCAACTGGACGCTGGACGGGCTCGCACAGACACCTGTCAACCTGACCAGCCCCCTGGACTCATTCCTAGGCGCCGGTCCTTACGACACTATTATGACGCTGGGAAGCCATACGTTTACCAATGCCCCCGTCACTTTAAAGGCCTGGACGAGCGCTCCCAACGGGCAGCCCGACACCTCCAATCTCAATGATACGCTCATAGCGGTATTACAGCCCAGCTTATCCGGCTATTATACTGTCAACAGCACGCAGCCTGCATCCGGCACTAACTTCCAGACCATCACCGCGCTCACTAATGCGCTGAGTACCGTGGGGGTCTGCGGTCCTGTGGTAGTGGATATCGTTACCGGAACGGGACCCTATACCGGCAAGGTGGAATTCGGCAATATCCCAGGGAGCAGTACCATCAATACCGTACGTATCAACGGTAACGGCAATACCGTCAATGTGGCCAGCTCCGCAGCGAACGGAGCAAGGGAATTGCTGCTGCTGGATAATACCTCCTACCTGACCGTGGACGGGTTGAATTTTGTATCTACCGGCAGTGCGGGATGGGGAGCGCTTATCACCAACGGCTCAAGCTATGACAGCATACAAAACTGTACTTTCGACCTGTCTTCCATTACCTCTACGGCTTCCGCCAGCAATTCGGGCATCGTCTTCAGCGGAGGGAACAGCAGTGCGACAACAGCGGGGCCCAGCGGAAAGCATATGTATATCGCTAACAACCACCTTATCGGTTCGGCAGGCGCCGGTGGCCTGTACTACGGCATCGGCCTGAATGACAATGCGGACAGCAATACCGTACAAGGCAATACCGTGGAGAATTATTATTATTCCGGGATCTACCTGGCGGCCAATACCGGCAACAGGATCCTTTCCAACAGGATAGAAAGACCGCGTAAAACAACAGGCTTTACTTCCATCTATCCTATATACCTGGTCTCAGGCACCAGCGTGGGACACCTTATTGACGGCAATATCATCGCTAATATGGCTGCGCCGTCCGCAAGCAATACAAGCACCTGCTATGGTATCTACATACTGGCGGACGCTACTGCCGCACGGCCCATTATCGTTTCCAATAACCTCATGTATAATGTCAAGGCAGGCCTGACCTACGGGATCTACCTGTCCACCGCTACCAATATCCTGGCGTATCATAATACGCTGGACTTTGGCGTGGCTACCGGCAGCAGCAGCGCCGTGTACGGATTGTATGCCACAGGCACCAATACCGGCAGCCAGTTCAGGAACAACAACATCAGCATTACTGCAGGAGGTACCGGCACCGTGTACGGCTTCTATTATTCTTCCGCGGCATCTGTAAGCGATGCGCAGAAAAATAATTTCTACCTGAATTCCTCTACAGCAGCTACTCAAAATTACGGGTACTATACCTCCGCTTACGCCACACGGGCGGCCTTTATTGCCGCTTACCCTGCGCTGGAGGTGAACTCCCCGACCGCAGCGCCGCAATATATGAACCCTGCCCTGGAAGATTACAGCCCGCTGAGCAGCGCATTGATAGGCGCAGGCGTGAACCTGATTGCCAGCGTACCGCGCGATATCAGGGGTAATGTCAGGACACCTGCCCCTACTATCGGCGCTTTTGAAAGAGACCTGAACATACCGGACAACCTGGCCCTTATCAGGCTGACTGACCCTGACGGCATCTACTGTGCCGATACCCAGGGCGTGCATATTGAGATCGCCAACATGGGCAATACGGCCATCAACAGCTTCAGGATCACCGGGACCTATAATGGCACCCCGCTGGATACCGTTACCTATAACCAGACGCTTACCACCGTAGTTGTCAACCCGGCCACGGCCATCGCTACCGTATTCTTTAAGAATCTGCCTGTGAGCACCGCTGTCAACAACCTGAAATTATGGGTGGTGTCCGTCAATAATCTCCCTGACGGCGATAATACCAACGACACCCTTACCGCAACGCTTCAGGGCTTTAATTTCACCCTGGCGTCCACGGCAGATACACTCTGCGCCAATACGACCTCGCGCCTGACGCTGTCTCCCGGCACAGCAGGCAATGATATCATCTGGCAGTCCTCCCCGGACGGCAATACGTGGAATACGATCAGCGGCGCCAATGACTCCGTATACCTTGCCACCATTACCAATCATACCCATTACAGGGTGTTTATTGACAAAGGCCTGAACGGGTGCTATTCCAATGAGCGTTACCTTTTCTTCACTTCGCCGGAGATCACGTATACCGCTGATTCCTCCGTATGCGAGGGCGGTCCCGTTGCGCTGGTCGCACAAAGCTCCGCGGGAAGCAGGGTCAACTGGTATGACAATATCAGCGCCGAGACCCCGGTATATACGGGAGATACGTTGCATATACCTAACCTGCTGGGTAATACCACCTTCTATGTGGAAGCGATGACAGGCAGCGGACCTGCCAATGTCGGGCCTTTGACTCCGGCTTCGGTAGGAACAAACGCGGGTACATCCTCTGCCTATACGACCTATTATATGTCCTTTGATGTGCTGCAGTCCACCACGCTGCTTTCCGTGGATATCTTCCCTACCGCCGCCGTCAATTCCAGCGCCAGCATCGTTATTTTAGATCCTAACCAGAATATCATCGCTACGGTCCCTTATACGACCACCGTGACAGGAGGCGCCACGGCCCAGACCATACCCATGAATATACAGCTGCCACCGGGCACGGGGTACAGGATGGGACAGGCAGCAGGTCCTATTGCGCTTTCCCGTAATTCAGCCGGGGCCAGCTACCCGTACACATCGGATGCCATCAACATTACCGGCAACAATATGGGCGCGGGCTATTATTATTATTTCTACAACTGGAAATTTGAATCCGGATGTAAATCGGCCAGGGCACCTGTCAATGCCCGTATCGTTCACTCTCCTGTGGTAGACCTCGGAAACGACATCAACAGTTGCTTTGATGAAGGTGAGTTCGTATTCCTGAATGCCAGGAACCCCGGGATGAATTATACCTGGGACAACGGTGATATCGGCCAGGTAAGGGTCATTGACAATAGCGGCAGATACTGGGTACATGTAGTGAACGAGATCGGCTGTTTCGATACCGATACGGTAAATGTGACCATTAAGCGCAACCCGGTGTCCCTGCTGGGCAATGATACCGTGGTCTGTAAAAATACGCCCCTGGTGTTGGATGCCGGTCCTAATGGCATACAATACTTCTGGAGCAACAATACAACGTCCCGGACCACTACGGTACGAACATCCAATACCTACAGGGTGAATATCATCGGCGAGAACGGCTGTGTCACCGTAGACAGCATCCACGTGGATATGAACGGCAACCCGCCGCTGTATGATAAGATACAGGTGCAGAACCTGGGGATCAATACTTTCAGCTTCAGGCTTATCAATGCGGAAAGCATACAGTCCATGAAATGGAATTTCGGGGACGGCACCTCCAGCTACGCGGCAGCACCTACGCACAGTTACGCCAGTGACGGCAATTACATCGTAACGCTGGAAACCTTCAGCAACTGCGGCGGCAAAGGAGATACCATAACCGTGCACGTGAAAGGCCTGGGCATTGAGGACCTGGACAGGAACAGCCAGATAGGGCTCTACCCGAACCCTGCAAAAGACCAGATCACCATAAGCTGTAAGAACACTGCGGAAAAGATCAAGCAGATCAGCCTGCTGGATATCTCCGGAAGGGAGCTCCGCGCATTAGAAGACATTCATGCTTCCGAGACCATTATGGATGTGAGCCAGCTTACCGATGGCATGTACCTGATACAGGTCGTTACCGATGCCTATGTCTATAAGCTGAAATTCAATAAAGTACATTAACCATAACAACGGCTTCCTAAAGAGAAGCTGCCAATATGAAACACCGGGGCTGTCCTTTTGGGACAGCCTCTTTTATTTTCCGGTACTCCGTTAGCAGCGTCCCTCAACAACAACCGGCAAGAGCTGTCCGGGCAGCCCTGCAGAACGGCGTTGAGGATACCGGAGGCTGTCACCATACCCTTCCGCCTTTTTATTTTACCTTCCGGTAATATCAAAGTGAATATTTTGAAGTATCTTTAAATGACAATTTGAAAAATGTAAGATGAAAAAGAGCCTGTTACTATTATTCGTAGCAGCTGCCTGTCAACACCTGAATGTAGCTGCTCAGAACAAATCCGCCACAGACAATTATTTTGAGATATCCAAGAACCTTGAGATCACTTCCAATATCTATAAAGAGCTCAATGAGTATTATGTAGACCCCATAGAGCCGGGCAGGATGCTTAAGAACAGCCTGGATGCCATGCTGAAAGGCCTGGACCCTTACACCGTTTATATTTCCGAATCGGAGATCGAAGACCACCAGCTGCTCTCGGCAGGAGAATACGGCGGGGTAGGCGCCTCTATCTTCAGGAGCCAGGACGGGAATTTCGTTTTTGATGCGCCTATCCAGAACGGACCGGCAGATAAGGCAGGTATCAGGAGCGGTGACATCCTGGTAGCCATAGATGGCAAACCCATTGATAAGCTGAGCATTGAACAGATCGGGCTGCTCTTCCGCGGCGCTCCGAAAACGTCCCTGGATATCGGCATCAGGCACCCGGTAAGCCAGCAGGTCTCCTCCAAGCGTATCATCAGGGAAAGCGTGGATATTCCCACCATCAATTATGCCGCGCTGATAGGCAGGAACAAGGACATCGCCTATGTGCACCTGGGACAGTTCACCCCCAACTGCAGCGCGGAATTGCGGCATAAGCTGGACAGCCTTAAAGCCGCCAGCCAGAACAAACTGTCAGGAGTGGTGCTGGATCTCCGCGATAACCCCGGGGGACTCCTGGATGAGGCCGTAAAGATCTGCAATCTCTTCGTGGATAAAGGACAGACCATTGTGACCACCAGGGGCAATTCCGATGAATGGGATAAATCCTTTGCCACCACCGGGCCGGCCTGGGACCTGCAGGTACCCTTAACGGTACTGATCAACAGCGCGTCCGCCAGCGCCTCCGAGATCGTAGCCGGCACCATACAGGACCTCGACAGGGGGATCGTCATAGGCCAGCGCAGCTATGGAAAGGGACTGGTGCAGGTGATCAAGAACATCGGGTATAATTCCAGGCTTAAAATAACAACTGCCAAGTATTATACGCCTTCCGGCCGCTGCATACAATCCACGGATTATTCCCATAAAAATCCCGATGGCAGCGTCAGCAGCATTGCCGATTCGCTGAAGGTATTGTTCAAGACCCGGAAAGGACGCAGCGTGTATGACGGCGGCGGCATTGAGCCGGACCTGAATATCGTGGCGGGTAAGAACACCACCCTTATTTCCTCCCTGCAATCCGGCAAGGTCCTTTTTGACTACGCAACCCTGTATTATCATAAGCATACATCCATTGCGCCAGCCAAAGAGTACTATTTCTCGGCAGCCGACTTTGAAGATTTTAAGAAGTGGCTGCAGTCACAGCCCGCAGCTTACCAGACAGAGAGCGAAAAAAAGATAGAGGAGCTGAAGCAGTTCCTGCAGAAAGAACAATACGGCAATGCCGTACAGTCCGCTGTCAGCCAATTGGAGCAGCAGCTGAAGCAATACAAGCTGACGGAAGTGGAAAACCATAAAAAAGAAATAATTTCGTTGCTTAACTCAGAAATCGTGTCCCGCTATTATTACCAGCGAGGGACCATTGAGAATAAGCTGTCCAAGGACGATGAAGCGATAAAAAGAGCCCTGGAAGTGCTGTATGACACCGGGATGTACAGCAGCATCTTACAATAATACTATTTGCATTCGATACATGACACAACTCAAACATATAGCCGTAGTAGGTAATATCGGCGCGGGCAAGACCACACTTACCAAATTGCTGGCACAACATTACAACTGGGCCCCGCAGTATGAATCTGCAGATGAAAATCCTTACATCATAGATTTTTACAACGATATGCACCGCTGGTCCTTCAACCTGCAGATCTACTTTCTGAATGCAAGGCTTACGCAACTGCTGGAGATACAGGAAAGCGGCGTGACCGTCATACAGGACCGCACCATTTACGAGGACGCCTATATTTTTGCTCCCAACCTCCAGGAAATGGGCCTTATGGCGAAGCGGGATTTTGACAATTATATTGCCATATTCAATACCATCAAAAAAATGATCAAGCCGCCGGGACTGTTGATCTACCTGAAAGCGTCCCTGCCTGCGCTGGTGGACCAGATACAGAAAAGAGGCCGGGAGTATGAGGACAGCATACGGCTGGATTACCTGAAGCGCCTGAATGAGCATTATAATAACTGGATCGATAATTATACCGATGGCAAGCTGCTCATCATCAATGTGGATGAATGCAATTTTGCAGAAAAGGAAGAAGATTTCGCAGAGGTTATCAGGCGAATTGACGTGGAAATGAACGGTCTTTTCAATGAGCTCTAAAGTCCCATGTTCATTTTTATTTTAAGAATATGCACCTGCCTGTACGGCAGGTTTTTATTTTAAATGGCTACCCGCTTATAGGAAACAACTTGTAATTACAGATACGTTTCGCTGAAAATGTCCGCTCTGCAGGGAACACTTTCGCTGCCAGAAGACACTATAGCGTGCCCGGTCATTCCGAACAGATGTGAGGAATATCTGACCCGCTTTGTAGCTTATCCCTGCAACTTCCATATAGACAGCCGGCTTATTTCAGGTAACTGCCCTTAACCACATTGTTACCGGAGCACCTCCCTGACGGCTGCCATGACGGTCGCTACGGGAATGCCCTGGATATCGGCCTTTACCGGCTCGAATTTAAAAGGCTGCCGTTCCGTATAGGACTGCCAGTGCGCTTTGAACCGCTCCGGGTACACCACCCTGACATCCGGGAAAAGATCAGCACTGAAGGTCGTAAAACGATAAGGGTTTTCCCCGCTGGTAATGATCACGGTCGGGATGCCCGATGCCATACCCACATGATAGGCCATGGAATTATTGCTGACCAGCAGGTCCAGCTGCTGAATAAGCGCCATGGTATCCTGCAGTGCGAGTGTTCCCGCCCGGGAGACCACCTGTCCGTCACCACTAAATCCTTCCAGTATAGATGCCGCATGGTCTGTATCATCCGGCCCGCCCAGTATAAAAATGGTATGCGCGGGGTATTGCAGGCGCAGCATAGCTACCAGGCCTTTCCAGCCCTCATTGCTCCACTTCCTGCTTACGGCATTGGCCCCTATGAACAACCCGATGGACGGGGACTGCTGCCCGGAACTTAATTTCGGAAGGTAGGGCTTTTTAATATCCACCAGCTTACCGGTGATGATCTCTGCCGCCAGCCGGTTGCCCTCGAATTCATATATATTGCGGGGAATGTTTACAAGGGAGGTATAAAGGCCCCGTGACAGGGCCAGCAGTTCCGGCACTTCATATAATTGTCCCACTCCTGTATTATTAACGGCACCTGCAGCCATCACACAAAGGTCGTCCAGCAGCACATTACGGCTGACAGATGGCGCTATCACTTCCGTAAAGCCGAGGTCCGCTAGCCGCTGCCATAAAGTACGCCTGTAAGCCGGGTCTTTAAAATATTGCTTTTTGTCCACCCAGACCGGCGTGATGTCATGAATGGCATCCACGGCTTCAAAGAGGCCTTTCCAGGCCATATTGCCCAGCAGGAAGAGCTTCCGGTGCGGGTACATCGCGCTGTAGTAGGGCAGCATATTCCGGAACAGCACATAATCGCCGATATCGTCCAGGCGTATGATCAGCAGGCTATCTTCGCCGCCGGGTTCCGGCCGCTGTATATGGCCGGTTATCCAGGACCTGTCTTCCGCAAAAGTGGCGATAGCAGCCTGCAGGCGTTTCCTGCTTTTTATTTTCCGTAATAATAAGGACAATTTATATATCATAGGCTGCAGAAGAGCTGGTAAAAAATTACGGTTAGATAAACAGCTCCTCTTCCTGCTGTCCCATAGGAGGCGCGTTCCTTCTCCTGATAGGCAGGCGGAGCTTAACGTATTTATTGAACAGGACACCCATCAGTATCCCGATACAGGCGCCATACAATGCACCGCCGATGACATCCAGGGGATAATGTACGCCGACATATACCTGGGAATAGGCCACCGAACCCGCCCATAAAAGACAAAGGAACCATACCAGCACATTACGCTGCCCCAGCGTCACGATGATAAAGAGTGACATCGCAAAATGATTGGCCGCGTGATTCGAAGGAAAGGAGTAGCCGCTGCCGCAATGCACAAGATTACGTACAATGTCCGAAAAAAGCTCATCATTACAGGGCCTCACCCTGGCAAATAAAGGCTTAAAGATCTTGGCTGCAGTAAAATCCGATATACCGAAAGTGACGAGGTAGAAAGCGCACCAGTAAAATCCTCTTTTACCGTAATTGATGATCGTAAAGAACAGCAGGAACAGGTATAAGGGCGCCCAGAACAGGGGATTCCTCAGCAGCGGGGCCAGTATATCCATTGCCGGGTGTATCCATTCCAGGTGCACACTAAAAAACCATAAATAATCCCACTCTTGTAATTGTTCCAGCATACTATTTCCTGAATATCATGATGAGCCTGGGTGAATGCTCCCGGTCAAAACTGCTCAACCGGTAATCACCGAATATATTTTCAAGTTGTAAACCTGCTTTTTCAAATAAAAGTTTAAAACGCTCCACACTAACATCCGATACCCGCTCCTCGAAATGCAGGGGAGGCGCAGCGCCGTCCCTTACCACGATCTCCTTCACGATCTTGCCGTCACTGACGTATCTTTTGATATCGAAGGTAATATTCCCCTTGATTATCTGCTCTTCCGAAACGAGCCTGCTTTTTACATACCCGTTATTAAAATAGTCTATCACAAGGAGGCCACCTTTTTTCAGGCCGTTGGACAGGGACCGTGCAGCGTTCAGGTGGTCACGGTAGGTATTGAAGTAGCCGAAGCTGGTAAAGAAGTTGAATATGGCATCAAAATAGTTGACATGCATCGGTGAACGCATATCGTGCTCATAGAACAAGACCCTGTCACCTGCAAACTGCTCCTGTGCCTTTTGTATCCGGGCGGCGGAAAGATCGAACCCTATTACCTTTGCCACATATTTGGACAACTGGTAAGCATACCGGCCCTCTCCGCAGGCCATATCCGCCACGATGCTGTTCCCCGGCAGGCGGAGGTATTCCATCAGGCTATCTACAAACTGGGCAGCCTCTGCTTCATCCCGGTGGGCATATAAAACCGGGTAATACGGGGAGTCAAACCAATTGCTGAACCATTCTTGCTGTTGCGTTTCCATACATTCTAATACTTTACGTGTGCTGTAAGCCTGCTACTCCATATAATGATGCAGATATTTCATCACTTCCTTTTCGCTGTCCGTTTTCCGGGCTATATAATCCTGCAGCTGGGAGGCATTGATCCTGCCCACACCGAAATATTGTGATTCGGGATGCGAGAAGTACCATCCGCATACTGATGACACGGGATACATAGCCAGATTTTCCGTCAAATTTATGCCGATATTTCCGGTTACATTCAACAAGCTGAATAATTTTATTTTCTCCGTATGGTCAGGACAGGCGGGGTATCCCGGGGCAGGCCGGATGCCCTGGTATTTTTCCAGGATCAGCGACTGCCTGTCCAGCGCTTCCTCTGCAGCATAGCCCCATTCCCTGGTCCTGACCAGCAGGTGCAGGTACTCCGCCGCCGCTTCCACCAGCCTGTCCGCCAGGGCCTGCAGCATGATCTTGCTGTAATCGTCCATGTCCGCCTCGTACTGCCGGATGAGCGGCTCCAGGCCGTCCACCGTTACCGCGAATGCGCCCATATGGTCGCCGGCCTTCCCGTAAGCGGACTCAGGAGCTACAAAATCCGCCAGGGACATATAAGGCAATCCTTTAGCTTTCTTTACCTGCTGGCGGAGCATCTCTAATGTGCAGAGCGGCCGGCTGTCCTTATCATACAGGTAGATGGTATCCCTATCATCGGTATTGGCCTTCCAGAAATCATATACGCCTTTGGCCGTCAGCGTTTTATTATCAATGATATCCTGCAGCATCCTCTGGGCGTCATTATAAAGCCGGGTAGCTTCGCTGCCTATATGCTCATCCTCCAGTATCTGGGGGAACCTGCCCCTGAACTCCCAGGTAATGAAAAACGGGGTCCAGTCGATATACTCCCGCAGCACGGCTATGTCAAACACGATCACTTTGGTGGTATTATTGAATGCGGGCACCGGGGGTGTATAGTCCTCCCAGGCGATCTGCTTCTTCTGCGCCACCGCTTCGGAATAATCCACCAGGGTTTTGATACCCTGCTTTTTAAGATAGTCTGCCTGCAGCTGCTCGTACTCCGCCCTGATGCTGCCCAAGTATTCCTTCCTGCTGTCCTGCTTCAGTAACATGGTAGCCGTGGTAACGCTTTTGGACGCATCCAGCACATGCACCACGTTATGGTCATATTCCGGTGCGATCTTCAATGCCGTATGCAGCCTGGAAGTGGTGGCGCCGCCTATCAGCAGGGGAATATCCAGGTTTTCTTCCTTCAGGGTCCGCGCTACGGTTACCATTTCATCCAGCGAAGGCGTGATCAGGCCGCTCAGGCCTATGATATCCACCTGGTGCTCCCTCGCTTTGGCAATGATCTCGCTGCAGGGCACCATCACCCCCAGGTCAACGATCTCGTAGCCGTTGCAGGCCAGCACCACTCCCACGATATTCTTACCGATATCATGCACATCACCTTTCACGGTGGCCATCAGTATCCTGCCGTTGCTGGTAGTGATATTGTTCCGGCTTTTTTCCTCTTCTATAAAGGGCAGAAGATAGGCAACGCTTTTTTTCATCACGCGGGCGCTTTTCACGACCTGCGGCAGGAACATCTTACCGCTCCCGAACAGGTCGCCTACTACGTTCATACCGTCCATCAACGGACCTTCTATTACTTCCAGCGGGCGGGAGTAGAGGCCCCTTGCCTCTTCCGTATCCTCGTCAATATGATCCGTGATGCCGTTCACCAACGCGTATTTCAGCCGCTCCTGCACCGTATTGTTACGCCATTCCCGGGTCTTCACCTCGGCCTTGCCGGTCTGCCGGACGGTTTCCGCCAGGGCTATCAGCGCATCAGTGGCCTCATTATGCTCGTTATTCCTGTTCAGGATCACATCCTCGCACAGCCGCTTCAGCTGCGGCTCGATCTCGTCATATACCACCAGCTGGCCGGCATTGACAATGCCCATATCCATACCCGCCCTGATGGCATGGTACAGGAATACGCTGTGTATGGCCTCCCGGACGGCATCATTACCCCGGAAAGAAAAAGACACATTGCTCACGCCCCCGCTGATACGGGCATAGGGCAGGTGCTCCTTTATCCACCGGGTAGCTTCTATAAAATCCACGGCATAGTTATTATGCGCTTCTATGCCTGTGGCCACCGCGAAGATATTGGGATCGAAAATGATGTCCTGCGGGGGGAATCCCACCTCATGCACCAGGATGTCATAGGCCCTTTTACAGATGGATATCTTACGCTCGTAGGTATCGGCCTGGCCGGTCTCATCGAATGCCATTACCACCACCGCTGCGCCAAACAGGCGGCATATCCCGGCCTGCTCCTTAAATCTGGCCTCACCTTCCTTCAGGGAGATGGAGTTCACGATACATTTACCCTGTATGCACTTCAAGCCGGCCTCTATGATCCCGAACTTGGAGGAATCCAGCATTACGGGCACCCGCGCTATATCCGGCTCGCTCTGGAGCAGGTTGACATACGTGGTCATGGCCTGTACGCCGTCCAACAGCGCATCGTCCATATTGATATCTATGATCTGGGCGCCGTTCTCTATCTGCTGGCGGGCTACGCTGATGGCCTCCTCGTATTTATCTTCCCTTATAAGACGGGCAAATTTTTTGGAACCGGTCACATTGGTCCGTTCGCCAATGTTCAGGAAATTGGTATCGGGCCTTACTACCAAAGGCTCCAGCCCACTCAGCCTGAGCGTGGGGGTACTGTTACGCTGTGTCATTTTTTAAACATTTGTAATGCCGGGCATCTGGATGCGCCGGTAGCTATAATAAACAGTTCCGGTCTTTTCGTACCGGGTTGAAATAAAACGATAAAATTAATCCTTTTTCCGATATAGATTAAATGAAATTACACTGTAGAGTTTAAGGTTTCAAGAGTATTATGGTTAGAGTTAGTTTTAGTTTGTAAATAAATCTTAATTCTATACTTTACTATTTCTAATCTCAGATACGTATTTAGGTTTATACTTGGTACAATAAACTTCAATCCCGAATTTAGTTATAAGTGCTATAATTGATGCTGCAATCATTGAAACTCCAAAACCTATGTTAATTAAGCACGAAATTACAGCAGACTTTATATAACCTTTACTTAATACGACTTGCATTCCATTATTAAACCAAGTTTTATAAATATCACTTTCTGGGTTGCATAATGAATTATAAACCACTCGTTTAATAGATTCAAAAACAGTCAGCCCAACTTCTTTATCTTTAACTTTTTGGTCAGGGTTTGGAAGAGCAAGCCTCTCAGCAGATGGAAGTTGCTTGGTTGAATAATCATAAACTAAATAAATTAAATCTTTAGTTACTTGTGGAGAAGATTTTCCAATCATACTATAAATTTCATCTTCCGTTAAAGTTTGTATTATTCTGATTGATTCTCTTTCAATTTCTTCTTCGTCCAAGTTAGCTGATAGAACATTTGTTAACGTAGCAAGGGCTACTTCTTCATTAAATCTATTAATAATTTCTGAATGGAAAATTTCTCTAGTTCTTTGAGTTTTAATTACCTTATGATTTTTGAGAACCTTTTGAATATATTTTTTGGCATTTTCAATTTCTTTCATTCTTAAATAGCAAATTGCTATGAGTGAAATAGTTTCTATATATATTCGAGTATTTTCATTTAAAATTTTTTCATTAGATAAAAGTCCATTAAGTGCAAAATCGCATTTATTCAGTTCTATTGCTAGTTCGTAAAGTTTATTTTTAGATTGAATAAGTCTGACGTAATGCTTGGTCGGCCTCAAAAGACTCTGTATATCTACCACAAGATTTTTAGCATTTTCAAAATCTTGTTCTTGAATAGCTTTATTTAGCTTGGGTTCAAGTACTTTAAGTCTATCTTTTTGTTTATCAGTTAAAGCAATATTCATATACAATTCTTATTTATAATAATTATAACAATTGGCATCAAAGCAATAAATTTTGTTAGCTAATTTAAAAAGAAAAAGTGAATTTTATTTGCTTTGGTGAAATAGAAACACAAAGTGAGACTTAAACCCATTTATTGCCAAAAGTGAATTTTCCTGAAAACCGGTACAGGTCACCATATACCTCTAAGGGCTGCAAGCTGTCGCCATCCCGTTCATTCTGATAGCATTACACTTCTGCCTCCCGGTCCGTGCTTTCATGTCCGGCCTTACCGGATGCCCGCAGAATTAATTATCTTTGCGGGGTCAACCGCCCCGGCTTTTTATGAACTTTATCAAAAAATACTTCACCACCGCTCCCTTTATCCTGCCCGTAGCAGGCTTATTCCTGTTGTTTATGACCCTTTTCGAGATCCTGAATTTCTGGACAGACGGGGTGATGTACGGCGCCGGGTATATGCTGCGACCGCTGCTGGCCATTATATATACCGTTTTCTGGACAGGGGCCGTCTACCTGAAAAAATGGGGTATGTACGGGTTTGTTGCGTTGACGGCCGTCAGCTGGACCGGCGCGCTGGTCTTTACCGGCAATGATATTTCCCGGGATACCCTTACGCTCTGGCAGCAGCCGATCCCCCTGAATATCATATTTTCCGTTCTCCTGCTGGTATTCTTTAAAAAATTCCATATCAATAACAATATCTTATCAGAACGGGAGGAGCTGTAAGCCGAAAAAATATTTTTTTATATAAAATATCTTTATAACTTTGCAGGCTCATTTAATTACGCATGCTTAGAACCATGCACTAAACGTAATATATTTATGAAAAAAGGAATTCACCCGGAAAACTACCGCTTCGTGGTATTCAAAGACATGTCCAACGAGCACATGTTCTTAACGAAATCTACTGCTCATTCCAGAGAAACTATCACCTGGGAAGACGGTAACGAATACCCGTTGATCAAAGTTGAGATTTCCAACACATCTCACCCGTTCTACACAGGTAAATCTGTATTCGTAGATACAGCAGGCCGTATCGAGAAGTTCAACAAACGTTACGCCAAAAAATAATCTTGTGGAATTCCACCCCCATGCACCATCCAACACTTTGGTAATAAGCAGAAAGGGTCCTGACAAGATTCGCGGTTGTCTTGACAACGCATTATTTCATTCACAAACAGGCCGGTCAAGCGGGCCTACATTAAAAAAGAAAGTGTTATGCCTAAAGTAAAAACTCATTCAAGGGCTAAAAAAACGTTTAAGGTTACAGGGAACGGAAAGATCCGTCGTTTTCAGGCGTTCAAAAGCCACTTATTAACCAAGAAATCCACCAAGCGCAAGCGGAGCTTACGCGGCAGCGTGGAAGTGCACTCTGCAAACTTACCCCTGGTAAAGCGCATGCTGAGATTAAGATAATACCGGCGGATGGATAGTTAAGCCGATACTGTCTCCGGGAGAGCCTGCTTTCCCACCTAAACAACATTTAATAACATATTTAATTAACATAAGAATATGCCACGTTCAGTAAATGCCGTTGCATCACGTGCAAGAAGGAAAAAGGTCCTTAACCAAACCAAAGGTTTCTACGGCAAACGTAAAAACGTATATACAGTAGCTAAAAACGTTCTGGAGAAAGGTCTGGGCTACAAATTTGTAGGCCGTAAATTGAAAAAACGCGACTACCGCACTTTATGGATCGCCCGTATCAATGCGGCAGTACGTGAGGAAGGTCTGAGCTACTCCGTTTTCATGCACAGGTTGAATGAAAAAGGTATCGACCTCAACAGAAAAGTTTTAGCTGATTTAGCTATGAACGAGCCTGAAAGCTTCAAAAAATTAGTGGCTCAGGTTAAATAATTTTTATAAAACCTATTTACTTGTTTTAAGTAATTTAAAAAAGATATTACAATGGAAGCAGTTGCTTTTATCCACGAACAATTCAGCTCTGTAAAAGAAATGCCGTCTTTCAAAGCCGGTGACAACGTTACAGTGAACTACAAAATCGTTGAAGGCACCAAAGAGCGTGTACAGTCGTTCAAAGGCGATGTTATCAAACGCCAGGGCCAGGGTGCTACCCAGACTTTCACTGTTCGTAAGATCTCTGACGGTGTAGGTGTAGAAAGGGTATTCCCTCTGTACTCCCCGCATATCGAATCTATCGTTGTCAACAAGCGCGGTCTGGTTCGTCGTGCCAAATTATATTACCTGCGTGAGCGCTTCGGTAAAGCAGCACGTATCAAAGAGAAAAAAATGGCTTCTAAATAACCCATGTTCTCTCATAAATCAAATAGCCTCCGGTGATGTCCGGAGGCTATTTGATTTAATATCCCCTCTTCTTTCTTTTGTACAGCTGTCGTTAGCAGCTTTATTTTTTCATACGGGATTTATTTGAATATCCGATCTAAAAATTTAAATTTGCTTCCGTATTTTCAAAAGCTATATTTTACAATATGAATTTTCAATTAACAGAAGAGCAGATTGCAGTAAGAGACGCCGCGCGTCATTTTGCGCAAACAGAATTATTACCGGGTGTAATAGAGCGCGACGATCAGCAGAAATTCCCTGCAGAACAGATCAAAAAACTCGGGGAGCTGGGCTTTTTGGGTATGATGGTAGACCCTAAGTACGGCGGTTCCGGTATGGATGCAGTTTCTTATGTACTGGCTATGGAAGAGATCTCCAAGGTAGATGCTTCCGCTTCTGTGGTAATGTCCGTAAACAACTCCCTGGTATGCTGGGGACTGGAAACTTACGGTAATGAAGAACAAAAACAAAAATACCTCGTTCCCCTGGCATCCGGGCAGTGCATAGGCGCTTTCCTGCTGTCTGAGCCGGAAGCGGGTTCCGATGCCACTTCCCAGCGCACTACCGCTGAAGATAAAGGCGACCACTACGTGCTGAACGGCATCAAGAACTGGATCACCAACGGTTCCAGCGCCACCTATTACCTGGTAATAGCCCAGACGGATATTGCCAAGAAGCACAAAGGCATCAATGCCTTTATCGTGCATAAGGACTGGCCGGGCGTAACCGTAGGCGCCAAAGAGAACAAAATGGGTATCCGTGGCAGCGACACGCACTCCATCTCCTTCCAGGACGTGAAAGTTCCTAAAGAGAACAGGATCGGCGAGGACGGCTTCGGCTTTACCTTTGCTATGAAAACACTGGCGGGCGGCCGTATCGGTATCGCCTCGCAGGCCCTGGGTATCGCAAGCGGCGCCCTGGAGCTGGCCGTAAAATATTCCAAAGAGCGTAAAGCCTTCGGCACAGAGATCATGAACCACCAGGCCATCGCCTTCAAAATGGCTGAAATGGCTACTGCCGTTGAAGCAGCCCGCCTGCTGTGCCTGAAATCCGCCTGGGAAAAAGACCAGCATATGGATTATACCGTTTCGGGCTCTATCGCCAAGCTGTACGCTTCCGAGATCGCGCAATGGGTCACCAACGAAGCGGTTCAGATACACGGCGGATACGGCTATGTGAAGGAATTCCACGTGGAGCGCCTGATGCGTGACGCCAAGATCACCCAGATCTATGAAGGTACTTCCGAAGTGCAGAAGATCGTTATCAGCCGCAGCCTGCTGAAATAATTATCATCCGGGATATATCCCTGACTTTATATATAGCACCTGCTCCTACCGGAACAGGTGTTTTTTTTGCCGTTTTTGTAGCTGTCAGGATACAAAAATCTTTCAGGAAGCCTGGTCCTGCTGCTTATTTGCAATTAATGACCATCTGCTTATAGGAAACAACTTGTTATTACAAATACGTTTCGCTGAAAAGTGTCCGCTCTGTGGGCAGGGAATGTTTTCGCTGCCAAAAGATACTATCCCGTACCTGGTCATTCCGAACGGATATGAGGAATCTCTATACTACTTTGCAGCTGATCCCTGCAGCTTGCCTATAGATAGTCAGCCTGCAATTTCTGTTTCTATATTACTTTGTTTAAATTTGAACAACCTGGACTTAATAACAGCCAGTCCAAAGTAAGGATGCAGAAAATTGAATATTTAAAAAATGCTGACCAATACATCCATTATATCAGATATTAAGGCCATCATTGCCCAAACAAGGCATAATACCATTCGTGCTGTTGACCATCAGCGAACGCTGATGTACTGGCATATCGGCAAAAGGATCTTTGAAGAAGAACAAGCAGGCAAAGACCGTGCAGATTATGGCACCTATCTGATAAAATATCTTTCAGAACAATTGCAACCCGAATTTGGAAGCGGATTTTCTTCCAGACAATTGAACTGGCACAGGCAGTTTTACCGCACTTTCCCAATTGTGTCCGCAGTGCGGACACAATTGAGCTGGACACAGTATAAGCTGCTTTTAAGTATTGATAATGAGGACAAAAGAGAGTTTTACATAGCTGAATCCATTAAAAACAACTGGACGTCCCGGCAATTGGAACGGCAGATATACAGTAATCTGTACGAACGTCTTTTACTGAGCAACGACAAGGAAAGTGTTCTGGCAGTTGCCAAAAACGAAAAGCAACCCTCTGATGCCAAAGAGATCATCAAAGACCCGATGTTTCTGGAATTTCTTGGGTTGAAAAGAGAAGCATCCTATTACGAAAGAGATTTGGAAAATGCTATCATTACCCATCTTCAGGAATTTCTGTTAGAATTGGGCAATGGGTTTTCATTTGTGGCAAGACAGCAAAGAATACACCTGGACGGCGATGAGTTCTTTGTGGATCTGGTTTTCTATAACCGGTTATTGCAATGCTTTGTAATTATTGAAATCAAAACCCATAAATTAACGCACCAAGATATCGGACAGTTGCAAATGTATGTCAACTACTATGACCGTATTGAAAAACTGCCGCACGAAAACCCGACCATCGGCATTTTGCTTTGTGCCAGGAAGAACGATACAGTAGTAAAATTCACATTACCCGAGGGACAAAAACAAATCATCGCCAGCCAATACGAATTGTACTTACCAACAGAAAAACAACTTTTGGAGGAAGTGAAAAAGGAACTGGAAAGTTTTGAAGAAAAGAATGAACAACCAGGCTCTTAATACCTGCAGCATATCCGGCACAGGACTGGCCTTAGCCGGTCCTTAACCTTACACCCCCAATGCTTCGCCCCGGCGTTTGCAACCACTGCCCTGAAAAAAAATTCACGGCCTTCCAACCCTGAGGCCCGGCCGGCACTCTTTATAATTAAAATACGACCGGATGATAGATTTACGGATAATAGAAGCCTGCAAAAAACAGGAAAGGCGCGCCCAGCGGGTCGTATATGATTTTCTATTACCCAGGCTGTACCATACCTGCAAAAGGTATATAGATAACGATACGGATGCTGAGGATGTGCTGGCCGAAATTTTTGTCATCATATACACGAAGATCCACCAGCTGGAAGCGCCGGAAGCCCTGGTAGCATGGTCCAGGAAAATAGCGGTCCGCCATTGCATGGCTTACCTGAAAAAGCACACCCGGTTTGACGAGCTAACGGAGCAGCACCATGCGGTATCACCGGCATTACAGCCTTCGCACGAGAAAGACCTGCACCAGCTGGTAGGCTATTTACCTGCCAGCAGCAAGCTGGTCTTTAACCTGGCCGTGGTGGAAGGCTATTCCCATAAAGAAATAGCGGACCTCCTACAGATATCCGAAGGGACTTCCAAATCGCAGCTGCACTATGCCAAGCACAAGCTGAAAACGTGGCTGGAAAAATTTTATACCGGCTAAGCCGGAACTATTAAAAAGCATGATAATGGAACAGTCAGATAACATTTTTGAAAATTATAAAGAGCAGATGCAGGTGCAGGGACATAACAGCGAAACTTTACCTTTCGACAGGGAGCGGCTATGGGAGACCATTACCGGCAGGCTGGAACAACAACGTCCGCGTAAAACGGTCCTGTTCCGGAATCTCGGCATAGCAGCGGGAATCCTGCTGATGGTGAGCATTGGTATCCTTTACTTACAACGGACCGGCGATACGCCCTTACCCACCGGGGTAGTACAGCAACCCGGTAACCCTCCACGTGCAGCAGCACCAGAACACCCCCCGCTCCCCGACCCCGTGCCGCTTACACAGCCGGACGCAGCGGTATCAACCCTTGCCCGGCAAACACCGGCAGCCACCAAAGTGCGGACTTCCGTACCAACACCCGGCAGTTTACCATCACGGATAGTTACCGGTAACAGCAATCCTGTAACGCAGTATGCAGACAGCACCATTGCAGCCACACTACCCATAACGGAAGTAATACCAGGCATTACAGACAGCATTTCACCCATCAGAACAGCATCCGCCACCCGTGTACCATCCACACTTGTACAGGCGCTGGAAAGCGGCACTACCGGTGTAGTAGTTAATAACCCGTTCGGGCAGCCCGGCAGCGCAGCAGCGATCAGGATAAGAGGATTCTCTTCCATCAGCGGCAGCTCCAATCCCCTGTACGTGGTAGATGGTACTATCTATATGGGTGATATCGCCGATATTGACCCTGCTGATATTGTAAGCATGGATATTTTAAAAGATGACGCAGCCACTTCCCAATACGGTTCAAGAGGCTCCAATGGCGTCATCATGATCACCACTAAGAACGGCGCCTATACTGAGGTGCAGAAAAATGGAAACCTGTGGGATAAAATATTTAAACGCAAAGGCAAACATCACCGGAGATCTAAAAAATAAATCAAGCCTGCCATATACCGGGCATCCCTGACATTTTACAGCCCCTTTCAAACAATAGCGCCGGCTATTGGTGGCAAAGCTATGCCCCGTACGATATACTTAAAAAAGATTTATATGATAAAAACAATCACGTTCCTTATTGCAACCAGCATCTGCAGTACCGGCATACTGCCGGCACAATCCCCGGCAGATACCCTGAAAGTCACAGCCAGCCCCCAGCACCCGGGTCAGCCTGCCGGAGACCCTTCCGGTACCTGGATCAGGAACCGGTGCCAGGCATCTGTACGCACAACACCCCGGCCGCTCATTGTTATAGATAATTCGCCTTACCCGGGTGAGCTGTCAGCAATAGACAAAGACAATATTGCCGGGATAAGGATCCTTAAAGGCAAGGAAGCCACTACGCTTTACGGGAAAAGGGCCTTGGATGGCGCCATTGTCATCACCACCAAAAGTCACCTGAAAGGCAAAAAGAAGCGGGGATCATTTATAACCAGGCTATTCAGGTAACCAGCTGTACATGCAGCTACCTGTTGAACTTTAAAATCCATTGAATAATGAGAAAGATATTTACCATTTTTACAGGCAGCGCTTTCTGCCTTACGGCAGCTGTTGCCCAGGAAATAGTACCCGTTCCCGCGAAACTGGAAGCTGTAACGGTTTACAAGCAGGGCGCGCAACTGCTGCATAAGATACAGCCACAGATACCGGCCGGTTACAGCGAGCTGGTCATAGAGCAGGTAGCCAATATGATAGACGAGGCCAGCATCCAGCTATCCGCGCCTTCGGCTGTAACCATTATGTCCGTAAGATTTGCGCCCACCTATGAACATCCTTCCAAAAGCAGGGATACCATACTGCCGCACGATGCCATATCCGAAACGGAAAGGCAGCTCACAGCTATCAGGATCGGGAAAGAGGTGGCCGGCAATACGCTCGCTTTGCTGGATGCCAACAGGAAGCTGGGAGGAGAGCCCAACAGCACCAATGTTGCGGAGCTTATAAAGCTTACCGATTATTATGCCGAAAAGCAGGGCGAGCTGCGCCGTAAGATCGCACAATTAAGTGAGCAGGAAAAGCAGCTACAGGAGCAACTGGGTAAATTACGGAATGCTCCCGGCAAGCCCGGAGACAAAAAAAAGACCGGGGGCTATATCGTGGTCCAGGTAATGGCTTCCCAGGCCGTACAACCTGTTATGGCGGTGCAATATTACGCTACAAATGCAGGCTGGAATCCTTATTACGACCTGCGTTCGGAAAGCACCGGCAAACCCTTACAATTCCTGTACAAAGCCAATATTGTACAATCTACCGGCATCGACTGGAAGAAAGTAAAGCTGCGGCTCTCTACTGCCAATCCTTCACTCGGGAACAATACACCCCTGCTATCCGCCTGGCTCCTGCAATACGGCTATCCCCGCTATGCCGGACAGTCCGGGTATACCAGCCCGGCAGCCGACCTGCTGGAAGGCAGTGTTCCCGGCGCAGTGGTGTCCAATCCATCCGGGCAACCCGGTAGCTCATCAACGATCAGGATAAGAGGGTTTTCTTCCATCAGCGGCAATTCCAGTCCCCTGTACGTGGTGGATGGCTCCATCTATATGGGTGATATCGCGAATATTCCCCCTCCGGATATTTTAAGCCTGGATGTTATCCAAGGTACCCAAGCCACCTCCCAGTACGGCTCAAGAGGCTCCAACGGCGTGGTCAACATCACCACCCGGTCGAAAGGCGTGGATAAGTTCACGGCTATAGATGTAAAAGAGCTGAGCACGACCTTTGATATTGATCTTCCTTATGAAATATTGTCCAACGGCAAAGAGCACAGCGCGAGCCTGAAAGCGCTCAGCCACCCGGCAAGCTACCATTATTACGCCATACCCAAGGAAGACCCGGATGCCTTTCTCGTTGCCGAAATAACCGGTTACGGCGACCTGAACCTGCTGCCGGGCACAGCCAATATTATCTTCGAGGACCTGTATGTGGGCAAAACCCGAATCGACCCCTACCAGCCCAACGATACCCTGCTGCTCAGCATGGGAAGGGACAGGAAAGTGATCGTTAAAAGGGATATGGTAGCGGAGCTGACCGGCACCAAAACCTCCGGCAGCTATAAAAAGCAGGTCTTCACCTATGATATAACCGTGAGAAACACGAAAAAGGAAAACATCCATATCACCTTAAAAGACCAGTACCCTATAGCTACGGACCACTCCATGAACATAGAGCTGCTGGAACATTCCGGCGCGGTCATTGATAAAGAAACGGGCCTGCTTACCTGGAAGCTGTCCGTTGCGCCGGGAGCCAGCCAGAAAATAAGGGTCGCTTACAGCATCCGGTATCCTAAGGACAAAATAATAGGCAACCTTCAGCCCTGATAACCTTCATTAGCATTACCGGCTATTCCGGCCTGTAAGAAAGATGCCGCCCTTTTAAGGAGCGGCATCTTCTGTATTAATAGTTTTATATTAAGCCTGCTTAACTTCTACAGGACGCTTTGGCCTGGTACTGAAAAAAACCGCCAGCCCTGCCATGATGGTCAGCAGGATGCTGGCTATCACCGCAAGCGTTTCCTGGGCATCAATCCCGGGATATTTAAAGCTAAACTCCACTTTATGCTTACCGGCAGGAATATTCAGGCCTCTCAATACATAGTCCGTTCTTATGATCTCCGCGGGCCTGCCGTCTATGGTGGCTGTCCAGCCTTCAGGATAATATATCTCGGAGAACACGGCAAAACCGTCCTGCGCGTTCTCCACCTCATAGCTGAGCCTGTTAGGCGCATAGGCGGTCAGCTTCACATAAGCGTCCCCGGATCTACCTATCCTGCTGTTCACCTTACCCATCCTGTCTTCCCTGATCACCGCAACGGCAGCCGGGTTAAAGTTACCCTGCGTGGAATCCGAAGGGTTCTGCAGTGACGGCCCGTTCAGCGCATCCATTTCTTCCCGCGCGGTCTTCACTACTTTGATGGTATTTACAAACCAGCCGTTACCCAGCGCGTTCGGGTTGAGCTGCACCGCTTCCTTAGGCTGCTGCTGGCCTGTGGGAAGAATAAAGTATTTGGTATTCAGCATATTCAGCACGCTGCTGTTGAACCTACCAATCTGGTTCTCTATCAGGTCCTGGTAGATCTGCAGCTTAGCACCGTGGTACCCGCCCACGGAATGGTGGAACAGCGAAGGGAACGCATCATTAAAGGTGCTCTTGGTAATATCAAAAACACGGTAGTTCAGTTCCTTATCCTGCATGATCTGCTTATCCACGGCACGAGGGTTCAGCTTACGTTCCCAGTCCGTTTCGTCGATATAATGGGATTCGTTCATATAGCGGTGCGCCACGCCGATGTTATCTATACCTATCAGCACTGCCACCAGGCCGATGGCCACGCCCTGGCTCAGCTTGCTTTTCAGCAGCGCCCACAGGACACCACCCGCCAGCAGGATCAGCACCAGGCTGCGGAAAGAATCTTTAAGCGCCATACCCGCCCTGTCCTCACGGATGGCTTTCATGATCTCCTCACCGGCTTCCCCGAACTGGGAGGCTATGTTCTGGTCGCCCTCGCTGCGGTAGGTCATACCCGCCTGGCTGTACAGCAGTATCGCCAGCGTAATGCCGCCGGTGATATATACAGACAGTTTCAGCTTCTTCAGCAAATCGGCCTTATCCGCTTCCGGCTTCAGCACTTCCCGGAGCGCAGCCACCGCCATCACCACGAATATGAAGGAAGGTATGACCAGCGCCATGGAAGGCGTCCTGAATTTATTTAAGCCCGGTATGATATCAAACAGGGTATCATTGATAGCCAGGTTCTTACCGGTGGAGAGGATGATAAAGAATATGGACAAGCCAAGGCCCCACCACTTCAGCGGGCTCCTGACCACAAATAATGACAATACAAACAGGAAACAGATAATAGCGCCGAAATAGACAGGTCCTGACAACATCGGCTGCGGCCCCCAATAGGTAGGCGCCTGCTTGTTCATTTGCTCAGCCTGTGCCTGGGGCACCCCCAGGGATACCAGCTTGCGCTCATAGGCCGAATTTTCAGGCAGGGACTCGGCGCTGCCGCCGCCGTATAAACCAGGCACCAGGATGCACATCGTCTCACCTACGCCATTGCTCCAGACAAAGGCATAATCCTTATCCAGGCCGGAACCATGCTTGGCGACATCTTCCTGCAGCTCGCTGTGCCCGCCCCTTATAGTATATTTACTGTTATTCTGGGTTTGTATGAATCTTGCATTGTTGACAAGTATGCCCAATATGGCCCCTACGGCCAGGAATACGGTACCTTTCAGCCAGATCTTCGTCTGACCTTTGCGTATCATGGAAACAGCGATGCCTGCTATGCCTATCAGCACGGTGATGGCGGTGTAATAGATGATCTGGTAGTGCCCGGTTTCCACTATGAATGCCATGACGACCCCTGCCAGCGCGCCGCCCAGCCAGTACTTACCCCTGTAAGCCCATACAATAGCCGCGAACAGCGCGGGTATATAGGCCACATCTATATATTTGGTCGTATGCCCGGCTACTATAATAATGGGATTGTAAGAGGCAAAGGCAAAGGCCACCGCTCCTGTCAGTCCCAGCCATTTATTCCATCTCAAAGCGCTCGACAACAGGTAAAAGCTCACCATGCCGAGGATAAAAAGAACGGCAGGATGATGCGGTAAGCCATGCTTATAAAAGAGAAGTGTCTGCTGTACTTTGCTGTACCAGTTACCGGTACTGTAAGGATCAATCAGTATCTGGGGCATGCCGCTGAACATATTGCCGGCCCAACCGGCCTGCTCTCCCGTTTTTTCATAAAAATCCCTGTGCTCCTTGGACCCCTGCAGCCAGGTGAAAATATCATGCTGGTCAAGGTAATTGCCCTTAAAGGCGGGAATACAGAATAAGACGGCTATCAGGATAATGATCCCCAATACGTATAAATGGGGCAGCCACCCGGAAAACTTAGATTTTTGATCCATAGCGTTATATTAATTAATCCAACAAATTTAAACAACCCCGCAATATATTCATAATAAAAGTAAGGTTTGCAGGGAAAAGCAGCTTAATTTCGCAGCCGGACCATCGCGACAGCAAAAATGATTACTACTTTATTCCTGGACAGGGACGGTGTTATCAACAGGGAAAATCAAGGGGATTATATCCGGAAGATCAGCGAATTTGAATTCCTGCCGGGAGTTCCGGAGGCTTTACGGATCGCCGGCACGCTGTTTGACAGGATCATCGTGGTGACGAACCAGAGAGGCATCGGCAGGGGCCTGATGATGGAAGAGGACCTCCATGCCATCCACGAAAAAATGCTCCGGGAGATCACCGCTGCCGGCGGCAGGATCGATAAGATCTATTTTGCAGCCACGCCCGATAAAAAGCATCCCTACAGGAAGCCCAATACCGGTATGGGATTGCATGCCAAGGAGGATTTTCCTGAAATTGCCTTTGAAAATGCCTGGATGGTGGGCAATAACCTCAGCGATATGTATTTCGGGAAAGGACTGCAGATGAAAACGGTATTTCTCCACACTACCCTGCCGCCGCAGGACATGCCCAACCTGCTGATCGACTACCAGTATGACAGCCTGCTGTCCTTCATGACCGATTATGAAAAAGGCCGCCTGTAAAGCCTATTCCTTGCTCCAGCGGAATTTGTAATTCCTTGCAAAGGTGTTCATATCGGTTTTATCTCCTTTATAATGCTCTGCGTAATAGACCAGCAGGCTTTCCATCTGGTACAGCTCCAGGTAACCGCCGTAAGGATAAGGCTGTGCCAGCCCCTTCTCAAAGATAACGGTAGTAGGATAGGAAACCTGGCCACTGGTGAGGTAAAGGGTCATTTCGTTGAAAGACCTGCCTTTCCTTTTTGTGACATTGTAGGTGATGCCGTTGAAAGTGACGGGCCTGGGCTGCTCCGCATTGAACTTCACCGGGTAATAATGCTCGTTGATGTAATCAATGACCTGGGGATTGCTGTAAATATCCCTGTCCATCTTTTTGCACCAGGTGCACCAGTTGGTGTAAATATCCACCAGGATCAGCTTCGGGCGGGTCTTCATCAGCGCTTCCGCTTCTTCAAAAGTGTACCATTTAATGGCCTTTTTCTGCCCGTAGGCTACCACGCTCAACAGGACCAGCAAAGTACTCCAGATATATTTCATAAGTTGTCGATTTAACAGTACGTGTGTTATGCTATGCAATATATAGACTATTTTTGTAGAAATAAATTTAAAATACCCATGAAAATTGCGGTAGCGGTTACGGGGGCCAGCGGTTCCATCTATGCCTACCAGCTGTTCAAAACACTGCAGCGGCACAGGGATCTCTTCGGGCAGGTAGGCATTGTATGGTCTGAAAATGCCAGGACCGTATGGGAGCTGGAGTTACAGCACACCCGTTACGAGGACTTTCAATTCGATACCTATAGCAATAAGGATTATTTCGCCCCGTTCGCGTCCGGCAGCGCGGGCTTTGACGCGCTGGTCATCTGCCCCTGCAGCATGGGCACTCTGGGCCGTATCGCCCAGGGCATCAGCGATACCCTTATCACACGGGCCGCGGACGTCATGCTGAAGGAAAGGAAAAAGCTCATCTGCCTCATCAGGGAAACGCCCTACAACCTTATACATATCAACAATATGAAAACGGTCACGGAAGCCGGCGGCGTCATCCTCCCGGCCTCCCCGTCCTTCTACAGCAACCCTGCTACCCTCGAGGAGGCGGCACAGACCGTTACCGACAGGGTCTTCGGGCTGCTGGGCGTACCCGTCCCGCACTATAAATGGGGACAGGAGCCCCCCGGACAATAATTTAACCGGAATTTCGTTATTTTTATTACTCAAATCATTTCAATGAAAAGCATCGGCATCAGTTTATTGTTCGCATTGTTATCCGGCTCCGTACAGGCGCAGTCCGTACTGGGAACCCCTGTAGGACAGTGGACCTCCTTCTATTCCTATAATGAAGTAACGGATATGGTAGAGGATGGCACCACTTTTTACGTAGGCACCCTGTCAGGATTCTATACCTACAATAAGAACAGCGGCGACATCGAAGCTTTCAACAAAATTTCGGGCATGGCCAACCCGGGTGTTGCCAGGCTGAGCCATGACCTCACTACCGGCATTACGGTCATAGGCTACCAGAACAGCAATATCGACCTTTTTAAGGACAATACCTTTTTTAATATTCCTTCCCTGTTTTTGTCGCAGGTGAGCGGCAACAAGGACATCAACGACATTGTCTGCAAAAGCGGGTTTGCCTATATCGCTACCGGCAAGGGGCTGATCGTGGTGAACCTCAGCAGGAAAGAGATCAGGGAAACCGTGGTCTTTTACGATAACAATACCGAGCAGCGCATACTGGGCGCCGCCGTATCCGGCAATACCATTTACGTCACCACCAGCAACGGCGTGTACCGGTCGGCGCTGGATAATCCCTCCTTTATCTATTACGGCAGCTGGGACAAGATAGACAACGGCATTTATACCCGCATCGTCAGCCAGGATGACAGATTATACCTGCTGAATGATACGGAGATAGCTGTTTTTGAAGCCAATGCCCTGCGGTCTTTCTATACCCATACCCGGAGCATCGCCAATATATATCCCCTGTCTGCTAACAGGATCGGCTTCAGCGATTATACTTCCAACAGCACCATACCCGATAATGCCTATATGCTGGATGCCACCGGACGGCTGGCCGACAGCATTCCCCAAAGGAAGATCGTCAAGGTCATTGAATCGGCAGGGCAGGTGTACGTGGGCGAATACAAGACCGGGCTCCGCCGTAAGAACGGCCAGGAATATACCACCTATGTGCCCAATGCCATCACCGATTACCAGGCCGCCGACGTATATGCCTATAACGGGGATTTCGCGGTAGCGCATGGCGGGCATCGTGACAACCTGAACCCGATATATAACACCAGCATCTATACCATATTCAAGGATAATATGTTCTACAATTTATCCTGGGTGTCCAATAATTATAATTTTATAGATTTTGTCCGTATCATCAGGGACCGGAAAACAGGCACCTATTATTCCACGGCATTCCGGGGCGGGGTCTCTGAAATGAGCGCTGACCTCTCTCCCAGGGAATACCGGGATATGTTCGAGCCCAGGAAAGGAGACCCTTCAGGAGATATCTATACCTACGGCCTGGCGCTGGACTCCCGCGACAACCTGTGGGTGGTCAATTACGGTACCGACAGGCTGCTGAAGGTCAAGACACCAGATGGCAGCTGGCACAGCAGCGCCATTATCATCAACCCGCTTACCTCCAGCCAGCCGGCCTCGCTGCAGGGACTGGTGGGTGATATTGTCATTGATAAGTCGGATAATATGTGGCTGGTACCCTTTGGTACCGGCGGACTGATCGTGTATAATGCCAACGGCACGGTGGATAATAGCAGCGATGATTTTTACAAGGTATTACAGGCCGGCAAAGGCAAGGGCAACCTGCCCAGCAATAATGTGCAGTGCGTAGCCGTGGATAAGAATGACAACGTATGGATCGGCACTGATATCGGTATCGCTGTGTATTCCTGCGGCTATGATATCCGGCAAAGCTGCGATGCCGACATCCCCGTCATCCAGAATGACGATTTCCCTGGCTACCTGTTCCAGGAGATCAGCATTACAGCGCTGGCTGTGGACGGCGCCAACCGCAAATGGGTAGGCACTAATACCGGCCTGTGGCTGGTATCGGAGGACGGCCGCCAGACCATACACCAGTTCACTACGGACAACAGCCCGCTGCCCAGCAATAATATCCGCAGGATCAATATAGACCCGATGACCGGCGATGTGTACGTGGCTACCGATATGGGGCTGGTACGCTATAAGGGCACGGCCACTGACGGTTGGGAAAGCATGGAAAAGCCGCTGGAGATCTATCCCAATCCCGTACCCTCGGGCTTCGGCGGTATGATCGCCATCAACGGCCTTACGGAAAACGCGGATGTGCGGATCGTGGATATGAACGGGCAGCTGGTATTCCGCACCACCGCCAACGGCGGGCAGGCCGTATGGGACGGCAGGGATTACCTGGGCAAAAGAGCACAATCCGGCGTCTATATCGTGCTGGTCAGGAGCAAGGACGGCGTGGAGAAAGCCAACGGCAAGATCATTTTCAGGGAGTAAACCCGCTTAGATAATATATTAAAATACCGGCAACGCAGCTCTCAGGCTTACAGTTGCCGGTGTTTTTTATTGTAAGGAGTTGTCTAAAAGCATTTACCCGTCATTTCGACAGTAGCGATAGCGGATGGAGAAATCTCTTAATCATTTCCTTACAAATATAAGGTGGCCAGCACACACTTCGTTTCACCTGGAGTATATCTCCTTTTCAGACAGTTCTTTTCTTTTTAAACTACAATAGCTATTACCAGGGATACCAGCACCCCTGCTATCATTATGATATTTGCGATGTTGGATTTTTTCCTGAAATTAGCCTGTGTCAGGCAAAGCACTACCAGGCCCAATCCTATATAAGTTATCCAGTTGATCGCACCGGGGCTTAAATTGAACTTATATAACCGCACAAAGAACAAGGTGAATGTTATTAAAAGCGCGATAAAGGAAAAGGTATTATTCCGGGCTTTGGTGGGTAATGTTGTCATGGCTTTTCAGGTTTAGGGTAGTGGTCAAAATGTAATATAGTTATTTTTTAATACATTTTAAAATCCTAGATTATTAAAAATACCTATTATGGTATTAATCCTACCTTATGGGTATTACTTCAAAAGTTACTGAATTTTCAACTTAATGAATATAAGAATTTCCTCTTTAATTAATATAAATAGAAAATGAATAACTAAATTGATTGGTATTGTAACAAGGATAAGTTGCATGCACATATCCATCACCAACGCTATACCTGAAACTATAAACGTGTCCACAGGGTCTACCTGAAGCTCGGTCTTAACAAGAGCGCCGCAAGTCGCATAAACGGTTACCTGTACGCACCAGGATCACAACATCTGAACAGCAGCTGGTCTATGGACTTTATGCAAAATACGCTGATGAGCACCCAGAAATTCCGTACCCTTAACATTATTGATGATTACAATCAAAAAGTTGTCCATTGAAGCTGATTTTAGTTTTCCGGCATCTGCTGTTGTAGCAGCATTAAAACGAGCTATACATGAACACGGCAAACCTGAAAGTATACGGGTAAATAATAGCCTGAGTTTATGAGTGCTTTTCGTTTACAGACTGGTTAAATTAATAGTACAGATATAGAACTGGGCAAGCCTTGTCAGAACGGGTATATCGAACGGTTCAACAGAACATACCGGTAGGATGTCTTAGATGCTTATTTATTTGAGTGTATTCATGAGGTACGAATGCTTATACTTACAGAAGACCGGATCAGGATTATAGCACCCAAAGTCCCCACGAAACATTGAATGGTTTACACCACTGCAGTATAAAAAAGAAGTATATTTGATAAGTTAGTTAAATAGTGGTCCGGAAAGAGGGAACGTAACACAATGGCTAAAAAACGGTGTTTGAGTTGGACCTGTATATTTAAGCACTGTACCAGATTTAGCCAATCTTGAAATTTTTCTATTGCTTTTAGGAAAAACGATTATTGTATTTGAAGATATTATTAATAACAAATATCGAATATAAATCATTCACCAATTTTTTTTTGAGATGAATCAATATATCAACTCATTAAGCGAAGCATATATTCAGGAACTGCAGAGCATCTCGGTCAAAAAACTAAACGAAGTGCAAACTGTCGCTAGGAAACTGGAGTTATCCAAAGAATATTTGGATAAACTTAAACAATTTATTTGTTCCTACAGCTTCAAAAGCACTAAAGAAGAAATATTCTTTTTCAAATATCTTAAGCCGGATTTCTATTCAAAATTTCTCTACTATTCCGAATTAGTCTACATACTAAGTCACATCCCAACAGGGTATAAGGAGGCTAAGATAGCTTTCCTGAAAAAGACGATTGACTACTACAATAACTTTATTGATAGGAACCGTCAGCTTTTCAACTACTACAAACTAAACCATAGCCACGACGATGCGCTTTACTTCCTGAGATCTGCCACTTATCCTCCAATTTCAAGAGAATACCAGGGTGAACTAGATACTAGTTTCTGTACCATCCATAGCAGTGTCCTAGCTAAATTAATAGCTTACGAGGAACTCAATATATATCTTTCAGATGTGATTGAAAAAATGAAATATGGAAATAGTGTAGTTAATAGCTTTTTTCTTGAAGATCAAAGCACAGAAAATACCAAAGAAGTAAAATTCTTAGGTAAGAAAGCTGAGTTGCATGAACTGATAATAGCACAATTCGAAAGGGGAGATTTTGGCGAAGTTCCTTTAAACTGGGTTATGGAAACGTATGAAAAAGCGTTCAATATAAAACTTGGCAACTATTACAGCGCGCAAACAGATTTAGCTATGCGAAAAAAAAGTAGAAGTCCTTATCTGACTTCTTTAATTAAATCATTAGAAAAAAGACTGGATAGGAGACTAGAGAATATTTAATCTTTAAGTCCACTTAAAGTACCAATTTGCGTTAAACACATAAAGTTTAGCGTTCTTTTGCTCTGCGCTAACCAAATCTAGGGAATTTTGAGTTTAAATACCATTTGTAATAATCAGACACTCTAAAATTTACACAATCACATTAACAATAGATGAAGTCATTAAGCACATATTACCACTTTCAGTCTAATCACCCCTTCACACCCGTTTTAAAACTATATTCATTAAATTTGCTACTTACTCTTACTATAAGCAAATCATTAAGATATGTCATTACAAAAACTGAATAACTACGCCCTGGGGCAGTGGATACCCTCCACCGACAAAGGAGAGGTATTGTACAACTCCATTACAGGCGAACCTTTATATATAGCTGACAGCGTGGATGTGGATTTTGCAGCGGCCCTGGAGTACGGCCGGAAAACAGGCGGTAAGGTATTGCGCAAAATGACCTTCCACGAGCGGGGCAGGATGCTGAAGGACCTGGCCATTTACCTGCAGGCCCGGAAAGACAAATATTATGCCATTTCCGCGTATACCGGCGCTACCAAAGCCGACAGCTGGGTGGATATCGAAGGCGGCTTCGGTAACCTCTTCACCAACGCGTCCCTGCGCCGGCAACTACCCGATGAACCGTTCTATATTGACGGCGACATTGCCAAGCTGTCACGCGGCGGTTCCTTTATCGGTCATCACATTATGGTGCCCAAACCGGGGATAGCCATCCATATCAATGCCTATAACTTCCCGGTATGGGGGATGCTGGAAAAGATAGCCGTTAACCTGATGGCCGGTATGCCTGCCATCGTCAAGCCGGCACAGGTGACCTCTTTCCTGACCGAAGCGGTAGTACAGGATATCATAGCCTCCGGTATCCTGCCTGAAGGCGCGCTGCAGTTGCTGGTGGGTTCTGCAAGGGGCATACTGGACCACGTGAAGAACGGCGACGTGGTGACCTTTACCGGTTCCGCGCATACCGGCAGAATGCTGAAAGCCACCCAGCGACTGATAGACGAAGCCGTACCGTTCAATATGGAGGCCGACTCCCTGAACGCGTCCGTATTGGGAGCCGATGTGACGCCGGATATGCCCGAGTTTGATATTTATATTAAGGAAGTAGCCCGTGAGATCACCACCAAGGCCGGGCAGAAGTGTACCGCTGTACGGCGTATGATCGTACCGGAGCACCTGGTCAGCCCTGTACAGGAAGCCCTGGCCAAGCGCCTGGCAAGCGCCACCATCGGCGACCCTTCCGTGGAAGGCGTACGGATGGGCGCACTGGCAGGCCTGCAGCAGCGGGATGATGTGCTGGCTAAGATAGAACAGCTGAAAGCATCGCAGGAGATCGTGATAGGCGACCTGCAGAATTTTGAAGTGGTAGGCGCTGACCGGGAAAAAGGCGCGTTCCTGCCACCTGTGGTATTCCTGAACAATGATCCTTTTCACAATACGGCCGCGCACGAGATTGAAGCGTTCGGCCCTGTAAGCACCCTGATGCCTTATAAAACGCTGGATGAGGCCATTGAGCTGGCCGCTATGGGCAAAGGCTCGCTGGTCAGCTCCTTTATCACCTATGACGACAGGCTGGCGCGGGATTATACGCTGGAAGCCGCGACCTCCCATGGGCGTATCCTGGTACTGAACAGGGATTGTGCCAGAGAGTCCACCGGCCACGGCTCACCGATGCCGATGCTGGTACATGGCGGTCCCGGCCGTGCGGGCGGCGGCGAGGAAATGGGCGGCATCAGGGGTATCCTGCACTATATGCAGCGTACCGCCATCCAAGGTTCGCCTACGACCATCACAGCCATTACCAATGTGTTCCAGCAGGGCGCCAAAGGCCGTGACCCCGGCATACATCCTTTCAAAAAACATTATGAAGAGCTGCATATCGGTGACCAGATCGTAACGGAAAAGCGGCTGATCACTAGCGAGGATATCGACCGGTTTGCGGCACTGAGCGGCGATAATTTCTATGCGCATAAAACGGATACCGATTTTAGCGGCACCATGTTCGACCAGCAGGTGGCACACGGGTATTTTATCATGAGCGTTGCCGCGGGCCTGTTCGTGGACAGCTACGAAATGAACCCCGTGCTGCTCAATTACGGCATTGACGAGCTGAGATTTACCAAGCCCGTTTATCCCGGCGCCAACATACATATCAGGTTCACCTGCAAGCAGAAGCTGCCGAATGATACCACCCCGGACCCGGAAAACCCGCGTTCCCTTATCAAAAGGGGTATCGTGAAATGGCTGGTGGAAATGCTGGATGATGATACCGAAGATCCGCTGGTAGGCGTAGCTACCATCCTGACGATGGTAAAGACGCTCGAGCAATAATATGATATAAAAAGCCTTGTCCGGTAACGGGTAAGGCTTTTTCCCTGCATTAATACCGGGCCATACCGGGCTCCGTAATTTATTTATACCTTTGAATATAAATTAAACCTTACATCCTGTAATGATATGAGATCAGCCGGACAATGGATATTGCTGTTACTATGTATGCTGACAGCATGTAAGAATCCCAATACACCCGAACAGACCGCTGCCAAGTTCCTGAACAGCCTGTACAATTACGATTTTGAGATGGCCAAAAGCCTCAGCACCCGGAATACCTGGAGCATACTCAATATCATGGATGCCAGGACCAAAGATATCCCGGACGAGGTCAAGCAGGAAAACGTAGGCAAGCTGAAGATAAATATTACCAGAACGGTTCAGGAAACGGATTCCACCTATATCGTCTATTACACTACCGAGCCGGATTTCCAGATATTCCCCGCATTGAGGATACTGAAGCTGGAAGATGAGGATGGCAAGCCGCGCTACCGGATAGATATCTCCTCCCTGGACAGCCTGAGCGGCGGTAATGACGCCTTTATCGAAGAAGAGATACTGCCCATCCGGGATGACGACAGCGTAGCGGCAGAGTCCGATAACAGGCAATAAGCTGACCGGCTATTGGTGAAGCACCGGCAACGGAACAAAACGTACAACAGTTACTTAAAAGAAGAATAAGGCTGGCTGAAAGCCTCTTAATATGGCTACATTGAGCATGTCGAATGTGATATGTATGAATCAGCAACCCTGTCAATATTCCGGCTTAGCCCGATATGACAGGGTTGCTGATTAATTCCAGACAGCCATTTTACTGTTCAATAGCTTTTTTGATCTCTTCGGCATCCGGCGCGGTGCGCGGGGAGAAGACCTCCACCAGCTCTCCTTTCTCATTGATCAGGTATTTCTGGAAGTTCCAGGAAACGGAGCTGTTCTTCAGGTGATTGTAATCCTTATTGGTCAGCCATTGGTAAATAGGCGCCATGGTCTTGCCCTTTACCGATATTTTGGCCGCCATAGGGAAGCTCACACCGTAATTCTTCTGGCAGAAGGTGGCAATATCCTCATTGCTGCCGGGCTCCTGGCTCATAAAGTTATTGGCAGGAAAGCCCACGATCACCAGCCGGTCCTTATACTGCTGGTACAGCTTTTCCAGGCCTTCATACTGTGGTGTCAGCCCGCATTTGGACGCGGTATTCACGATCAGTATCTTTTTCCCTTTGAAGTCGGCAAAATTGATCGTGCCGCCCGACAGGCCTTCCACCTTAAAGTCGTAGATGGAAGCGGGAACGGCGGTCTTATCCTGGGCTTTGCAGGAGGAGAAAAAAGAAAAGAAGCTCATAATTAACATTACATATTTCATAGTAAAACAATATGATTTAAACGTTCTGATGCAGGTAGATGCACCTGTACTATAATATTATCCGGGCGTGTTTTGTTTCAAAAATACCGATAATAACTTATTTTTACTAAATTATATCACCTTTCAATACCCGTCATATGTTACAACAAGGAGACAAAGCACCCGGGTTCAAGGCTACGGACCAGAACGGGAACACGATACAGCTGGAAGATTATATGGGACAAAAGATAGCGCTTTACTTTTATCCCAAGGACAATACGCCGGGATGTACGGCACAGGCCTGCAACCTGAGAGATAATACCGAGGCCCTTACCTCCCGTGGCATCGCGGTCATAGGCGTCAGCGTGGATGACGAAAAAAGCCATAAGAAATTCGAGGATAAGTACCGGCTGAATTTCCCGCTGGTGGCGGATACCGATCAGAAGATCGTGAATGACTACCAAGTGTGGGGACTTAAGAAATTCATGGGCAAAGAGTATATGGGCACCAGCAGGACCACCTTCCTGATCAATGAGCAGGGCATTATCGAGCATATCATCACAAAGGTAGATACCAAAGATCACGCCCGCCAGATACTGGATACCTGGGAGTAATTAAACTTTCGGGCGCCGGGACTATCTAATCAACAACAACTAAATCATTAATACAATGAAATTGCGTTCTATAATAGCAGGAGCCTTACTGCTGGGCACGGCTGCCCTTCCCGCATCAGGGCTGTATGCACAGTCATTCAGGCTCGGAGATATTTTCAGCGGCAGCAAAGGAACAGGCCCGGGCGCTTCTTCCCTGTCCAGCAGCGAGATCGCTTCAGGCCTGAAGGAAGCCCTTACGATAGGAGCACAGAATGCTTCCAACAAGCTGTCAGCCACCAACGGATTTTTCGGTAATCCCCTCGTTAAGATCATGCTGCCCGAAGAGGTGAGAAGAGTGGAGACCGCCCTGAGGAATGTCGGGATGGGCAGCCTTGTGGACGATGCCATCCTGAAGCTCAACCGGGCTGCGGAAGACGCTTCCCGGCAGGCAGCGCCTATATTTGTGAATGCCATCACCTCCATGTCCATCACTGATGCCGTAGGCATCCTGCGCGGCGCGGACAATGCTGCTACCCAGTACCTGGAGCGCACCACGACCACCTCGCTGACCAATGCTTTCCGCCCGACCATTAATAATTCCCTGAATAAAGTGGGTGCGGTCACGGCCTGGAATAAAGTATTTACGGCTTACAACAGGCTGCCAATGATACAGAAGGTCAACCCCGACCTGACAGGGTATGTGACCTCCAAAGCGCTGCAGGGGCTTTTCCTTACCATAGCGCAGGAAGAGTCCAAAATACGGAAAGACCCCGCCGCCCAGGTGACCAACCTGCTTAAAAAGGTATTCGGCAACAAACAATAACCACCCGGCAGCCGTCCATAAGAGAATGGCTTCCCGGCATATCTCCTGTAAGAAGTAAAAAAAGCTCCGGTCTTACGACCGGAGCTCTATATATACCTTCCCCTGTATATATATTATTTCTTAGCTGTAATATCTAATTTCAGCTCGATCTCCTTATTGATGAATTTATCTTTCACACTTGCATCAGACTCGTAGTTGATACCCCATTGTGTCCTGTCAAAATACAGCTCGGATTTTGCATTAACAGAAGTTTCAGTTACAGTGATGATAGCAGGGAAAGTAATGCTGTGCTCCTGTCCTTTTAAGGTCAGGTTACCTGTAATGGTATGGGTGGCACCGGCCAGCTTGGAATCAGCAGGCGCACCTTCAGTAACACCGGTGATCACAAAATGTCCTTCAGGATGTGCCGTAGCGCCCAGGAAATCATCAGCCAGGAGGTGACCTTTCAGCTGATCGGCTTTTTCACCCTGGATGTCTGTAGGGGTCAGGGTATTGAAGTCGAAGATGAATTTACCGCCTACTACCTTACCGCCTTCCACGTTAACGATAGAACCTTCTTTTAAAGCGATCGTTCCTTCATGACCGCCGCCGATAGCTTTAGAGCCTTTCCACTGGATCTTTGTAGCAGCATTGTCTACGGTGTAAGTAGCGGCAGTTGCAGCTACCTCTTCAGTTTTCTGGGCTTCACCGGCTTCCACTTTAGTGCTTTCCGCGTTGTTACCGCATGATACAGCGAACATCAGGGCCAGAGCAGCAATAGATAATTGTAACTTTTTCATATGGATTTGAATTATATTTTTGAATGACTGTGCAAATATAAATATTATTGTATAAACAAGAATTGATTTTATTTATTGATATATAAATTTAACATAGACGCTTTTAATCAGCTGCCCATTCCAGGACCGCATCTGCCTTGCACAGGCCCGCCAGCTTTGCTTTTTCTATCATATCCGTAACTACCGCGCGGCCTTCCCGCCCCAGGTCCAGGGAATAAGCATTTACATACAGCTCTATATGCTTTCGCATAACCTCCTCGCTCATTTCCTGAGCGTTCCGGGTTATAAATTCACCCAGCGCGGGGTAATGCTCCCAGGCATATTGTACGGACGCCCTGATCAGCGTTTCTATCTGCCGGGCATCTTCCGCCGGTATTTCCTTTTTCAGCACGATGCCCCCCAAAGGGATCGGCATACCGGTACCGGCTTCCCACCATTGCCCCATATCCATCAGGCAGTGCAGCCCTCTTTCCGCATAAGTAAAGCGGCTTTCATGGATCACGAGCCCCGCGTCATATTTACCGTCCAGCAGGGCCTGCTCTATTTCGCTGAACAGCACCACTTCCCTGCGCTGCGCATCCGGAAAAGCGCTGTTCAGCAAAAAATTGGCCGTGGTCCACCGGCCGGGAATGGCTATCCTGGCCTGTTGGAGGAAAGCGGCGATATCCGTCCCTGCCGGCAGGGGCTCCCTGGTCAGCAGCAGGGGCCCCACTCCCCTTCCCAGCGCACTGCCGGACCGGAGCAGCCGGTAGCTGTCCAGCAATTGGGACAATACGCTGTAGCTGATCTTGGAGATATCATACCGGCCTTCCATAGCCCGGCGGTTGAGTGTTTCCACATCCTCGAGGATATACTCAAACCGCAGGTCGCCCGTGTCGATCTTCCGGTGCACCATCGCATCAAAGATGAACGTATCGTTAGGGCAGGGACTGAATGCAATCGTATAGGTTCTCATGTCATATCTTAAGAATAGGAGCAGGTGCCTGAAAAGCCTGTCATGCCGGGCGAGATGTAATAAAAACGGATATCCAATTGTGAGATATCTCCATCCGCTACGTTACAGCCGGAATGACTGCTTACTTTTCAGACGCTCTCCATGTTGTGTATCAGATCAAGGCCTTTATCACGCCTGCTACCTCATCCAGCCGGTCTGTCACCTGCCCGCCCGCGGTCGCCAGGCCTTTCTGACCGCCGCCGCCGCCTTTGATCAGGTCGGCAATGTGCTGCCGGATCATCTTACCGGCATCCAGTCCCCGGCTGCTCACCAGCGCATCATCTATCGCTATGGCTACTGCAGGCTTATCCTGGATCACGGCTGTGAGCACCACTACCGCGTTCTCCTGCAGGTTTTTCAGCTCGTTCGCCAGCCTTTTGAGCACATCCGGGTTATCAGCCGCTACTTTCTTACCCAGGAAGTGAACAGCGGGTCCCTCCTGCGGTATCGTTTCAAAGTCGCTGATATACTGCCGGGCTTCCTGCGCAATGATCCTGGATTCCAGCGCTTCCGCTTTCTTTTCCAGCAGGCTTTTATCTGCCATGAGCTTTACCACGGCCTGAACGGGGCTTTTTGCTTTCAGCTGCTCGGCAATGATCCTGCTTTCCGTTACTTTATCCAGCACGTATTCCAAAGCACCGGCGCCCGTAAGCGCTTCGATCCTTCTCACACCTGCCGCCACTGCGCTTTCTGCCGTTATCTTGAACAGTCCGATCTCGCCGGTCCTGCCGATATGCGTTCCGCCGCACAATTCTATGGAATAGGCAGGGTCTATGATGACGACCCTTACCCTGTCACCGTATTTTTCGCCGAAAAGCGCCATCGCTCCCATCTCCACCGCTTCATCTTTGGACATTTCCTTTATCACCACGGGAATGTCTTCCCGGATCTTCTCGTTCACCAGCAGCTCTACTGACCGTATCTCCTCATCCGTCATCTTGGAAAAATGCGAAAAGTCAAAACGCAGCGCGGCAGCATTCACCAATGAGCCTTTCTGCACTACGTGGCTGCCCAGGATAGTCCTGAGCGCGCTGTGCATCAGGTGGGTGGCGCTGTGGTTACAGGCCGTATGCTGGCGCAGCTCGCCGTTCACCTTGGCCGTAACTACGGCGCTGACAGCTTCAGGCAGCTGCTCTGTAAAATGTATGATAAGATCGTTTTCCTTTTTGGTGTCCACCACGGGTATCACTTCCTCCTCAAAGACCAGCACACCCTGGTCGCCCACCTGACCACCACTCTCTGCGTAGAACGGTGTGGTTTCCAGCACTACCTGGTACAATTCCTTTCCTTTCGCCTTTACCTTCCTGTATTTATGGACACGGGTATCTATGGTCAGGTTATCATAACCCACGAAAGTGACGCCCGTTACCGGGTGTACTTCTGCCCAGTCTTCCGTATCAATGGCCGTAGCGGCACGGGAACGGTTCTTCTGCTCAGCCATAGCCTTATCAAAGCCCTCTGTATCAATAGCCGCACCGACCTCCGTTGCCATCAGTTGTGTCAGGTCCAGCGGGAAACCATACGTATCATATAATTCAAATGCGAACTGCCCGTCAATGGTACGGCCGTTATTGGTCTTCAGGTAGTCTTCAAACCTCCTGATACCCTTTTCCAGGGTCTTCAGGAAGGCCTCCTCTTCTTCCCGGATCACACGGGCCACAAAGTCCGCCTGCGCGTGCAGCTCGGGGAATACCTGCTCGAACTGTGCCGCGATATGCCTTACCAGCTGGTGCAGCAGCGGCTGCCTGTAGTCCAGGCAGGAATAATAATATCTTACCGCTCTCCGGAGTATCCTCCTGATCACGTAGCCGCCTCCCGTATTGGACGGCAGCTGGCCATCCGCTATGGTAAAGGAGATGGCCCGTATATGGTCGGAAAGCACACGGAAGGCTACCGCCTGCTTGCTGTCGCTGAAATCATACTGCTTACCGGTGAGCTGCTCTATGACCTTTATGGTCGTGGTGAAGATATCCGTATCGTAATTGCTTGTTTTGCCCTGTATCACACGCACCAGCCTTTCAAAGCCCATCCCGGTGTCCACGTGCCTGGCGGGCAGGGGCTGCAGGCTGCCGTCTTTCAGCCTGTTGAATTCCATAAATACATTGTTCCATATCTCTATCACCTGGGGATGGTCGGCATTGACCAGGGTCTTGCCATCAGTAACCGCCCTTTCGGCATCCGGCCTGCAATCCACGTGGATCTCAGAGCAGGGGCCACAGGGACCCGTATCGCCCATTTCCCAGAAATTGTCCTTTTTGTTGCCTTTCAGGATCCTGTCTTCCGCTATCCATTTTTTCCACTCATCATAAGCCTCCTGGTCAAAAGGCAGGCGCTCCTTTTCATCCCCTTCAAATACGGTCACGTACAACCTGTCCTTATCCAGCTTATAGACTTCCGTCAGCAGCTCCCAGGACCAGGCGATGGCTTCTGCCTTAAAATAGTCGCCGAAGCTCCAGTTGCCCAGCATTTCGAACATCGTATGGTGGTAGGTATCCACACCCACCTCTTCCAGGTCATTGTGCTTACCGCTTACCCGCAGGCATTTCTGCGTATCTGCCACCCTGGTAAAGGCCGGCTGCCTGTTGCCCAGGAAGTAATCCTTGAACTGGTTCATACCCGCGTTGGTAAAAAGCAGGGTAGGATCGTTCTTGATAACGATGGGAGCAGACGGTACGATCTGGTGACCTTTGGATTTAAAGAAATCCAGGAATAACTGGCGAATGTGAGCAGCTGTCATAATGTATATATAATAAAACTGATTTGGCAATAAAAATAATGGTGCAAATATCCAAAATTATTTACAGAAAATAAGGGAAGTTGAGAATTTAGCAGGCCTGCTGTTTTGAAGATCGCCACCGGGCCAGACGGGCGTATAAGCACTTTACTTTAAGGGTCTGTCATAAAAAGATGACAATATTGTGACCCTCATATGACAAAAACAAAATATACCAAAATTACCTTTGCAGCGTAAACACCATCATTCATGCACTACCCTTCAGCACACCATCATACTATAAATGCCGTAAAAGAAACCCGCCATTGCTGGCACAGGTTTCCTGAACGGCATCCTTTATCGTCCGGGCGGCATGAGGGCCGCGCTCGTACGTCTTCTATTTCCCTCGGAAGAAAACAGAGGGCAAAGGTAGCGTATATATAGTACGCTCCTGAGCAAGTTGCATTACTATAAAAATTCTTTAACAATTAAGCCGCACACCATGACCCGGCTATAACCTGCCTGCTCCCTGCACCGTATATTCCCCTGTCGCCGGGCGACAACCGGATGTTGGCGGCTGCCCTGCGCGGACGGGAATCCGGCAACAGGACATGCGGGAGCTGCAGCTTTTAAATACACTTCAAAACCATGAAAATTTTATTCAGATCCATAGCTGCCATAGCAGCGTTATCCTTTGCTGTCACCAGCTGCCAGAAAGACAATAGCTTCCAACCTGTAAATGCTTCAGGGATATCGGGACAGGCTGCCTTAGAGACTACCTGCTGCGAATGCGTATCAGACAGCGTTGTAGTTACCGGCACCCATACCGGCACCTTTTACCTGCCCGCCAGCTGGAATCCCATTTATTTCAGCCTCTGCAGCGGTGTCACCACTTCCGGCAACGCGGATTTCAAGCTGGATAACAGGTTTACCTCTTACCTGACCGGCCAGAACGGTATCGTGGCAGGCGTGCTGGATTCCAACTATTACGACCCTGCTGATTTCAATACCATTACCTGCTTTGATACCGCACACTGGGATACCGGAACTGCTGCACTGGGCGCTGTAAACGTACCTCCGGGCAGTAACGGCTGGTACGTCTATAATAATAATAATCCGTTCACCGTGTTACCGGAACAGCTCATCGTACTGAAAAAAGTATGCAACAACACTACCTATTACTACCTGGTAAGATTAAGAGTGGATGTAGTGGAGATCACTCCCGGTGTCACTTACGAATCCAGGGTGACCATAGAGTACAAATGCATCTCGGCCAATTGTGCCCTTTAGTACCAGGAATAACAACAGGTGCAGGAGTAAGATACTCCTGCACTTCTTCCATTATACACCCGCTCACTTATTCAATAATGTACTCAAATACCAGATCAACAATGTTATTACATTTATTTACTAAAAAAATACACTTCCTGTTCATCAGCCTGATGCTCCTGTCAGGTGCTGCGATCGCACAAGGCCCGTCCCTGCTATGGTCCAGGGGAGACTGGACCACCTATATAGGCACCAAAAGAAGCATGTTCGTTGAGGTACAGCCCGCCGCGGACGGCGGCTTCATAGCCGTAGGAGCCGTCAACGCGACCACCGCGGCAACAGGCGAGGATGCCTGGATCGTAAAGACGGACGCCTCAGGTACGGTCACCTGGCAGCAGACGCTCGGGGGCAGCGACAGGGATATCTTCACAACGGTGCTGCAGACCTCTGACGGGGGCTACCTGGCAGGAGGATTTACAGCCTCCTCGGATGGGGATGTAACAGGGCATCATGGCGGTAATGATATATGGCTGGTGAAATTCGATGATACCGGCGCCGTGGAATGGAAACAATGCTATGGCGGCAGTATGAGCGATATGATCAGCACTTCCTTTTCCTCTTTCTTTACCAAGGACGGATTGATACAGGAAACCCCGGACGGCGGCTTTGTCATCGCCGGCAGCAGCAATTCCTCCAACGGGGACGTCAGCGGCTTCCACGGCAGCAGCAGCGTCACTGCCACCTCCACACGCGGCGATATCTGGCTGTTCAAGATCAATGCAGGCGGTACCCTTTTGTGGCAGCACTGTATAGGGGGCAGCATGAATGAATGGCCCAGCTCCCTCTTACTGACGGACGACAACGGCTTCCTGATAGGCGGCGTCACCAGCTCGTCCAACGGGGATGCCGCCAATTCCGGGTACCGGGGCGGCCGCAGCAGCCTGATAGAAGGCGGGGATCTCTGGGTGATAAAAGCAGACAGCACCGGCGCCATTGATTGGCAGAAATGTTATGGTGGCAGCGGCGTGGAGCTGCTTTCCGGTATGATAAAGGACCACGACGGCCATTACGTGCTGGCCGGCCATTCCGCCTCTTCCGACGGGGACATTTCCAATCCCCCCGCAGGCCTCCTGTCCGGCCTGAACCCTAAGCCCTGGTTAGCGAAGATAGACGATACCGGCGCCCTTGTCTGGGAACATTTCCTCTACCTGGACAGCGTCAATGCCGGGGGAGAATATATCACCAGCATCGTACCGTCCATAGATGGCAGCTACAGCATAGCCTACAGCCAGGCCGGCCAGCACTATAAAGGCTTTTTAAAGACCGACAGCTCCGGTAGCCTGCACTGGATCTCCGAGAATATGCAGCTTACAGAAAACGCGGCGCTCCTGCAGATCAAGCAATTGCCCGGCGGCGGCTTTATCGGCATCGGCGGCAGCCCCACGGTCTCCGTTTCCACTGCCGGAAGCACACCCGATTATAAAGCCTACATTGCCAGGTTCTCCGGCTGCCCTTCCTATACTTACCAGGCGGCCTCCATTTGTAAAGGCGGCAGCTATGCTTTCGGCGGACACAGCTATACCACGGCAGGCGTCTATTGGGACACCCTGGCTGCCGCTTCAGGATGCGACAGCCTTATCCGGCTGGCACTCACCGTGGACAGCATACCGGTACCGGGCATCAGCGCAGCGGGCAATGTGCTGAGCACCGGCAGCTACAGCAGCTACCAGTGGCTTGATAAGGACAACCGGCCTATCAGCGGCGCGGACGGCCGTACATATGAAACTGCCGTAGCAGGCTCCTACCGGGTCATCGTTACCGGCAGCAATGGCTGCAGCGATACTTCCGAAAGCTTTTACCATGATCCTGTCTCCGTTACGGAACCCCTGGTATTCCGCCGGCTCCGGCTCTATCCCAACCCGGCCAGCGATATCGTGACCATTGAGCTACCCGGGCTTAAAGGAGCTGCAACCGTCAGTATCCATACCCCGGAAGGCCGCAGGATAAGCAGGATATCCGTAACGGCCGACAAGCATATGCTACCGGTCAGCCAGCTCCCGGACGGTATGTATGTGATCCGGATCATCACGGCAGAGGGTACGGCGGTAAGAAAGCTCGTAAAGCAATAGCCCATCCGCCGCTATTTCCCGAATATTGAATACCATCTTTCGCACAGCGGTGACACCGCGCGGCTTTAGCCGTAAAACGCACAGGCAAACAACACATGAAGCATAGCATATCCATCCTTTTACTCTTTATATCAGCCTCTGCCGCAGTGGCACAACGGCCGTTCAACCAGGATCCGGGCAATCCCAACCTGGATTTCTCTTCGGGCAATTTCAGCAGCTGGCAGCTGAGCTGGGGCAGCCGTGGCAATCCCTACACCTATAGCGGGACCATAGCCGGCGGCAACAGCCATACGCTCGTGGATATCTACGGTACCAACTGGGATGGCAATGCCGGAAGCGGCCAGCTTAAGAGAGTACCAGACGGGCTGGACAGGGTGGTACGCCTGGGCGATCCCGCCGGTGGCGGATACGGCGCGGCCAAATCCTATGCCATGCGCTATGACATCCGGGTGCATGCAGATTTCCCGATCCTCTTTTTCCAGCTGGCCGCCATTATGGATAAAACACATACCGCTTCGGATAATACCTATTATAAGTTCAGCATCAGGGACAGCAATGGCAATTATCTTATCAGCCCGCCCTGCGGAGGGCTTTCCATGTCACCGCGGGGCCTTACATCGGGGGGCAGCAATATCATCACCACACCCGCCATCCCCTACAGCCTGCTGCCGGAGATAGGAAGCATCGCTTACCAGCCCTGGCAGTCGGTAGCGCTGGATGTCAGCAGCTATGCGGGGCAGACCCTTACCATTGCCTATGAACACAATGACTGCTATACCGGTCACCATGGTTCCTATACCTACCTGTCAGCAGCCATGCGCAGCGCCAGCGACACCTTTTATTTCTGCCGGGGCGCTGCTACGACAACCCTTAAACCCTATCACCCTCATTTTTCAGCTTATTTATGGAATACCGGGGCCACGACGGACAGCCTGACGGTCAGCAACCCTGCCGACGGCGCTTCCTATACCTGCCGGGTAACTTCCTATAACGGCTGCAGCGCCGTGTTCACCTATGTGCTGAAAGAAGTGCGTACCGAAGCCGGCTTTACTTTTACTCCTACCGGCCAATGTAACCAGGTCGGGTTCTCTGACCGGTCCGTTACCAATTATGGCACGATCCGGAGCAGGGTATGGGATTTCGGCGACCCCGCATCAGGTCAGTCGAATCATGATACCCGGCCCGACCCTGTCCACACCTATCCACGGCCGGGATATTATACCGTTACTCTAACGGTCACTGACGCCGGTTGCAGCCACACTACCAGGAAAGAGATACATGTATCACCCGAAGGCACCCTGGCGCAACTGAAGCTACCGGCCACCGCCTGCGCCGGCGATACCCTTACCTTGGAAGATATTACAGAGAACAGCCTCAGCCGCATATGGCTGCTGGACAGCAAGCTGCTCCCGGAAACTTCCCGCATATTGCGTATCGCGGTACCTCAGCCGGGTACTAATGCTATTACGCTGATCGCTACGGGCAGCAACGGGTGCCCGGATACGCTCCGGCAATCAATAGCAGTGCATGGGCTTCCGCAGGCTGCCATCACGGTAACACCCCTTACCCTGGCTGCACCGGTCACCCAACCGGAATTTACCTTCAAAGCAGTAGCTCCTGCCGCTATCCGCTATGAATGGGACTTCGGCTATAACGGTCTTACCGCCGGAGAGCAGTACGGCAGCTGCATTTACCCGCCTGCAGTAGCGGCCTACCGAGTACGACTGGGTGTATATGACCGGAACGGCTGTTACAATACTACTTCGGTGACGGTACATGTCAGGCCGCCTGACCTGATGATGCCCAACGCTTTCAGTCCCAACGGGGACGGGCTGAATGACCAGTTCGGGCCGGTGAATGTCACCAACCAGGCAGTTAAAGAGTTCAGTATTTTCAACCGTTACGGTCAACGGGTATTTTATACGCTCCACCCGGAGACTGGCTGGGACGGCAATTACAGGCAACAGGCCTGTGATGCGGGTGTGTATTATTATATCATCCGTTACAGCGTGCCGGGCAGCGATGAGGAGTATAACCTGAAAGGAGAAGTGATGCTGGTGAGGTAGCAGGGAATACTGATAGCGTTAGTGATCTCCGGATGCTTTTGTCATCCGTCAATAATATTTCCGGTTATCAAAACCATTAAACCAACAACTATTACAATATATGGTACGCAACCAGGTCTAAAATATCAACCTCCTGTTTCTGAGTCCAAAAAGTATCACTTTTAACCGCATAAAAAAGTCGGGTGGTATAATAGCACCACCCAACTTAAAAATAATAAAATTTTAAACTATTTGAATATCAATAAAATGCACAGCAGAAAAGTAGTTACCAATACGATGTAACACTACCACATCGTGCAAGGTTCGACACGCATCACGCAAAGTTCGACACGCATCGTGCGAGGTTCGACACACATCGTGCAAGGTTCGACGCGCATCGCGCAAGGTTCGACACGCATCGCGCGAGGTTCGACACGCATCGCGCGAGGTTCGACACGCATCGCGCAAGGTTCGACACGCATCACGCAAGGTTTGACACGCATCGCGCAAGGTTCGACACGCATCGTGCAAGGTTCGACACGCATCGCGCAAGGTTCGATACACATCACGCGAGGTTATAAGTAATTGGCAGAAATTTTTAAAAGTGTTAACAGAGTTTACAGGCGGGTGGCAGCATCAACCAGACAGCAGGCAGGCGATGAGAGCCGGGAATACGATATCACAATGAACGTGCAAACAACCTGCGCCTGGCAGGCTGCGGTCCGATTTACTGAACCCATATTTTATAACTGCGCTGCCACAAAAAGAGCAATTACCAACACGCGCGTAACACGAGGATATATTATCCCCGCTCAAAGGCTGATTTAACTGCATAAAAAAGGTCGGGTAGTATAATAGCACCACCCAACTTAAAAATAATAAAATTTTAAACTATTTGAATATCAAGAAAATGAACAGCAGAAAAGTAGTTACCAACACGATGTAACACTACCCACAAAAGCCTGCTATTGTTTTGCTTTCCCTACATATTGCATACACTATCCATTGTCGGTTGGACTTATGGCCGATATAAGTACACAGTTCATCCACTTCATAAACACTGCTTAAACAAAAGGAAGGCTGTACTACTGCATCCGATATAATAAGTAGTCGTTTTAAAACAGTGACCACAGAAATTTGCAGCAGCCGGGATATACTACGTACTCCGCAGCCTTCTTTCAGTAAGGATATGATCATCCTGTTAATACCGGGCTGGCAGGCATTGTATTTATATATTGAAGTAAACGTTCTTTTACAGGATCTGCATAGCCAACCCTGTTTGCCCTTGCTATGACCATTTTTCACACAATATCCATCACAATAGATACAATTTATTTTTAAATCAACAATTCTGAAACACCTGGGTATAGCTCGTATCATTACAGCCTGTTTTTAAGCCGTAAAAAGTAAGTAAGGCAACCTTTGGGTTGCCTTACTTACTTTCAAAATATAGGATGGATTGCTCCTAGAATTCAATACTGATAAGCATTTCAGAAGCTATCAACACTTCTGTAACACTACCTTACCTTACCACCTTACCCATTACCTATCCTTAGGTACAACTATGACCTTTACTGGGGACTGATAAGCACCAATATAGAAATAATTTTCAATATAGTTATAGTGTATCTCCCAATTTTCTCTTAATGTAAATGGCATATACTTTCCCAAAAAATTAATTAACTCCTCTGTCATATCATATAGTTTATCATATATAAGTACAGTATAATCATACATAATCCAAACCTCTTTAGAAGTACAATTATCCTTTATTATAGCTCGAACCATCCCTTTCTTATTAAGATTCTTATCATTGGCTTTATATTTTGAAATATCAAACAGCGATTTATCATAAGCTATATTGGCAGCATAAAATAGCACCACGCTATCATATCCACCAAAATTAAAACTACCATAAGCAGGTATGTATTTTTCATTAGGATAAGTATGGTTACTCTTTATATATTGATAAGCGTTTCCCCCATAATTACGATAGGAAACAGTTCTGGCATATATATTTAAACTGTATTGGCAATCTTGAGCTAAAGCAAGATTTAAATTATTCGATATAAATACCAATATAATAGGTTTTAAAATTTTTCTTAAAAATTTCATCATTGTTAAGTTTTTTTTGAAACTTCATTCATTTCTTCAATAACTCTAAGCTCTTCTGCATTATAAACATTTTCTCCTGTTTCTATTTTCGTTCCAAAACCTTCCTCAACTTGCAGATAAGTCTTTCTATGATTAATAAAGTCTTTTAAATCAGCATTTGCATTTCTCATATGAAGAGTTTCATGTCCTAGCATTAGTGCCGGAGAATGAATATTACCCTGCTCGTCAATACCACCATATTCAGGATCCCATTCTGTATCTCCACCATATTGAGCTTTAAATACCGGTACAGTTTCTCCCGTTTTTCCATCAACCGCAATTTTAGGGTTGTTCGGAGAATAACCAATATCGTGTATAGATTCAGCTTCTATTAGAGTAATATCAAATGTCGTCTTTGATGCTTCAAGTTCATCAAATGATGTCATTTTTAAATATTCCTTCGAATAGGTATAGTAGTGCAATTGTTGCCTTAATGCCATATCTTTAGTTTCATAGCAAACGCTACCTTCACTTATAGTTGCTATTAATACTCGTTGACCGCCTTCAGTCCCACGTTTAGAATATAATCTAATAGTTTCTCCTGCATGATCGATAAAAATAATGGGGCTATTTGCCGCAAAACTATAAGGGCTAAGGGCAGGATATTTTGCTCTAAATGGATCCACACTCAACCATCTACCCAATCTGCTATCATACATCCTGGCACCAAAATCTAAGGAATTCCCTATACCCTTCAGCTCATTGTCCTTCTCCATTTCGTTAAACCCCAACCTATACTTATCGCCTATACTGTCACATAAAGTTACAATAACAGATACCTTTACAAGATAAAAAATCCCTGTGATTATTTATACGATTCAATAATAAAATTGATGCGCCGAATTTGTCAGCCCCAGAAATAAATCTTCAGACAAGCCGCCAGCATAACAGCGCTTTTACTAAAGCAGATCGTTCGCCGGGACAAGCGTTTCAGGTGGGTGCGAAGCGTCAGGTTTTTACGCTCGATATGGTTGGTACCGTAAGGGGTGACTTTATGAATGCTCTTTGGAACGATGGAACGGTAATGAGAAAGTTGATCTGTATAAATACATTGCGCAGACAATAATGCTAACCTATGGATGACGGCAACAATCGTTTTGACACTCCTGTTACCAATATTGAAGCCCACAATACTTCCCGTATCACGCTCTAAAGCATAGACAATCCAAACAGCCCGGCTTTTATCTCCGATATAGGTATGCAGTTCATCTACTTCATAAGCTGCACTTGTATTGACAACAGGAGGATAAAGCCTGGCAGCAATGTTCTTTATTCTCTTACTGAGCGTAGTGACGGATATTTGCAATACCCTGGACGTACTCCTTATCCCTAAACCTTCTTTTGTAAGCCTCACTATTTCAACATCCAATACTTTATAGGCACGATAAGTGTAACAAGAAATTTGTGTGCGTGAACAGGACCGGCAAAAATATCTTTGTTTACCGGAAGTTGTAGTACCATATTTAATGAGTGTGTACCCACAATATTTACAGCCCAAAGGGGCACCAACACATCTGGTACACGAGGTGTTTATTGACTGCATTAGTATACGGTTTTTGGTATAAAAAAAGCCAGATGCAGGTAATACCCACACCTGGCAAATGTATCACAAATCAAATTATACATTGAAAATCAAAAACATAAATCTAAAAAATAGACCTACCAACACATCTGATACATTACCAACGTTTACCTTTAGTCTGCTCTGAATAATATTTTTTGAATTGCAGGAATACCGGGTGATCTTCCTTCATGAAGCTGTCCGTTATAATCAGCTGCCTGTCACTTGCTTTTATTTCGTAACGGCTATCCATCCAATGCGTTTCCTGCATGTAGGTGCCTACCGGAAGCATGCCATAGTGGCTGATAAAGTTCCTGTAAGATTGTTGTATGTTGTCCGGATGTACCTGTAGGGTCAGCAACCCGTTTTTATCGCCGGTACCGGCTGCAAGGGTGAACGTATCTGTGTAGAAAGGTGTATCCGGTTCCGTACCGTAAGGGGTGATCTTCAATACGAGGCCTGAATAATCCTGCAAAGCAGGCAGCTGGTAGACCTGTACCCTGTGCTCCGGTTGCTGCCGCACTTTGCCGAAAAGACTGTACGCTGCTACAGGCGCTGCCGGAACGTCATGGAAGACCACGCGCTCCTGCCCCAGGGTACTGCAGGGTACGGAAATGATAACGGCGAATTGGAATAGCTTTGTGTACATAAAAACCCCCCTTATGTCCTACGAGCTCAAAAGTAAATTAACTTTTCAATAAGTTAAACTATTTTAAATTATTTTTTCCTGATATTATAAAAACAATCAAATATCTATATAAATATATACAAAAAGCTATTTTATAGGGCAGACCATATTTAAAGCTATTATATACAATAATAAAATGCAGGAACAGGATGCCTGGAAGCCAGGCTTTCCATGCTGGAATAATGCCTGTAAGTCCGGTGAATATTCAAGTTCAGTGAATATTCAGGCGTTGCAGCAGCGCATCCCGGTAGTGAAGCCCTACGGGAATTTCACTGCCGCCGGCCAGCACCAGGATATGCTGTTCCAGGTATTTCACCTGCTGCAGGTTGACCAGGAAGGATTTGTGGACACGGCATATGAAGGAACAGGCGGCCAGCCGGCCTTCCATTGCTGCGAGGGTACTGTGAACGATGATTTTTTCCTCCTGCATCACCAGGCAGATGTAATTGCGCAGGCCTTCCACATAGTGCAATTTCGCGGGGTCCACCTTTATCATCCGCTTATCGCTTTTTACATAGAAAACCGGCGCGGGATCTGCAGCAGCAGCAGGGGGTGCCGCGGGCGCCGGGCGCAGGTATTGCCGGGCCTTACCGGCAGCCCTGGAAAAACGCTCCAGCGCCACCGGCTTGAGCAGGTAGTCCAGCGCCTGCAGGTCAAAGGCCTCCAGGGCATGCTGGCTGTAGGCCGTAGTATAGATAATGGCCGGCGGCTTGCGGAATATCCTTACAAAGTCCAGGCCGCTGATTTCCGGCATCTGTATGTCGAGGAATACCAGGTCCACATCCGGATCTTTATGCAGGAAGCTGATCAGCTCCAGGACATTGCCACATACGCCTTTCAGCTCCAGGAAATCAAGCTTGCCTATATGTGACACCAGTACTTCCTGTGCCAGCTTTTCGTCATCCACCACCAAGCATTTGATCCGGTCCATATTCAGAGATTTATAGTTATAATTACGCGGAACACGCCTTCCCCGCGCCGTATATCAAGCGTATGTTGTCCCGGGTACAGCAGCGCCAGCCTTTTAGCGATGTTGGGCAGCCCGATGCCCCCTCCTTCCGCAGGCGGCTTCGGCAGGTAGTTGTTGTCGCAGGTAAAGTACAGCCTGCGGCCCTCCGTACGGATACCTGCACGGATGTACGCAGCCCCCGTCATACTGCCGATGCCATGCTTGAACGCATTCTCCAGCACGGGCAGCAGCAGCATGGGCGCCAGTGTTACTGTCGTATCCGCCGCTCCATGATCAAAGATGACCGCGGCTGTTTCCGGTATGCGCAGCCGCTCCACAGCGATATAGCTTTCCAGTACCGTGATCTCATCCCTCAAAGGCACTTCCCGCTCCCCCGACCGGTACAGGGAATACCTCAGGATATCGGCCAGCTGCAGGATCACACCGGGGGTCTGTTCGGATCGCTTCAGCGCTAAAGCATAGAGACTGTTCAGTACGTTGAAGAGGAAGTGAGGACTCACCTGGTATTTCAGCAGGTTCAGCTCCGCAACGGCCTGCTCCCGCTCCGCCCGGAGCCTGCTGCGGCGGCTGGTCATGACACGCCACACAGCAGCAGCGAGTGCCATCAGGATGAGGATCAGCAGCACACCGGGCAATGCCTGTAGGTAATCCGACCACCCGGACAGAGCGGCCGGCAGCTGCAACTGCAGCGATACACCGGTATAGTGGAAGGGAGTACTGCCGGGATAGCAGGCCAGCAACCGGTTAAGATAGCCGCTCAGGATAACAACGGGCACCAGTATCACCGGTAACAGGTACAGGCCGTATAGCAGCATATTCCGGGACTTCCTGAGGAAAGGCAGCAGTACGAAGTTGTGCAGCACTGCCGGTAGCAGCAACAGGATATTGTATATTGCCAGGTGCCACCAGGCAATGTGACCATACGGGTAAGACAGGCTGTTACGCCAGGCCGCTACCGCTATGACAGCAAAGAATACGCCGTTCAGCAGTAACCTGGTATAATTGTAAGATAGCTGCACTTTCATATGCTGGTATTTCAAACTCCTAAGGTATGTTTACTACCGGCACGACTGCCGGCAATTTACACGAACGGTCCTGTTCCGGGGACGAACACGCTTTCTCCTGCCGCGGATATTTTTATCGCCCGCACAAGGCCGTTGGTCAAAAAAACGCCGTATACCAGGCGCCACTGCCCTTGCTTTGTACCAGCAGCCGGTACTCCTCCGGGGCATTCTATTGTTCACACACCCTAAATATTGTAAAGTAATGCAATCCATTTTAAAAAAAGTCACCCTGGCACTCGTTTTATGTACGGCGGGCAGCAGGCTGCCCGCGCAGGACCTGCACCTCCGGACCGTAGACAGCTTTGTTTCCTATATAGAGCAACACAACAGGGGCATCGGCAACCTGACGATCTACAGGTCCGGCAAACCGGTTTACCAACGGACCTTCGGGAACGGCGCCCTTCCGGGCGCACCCAATGACACCGCTACCCGCTACCGCATCGGTTCGGTAACGAAGACCTATACCGCCGTATTGATCTTCCAGCTGGTTGAAAAAGGCGTGCTCAGCCTGGATACCCGGCTCGCGGCATTTTACCCTGATATGCCGGGCGCACCGGACATTACCATCAGGCAAATGCTGCAACACACCAGCGGACTGGGCGATTATTGCCTGAAAGCATCTGATCCCGACTGGCTGCTACGGCCGGTCACACGGGAAGCCATCCTGGAAGAGATTAAAAGCCAGGGATTGCTGTTTAGCCCGGGAACGGATGAAAGCTATTCCAATTCCGCCTATTTCCTGCTGGCATGTATACTTGAAAAGCACTACGGTAAGAGCTTCGGCTCCATCGTACAGCAGCAGATCACCACACCGCTGCGGCTGCAGCACACACAGTCAGCGCTGCTCCCCGGCCTACAGGCCGCTCCCTCCTACATCTATGAGAACGGGCAGTGGGTCACTGCAGCAGATTTTGAGTTTGTGAATACAAAAGGCGCCGGGGACATCGCGGCCTCCCCGGACGATATGATCAGGTTCATGGAAGCTCTTTTCAGCTATAAGCTCCTGCAGCCCGCTACCGTGGCCGTAATGAAACCTGACAGGCAGCAGCAGGAGTATTTCGGCAGGGGCCTGATGCTGCTGCCGATGCGTACCCAGGTGCTGTACGGGCATGGCGGCGATACCCGCGGTACCCATTGTGTAGCAGGCTATAACGAGCAGGACCGGCTGGCCGTTGCACTGGTGCTCAACGGGGAACGCTACGACAGGAACAACTTTATAGCGGGCGTCCTGAGCTTTATCTACAATGAACCTTTTGAGTTCCCGGTATTCATGGATATTACCCTGACACCTGAAGAGCTGGACCGCTATACCGGGCTGTACAGCGCGCCTGACTTTCCGCTGAAGATACAGGTGAGCCATGAAGCAGGCGTCCTCACCGCGCAGGGTACCGGCCAGCCCTCATTCCGGCTGGAAGCTACCGGCGTCCACGTGTTCCAGATGCAGCAGGCCGGTATCAGGATGGAGTTCCGGCCGGAAGAACGTACCCTGCTACTGTCCCAGGGAGGACAAACGTTTATAATGACCGCTGAACAGTAACTATCTTCCTGCTACTGCCGGTGCACGTATTGTGTACCGGCAGTAGCAGCTTATATAACAGCTTTATATTTTCTTTATGTGGCCAGCTCAAAAGCTCTATTTATTTCAAATGCTCCTTAAAGAACGTTGCCAGCCTGTCAAAAGGAATGACACCGACCTTATCGTACAGGTCCACATGAACAGCACCAGGGATGATCATCAGCTCTTTAGGTTCGGAAGCCGCTTTAAATACATCTTCGCTGAAATAACGGGAGTGGGCATTTTCTCCTGCAATCAGCAGGATCGGTCTTGGCGAAATTTCCCTGATGTAGGTCAGCAAAGGCATATTCATAAACGACAGCGGATTGGTGGCATTCCACGCGCCTGTCGAATTTAAAGAACGTTCGTGCCAGCCTCTCGGAGTACGGTAATAGTCGTGGTATTCTTTTACAAATTGCGGCTCATCACCTTGCAGCTTTTCAGCATTCAATACCGGGCCCGGGTGAAATGTACCTGTTGCCGCATCTTTCCAGCGCTGCTCGCCCAACTGCTCTAAGATCGCGGTGCGCTGTTCGGGTGTTGTGGCATCGTTATAGCCTTTTGACATGACTCTCGACATATCGTACATGCTTGTCGTGGCTACGGCTTTTACTCGTTTGTCAATGGCGGTAGCGTTCAAAGCAAAACCACCAAAGCCACAAATCCCGATAATGCCTATTTTGCCGCGGTCAATGTTGTCCTGTATGCCAAGAAAATCTATTGCCGCGCTGAAATCTTCCGTGTTAATATCGGGTGAGGCAACGGCACGGGGTTCGCCTCCGCTCTCACCCGTATAGGAAGGATCGAACGCCAGCGCAACAAATCCGCGTGCTGCCATTTGATTGGCATATAATCCCGATGATTGCTCTTTTACCGCTCCGAAAGGCCCGCTAATGGCCAGTGCAGGCAGAGACCCGCTGCCAGGTTGTTTCGGGGTATACAGATCGCCTGTAAGCGTAATGCCGTAACGGTTTTTAAAGGTCACTTTCCGGCGTGCCACCTTATCGCTTATATCAAAAGTATAGTGTGCTGCTATTGTCGTATCTTTCATATTACCTGAATTTTGATGGTTGGTATATTGTGTACAGGATTGCCCTAAAAGCAGCAGGGCTATAACTGCCGGGATGGATAATTTTTTCATGCTCTATCTCTTTTATATCTGTTTGATAATTTTCGCCGGGATGCCGCCTACGATCGCATTGGCGGGAACATCCTCCGAAACAACTGCGCCCGCGGCAACGATAGCATTCTCACCGATGGTGACCCCTTTTAAGATAGTGGCTCCCGCACCGATCCAGGCGTTCTTCCCGATGTGAATTGGCCCGGTCATAAGCGACTGTCTTTCGCCGGGTGCAACAGGGTGCCCTTCGGACAGTAAGCTGACCCGGGGCGCTATCAGCACATTATCTTCAATAATGATCCCGCCCAAGTCCAGGAATGTACAATCGAAGTTGATAAATACGTTCCTGCCGATCCTGGTATGCTTACCATAGTTGATATATAAAGGCGTAAATACAGTAACGCTTTCGTCGATTGCACTATCCGTGATCCTGCGCAATAAATGCCTTATTTCTTCGGGGTCGGCTGTGCCGTTCATTTGAAGCAGCAGCTTTTTTGTATCGTTGCACGCTTCCCCGACCTTAGCCCATTGCGAATCGGTTGGCGGAATGGCCCCGCCGTTCCTTAACCGTTCAAAAATATCTTTTTCGTTTGTCATACCGCTGTATTTATTACCCTGTAAGCCGGGCAGGATGATCCGGTCAGTTCACCTCTGCAAATTTCAGCAGCATCTACGGGAAAAGGCTTATACAGGATACGGTTTCTTTTACCACTTTTACTGATGGGGGAGCTTATAAAAAGAACCTTTCAGCAGATCGCTGAAAGGTCCAAATCATTTTGCGGTAACATGCGCTTCGCATTCCGGTCACTTTACTGATGCACAGGCGTAGTAATGCACCCTGCGCAGCTATGGCTATTATTAAGCTATCATAACTACCAGGCGCTTGCCCCCCTCAACAGGCATGTCCCAGGCTTCCCCGATGTCTTCCAGCTTAACGTTGACGGTTTCAATTTTCAGCTTTCCGTCTGCTGCCAGCCGGAACATTTCCGGCATTATTTCAGTGATCAGCATTTTTACCTCTTCGCGCGACCAGGTTCCCAGGCCTGAGCCTGAAAGCTGGATATCCGTACTGCGCAAAACGGAAGATGATAAGGTAATGGTATCTCCTGCCATGCCGCCGATCGTGATAAAACGGGTGCGGTGCGAAAATCCGCCGGAGCCCTTCAGCGAAGCTAAGATCAGCTCTGCGCTGTGACCCCACAAATAATCGATCACGATATCAACAGGAGTTGCTTTGTGTATATCTTTTATTCGGGAAACAACAGTTTCGTCATCCTGCCTGAGTGAGATCACTTCATCTGCGCCCAGAGTGAGCAGCTCTTTCAGCGATTGCTCGTTCCTCCCTGTGGCAATTATTTTTTTTGCGCCGTAATACCTGGCCAGCTGTACGGCAATTTTTCCTGTAACGCCCGTTGCCCCGTTTACCAGAACGGTCTCACCTGCCTGCAGGCCTGCCCTGAAACGCAATGCCAGCGCCGAGCCCATAACGGCATTGGGCAAAGCTGCTGCCATCGCATCGCCAATGTTTTCCGGCAGCTTTACTATGCTGCCCTTTTCAACGGTCGCTTTTCCGGCAAGCATGCCGCTAATGCCGATCCCGTAAACCCTTGTCCCGTCTGCAAGCAGCCCAACCCCGTCCCCGCCCGGAATTTTCGCCGTCCATTCTTCGTTCCCGGTGGAATAGTGCTTTCCGCTGGCCCGCATCTTATCAAGATTTTTTACGGCAGATGCTTTTACGGAAATCAATACTTCGTTTTCGTTTTGCACTTCCGGCTCCGGAAAATCTGCTACATATTGAGGCAATTCGCCTTTCCGGTATATTACTGCTGCTTTCATTTCGGCATATTTTATAAAGCAAAATTAAGCAAAACACATTTTGGCAGGCAATAATATTTGCTGTTTCGCTGCCATACCCGGCTAAAAATGCTATTATTGACGACAAAGCGTTCTTTGAGAATATCCTTGCGGAGCTTTCCAAGGCATTCCCGGCATATGGCCCTGTAAAATGCCCCCAATCCTGCCAGCCGTTCCTTTGATCCCTGCAGCCTTTTCCTGCACTTTTTCCGGATTTCGCGGTAATTGTACGGACACAGATCCGGGTTTGCTAAATTTGTAAGGAAAATAACCAGGCTATGGAACATTTTGAGAGGATAGATACAGTAAAAGAGTACAATGATTATACAGGCGTTGAAACACAGCATCCCCTGGTAAGCATTGTAAAATTCAGCGAGCTGCCCGCAGTCCGGAATTTCAGGCGGTATATGGGGATCTATGCCGTTTTTTTAAAGGATAACAAGTGCGGTGATATCATATATGGGGGGCAGCCTTACGATTACGAAGACGGGACGCTTGTTTTTGTATCTCCCGGGCAGGTTTACGGTATAGATAATAGTGTCAACACCAACCCTTCAGGATATGGCTTACTGTTCCATCCCGATCTCATTGCCGGGACGCACCTGGCCAAATCCATCAGGGATTATTCATTTTTTTCCTATGAAGTGAACGAAGCCCTGCACCTGTCGGAAAAAGAACGAAAGATCATTGTGGATTGCCTGGAAAAGATCGCATCTGAAATCGAACAGCATACCGACCACCACAGTAAAAAGCTGATCGTATCAAATATTGAATTGTTCCTGAATTACTGTATGCGCTTTTACGACCGCCAGTTCATTACCCGGAGCCATGCCCATAAGGATATCCTGGTACGTTTTGAGAATTTACTGAATGATTATTTCAGATCCGGCAAAGCGCAGGCATCGGGCTTACCCTCCGTCACCTGGTGCGCGGAACAGCTGCACCTTTCTCCCAATTATTTCGGCGACCTCATCAAAAAGGAAACAGGCACCACTGCACTGGATCATATACAGTCAAGACTGATCAACGAAGCCAGGGCAAAGATGTCTGATCCTGCCAAGACCCTCAATGACATCGCCACTGAATTAGGCTTTAAGTATCAGCAGCATTTTACCCGTTTGTTCAAGCAGAAAACAGGATTGACACCCCATGATTACAGGAACCTGAATTAAAGGGAGCAGGTATTGGACCCGGCGTTTTCAGGGATCCATAATAACGTAAAAATGAAGCTACCTGCTTTTCAGCCGCTCCATTTCCCTTGCCAGGGTCTGCTTTTCTGATCCGGACCCGGTCAGCTTAATAGCCTGCCCGTAATGCCCGATAGCTTTTGCAATGTCCGTATCAGCATATAAATAGCCTAACAGCCCGTGGTAGTAGCTGCTTTCAGTCAAAGCCAGCTTTTCAGCTTCTGCAATGGCTTTTTCATTGCCGTAAACCCTGGAGAAAGCAAAGATCCTGCTCAATGCCGTTACGGGCGAATACTCAATTAAAATAAGCTGATTGTAAAGCTGTAAAATGTGTAGCCATTTGTCCTGGTCTGTTGGTGTTGTGTGCCAGTAGGCAATAGCCGCTTCCAGGTGATATTTTGAAGCTTCATTTCCGTTGCAGGCATTTACCAGGTAGTAATTCCCTTTTTCAATCAGCGTGCTGTCCCACAAACTTTTATCCTGCTCATCAAATAAAACGGCTTCGCCCTTATCATTTGTTCTTGCTGCCAACCGTGAGCTCTGGAAACACATTAAGGCGAGCAAAGCGTTTGTTTTCGTCTGGCTGGTCAGCGGATTTTCGGTCAGCAGGAATGTGAGCCGTACAGCTTCTGAGCAAAGGTCCTTCCGGATCAGCTGATCGTTCGTCCGGGAAAAATAGCCTTCGTTAAATAATAAATATAAGGTCTTTAAAACGGTATCTAACCTTAATTTTATTTCTGCTTCGCTTAAAGCTTTAATTTGAAAATTATCATTCCTGAGATTGGCTCTCGCCCTGTGCAGCCTTTTTTTGATGGTTTCTGATTTTGCCAGGAAAGCGTTTGCTATTTCTTCAACGCTAAAGCCGCAAAGTACCTGCAATGCCAGGCAGATCTGCGCCTCGTCTGAGTTTGCAGGATTACAGACGGCAAATATCATTGCTAACTGGCTATCCGAAATAATCTGTGTGTCAAAGTCAGGATCATTCCCGCCTGAAATGTCCGCTATCGGTCCGTTTTTTATTTTCGTTTCAAAAACCGACAGGTGCTTAAAATAATCCCTGGCTTTATTTTTAGCAACCGTGTACAGCCACGCTACCGGATTTTGAGGCACCCCGTTAATGGCCCAATGCTCTGACGCCTTCAGGAAAGTGTCGCTCGCGATGTCTTCGGCAATCTCAATATGCTTCAAACCAAAATGACGGCACAAAACAGCCGTCATTTTAGCGTATTCCTGCCGGAATAAGTGTGGTAAAAGCTCATTATGTGTCTTTGGCCTAATCACGCTTTAAAACTTCCCTTATTTCAATACTTCCGCCTGCCAGGTCAAAAATCGGGTTGGATTTTGCCATCTCTACGGCTTCATCAATGGTATCGGCTTTTATGATAATGTATCCGCTGATAAATTCTTTGATCTCGGTATAAGCTCCGTCCGTTACCACCTTGCCGGGCCTCACCGTCTTTGCGCTTCCCGGAACCGGCAAAAGCGTATTACCCTTGTCCACTAATTTGTTTTGTGAGGCAATACCAGCCAGCCAGTTCATTCTTTCCTGCATCTGTTCAGGTGTCGGCTTAAAGTCGGCCATGTCCTTTAATCTGAAGATTAATGCAAATTCTTTCATCTTTTTAATTTTTATTGTTCACCCTGATAACGATTGAGATGGCAGAACAGGGACAAAGTTCGTGATTTTTTTTGTTGCGTTCACTTTGCCGGGGAGATAGGAACGCCATTCTCCTGGAGCATATAACGGACTAAAAGGCCCGGCTCATAGCCCGATCCGCTTGTCCCTATTGATTTACGCGCCCAAAAAAGCCAAACAGCATATATATTTTATATATTTGGAAATAAAAGCTCACTTTAGCCACCCTGGTTGCCTTGCATTGGCGGACATCCCAGAGGATAAATAAGTTATTAAAATTTTTTATAAAAAAGAGGACAAAGATGGAACCGAAAGAGGTTAAATTAAAAAACGGAAAGACTGTTTTGATAAGGCAAGCTGAAGTTGCTGATGCTCAAGACCTGCTTGACTGTGTCAGGAAATATATCCCGCAGAGTGAATATATCCCCAAGCTGGAGCAGGAAATCAAATTAACCGTTGAGCAGGAAAAAGAATGGATCAATTCGTTCTTAATACATAATAATTCTTTACTGCTAGTGGCTGAATACGACAAGCAGGTCATCGGGAATATAGACCTGACCGGAAACCGCAGGAAAGTTATGGAACATACTGCCGTGATCGGGATGGGCATGCTGAAAGAGTGGAGAAATTCCGGGCTTGGAACGGCATTATTAGGCACAACCATTGAATGGGCCCAGCAAAACCCGGTTCTGGAGCTGATATGGCTGCAAGTGTACACAGACAACAAAGCGGCGCTCAGCCTGTATCGGAAAATGGGATTTGAAGAAAACGGAGTTATTAAAAACTTTTTCAGGCACAACAACAATTATTTTGACAACTTAACCATGACAATGGTTGTGAAATAAGAGCATACTGTAGCTGCATATTGGCAGCAGGCAGCTACATTTATTATTATGCAGTAAAGCGATATAGCCTTAATAGGATTTTTTAAACGGACCATACAGAAGATATTTTAGGTGCCGGCGATTGCGGGAACCCAGAGCGTATAGTACTATTGCGACTCCCGCAGGTGATAAAATCATTTACCGGTATCCTCTAAAAAAATAAAAAACGATGACAGCAGACAAAAGAACAGGGGCCCGTACCACAAAAGATATCCCGGCAGAGATTTTACAACAATTGAATACAGGCCGGATTGAAACCGCGAACCTCGTGGAGTGGCTGGCCGTTGACCAGAAGGCTTTACTTGAGCACCTGCTCAGACAAAATAAGCGAACCGCTTATCTGAAACCGATCCTGGCAAAAATAGACCAGCTGAAAAAGCAGACCGTAAATACCATCAATGAAGCTATCGGGACAGGTCTCTTTGAGCAGGCGATACAAAATGATGATAAAGAACTGCTGGAGATCATTTCCAGACATAATGCCGACCTGGTTCGTTGCTGGGCAGCCTATACCATCGGGAAGAACGAACATCTGGATATAGCAGCAATACTGAGTCAGATCCAGCCATTTTCAGCAGACAAGCATTTTGGCGTAAGAGAGATCTGCTGGATGGCCGTAAGGCCCAGGATCGCTAAAGAGCTGGCAAAAAGCATTGAGATACTTTCCGGCTGGACAGCAAGCCCGGATGAAAATATCCGGAGATTTGCAACAGAGTCCACAAGACCGCGGGGCGTCTGGTGCGTACATATCGAAGCGCTGAAGCAGGACCCCGGCCTGGCATTGCCGGTCTTAGAACCTTTGAGGTCCGATAAAGCCAAGTATGTACGGGACAGCGTCGGTAACTGGCTGAATGATGCCAGTAAAACCCAACCGGATTTTGTAAGCCGGCTTTGCAAACGTTGGGAGACTGAAAGCAACACCAAGGAAACGAAATATATTATTAAAAAAGCATTGAGAACGATTGAAAAATAGAAGCTAATCTTTAATAACAATATCTAAAAGGTCAGGGCCAACAATAGCCCTTCTCCTGTCAAGACGTTCTCCCGTACCGGTTACCGGCATCCTCAGCTACCTTACTTAAGATAATTTTCGAGTATTTGCCCGATTTGCTTCTGGTGATGTAACGGGTGGTAAGACATCAGGTAAAACATTTCCCTTATCGTCAGCTTCCCAAGCAAAGGATGAGGCAATATCAGCGTATCAAGCTCCTCTTCCGAGTAGTTGTTCAGCAGCTCTTTTATACTGTCAATATTTTTCTGAATACCGGAAATGATCGTATCTTTTTGATTGACCCGGACATCATCCTGGGGTATAAATTGTTCAGGCGCTTTTAAGCTGGTTCCGGAATAGTTCTCCAGGACAGTTTTATAATCCCAGGTCGGACGATCGATCTTTCCGAATTTTTCCAGGATGAACTCTTTTGAAGACAGCACCCGGGGAAAAGGCGTTATGGTAAGCAAGATATGCTCTAATTGCTGCCCTGCTGTCCATTTGTTATCATAACGATAGGTGAATGCCGGGTCAGCCAGGCTATCAATATATTGAACCGCCTGTTGGTGATTCATGATAAAGGCTGCAATCAATTCCTGTTTTGTCATAGCGTTATTTTTCTACGAAGAACGGCAATCGGCCGCAACAAAACAATAAAAAATCATAGCGGGTCAGCAGAAAGCCCCTGATCCAATCCTGGCTTTTACTCAGCCTGGGCATATAGGCGAAGCTTATTTATGCTTCTCTGCGTAACATTTGTTACCAACCGGCAGCTTTCCGAAAAATACCTTTACATATAATCCTAAATAGTAAAGGTATGCAAACTCATCATCAGATAGTAATGATTGGTGCCGGTACAGCAGGTATAATGGTAGCGGCACAGCTTAGGAAAAAAAGCAGCAACCTGGATATCGCTATCATTGACCCTTCTGAAAGGCATTACTATCAACCTGCCTGGACCCTGGTGGGCGCGGGAACGTATGATTTTCAAAAGACCATTCGCTCCACGCAAAGCCTTATTCCTAATGGCGTTAAATGGATAAAAGATTCGGTAACGGATTTACGACCTGATGATAGCACCATCCTTACACAACATTCAGGGCCAATAGGCTATGATTATCTTGTTGTTGCTCCCGGGCTGGTGAATGACCTCTCGCTGATAGAAGGTTTGCAGGAAGCTATTGACAAGGGGGTGGCATGCAGTAATTATATTGATCCTGAATATACGTGGAAATGCCTGCAGGAATTTAAAGGGGGCACCGCTTTATTTACCCAGCCGGCTACCCCTATTAAGTGCGGGGGCGCTCCGCAGAAGATAATGTACCTTGCCGCCGATTACCTGCGCAAACATGGACTGGATAAAAAATCCAAAATAATCTTTGCCACGCCGGGAGCCATAATTTTTGGTGTGCAGCAAATTGCAGCAACGCTGACGCAGGTTTTGAGCAGGTATCATATAGATTTCAAGCCGCTACATACGCCTGTTAAGATAGATGCGGCTGATAAGGTGGCGTATTTCAGGACCGATGTACAGGGAGTAGAAAGAACAGAAGCTATCAATTTCGATTTTTTACACTTAGCGCCGCCTCAAACCGCTCCTGCATTTATAAAAGGGTCCGGTTTAGTAAATGAAGCCGGATGGCTGGATGTGAACATCAACAGCTTGCAGCACAAAAAATACAGCAATATTTTTGGCATTGGTGACGTAGCCGCCTTACCCACTGCCAAAACAGGCGCTGCCATTCGCAAGCAGGCACCGGTGGTGGTAGATAATTTATTAAGGCTGATAAAAGGACAACAAGCTAACAATACGGGTTACCTAGGATATTCTTCCTGCCCATTGGTTACAGGCTATGGCAAAATGGTGTTGGCTGAGTTTAATTATAAAAACGAATTTACACCAGACCCTAAAATGAAAATGATGCTGATTGCGGACAGCTCTAAAGAGCACTGGCGACTGTGGATTTTGAAAAAATACATCCTCCCTTATTTATACTGGAACAAAATGATGAAAGGAGAAGATGTTTAATGTTACAATGTAACTCTTGTAACAATCAAAGCGAACCGGATCGCAGAAATTTGCACTCAATTTAATCTTTAAAAACAAAAACAATTAACGAATGGAATGGATCCTGGCCCCCTGGCCGTGGTATGTATCGGGACCGCTGATTGCGCTCACGATGTTTATTTTACTGTATGTAGGCAAGAATTTCGGAATGTCTTCCAACCTCAGGACCTTGTGTACTATTTGCGGGGCAGACAAGACCTGCGATTTCTTTTGTTTTGACTGGAAAGCGCAACGATGGAACCTTTTGGTAATGGCAGGAGCCATCATCGGTGGCTTTATAGCAGCAAATTATCTGTCTGCGCACCAGGTACCTGACCTGAACCCTCAAACCGTAAGCCAATTACAGGGCCTGGGCTTTGAAAGTGCAGGCAACAGCTATGTACCTACCGAACTATTTGGCAGCGAAGCATTTTCTAATCCGGGTACTGTTGTCTTATTATTAACAGGAGGTATATTGGTAGGCTTCGGAGCACGGTATGCCGGCGGCTGTACTTCAGGCCACGCTATTTCCGGCCTGAGCAATTTACAGTTACCCTCCCTCATCGCCACCATTGGCTTTTTCATCGGGGGGCTTATTATGGTACATTTAATTTTCCCTTTGATTTTCTGATACATATATGAAACGGCTTACCGGCATAGTGCTATTGACTTTGGCTGCTTTATCCACAGCAGCCCAGCACAAAACGCTATTCGGGTATATAAGGGAAGGAGAGGTCAGCGGCCATATCAGGAATTACTTTATGGCTACGGACAACCATACTGGCCAGGACTATTATGCCAATGCTATCGGTGGCCTGTTAAGCTATGAATCCAAAACCTATAAAGGTTTTCAGGCGGGTGTTTCAGGGATCTTCACTTATCGTATGTTTTCAAATGATCTGAATAAAAAAGATGCGATAACCGGGAAAATCAACAAATGGGAACGCGAGCTGTTTGACGTCAATCACCCTGAGAATTATAACGACCTGGACAGGCTGGAAGAGCTATTCCTTAAATACCATTGGAAGCAGGGATATATTGCTTATGGTAAAATACCCATACCCTACGCTCCTCTGGTGAATAAAAGTGATGGCAGAATGAAGCCGTTTGCTTTCCAGGGAGGCTGGGCTCAATATAAATGGGACAGCACGGCCATAAATGCCGGGTGGCTGCATAAGGCTTCCCCCCGGTCGATGACAGAATGGTTTGCCAGCAACGAATTGTTTGGCCTCAATGATAATGGCTTACAGCCGGATGGCAGCAAAGCGGCCTACCGGCATCATACCCCTTCATCCGGTATTGGAATTGTTCATCTCGGACACCAATACCAAAGCTGGAGCGGAAATGTGTGGAATATTTATACCGACAAGCTCATTAATACTACCTGGGCACAGCTGGAATATCATAATAAGCATTGGAAATCAGGATTGATATATGCTTATCAAATGCCACACAGCTATCAGGAGAAGCTGGAATACCAAAACCGGTATGTACAGCCTGATGAAAACGGGCAGGTATTGAGCGCTATGGTACAATATGAAACAAACGGATGGAGATTCAAAGCAGCCTGCACGCATGCCTTTGCAACTGGTCGTTTCCTGACGCCAAGAGAATTGGGAAGAGACCAATTTTATACCTCTGTGCCCAGGGGCAGGTTGGATGGCTTGGGCAATACTGATATATATGCAGCAGGTATTAATTATCACACCAAACATTTCGCAGTTGATGTTGATGGATTAGCTTCAAATGGCATAGTGGCAGGTGATGCCCGGTACAATAAATATAATCTGGACGACTTTTATCAGATTAATGCCAGGATACATTATGGTTTTGGTGGATTTATGGAGGGATTGAATATTGACCTTTTGTATGTTTGGAAAATCAACAAAAATGCCCATATTCCGGACCTGGCATACCAGAAGAGTGATTTTAACCAGGTGAATTTAACAGTAAACTATAATTTTTAAAACAACAACGGATTACCATAATGAAAAAGAACATTATTTATTTAGCAACAGGCATTTTTTTTGGCATAGTCATGTATAAGTCAGAAGCGGCATCCTGGTTCAGGATATACGAAATGTTCAACTTTCAATCTATTCACATGTATGGTGTCATAGGCACAGCATTGGCTACAGGTATTTTGGCGGTACAGTATATCAAAAGAAAAAAATTAAAAGATATAAACGGAAAGGAGATTGTCATTGCCGATAAAGATAAAAGCATTGCAAGGTATCTGATAGGCGGTATTTTGTTCGGGCTGGGCTGGGCATTGGCAGGAGCCTGCCCCGGACCTATGTTTGTACTGACCGGAGCCGGCTATTTTCCAATACTTATCGTTATCTTAGGTGCTGTTTCAGGCACCTGGTTTTACGGGCTCCTAAAAGATAAATTACCTCACTAATCACAAATATAGCATTATGGAAGACCTGATACATGAAGCCTACGGTGGCATATTTGAGCCGGCGCTGCTGGATGAAATATCCTCAGTTGCCAAAATCGTACCCTTCAAAGAAGGTGATGTACTGATTGATATAGGCAAATATATCAAAACAATGCCCCTGCTCATCAGCGGTGCCATCAAAATCATGAGAGAAGATTTAGACACGGGTGAATTACTGCTTTATTTTATCGAGAAAGGTGACACGTGCTCTATGACCCTGACCTGCTGTATGGGCGACAAAAAAAGCGAAATACGTGCAGTAGCCGAAAACAATGGTTTGGTGGCTATGATTCCCGTTGGCAAAATGGAAGAATGGATGGGTAAATACAAAAGCTGGCGGGCATATGTGTTCGAAAGCTATAATAACCGCTTCAATGAATTGTTGAATGCCATTGACAATATTGCTTTTATGCATATGGACGAACGATTATTAAATTACCTTTCTGAAACCAGCAAGGTAAATAACAGTACAATAATCAATAAAACACATCAGGAAATAGCCAATGAACTAAACAGCTCAAGGGTTGTCATTTCCCGCCTGCTAAAGGCATTGGAGCATGAAGGAAAAATAAAAATGAATCGGAACAGTATAGAGATTGTAAGGCAGGCGAAAGACTAAGCCTACTGTTCATTGCAAAGCTAAAGTTCTACGACTTTAGCTTTTTTTAGTGACTTTAATACGCTCCTGTAACTATTGTTACCATATCCGGAAAATACCGATACTAGTTTTGCCTTCTCAAAATATTTCGAAAAGGTAAAACATATTGATTATGGGAATAACAACTATTATCGGATATATATTAGCGACACTCGTGGGTACTTCATTGGGACTGATCGGCAGTGGCGGCTCCATTCTTACGGTTCCAATCTTAGTGTATGTAATGGGTGTGGATCCTGTTATCGCCACAGCATATTCATTGTTTATCGTAGGGACCACATCTTTGGTAGGAGGCATTCAAAATGCTGTGCAGAAAAGAGTAGATTTTAAAACAGTACTGATATTTGGCATGCCATCCATTGCTGCAGTGTATCTCACCAGAGCTTATTTAATGCCGCTGATTCCTGATACACTTTTCAGCCTGGGAAGCTTTGAGCTTACCAAGCCCGTAGCATTAATGGTATTGTTTGCTATAGTAATGATAGCCGCATCTGTCTCTATGATAAAACCGGTTAAGAAAAACAAGGAGATATCCGAAGACGGTGTAATGAAATATAATTATCCGATGATTCTGCTGGAGGGCTCTTTGGTAGGCGTAGTTACGGGATTGGTAGGTGCAGGAGGTGGATTTTTGATTATCCCTGCTTTGGTATTGCTGGCAAAAATGCCTATGAAGCTGGCAGTAGGCACTTCCCTGTTTATCATCGCGGCTAAATCGCTTTTAGGCTTTACCGGTGATTTGCAAAGCAGTGAGCACATAGATTGGGCTTTACTTTCCGTATTCACATTATTATCTGTTGCGGGTATATTTACCGGAATTTTATTATCTAAAAAAATAGGAGGCAATAAGCTCAAAGCTGCGTTCGGATGGTTTGTACTGGCAATGGGTATCTATATTTTCATCAAAGAATTATTCCTGTAAATGGCTGCAACAATATATGCCACAGGCGCCCGGGCCTTTGCCTGACCATTGCCATGACCAATACCGGCATGCAGATCCGTTTCCGGGGTTTACGGCAATCAGGTAAAAGTGGTCTGTGGTATGGTTTAGCTGTATTTGCTTTTCAATTAATGATCATTGGAGCATTTGTTTTGTGGCTGTGATTCCTCAAAGAGTAAGTCGCATAGAAAAAATTTCAAAAATACCCGCATTGTAATCCTTGTTACCAACCGGGGAAAATCCCGGTAATACTTTTGTATAAACGATTCTAAAAACGTAAAAAAAATTAGGCACTAACATACAATAATACACCCTTTTTATAACTAAAAAACTCCTCTTTTAGGGAGGAGTTTGTAAAAATTAAATTTTATGAACTTATTAAAAAGATTAACAGGAAAAATATTTTTAGCAGACTATGAAGACTTTCATCCGGCACCTGATTGGCTCAAAGGTATAAGAAACGAAATTAAAACAGTTTCAAATAAAAAATTCTACATAATTGGAATTTACCCAAAGCAAATTAAACGGTTAAAGCGATACGCTTATATTTCGGGTGTAGCTATCTTATTTACTTTACTGTATATACTTTCTCAGGTTGTGAAATACGCGCCTCTTTTATAATGCCACTTTCCAATAAGGTGTTTACAACTTGTTCCTGTAAAGTCAAAACGTACACATCAAAGTGTGTGCTACCTAAAGATTTAGCAAAGCTTTTAGCTAATTCTAAACCAGTGACAGGTTCGTCTACTCTATAGGTTTCCTGTATGTGTTTCTTCAATTTTTCAATGAATTCGGGATTTTGTGTGTCAGTCATAGATGATAGATTTTAGATGTGATAGAATAGTTAAAATTACGAATTGTCTCCTACAAATATTATAATTAGGGCCGCAATCCCTCGGAAAACATAAGCTAAGGCGAACCATAACAAAACAAACACTACAGCTCCTCCAAAACTTTCGGGTGTTGTGATTCTCCAAGAAACGTAACCTGCAAATATGGATACTGTCCATACAAATAAAACAGATAATGGATGGTTCATAGCTTATTAGAATTTATAAACCAACCCAATACCGTGACGAGTTAGTCCTAAGTTTAGAGTATGAGTTTGAGTTTTGTTATAATAGTTGGATAATCGGTACCCTTTAGTTTTAGCCGAAACATTAAAAGCAATAGAAGATGCGCTGAGAGCAATAGTGACAAATTCGAGGCCAATACCGGACCAGACTAACGTATTATTAATGTCGCCTGTGTCCCAGTCAATACCTGCAAGAATAAGACCTAACCCTGCCACAGCAGTACCAGCAGAAGACCAACCCAGTACTTTGCTGGTAGTCATATTGGAACGAAACTGATTGTATAAACTTAGGGCATTGGGGTTATCAGACAACAAGTTTCGCATTTCTTCCTTTTTCAGATTCCTTTTAACTCTGAATCCGTTTTCATCGACAATGTGAAACTTGTTACCCCAAGAAAATTGTAGCTTGTGTGAATCAGTCTGAGCAGACGCCTTTTGATAGATAAAAAGGCATAAAATTGGAAAAATTAACTTTTTCATTTGTGGTAAATTTTGAGTATAGGTGATAAAAAATAGCGTAGCCGAAATTCTCTCGCTACTCAAGGTTTACCACAACCTATCACCACAAAAGACACAGCTACGCCATAACGGCGTATCATAGTCATAATTTGTGGCTTGTGTACTATGGTGGTAATTTAGAGTAGCACAATTATGATACAATACTAAGTATTTATATATTTTGTATTTTTTTTATTTATTCATTTAAAACAAATTTTATGTCAGACAAAAGTAATGAAAAAGGAACTAATGTGAAAAACGATCTCACATTTATTTCTAAATTAGACTTAGATAAATTCTTCAAAGAAGGAGACGAAAGATTCAAGGATATGACGATCGAATCTTTAGGTCAACATCTTTATGAAAATTTTCAGGCCGGAAAGACGATGTTGGAAGTTTATACCGAAACCGTTATTCCCTACACAATTTATCGAGAGTTGAGTAAATACCGTCGCTAATGATTTCCTTAGTTAGACCGGGAGTGGCATTTGCCGTATTTAATAGTAAGTTACAAATGAGTTCTGAATATCTGTCAATCGTGGCAGTCAATAACAATTCTAATTCTTTTACTCGTTGTGTCAATTCTACAATTTTTTGTTCAGTGTTTTCCATTTTTTATGGTTTAAAGGGTGAAAAATTTAAGTAAAATTACACAAATAGTTTCAAAAAATCACATACGTTTTTCGTATATTTAGGGTATGATACCCTCCCTGAAACTTAGTAATATTTTTGACTTCTTTAAAGCCTTTCCAGACGAACAATCAGCGATTAATGTATTAGAAAAAATACGTTGGAATGGAAAAGTCACTTCGCCTTTTGATAAAAAATCAAGAGTGTACAAATGTTCCGGCAATAGATATAAGTGTGTCAACACTAATAAATATTTCAATGTCAGAACCGGAACAATTTATGAAAACTCTAAACTTGATCTGAAAACTTGGTTCCTTGCAATTTTTCTTTTTCTTTCTCAAAAGAGGGGAATAAGTTCCTACCAATTGGCGAAAGATTTAGGTGTGACACAGAAAACTGCGTGGTTTTTACTACACAGGATCAGGCACGCAATGGTGAGTAGGTCAATAAATATTGAATTAGAAGGAATTGTTGAGGCGGATGAGACCTTCGTAGGAGGAAAGAACAAGAACCGACACAAGGACAAAAAAGTGAAGAATAGTCAAGGTAGAAGTTTCAAAGACAAAACACCGGTTTTGGGACTATTACAAAGAGGAGAGACGAGCAAAGTTCTTTGTTTCGTTATTCCTGATACCAAAGCAAGGACAATTCGTCCGATAGTATTGGATAATGTCAAAAAACAAAGTACGTTAATGACGGATGAGTGGTCAGCCTACTTCGGTATGAATACATTTTACAACCACAGTTTTGTGGATCACGGAAGAGGCCAGTATTACTCAGAAGGAGGTATTACTACAAATGGGATTGAAAACTTTTGGTCTCATTTTAAGCGATCAATAAACGGAACCTATTACAAAGTGAGTCCTAAGCATCTACAATCTTATGCAGATGAAATGACATATCGGTTTAATCTCCGGGGAGATAGGATTTCTAAAGTGTTCGATCTATTTTTGCAGACAGCCGTCACAAAAAGATTAACTTACAAAAAATTAGTATATGGGACACAGTGAGATATATGAAAAGTTTAGACAGCACATTATCAGATTAAAAGGCAATGACAAAAGTGTTGAAAAAGTTTTGAAAGATATATTCTCTCGTCACCTGTCTTTACAAACTAATTTTGACATTATTTCAAAGAACATCGACAAACACTGGGATAACAATTTTGAAGAGCTGTTACAGTATAAGGACATTCACGATTTGATGTTAGACGTACTCTCCAAAATAGAAACCGTTACTAAATGGAAAGATTTTGTCAGTATAATGGATCTCAATCCGAAGATAGACTTTGGACGCATAATGAAGAAGTTATCGGATCCTGAACCACCTAAAGAATAACGGTGGTTTTATTCTTAACCAGCAAGTGTAAACTTGTATATTAGTGCCAAAAATTATTCGTTATGAGAGTAGAACAAATTTATACCGGATGTCTGGCACAAGGTGCCTATTATATCGAAAGCAATGGCGAAGCTGTAGTAATAGACCCGTTGAGAGAAGTGCAGCCCTACATCAGCAAAGCGGAAAAAGACGGGGCGAAAATCAAGTATGTCCTGGAAACACACTTTCACGCAGACTTTGTAAGCGGGCATCTGGATTTAGCGCAAAAAACCGGCGCGACCATCGTTTTCGGCCCGACAGCCAAGCCCGGGTTCGATGCACACGTAGCAGCAGACGGTGAAGTATTAAAGGTGGGCGATGTAAGCATCAGGGTCATCCATACACCCGGTCATACTATGGAAAGCACCTGTTTCCTTTTGACCGACAAAGAAGGCAAAGATGTAGGACTGTTTACCGGAGATACCTTATTCATTGGTGATGTAGGCCGCCCCGATTTAGCCCAGAAAGTAGCAGCAGATCTGACCCAGGATAAATTAGCGGCACATCTTTACGACTCTTTGCATAATAAAATTATGCCTTTGGCAGATGACATTATTGTATATCCCGCGCACGGCGCCGGCTCAGCCTGTGGTAAAAATATGAGCAAGGAAACTACCGATATTTTGGGACATCAGAAAGCGACCAACTATGCCTTACAGCCTATGACGAAAGAAGCATTCGTAGAGAAGGTATTGGATGGATTAATGCCGCCTCCGGGCTATTTCCCTGAAAATGTATTGATGAATATCAAAGGCTATGAAAGCATTGACAAGGTGCTGGATAAAGGACTGCAGGCCCTGACCCCAGAAGCTTTTGAAGCGGCCGCCAACGAAACAGGTGCCTTGATTTTAGATACCAGGGATGCGCACACCTTTGCCAAAGGATTTATTCCAAGCTCCATCAACATCGGTATTGACGGCAGCTTTGCGCCCTGGGTCGGCGCCCTGATCCCGGATATCAAGCAAACTATTTTACTGGTAACAGATGAAGGTACAGCGGAAGAAGTGGTAACAAGGCTGGCGCGTGTGGGTTATGATAATGCTATCGGTTATTTAAAAGGCGGATTGAAAGCCTGGAAAGATGCAGGAAAAGAAACCGATACTATCGAATCTATCCCAGTAGATGAACTGGCAGATCGCTTAGCGCAAGACCCGGACTTGAACATACTGGATGTCAGAAAGAAAAGCGAGCATTTTTCAGAGCACATCATCGGCTCAGAAAACATAGCACTGGATTATATCAATGAGCATATTGCCGAAGTAAGCAAAGACAAAACCTACTATGTGCACTGTGCCGGCGGCTATCGCTCCATGATCTTCAACTCGATCTTAAGAGCCAGGGGCTACGATAACCTGATTGATGTGCAAGGTGGCTTTAAAGCCATCAAGGAATCCGGTAAATTCCAAGTAAGCGATTACGTTTGTCCTACAACAATGTTGTAAACCATAGCCCGGTTTACAGAAAAGAGCCCCGGATAATTCATATTGAAGTGAACCCCAAAGTTTGGGCAGGTAAACAATCTATTTAATAGTATGAGTTCGGTACATGACTGGACTCATATTGTTTAAGTCGGTCTTTATCCGTCTGTTGTTATAATAATCAATGTATTCTTCGAGTTCTTTC
>JBBCJL010000006.1:0-762379 GCA_037190225.1 Edaphocola sp. | reverse complement strand
GGAGGAAACGCACTATTATCCCCACGGTCTGCCTGTTAAGGCGCTGGGGAGCCGTGATGTGGATCATCAGGAGAACCGTCACCGTTACCAGGGCAATGAGTATATCGAGGATAATGAGCTGCGCTGGATGGATTTCCACGCCAGGCAGTATGACCCGCAGTTAGGGCGGTTCCTGGGTATTGATCCTTTAGCGTACAGCGGTGGTCAGCAGGTGTTCAGTCCTTATGCGGCTATGGGCAACAGCCCGGGGATGATGATAGATCCTAATGGGGAGATGACTATGTATGCGGAGCCTGTGCAGGATGGAGATTATGCCGTCCACGGGGGAATGGATGCGGTAGCTGCGCGTGAGTTTATGGCGAATGGTGCGCACGGGATGTTTGGTAAACTCCTGATGCTGGGAATGAACACCATTTTGACCGCAGCCAATGGTGGCGGAGGGAACTCTATAGCTATTGATGGTAATAATATTTATGCTACCGGAGCAGCAGCGCAGGAGTTGTTTGCAGCGCTATTTAAAAGCGATGATCTTTCGGAGAATGGGGGCGCTAATACGGCAGGGCGTAATTATAATACAGGCTCTATATCTCCGGTGGATAATGTGCAAACAAATGATGGGGCGCAGAATGAAACGCTGGACAAAAAATTTAAAGATGATAGTGTAAATGATATAGTAGTTAGCGCATCTAAGTATGCAAATCATTTGCAAGAATATTATGAAACTAAATCGGGGGGGACTTATCATATTTCTATTTGGCGCTTTTATAATATAATTGATGAAGCAAAGGAAAATAGAGCTATTGAATACCATCGTGCTGTATATGACCCAAATACTAAAATATATAGTGTTCCCGTTAATTTATATAAAACTAATTATTGGGCTTCTTTTGGAAGGGCTACTTTGATGTATCAAAAATCTCAAGACGGAAAAATATATTTTACTGGTTTTAGAGATACGTGGGATTTAGATACAAAGTCTTGGGGTACTCGTTCGATTCCAGCCGAAGTTATTACTCGTTACTATAACTGGCTACTTAATGGTAACAATTTTAAAGTATCATATCCGTAAATTATATGTATAAAATGAGAGCTGTATTATTGTTTTTTTCTTTTGTGTTCCTTTTAGGATGTGATACAAGTAGTAATTTTTCAGAAGATGTTCTTGGATTTAAACTTCCGGATGGTGTTTCATTATTAAAGAACAGCAAGGAATTTTATAATAATCCTACGGGAGATGGGCAACAGGTTGCTATCTTTTCTTTTCATAGTGATGATTCTTTATTGTTAGTAAATAATTGTATTAAATACAACTATTTGCCGCTACCTATTAATAAAGGGAAATTGCCAGATGGTGCAATTTATCAATGGATATCTACAAGCGATAGTTTGGGATATTATAAGTTAGATATTGACTCTTTTGATAATACAAGCTATTCCTTGGCAGTTGTGAATTTAGCAAAAAAAAGAGTTATTGTATATCGAGTTTTTTATTAGGATTCTATAAACCCTATTAAGTAAGGGGTAATGGGTAATGTATCAAAGGAGTTGGTAGCTTATAAAATTGCACTTAAACTATTGATTATCAAAATGATATTTTATTTTAGAAAGTGAGGCGGGATAGGTTATGACCTGTCCCGCTCTGTTTTAAGGGCAAAAAATAACCTCTGCTGCAGCTACCGGGGAGCAAGTGTATCAAAGGAGTTGGTGGATAAATTCAGATCAGGTAATTATCTTTGTGGTTATAGAAGTTTATGCATCGACCTTTCTAAAAATACAGTCTATTCGTTAAATATAAACGTATATTATGAAGTTAAGAATGGTTTTTGCCTGCCTGTCAATTCTTGCCATATTTGTTTCTTGTTCAACAAAGCAAACAGAAAAATGTGAATATATCAGGCTATTAAGCAGCTATAATGGAGGTGCAGGCACTATGGGTGTGTATATTACTTATGATACAGCTCTTTTGGACGCATATTTTGATACCATCGGTTTAGAGATCTCGGATAGAATAATCATAGTGGATTCCGGCTCATTGGATATACTTTATAATGTTTTAAATGCTCCCAGGTCAAGTGGCCATACTTTGGAAACTCTTGAGAAAACAGTAAAGGATTATATGATAATTGATTTTCTGTCTGGTGACCTTAAAAAGATGAAGGGGGAGATTTTAATAGATAAGCCCGATTTTAAAATGTATTTTGAAGAAGCGGTTAAATATTTGGATAACATGGATAATGAGGATGATAAAGAAAATATTATAAATCTTTTCAACATGTATGTGAGGTATGCTAATAGATGATGTTGTGTATTCAGACTGTTGTTTTTTTTAATTAGTTATAGACTGTTTTCAAAAAAGAGTAACAGCAACCGGTAAATCAATAATATAAAATGCTTAAGCCCGGTGCCACGGGTATGCTGGCCCGCTCAGAATATGCTGAGATAAAAATGGCTTATTTCAAAGGATTACGACCTTATCCTACAGATTCTGCTAAAATAATTCCTGGAGCTGGTCGATGGAACAATGCTTGAACGTCCGGGCTGGTGTGACCGGGAGGCTCTAAAAAAGATAAAAGATCATATGAAAGGGGACAAACACTTTTTGTTATCAGAAAAGATAAGATATGAATTGTATGAGAAGTGGAATGTATATACAGAGGAGCAGAAAAAACAATGGGTTGGTAAACAACTGGAACATTTACGGAAAGCTGCATATGCCGGTCATCCTGAAGCCCAGTTTAATCTTGCGTGTTTTTACGAATACGGTGTAATGATCAATGATGTATTCTATTTCAATAATGAGGATAAAATGATATACTGGATGAAAAAAGCGGCTGATTCTTTATATCCGGATGCCGTAGAAAACATGGCTTTATTGTATGAATCAAATCCTAAGATACAAGATTGGGAGCAGGCAAAAGTGTATTATGAACTTCATGATAAATTGACGGGTCATAAAATGGGGGAATACAGGAAGGACTTCTTGAGGAAATATTCCTTACTAAAGAACAGGTAACTTACTATAAAGGCACTGAGGGTGCTGGTCATTCCGAACGGATGTGAGGAATCTCTTATAATAATGGGTAACTTATAATGACTTTGTTGCCTATATATAGATAGTATATGCTCGCCTGTTAAAAGCATAAGGCCGTATCCGGAAAGATACGGCCTTATTTTTATCTTCCCGATCGGGAGGATGTAATGGATTATTTGATACCCAGCTTCGCTTTTACCAGCGGTGTGATATTCTCAGAATCTTTAGCATAGAGCAGGGCAGACTCATTGTAGATATAATCAAAGTTATTTTCCTTACCTACTGCGTCAATAGCATCCTGGATCTTTTTCAATAAAGGATTCACCAGCTCCGCTTCTTTCTTGGACAGCTTTTCCTGGGAAGAAGTACGGAAGTCTTCGATATTTTGCTGTAAAGCCACTATTTCCTTCTGCTTTACCTCTTTCATGGATTCGCTCAGGGTTCTGACCTTATCTTCATAATCTTTCATTTTGTTCTGATACTCCTTGCTAAGCTCCGCAAAATCCGCTTCCAGTTGTTTGTAATAAGCTTCAAGGTCTTCGTTGACTTTTTTATACTCCGGCATAGCGCTCAGCAGCTCCTGGGAATTCAGATAGCCCAGTTTCTTGGGTGAAGCGCCGGTGGTGGCCTGAGTATTTTGAGCAGCAGGAGCTTTTTGGGCATTTACCTGAAGACCCAGGGTTAAAGCGGCTACTACTAAAAGCAATACTTTTTTCATTCTTTCCTGTTTTGTTTTAATAATTGTTAGGTGTTATTGCAGTGCAATATTAATGTTATTTTTATTTCAAAAGACCTTTCAGCTACTTTTTATTGATCATTTTGACAATTTCATCGGATTTGTCCAGCTTGGGGTCCGCGTAGAAAATGGTAACGCCGCCGGCCTTATCATACACGATCTCGGCGCCTCTCTGCTGGGCGAATTGCTGAACGGCATTGAATACCTTATCCTGGACAGGCTTTACCAGGTCCTGGCGTCTTTTATACAGCTCACCGTCATAGCCGAAGTATTTTTTCTGCAGGTCCTTGGCCTCTTTTTCCTTCATAACGATCTCGTCTTCCCTTTTCTTCCTCGCCTCTTCAGACAGCAGCGCTCTTTCTGCCTGGTAGCTCCTGTACATCTGGTCTACCTGCTGCATTTTCTTATCCACCTCTTCCTGCCATGCCTTGGAAGCATCATCCAGCTTCTTCTGGGCATCGGTATATTCGGGGATCTTTTCCAGGATGTATTTGGAATCTATCACAAAATATTTCTGTACCTGTGCGTCTGCCTGGTAGGCAAAGCTGCCTGCTGCTAAAACGGCTGCTGCTATAAGATATTTTTTCATAATATTTTTTTCTTTTAATGCTGGTGTTTTATAAGACTGCTGCTTGCGATTAAGGTTTAATATAATGCAAAGTTAAGACAACTTATGCTATTCCGGCTCAAATCCTAACATAAAGGAGAACCTGGCGTACTGGCTGAGGCTCATACCGGGAGTGTACCTGTCGATACCGATACCGTAATCCAGTCCCATCAGCCCGAACATCGGCAGGTACAGCCTCAGTCCCGCGCCGACAGAGCGGTTCAGCTGCAGCGGGTTGTATTGCTTGGCATTCTGCCAGGCATAGGCGCCGTCTGCGAACACCAGGCCGAATATGGTGGCGGTAGGCGCCATAGAGAACGGATAGCGTAATTCTACCGAATACTTGTTAAAAATGGTGGCGTCCTGCTCATAGATCTCGTAGCCCCTGTGAGAGATGATGTCCTTACCCACGATGAACTGCATACCCGACAGACCGTCTCCACCCAGCTGGAACCTTTCAAACGGAGATAGGCCCAGGTCCTTGTTATAGGAGGCCAGCAACCCGTACTTGGCCGATATCTTTAAGATCAGGTTACCGTATATCTTCTGGTACCATTCCGCGTTGAAGCGGTACTTATGGTATTCTATCCATTTATACTTCTCCTTGGTGGACATGCCGGAATAATCCTTTTCCGAAAGCATAGAATAAGGAGGGGTCAGCTGTGCCGAAAATGTGATATTGCTACCGCTTCTCGGGAACAGGTTATGATCCAGGGAGTTGCGTGCTAAGGTCAGCTTCAGGTGCAGGTTATTGGCGGAGCCGTTCGTGAACTCCCCGAGACTGGACAGCGCGTAATCCTTTAAAAAGTAATTCTGGTAATTGAGACCCACGGAAAATACGAAATAATCGTCCGGCCATTTCAGCCGCTTACCGAAAGTAACACCGCCGCCGATATTCTTAATATAGCTGGCGCTGGCATCCGCATTGCCGCTCCACAGGCTTCCGGTGGCATTGCTCAGCCGGGTCCATACGCCCGAAACGGTAAGGGAATTGGGCTTTTTGCCACCCAGCCAGGGCTCGGTAAAGGTCAGGTTTCCGGAATTGAAGAACAGCCCGCTGGACTGCCACCTGAGGGACAGCTTCTGCCCGTCGCCTGCCGGCAGCGGATCCCAGTACTTGGGCTTGGTGATATTCCGGATGGAGAAATTATTGAATACCAGTCCTACGGAACCGAAAAAGCCGATCCGGCTACCCTGGTAACCGGCAGATACCTCGAATTGGTCGGATGACTTCTCCGCTACCTGATAATCTATATCCACGGTATAATCGGTCATATTCGGCTTGATATCGGGGTGCAGCTTTTCCGGGTCTATAAAGCCCAGTACGCTCAGCTGCCTTATGGAACGTATGACGTCCGAACGGCTGAACTTGCTGCCCGGCAGGGTGTAAAGCTCCCTTCGGATCACGTGGTCATTGGTCTTAAGATTGCCGGATATATCCACGTGCTTGATAATGGCCACCGGGCCTTCCGTCAGGTTGACCACATAATGGATCGTATCGTTGACGATATTTTTCTCCTGTGCCGTAGCGCGGAAAAACAGGTACCCGTTATCCAGGTACATGCCGGACAGGTCCACCGTTCCTTCCGGGTTCATCTGGAGACCCAGGCGGGATTCCAGCTTCTGGCGGTTGTACACATCGCCTTTCTTGATATTGACGATCCTGTGGATCAGCGAATCTGAATAGACCGTATTGCCCCTGTACTCGATATCCCCGAAGTAATATTTTTTGCCCTCGGCTACTTTCACGTCTATATTGATATTACGCCCGTCGGGGGAATATACCGTATCCGCAACGATCTGGGCATCCCTGTAGCCTAAGTTATTATATACGTTGATAATGGACTCTTTATCTTCTTCAAACTTGGTTGCGCTGTACTTGGCGCCTGAGAAAAAATTATACCGGAAATAAGGATTCAGGATGCTCAGGGTCTTGGTAGGGGAGAGAAAGCCCCAGTTCCTGACATAGGTCTTAAAGCTCCTGTCCTCTTCGGAGCCGTATATGGAAGTATTATATGCGGGTGCCAGGGAAAGCCTGGGACCTTCCTTGGTGCCTTTCATGGCACGACGGAGGCGCGCGGTGGGCACCTCTTCATTGCCGACGATATTGACGTTGTTGATCTTGATCTTCTGTCCCTTGTTGATATAGATCACCAGGTCTGTAAAGGCCTTGTTCGGATCTTTCTTTTCCTCCATGGTCACGCTCACATTATTGAAGCCTTTCTCGATGAAGTACTTTTTGATCGTTTCCTGCATGTCCAGCTTCAGCGCTTCCGTGATCATCCGGTTTTCGCCCAGCTTCAGCTTATTTTTGATCTCGGTCTCCTGGGTGCTGCGCACGCCGCGGACGCTGACGCTGCCCAGCTTGGGCCGCTCCACGATGTCAATGTTCAGCCAGACCCTCTTATCTTCCTGCTTGATAACATCTATCCTGACGTTCTCTATCAGCTTCTGCTCCCAGAGCTTCTTCATCGCGGTCGTGATGGCCGCATCGTTCTCCAGTTCTATCTTATCGCCTTTGTGTAGTCCGGAAACTATCTTTAACAGATCCGGGTCCAGGAACTGCGTCCCGGTCACCGTGATATCCACGATCTCGAATCTGTCGTCTTTCTGCATAGACAATTGCCCCGTTTTTTTTCCTCCCAGCTGTGCCTGTACCTGGGGGACTATTATGTGGCTTATTGCAACAAATGCTGCTATTTTCCAGCCTTTCAAGTTCAACATCTATATGATTTAAATTAACTGTGTTTTGCTTTGTTTTGAATTTGCTCGCTGGTCTTGCCGAACCGGCGTTCCCTGCTCTGGTAAGCGGCAATGGCTTTCAGCAGGTCTTCCTTTCCGAACGCAGGCCACTGGGTTTCCGTAAAATACAATTCGGAATAAGCGATCTGGTACAGCAGGAAATTGCTGACCCGCTCTTCTCCGCCTGTCCTGATCAGCAGCTCCGGGTCAGGGATATCGCTGGTGCACAGGAACTGTTGTACCAGCTCGTCCGTGATCTGGCTTTCCGCTATGGCGCCGCTCTTTACGGCTGCGGCTATCTGTCGCACCATATGGGTGATCTCCCAACGGGAGCTATAGCTTAAGGCCAGTACAAGCACCAGCCCGGTATTATCTTTCAGGATATCTATGGATTCGTTCAGCTGGTGCTGGCAGCGTGCCGGCAGGGAAGGGACGTTGCCTATTACCCTGAGCTGTATATTATTCTTTTTAAGTGACTCCACCTCCATCCTGAGGGCGCTCACCAGTAATTCCATCAATGCATCCACCTCTTCCTTGGGGCGGTTCCAGTTCTCGGTGGAGAAAGCATATAGGGTCAGGAACTTAACACCCGTTTCTGCTGCAATTTCTACTACCTTTCTGACACTGTTCACGCCTTCCTTATGACCAATCACCCTATCAAAGCCCTGCTCCTTAGCCCACCGTCCGTTGCCGTCCATAATGATGGCTATATGCCGGGGGATATTGGATGTATCAATTAATGATGTATAGTCCATTTAAAAAATCAGATAATAAGAATTAGATAGAAATGTGCAAAGGTACAAAATTAGTTAAACTATATAATTATAGGTCATTGGTACTTAAAATAATTTACGGGGTCCCTGCGGTGCTCTAAAATACCATTAACGGCCATTTACAGGGAATATTATGCAGCGCGGAAAAAAATAAAAGGCAGGATAAACGCATATTAACACCTTAATAGCAGCACGGAAATATTTTTTGAGCAATGTATTTTTCTATTTTAATTTTACACACTACCTTTGCACACGATTTATATTAAATAACAATCATTTTAATAATATAACGATATGCCCAACGTAGGTAAAATCAAGCAAATTATTGGTCCGGTAGTTGACGTGTATTTCGATGGAGAGAATACGCTACCTGAAATCTATTCTGCATTAGAGCTAGTAAGACCGAATGGAGATAAGCTCATCCTGGAAGTACAGCAACACTTGGGAGAAGACAGTGTAAGATGCGTTGCCATGGATGCTACTGAAGGTTTGGAGAGAGGTCTGGAAGTAATAGATACGGGCAAAGCCATTGCAATGCCTACGGGCGATCAGATTAAAGGTCGTTTATTTAATGTAACGGGTCTGGCAATTGATGGTCTGCCGCAGCCTACAGGCGATAACAGGCGTCCTATCCACAACAAGCCTCCCAAATTTGAAGAATTGAGCACTTCTACCGAAATATTATATACAGGTATCAAAGTTATTGACCTGATCGGTCCTTATGCCAAAGGCGGTAAGATCGGTCTGTTCGGTGGCGCCGGTGTGGGCAAGACCGTACTGATCCAGGAGCTGATGAACAACATCGCCAAAGGTCACGGTGGTCTGTCTGTATTTGCCGGAGTGGGTGAGCGTACCCGTGAGGGTAATGACCTGATGCGTGAGATGATCGAAGCGGGCCTGGTTAAATACGGCGATAAATTTATCCACTCTATGGAAGAAGGCGGATGGGATCTGTCTTCCGTTAACCTGAAAGAGCTGGAAGAATCCAAAGCCACTTTCGTGTTCGGACAGATGAACGAGCCGCCGGGCGCCCGTGCACGGGTGGCCTTATCGGGTCTGACCATCGCTGAATACTTCCGTGACGGTGACGGTGACGGTAAAGGTAAGGACATCTTATTCTTCGTAGATAATATCTTCCGTTTCACACAGGCAGGTTCAGAGGTATCGGCGTTACTGGGCCGTATGCCTTCTGCGGTGGGTTACCAGCCTACGCTGGCTACCGAGATGGGTCTGATGCAGGAGCGTATCACCTCTACAAAATCCGGTTCCATTACTTCCGTACAGGCGGTTTACGTACCTGCGGATGACTTGACGGATCCGGCTCCCGCCACTACTTTCGCCCACCTGGATGCGACTACGGTACTGTCCCGTAAGATCGCTGACCTTGGTATCTATCCTGCGGTGGATCCGCTGGATTCCACTTCCCGTATCCTGTCGCCGTCCGTAGTAGGGCAGGCGCACTACGAATGTGCTGAAAGAGTGAAGCAGATCCTGCAACGTTATAAGGAATTACAGGACATCATCGCCATCCTCGGTATGGATGAGCTGTCTGAAGAAGATAAGCTGACCGTATCCCGTGCACGCCGTGTACAGCGTTTCCTGTCACAGCCTTTCCACGTAGCGGAGCAGTTTACAGGTCTGAAAGGTTGTCTGGTACCGATCGAAGAAACGATCCGTGGCTTCAATATGATACTGGACGGTGAAGTGGACGAGTACCCTGAGGCTGCATTCAACCTGGTAGGTAGCATAGAAGATGCTATTGAGAAAGGTAAAAAATTATTGGCTGAGGCTTAATCAAATAAATAAAAACATCTATGATTTTAGAAGTATTGACGCCGGAGCGTAAAATATACAGCGGAGAAGTGTATGGTATTCAGTTACCGGGTGTGGAGGGTCTGTTTGAAATTTTAGAGAACCATGCACCTATGGTGGCAGCATTGGGCGAAGGTAAAATGAAGATCATCATTGATAAAAACAGCAATAACTCAGAAGTGTATCATATCAACGGGGGCTTTGTGGAAACTTCCAATAACAAGACATCCGTTGTGCTGGAAAGCGCTGCACCTGTAGAAGGCAAATAAGCATTTCAAAGCATCATAACAGTAAAAGGGCTGCCCGTTTAACGGGCAGTCCTTTTACTGTTCCCGGAGATCCCGGGTTGCGGTTATATCTGTAATGCAGGTCGTCAGCCCCGGTAAAAGGGATAGTCGGTATAGCCTTTTGCTCCGGGTGTATAATAAGTGCGCCGGTCCGGCTGGTTCAAAGGCCATTGGTGCCTGAAGCGTTCCGCCAGGTCCGGGTTGGCAATGAATAGCTCCCCGAAAGAAACCAGGTCCGCAAGTCCGTTCTGTAAAGCGCTTTCTGCGGTATCACCGGTAAATCCCTTATTGATCATATAAGTGCCTTTATAGAGCTTCCGGTAACGGGCGGCTGTATCCAGTATGGTACGGCCGGGATCGGGATCTTCGCTGTGGGCGGTGAAGCCGCTGATGTGGAGATACGCGATATTGTAATCATTCAGGGTCGTTGCCAGGTAGGAGAACAGGGCTTCCGTTTCATCGTCTTTCCGGATGCCGAAAGTGTGGTCAAGCGAAGGAGAGAGCCTTATGGCCGTTTTCGTGATGCCGATGGCCCGACCGATACTTTCCGTTACTTCCAGCAGGAACCGGCACCGGTTGGGAATGCTGCCGCCGTAATCGTCCGCCCGGGTATTGGAGCATCTGGCAAAGAACTGGTGAAAGAGGTAGCCGTTCGCTGCGTGGATCTCCACGCCGTCAAAGCCTGCAAGGATCGCGTTCCGGGCAGCCTCGGTAAAATCCGTTACCGTCTGGCGGATATCGGCTTCGGTCATCGCCCGGGGTGTTACGGTGGCTGCAAAGCCTTTATGCGCATATACTTTAAAGTCCGCATTAACGGCAGAAGGAGCCAGGGGAAGCCGTCCGTCCAGCAGGTCGGGATGCGATAGCCGGCCCACGTGCCATAGCTGGGCAAATATCTTGCCTCCCGCCTGGTGTACTGCTGTCGTGACCTGCTGCCATCCCGCTACCTGCGGACCGGAAAAAAGCCCCGGAACGCGAAGACCGCCCACTGCCATAGGGCTTACATGGACGCCTTCCGAAATGATCAGGCCGGCTGAAGCCCTCTGGCGGTAATAATCGCACATCAGCTCATTGGGTATGACGCCCGGGTTATCGGCTCTGCACCGGGTCATAGGGGCCATCACGATCCTGTTGGCTAGAGAGAGGCCGGGTGTCTGCAGGGAAGAAAGTAATTGCATAGCTATAAAAATACGTATTTTTATACGAAAGGAAAGGTCGTACAAAACATAAAGTATTGATAAAGAAAATATCAAATGATGCTTTTCTGTTAATTTTGAACTAATTATGCGGAAGTCCTCTCTTAAATTCAAAATTGTTATCAGCCTGTTGCTGGCGGTGGTGACAATAGTGGGGGCCGGGGTGATCACGACCAGGAACTCCAGGCAGATACGGCATACCGTCAACCAGATATCACGGCCGCCTACGGAGCAATACCTGGTCAATGAATTATTCAAGGATATCGTGGTGCTGGACCAGGTACAGCGTAAGATAATTACTCCCAATCATAATAACGGCATATTCCGGACCTCCGATACGCTGAAAAGAAAGATCAGCGGTATTATCGACAGCCTGAGGGAACTCAATCAAGGTAATGCCGTGCAGCTGGAGCGCCTGGAGCTGTTGTCCGGCCTGCTGTACAAACGGGACCAGCTTATTAAAGGGTACCAGGCACTGACCAGGGACTTTATCCGGTCGGATTCGGTGCAGCTGCAGATAGAGCGGTTGTCTGACTTTATACACAACTCCTATCTCCGGTCGGACTCAGCTATGTTCAAAAGCCGTTCCTCCATTTCTTCCACAACCATTTCAGATTCCCTGCCGGAGGTCACGGAGCAGAAAAGCACCTTCTGGAACCGCCTCTTCGGGAAAAGGAAAGAGCCTATGGTAAAGGAGGTCCGGTACTTTGTCCTGGAGCAGATGAACGTATCTCTGGACACCCTGCAGTTACTGCAGGACGACAGTATATTCGTGCACCTTACCAATACCCTTGACGGCTTGCAGCAGAAGCGCAAAAGCAAGCTGGGCCAGCTGAATGAGCAGCGGCAGGCGCTGGATGAAGCGAATACGACCCTGATCCATGAAGTGCTGAATACGCTGAATGACATAGAGCATGATAACGGCCGGCTGCTTTCTTCCAGAAACAGGGATGCGCTCCGTAACATTGACGATACCCTGAGCAGCATTACTATCCTGACAGTGCTATTTGTGATCGTGATCCTTGTCATGGGGGCCCTGATAGCCTGGGACCTGGTACAGCAAGACAGGAACAGGAAGGCGCTGATAGCCGCTAAGGAGGAGGCCGACAGGCTCGGCTCGGTCAAGCAGCAGTTCCTCTCCAAAATGAGCCACGAGATAAGAAGCCCGCTCCAGTCCATTATCGGGTATGCCGACCTGATGCTTCATACGGCGCCTTCCAGGGACCAGGTACAGATCATATCCGACTCTTCAAGGCATCTGCTGGAAATTGTCAACCAGGTGCTGGATTACAATAAGCTGGTCAATGACAGCCTGACGCTGCTGGAAGAACCTTTCAGCATCAGCAGGATGCTGGATGAGCTGAAGGCCCTGGCGTCCGTCCAGGCCTTACATAAGCAATTGGCCTTTGAGTGGCATATACAGCCTGATGTGCTGCCCTGGGTATTGCTGGGCGATGCTATCCGGCTGAAGCAGATACTGCTCAACATCCTGCATAATGCCGTGAAATTTACGGATGAGGGCTTTGTGTCCCTGGAGCTTACCGGCAGGAAAGCAGATGAGCGTAATGTGCTCCTGGAATTTAAGGTAGCCGATTCGGGACAGGGGATCGCGCAGGAAGACCTGGATATTATATTCAAGGACTTTGAGCAGCTGCCCACACGGCATATGCCGGAAGGGAGCGGGCTGGGCCTGAGCATTGCCAAGGAGCTTATTGAAAAGATGGGAGGGGCCATTACGGTCACCTCCAGGCTTGGAATGGGGAGCGAGTTCATGATCCGTATCCCGTTTGAATGTGCAGGGGCGGATGCCCTGGTAGCGCCCGCACGTGCGGAAAGAGAGGATACTAATGACTTTCAGGGCATAGTATGGGTGATAGATGATGACGCCTATATATTGCAGCTTTGTGAGCGGATACTGGAGCATAACCACATTGCTTACCGCAGCTTTAATCATCCGTCCGGGGTGCTGGAGGCAGAAGTGCCGCCGCAGTTGCGCCTGATCTTCCTGGATATCCGTATGCCGGATATGATGGGCTATGAGCTGGTGAAGATACTCCGGGAGCGGGTGCCGGCGGAGGTCAGGATCATAGCCCTTACCGCCCAGGTGCTGCCGGATGAGGTGGAGCATATCAAGCAGCAGGGATTTGATGATATACTGAACAAGCCTTTCCTCATAGCTTCATTCGAGGCCTACTTCAGGCAAAAAGGTACCACGGGAACGGCCACGCTGAGCCCGGATGCGGATGATGAACTGCTGGCCGTCTTTACGGCAGACACCCGTGCTGATATCTTTGCCCTGGAAAAAGCCATGTACAGCGGAGATACGGAGCAGCTGCGTGAGATCTGCCATAAGCTGGCTTCCAGGCTGAGTCAGCTGGGCTATAAGGAAGAAGGCCAGCTGGCGCGTGTGCTGGAATTTAAATTTAAAGAGGGTAAGCTATCATTGAAGCGGACGCGGGAGCTGATCGACAGGCTGAAATACATTGTCGGGTCGTAGGATCTCAACAGCAGAGTGTGGGATGGATACTACACTTTTTAAAAAGCTCCCTGATGGTTATTTTTTTATAAGTTATTGATTGTTAGTTGTTTATTTTTAACGGCATTTCCTGGCATCATATTGGCATTATTAGGATTGTAACAGTGATTATTAAATTAAAAATAAACTGAAATAATTATGAAAAAAGTAATCTTAGCAGTAGCAGCATTGGCTTTAACAGCACCGACCTTCGCAACTTCAGTAACAGATAAAGATGAAACAGCAGTAGTGGCAAACGACAGAAAAGAGGTGGCATTATCTGATCTGCCAAGATCTGTACAGGCTACCCTCGGCTCAGACGCGCTGAAAGAATTTAAAGCTGAAAAAGCTGTGCTGGTAACCGGAAAGGCTGAAGGTGATGTTGACGTATATGAAATAAGCGGAAAGCAGGGCGATGCCCAGAAAACCGTAAAAATCAACGCTAACGGAGAGATCGTTCAGTAATTGATAATTTTTATCTAAAAAGATAATATTTTATCTAAAAAAAGGGTACTTCAGGTATCCTTTTTTTATTTTTATGGCATACTTCCGTTCGACCTTTATGAAACATATCCTGATTATAGAAGATGACACTACTTTTGCAACGGTTTTGGCCCGGTACCTGGAGCGCCACGATTATACCACTACGAAAGTAAGCAATATCAGGACGGCACGCGCCGAATTGGAAAAAGAACACCAGGGCATTGATCTCATCCTGCTGGACTACAACCTCCCGGACGGCACCGGTATGGAGATACTGGAATACCTTACGCAGCAGCATATGATGATGCCCGTGCTGATCATGACCGGTTTCCTGGATATTAAAACGGCAGTAGGCGCCATTAAAAAAGGCGCATCGGATTATATCACCAAGCCGATCAACCAGGAAGAGCTCCTGATGCAGATACAGGAAGCGCTGAAGCCTGAGGCTCCCGAAAAGGTGGCTGCCACGGTCCGCTCCCCGAAAGAGCCGGATGGTGTTGTCGCTCATAATTATGTAGCCGGCCGGTCGGCGGAAGCACAGGAGCTCAGCAGGTATATAGAGCTGGTTGCCGGAACGGACATGACCGTGCTGATCGTGGGAGAAAGCGGGACGGGGAAAGAAAATGTAGCCCGCCTGCTGCATATGAAGAGTGCCAGGGCCGGTAAGCCTTTTGTGGCTATTGATTGCGGGGCGCTTTCCAATGAGCTGGCTTCCAGTGAGCTGTTCGGGCACGTCAAAGGTGCGTTCACCGGCGCGCTCCAGGATAAGAAAGGACAGCTCGAGCTTGCGGATGGCGGCACGATCTTCCTGGATGAGGTAGGTAACCTGAGCTATGAGAACCAGATGAAGCTGCTGAGAGTGCTGCAGGAAAAGGAAATGATGCGGGTAGGGGACCATACTCCGGTAAAAATAGACGTCAGGGTGATAACCGCTACCAACGAGGACTTCCAGCAGGCCATCTCGAAAGGCACTTTCCGGGAAGACCTCTATCACAGGTTGAACGAATTCAAGATCAGGATCCCCTCCCTGTCCCAGCGCAAGGAAGACCTGGATGATTTCATTGAATTCTTTATCCGGCAGTCCAATGAGCAGCTGCACAAAAATATCCGGGGTATCAACGATGCCGTGAGGAAGATATTCTTCAGCTATCACTGGCCCGGTAATATCCGCGAATTGCAGAACGTGATCCGGAGGGCCGTCCTGCTGGCTTCCGGGGATATCATCACCACGCGTGAACTGCCTGAAGATATGGAAATGGTGATCAATACCGCCACGGTCCCCACACCTGTGGCATCGGTACAGGATATCAGGACGATCAATGAGCAGTTTGAAAAGGAGCTTATCATCAAAACGCTGATACAGACCCGTTATAATAAATCCAAGGCTGCCCGTATCCTGAAGATAGACAGGACCACGCTTTACAATAAGCTCAATAAGTACGGCATTCTTGATGAGGATGACAATGAAAGATAAAAAAATTCCGGCAAAAACTTGTTGACATATAGCTGTCAGTTGCAGGTAGTAGCTTTGCCATATAAACAAAACATCAGATTTATGGAACACAAAGCTATTATTACGCCGGAAGAGCTGCTGAAGCACTGGCAGGGACACAGGCGCCTCACCCGCAAGGTGCTGGCTGCTTTCCCGGAAAAGGAGCTATTTGAATTCTCTATTGGCGGTATGCGCACCTACGCCGACCTGACCAAGGAAATGCTGAGCATTGCGGTGCCGGGACTGGAAGGCATTGTGAACAATACCACGGAGGGCTACAGCCACAACCTGGACCTGCAGACCAAAGATGCCTTATTGCAGGCCTGGGATGAAGCCACACCTCGTATTGATGAACTATTCGGTCGTATTACGGAGCAACGCTTCAGGGAGGATTTCAACCTGTTCGGTGAATATAAGTTCCCCGTTATTGAGAATATCCAGTATTTTATCGACAATGAGATCCACCACCGAGGGCAGGGATATGTGTACCTGCGTGCCCTGGGCATTGAGCCGCCTATGTTCTGGGACCGCTACTAAGCAGTGATAATAAAAAATGCCGTTACTCAACAAGTAACGGCATTTTTTATCAGGCAAGACAGGCTTATACCTGCTGCTGTAAAACGAGCTTGGCCTCCGTATGCAGGATCTCAATAGCGGTATCCAGCGGCATGCTATCGGCAGAGATCAGCATTTCCGTCAGGGCTTTCTGCAGGGCCTTGGCCGAATCTTCCGGGTGGAGCTGGCTGCTGGCCTCATTGATCATCATCTGCGTTTGTTCCTTGACGCCCTGTATGGTCTTCCAGAGCTTGTAATTGACATATACCTGCTGCGACACATTATGGTCGTATTCCATCTGGATGTTCTGGATCATAGCTACCTGGAAGTCCCTTACGGTCATCCCGGTCTGGTAGCTGCGGGTCATCAGGCTGCGGAGGTGCAGCCTTTCCAGGAACAGCGCAAGGCGCTCATATGCCTGCAGCCTCAGCCGTAAGGTAATATCCTGGCCGTTCTTGAATACCTCGAACTGCCTTCTCTGGGTCTCGCTTTTGAGGAATTTGGAAATGACACTGTGCAGGGCTATGATGACTATTACCGTGGGAATGGTGAACTTTAATATTTCTAATATGATGCTCCAGATATTGTTCATTTAGGAAACCTTTTGTTTTGTAAAGATTGTAGCAATATTAATAAATTTCCCTTTATTTAAATCCGGTCATATATTTATTATTTTCTTTGTAATGTTTGGAGAAGAACAGGAACCGCAGCGTAAGCAGTATGGCGGAGACCGTCAGGCCCAGTATGAATCCTATCCAGATGCCGGAAGCCTTCATGCCTCCATGGAAGGCCAGGTAGTATCCCACAGGTATCCCGATGACCCAGTACGCTATTGCCACGATGACTGTCGGTACCTTCACATCCTTTACACCTCTTAAAAGCCCTGCTGATATGGCCTGGAGGCTGTCTGATATCTGGAAGACCGCCGCCCATAACAGCAATCCTGCCGCTATCGTGATCACTTCCGGCTCCTTGCTGAAGAAGGTCGGCAGCCAGTATCTCAGCAGCACGAACATGGTCAGGCAGCAGATACCGTATATAACGGACGATACCATATTGCTGACCCCGATGTCACGGATCTTGTCCGCATTCTGCTGGCCGAAGGCATTGGAGGTGCGGATAGAGCCCGCCTGGGCCAGCCCCAGCGACACCATAAAGGTGAAAGACGCTATGCTCAGTGCTATCTGGTGAGCTGCCTGGTCTTTGGCGCTGATCATACCTATCAGGATGCCGGAGATGGCAAAAGCACCCGCTTCCATGGTTATCTGCAGGCTGCTGGGTACGCCGATCTTCAGCAATGCCCGCTGTGTATCTCTACGAAGGGTCCATTGCCGCTTTTTTACAGCTACAAAGCGGTGAAATTTATGGCTGTTGAGGATGAAGATGCCCAATATGAGTGCTACGAGACAGCGGGTGATCAGGGTGGCATAGCCTGCGCCCAGCAGTTCCATCCTCGGGAATCCCCAGTTACCGTAGATCAGGAGATAGTTCAGGAAAATGTTGATAGGCAGCGCCAGGAACGAAATGAACATCGCTGTCTTGGTATGCTCCAGGCCGTCCGCAAATTGCTTGAAGGCCATAAAGATGATCATCGGGAATACGGACAGGCTGATGAGCTGCATAAAAGGCTTGGCCAGCGCTACAACGGCAGGGTCCTGCTTCAGGTGGTCAAGGATATCCACGCTGAAGAATAACAGGCAGGAAATGATCAGGCCCGCTATCGCGCATTGTATGATGCCGTTATAGAAATAATGGGATACCAGCTGCTTGTCGTTTTTTCCGCTGGCAAGCGATACCATCTGTGAAATGGAAAACGTCAGGCCTATAGCCAGTACAAAAGGGATGTTAATAACACTGAATACCAGCCCTGCCGCGGCAAGATGCCTATAGCCTACCGTTCCCACCATGGCGCTGTCTATCAGGTGCAGTATCATCTGGGACAATTCCCCCAGGATGATGGGAAGCGCCAGCTGTAGCGTCTTTTTTGCTTCTGTCCAGTTCATCTCTCGTTGCTTGTATTTTATGACAGCGAAAGTAAATCTTTATACCGTACCGTTCAAGATTCCGGCAGCTTTTAAGAAAAGATAAATGCTTATATTTGGAACCGAATCAACAAGGATATGAAAAAAGGACTCGTGTTAATTATAGCGCTGCTGCTCTCATGGGCTTCCAGTGCGCAGTATGGCGGCAATATATGGATCCTGAATTCCAGAGCGGCAGAAAATGTACAGACACTTTTTTATGACAGTACCCGTTACGGGCTTCAGGGGAACCCCGGAGATGACTTTATTATACTGAATGACGAGCGGATCTTTTACCTGGCATTTGATACGGCTATGGCCAAAAGGGACTCCCTGCTGCAGGTGGCTTACCGGAAAGTATCCGTATATATCAATACCGGTGATTCGCTGGAGCCTGGAAAGCTGGAGGTGCTGCTGCAGCCGGATGAAAACCTGGTGAAGCACGAAGCCAGGATCATCAGGCAGGACGGCAGCATCAGGGCAATTCCCAATATCTATGCCACGCTTGCAGGCAATATGAAATATCTCAGCATTCCCGCAGGACTGCTGTCTCCCGGGGACCAGCTGGATATCGTTCAGACTATCCTGACCCCATTGGAAAGTACGGGGATCATTTATTTCAGGACCGCTTACCCGGTACAGCGTTCATTTGTGAAATTTGAGCTGCCGCCTTCTTCCGATATGGTATTCAGCTATTATAATATCAAAGGTAAGGCCGGGCTGGATGAAGAGGAGGGGGACTTCCGGTTCTATACGCTGGAGGAGGGCCATACGGACCCGGCCTATCACCTGTCATTTGATATCAGGTCCCATGAAAAAGCATTGGGCTATACCATTAAGACCCTGAATAACACGCCGCTGAATGTTATTGATAAGAAGCTGTTCACGGAATGGATATTTGCCGTTGTCAACAATATAGAAGCAACGGATGCCAGGTGGGTGGATAAATTCCTGAATAAGAACGGCGTCCTTAAGATTACAGATAAAAGGGAGCAGGTAAAGGCGGTTGAAAAAGCGGTAAAAAAGCTTATGGCAGAGAAGAAGGATGGCCTGGTGCTCAGCTTCAGCCACCCGCTGATCAGCCAGAAAATAGCACAGGCCGACAAGGCTAGCGCCCTGCATATAGCAGTCGTCAGCAGGATACTGATGCTTGCCTTTGACCAGCTGAAGATAGACTATGAGATATATGTGGCGCACAACAAATACCTGTCGCCCTATAAGGAAGACCTGTCTGCGCTGGAAAACGGCAGCAGCCTGCTGTTCTTTTTCCCGGAATACAAAGGGTATATTTCACCCTCAAGTGTATTTTACCGTTTCCCGTACGCGGAGAGCCTTTACCTGGAAAATGAAGCCGCCTTGCTGGACCTGACCTCTTATAAAGGTGTAAAAGGTATGGTCCCTAAAGACGGTTACCTGAAATTCTATGGTGACAAGGAGGCTAATAGCAGCACCATGAGCTACCAGGTGTCTTTCCGGGGTGATGTTACCACCACCAGGATCAGCAAAAGCTCGGCTGGTGAGTTTGCTATGATGTACGCAGGAAATGAGTATGTATATAACCAGCTGGCCAAGGCCGGTATGGCTGATTTTAAGAAGAATTATATCATGGGCATCCTTAGCTGGAATATGGATACCACAGTGCAGGTGAAAACATTGCAATATGATCCCGTGGTGATCAATACATGGAGCGCGGAAAAGCAATATGATGCGCAGGCGGTGCTGGAATCCCGCGGACTTATTACGCGTGTGGGTTCGGAGCTGGTCTTTGATGTGGGCAGGCTCATCGGCAGCCAGGACAGTATCCCGGATGTACCGGGACCGTATGATGTCGTGATCAGCTTCCCCCATAGTACGGATGTGACGATCGCTATTGATATTCCCGCAGGCTATGAAGTAGCCAATCTTCCGGATTTTGAGATGGCGCTGGATTATAAGCAGGACGGCCTGTACTATATCCGGACGGCAAAAGTGGCAGGAGAGCAGCTGCTGATCCATATCCGGGAAGGTTATACAGCACTGGGCTTCCCTAAAAAGGATTATGAAAAGTACAAGCAGGTGATCAATGCGGCACACCGCTTTAACGATATGAAAGTGATCCTGCAGCAGAAATAATGCTGGCAGATATGGCATCATATTAAAAGGTCCTATACCAAATAATCAGTATAGGACCTTTTTTATGATAAAAGTGATGGTTAAGCGTGACCTGCCTTGAATTTTTTTACAGCCTCTGTAAGTTTGGGCAGTATTTCGAATACATCACCTACCACACCATAGTCGGCAGCCTTGAAGAACGGTGCTTCGGGGTCTTTATTGATGACAACGATACATTTGGATGAATTGACGCCTGCCAAATGCTGTATAGCGCCGGATATCCCGCAGGCTACGTACAGGTTAGGACGGATAGTGCCGCCTGTTTGCCCTACGTGCTCATGATGCGGGCGCCAGTGGGCGTCAGCTACCGGGCGGCTGCACGCTAAGGCGGCGCCCAGCGCATTGGCGAGGTCTTCCACGATGCCCCAGTTTTCAGGGCCTTTCAGGCCGCGTCCGCCGGAAACCACCAGCTCAGCCTCTCCGAGAGGTACGGCACCGGTCACTTTATTGACTTCTTTTACAGTAATATTATTGGTGCTTACACCTGTGTCAAACGCCTCTACCGTTGCTGTGGCATCCGTTTTCTGCACAGGGAAGGTATTAGGGACCAGGCTTACTACCTTGATATCGGAAGTAATGGTAATATTGGCAAATGCTTTACCGGAGAATACGGTTTTCTTTACCGTAAAGCCGCCCTCTGTTACGGGATAATCCACTGCTCCGGACACCAGGCCTGCTTTTAATGCGGCGGCTACATAGCCCGCGATGGATTTTCCTTCCACGTCATAATTAGTGATAATGACCTTAGCGCCTGTTTTTTGCGCCGCGGCGATAACAGCTTTGGAGAAAGCCCTGGTACCGAAATTATTGAAAGCCGCATTGCTGTCGTGTAATACTTTTACGGCACCGTAATTACCCAGCGCCGCCAGCGCTGCATCATCGGCCTGTCCTAAAACAAGCGCAGTGGTGTCAACGCCTGTTCTTTTAGCTACCTCGGCAGCATAGTTAATTAATTCGTAGGTTTTCTTTTTGAAAGAACCCTGGTTGTTTTCAACAAAAACTAAAACTGACATATATTGAAATATCTTTATTAAGCGTAAGAAAATGATTGTGGTTGGCCAAAGCTATCCGACCGGGTCAGATCACTTTTGCATCCTTGTGCAGCGCTTCCACCAGGGCGTCCATCTGGTCCGCTTCAAATAATTTTACCCCTGATTTAGGAGGCAGTAATTCATAGGAAGCGATCTGTGTCAGAGCGGCGGTGCCTGTAGGCTCTATGACGTTGAGCGGCTTGGTACGGGCTGCCATGATACCTCTCATATTGGGAATGCGTGCTTCCGCCATACCTTTCTGGCAGGAGATGACAACCGGCGTATTGACCGTATCTGTTTCCTCTCCGCCTTCGATCTCACGGGTAACGGTAGCGGTATTGCCGCTTACGTCCAGCTTCGTGGCAAAGCCTACGTATTCTGTATCCAGGGCCGCTGCGATGGAAGCGCCTATAGATCCGTTATTGTAATCAATGGATTCCTTTCCTGTCAGGATCAGGTCATATCCTTTATCTTTGGCAAAAGCGGCGATCTGCTCCGCTACAAGGTAGGTGTCAGTGCTCTCCGTATTGATACGGTAAGCCTGATCGCCTCCCAGTGCCAGCGCTTTTCTCATAATAGCTTCAGATCCGGCATTGCCTACCGTAATCAGGTGCACCTCGCCGGCTGTACCTGCTTCTTTCAGTTCCAGGGCGCGTACCAGGGCATACCACTCATCATACGGATTGATGATATAGGTAACGCCTGCTTCGTTAAACCTGGTATTATTGTCCGTAAACGCAATCTTTGAGGTCGTATCCGGAGCCTGAGCTATACAAACTAATATTTTCATTTCATTTATTTTTTTATAAATAATGTAATTTCCAAAAGCAGTGCAAATATAGCTAAGATATTTCACAAGAAATGCAATTTTTAGGTAAAAAAATGAATAGTCATTCATTTTTTTACGTCTTGTTACTGCTGATAATCGGGCCGTTACAAGGGCTTGCCGGAAAGTGGGGAAAATGACTTGTTAAAGCGGAAAGGGCGGATGTCCGGGGGGCTGCTTTAAGCCGTTAATACGGACCCTGAAGCGGCTGGCGGAGCCCTCAGGATAAAAATATGCCGTGCACTTTTAAGGATACACGGCATACGTAAGTATATATTGTCAATATTTAGCGTTGATTATTCTGCATCAGGTAATAGATCTTATCTTTTTTACCAAAGAAATATCCCAGCGTCAGTCCGAAAACAGGAGCGTTGTAAATGCTGTTGATGGAATTATTGCTGCTGTTGTTCCTGCCGTAGAAATTCTGCGATACCCTGAAATCAAGGCTGATGCGCTTGCTGGCGTCAAAGCCTATGCCTGCCATGAACCCGAACCCGCTGCGGGCGCTGAAGTCGGTCTGCTGGTTGAACAGCATACTGGTATTTTGCGGCATTTCCACGGAAGCGAAATTATCGTTTACCATGGTGCTGGTTTTCAGTTGCCATTTGATAGGCGCTGCATAAACATACTGGATACCGCCCATTACAGATAGCCTGTCGCCTATTTTATAGCTCAGGTACAGCGGTATTTCGATGCTGTTGTAGTTCCTGATGGTGTATTCATAACGGGTGATGGTCTCCGTACCGCTGTACAGGGAGCCATTTTGGGAAACATTGTAGTTTTTCTGCTCATCTTCCTGATAGAAATTGGAGAATGACTTACGGACATACCTGGCTTCCAGGCCGATATCCAGGCGCTCTGTCAGGTTATAAATAGCGCCCACGCCGAAGTGGAAGCCGTAGGAGCCGGTTGCGGCAGGCGCGTACAGGCCGCCGAAGTTGATCATGGCCTCGAATTTGTTCGTTCCGTTGAACAGCTTATAGATATCGTCTTTTAAAATGTATTTCTTAAAGAAGGAGCTGCCTTCCTCTTCGCCGGTATAGGCTTTCACCTTACTGTCATTCAGGACCTTGAGATCCGTGAAGTTGCTGCTGGACGTTGATGCGGAGCTGCCGAGGCTGTTTTCCGTCCGCCCGGTCACTATGGAGGCGTCCACGGGCAGGTGCTTCACCACGATCGCTTCTTCTACTGACTGGGTGTCAATGTAGTACTGGCGGTTCTCGTCCATTTTCCTTACGGTATGGATGAATTTTCTCTTTTCTTCTTCCTCTTTATACCATTTGCCATCGTTTTTCTGTACATAAGTAACATTATCCCTGGCTACGGTCCTGATGATCTCAGGCGTTTCCGGTGTCACGTTGTCGTGCTGCTGCTCTGCGGCAGGCTTATGGTCGCCGGTCTCAGTTGGCGGAGTCGCCGTCTGTGCTACAGGCACAACGGGCTGCTGCCGTACAGCAGGCAGTGCGTTGGGAATTTTTTCCTGAAGGAGCCTTTCCAGCCTTTCCGCTGAAGGAGTAGCGCCCGCTTTATTGTCCTCAGGTAGGGTATTCATTACCAGGGAAGTGCTGCTGCCGTTCAGCAGCCGGGCTACAGGATGGTGGTATTGCCATATGCCGGGCCCGGCAGCTATTGCGGGCAGCTGGAATATTTCTGTAAGCTGTTGTTCAGGATTGCTTTTAACGGAATGCTCACGTCCTGCAGTGCTGCCGGCTGTTCCGCCGGTACGGGCCAGTGTACTACCGCCCTGTGAGGGGGTGTGCCTGCCTGTTCTGTTACCGTTATCGTTATTGCTGCTACGGGGTCCGGCAGGTTTGCCCGCTGCAGGAGCTGAAGTTCCGGCAGTAGTGCCGGACCCGGCTGCTGTACGGGATACTGTTCCCTTCCGGCCGTATTGCTCCGTGGCCTCAGCAGGGAGATCGCGGGAATAGGATGCAGGGGTAGCGGCAGCGCTGACCATATCATGTGCTGCAGCAGCCTGCAGGGTGCCTGATAATTGCTGTTGGTTATATTGGTACAACTGGTAGCCGGTAGTAACACCGCCGATACCCAGCAGTAAAGCGAGCAGCGGTATAAAATACCTTTTTCTTCCGCTGCCTCTTACCGGATCAGTGACGGGCATTTCCTCATCCAGGAGATTTTTCATCCTGGACCAGGCATCTTCCGAGCGGTATTCTTCCTGCACGGTATGCCTTAGTCGCTGAAACAGTTCATCAATATGGATGAATTCCTTGTTGTTATCCATATCTATTATTTTTTAAAGTGTAAATTCAATTTTTCTATTTTCGCTTTCAGCAGCTTTCTTGCCTCGGCCACATGCCATTTAGAAGTGCCTTCGCTGATGTGCATCAGCTCGGCGATCTCCTTATGCCCGTAATTTTCCAATACAAACAGGTTGAATACGACCCGCGTGGCTTCAGGCAGCTGCTCCACCAGCTTCATCAGATCGTTATAATACAGGTTGTGGGAATGGGCACGGGGCAGCAGCGCGTCTTTCTCCATCAGCACCACATTGTCACGGTATTTATTCTGTATCTGGGAATAATCGGATACGGAACGGAACATGATCTTACGAAGCCAGCCCTCGAATGATCCTTTGAAACCGAAGCTTGTAATGTGCTTGAAAGCTTTGAGAAAGCCGTTATTGATGATCTCTTCCGCTATCATTTCGTCCGAGTAATAGCGGCGTATCATTGCCATCATTTTAGGGTAGAACATTTTATACAAACGTTCCTGGGCAGCACGTTCATTTTTCATACAGCCCTCCACTATTTGTATCAACTCATCGGAGTTTGATTCCATGCCCTGATATGATATTGCTAATGACAAATGTTAATAATGTTTTGGTCACCTGTCATAATAGACAGTCAAATCCCTTCCCTGGTTGGGTCGGGGACTAAAAATAAGCTTAAAAATAAGGAAATTCCGGGAGGCGCGTTTATCTTTTGGAATAAAAGATATAAATGCCGGCCAGGCAGATCAGCAGGAGCAGGATAGCGATGCTGACCCAGATCACAAAATGAAAGTCGGGCTTTCTCCTGGCAGGTCTGCCTTTCTGGGTGTGGTGACGCAGGAAATCCTGGAGCTGGGCCTGTATAACGGGCAGGTTGTCAGCATTTTCGACAGCTTGCAGTCCTTCAACGGCATCCCGCAGCATCTCATCCTGTTCCAGGTAGCTCTCAAAAGCAAGCCGCTCTTCATCCGTCAGGCGATGATGGATGTAATCCAGCAGGAAATCATTGTGCCGGTATTTTTCTATAGGATGATTATTTTCCAAGTTGCTGTTCTTCAAGTTTAATTTTCAGATTGCGCTTCCCGTTCTGGATATTGCTTTTTACCTGCCTGATCTCAAACTTAGTGATTTCTGCGATCTCCTGGTAACTTTTTTGCTGTAAATAGAATAATTCAATGCAGATCTTCTGGTCCTGCCTCAGCTCCCCGATGGCTTTATGCAGGGCCTCGATCGTGATGTCCTGCTCCAGGTAGGCGGAGAGGTCTGTATCCTCGGCCCGCAGGTGATGCTGCTCTTCCTCTATATTCCTGTTGTAGGTGAGCTTTCTTAAATGGTCCAGGCATTCGTTCCTGGCGACCCTGTACAGCCAGCCCCCGAGGTTGTCGATCTGCTGCTTTTCCAGGGTATGCAGCGCTTTTATGAATACCTGCTGTACGATATCCCTGGCTTCTTCCTGCTCCTTCAGGTACTTCATGCATATGCCGACCAGCAGGACCGTATAGCGTTCCAGCGCTATGCCAAGCCATTCCGGGTTGCGGTCTGTAGCGTACAGCCGGAGCAATTCTTTTTCGGATAAATGTTGTCTGGGTGCAGGCAAGGTCAGCAGCTTTTATAAGATGACGTAAATGTCCGCTTTTTTCATAAATAATAAGCGCAGAATGTTATAATTATCATATCCGTTGCTTTATGTGTTTTGTTTTAAAGTATTGATTATTATCTTTATTTGAGCTTTATTGAATGTGATATATTGATTTTTTGTAAACAAAAAAGCCACTGCTTTCCCTTAGAAAGCAGTGGCTTTTTATATGTTCCGGAAATACAATTATTTTGTTTCAGGAGCAGCTTCAGGAGTTGGTTGAGCTGCAGGATTAGTAGTATCAGCAGGGTTAACTTCAGGAGTAACAGGAGCCGGAGTCTCAGGAGTTACCGGAGCTTCAACTTCAGGAGTTTCAATTTTTGTCTCAGTATTTGTATCACCGCAAGAAACTGCGAATGCACCGAAAGATAACGCCAGGATAGCTAATTTTAAAGTTTTCATTTTCTAAGAATTGAATTGATTAAAGTAATTTTTGATTATTTACACCTATTTATTCCCGGACAGAAAAAAGGTAACCCGTTTTTTTGAAAATTTTTTTTTATTCTTTTTTGAACGACTTTTGGGTTACAATTCATTAAAAAACGTATTAATAATTGAAAGAAGAGTTCTATAACGATGTGGCGCTGCTGGACGGTCTTTCTGAAGGGGATCACAGGGCATCCAAAGTTATATATACCGTGTATTATCCGATTATCAGCAAGTGGATATTCTCAAAAGGAGGGGATGCCGAAAGTGCCCAGGATGTGTTCCAGGATGGTCTGATCGTATTGTACCAGAAATCTAAAGATCCGGAGTTCTGCCTGACCTGTAAAATAGGAACTTACCTGTTTGCGGTCTGTAAAAGGCTGTGGTTCAAAAAGTTTCAGCAAAAGCACTACCAGTATGAGCTGCCCGTGGACTTTTCCGATGAAGCGCAGCCGGTAACCGGCGGGTTACAGGATGAGCAGCAGGATGTGGCCTATTTCCTGGAGCACGAGCACAATTATGAGGTGCTCCAGCAGGCTATGAAGGAGCTGGGAGAGCCCTGCGCCCAGGTATTGAAAGCTTTTTATATAGAAAAGAAGAGCATGCAGGATATAGCGGCTCTTCATCAGTACGCAAATATAGAGACAGCCAAGGTGCAGAAATATAAATGTCTCGGCAGGCTGAAGAAGATATATTTTAAATTGAAACAATAACAGTATTTGTATCTTAAAAACAGGATTATGCTGAACAAGTACAATATAGAGGAGTGGGCTGAGCGATATTACAACCGGCAACTGACCCGGGAAGAGCGTGCCGAGATCGACGCGATCCTGGAAGCGGATGCCGTATTGCGGAAGGAGTGGAACGAGGCTATGGAGGTATTGTCAGCGCTGGCTCATGCGTCCGATGCTGAGCATATCCGGCAGGCGTTGCAATCAGCACGTCAGCCTCAAAGAGCTTCCGGCAGGCTTGTTGCCTTTATCCGTCATAACTGGAAGACAAGCGCTATCGCCGCCTCTTTCGCTTTGGCTGCCATTTCCACCGTGCAGTATATGAACAGCTCCAAGGAGATGGGCAACAGTAAAAGCAAGTTTACCCAGCTGAGCCGTGAAGTGGAGAATATTAAAAACTCACAGAATTCCCTTATTAAGACCATCGAGGATAAAACGCTGACGCCCAGGAGCCCCGAACCTCCCCAGTATGACCTGGGCGGTACGGGTTTCGCCCTGACCAATGACGGTTACATAGCTACCAATTATCATGTGGTGACAGGCACTTCTGATATCAGTGTTATCACCCAGGATAACCATACCTACAATGCTGTTATGGTAGGGTATGATGCCGTGCTGGACCTGGCTATACTGAAGATCACCGATAAGGATTTTAAGTTCGGTAAAAGCCCCGTGCCTTATAACCTGAAATACCAGGACAACCAGGTGCTGGGACTGAAGGTATTTTCCATCGGCTACCCGCAGGATAACCTGGTATATAATGAAGGGTATATCAGCTGTGAAAGAGGGTACCAGGGCGACAGCCTTTCCTACCAGCTGGAAATAGTGGCCAATCCTGGACAGAGCGGTTCCCCGGTGATAGACAAGCAGGGTAATGTGCTGGGCCTTATCAACGGTAAGAAAAGCAATACATCAGGTACTACCTATGCGGTACGTTCCAAAGCGCTGCTGGACCTGATAGGCAGGCTGCCGGACCATATCCGTATCACGCCACCCAGGAGCAATGCCATTGCAAGGCTGGAAAGGACCGAGCAGGTATCGCAGCTTAAGAATTATATCGTGACCATCAAGACGGTCAAATAGGAGCAACGAACCATATTATACAAATCAAAAAGCCGGTAACAACATGTTACCGGCTTTTTGGGGATAAAGAACGAATGTATCATAAAGGTCACGTAAGCACGACAAGCCTTTTGCTACATGGATATTGGTATTTATAGGGTGGACAGCACCAGGCGCTTCACTTCAGAAAGTGCAATGCGTTCCTGCTGCATGGTATCCCTGTAGCGGATGGTAACCGTCTGGTCTTCCAGTGTCTGGTGGTCTATGGTCACGCAATAAGGTGTGCCTATGGCGTCCATTCTGCGGTAGCGTTTACCGATAGCGTCCTTTTCCTCATAGAAGCATTTGAAGCTGCCCATACAGTCCTGCATCAGCTGCTGGGCGATCTCCGGAAGCCCGTCTTTTTTGGTCAGCGGTAAGATAGCCAGCTTTACGGGCGCTACTTTAGGGTGGAATTTCAGCACCACGCGGCTGTCCTGCTTATCTTCCGTGCTGAGATCTTCTTCCCGGTAGGCCTCGCTCAGCACCATCAATACGGCCCTGTCCAGCCCTATGGATGTTTCGATCACGTAAGGTATATAATTGCCATAGATCTTGCCTGTTTCCGGGTTGATCTCCTGGTCGAAGTACTGCATTTTCTTCTTGCTGAATTCCTGGTGCCTGGACAGGTCGAAATCCGTGCGGGAGTGGATGCCTTCCACTTCCTTGAAGCCCATAGGGAAGTTGTATTCAATATCGCAGGCGGCATCCGCGTAATGCGCGAGCTTCACATGGTCATGGAATCTTTCATTTTCTTCCTTGATGCCCAGTGATGCATGCCAGGCCTTACGTTCTTTTTTCCAGTATTCGTACCATTCTTTCTGGGTGCCGGGGCGCACGAAGAACTGCATCTCCATCTGCTCGAATTCCCGCATCCGGAAGATGAAGCCGCGTGCCACGATCTCATTCCTGAAGGCCTTACCTACCTGCGCTATGCCGAAAGGTACCTTCATACGTCCTGTTTTCTGTACATTCAGGAAATTGACAAAGATACCCTGCGCGGTTTCCGGGCGTAAATAGATGGTGCTGGTCTCGTCTGCCACGGAACCCACTTCCGTAGAGAACATCAGGTTGAACTGGCGGATGTCCGTCCAGTTGCTGGTGCCGCTGACCGGGCATTTGATATGGTTGTCTATTAATAATTGCCTTAAGCCGCTGAGGTCTTCTGCCGCCATGAGGGCATCCATCTGTGCCAGCAAGGCGTCCGCTTCCTCTTTGGATAAGGTCTCGGCATGGCCTTCAATAAGGTGGTCGGCCCTGTAGCGCTTTTTGGAATCCTTATTATCCACCATCGGGTCGCTGAAATTGTCCACGTGGCCGCTGGCTTTCCATACTGTAGGGTGCATAAAAATGGATGAATCGATCCCCAGGATATTCTGGTGCATCTGGGTCATGCTTTTCCACCAGTAATCCCTGATATTCCGTTTCAGCTCCACGCCCCATTGCCCGTAATCATATACCGCACCAAGACCATCATATATTTCACTGGAGGGAAAAATGAATCCGTACTCTTTTGCATGAGCAATAATTGCCTGTAATGTCGTTTCGTTTGCCATATTGAATTAATAGTCCGCAAAGATACAGAACTCTTTCGGCTATTGACCTGTTTTGTCATTTTTTTGAACGGCTGAAAATGGCCGTTTCCTGTGTGTGGTTATCAGCCTTTTCCTCAGGGAGGGATAGATGCCGGGTAGGGCCTGTTAGCGTGATTTTTTTGTTTTTTTATAAATAAGATGGCCGTAAAATTTGGAAATGAAATTATAAGCATATACATTTGCACACCCGATTTGTAATAATCGAAAAGGTGAGGTGTCCGAGTGGTTGAAGGAGCTACCCTGGAAAGGTAGTATGTGGGCAACTGCATCGAGGGTTCGAATCCCTCTCTCACCGCTAAAAGGGACAAACGATGAAGATCATCAGTTTGTCCTTTTTTTATGCTCTGTACTCTCGTCAGTCCTGTAATCCAGGAGCAGGGTCACCTTCAGAAGCTGTGGATTAAAAAATCTGCGGTCTTTACCCGAAGCCATTGACATTGTTTGATTTGCATAAACACTTTATGGCCGTGAATATGAGCAAACAGGAATACTGCCTGGCCTGCCTTGTCGCTGAATAGCGATAGCCGGGGAATATCCGTCATTCTCTGCAACGCATCGTAGACATTATTTAGGATTATGGTATGTTTTGCTTTTTGTAATCATTACCTGTTTGCCCGGGTAAGTTTATAAGTGAATGCGACCTTTTTATCTGCCAGGTCCCAGGTTGAGGTTTCTGCCAGCACCTTTTCCGGATGTTTTTTACCGATATCCCTAAGGGCGTTGCCCGCTGATTTCCGGACGTATTCGCTATCATCTGATCTGTGTGCGCTGATGAGCTGTATGGCCACTGCCGGATGCTCTTTAAAATAAGGCCGGCTTGTCCAGATACGTAAGCCTTCAATAACCGCTCTTTTCACATTCGCTTTTTCGGATGACAGCCATTTTTGTATCACCGGCAAGCTTTGTTCATAGCCAATGGCCTGGCAATAATGATCAAACGCCTTTGCCAGCATTTCCTGCACTCTCCAGTTGTTATCATCTGCGATCTGTGCTTCCAGGCGTTCCAGTGCCTGCGGGTTTTCCGGTGAAAGCTGTCCAAGTAAATAAGTAGCCAACATCCTCACCTGATAGCTGTCATCGGCGGCATATTTTACCGCCAGGTCAAAATGATGGTATGCTTTGTCTGCCAGGAGCAGATCACCGGCTTCAATGATGTGCTTAAAACCGTGTTCGATTTTCTTAATGCGTTCCAATAGCTGCTCCATTATTACTGTTTTTAGTGATCTGACCATACCCGTCCTGTAAAAAATAATTCGTCAAACTTAGTGAAAAGTAATCTGCTAAATATAAAAAATATTCGCCTGAACTTGAAAAATGCAGCATTAATGCCCCTTTCTGATGCGTGCTACATTTTTGTTCATGATGTACCGTACTATATGCCTGAAAACAAAGCGTTTTACGGGACTTAGCTGTTGCTGGTGCCGGGCATAAAAATCGTCAGGTGTATCAAATACTCCAAGATCCTGGTTGATACCTTTGTCCTGAATAAACGTATGATTAAGGTTCCATTCTATCGGCGGATTTTCGAAATTATCGGTATAAGCGCCATAGCCGCAAAAAGTGGTTTTACAATCGCTGTTTTTTTCCTGCAGCCGGGTTAAATAAGGCTTGTCGAGGATCACCCCTTCCATAAAATACCATTTATCATCTATCCCTACCTCTACCCAGCTATGTAAAATATTCTTAGGTGAAAGCACATACCAAATGCCCGTGATAGCACCTTTTTGCAGGGCTTTATCTATCGTAAAACCGTGAATGCGATTCGGTATCCCGGTTGCCCGTAATAGCGCCATCAGCAAAGTTGCTTTGGTATTGCATTGTCCGTAGCCATCTTTTAAAATGGCCGAGGCCGCAATATTATCGGCAGCATTGTAGCCAATTTTTATTTCATCCCGCACAAAATTGTAAATGGCTTTTACCCGGTCAATCGTTTCGAGCTGCATCCATTGCTTCTTTTCTATTAATTGCTGCACAGACGTATGCGTATAGTCAAGGATCTTTGTTGCTTTCAGATAGTCGTTCATATTATTAGTTTTATACCACAAAATTGAACAACATCAACGAGCTGAACTTGTATAAACCGGCTATTTTAATGCAGACAAAATCTTTGGCGTCAGTCCAAAAGTTTCTTTGAATGACCTGTTATAATGCGAGCTGTCTGTAAACCCGAACTGATGTGCCGTTGCTGTAATGGATTGCCTGGTCAGGAAAGGCAGTGATCTTATGAGCTTATTCCAGACCTGGTATCGTCTGAAATTAATAACGGTCTTTTCTTTGAAGAGATGTAAAAAGCGGGTTTCCGACAGGAAGCTATATGCCGCTATTTCTTTGAGGGAAACGATCCGGTCGGCGTGTGCTTCCAAGTATTGAATAGCTTTATAGACCCTGTCGTCTTCTACAGGATGCTGCTGTTCGCACCCGCATTTCCAATCCGTCAACATCCTATTGAGCTGCTTTATCAGATCAGCAAATGTGATCTTTTCCTGTACAAAAGACCGGAACAGCGATGATAAGGCTTTAAATTCCCCGTCTGCATTAACAATAGAAAACCCTTGATATCTTCTGAACAGTTGGTGCCCGATGCTGCTTAGGGGGTTGATCAGCAGGATAAGCGAGGAATGGTCTGATCGGAATTGATGCAGCACATTACTATTGATAAAGCAGCTTCTAAAAGCCGTTTGCGTTCCCTGTTCATCGGTGATCCTGAACGGCTCTTCAGCGGCTGCACTGATCTGCAAAGCATAATGCTTATGCAGGATATTGTCCGCAAATTTCCCTATGAAAAGTCCCCAGTCGGCTTGTATATATACCTGGTTCTGCAATTCGGTTTTCATTTTAAATTTTACATATTGCTGTCCTTCATTGCCGGCATAAAGATCTCTTCCACACAACTGGCATGAGACGTAGCAATGATGAATTTCAAAGCTTCAACGACCTCTTGCAGAGAGGGATCAGCTCGCCTTCTGTTTTTCCGATAACCGCTTCTGTTGGCTCGTTGCCATCACATTCTGCCGGTGCTCAATGCCCCATTCGATCATCACGTCAATCACTTTTTTAAAGGATTTTCCTGATGCCGTAAACTCATATTCCACTGTGATGGGGAATGTGTCGTAAACGGTCCGTTTGACCATACCATTCAATTCCAGGTCCCGTAATTCTTTGGAGAGCATTCTTGGCGTGATTTTAGGAATTTCCTTTTCCAGGTCTTTAAAACGCTTTTTGCCAAACTGCAGGGAGGCCATAATGCGTAATTTCCATTTGCCGGCCAGTACATTTAAGGTATCATGGACTGCCATCATATACGATTCCGGGCATTTTTTGATGCGATTAATATCTATTAATTCCATTTTTTAATGCTATTCTTTCACTACTATACTATACAAACGTATAGCACTATACAAAAGTAAGTATTTGTTTCGTAAATTTGCATCATCAAGCTATTAAAAAAAAGTAACAGGCTTCGGTGATCTACATTAATATGAATAAAAAAATAATTTCCTTACTAGCTGTAATTGTTGTCCTGACTGCCGGTTGGCTCTATGCTCAAAATAAACAATCAGAAAATCCATCGGCTAGGGCTTCGAAGGATATGCAACTTTTAAAAATAGATAATAAAATGAATAATAAAATGAAAATAGAAATATGGAGCGATGTCATGTGTCCGTTCTGTTACATCGGCAAGGCAAAATTTGACAAGGCACTGCAGGATTTTGCAGATAACAACCATGTGGAGATCGAATGGAAAAGTTTCCAGCTCATGCCCGATCTGCAGACGCAACCCGGCAGAAGCATTCATGATGTATTGGTAGAGAAAAAACGCATTAGTCTCGACGAAGCGAAAAAGCTCAATGGCTATGCGACACAGATGGCAAAGGATGCGGGCCTGACCTATGATTTTGAAAAAGCGATCCCTGCCAATACTTTGAGAGCGCATCAGTTCCAGCATTTTGCCAAAGCCCATGGTAAAGGGGCTGAAGCCGAAGAGTTGATGTTCAGGGCCTACTTCACGGATGGTAAAAACATTGACGACATGGCTACTTTGGTCGCGTTAGGTAAAACGATCGGCCTGGATGCGGAGGCCTTGAAAAAAGCATTAGACGAGCAAACGTATTTACCGGCGGTACAAGCTGATCTTAAAGAAGCACAGCAGATCGGCGTAACAGGTGTCCCGTTTTTTGTATTCAACCGGAAATATGCCGTTTCGGGCGCTCAGGACCCTAAGACATTTTTGGACGCTTTGAACAGATCATTTGCCGAGTGGAGCAAAGACCATCCGGAAACAACCTTAGAGATCATCGAAGGGGCATCCTGTAAACCAGACGGTACCTGTGAATAATGAATAAATAAAAAAATATAGAATAATGAAAATAGCAGTTATTGGCGCTACCGGTTTTGTGGGTAGCCAGATCACCAATGAATTAGTGAACAGAAACCTGGATGTATTGGCGATCTCCAGAAAGGAACATACGTCAGATAAAAGCAACCTGCAATTTGCACAAGTGGACGTAACAGATGTAAATGCTTTGACAGCAACGCTGAAAGGTGCTGATGTAGTGGTGAATGCCTTTAGTCCTTCGGCGAGTGATCCCAACCTGGCAGAAGACTTTATGAAAGGTTCGTTAGCCATTCAGGAAGCTGTTAAAAATGCCGGCGTAAAACGTTTTATCATCGTTGGCGGTGGCGGCAGCTTGTTGAACGAAGAGGGCGTAGCGATACTGGATACCTTACCGCAGGATCTGCCGTTCATCCCCAAAGCAAAAGCTACAAAAGCCTATTTTGAAGTGATCAAAGAAGAGAAAGACCTGGATTGGGCGTATTTCAGCCCGGCCCTGGAAATGAACCCGGGCATCACGATCGGAAGAACGGGGCAATACCGCCTGGGAACAGATCATCCGGTGATGAATGCGGAGGGTAGAAATCTGCTCTCGGTAGAGGATGTGGCAGTGGTCATTGCAGATGAAGTGGAAAACCCGAAACATCACCAGGTCCGTTTTACGGCAGGGTATTAAGAAGGATAAAAGATATGCTTAGAGGTATTTTGATGATGGTTCTGTCATCAGAATACCTTTTTTAATAAGCCGTCTTTGGATACAGCTTTTTAAAGGCATTGTAAACCGCCTGGTGCATCACCGTGGAATGTCTTTCGTCCGGCATATAGTCATACACCAGGTGAATGTTGTTGTGGGTCTTTAATTGCTGATGCAGCCTGTCTGCATCGTCAAACATACGCACATCTTCTTCTTTGCCGGGCACACCCAGGTACACATGTACGGTTTTGGATAAATGCTGTTGCAAAAGGGCTGTTCCTTCTTTTAACAAGGCTCTTTCGCCCCACCAGAGGCTGGGACTGATGATGATATAATCGTCAAATAAATACGGCCGCTTCAAAAGGATCTCCGTGGTGAACAAGCCTGCCAGCGATTCGCCTATGATGGTCTTTTTACCCGCAGCAGCATAGGTGCTTTCTATGAAAGGCTGCAATTCTTTTTCTATAAAATCCATATAGCGTTCAGAGCCGCCGTAAGCGGGAAAGCTGGCTTTAGAGAACCCTTCTTTTTCGATGAAATCTGTGTGCTGCACCGGGAATGTAAAGTCTCTTCTCCGCGTATTCCCTTCTATGCCCACCACGATAGACCGTGGAAACCGGGCGATCCAGGGTTGGGTGTGGAACCGGACGATGCCCGCGATATGGAAGAAGTCTTCTTCTATGCCGCCGTCCAGCACATAGATCACGGGGTATTTTATCGCGTCATTTTCCTGGTAGTCTTCGGGCAGATAAATGTTTATTTTTCGTTCTTCCTGTAAGATGGTAGACTGCAAAATGCTTGATCGGCCCATGACTATAGCCTTGTTGTCCACTTGCGCAAAGGTATAATGGGCGCTTCCCACTATAAGGAGCAGGATCAGGTAGGAGAGGTATTTCATAAGGATGGGTCGTGTTATTGGCATATAAAGTAAGTGGTATCGTTTACTGTTTATTTTTCTAACATAAAAGGCGTTGTCAAATATCTGACTAAAACGGATCGCTTATTCCACTTTTTGTGTTAGCAACGGTAAGTTTGCCGTTATTTTTTCTATGTCTTAGCACCGTTTATGTTGTCGCCAGCCAACAATTACAGCAGTCAGCAAAACGATGGAATAGGCCCACATCAGCCAGGAACCGAATGTAGCGGCCCGGCTTGCCGGCATATTGGGAAAGGTATTTTCAAAAAATTGAATGATGAAGGTATCGATCAGCATTCCCGGCAGGACCATCAGCACGCCACCCACTACATTTTCCAATCCGGATAGCCGGAATTTTCTGAAAGTGGCTATGGAGATCAGCGACAATGCAGGCACGACCACAACATATAGCATAATAAGTATGCTTGTTGACTCTGTGATAAAAAAGTATTGCCCCGCTAAGCGAAAAGCCAAAGTGGCCAGCAACCAGATCAAAAATCCAATCCCTAAAACGGGTACAATAAACGGTTTATTCATCACAGAAAAATTAGGTACAAAGATATTTATAATTCTACATCCGGACAGGCTGAATGTTTTTCAAAATAGTGTTGTATGTGCGATCAAGTTCAGCACTCATTGTACCCGGCTATCTCCGGTCTCCGGTTTTCTGTGGGCAGGACAAGCTAAGCAGTAATTATTGGCTTTTTAACGAGCCCTATGTCAAATAAATTCCATACAAAACAAGAACTTAACCTACATTAATCCTCAGCACAAAGATTCTGTGTAATTTTGGAATATGAAAAATATAGGATTTTTGTCATTCGGACACTGGGCTGATCATCCGGCCTATGATACCAGGACAGCAAGCGATACGTTGCTGCAATCCATAGACCTGGCTGTGGCTGCGGAAGCGATAGGTGTAGATGGTGCCTACTTCAGGGTGCATCATTTCGCCCGTCAACTGGCATCTCCGTTTCCTTTACTGGCTGCGATAGGTGCCAGAACGAAAAAGATAGAAATAGGTACAGGAGTTATAGATATGCGGTATGAAAACCCGATGTATATGGTAGAAGATGCGGGCGCTGCCGACCTGATATCCGGAGGCAGGTTGCAACTCGGTATCAGCAGAGGTTCTCCCGAGCAGGTCATTGATGGCTGGAAGCACTTCGGCTATACGCTGCAGGAAGGGGAAACCGACCAGGATATGGGCAGAAGAAAAGGACTGGAATTTTACAACTTACTGAAAGGTGAAGGCTTTGCGCAGCCCAACCCGAACCCGATGTTTCCCAATCCCCCGGGATTGTTGCGCATAGAGCCGCATTCAGATGGATTGAGAGACCGTATATGGTGGGGATCCGCTTCGGATGCTACAGCCGAATGGGCAGGTGAAATGGGGATGAACCTGCAAAGCTCAACCTTGAAGTATGACGAAAGCGGCAAGCCGTTCCATATACAACAAGCGGAGCAGATCCGTAAGTACCGGGCAGCTTACAAAAAAGCAGGTCACACGCGGGAACCAAGGGTTTCGGTGAGCCGGTCTATATTCGCTATCGTGAACGACCAGGACCGGTATTACTTCGGTCAGCAAGCCAATAGTTCCGACCAGGTAGGCATACTGGAAGGGACACAGAGAGCGGTGTTTGGCAGAAGCTATGCAGCCGAACCCGATAAGCTTATCCAGCAGCTGGCACAGGATGAGGCCATTCAGGAAGCCGATACCTTATTGCTGACCATCCCGAATACCTTAGGGGTAGATTACAATATCCATGTATTAGAATCTATTCTGACACACGTGGCACCGGGCTTAGGCTGGCGTTAAGCGATGGGGTATGCTACCCGAAACAGAATGGAAGAAATCCCCCTTTTTGATTATTGCTGAGGAGGGGGATTTTTATTGCTGGAGTGTACCAGGCCTGAGTACAACAGCGTGAAAATTTAATAAATTCACATAACTGAGATGTGCATTTTTTAGAGAAATTTCCATGATGATGGGATATAAAAAAATAGATATATTTTAAATTATAATAAAAACTTCCCAGACAATGCAGTAAAGGTTATTGTCAAGAGGAAAAAATAATGGCCGTAATAACGTTAATGACTATAGATAATTTTGCCATTAAAGAATGAAATTAGAAACTTTAGCTCTTGTGTATGCTGAATAATTATTTAGTACATCGTCTGCATCAACCACTTGTGTTGACGAAATGTTTTCAAGCGGCATCAAGGTCTTCAAATAAAGATAGTATTATGAAAAAAATAGCCATCATCAACGCACACCCCAATCCCGGTTCATTCAATGCAGCATTAGCACTGGCTTACAAGTCCGGAGCTGAAAAAAGTGGTGCCAGCGTTCGGGAGATCAATATAGGAACACTGAATTTTGATCCGAATTTAAAATACGGTTATCGGCAAAGAATGGAATTAGAACCCGATCTGAAAGCCGCCTGGGAATCTATACAGTGGGCAGATCATCTGGTATGGGTACATCCCGTTTGGTGGGGCGGGCTTCCTGCTATTGCGAAAGGCTTTATTGACCGGGTTTTCCTTCCGGGGATAGCCTTCAAATACAGGGAGAATTCGGTATGGTGGGACAAGCTATTAAAAGGCAAGACAGGCCGTATCATTATCACCTTAGACCAGCCGGGTTTGTATTACTGGCTCGCCTTTGGACGACCAAGTGTCAACCAGCTCAAAAAGTCCGTTCTGGAATTTTGCGGCATAAAGCCCGTAGGCCTTACCTACCTGGGCATTATAAAAACGTCTGATGAAAAACGTCGCCAAAGCTGGTTGAAACAGGTGGAACAAATGGGTTTCAGGCAGCGTTAAAGGGCTGAATTTAAGTTTTGTCCCTGCTGCACGGTATTCTTTTTCTATGATCTGCCGGGCCGGGCTATGTGGAAGTGCGGTCTGGCTTAAGGCAACCAAACAGGTCCAACGGCTGTCTATCCGCTGTTGGGGCGGTCGTATGCACGTATAGTCATTGTTGCAATAGGCTCTGCTTTTTCTATGTCCCCCGGTTTACTTCGGCACGCAGGGGTAGCAAATGATGGTTCCATTTTCATCATTACATCAAAATAGCTTAACCACCGATTCCTGCATCTGAGTTTGGTTTACCTCACTTTAGTCGGATTGATCCTATAATAAGGAGCCAGCCCGCTTACTTTGGGCTCTTGTAATCGTCCAAATGAAAGAACCGATGAAGCTTTTGATAGTCTATAATGCTTATGTGCAAAAAAATAGAAACCACATTAGATAACATGCTTGTTCAGGAAATAAAGCAGTATGAAGTGAAGAAGTGCTATGATGCTATAATTACTCTTCTTGACCTGAAAAACGATTTATTGGAACGTAAATAAAGTGCATGCCGGATTATTAAATGCACCACTTGCATAATAGATATAATAGGTATAGGGGAGGGGAGATGACCCGGGGCATCAGGATCACAAGCAGGGAAATACACCTGATGCCGGTGTATATAGATGTTTTTAATATATTACTGGCCTTTTATAAGCTGCCGGGAACCTTCCCAATCGGCTCTCCTTTAATAATTCAAGTTCTTATTTGTATTCTAATATATTGAATTTTAATTGATTATAGATTGGTTGGATCACTTGGGGCCTGCTACATTTTAATGGATTTGATTAAGGAATTAACAATTCTATACGATTTTGTTTTATTTCTTAAAAAACTGTTATACTTTTGCGTCCATGTATCGGCAAAAATACATAGCCTTAGTAACCATAACCGCCAAGCTATTTCTTTTCACAAAGTCAGGTTATAGCCAGGAAAAAAACTTCTCTGTTTTCCTGGATCCTCCTTTATTGCAGGGTCAAAAGCTCTCCCAGCAGGTGAACCTGGCGTATGGCGGGGCTGATACCTTGCAGGCGGTTATGCAAATGACCCTGACCGATGGCCGCAATATCCTTTACACCAATACCTATACAGCGCACATCAGCAGCAGTAAGACGACTTATCCCCAGGAATGGAAACCCAGTGGTTTCCGGGGAACAGGCTTGTATGACCTGTATAAAAAGCACGGATTCTTACCTTACTCCGATGCTTTACGGTATGAGCTGATGATCGTTTCCGGTACAGATACCTTCCGGTATGCGCAGCGCGCGGAAGCATCACGCATCATTCCGTCTGATCATCCGCTGATAACGGGATTCCTGTCTTACTATGACCGGAAGATGTCCCGGCGGGTACGGCCTTCCTACAGCCGGTTGGTACGCAGCTACTTTGAAAGCGAAGGCTTTACCATTACCATTCGTTATATGAATGGCGAACGTTACCTGGACATCTATCATTTGTCCGCGTATATCGGCAGCTACCGGCATAGTGGGAAGACGCAGGACGTGGCTGCCAGGAACGGATTGCCACCCGATCATATGACCTTTGACGTGCTGTCCCATCACGATGCGCTGAAAAAGGACCGTGCTGACCAGACGATCAGCGGCACGCTGTACAACCGTAGCCAGGTCTCCACCGGCCGGGAGGAGCATTCATCCATAGACAATAACTATACAGAAGCGGGCGGCAGCATACAGGTGCCGGTGCTGGGCATCCCTTTTACCGTTAACGGGATGTACACCACGCAGGACCGGGGCCGGAACTTTAAATCCAGCTATATCAACTTCAGCTTTGACAGGAGCAGGCTGCTGGCCCAATTGGAAGAGCAGCAAAGCATTTATAACGACAATGCGGACAAGGTAAAGAACGCAGGTGCCTTTGCCGGTAACCGGGTGCAGGACCAGCTGCAGGCCGCTGCCATCGCCAGGGATCGTCTCCTGGCTGAGATCCGTAATGAGCTTTCCATTATTATAACCCGTATGGCTGACAGTGCACAAACGCGAACCGGCGCTTCCGGCGTACCGTATGAGCAGTATGCGGCGATGTATAAAAACCCGGAAACCATAAGGCCGGAGCAGCTGGACTGTAAAGGCTGCGACACCGTTACCCGTAAAAGGCTGGAAAAAATAGGCCGCCTGTTTCGGCAGCTGGAAACCTATACTGCCGCTTACGAGACCGTTACAACCAAATATGCCGCGCTGCAGGACAAGCAGCTGGCCGACAGCCTGCAGATAGACAACTTCACGAAACGCTATTATAATAAGGACCAGCCTTTGAAAGAGCAGCTGCCCGGTCTGGCCACAAAACTGCCGGGCGGACGCCTGAAGCAATGGGCTACGCGGCTGACGAACTTTGACGCGGGTATGCTGTCGAATTATCACTCGGACTATACCCTGGCCGGCCAGATGACCAAAGGGCTGGATGCGGGCTACGACTTTAAGCTTTTCAAGGCAGGTGCCAACCTCGGCTATACCGACTACCTGTCCCCGGACGGTACGGTGCTGCGCTATAAAACGGGCCTGGGCAAGCTGCTCTTCAACCCGTCTGATAACCAGGACATCCAGGTATCTTACTTTGCCTATGCGCCGCTGCAGGCCCAGCGGGATATTCCGGGCTATGGCGGCATTAAGGGCAGCTATGGTGGTCTGCTGGATGCCACGCATAACCGGACGGATATTTTCTCACTCGGCTATGCTGCACAATGGGAAAAGCTGACCCTTAAGCTGGATTACAGCCATTCCAAAGGTGCAAATGAAAGTTTTAATCTCCGTAACCTGGATAACAGCGCTTTCAATGCCGCTGCCGGGCTGCGCTATATCCCGGACAATGACCTGGTGCTGGGCTATGAGCATATCGGGTCGGCCTTTGAGAACCGGGTGCTGCCTTTCCTGTTCTCCGGTACACAGAAGATAAAGCTTCAAAATACCGGGACCTACTTTAATAACCGGCTCCGGGTGAGATTGGAGTACCAGCTGCTGCTGCAGAGCAGCAACTACTACAGCGGGCGTAACCGCAAGCTGGGCGCCGAGCTGCAGACCCGCTTCAAACGGCTGCCCAACCTGACGGTGGCCTATAAGCCTTTTACGACCTTCCGAACGCTGACCGATACTTTCCAGGTACAGCAGCGGCCGATGATGGGCGATGTATTCATCGTAAAAGCGAACTATATACTAAAGACCGGCTCCGGTGGGGTCTATACCTTTAATACTTTCTACAATTATAACCGCAGCCAGGTGGACACGGCCCGCTACAGCAGCTCCAATATCCAGCTGATGGCGGCCTATGCGCGTAAGGGCCTGACAGTTAGCGCTACGGCCGGTTATGTGGGCAGCAGCGGCAATGTACGGGAAAGTATGTCCGGCGCCGACCAGGCCCTGCTGTTCAATAATACCTTTGAGACCCTGCAGCTGAGCGGGCAGGTGCATCCTGCCGTGACCGCGGGCGGCGGGCTGGAGCTGGCGCATGCCGGTTCGGTTATCGTACGGTTCGGCGTGAACCTCCACGCGACACTGGCGCCGAAAAACTGGCCGTTACAGTTTAATGCAATGGTGCGCCGGATGCGCTACAACAAAGCATTAACCACGGGCAATCCTGATATGGCAGCCTTTAGCCTGGGCATTTATTATACATTTTCCACTAAAAAGCGACCGCAATAATGGTTAGATCTTTATACGTTTTCCTGGTGCTGTTTTTCTTTTGCGTCAATGGCTATGGTTCCGGCCTGACGCTCTCCCTCGGTGCGCTGACAGGCACCGATCTCAACATCCGCAACCTGATGTCCTACGATATTATTTCCAATTATCCCGGGGACAGGACGGTGCGGGTACAGGGGAAGCTGCAATTCCGCAATACGCGGCATTCGGTTTCCTATACGGCAGACGTGGTGATACGTCCCGGTGTGAACCCTATGGCCGGGCGCAACATCCGGCTGCAATACACTTCACCGGACCTGCAGCGGCTCTTTGAAAGCGGTATGCTGCCTGCAGGGGCTTATGAATACTGCGTGACGCTCTCCGAACAGCAGCGGTCGCAGGAAGGCAACGGGCAGCAGGAGACGCAGGACTGTATCTTCGGGAACAACGATGAGCTGTTTATCATTGAGCTCGACTACCCGGAAGACGGCGCGAAAATAAAGGAATATACACCGCAGCTCATCTGGCTGGTGAACAGCCCGCTGGCAGGCCAGCTGCAATACCGCGTCAAAGTAGCGGAGCAGCAGCCGAAGCAAAGCAAAATAGCCGCTATACAGCGCAATAACTTTGTGCTGGACTATAAATACCATAGCACGAACGCGCTCAGCTACCCGGTGTCGGGCCGTCCGCTGCGCGCGGGCCAGCGTTATGCCTGGACGGTAGACGCTTACTACAATGACATCCTGCTCGGTACCGCGGCGCCCTATAACTTTATCATCGTAACGGACAGCGTGGAAAAGGCAGTGCCTTTTTCCCGGTCTTACTATGACTTTGCGGGCAGCCGCCAGGCGGTGGAGCTGCAGGTCAGCGATACCGTCAAGCTGAAATACAACCATACCGGTGGCGCGGGCAAAGCAGCCTATACGGTGCTGCAGCAGGACAAAGGGACGGAAAAGACCGTGTACAGCAGTGAAACAGCCCTGGTGCCGGGCTGGAACTATAAGGACCTTTTGCTGAAACGGGGCAAGCTCCGGCACAATACGGCCTACCTGCTGCGCTTACATATAGACGGCAAAAGCTACGAGATCCCTTTCAGGTACTATAACATCAACAAATTATGAAAATAAACAGCAGTCTCTGGCCGGGCATCGGGCTGTTGGCCGTTATCGGCTACCTGGCCTGGGAACGCTTTGCGGCCCCTAAAGTGGTCTTTGTAGATACTATCTCACTGGTGGAATCCTACCAGATGAAAAAAGAGCTGTCGGCCAGCCTGGAACGCGACTTCCAGGTAAAGAAAGGCGTATTCGACAGCCTGAAAACCTACTTTGTGCTGGACACGGCCAATATGGACCTCCGCCGGCAGCTCTTTGACCTGGAGCAGCATCTCGCGCAGCTGCAGGAAGACTACCAGGGTATCAGCACCACGGTATGGAACCGTATCAACCCTTTGCTGGCCGAATTCGGGGAGAAAAAGGGCTATGACATCATTGTGGGCGCCAATGGTATGGGCACGGTGCTGTACGGCAAGCCTGCCATTGACATCACGCAGGAAGTTTTGGAATACATCAATAAAGAATATGAAGCGAAATAACCATTTCCTTATATACCTCCTGTTATGGCTGCTCCCGTTCGGGCTGGCATCCTGCAGTGCCGGGGACAATGGGGATACGCCCTCTGTGCGGTCCAAGGAAATTGACGGTATCCGTTATGAGGTGTCCGTGATGCCGCTGGATGCCTACAAGCGGCAGCGGGACCCTGAATGGAAAGGGGGCAGCGACACCAAAGGATATTTATATGTCAGGCTGCGGCTGGAGCACAGCGCGGGCGGTACCGACCTGATAAAATGGGGATGCGCCGACCAGGAATGTTACAATGACCGGCTGGCTTTCTTCAATGGCAGCATCCGGGAGCATATCTACCTGACAGACGAGGTTGGTGAGCTCCGGGTAGCACCCGCGGAGAGCGCTTATGAGAACGGTTACGGCATCAGCCCGCAGGTGGATGTGGTGCTGGTCTTTAAAGCGCCCGTGGACGCGACGGAAGGGTTGCGCCTGGTATTTGAAGACAAAATATACACACAGCAAATCATAAAATTCAGCTTAAAACAATCGTAGTATGACACCGATGTTGACAATGAAACAATACTATGTAAAACCCGTGGCCCGTATCCTGTTCGTGATCCTGTGGCTGGAGCTGCTGGCCCCGGTACAGCAGGCTATGGCATTAACTTCCGGGCCTACCACACCGGAGATGGGCGGCTTTGAGCCGGTAGGCACCACGGATATGGTGAACACCTTTTCGGGCGACTTTGTATATAATCTTCCTTTGTTTGACCTGGAAGGGTATCCCGTCAACCTCGCTTACCACAGCGGCAGCGGTATGGAAGATGAAGCTTCGTGGGTAGGTCTGGGCTGGAGCCTCAACCCCGGCCAGATCAACCGCGGCGTACGGGGGATACCGGATGATTATGACGGGGAGCAGATCATTAAGCGCCTGCATGTAGAGCCGGAGCGGGAGTACGTATTCAATACCGGTATCAATGTCGGTTTTGAGCTGGCCGGTGCGGTGCGGATCGGTTTCGGCCTGGACGCGGACGTTACTTTTAATAATTACAGGGGCTGTGGTCTTGGATTCAATGCTAGCACTAATATCAAAATCCCCCTGGCAGGTGACCTGGGTAACCAGTTAGGTGTAGGGATGAATATGGGCGTTAATTCTTTATCCGGTGCGGATATCGGTACCAGCGTATCCCTGTACCTGGAGTCCCAGAGTGCGGCTTCGGAGAGTATGGGCGGCAGCCTCAGCGCTGGTACAGGCTTCAATTCCAGGTATGGTCTGAAAGATCCGAACTTCGGGTTGAGCATCTATAAAAGAACCACCCAGGAAGTGACCCAGAAGAATGCCAAACTGGGAGACGGCAGCCGTGGGGACAAAGTGCATAAGGTACGCCGGTATTCCGGTTTTTCTACCGGGGGGACCATCCCCATAGGCCTGCAGAATTTTACGCCTTCCATCAGTAATCCTATGAAGCAGCTGGGTTTTGGTTTCCGGCTGCAGGTCGGTTCTGAGGTGATGTTCGGTTTTCCGCATTTGCACCTCGGTATGACCTATAGCATTTCCCAGTTTGAGCGGGACGGTACCCGGAACGCTTTCGGTTACCTGAACCTGCAAAATGCCCGTTATGATGATATACTTGATTTTACGAGGGATAAGGACGGCAGCTATAACAAAACACATAAATCCCTTCCTACCAGTGCTCTGTCATACGATGTATATAGTGTGAACGGTCAGGGGACCGGGGGCATGTTCCGGCCTTTCCGTAATGATATCGGGACCATTTATGACCCGAAGTTATATACCCTGTCCGGTAATGACAATAAATCCTTAGAAGTAGGCGGGCCTATAGGTTTGAGCGGCGGACTGCTGGAGGTAGGTGTAAACAACGCGACCATGGCAGTGCTTAACAAATCAGGTGTAGGCAGCAAGGGCAACCTGAAAGACCAGGTATTCAGGTTCCGCTCCGGTGAGGTCAATAAAGTATATGAAAATGTGTATTTTAAAAATGCAGGCGAATATACTTATAATTATCTCCACGGTGAAGCGGCCATCAGTTCCAAATCACCGGTACTGTTCAACATGCAGCAATTAAGCACGGATAACGGGAAAAGTTACCAGAACGCCTCAGGTATCCTTCAGCCACGGGAACAGCGCTCGGCGAGAGCCACACATTATAGCTATCTCACCAATTTTGATGCCGGTTCCGTGCTGGTCGGCGCTATGCCGGAACTGCTCAGCTACCCGATCAATACGGGAAGGGCGCTGATCAATCGCAGACCGGAACGCATCAAACGTAATATCTTTAATACCTATGATGAGGTCAAGAGGGCACATATAGGCGAATTCCGCCAGACGCTTCCGGACGGGAGAAGATATATTTATGCCATTCCTGCCAAGAACTCTATCCAAAGGGAGGCTACTTTCAGTGTAAACCCCGCCAATGCGGATGTCAGCCGGGGCGTGGTCACTTTCAATGCGCAGGAGGATTCTGAAAATAACCCGCACCCGAATGAGAAATATTTCCAGTCTACTATCATGCCGGCGCACGCCTACGCTTACCTGCTTACGGCTTCCCTATCCGCAGATTATGTGGATGTCACCGGTGACGGACCTACGGAAGACGACCTGGGTACGTATACCAAGTTTAATTACAGCCGCGCAGTTAAGGATTACCGCTGGATCGCACCATATTCTGCCAACGCTACCGTGGCCAGCTATCACCCGGGCAACTGGACAGATAAGAAAGATGATAAAGGCAGCTATATCATCGGGGCCAAGGATGTATGGTATATCAACTCTATTGAGAGCAAGAACCAGATAGCCGAATTTTACATTAGTGAAAGAAAGGACGGGCTGGGTACCATGGCACCGGTGATCAAACCCGGTGAGCTGCAGGGTACGGGTAATGTGCTGCTCAACAATACGCTGACCAGTCCGCTGACCGCCCGGCAGAAAAGCTACCAGCTGGATTCTATTGTTATTTATAATAAAAGTACAAGGTTTGATCTTACAAGAGGCCCTGTACCGCTAAAGACCATTATTTTCCAGTACAGTAATGAGCTATGCCCGGGACTGCCCAACAGTGAAGGCGGCGTAGGTAAGCTGACGCTCAAAAAAGTGTATACCAGGAACGGTACTTCGGGTATCAGCCTGCTGAATCCCTATGAGTTCCAGTATGCGCAGAATGCTGATTACGACCTTGCTGCCAAAGACAGGTGGGGGACTTATAAGCCTGCCGTGTCCAATGGCGGCGGGCTGACGAATTATGAATTCCCTTATACCCTCCAGCAAAAGGCGCAGGCAGACGCCTATGCCGCGAAATGGCAGCTGTCACGTGTTATAATGCCTTCAGGGGCGGTGCTGGACATCGCGTATGAAAGTAATGATTACAGCTATGTACAGGATAAGCGGGCGATGGAGATGATGCGGATAGCAGGGGTAGGCAATTCCCCCAATTTCTATCCGGTCGATCTGCTGTATAATGAACCGGTACAGACCAATGATTATATATACCTGAAGCGGGATAAGAACAGGGAGAGCGCAGTACTGAGTATCAGGGACAACTACCTGGATGGCGAGGATATGCTCTATTTTAATTTTAAAATAGATATTGGTAACCGGGGGACCTATGAGCCGGTCAGGGGATATGCGAAAGTGGAAGAGGTAGCTGTCTGTCCTGATAATGACGATTATTTCTATATCAGGCTCCGGAAAGAGAAAGCCGGGGAAACCAATAGTAATATGATCAGCGCGATAGCGCTGGCTGGCCTGAACTTTGCGAAGGTATCGGCACCTTACCTCATCTACCCGGGACTGGACCCTGATTCTGACCGCCAGATAGCGGAAGGGCTCGCTGCTGCTTTCGATGAATTCGGCAATATGGGCAAGAATGTAAATATGTACCTGCTGGGACGTCATCTCAGCAAGCTGGTGCAAACAGAGCAGTCGTGGGTACGGGTACACTCGCCCGGTTTTACCAAGTACGGTGGTGGCGTACGCGTCAGGAGTATCACCTTATCGGATGAGTGGGACCAGATGACGGGCAGCTTTAAAAGCACCTATGGGAAGCAGTATGAATATACGGTTACTTCAGACAGGACTGGCGGGAAGATCAGCAGCGGGGTAGCGGTCAATGAACCGGCCATCGGCGCCGAGGAAAGCCCGCTCCGGCAGCCGGAGCCTTATACGGCACAGTCGGGCAGGCTGCTGCCCCCGGTAAAGCTTTTCAAGGAAACCCCGCATGCGGAGAGTTTTCTTCCTACAGCTACCGTGGGGTACAGCAGGGTCGTAGTACACAGCCTGCATGTGAACGATGCCAAGTCCTCGAAATATGAGAACGTATATGAATTTTACACCGCCAGGGATTTCCCGGTAAGGGTGGAACATACGCCCGTAGCCACTTATAAGGAGCGGAAAAGGGCTAACTTTTTCCTGAGTGAAGTGGAAGCTTCCGTAGGACAGGGGTATGCCGTCATCCTGAATGATATGCATGGTAAACCCAAATTCACGGCAGATTATGTGCTGAAGACTTCCGGCAATAATGCCGCGCTGGCAGAAAGGGAAGAGATATCGTCTACACGATATGTGTACCAGACGGATGCCAATGGCAACCTGGACAATAAGGTAAGGGCGCTGATGCCGCCGTCACCTGCTTTCTCCGGGTACAGTATCGCTGATGTTACACTGGGTGAGGATGTGGATATCAATCATGATGTACGTTACAATTACTCTTTCACCACGTCCCATAATATCAGCTTTAACCTGAACACGGTGAATTTCGGCTGGTTTGTATTCCCGCTGCCCACGATGTTCAGCCCGAACCAGTCCAAGGAAAATGAATTCACTTCTCAGGTGACCACCAAGTTCGTACAACAATATGGTATCCTGAAAGAGGTGATCACGCACAGCCATGGTGCCAAAGTAGTGCAGGAAAACCTGCTGTATGACGCGCAGTCGGGCAATCCTATCCACTCTGTTGTGAACAACCAGTATAATGACAGGATCAATGCACTGTCCATACCGGCTTACCTGGCTTACAATTATATGCAGCCTTCCTACCTGAATGAGGGATTGCGCTTTGAAGCCGAGTCGCTGGTGTTTAAAGGGGACCTTATTTATTTTATTCCCAAATGTGATGAAAAGCTGATCCGGGTGGGCGACCAGGTGCTGGTTAAAATAGTGCTGGATAATTTCAATTTTACTATGAAGCATTTCTGGGTGGTAGGTAAGGAATTTGTGAATGTGGATAAGACAGACGACCCGGGTGTACTGACGAGCTATACGCCCGGTGTAGGAGGATCAGTACCGAATCCCGGCGATCAGATCTGTGTATTCCGCGTACAGCCGAGGGTACTGTACGGTGAAAGCGCCACGTTGCCCAATACCAATAAAAACCCGGACCTGCAGCAGGATATTACCTATGAGGACGTACCGATGACCATCGTGGTATCCGGCAACCGAAATATGCTGAATGCCAGCGTGCAGGAGCTCTCCTTTATGGGAGACAGGAAATTCGTGTCCTTCAGCGATATGCTGAATGTAGGGGCGACAGATAAAATACTGAACACTACCGCGAGCCTGTTTGAAAACATGGCGAATGTATCCCTGCATGGCGCACGTGAAGGATCACCGCCTGTATATAATGATTTTGTTTCCGGCAGAAGGGGCAATATATTCCAGCAAGCCGGCTATGTGTACAATACAGAGCGTATGTATAATGATCACAGCAGGAATGACGGGTATTACAAAGATTATTACCCGTTCTGGAAAGAGCATTCCGGCAATGTGGGCGCCTGTGCGGAGCCGGCTCCGGCTTTGGACCGGCATCATGTGTCCACCTACAAATGGATGGCAACAACCCAGGTAACGCAGGTAAGCTACGGCAATATACCGCTGGAAACCCGGGATGCTTCAGGTATTCTTTCCAGCGCCCGTTACGGTTTCAACTATACGCTGCCGATGGTGATGGCCAACAATGCGAATTATAACGAGGTGCGTTACTATGGCTTTGAAGATGAGCGGCTGGTTCGTAACAGGAATATGCACCTGCAGGGATGGCCGACCACTTCGCTGCTGGGCATACTGGACCCGCAGCAGACGGGCAGGAACAGGAATGTTACATTTACTAACCTTATTTACAATAATGAATATTTCAAGTATGGCAACCAGCATTATTATACCGGTTTCGACTTTGTTACGGAAAACGCGCATACGGGCCTGCATGCGTTGATCGCTACCCAGAACTCGCAGGATTTCCATATCATCCCGGTCAGTGACCTGAACAATAAAAGATATAAGATCTCTTACTGGCTGAAGAACCTGGACGGCAGCAAACCAGCTGTCGGACCGCTGGTGATCAAAAGCTACCAGGGCAGCAGCCTGATGAGTACCCTGCACCCTATACTGAACATCGTATCCGGTCCTATAGACGGCTGGTATAAGGTAGAAGGTGCTATAGATTACCCCTTCCCGGCGGGCAGCGGTATCCCTTCGGGTTATATGCCGCACGGTATTTACCTCAGGATAGCGCAGGTGAACCAGCTGGTGGACGATATCCGGTTTGCTCCCGTGAACGCGGCCGTGGTGTCTTATGCCTATAACAACCTGACGTACAGGCTGATGGCCCAGCTGGACAATAACAATTTCGCAACCTTCTATGAGTATGACGCGGAAGGCAATATGGTGAGAACGAAGAAAGAAACGGACCGGGGCGTTATGACCATTAACGAGGGTAGAAAATCTTATAAGAAATGAGGAAGCTACTGACCATTTTGTTGCTTGCCATGACATCTGCCGGCACCCTTACCCGGGCGCAGGGTGATGCGGCAGCCAAAAAGCGCTATATAGAGATCATTAAGAAGCATTTTGAAGCATCCCACCTGCAGTACCGTTACCGGGTACAGGTGGCCGCTACTGCTCACAAGCAGAGCCTGTATGATATCTCCGGTATGATCTGCCAGAGCGGTCAGCAGTATTACGATAGTTCGGGAGCCTATATCCAGCTGCGTAACAAGGATCATTTCCTGAGCCTGAACCATGAGAATAAAACGGCCAGTCTTGTGAGCGTGCAGCGGTACCGCAGCGTGTTCGGAACGGCTTCCTTAGAGCAGTCCAATGTGATCTATGACCTGCCACCGGCAGTGCTGGACAGTATGACCACTTACGAGCTCGGTTCCGAAGGCGGGAATAAAGTCCTCTCTTTCCGGTTCAGGCAGCCGGTACAGGGTTTCAGCAGCGTCCGGTTTGTTTTTTCCGGCCAGGCGCTTTCCGAAGTAACGGTGGTGATGCAGCAGACCGACCGGTGGGGCGATCAGACCGGGCAACTGTATACGGTCAGGATGTACCAATTCAGTCACTCGGTTCCGCCATCGCTTTTCAGCATACAGCGTTTCTGCACTATCAGCGGTCAGGCTGTCAGGTGGCAGTCCAGGTACACCAGATACCAGGCTTATACCTTATTATAACCCTATTTTTATTATTAAGGAGATTATTATATATGATACAGCAATTCCCGATCTTCCGGTTACTATTTGCAGCCCTGCTGATGTTTTCCGGCACCCGCGTGTCCGGCCAGTCTTTTAAATTCGAGACGGAGAAGTATGTGCAGGACCTTTCCAACTGGACGGCCGTCCCGCTGGGCAGCGTACAGCATGACTATTACTCCTTGCTTCCCGGGTTTTATACCTATGGTAAATTCAAGTCCGTAGATGATTACCTGGTGCTGGGCATTAACCACCAGAGCCTGAAGCAGGTGGCGGATTTTGACCTTACTTTCACTTTCCAGGTGAAAGGCTATAAGAGCGCCGGCAATACATCCACTTTCCCGGTGGCCATGCGGCTGCAGTATAAGCATGATTCGCTGGAGGCTTACGAGGACAGGGTGGTGTACAGGATACATGATACCTTCCACAAGCTGGAAATACTGTCTATGCAGGTGATGATCAATGACGGCAGCAATACGATACTGCCTAACAGCCAGGTGCCGGAAAACGTCTTCCTGGAAGGGGGCATTTACCTGCAGCGCTATGACTACAGCAGGCTGACACCTTCCGTGCGTCCCTATGTGACCAGTGTGGCCGCCAATGATAAGCTGAAGGTGATCTGGGATATGAATCCTGCCGTTTCCTATTCCTGCGGCAGCATTCCATCCGTATCGTCTTTCCGGCCGGTATTGTATGAGCTGGAATGGCTGTATGTGGACAATTACAGTATTGATAATTACGCCGCCGGCAACGCGGTGCAGACCTTTAACGCTTCTTCCTACTCTTTCAACTATAATTTTAATAACAACGCCACGAGAGTACAAACCTCTAATAACTACTACGAGATACCGCTGGTGTACGGCAGGGGTGCCCTCGTGTACCGTGTCAGGGCTATACGGCCGCACGCCGTGAATTATACCGAGCTGGAGTATGGCCCGTGGACCATTGAGCCCAGGGGTGGTATCTCTCCCTCGCGCTTCAACCCTTCCAATACCAATGGATTCAGGTGCCTTTCCAACTGTGTATATTTTATACAGAACGCTTATGAGACCGACCGCATCAACTGGATGCACAACCTGAGCTTTGCCGAGGAGGGCAAACAAAAAAGCGTGGTGAGCTATTTTGACGGTACGGGCAAAAGCCGGCAGGTACAGACCCGTATTTCGTCCGATCCCGATTATGTGGTGGCCGTAGACCAGGTATATGATAAGGAAGGACGTCCTTCCATTTCTACGCTGCCTGTTCCGGTATTGTCGCAGAACATGCGGTTCAAGGACGATATTGCGCTGAATGACGAGACCGGCCTGCCTTACAGGGCGGAAGATTTTGACAAAGGCTGCCTGAAAGATCCCATTGCGCCGCTGAGTCCTTCCAGTAAAGCGGCCACCTATTATTCTTCCGCCAACCCGGACCAGTCCGGTATGCAGCAGTATGTACCGGATGCGGGCGGCTATCCTTTCATTGAAACCATTTACGCTCCGGATGCTACCAATAAGGTACTGTGGCAGGGGGGAGCCGGGGAGCATTTTCAGCGTACAGGCAGGGGAACCGCTTATGCCTATGTGACGGCCAACCAGAAAGAGCTGAACCGTTATTTCGGCAATGAGGCGGGCTATTTCCAGTTTTATCCCAAACAATATGTGACAGACCCCAACGGCCAGAGCAGCGTGAGCATCCTGGACCCATCGGGAAAGACTATACTGAGCGGGCTGACGGGTCACAAGCCGGACGCATCGCACCCGATAAGCGACCTGGACAACCAGCCGGCCGCCGCCGCCGTGACGTTTGACGTCCTGCAGGGAGCCCTGCAGGACCTTGGGCTGAGCTACCGTAACTTCAGTTATGCCTTTATGCCGGAAGGCAGCGGCGCGCACGACTACCGTTACAGCGGCACAGTACGCCCTTATGACCCCGGCTGTGGCACCGCGGTGAACCGGTACATACAGGTACCCGGCTTTTATAAGATACAGGTTACGGACGAGTGCGGAAATGTGGTAACGGAAAGTACGGATACCGAAAGCAAGACCATCGCGTTCGTTAACAACGCTGCACCCTATGCCATAGCTTCGGCGCCGGTGACGGCTGCCTTTACCCTGCCTGCCGACCGCCATGTGATCCGCAAGGAGCTGGTGTTCCCGGATACGATGCTGTACCGTGCCGCCCGGGAATTTACGCTCGATAATATGGGATATGAGCAGTGTTACCTGGATTCCAACCATTTTATCCGGGAGGAGATCGAGAAGCAGCCTTTCCCCTGCGATTCGGGCGCATTTAAAAATGATTGTAATGTATTGCGCCAGAAACTGAAAGACGAACTGTACCCGGGCGCCAAATACGGTAAGTACACGGCCAGCCCGCGCTATAATATCTTTCTCAACGGCCATGCGAACTCTATTTTTACCGACTTTTTCGTAGATTCCACCAAGGTGGATTCCCTGCTGCTATGCACCGATACGCTCTTCCGTGTACGCCGCCTGTATGATTGCGATAACCGGTTCAGGCTGGAGGTAGACGAAACCGAGATGTTCCCTGAGATACAGGAACAGTGGGAACTGAATACCATCAGGCATTTCGCCCGCGAGTACCATATCTATGAAAGGAGCTGCGATGGTGTGTATTGGGCCAATAACCAGCCGAAGTCTGTGTACTGTTACCCTACTTTATCCTTTAACGAGAGCAATTGTGAAAAAGAAGAGATCGTAGAGATGTACCGGTACGAGATGATACCGGAATGCCGTTACGGGCTGGACGAGTATTATGATTTCAACAACCCGGTGAGCTATGTAACGAAACCGCGTTATCAATATATTTACCGTTATAATTACCAGTACCGCTACCAGGTGGCATGCCTGGGCGTAAAAAAGATACCCGTGGGCCATATCTGGCCGGGTATGTATCCCAATGATGAGCTGGCGGTGGCCGATATGACACCGGACCAGCTGATCGCCGTGTTCAACGATGCGGTAGCGGAGCACCTGCTGCCGCTGCACCCGGAATACTGTAAGCTGCTGGCCTGCGATTCAAGCAATTACATAGGTATGCTTTCTAAGATCAGGAGCTACAATGACGCCCGTTTCCTGAATGTGGAAACCCTGGATAAGATGGCCGCCGCCGACCCGATGAATATCGTGAACGACCCGCTGCGACCGCTGACTACCGCGCAGCTCAAAGTGATGCGTGTGAGTCCCACTACGGCCTGGGGCATTGATACTTTCAGCCTGCGCCAGACCTACAGCGCCAACGGTTTTTCCGTAGCAGGCGATTCTATGTACCACGAGGAGCTCCGTACGCTGGTGCTGCTGAATACCCTGCCGGAATACGTCTATTACCGTAACCTGTACACCCGTAACCTGGTCAATAATTATATCGGCAACAGGACGCTGCTGCTGCAGAAAGTGACCGATGGTTCCGGCGGGTGCGCGCCATGCGCCGCGGATTTCCGGATGACCCTGGAACAGCCGCCGGCCATACCGGAGTTTTATAATAACCTGGGCGAAGTGGTGGACAATAATGTACCGCAATGGATGCGCAACGTGATCAATGACCCGCTCAATGCTACCTATAATAATGCCGCGCTGACACAGATCAACAGCCAGGTGGCAGCCAATAACGCCTACCTCTGCGACCGCCAGGTAGAGGAAGTGATCAGCGGCCTGTCCGGCTGCGGTACGATCAGCACAGCGAACCTGAATGCTATCCGCTCTATTTTGCGGAATGGCAGCGTGTGCAACAATACCCAGGGGCAGAATATTACGCCCGACCTGGTGAAAACTGCCATTACGACCGTGCTGGGATCCGGGGCGCTGAACAGCCTCTGCAATCCCTATCTGGTGACCTATAACAAGTACAACCAGGCAGCGTCCCGTCCCGCGTTGTCGGAATACCTGCCTTATGAGGACGCGTATTACGACCAGGGCAGGGCCTTCCTGAACCGGCTGCTGAACCGGGTGCAGTCGGCTGCCGTTACGGTAGACCTGGACCCGGTGGGCAGCGCGTATGAGAAGGCGCTGTGCGCTACGCTGGGCCTGGGCCTGACCACCACGCATACGGTGAGCTTTACTTATAGCGAGTACACGGCGGCCAACCTGCCCAACCGCGTGATGGGCCTGATAAAGCTTATCAATGGTACGGTGTCTGAAGATATTCACCTGGCGCCCCATAATCCTACAAACCCTGATTTCGGATGCGGCTATAATACAACGCAGCGGTTTGACGCTCATACCATCCGATTTGAGACGGGCCGCAGCGTGCTGGCACATCCCAGCGGTGAGCTGCTGGCCAGCGTCATGACGCAGAACGCGTTTTTGCTGCAGGGCAGCGCTTCCGGGTCTTCCTCCTGTAATAATTACCTGGCCTGGCACAAACGGACCCCTATGCAGTGGCTGAACCCGCGTAAGGAGCTGGGAGATGTGCTTGTCTGTACGGATATTGATGAGGCTATGACAGCATTTATGTCTGACCAGCCTGTGTACGGTTACAATAAGGGGATGAATACCGCCGAAGGCCAGCGGGCCGCTAAGAATTACCTGAACTACAGGTTCAACAAGACTTACAGCTTCATGGATTACCAGGAATTGATGCAGGGGTGTAAAGTGCCGTACCGTACCGCGCTGGAGATGGACAAAGCGGCTTACGAGCTGACGTTTACCGGCACGGTCCAATACCGGCAATTTGTCAATAGTTTCAGGAATTATTTTGATGACACGGTAGCGTTTTCGGCCTTTACCTATTTTAACGGCACCAACCTGGTGGCGGATGTCAGCCTTCACCAGTTCCCGCCGCATATCTGGGGCCTGGTAAAATCTTATATCAGCAGCTATGCCCCGCTGGTGAGCCGCCAGGCGCATACCCGGCTGCCAGGCGCTACGCTGGCGGAGTTGTGGCTGCCGGCGGCTGACGCGTGTAACGCTGCACTGGCAGGCATGGGCTATACCACCTATGCCACTTACCAGGTACCGCTGGTGAATAATACACAGGCCGCTGTACGGAAATATACCATACCGGAAGTGAGCGGCGGCACGCTGGGCGACCAGATGGACCGCCTGCGGGCGCTCCGTGATATGCTGGAGGACAATGGCTGCGGTGTAGCCCGGTGGGATACCCGTCACCCGCTGTGGTTCGTCCGTACGGATGATCCCGCCGGTCACGATGCTTACCTGGACTATATTTACGCGCTGGCCGGCAGCGGCAGCGTAACGGTACGCAACCAGGCGGACGCAGGCATCCTGCCTTCGCAGCTGGCCTTTGCCAATGCCGTGAGCCATGCACAGCTGGAGCCGGTGACCTATATTGATATTTTCCGAGAGCAGCGCCTGACCGACCTGGCCTACCCGCTGACACGCAACAGTGAGAATATTACTTTCCTGGAGGATATTGTGAGCCGTGTAACGGCAGCGAACGGGAATAAGCTGTTCCCGGCTGCCCGGACAACACCGGTGACCGGCCTGTCCGGGTTTCAATATGACAATACCGATATTGACCGGCTGACGGTGTACCGCACGGCCGACGGCGGCGCATGGTACACGCTTTTTGACGCGCGCAACAGGCGGTATAATGTTTATATCAAATCGAACGAACAGTTCCTGATGAAGCCGGAGACCTATACCTATGTACCGGGTTCGCTGAAGATCAAGCCTGCCGGAGGCGGCATGCAGACCTTTACGGTCAAGGTGCAGGCCATCAGGATCAGCCCGCTGACCGTGCACGAGGTGGTATGTTACGGCTTTACGGATTTTGAGCTGGGTACCGGTGCGGGCCTTCCCAACGTGGTGCTGGGCACGCCGCAGCGGCCGGTGGGTACGGTGGACCGTTATAACTGTGAGTACGGCATTTACGAATTCGCGGCCGAACAGGGCCGCCTGGAGCACCGCCGGTATACCGACCGCATTACCCGGGAGCATTTTACCGCCATGCAGCGGCACTTCCCGGCTGAGACGACCGATACGCTGGACCTGACCACTATAGAAAAGCAATATCATTTTACCGCCTATTATTACGACCTGGCGGGCAACCTGACCCGTACAGCGCCGCCGGAGGGCATCCGGCCGCTGTCATCCGGCCTGTTTGCCGCGGTCAACAGCGACCGTGACAACGGTGCGATGAATCCCGCCTACCGCGCTGCCCATGAGAAAACATCGCGCTACCGCTATAATACGCTGAACCAGCTGGTATGGCAGGAAACGCCCGATGGCGGGGTCACTACTTTCCATTATGATGCCGTGGGACGGATGGTCTTTTCGCAGAACGCCCGACAGGCCGAGGCCGGGGTATATGCCTATACCCTGTATGACGACCTGAGCCGCATCACGGAGTCGGGCCAGGTGGCCATACCTGCTGCCGACCTGTGGTATGTGACGGAGTCACAGCAGCACAGCGCTTCCGGTAATATCAAAACCTATGTACGCAGCCAGAGCCGCAAGTACGTGACCTCCTCGGTGTACGATCAGCCGCTGCTGAACCTGGGAGCAGAGCCTGGGATAGACGCGCAGGATAACCTGCAGAACCGCATAGCGTCTGTGCTGTACACGCCGGTGCTCAGCAACAGCCAGAACCCGTACTCCTATTTTACGCATGCTTCGCACTTCAGCTATGACGCCGCAGGCAATGTGAAGACCCTGGTGCAGGACCAGCCGCATATGCATTATATGGGACAGCGCTTCAAGCGCATAGATTATGATTATGACTACCTGAGCGGTAAGGTGAATATGCTGAGCTACAACCGCGGCGGCGCCGACCAGTATTACCAGAAATATGATTATGACGCGGACAACCGCATTACCTCGGTACTGACCAGCAATGACGGCGTACAGTGGGACCGGGACGCGGCCTATACTTACTATAAGCACGGACCGCTGGCCACGATGCAGCTGGGCGATATGCAGGTGCAGGGTATCCAGTATGCCTACAGCATACAGGGGTGGCTGAAGGCCATCAATGCCGATGTGCTGCACCCGGACGCGGATATGGGCCATGACGGACAGACCAACCCGCTGATGCCTAAGGATGTGTTTGCGCATGCGCTGGATTACCACCAGGACGATTACCGGGCTATCGGTACGGCCGGCTTTATGAAAGGTACGGCTGCCAACCCGCTGAGCCAGTCGCTGTACAACGGCAACATCGCCCGGCAGACCACAGCCATCCAGGGCCTGACGAATATGCAGCGCACGTACCAGTACGACCAGCTGAACCGGCTGTTGTCGGCGGGCTATACGGAGCTGGACAATAACGCGCCTTACGAGGCCACTGCAGTGCCGAATGACGGGTATGCGAACAGCTACAGCTATGACGCTGACGGGAATATTATCTCGCTGCTCCGTAAAGACGGCGGGGGAACTACCTTTGACCAGCTGCAGTACCACTACCAGGCTGCAACGAACAACAAGCTGGACTACGTGGACGACCAGGCAGCGGCCCGGATAGGCGGTGACCTGGACCTGGGTCCCGGCCAGTCTGCCGGCAATTACGTGTACGATGCTTCGGGCAATTTAATCAAAGACGTGCAGGGCGGCCTGGAGGAGATCAGCTGGAACGCTATGGGCAAAGTGGATGTGATCCGCAACCCGGACGCGGGGCAATACATTTCCTTCTACTATGACGGTATGGGACAGCGGGTGCGCAAGGACGTGCTGACGGAAGACGATAACGGTGACGGCGACCTGCTCTCTGACCTGTACACGCGTGACGCGCAGGGTAATATCCTGGCGGTGTACAAGCGAAAAGCGAAAGTGAACAATAATAACTTTATCGACTGGCTGAACCAGAGCATCATCGACCAGCACCCGGTATGGACTCCGGGCTCCGGCACGGGGCTGCCCGCGGTGGTGGCGGAGATAGCGGGGCCCGCTTCCGTGTTCCGGGAGCAGCTGCTGAACCACAATACCGTGCGTACGGCCTGGGGTCCGGGCTATATTGCTTCGGCCTATACTCCCTCGCAATACGCGCAGCATTCCCCGCTGATCTATAATGAGGTGACGAACGGTCTGGGCTTCGGGAATTTTTATCCCGCTATGCGGGCCTATAACGGCGGCACGGCTCTGAAAACGGAAGCGCAGCATAATACCGCTTTCGCGAAGCGGCTGCTGCTGCCTTTATTTACGGTGGGTGAAGCCGCGGTATCGGGCAGCGGTACGGACACCTCCCTGGCGGTGGTGCTGATGACGATGAAGGAATCGGCGCCGGACATGCTGGATTACCTGGCGTTCCAGCGGGGTGTGACCACGGATGTTACCAGCGGTATTGACGTGGCCACGGGGATGTACGACTACTTGTCTAATAATCCCTGGAGCGCTTACGAGATCGTTGATAAGGAGCTGGGGGGGTATTACGGCTCTGATGACATGACGGCGTTTATCAGCGCTGTTGTGGACCAGGACAGCATCTATACCGTATCTTTTTATGAGGATCCTCTGAAAGCTGATTACCGTGAGGAGCTGTATGTAACGATCCTGTCGAATGACAGCCTGAAGGGCGCTGCGCTGGATGTGTGCGTTCAGCTGAAAGACGTGAAGGATCCGGGCTGGTTTGATGATGTGAGCGAAGATGAGAAGCTGTCTGCGGCCTATGAGCTGCACACGGAGAACTTTATCGGCGACCTGGTGAGCTCCGGCTACCTGTCTGCGGTGAATGACGCGCTGAGCGCCTATTATACGGTATATACGCCAGACGGGAGCGCGCGGGTGCAGTGGGTGACGTATATGCAGGAGCTGACGTTGCTGCAGCAGGTGACAAGCGGTCCGCTGAGCAGCAGCTATACTTTCCCTACGGTGACGCTGACAACGCCAGACTACCTGAAGATCGACTCGGTACGGCTTGCGGAGCATCACCTGTACGGCAGCAGCAGGCTGGGGATAAAAAGCTATCCTGAGGGTTATTTAGTGAATGTGTTTAACGTGGAGGTGCCTGCACAGAACGTATCTTACCTGAGCGCGCGTGCACCGTGGTACCATTTGGGCCAGGACAACCTGGTCCAGGCATCCGCCAAGCTGCCTTATTCGGGTACCACTTCTAATATGTACACACGTACGGCCTACTTAGTGAAACGTTACTTAGGGCTGAAGCATTATGAGCTGACAGACCACCTGGGGAATGTGAACGTGACAGTGCTGGATAAAAAGACGGGGACCGGTGACGGAAACCCGGGAGAGTATGCGTATCTTAGTGCCAACCTAAGCTCTTTTACAGATTATTATCCTTTTGGTATGCCGATGCCGGAGCGGAATGGAAGTGGTTCACATTATCGGATGGGTTTCAATGGGATGGAAAAGGATGATGAGGTCAAAGGAAAAGGCAATAGCTTGGATTTTGGTGCGAGAATGTATGACACACGATTAGGAAGGTGGATGAGCTTGGATCCGCTAGCGACAAAGTATCCTGGATTAAGTCCATACAATTTTGTAGCTAATAGTCCATTAATGTTTATTGATCCAGATGGTAGGATTATTTTATTAGTTCACAATGGCAAGACTATTCGTTACCGACCTGGAATGGCTATAAAACCTACTTTTAGTAAAGAGTTAGAGCTAACCATAACCTATCTCAATATGATACATAGTATAACAGATCCAATTGATTATTCTGCTACTGGAGATTATAAAACCGGTAAGTTTGCAAGGGTAAGCCCTCAGGAAATGATAAATTTTCTTGACCAATCAAATAGTAAAAGATTGACTATAACAATTGATAAACATGCTGATTATAGCTATGACCCTTATGCGGGCCATTCAGGCTCAAGTGATGCAGAAGGAAATGGAGCAACGTCTTCTAATATTGCCTTCGATCCTACTCTTTTTGGGAGAGATGCTAAAGAGATTCATCCTATGGTAATTTTAGGTCATGAGGTCGGACATAGTTTTCATTGGGCTACAGGATCGAAGAGATTGATAGATTTAAAAAATACTGAAGCGATAGGAGCTTATGAAGATTATGATGATTGGGAAGAGGTTAGAAATATACTCGGAGTTGAGAGGACATTAGGATTGAAATTTAAATTGAATACCCGAACTAATCATAGGTTTGGTGGGTTCAGACGCGAAAAAATTGATAAAATATTTGATTCTGATTTGATTAAGAATTTTAAAAATGCAGAGCTGCCTTCGGAGAATGTTAAAACACCTGAAGGACAGGATGATAAAAAATAATAGTTGATAATTTAATGTTTTAAATTTATGAAAGTTATATGTTTTTTGATTAATGTATTTGTCTGTGTTATTAGTTATAATACGACTGCATTAGCCCAATTCTATAATAACCCAGACTATAAAGTCATTGTATATTACAATACTCAATTTTTAGGGGAGAAAGTTAATAGGATTGATTTTGCTTCTAAGCCCAGTAATTTTCTAAATAATTTTTTTCTAAATAAGGATTCTGTAATCATAAAAGAAAATCCTAATGCAGAAAAATACTTTGTATTAGATGATGGAGATAGTATACTTATCGATTCTCCTTACGAACTCGAAACAATGAAATACAAAAGACTCTATTATGAAACTACTACATTCAAGGATTACTTAAAACTTAGCCAATTTTGGTATGTACAAGTAAAACCCCAACTTGTTAGAGATAAGAAGAAGGCAACAAATGAAGTTTTTATCAATTGTATGTACATAGTCATGAATAAAACCGGTTTAGATATTGTTTACATATGCTGGGACGGTTCAATAGTATATGACAATAAGGTATATATGCCCAATCGTTCTTTTGTGAATTATTTAAAATCTAATCTGGACCATATAGAGTTTGATGAAAGTAATTTACCTCCTTTACCGACACCTAAACTTCCACGTAGGTAGTGTTACAGAGTTAGTGATACTAAATTTTAGGGATGTAATTTTATGATAATCAATAGCTATTAGTTGTGATTTTAAAATAAGCGCAACAGGGTAAAACCGGTTTCGCTTATTTTTATGGGGAAAAACCTTGTTCCAACGATGTCCGCTACACCCCTGTGTTCCAGAGTTAGTGATGGGCTGCAATGTCCGGCTTGCAAAAAGTCCTGTATTGTTAAAAATGGCAGCACAAAAACGGGAAAGCAGCAATACTATTGTAAAGATTGTTCGAAGCGATTTATCGCTTTTTATACTTACAACGCTTATCAGCCTGCTGTTGACAGCAGTATCGTCAGGCTTACCAAAGAGGGTTTAGGCATCCGAAGCATAGCGAGGTATTTGGGTATTTCCTGCACTACTGTTCTCAAAAGACTATTAAAAGTATCAGGACGACTAACAGCTCCCGTGGCTGAAAGCAGCGGCACTTATGAAATAGATGAGCTGCATACCTATATCGGTAATAAGAGCCGTCCTGTCTGGATCGTTTATGCTTTAGAGCGTGATACCGGGAATATTGTAGCTTTCAATATAGGTAACAGGAGCAGTCCAACAATTGCTGCTGTTGCTAACAGGCTGATAGTATTCGCTCAGCGTATTTATACAGATAAACTTTCTCATTACCGTTCCCTCATTCCAAAGGGTATTCATAAAGTCATCCCTTATGGCACCAACCATATTGAACGAAAGAATTTGACGTTGCGTACCCATCTGAAACGTTTGTCCCGTCGAACGATCTGTTTTAGCAAAAGCGCTGCGATGCTGATAGCCTGCCTGAAAATATACTTTTGGGGCTGATAGGTTCACAAACCAAAAATATATATATCTTAGTACCAATATCAGTTCTTTTACAGATTATTATCCTTTCGGTATGCCAATGCCGGGAAGGAACGGAAGTGTTTCACATTATAGGATGGGCTTTAACGGGGTGGAGAAGGATGATGAGATCAAAGGCAAAGGTAATAGTTTGGATTTTGGGGCGAGGATGTATGATAGCAGGTTAGGTCGGTTTTTAAGTATTGATCCTGAATTTAAGTTACAACCAGGACAGTCTGTATATAAGGCCTTTTTGAATAATCCTTTAATTTTTACGGACCCTTCTGGTAGTACTGAGTTTTTTTATAATGGAAAGTGGATTGGAACAGATGGAGTAAACAATAATCTTTTAGCAAAAGTTACTGATGTGAAATTGAAAAAAGAAATTCTCTCTTTTTCTAATCAGGGCCAATATGTTCAATTTATGACAAGAACGAATGCTGCTGCAGATGTTCCTGCATACACAGATGGAACTCCAATGGGTTATCTTACAGTTAATAGAGATGTACTATCTTATTTGTACAAAGTTTTAGATGAAACGCTTACAAGTAAAGAAATAAAAGTTGGAGAATATTCTACTTATATGAACAGAAATGAAAATGGAAACTTTATACCTGGTCCATTGGAATATAGAGAAGGAAGAAGAAGTCAGAAAATTCCTTCGTCAGATATAAGTATACACTCACATTTGACCGGTGTTTTTGATGTTGTGGATCAAAATGGAAATCCTGCGATTGAAATATTTAGTGCAGATGATCCGAGTGAACAGGATGTTAATGAGCTTTTTCCAAATAATCGAATTAATGTAATTTATGGATTGAATGGTCAAAATGTTGACCCTCAAACAAAAAAAGATAACCGAGCTCAAGATGGTTCAATAAATTTTTATGATCAGATACTTGAACCAAAGCGACATAATACCGAAAGAATGGGTACGATAGGTGGAAATGAAGCTAAAAATATGCTTAAAGGAAGAAGCGGGTCAACTTGGAAGAAGTTTGAAAAAGTCCGTACCAATATAAATTGATTATTTTAAATTAAGAATTATGTATATTATAACTAAATTTCTAAAACTCTCCCTATTGTTGTTTTTAATGAGCATATGCTTTTCCTCATTAGCTAGTGACGAAATTGTAAAATTATATATTAGCTGTAATAGCGATAAATTGAGTAAAACCAGTAAAAATTTAGGGAAGATTGAAAAGTTTTTTTTGATTATTGACCAAGAGGAAGTAGAGTTCTTTTTTGATAAGAAAGATACCTCTTTTGTATTTGGGCATTTTAGTGAATCTCAATTACAATATTTAGAGAGAGTACATCTTGTACCTATGAGAATTATCTTAAATGGTAAATGCTATATTACAAATTTTCCCACTTTTGAGTTGTATTTTAATACAAACAGTAAACACTATAAGGACGATTTAAAAATCCCACATTCCTTAAGTTTGTGTTTCTTAAATAGTAATTCCCAATTTCATTTGTTTCAAAAACATACATATTTAATATCGTTTCCTGTTTATGAAAAAAAAGATTTAAATGTGAAAGAATATTATTCTAATGGTAAAAGAAATTTTGTTGAAAGAGAATATACTTTTTTACAGGAGATAGTTAGATGTGATAAGTAGGGCAGGGCAGTGTTCAAAACGTCACTTGATTTAAAAGGATTATGTATTTATTGTTGATAATAAATAATCTTTATCAATTTGAATGGATAAAACGGAAGGTTTCTCAACCTTCTGTTTTTGTTTTATAAGTTCTGAAATAGCCTTATAGCTGCATTTTTATTTTCTTTGTGTTCAAAACGTCACGTGTGCACTGCAAATACTGCGATGAACCTTGTATTAAGAAAGGGTTCCGTAATACAATCCAACAATACTATTGCAAGCAATGTTGCAAATATCAAAGATCTGTTTATAAAAACCGCTTTGTTACTGAACGGGATAGGGTAAATATCGTTCGTTTAAACAATGAAGGTATGGGTATTCGGAACATATCACGGTTTTTACGAATCTCGGCAAGCAATGTCATATACCAGATTAAACAACTAGCGGCTACGATACGAAAGTCAATAGTTAACGAACAAAATCAGGAATATGAAATAGACGAGTTGCACACCTATATCGGTAAAAATATTCCTGCAAATTATTGCTGGATTACGTATGCTATCAATAGGAAAACGAAGCAGGTAATAGATTGGGTTGTGTGTAAACGTACCAAAGAGAACTTTCAAAAAGTAGTGAATAGTGTTTTAGCATTGCATCCCCGAAGGATTTATACAGATGGGTTGAATATTTATAAGAATCTTATTTCAAAGTCATTGCATCGTGTACAATCTTTTAGGATCAATTATATTGAGAGAAAGAACTTTACTATAAGAACTCATTTAAAACGGTTGAGCCGAAGAACTATTTGTTTTTCAAGAAGTGTAGTGATGCTGATAGCTTGTTTGAAGATATATTTTTGGGCTTAGGTAATTGTCTTAAATTTAGAGAAGCATTTTGTGTAGATGTTGTAAGTAGTTTTTTAGTTCTTTGACTTGTTGAAAAAAGTTGTAAAAATTGGCGTAGTAGTTACCAGCTGACAGACCACCTGGGGAATGTGAACGTGACAGTGCTGGATAAAAAGACGGGGACCGGTGACGGAGATTCCGGAGCGTATGCGTATCTTAGTGCCAACTTAAGCTCTTTTACAGATTATTACCCGTTTGGTATGCCGATGCCGGAGCGGAACGGAAGTTCTACGCATTATAGAATGGGCTTTAATGGGATGGAGCAAGATGATGAGATCAAAGGAAAAGGCAACAGCCTGGATTTTGGCGCCAGATTCTATGACAGCAGGTTAGGTCGGTTTTTAAGTATTGATCCCTATGCTTCTAAATTTCCTTGGAATAGTAATTACTCTTTTGCTGAAAATAATGTTATACAATCTATTGATCATAAAGGGTTACACAGAATCAATGTTACAGATGTAAACAAAGAAGATAGAGTAGCAAAAATTGAAATTGTTCACGAAGGCTATATTATTGATAATATCAATTTAAATGATCGTTATCGAAATATGGATCCTCAATTAGTTTCAGATAGATTTTCAAAGGGTAATACAGTTGTATATGTAAGAGACCTGCCAGTGAATGGAGTTCAACCAAAATTTATTTCAGAGAAACAATATAATAAAGGTATAGGCTATAAAATTAATGTTGAGTATAACGTTACCGTTCAACTGATAAAGAATCCCTCAAAAGTAAAAGAACGTCCTGAAGGAATTGCAAGTGTGATACATATGCCTCCAACTGTGGATGTGGAGGATAATGTTGGGGCTTATGCAACAGTAACATTATCGGATAAGATTGGATCCGTGACTTTGAATCCTAGACATACTCAGTTAGCCCCAGATAATGTAATATCTCACGAAATGGGTTCCCACAATATGCTAGGAGAAAGACATATCAAAGTTGACGGAATTATGTTTTATACTCAAGAAGAAAGTTTGAACTCTAATAATGACCTAAAGGTGCAACCTAATATAGGTGAAACTCGTAAACTTATTGAAAACGCTTCTAAATATAATAGAGTAGATTATGATAAAAAATACTAAATTAATTCTGTTAAGTATCTTTATATTAATACTTAATTCTTGTATGCAGAAACATTTTGCCTATAAAATACCGTTTAAGGAAAGTTCATTGAAAGCAAATGATACGATTGAAGGCTTTTTCCTTTTTGAACAGTATTTAAATGCATACACTGGGAATGGAGTAATAGTTCAAGGCCAAAGTCTAATTCCTGTAAATAAAAACAATGAGATTGAAGATTATGGAACTATCTACAGTCTTGATTTTATTAGGCAATCAAAATTTTACAAGGGAACTGATTTAAATTCCAGTTATATTGAGAATGGATTAGATCTAGCTTATGAGTTGATTGATGATTCAACAACTATCCGCCCATTTTGTGGGACATCATATAAATTATGTAAAGTTAAGATGATCGTTAATAGGGGAATATCTAAAAAAAGGAGAGTACCATTATTATTGGATTGCGATCAATATCAATATTTATTGGACAGAAAAAAGAATGTATATGCTATACGGAAAGTTAAAGTCTTTGAGGTATTAGGAGTGATTAGCTATGAAACGGTAAGGTAGGGGGAATGGGTAATGTACTCAATTGTTGTTTTTCATCAAAGCACCGGTACTATCCTTTAAAATCAATACTTTTTAAGTTGCAACTTATGTAAATTCGGGCGATCCACAGGTCGCCCGAATTTTTTTTAGGCCCTAAAACCAGCCTTAAATGCAGTTGTTGATGACCTGGTGTGCTTAAATTGTTGTTTTATAAAAATATTTTATGTGTCCTTATTGTGGTGGCGGTTGCATCCGGTATGGAAAAAGTAATACCGGAACTCCACGATTTCGTTGTAAATCGTGTAAACGAACGCACGTTTCATCTTATATTTACCGCGGTTGCCATCCTGCGGTACCCGGGAATATATCATCCCATCTTAAAGAAGGCTGTGGTATACGGAGCATAGCACGGCTGCTGAACATCTCCGCTTCGACTGTAAGTGCCCCTGATTTCAGGCAGTCATAAAATAGCGTTTTCTGCTTTCTGTCATCAGGCGCCCTGGATCCTGAAACAATTTTTCTATCCATTCAATTGGACTGAGGTTATTTAGGGCTTCGTAGGTCTTCGTTCACTGCAGGAAAACATCAGGATTGTTTATGTGTTCATACCAGCTGCTGCAAAATATTTTTCAGAAACTGTGATAAATCTGGAAAAGCTGCGAATAATAATATAGCTGGTCAAATCCGATTATCGTGGACAAGGAAAAATTTATCTCAATGGTTAGGGAGTACAGGCACCTGATCTATAAAATTTGTCATTCTTATTGCAACAATCCTGCCGACCACCGGGATCTGGAACAGGATATATTGGTACAGCTCTGGATAGCCATGCCACGGTACAACGGAAGCGTACAGTTGTCTACCTGGATATACAGGATTGCGCTCAATACCGCCATTTCATTTTACCGTAAGGAAAACAAAAGGCACAATATAGACCATGACGTATTTGTATCTCTGGTTACGAACGAGTATGACACAGAAACGGACCGGCAGATCCGGATGCTTTACGGGTTCATTGCGCAGCTTAATGATCTCGACAAAGCATTAATGCTCCTGTACCTCGAAGATCTCAGATATAAAGATATAGCTGACATCCTTGGCATCACTGAAAGTAATGTTGCCACCAAAGTAAACCGGATTAAAAACAGGCTAAAGGACTTTTTTCATAACAGGTAAATATTTTATGGAACTCAATGATTTTAAAACACTATGGCTGCGGTATGAGCATAAGCTCACGGAAAACCTGAAACTTAATGAGGCCCTGCTAAGAAACACCAATCTTAATGCTTTCAGAAAGGAGCTCCAAAAACCGCTTCTTTATGAACAGCTGAGTGCGGCACTGGCTGCGGTGCTCATTCCGGTATTCCTGTTGATCAGTCTGCAATATACCGGTCAGCCCAAATTCCTTTTTTCAGGGCTGGTATGCTGCCTCGTTCTTACAGCTCAGTTGCTTCTGGGCATCCGAAAGTTAAAGCGATTTTACGCCATAGACCACTACGGCGCCCCCCTTATCGTGTTGCAGGAGCAGCTCACACAGCTCCGTCTCATCATACTGCGATCCCGGAAGCTGGAGCTGGCGCTCATCCCTTTTTTAATCATTCCTGTCATTACACTGTTGATGAAAGTGATGCACAATATTGATGTATTTGTGGACACAAAGACTATTGTGATCTATGCCCTGGCGGGAATTTCAGGTACGATGCTGGCCACTGTACTTATCAACAAGTACCTCTATGACAAAAAGATTAAAAACCTGAATACAATACTGTCAGAACTTAAAAATTACCGGGCCGAAAACTAAACTATATGGGCAAAATCATAAAATTTAGAGCATTGGCATTGCTTATACTGGCAGGAAGGGTATATGATATGTATACTACAAGCATGTACACGCCGGCGCTGGACAAAGAGCTGAACCCCGTTGTAAAGTTCCTGGGAGCTGGCTGGACCTTTATGATCGCTTTGCAGTTATTGCTGAGCCTGCTCATTATTGCCTGCCTGTATTACTATATGTTTCGCTTTAAGCCGCAGCCGCCTGAACAGCCCGGATTGAGCCGTAAAGAGCTTATCTCCTATATGATGTATGGGGATATACATTCCTTCTCCGGCATTCTCTGGCGTCTGCCCCGCTCCAAAGGCTTCCTCATAGCCAGTACGGGATATGTGGCATCCGGCATACTTATCGGTATCAGTTATATTGTAGGAACATCCACTTTGATGCTGATATACAGCCCCGCTTATCGCTCCTGGTATGCCTTGGGAATTCCGGGAATATTCTATATGCTCATTGTGCTCCTTGCAGCATATTTCTATTATCAATTCTTCAATGCCTATTACAGACAGTATCAGCAGGACGTAAGGCATTAGCGGCAGCCATACGCCGCCCGTAAAATGATCGCAGCTGCTGTTCCTGGCGTATCTTACCGGGGTGGATGAATGCTGCTGAAGCCTCAATGCAGTGATAGCCGGTGCTTTCCGCCATATTAGGGTTATAAGCTTACGCTGCAGCCGGTCATGCCGGGTGTATTGAATGAGCGACAGTATTGCTGTGGATTTTAATTCGGCTGAATGGTGGTATTGAACTTTCCGTTCTCCAGGGTAATGATCCCGTTGATATGCACCGCAGCTGGTTACCGGTAACGGTGCCGCTGCCGGTGTAGCATCTCTTTACTACAGCAGGCAAAAGGGATAGGATGAGGACGATCAGCAATACTGCATTTTATTCATAGTATATCATTAATAAGTTATACATAGTTGAACGAGAATGTAGAATCCAAAGAACGATAGCATGCGTCTTTGGAAATAAAGAATCTTTATGAAATAATTAGAATTTCGGTATCAGCAGGCAGGATATGTCCCTGTAATCCTGCAGGAGCCGGTATTGAACGGTACGGCAGGAAGACCTTCCAGGGGGAGAATAATGATCCCGGAAATATTTTACCGGGAGACATGGTGAACCAAATGCCAGATGATTTGTTATAGTTATATATTATCTGAATTTTATTTATGTTCACTAAAATCTATTTATATGAGAAGTATTCTTTGGTTAGTGGCAGTAATATGTATTATTGTCTGGATTTTAGGTTTGGCTGGAATTGGTAATGGAATGGGAATGGGGAACCTGATCCATATTTTGCTTGTAATTGCAATTATTGTGATATTGTACAATATTATTTCGGGCAGAAAGCCGCTGGAATAGGAATTGTAGCCCAGGCAGAAAGGGCATATAAGCATTAAATGCACGTATCGCTATAAGCGGTATGGTGAAAGAGCAGCCGGAATTTCCGGCTGTTTTATATTTAAGCCGGTAAATTAATATTTAGTGATTATCTCCTTACAGGAAATAACTTGTTATTACAGATACGTTTCGCTGGAAAGTGTGCGCTCTGTGGGTCAGGGAACGTTTTCGCTGCCAAAAGATACTACAGTGCCTGTGGTCATTCCGAACGGATGTGAGGAATCTCTGTCATCCTTTGCAGCTTATCCCTACAGTCTTCATAGAATGACTTTTGTTGCTTGCCTAGATAGTCAGTTAAATTTAGTGCCTCTTCCTTATAGGAAATAACTTGTTATTACAGATACGCATATTTCTTCTGCAGGTCATTCCGAACGGATGTGAGGAATCTCTGTCATACTTTGCTGCTTATACATACAGTTTCCATATAATAGCTTTGTTGCCTACATATAGATAGCCAGCTACCCTTATTACGGGGGCAATTTTTGTCAGCAGGAAGGATATGTCCGGGAAAAGAGCTGAGTATTTGATTATAAAAAGCGTATTTTTGTAAATAAATAGTTAAATTAAATAACTGTGAATATGTTTACACGAATCATAGCCGTCCTGATATGCTGCCTGCTGCCTCTGGCATTGAAAGCCCAATATAATATTCCCCAGAATACGAACTGGGTCATGAGTAAGCAGGCAGGACTTTACTTCAACGGCTCACAGCCCGTACCGCAGTCATCCGCTGTTGGTATGACGGAGTGCAGCGCAGCGGTGAGCGATGCCGGCGGTAATTTGCTCTTTTATACGGACGGGTCCAATGTATGGGACAGGACGGGGACCATGATGCCGAACGGAGCGAATATCAACGGACCCGGCACCAATACCTATACTACTACGCAGGGCGCGCTGATCGTTCCTTTCCCGGGCAATCCGAACCTTTATTATGTGTTTTCCCTGTACAGCTATCTTTACCTGAATGTTGTGGATATGTCGCTGAATAACGGGAACGGCGATATTGTCACCGGGTACCCCCTGAGAGGGATCATATGGAACGGGGTATTGGGCGAGAAGCTGATCGCTATACGCGGATGCGATGCCAATATCTGGGTGGTGACCCGCAGCAATAACCGGCCGGAATTCCTGTCATTTGAGATCAATGCCAACGGGATCAACACAACGCCGGTGATCAGCAGCAATATGGGAGTGCTGCCCGCATCCTATTACTTCCAGGGTGAGATGAAAGCCTCAGCGGACGGCTCAAAGATCGTCACGGTAAATACCCGCCAGGAATCGGCAGTTGAATTGTTTAAATTTGATATTACCTCCGGGCAGGTGTACCACCAGGAAGTTATTGATACGCCCATGAGCTCTTATGGTGTGGCTTTCTCCCCTGATGGCAGTAAAATATATATCAGCGATCTGCATAACGGGGGCAAGCTGATACAATATGACCTGCATAATAACAACAGCCGTACTGTGATCGGCAATACTACCGGAGTTACACAGCTGAAGCTGGCCCAGAATGATAAAATATATTTCATAGCCGTCATGGGAGCTTTAGGTCTGCCGGATTATAATTTCCTGGGCTGCATTAACCGGCCGGATCAGCCGGGTATGGCCTGTATGTTTGAAGAAGCGGTGCCTTCTCTGGGATATCTTGCCACATTGAACACAGGATTGGGTATGAACCTTCCCGCCGAGATCGTTACTGCGGGTCATGTAGGAGGGGAGGAAACCGGGCTGAGCGGGCGGATTGTCTTTGATACGCTGATCTGTGCCGTTGAGGAGGCGCCCCGGCTATCTATGACGCTGAGAGCATTCAACCAGTTCAGTAACTATAGATGGGATGATGGCACATCCGGCATTACCCGGGCGGTGGATGCCGGCGGAACCTATTGGGTACGCTATGATACCCGGTGCGGATCGCGTACGGATACCTTCAGGGTCAATGTGCACATTATGCCGGCGGTGGAGATCCTGTATGATAACGGGCTGCTGACCAGCGTGAACACCTATGATAACTACCAATGGTATAAAGCCGGGCAGCCTGTTGCAGGGGCCACTGCTGCCACCTTCAGGCCTGCGGATACCGGCTGGTACACCCTGGTCGCCACGGAGCATAACGGCTGTACTGCCAGCGGGTCGTATCATGTTACCGATGTCGGCACAGGGATCGGCACGCTTCCCCAGGGCACTGGCATTTCCATATACCCCAATCCCGCACGGGATTATATTCATATCAGTTCGGATGTGCCGGTTACGGCTGCACTGTTAAGCGCGGACGGCAGGCTGATCAGCGAAACGGAAAATAACAGCCTGCCTGTTGCTATGCTGAGCGATGGTATCTATTTTATCCGCGTAAGCGCAAAGGATGACGGGACGCTGCTGGGTGTATATAAATTTGTCAAGCAGTAAGCGCTTCCTGGGAAGCACGCCGGTTATATAAGACCCAGGCCCTGATCCTGTTGCTTTAAAAGCAGCGGGAGTGCGTACCTGTTCCTGGAAACATATACCCGCTGCACTGTCATTCATATGTGAGCGGATGTAGATGTCTTGCTATTCTGCGGCTATTGGCTGGTGTTCTGCTACCCATCGCTTAAACTTCGCCAGGTTGAACCTGCTGATCTTGAACAGCTCGGACGTAATGCCTTTGGACGGTGAAAGATACCTGCTGTGGATATTTATCTGGTTATGCCGGGTGCTTAGCGGCCTGTCGCTCAGATCGAACGCATGGCTGCCGAGCAGTACCTGCCGGTTGATCCTGAAAAAGGAAGGCGCCGTTTCCGGAAGCCTTGCTGTTGCCAGCAATTCCTCTATCCTGTCCAGGGATAAGCCGGTCATTGTGCTGTAGCCGTCCTGGAATACGATCCTGTTCCTGCCGTTATACCTGTAGAAGAAGCAGATATTGCAGATATTATCGATCAGCTGCTTTCCTTCACCTTCCGGCAGAGGGTCGGGTATAGCTGTATCACTACGGCCATGATCTTCAGCGCAGGCACGCTCCGTAGGCAGGTAGCCCGGGCTGTGCGGGCATATATCAGCCGGGCCGGGAGCGGCCGGAGCGATGGTATAAGAACGCAGCCGGGAATGCTCTGTAGCAGCAGGCGCTGTGCCTAGGTTATGGAGACGTGCTACAAGGTTATGGATGACGTAATAAAGATTGAAAAATATGATGAAATATATCGTATGAGGAAAATAGACCAGCATATACCCGGATGCATGGATATCCCTGCCGTCAAAATAGTGGAAATAGAGGAGCATAATATAATATGCTGCCAGCGCAGGTATCATAATGCCGAAGACCACCTGTAAGCCGCTTCTCCGGACGGGCTTGCTGAGCCAGTCAAAATGCTTATCCAGGACGGTGGTGCTGTAATGACAGAGGAGGGTCAGGAAAAATGCAACGGAAAAGCTGAGCGCTACCTGCAGATAGAAAGACGGATATTTCATAGCGACAAGCAAACCGGTGCCTTTGCCGTAAAGTGTGATAAAGACCGCGGCGCATAAAGACCCGGTCAGCCGGAATATAACATTGTTATACCGGACGGTAAGCGCATTTTTCATGGATGGAGGTGTTTATAGGTAACACAAAATAATAAAAATGATTGTTTTTTGCAATATATACGTTAATAAATGTTACTGAATGTGCCATGATCATTGCTTATGTATGGTTTAAGTGCTTTATATTATTATTTTATTATGAGGTATTTAGGAGTGATATTTGATGTGAGGAAGTAAATAGATATATTAAGCATGCTCTGGCATTTAAAACTAATTTTTGCAGGAGACCAGGGGGCATAACGGTTTTTCCGCCTATCCGGAAATGCTTTACTTATACAATACTGTTCCGTAAGGTCCTTGATCCTGGCAGCAGGATGTATGACGAGGTTGTTTCTGAACGGCAGGGGAGCCCGGGGGTGATGCGCTGGTAAGACAGGAAGCATTTTTGGGGAATATTATTCAATGATTATTACGCGATAAAGCTTTGGAGATCCTGGTCCGTTCAGGCGTAACCGGGAGCCGGTAGGTAATGCCCGGAAAGAACGCCCTTATGCAGCAAGAGGCATCATTGCCAGGCAGGGTATTGAAAAGATAAGAAACGTTCGCGGGTAAAGATATCAGGACGAATGGTCGTTCCTGTAAAATAAGAAGAGGAGGTCCGGAAAGTAAATAACCCTGTCATATTCTCGGTCGGAATATTGACAGGGTTATTTATTTATACATAATCACTTCGGTAAGCTCCATTGACCATACAGGGGGCCTTTTAGTCAGCTTCCTGTAGAATATAAGGGGGCGCTATCAGGACCAGATATTCAGCCCGAAATTATCGGCATATGCAGTGGCATCTTCATACCCGGCATCCGTATGGCGCAATACGCCCATAGCAGGGTCGTTGTGAAGCACCCGTTTCAGGCGCTCTTCCGCATCCTGGCTGCCATCGGCCACAATGACCATACCGGCATGTAAGGAATAGCCCATGCCTACACCGCCGCCATGATGGAAGCTTACCCAGCTGGCGCCGCCTGCGGTATTGATCAGGGCATTCAGTATCGGCCAGTCGGCTACGGCATCCGAGCCGTCCTTCATGGCTTCCGTTTCCCTGTTGGGAGAGGCTACCGATCCGCAGTCCAGGTGGTCGCGGCCTATAACGATAGGCGCTTTTACCTTGCCTTCTCTCACCAGCTGGTTAAAGAGAAGCCCTGCCTTTTCCCTTTCACCCATACCCAGCCAGCAGATACGGGACGGCAGTCCCTGGAAGGCGATCTTTTCTTTGGCCATTTTCAGCCAGCGCTGCAGGCCTTCATTTTCAGGGAATAGCTCTGCCAGCGCTTTATCCGTAGTATAAATATCTTCCGGGTCACCGCTGAGCGCCACCCAGCGGAAAGGTCCTTTGCCCTCGCAGAAAAGCGGGCGGATATAGGCCGGTACAAAACCGGGGAAATCAAAGGCGTTTTCCACGCCGCGCTTATCTTTGGCCTGTCCGCGGAGGTTATTGCCGTAATCAAATGTAATGGCGCCTCTCCGCTGCAGTTCCAGCATCTGTCGTACGTGCCTGGCCATAGTATCCAGGGCTCTTGACTGGTACTCCTCCGGGTTGGTCTCTCTCAGGATATTGGCTTCTTCCACGCTCAGGCCTTCGGGGAAATACCCGATGAGCTCGTCATGGGCGGAAGTCTGGTCGGTGAGCGTGTCGATCGTGATATTATGGTCTATCAGGTATTGCAGCAGGTCTACTGCATTGCAATGCACGCCTATGGATACGGCTTCACCATTGGCCTTGGCTTCCAGCGCCCTTTCCACGGCCTGTCTGATATCCTTGTAATATTCATCCAGGTACCTGGTTTCTATCCTTTTCTGGATCCTCCATTCCTCCATCTCCGCTACCAGCGCTACGCCTTCGTTCATGGTGATGGCGAGCGGCTGTGCGCCGCCCATTCCCCCGAGCCCGGCAGTGACGTTCAGCGTGCCTTTTAGGGAGCCGTTGTAATGCTTGTTGGCCAGGGAAAGATAAGTTTCATAAGTGCCCTGCACAATGCCCTGTGAGCCGATATAGATCCAGCTGCCGGCGGTCATCTGGCCGTACATCATCAATCCTTTCGCTTCCAGCTCCCGGAAGTGTTCCCAGTTGGCCCATTTACCAACCAGGTTGGAATTGGCTATCAGTACCCTGGGCGCGTTTTTGTGGGAGCGGAGGATGCCTACCGGCTTACCCGACTGTACCATAAGGGTCTGGTCTTCTTCCAGGTGCTTCAGGCATTCCAGTATTTTATCAAAGCTTTCCCAGTTCCGGGCTGCTTTCCCTATGCCGCCGTAAACAACGAGGTCTTCCGGGCGTTCCGCTACTTCGGGGTCCAGGTTATTCTGAAGCATCCTGTAGGCGGCTTCCGCTACCCAGTTCTTGCAATGCAGGGTGCTGCCCGTTGGAGCCTTAATGATACGTGCTGATGTATTATGTGACATGCTTTAAATATTTGCTTTTCTAAAAAGGTAAAATTAATAAATTCATCAGAATGTTAGGGCAGAAATACGCTCATATATGGTTGCCGGTATCTCTTACCTGGGTTTCTGGGTGGACTAACGGCCGCTGCGTCCCCGGAGCCTGTTCCCTGCCCGGAATGTCCGCTTCTTATGCGCCCTGATGATATAGCTTATTGTAAATAGAACGAAGAGTAAAAGTATAATTACCAGGAAGGCTGAGGCATATGCGGTCAGGTTTGTGGTGCAAAGATACCGCTAAGATAGCATTGTCCGGGGATATCCTTGTGAATAACGGAACCCGCAGCTTCTTATAATGGTATAAGAAAATCCCTCCTGCCTGGCAGGAGGGATCGGTGCTAAGAAGCCGGTTAGGTTATTTACTGACGACCACTTTCCGCGCAAAGGTGGCGCTGGAGTTAAATATTTTGACGGTGTACATACCGTTGGCTACATGGCTGAGGTCCACTTCCAGCATATGATCCTGTAAGGTAGGGATAGCCGCTGTTTTGACGGTCCTGCCCAGTACGTCGATAACTTCCAGCTGCAGGCCGGAGGTAGCCTCAGCCAGGTTGAAGGCTATCTTCAGATGCCCGTCTGTAGTGGGATTCGGGAATATGTGGATATACCTGCTGAGGTCTTCAGGGGTATTGGAGATGCCTACGGAGCCGCTTAAGGGCTGGCATTCGGTGGTTACCGTATTCACCACAAGGTTCCCCGTGTTATTCGGATCAAGCCAGGGCTTGAGCTTGGCATTATTGACATTGCCGTCCACCGCATAATTCCAGTTATAGCTCAGCTTGGAAAAATAGATATAGTTCAGCGCATCGGTTGACTGTCCTCTGCCGTTGATATTGCAGGACTGGGGCATATCCATGGCGCCTGCGACCGAAGCGATACCGATCAGCTGTCCTGATCCTTCAAAAAGGCCGCTTCCGGAAGAGCCCTGCTGTACCACGCCGTTACCGTTGGGTATATTGACGAGCCAGTGAGAACCGGGAGCTCCTACGGCGGCAGAGTTGATCCTGTTGGCTGCAAATACTTTCTTTACATCCCCTGCAGGATGGCTGAAATTGATGAATTTTTCTGGATCCGTATTCGTGGTAGCCATAGTAGGACGTGCGTCCCAGCCGTTCAGCAGTACACCCCATGAAGCCGGGATCTTGCTGATGGGCAATAATAGCAGGAAATCTCCCTTAATATTGCTGGCATTGGAAGGGATGGCGGAGCGTGATAGGAACCTGGCTCCCGTAAGCGTTTTCGCTTCAGGGGTTTGAGTGCCGTTACATTCCGTGGTTTCGAACTGGAACCTCAGCAGCAGCTGGGAAAAGACCGCGTCATTCTTCTGGCCGGTAGATTCACAGTGGCCGGCCGTTAAATAATATTGGGTACAATCTTCGGCGGAATTGCCCAGCTTGTTGACCATCGTGCCGCTGCATACGGACAGCCCCCATCCCTGGGGTATCAGCTGCTGTACCGTTGCTTTCCGCTGGTTGGCATAATTGGAACCCAGGGGGCAGATCGCATTGATGGCACATACGGAGGAGGTCCTGAATAACTCTTCATCCAGCAGGCTGATGGTCCGGAGGTCATCGTCCGCATACCTGGCCAGGTTTTCAGCCGACCGGAAATAGACCGCTATACGGTCGAGGTGCAACCGGATATCCCGCTCATCAACAAAGGACGGGATATTCAGCTCCAGGGTAGCGCGGCCGCCCTGTATGGCTTCCGTGGCGAAGTTGTTATAATCGTTGGTATTGCTGATATCATAGCCGCCCAGGATATGTTTCTTATTCCCGTTGGTGATATACATCGTTACGCCTTTGGGCAGGCTGAAACGGTCAAAGTAGAACCCCATACCGAGGGCGTCCTGTATTTCGATTTCCGCAGACCAGACCTTGTCCCCGTTATCCAGGGGGTAATAATTTCCCGAAGACGGGAAGCTGATATCCGTTGGCGTAAATAAGGCCACCAGCGGTGGCTTGCTGAAGCTGCTTTCTTCTCTTTCCGTCTGCAGGTACGCATTCCAGTCAGGCAGGCTGTACCGGTGGACGACAGAGGAGGATACGGGCGTCAGGTGCTGTGTAATGCTCCAGGGAAACCCGCCGGAGCTGAGCTGGGCATTACCGGATGTATAGGCTATTAAACAGGACGCCAGTAAGATGAGGCATTTTTTCATTATACTTTGATTTTGAATAGAAAAGATACTCCAAATATACCCCGGAAGTCCGGGAAAAAGCAGTTTTGGGACCTTATTTAAAAGTTATTCCGGTAAGGTAACTGTAAATTTATGGTGTTCTTAACAGAGATCCGGTGCGGTTAAGAAAGCTGCCGCGCTATATGGCAGCCTGTGTATGCCCATACAAAAACACCTGCTTCGCATTGGAAGCAGGCGCCTGAAATATGATGCCTGACGGAGCTGTACAGCTCCGTGTGATATTAGATGATCAGCATGGCGTCTCCGTAAGAGAAGAAGCCGTATTTTTCTTTGATAGCCTCTTCGTACGCCCTCATGGCCAGGTCATAGCCAGCGAACGCGCACACCATGATCAGTAAAGAGGTCTTAGGCAGGTGGAAATTAGTGATCAGGGAGTTGACGATGGAAAAATCGTAAGGAGGGTGGATAAACAGGTTGGTCCATCCTTCGGCAGGCTTCAGCAGGCCCCTGGCGGTCACGGTGCTTTCTATGGCGCGCAGGGTAGTGGTGCCCACGGCACAAACCCTTCTTTTTTCGGCGATGCCCTTATTGACGATCTCGCAGGCTTCTTCTTCCACACGGAAATATTCAGCGTCCATTTTGTGCTTGGACAGGTCTTCCACCTCAATGGGCCTGAAAGTGCCCAGTCCCGTATGCAGGGTGATCTCGGCAAAATTCGTGCCCTGGATCTCCAGTCTTTTGATCAGCTCCCGGCTGAAGTGCATACCGGCTGTAGGTGCGGCAACGGCGCCTTCATATTTGGCATATACGGTCTGGTAACGCTCCCGGTCCTCTTCGGAGGGTTTTCTTTTGATATATTTGGGCAGCGGCGTTTCGCCCAGCGTATCCAGGATAGCCTTGAACTCCTCTTCTGTGCCATCGTGCAGGAACCGGATGGTCCTGCCCCTGGATGTGGTATTGTCGATAACTTCGGCTACCAGCTCTTCATTGTCACCGAAATATAATTTATTGCCCACCCGTATCTTCCTGGCAGGATCCACGATAACATCCCAAAGCCTGTTTTGCTTGTTCAGCTCCCTTAAAAGAAATACTTCGATCTTGGCGCCGGTCTTTTCCTTTCTTCCGTACAGCCTGGCAGGGAATACCTTGGTATTATTGACCACCATAACGTCACCCTCATCAAAGAACTTTAAAATATCCTTGAACAGCAGGTGCTCTATCTCGCCGGTATTGCGGTGCACTACCATCAGGCGGCTTTCATCTCTGTGCTTGCTGGGGTTCTGAGAAATCAGGTTGGGGGGTAAATCGAATTTAAATTGCGATAACTTCATATCTTACAGGATATGTATTTAAAAGGTGGATAAATAACAGTCAGCAAAGATAGGTGAAACAATCCGAATATTCATTATCTATTTTAGGGGGTATTCCCGGTGTTATACAGGCGTTAGGAGGAAAAAGAAAGGGCGTACGGAATTGTTATTTGCGGATAATGTGCATAAATTGCGATCTTATTGTACACAGATTTATAAAATATCAGCATATGGCTACAAAGACAGCACAGATCATAGAGACGGAATTAAAGTTCGGAGCGCATAATTACAGCCCCCTGCCGGTGGTGCTCTGCAAAGGCAGCGGCGTAAGCGTATGGGACGTGGAAGGCAGGCATTATTATGATTTCCTGTCGGGCTATTCCGCCCTGAACCAGGGGCACTGCCATCCTGCCATCATCAAGGCGCTTACTGACCAGGCGCAGGAGCTGACGCTTACTTCCAGGGCCTTCTATAATGACAAGCTGAGTGAATTTGAAGTATATGCCACCAGCCTGTTCGGCTATGATAAGCTGCTGCCGATGAATTCCGGCGCGGAAGCGGTGGAAACAGCCCTGAAGCTGGCCAGGAAATGGGCCTATAAAGTTAAGGGCATACCGGAGAACCAGGCCAAGATCATTACGGTAGCGGATAATTTTCACGGGCGTACCATCAATATCGTTTCTTTCAGTACTGACGCTACGGCCACCCGGGATTTCGGCCCGTTCGTATCAGGCTATGTTACCATCCCTTACAATGATATACCGGCGCTGGCAAAAGCGCTGGAGGATGAGCTGGTCTGCGCATTCCTGGTAGAGCCGATACAGGGGGAAGCGGGTGTGGTGGTACCTGATGAAGGCTACCTGAAGCGGGCGTTCGAGCTCTGTAAATCACACAACGTATTATTCATTGCAGATGAGATACAGACGGGCCTGTCGCGTACCGGTAAGCTGCTGGCGGTGCACCATGAGCAGGTGCAGCCGGATATACTGATCCTGGGCAAGGCATTGAGCGGCGGTACCTTACCGATCTCTGCGGTGCTGGCTGACGATCGTATTATGCTGACCATCAAGCCCGGGGAACATGGCTCTACCTATGGCGGTAACCCGCTGGCCAGTGCTGTAGCGGTGGCATCGCTGAAAGTGCTGGTGGAGGAGAACCTGGCGCAGAACGCGGAAGTCATGGGAGAATACTTCCGGGAGGCCATCAGCAATATGCAGCATCCGGCGGTGGCGGAAGTAAGGGGAAAAGGGCTGCTGAATGCCATCGTGGTAAAGCACGCGGATGAAGATGCCGCCTATAAGCTATGTAAAGAAATGATGCACAACGGCCTGCTGGCCAAGCCTACGCATGGCGACAAGATCCGCTTTGCCCCCCCCCTGGTGATCACCAGGGAACAGATGGATGAATGTATCGCCATCATTCAAAAAAGTTTATCAATCTTATCCCAGGCTGAATAATATATGGCATTATTGGAAAAAAATCTTGAAGTAAAGGCATCCCAGATCCCCGATGCGGGCCTGGGTCTCTATACCACCGTGGATATAAAGAAAGGTGATAAGATCATCGAGTATAAAGGCCGGGTGACCACCTGGAAAGATGCCGATCATATGGACGGGGATAATCCTTTCCTCTTTCATGTAACGGACGATCACGTTATTGACGGCTCCAAGCATAAGAAAGCTATAGCCAGGTATGCCAATGATGCCAAAGGGCTCACCCGTATAAAAGGGCTGCGGAACAACAGTGAGTTCGTGGAGGAAGGAGTGCGGGTATTTATACAGGCCACACGGGATATAAAAGCGGGCAGTGAGATCTTTGTGGACTACGGACCGGATTACTGGAAAACGGTCAGGGACAATATCAGGATACAGGCCCGGCTGGACGCGCTTAAAAAGGCAAAGAAAAAAAGCTGACCTGTACCCGGAGCGCTGCTTCAGCGGACAGCGTCTTTCCGGGATTACGGCATAAAAAAAGAACGGTTGCCCGGCAACCGTTCTTTTTTTTATGGAAGGATATTGGCTTTCTACGGCGTAATATCGCTGGCATTTCTTATTCTCAGCTGGATGGTGGTATTGAAGCGCTCTATGATACCTACGATCGCAGTGGCAGGGCTGGGCGGTAATACAAACTCTTTGAAAGCGGCGCCGTTGGCCGTATAATGCAGGATCGTACCGGTGGCATCACTCACGTTCAGGTTGCCCCTGTCGCCGTTGATGGTGGTATAGCCGGCATCCCAGGTGACATTTGCAATCCTTACCAGGGTAGATTCGTAATTGGAGAAATTAGCGGCGATCTCGCTGATCGTCACTGTTTTGGGCGTGATGGTCCTTCCGGCGCTCAGGCGGGTTGTTTTGGAGGTGCTGACATTTTCCAGCTCCAGCTTACCGCGGTATTCCTTGAGCGTTGCCCCGGTGATATTGACTTCAATGGAATCTCCTACATTATAGTTAGGATTTCCCCCGAAGTATAATACGATGCCTTTGTCATTATTGCCGCCCTGTAGGACTACGTTCCCGGCGCTCACGTTACCGTTGGACGCGTCAGAGATCACGATACCCCTTATCTTTAAGTTGGGGAGCACCACTTCACTTCCGGTGTAATATTTTTTCAGGCTGTCAATGGAGATCAGTTCCGGAGTTCTGTAAACGCTTCCGTTGCACCTGATGGAATCCCGGAGGCGCACATCGGATGTATCCCTGATATAGAGCTGGGGCGTATTGTTAAAGCGGGTGTAGATACCTACAATGATACCTCTGCCGCCGGGTATGGATAAAGGCTGGAAATTGGCATACCCGCTGGTCCGCAGGGTAATGGTACTGCCGTTACAATCCCTGATGGTCCTGTTGGTTGCCGAAGCAAGGCTGGCCAGCTGGGCATAGGGAGCGCCTACCGCATCATCGGCAAACTCTACATCCTTAATAGCGATCAGGGTGTTGAGATGGGCCTGCATGGCCGATACATTGGAAAGCTCAGCGACAGTGAAGGTATCCGCTACTACCGGGTTAGGATAGTTGGCCTTGATGATATATTTGCCTGCTTCCACAAAAGGGATATTGGAAACGGAGCCGCTGGCATCAGGTGTATAGCCTAATTGCTTGTTTTGCCCGTACTCGCCTATGAATAATCCTTTCAGCTGCACGTACACTTTCCGGCCGACAGGATAATCGTTATACAGGTTGTTCTGATCTACCAGTACTTCAATACCACCGGTAGAATCCTGGATAACCATCTTTTTATAATAGTTACCGCTTCTGTCATCCATTACCACGATACCGGAGATCACCGCATTCGAATCTATGGCCACACCCATGGGGAAACGCTTGACCTGTTCTATGGTATGTGTTACCGTAAGCTGGGGATCGTAAGTGCTGGTATCCGGCGGAGCGTCAAATTTTTTCTTGACACAGGAAGACAGCTGTAGGGTAATAGCAGCAAGGACAACTGATGCTAATAGTAATTTTTTCATATAATGTTTTGTGAAATAATATGCAAAGTAACTAAATAACCATATCATCCGGAAAAGTGTAATAATAATTTTATGTTATGAATAGTACGGGAGTAGAAAATGATTTCTTATTTTGGAACGGTAATGTTTTAAATATTAATTAATATTGCGCTTATGGAAGCAGCCAAGATTTTTCTGAGAAAAAAAATAGGACCCCGTATAGCAGAAGGACATCCCTGGATCTACAACAATGAGATCGGGGACGAGGACGGCAGCTATGAGAGCGGGGATATCGTGGATGTTTTCACCTCTACCGGCTCTTTTATCGGTAAGGGCTATATCAATCCTGTTTCCCAGATAAAGATCCGGCTCCTGTCCAGGTTGCAGGATGATGTTATTGATTATAATTTCCTGTATAACAGGATATTAAGCGCCTGGCACTATCGCTTAAAGCTGGGCTATAACAATAACTGCAGGGTCGTGTTCGGCGAGTCGGACGAATTGCCGGGCCTGGTCATTGACAAGATCAATGATTTTATCATCATACAGACGCTGACATTGGGAATGGACATCCGTAAAGCGGATATCCTGGCCATTATCCGGGATATTTTCGCACCCAAGGGCATCTACGAAAGGAATGATGTATACGTAAGGGAGCTAGAGGGGCTGCCGCTGGTCAAAGGAGTGGTATATGGCGAAATAGAGTCCGAGATCATGCTGGAGGAAAACGGCCTGAAATTCTTTGTGGATATCATAGAAGGGCAGAAGACCGGCTACTTCCTGGATCATTATGAGAACCGGGTAAGCATAGAGCGTGTGGTGAAAGATGCGCATGTGCTGGACGCGTTCAGCTATACCGGCACCTTTTCCATCTATGCGGCAAAGTTTGGCGCCAGGTCGGTGCTGGGACTGGACCTTTCTGAAAAGGCCATAGAGATAGCGAAGCGGAATGCCGTGCTGAACGGCTTTGATAATATCTGCAAATTTGAGCAGCTGAACGCTTTCGATGTTCTGAAATCCTGGAGCAGGGACGGCAGGAAATTCGATACGATCATTTTGGATCCCCCGCCTTTTACAAAGAACAGGAGCAATATACAAAAAGCCCTGACCGGCTATAAGGAGATCAACCTGAGGGCCATGAAGCTGATAGAGAACGGCGGCTTTATCATTACGACCTGCTGTACCAACCTCATATCTACAGAAGCCTTTATCGGTATTATACAGGAAGCGGCCAGGGATGCCAAAAAGAAAGTAAAGCAGATATCCCTGCAATCACAATCCGCCGATCATCCTATATTGTGGACTGTCCCGGAAATGCACTATCTCAAATTCCTGATCATTTCCGTTCAGTAGCTGTGCGCCGGGGGCGGGAATTACCAACGGCTGCTCTCAGAGCACCTTATAAGTATTTTTGAGGTATAGTGATAAGCCCAGCGCGATGGTCAGCAGCAGCAATAAAAACAGGACCATGCCATTCCAGCCGTAATGATCATACACATGACCGGCAGCGATCCCCGTAATGCTGGACCCGATATAATAAAACAGCCAGTACAGGCTGGTGGCTGTGCTTTTGGCCGTAAGCACGCTCTGGGAGACCATCCGGGTAGCCAGCGTATGGGCTGCAAAAAACGCAAAGGTGATACAGACCAGGCCGGCGATCTGCATACCAAGGACAGGAACAAAAAAGCAGAGATCCCCGGCGATATAAAGCCCGATAAGCATCCAGAGAATATGCCGGGAGGCATATCTATCTGTCCATTTGCCTGCTATGACAGAGGCGTACACCCCTATCAGGTACATACTGAATATAGCGGCGACAAGATGGGTATCCAGCTTATAATGATGGATCAGCTCAAAGCTGATATAATTATATACCGCTACAAAGCAGGACATGATCACGGCGCCGAGGATATACAGGGCCAGCAATTGCCTGTATTTCAGGAAGGCGAACATCTTAAGCCTTTTCAGCTTATAGATAGGCAGCTTAGGTGTGAAATTACGGGAGGACGGGAAGATCTGCCTGAAGAGCAGCCCTATTGTAAAGCAAAGGATGCCGATGCTGCTGACCGCCCATTGCCAGCTGGTATATTCGCTGATCAGCAATGCCCCCGTTCGTCCCATCATACCTCCTACGGTATTGCCGCTCAGGTACAGCCCGATCACGATCCCCAGGTGCGTCAGCTTCACTTCTTCCGACAGGTAGGCCAATGCTACTGCCGTTACGCCTGACAGCAGCACTCCTTTTAAGAAGCAGCAGATCAGCACGATCTCGAAACGCGGCATCCAGGGCGTAAAGGTAGTGATCAGGGAGGCCCATAGTATGGCATTGACCATGATCTTCTTGCGCGGTAAAGCGTCCGCCCGGAAAGCATAGAGGAACAACCCCGCGGCCATGCCCAGGGTAGAAAGCGATACGCACCAGCTGCTGGCGGAGGCGCTGGTATGGTAAAACCCGGATATGGCCGGCAGCAGCGGCTGGAAGACATATAATTGTGCGAACACGCACAATCCCGAGAGGAAAATGCCTGTCTTGATACGCCTTAAAAGTTGCTGCTCTATCATATGCCCCGCAAAATTACATCTTCATAGGTTAAAAAATGGGCAGTACCTCCGGTACCGCCCGTTTTACCTGTTGTAATTTATACCGGGATCGCTTTGGATAGTCGTTTCTTCTTTATATGCAGCGCCGCCAGGCTGGCGGTAAACCCGGTAAGCGATATGATCAGCAATTTGATCAGGTGGATCGTGATCATATCGGCTGTTCCGTTTTCTATGACCAGTATCCTGAATATGGGCAGGAAATGGGTGGTCGGGATGACCTGGGCTATCCACTGGAGCCATACGGGCATCTGGCTCAGCGGCCAGGTAAACCCGGAGAGCATAAAGCTCGGGGTAGCCACCACCATCAGCACCTCGGTAGCTTTCAGCTGGCTGGGCAGCAGGATGCTTACCAGTATTCCCATGAAAGACACCGCCAGCACAAAAAGAAACGCGGCAAGGCTGAGCGCCGGTATATGCTCGAAAAACGGCATGCGCAGGAAACAGGCCATTACGCCGTATAATATCCAGATCAGCAGGCTCATCAGCAGGTAGGGTATCACCTTTACCACTATCAGCCGGAAAGTGCTGCCGGATGCAGCCAGCTCCCGGAAAGTACCGTTCTCGTACTCGGATGCGAAAGACAATGCCAGCCCCAGCAGGATGACCTGCTGCAGCACGGTGATGAGAACGCCCGGCCACAGGAAATACATATAATTGGTGCTGCGGTTGTTTTTCTTGATAAAGGTGGTCTTGAACGGTTCGTACTGGCCGAGCAGCAGCGCCTCCGGCGTACCCTGCTTGCGGAGCGCTTCCATTTGTACCCCTGCCTTATAGGTGCCTAATATCACCTGCAGCGCTCCTGAAGCGTAGTTGGCTGTCAGCACATTGGCCGTATTGACGATAGTGGTCAGCTCGGGGTTCTGCCGGGTCAGCACCTGCTTTTCAAATCCTTCGGGTATGATCAGCACGCAGGCGGCATCCTGCTCTATTATCTGGCGCGACAGCCGGGCTTCCGAGCGCTGGATGCTGGATATCCGGATGGTCTCGTTATCATTGATCATTTCCAGTATCTTATTGCTCATAGCGCTCTGGTCCATATCCACCACTATGACGGGGAGGTCCGTTACCTTGCCCTTTTGGTAGAGTGCCCCGATCAGCACACCGTATAATATGGGCGCACCAAAAAACAGCAGGCGTAATACTTTATTATTCCAGAAAAGCCTGAATTCCCGTTGCAGCAGTGACAAAAAGTTTTTCATATTATTGGAGTATAACTGTGGTTTTGGAAATAAGGTCCCGGGCAGCCGCCATGTCGGCAGGTGTAACGATCACTTCATACAGCATATCCTGCATCTCGTAATCGGGATAAGCTGTCGCGATATTGGCATAGGCACCCACCTGCCTGATATTCCTGATAGTGCCCGTAAAGGTCTTATCATCAAATCCCAGCTTTATGGTCACCTCCTGTCCTTTTTTATACCTGCTCAATTTGCTTTCCGGTATGGTAAACCTGAAATAGGTGGTTTGCGGCAGGGCGCCCTTGAAAAGGGTATAGCCCGGAAGGGCCAGCTCTCCGACTTTCAGGGTGATGGTGCTCACCGTCATATCCTGCGGGGCGATGATATACCGTTCAGAGGCTGCCACCTGCACCTCTTCCAGGGCGCCCAGGGCCCTGTCCTGCTGCCCGAGTGCCATCTGCTGCTGTTCCAGGCGTACGCCATGCTGCACATCGGCAATTTCCGCGTCGACGGCTATCAGCTGCGCATTGGCGCCCTGGTATTTGGCATAGACCTCATCATATTGCTGCAGGGGGATCAGGGAATCGGCCACCATCTGCTTCAATCTTTCCAGTGATTTTTTGGCAAACTCGTATTGCTCCGTCAGGGCGGCTTTTTTGGCGTTCAGCTGCCTGAGCTGGTTGGCAGTAGCGCCTGTCCTTGTCATCTGGTATTGTGCTTCGGCAGACTTTACCGCTCCGCTGGCCTGGGCCTTTTTGGCCTGCAGCTCGGGAATGTCCAGTATGGCCAGCGTATCTCCTTTCCTGACTGTGGCTCCTTCGGCGACCTTTATTTCCTGGATGCGTCCGGCCAGCTTACCGACAACGGCTATTTCCTCTCTTTCCACTTTGCCCTGTATGGCATGCTTCATGGAAGGCTTATTGTTACAGGCTGCCAGCCCGGCGGTCAGCACCAGGGCCGCTATGATAGGCATATTAGATCTCATTGCTAAGGATTTTTATTATTGGGTTTGGATAAAACGGGTTAAATGTGCTGCTGCCTGCAGGGCGTCCATCGCGGCTTTTCGCTGGTTGATGGCGGTTTCTGCAAGATAGAGCGCTTCCTGGTATGACTGGGTTTCTGCCTGCAGCCTGTCATTCACGCTGATCAGCCCGGCCCTGTATTGCTTGTCCGCAAGCTCCAGGTTATGGCCTGCTATCCTGGAGCGCTGTTCCGCGATGGCCAGCTGGTCATTCATATTATCATAGGTGATCCGGCATTTCTGCAGTTGCAGGCCGATCTTGTCCCTGGTATCTGCCAGCTTATTGTCTATCTGCGCTTTGGAAAGCCTGGCCTCTTCTACTTTATGCCTGGTCTCCAGCCCGGAGAACAATTCCCATTTCAGGACCACGCCGGCCATCATATTGGGGCTTAGCGTAAGCTCATTCAGCCTCAGGTCTACCTCCCTGCCGCTGACAGGGAGGGTCGTATTCATTTGGGTATTGAATAGGGAGGTATAGCTGTATCCGGCAAAAGCGCCCACTGTAGGGAGATAGGCTCCTTTTTCCTTCCTGATATTATAATCCGCCGCTTTGCTGTAGGCCTCCAGTGCCCTGAGCTCGGTCCTGTCCGTACCATCCGGCTTTTCGAGCAGGATAATAGGATTGGCCTGGTGCGGCATCATCAGGATGCTGTCTGCAGGGATCGTTGTGGCCTGCTCCAGCTTGAGCGCCAGCAATTGCTTCTTATTCGCCAGGTCTTTTTGCCTGGAGGACAGCTCCAGCGCGGCCAGCTTTATCTTCTCACGGTCGTACGGAACGGCCAGCCCGTTGGCTACGGCCTTCTCCACTCTCAGCGCTTCTTTTTCCAGCCTTACGGCGCTTTCCTCAATGAGGCGCTCCGCCTGTGCCAGCAATGCCAGCTGGTCAAAGGATTCGATGATATCCCTGGCAACGGCATCTTCCTGCAGCGCCATCATATAAGTATTACCTTCGTTCTTATAGGTCAGCGCCTTGGCGCCGTTATAGATTTGCCCGCCGGAGAACAGCACTGTTTTGGCGGTCAGCCCGGCGTGAAAGAAATTGGCGGTGGCATCTATTTTCTGCTTGCCTGCAAACAGCTCGTAATTCGTGATGGGCAGCGTATGGGTGGGAATATCCGCTGTAACGGTGCTGTTCAGGTAGGTGTACATAGAGGTGGCCTCTAAATGGGGAATATACCTGTTCCAGACACTTTTTCTTTGCAGGTCGGCTTTTTCCTGCTCCAGGAGGTTATTCTGAATGTCCACGTTTTTCTCCGTGGCCCGCTGTATCGCGGACAGCACGGCAGGTGATACGGTGACCTGGGCGGATGCTGCGCAGGCCGCAGTCATCAGTATGCCGGCGGTGATGAATTTTTTCATGGCTCAATTATTATTGGATTTGTAACATAATATTATTGAATATTTTATCAAAATACGATTTCAGCATCCTGATATCCTGTTCTGAAAGCCCTTTTGTGGCATCATCCAGTACCTGGTAGATGACCCGGGTGACAGGCTCTTTGATCATTTGCCCTTTCCCTGTAAGGAAGATCAAGTTGGTCCTCCGGTCATGTTCTGAGCCTTTCCGAACGATATAGCCTTCTTTTTCCAGGTTGTCCAGCAGCCTTGTGGTGCTGGGCTTATCGCGGTAGGTGGCATTGGCGAGATGCTGCTGTGAGCAGCCGTCCCCGTTCCATAATACGGCGAGAACGGACCATTGCTCACGGGTAAGCTCAAAGCCATGCTCTTTAAGCCGCTGGCTCAGGAACCTGTTGAGCGCGGTGGGTGTCCTGCCCGTCAGTAAATGATAATTATCCAGTTGTGATATCAGATCAATAGTATTCATTGAAATAGTTGTTTATGCAACCACAAAGATAAGGCTATTTTAGTTAGTTATGCAACTATATTGCTGCTTAATTACTTCTTTTTAACACGTGCTGCCTGTAACTGGTTCACCGGGCAAGTTCATAATACTATAATGACCCTGGTAATAAGGAGCTTCGGCGGAAGCTCAGCTGGTCAAGGGATCGTACTTGTCGCCTTGGGCCTGCCATGAGGTGGAAGTATGCGGAAAAACTGCGCAGGTAATGATGGTAGGAACCGATTTTTGGTATAGCTTTACTGTGACAGATTCATACTAAAAAGAAGATAACAATGAGCAGTGTTTTATCACACCTGGAACACCAGGAAATATGGAAAAATTTTGAGGCTATCAATGCCATACCCCGTGCTTCCAAAAAGGAAGAGCGGATCATTGCCTTTATGGTGGATTTCGGTAAGCGGCTGGGACTGGAAACCAGGCAGGATGCGACAGGCAATGTGATCATCAGGAAGCCGGCCACGCCAGGGCGTGAAAGTGCACCAGCGGTGATATTGCAGTCGCACCTGGATATGGTGCATCAGAAAAATAATGATACGGTGTTTGATTTTGATACGGAAGGCATCCGTATGTATATAGACGGGGACTGGGTAAGAGCGGAAGGGACCACCCTGGGAGCAGATAACGGCCTGGGCGTAGCGGCTATCATGGGCATCCTGGAAAGCAAGGATATACCGCATCCCGCGCTGGAGGCTTTGTTTACAATAGATGAGGAAACGGGGATGACCGGAGCGAAAGGACTGGAGAGCGGGGTGCTGAAAGGAACGGTCCTGCTGAACCTTGATACGGAAGATGATCATCACCTGGATATAGGATGTGCCGGAGGCATAGATGTTACGGCAGAGTTGTCCTATACACCGGAAGATACAATTTACGGGACTTATTATACTATCACGGTAAAAGGACTGAAGGGCGGGCATTCCGGTATGGAGATACATAAGGGTCTCGGTAATGCCAATAAGCTCATGAACAGGATATTGTACACCCTGAGTGAGCAGCATAGCATTACGGTGGCCGCTATTGACGGAGGCGGATTACGGAACGCCATTCCCCGTGAAAGCACGGCGGTCATAGCGACTGATGAGCCGGTACAGGATGTGTTGGAGCAGGTTGTCAAGGATATCCGTGCAGAGCTGAAAACAACGGAGCCGGACCTGGCTGTTGAAATAGCGCAGGTCGCTCCGGCTGGAAAGGTATTGCCGCGGCAGGTACAGGAGCGCTTGCTGCGGGTGCTGTATGCCGCCCATAACGGTGTCTATAAGATGAGCAGCGATTTCGATGACCTGGTGGAAACTTCCAATAACGTAGCCCGTGTGCAGGTCGGGGATGGTCTCATCAGGATTTTATGCCTGACCCGGTCATCAGTGGAAAGCTCCAAGCAGGACCTGGCCCTGCAGTTAAAGGCCACGTTTGAGCTGATGGATGCCACGGTGACGCTGAGCGGGGATTATCCCGGCTGGTCACCCAATGCGGATTCGCCTGTACTAAAGACAATGGTCACCGGGTATGAGACCCTCTTCGGGGGAAAGCCCGATGTAGTGGCCTGTCATGCGGGACTGGAGTGCGGCATACTGGCTGCCAGCTATCCCGGCCTGGATATGATCTCTTTCGGCCCGACCATCCTGGGTGCGCATTCCCCGGATGAAAGGGTCAGCATCAGCTCCGTCAATAAATTCTGGAAGCTGCTGCTGCATACCCTGGCAACTATTTAATGCTTTTTAAACTATGACCTATGGATAAACGAGAACAGGCCTTACTGGTGGTCAATGAACTGGCGGATATCCGTGATGAGATATTCAGCCAGATAGTCAACTGGGGGCTGACCTTCCCTTTGAAAGAGCTGGGAGAAGCATTTGAGGTCGGCGATTCTTTCGAATTCAACATCAATACCTTTGAAGATACGGATGATGAAGAGCTGAACCAGCTGATAGCCTCTTTCCATGCCATCAATAATACGATCCAGCATTTTGCGGACAGGTTCAATATTGAGGATGAGGATATAGAAGAGATCCGCAGCATGGAAGACCACCTGGCGGAAGAGTGGATATTCGACGGGGATGATATTGATTTTGAAGAGGAGGAAGAGGACCCGGAGCAGGACGAAGAGGAATAGCCTGTACCTGGTAGTATGATTTTATAACAAAGGTTTTCTGAGGTATCCATACGGTGCTTCAGAAGACCTTTTTATTGGATATGTGGTCTTGCAGCGCTCAGGAACGCCAGGCTTTCAGCATCCTGTCCTTGCCCTGCATATCTTTCCTGAGCCGGGTTGTAAAGCCATGGTCCCTGAACAGGTCCGCTGTCTGCTGCCCGAAAGAGGCGTTTAATTCCAGGTACACTGCGCCCCGCTCACGGAGGTGCTGCTGAGCATATGCGGCTATGGCCCGGTAGAATTGCTGCGGGTCGTCATTGGTGACAAACAGCGCCTGGTGAGGCTCGTGCTCCAGCACATTCCGGTGCATCGCTGCTTTTTCCGCTATGGTGATATAAGGCGGGTTGGAGATGATGATATCCCACTGTTGCTGCCCGGCCTGCGCAGCGTGCAGCAGTATATCATCCTGTATAAGCCGGATGTCCACACCCTGGGCGCCTGCATTATGGGCAGCTATTTCCAGGGCCTCCCCGGAAATATCCAGCGCATATACTTCGGCTTCCGGGAATATTTTTTTGGCCGTAATGGCAATACATCCGGTCCCGGTGCCTATGTCCAGTACCCGGATGTCCCGGCGGGGCAGGGCAGCGCTGTCCTGCTGTATCCAGAAGAGCAGCTCTTCCGTTTCGGGACGCGGGATAAGCGTGGCGGGAGATACTTTATAGAACGCATCCCAGAAATAGGCCTGTCCCGTAAGGTATTGTACGGGTGTGCCTTCCTGCAGCCCGGAAAGCAGCCGCCGTAGCTCCGCCTGCTGGTCTTCCGTAAGCACGGTATGAGGAGCGGACCGCGGCGCTCCCAGCACATACTCCGTACATAAGGCATAGATAGCTTCTGCTTCGGAGGCGTCATACAATGATTCCAGCGAGGTGATAAAAATAGCTTTCAGGTCCTGGATGTTCATGGGTAAACTTTTTTGGTACGGTATAAAAAAATCTCCTGTTTTTGCAATGCAAAAATACAGGAGATTTTGAGGATGGCCATACGGCAGATCACCGGGCCTGGTTAGGCATTTTCTGTACTGCCGGCATCCTTATTCGTATTGTCCTTGGCTATCATATTGTTGATAGACGGGTTCTGTGTTACCGGCTGAATATCGCTTTCTGTCCTGTGATCATCGGTTTCGAAAGGTCTTTTACCGATCAGTCTTTCCAGGTCGTCCCTGAACAGCACCTCTTTTTTGAGCAGCTCTTCCGCGATGATCTCTACTTCTTTTTTCTTGGCGGTCAGCAGCTCAATAGCCCGCTGATAGGCCTCATCGCTGATACGCTTGATCTCTTCGTCTATGATCTTCCCGGTCTCTTCACTGTATGGCTTATGGAAGCTGCCTTCATTCTGGGGATCATAATAGGAGATATTACCTATCTTATTGTTCATCCCGTAGATGCTTACCATGGCGCGTGCCGTACGGGTCACCTGCTGCAGGTCACTCAGGGCGCCTGTGGATATTTTGCCGAAGAAGATCTGTTCGCTGGCACGTCCTCCAAGGGTCATGCACATATCGTCTTCCAGCTCCTGGGTCAGCGTCAGGTATTTCTCTTTGGGCAGGTACTGGGCAAAGCCGAGGGCTGCCGTACCACGTGGCACTATGGTCACTTTCACCAGCGGATGGGCATTTTCAAGGTACCATCCTGCTACGGCGTGGCCGGCCTCATGGTAGGCAATGACCTTTTTCTCTTCCGGTGAAATGATCTTGTTCTTCTTTTCCAGTCCCCCGATGATACGGTCTATCGCATCATTGAAGTCCTGCATATCCACATCTTTTTTGCCTTTGCGGGCAGCTATCAGCGCGGCCTCGTTACAGATATTGGCGATATCGGCACCGGCAAACCCGGGGGTCTGGCTGGCCAGCTTTTTAATATCCAGGTCGGCAGATATCTTGATAGGCTTTAAGTGTACCTTGAAGATCTGTTCCCTTCCCTTGATATCCGGAACGTCAATGGATATCTGCCTGTCAAAGCGGCCGGGGCGGAGCAGGGCGCTGTCCAGCACATCGGGACGGTTGGTGGCTGCCAGCATGATAATGCCGGAATCGCCGCTGAACCCATCCATTTCCACCAGCATCTGGTTGAGGGTATTCTCCCGCTCGTCATTGCTCATAACGGCGTTCTTGCCTCTTGCGCGTCCTATGGCGTCTATCTCATCAATGAATATGATACAGGGCGCTTTTTCCCTTGCAGTTTTAAACAGATCCCTTACACGGCTGGCACCCACACCCACGAACATTTCCACGAAATCGGAGCCTGATAATGAGAAGAACGGCACCTGTGCTTCGCCCGCCACGGCTTTGGCCAGTAGGGTCTTACCGGTTCCCGGAGGACCTACCAGAAGGGCGCCTTTAGGTATCTTGCCACCCAATGCGGTATATTTTTTAGGATTCTTCAGGAAGTCCACGATCTCCATCACCTCTACTTTCGCTTCATCCAGTCCGGCCACATCGTTGAAGGTGATGTTGACCTTGGTGCCTTTCTCAAACAGCTGGGCCTTGGACTTCCCGATATTGAAGATGCCACCGCCGCCGGACCCGGAGGCCGGGTTCATCCTGCGGACGATAAATATCCACATCAGGATAAAGATGATGATCATGAACAGGCCGCTTCCCAATACATCGCGTATGAAATTGGCGCGTGTTTCCAGGCGTACGGGCACTTCCTGCCTGCCCGCTTCCATATTGCTTTTCATTACCTCCTGGAAATTCCGGTCGAAAACATCGTAGGTGCCGATATTGAGTATGAAATCAGGGCGGGGATCACTGTTGTTAAAATTTATGGCAGGTTTCTGTGTTCCGTTCTGCTGGGATGAATCCGGCTTTTTGAGATAAATCTCAGCATACTCCTTATTCACAATGACCACTTCCCTGACCTTATCCTGCTCCAGGTATTTATTTTTAAATTCGAGGAAGGTGATCTCTTTGCTGTTATCCAGTACACCGTTATTGAACATCATCAGGCCTATAAGCGAAAAGGCGATGATACCGTAAATCCAGTAAATATTAAATCTCGGGCCTTTTTTTTCTTCCATCGGGGACTTACCGTTTGAGCCGTGCGGGTCCCGGTTGTTGCTGTTGTTATAATCCATATACTATATGTATGTCCTGTTGAGACGTTTGATATAAGTTGTTTATGCGTATTCTTTCCTGGAAGCATCCATCCAGGCGCCTTCCAGGTCGTAAAATTTTCTTTCTTCGGTTTTAAATACATGCACTACGATATCGGCATAGTCGATAATGGACCATACGTTGCTTTCCTCTATGTGATAAGGTTTTTCCTGCACTCCTTCCAGCACATCATCCACAATGCTTCTTACGATTGCGGAGGTCTGGATATACGTCTGTGCATCACATACCACGAAGTATTTGGCAACAGCCTCATCTATGTTATTTAAATCGAGCGCAATGATATTTTCTCCTTTCTTGTTCTTAATAGCTTCTATTATAGTGGCTAACAGTGTCTGGGTATTATCCCGTAGTTCTTTGGATTGTTGCTTCAATGGGTATGTATGGTATTTTTGGTTAAACTTTATAGTTGTAATATATTGCATTCAAAAATAGGAAATCTTTGCTACATTTTAATCCCGGTGAGTACAATAATTGGTTAATCCGGCTGGATATAATAGATAGTACCAATAACTATGCCATGCAGCTCTTGCAGGACGGAATGGCACAGTCCGGTACAGTGGTCAGCGCAAAATTTCAGTCTGCGGGAAAAGGGCAGCGCGGTAAGCTGTGGCGCAGCAGCCCCGGGCAGAATGTTGCGATGTCCCTTATACTTGCGGATATGCAGCATATGGATATGTTCCGCCTGGCATTCCTGGTGCCCGTCAGCGTGCGTCAGGTTTTGCAGTCTTGTATGCCAGAATGTCAAGTCCTTATCAAGTGGCCTAATGACATTTACGTCAATGACAGGAAAATATGCGGCATCCTGATAGAGAACGTCTTCCGCGGAAGCAATCTCAAAAGCGCCGTGATAGGCATCGGCATCAATGTGAACCAGTCGGACTTCGGGCTGCCGGATAAGATGCCCACTTCCCTGCTGCTGGAAACCGGCAGGACCTACGTCCCGGAAGATATTATAGCGGCTGTCCGCGCTGCCGTACTGAATGGCCTGGAGCGCTCTTCCGGCAGCCTGCGGCAGGAATACAATCGCTTTTTATGGAAAAGAGATACACGCGTAAGGCTGGGCATAGCAACGTCCGGCGAGCCGTTTCAGGGCACCGTACAGGAAGTGAGCGCCGATTTTGAGCTGGTGGTAAAGCGGGACGATGGAACGCCGTGCAGTTTCAGCTTCGGAAGCGTACAGTGGCTGTAAGCATTACCCTGCCAGTATCCCGATGCTGCGCCTCCCGGCGCTAAAAGCGAAAGACTGCTCTGAAGGAGCAGTCTTTCTATACATGCAATTGCGGATACAAAAGCATGCCGGAGTTGTTATTTGGCCAGTTGTGCTGTCAGGGTCTCTTCACCTTTTTTCCAGTTGCAGGGACATAATTCATCTGTCTGTAAAGCGTCCAGTACACGGATCACCTCATCCACGTTCCTGCCTACGCTCAGGTCGTTGACCTGTACCCAGCGGATGATGCCCTGAGGGTCGATGATGAAAGTGGCGCGGTAAGCGATCTTCTCATCAGACTGTAAGATACCCAGGTCTTCAGCCAGGGATTTGGAAGTATCCGCCAGCATCGGGAATTTCAGTCCTCTCAGGTCTTCATGGTCCTTTCTCCAGGCCAGGTGCACGAATTCGGAATCTGTAGAAGCGCCGATCAGGATGGTGTCCCTGTCATCGAAATCGCCCCAGGCATTGTTGAAAGCAGCTATTTCCGTAGGGCATACGAACGTGAAATCTTTAGGCCACCAGAACATTACCGCCCATTTGCCGCTGATATTTTCGTTAGAAATCTTGGCAAATTCCTTACCGGGAGCATCCGCTTCTATGGATACACAGGCTGTTTTGCTGAATGCCGGGAATTGTTCTCCTACTGAAATTACTCTGTTGCTCATAATTATAATATTTAATTAAATGAATGATTTTATATTGACGGAGCAAATTTCGATATATATTTTATCAAAACCATATTATTTTAGTTATTTAAGAATAGACAATATCAATGGCAGCGCCCGGTAAAATCCGGTGCAGCTCCTTAAATTCTTTCTTTTCCCGCGGTTATATATTTTATTTTAAACATTTTTCATATTACCTTTGCAGCAATTTTTAAAAAATATTCATTAATTATAAAATCAGTCATTTTCTTATGGCAAATAGTAAACTAATAGAACTTTTAGGTTCAGACGCTGAAGCTTTATTATCACATGAGTGTATAACCATCACAAAAGATATGCTGCACTTACCCAATCCGAATCACGTGGATGAGGTATGGGCCAGCTCTAACAGGAACATTCCTACATTAAGAAGCTTACAGCAGATATTAGGCGCCGGTCGCCTGGCCGGTACCGGTTATGTTTCTATTTTGCCGGTGGATCAGGGTGTGGAGCACAGCGGTGGTGCTTCCTTTGCTCCGAATCCTATTTATTTCGATCCTGAGAATATTGTAAAGCTGGCTATCGAAGGCGGCTGCAATGCCGTGGCGTCTACCTATGGTGTGCTGGGTGCCGTAGCCCGCAAATATGCTCATAAGATTCCGTTCATTGTAAAGATCAACCATAACGAGTTCTTATCCTACCCGGATTCTTACGACCAGATCATGTTCGGTACCATTAAGAATGCCTGGGAAATGGGCGCTGTTGCGGTAGGTGCGACCATCTATTTCGGCTCTCCGGAATCCAACCGCCAGATCGTGGAAGTGGCCAAGGCGTTTGAATACGCTCACTCTCTGGGTATGGCCACTGTACTGTGGTGCTACCTGCGTAACGGTTCCTTTAAGGTGGACGGTGTGGACTATCATACTGCCGCTGACCTTACCGGGCAGGCGAATCACCTGGGCGTAACGATCCAGGCAGATATCATCAAGCAGAAATTACCGACCCTGAACGGTGGCTACAATGCTATCAAGGTAGGTAAGACGCATAAGGATGTATATTCCAGGCTGACCACGGACAATCCTATAGACCTGGCGCGCTACCAGGTGGCCAACTGCTATATGGGTCGTGCGGGCCTTATCAACTCCGGCGGGGAGTCCAAAGGTGCTTCCGACCTTGCTGAAGCGGTGACCACTGCGGTGATCAATAAACGTGCAGGCGGTATGGGGCTGATCTCCGGCCGTAAGGCATTCCAGAAAGATATGAAAGTAGGTGTGGAGTTGTTGAATGCTATCCAGGATGTTTACCTGGACGATTCCATTACTATTGCATAGCAGCATCACAAATTGCCTGCATAAAAAAAGTCCCGCCCTGTATCATAGGGCGGGACTTTTTTATGTTGCTGTATATGGCATAACAGCTTTAAAGACAGCTGGCTGCCGTAAACGGCAGCCAGCTGATAAAAAATATCCGTCTGTGCTTCTTAAGACAGGAAAGGCATTTTCACCACTTTGGCTTTCAGCTGCTTGTCGCGTACCACAACAGCTACTTCCGTACCTTCTTTGGCGAACTCCGTGGCAACGTACCCCATAGCTATGGCTTTGCCCAGCGTAGGCGCTTGTGTGCCGGAAGTTACCACGCCTATTTCCTTACCGGCCGTATCCACAATCGGGTAGCCGTGGCGGGGAATGCCCCTGTCTGTCATTTCCAGCCCTACCAGCTTGCGGGTAACGCCGGCTTCCTTCTGGGCTTTCAGCTGGTCGCTGTTGGTGAAGTCCTTGGTGAATTTGGTGATCCATCCCAATCCTGCTTCCAGCGGAGAAGTGGTGTCATCTATATCATTACCGTAAAGGCAGAAGCCTTTTTCCAGCCTGAGGGTATCACGGGCTCCAAGTCCTATAGGCTTAAGACCTTTAGGGCCGCCTGCTGCCAGGATGCTGTCCCATATTTTAGCGGCGTCATCACCTTTATCCTCAAAATAGATCTCCACGCCGCCGCTTCCGGTATAGCCCGTTGCGGATATCAGCACATTGTCCACACCTGCAAAGGTGCCTTTCTGGAAAGTATAATATTTCATACCGGCCAGGTCCACATCCGTCAGCTCCTGCAGTATATCGCAGGCTTTCGGGCCCTGGATGGCAAGGAGGGCGGTCTTGTCGGAAATGTTCTCCATCTCCACACCCTTGGTATTGAACCGGGAGATCCAGTTCCAGTCTTTTTCTATATTGGAGGCATTGACGACCAGCAGGTACAGGTTATCAGGCTCCATACAGTAAACGATGAGGTCGTCCACAATACCGCCGGTCTCGTTGGGAAGACAGGAATACTGCGCTTTCCCGGCAGTCAGCTTGGACGCATCATTGGAGCAGACACGCTGTATCAGGTCTAAGGCATCCGGACCTTTTAACAGAAATTCACCCATGTGACTGACATCAAATATCCCGGCTGTGTTCCTGACCGTTGCGTGTTCATCGTTGATACCCGAATACGAAATGGGCATATTATACCCTGCGAATTCCGCCATTTTTGCTCCTAAAGCAATGTGTTTGTCTGTAAATGGAGTGTTTTTCATTATTTTAATTTAATTAATTCTTAATGAGGAATGTGTGTATATGGCCTGCGCTGCAAAATAAGTTATATTTACAGCAGCCAAAATTAATCATTTAAACCTGAATTCTAAATTAAATCGGCGTAATAATATTACTTGTTTATTTTAAATAGTATACTCTATATTTGTACACCGCGGGTGCCTTGCCGGTACGCGCAGAAGCATACATTATATCACAGGAAATGAGATTTGAATACCCGGAATTTTTATGGTTGTTGCTTTTTGTGCCGCTGGCAGTGCTGGTGTACTGGCGCTACGGGCAATGGCGGAAAAAAAGCCTTGATAAGCTCGGGGACCTGCACACCCTGACGCCGCTGATCAATGGCTTCATCAAGGGCCGGCAGACCACCAAATTCATATTGTTCCTGGGCGCGGTGGCGCTGGGCGTCCTGGCCCTGGCCAACCCGCAGAAGGCGGACGATCATGTCACGATACACCGCAGCGGCATTGATGTGTTCTATGTGCTGGATGTCAGCAGGAGCATGCTGGCTACGGATATTGCACCCGACAGGCTGGAACGGGCCAGGCAGACCATCAAGCGCTCCCTGGATAAGATGCGGGATAACCGCGTGGGATTGGTGGTGTTTGCCGGTAATGCCTACCTGCAGGTGCCCCTTACCGTGGATTATAACGCGGTGAAAATGTACCTGGATAACGCCACGCCCGACATCGTGCCACGGCAGGGTACCGTGCTGGGTGATGCCATAAAGCTGGCCAATAACAGCTTCAGCAGGCAGGAAAGCAAATACAAGGCCATTGTACTGATCTCGGACGGGGAGGACCACGATAAAAATGCAGTGGAAACCGCCGCTAAGATCTACGAAACGGGAACGGTCATCAACACGATAGGTGTGGGCGACCCGAAAGGCGCCGTGCTGATAGACCCGCAGACGGGGCAGCCCAAAAAGGATAACCAGGACCAGCCCGTGGTCACCAGGCTCAATGAACGTATATTGAAAGATATCGCGGCGGCCGGAAAGGGGTCGTATTTCCTCCTGAATAATATCAGCCAGGGAGCGGACAATATAACGGCCGCCCTTAATAAGATGGAAAAGGCAGACCTGGGAAGCGAGGCCCTTAAAGCCTACAGGAGCTACTTCCAGTGGCTGCTGGGCGCGGCCCTGCTGTGCCTGCTTACCGGTATGCTGCTGCCGGGAGCCTATAAAAATAAAGCATTGGTATCATGAAGCATCGGTTCGGATATATAATGGCCGGGGCGCTTGCCCTGGCAGCACTTCCGGGTTACGGCCAGGAATTCCGGGGCGGCAGCGCCGCGCGAAAAGAAGTGGCCGCAGGCAACGAATCCTATAAGAAGCAGGAATATAATGCCGCCCGGCAGCATTACTCCAACGCGCTGCTCCGGGAAAAGGAGAATGCGGCGGCACGGTATAATATGGGCAATACGCTGTATAAGACGAAAGATAATGAAACGGCACGCGGCGCATACGAGCAGAGCATCGCCCATACCACGGACAAAAAGGTCCGGGCCAGGGCCTACCATAATATAGGCAATACGTATGCCAACGAGGAGAAATGGCAGGAGGCCGCTGCCGCTTACAAAGATGCCCTGAAGAACGATCCTGGCGATGCCGAAAGCAGGTATAACCTTGCTTACGCGAACCTGAAGCTGAAACAGCAGCGGGAACAGCTGAAAAAGGAACAGCCGAAGGATAAGAAAGAGCAGGAACAGCAAAAGCAGCAGCAACAACAACAGAAAGATAAAGAGCAGCCGCAATCCGAAGATCAGCAGCAGGGGGAAAAGGATAATAGTAAGCAGGAGCAGGAAAAGCAGCAGGACAGGGAAGATCGCCAGCAGCAGCCCCGGAAGCCGCAGCCATCCAGGCTTTCGGAGCAGCAGGCGCAGAATATACTGAACGCACTGAGGCAGGAAGAGAAAAGGATACAGGAGGATAAGCAGAAAAAAGGCAGGCAGGGAACGCGCGTCCGTTCTGAAGAAAAAGACTGGTAAAAAGACGCTGCGGGAGATTTTAAACCGCCGTATTTTTTTGAGGTCTTGATGAAAAGCAATAGATTTACGATCTGAAAATTTTCAACAGATAAATCACAGCACAGGCTGTTTCGTAGTTATGATAACATACTCCAATGATGTAGAGGCGGTAAAAGCGCTGCATGAGAAATATACCAGGATCAAGGACAGCATAGGCAGGATAATAGTAGGACAGCATGACGTAGTGGATAAGCTGATCATTTCCATACTCTGTGACGGGCACAGCCTGCTGGTAGGAGTTCCCGGGCTGGCCAAGACCCTGCTCGTGAACACGCTTGCCCAGGCGCTGGACCTGGGCTTCAAAAGAATACAGTTTACCCCTGACCTGATGCCCAGCGATATCACGGGCACAGAGATACTGGATGAGCACAGGCAGTTCAAATTTATACAAGGTCCTGTTTTTTCCAATATCATCCTGGCAGATGAGATCAACCGGACACCTCCCAAAACACAGGCGGCCATGCTGGAGGCCATGCAGGAAAAGCACGTGACCGTGGCCAATGCCACCTATACGCTGCAAAAGCCTTTCTTTGTGCTGGCTACCCAGAATCCTATCGAGCAGGAAGGTACCTATCCTTTGCCGGAAGCGCAGCTGGACCGCTTTATGTTCATGATAGAAGTGGACTATCCCACGGAAGCCGAAGAGATAGAGATCGTCAGGCAGACCACTGCCAAAACAGACCGTACGGTTCCCAAGGTGATGTCCGGAGAAGAGATCATCTATTTCCAGGACCTGGTCAGGAGGGTTCCTGTCGCTGATAATGTGATAGCATACGCCGTAAAGGTGGTGCAGCAGACCCGTCCCTCCCTGCCGCAGAACGAATATGCCCGTAAATACATTGCCTGGGGCGCCGGGCCGAGGGCCTCACAGAACCTGATCCTTGCGGCCAAGTGCCACGCGGTGCTGCACGGTAAATACTCCCCGGATATAGAAGATGTAAAGGCCATTATGCCGGATGTGCTGCGTCACCGTGTGATGCGCAATTATAAAGCGGAAGCGGAAGGCATCTCTGTAGCGGATATTATCCAAAAGCTGGCCTAGAGAGGCCAGGTGACAGCAGCGGACCTGGAGGTATTATTTCTTTACTGTTAAACTTTACATCAAAATGTCCATCCAAGCAGTATAAAAACCATTGCTTATGAGATACGTTTTGACATTGATGGCATTTGTAGGCTTATGGCTGCAGGTGGATGCCCAGGAAATTAAGGTAAAGCGCAACCAGGTCAGTATAGACGGTGTAACGGTCCTGAAGTATAAGAAAAACAGGGGAATGGATTTCTCCCTGTACAGGAAAGGCACCAACGAGGAGCTGATCTATTTTACAACCAGACCGTTCTTGCATCAGCCGGCCCCTGTGGATGAATATATCGTGGTGAACTTCCTGAGTGAGGATATCAGGACTGAAACCACGCATACAGATCAGATCAATTCCTTTGCCTCGCGGCGCGTAATAGAACGTTTTGTACTATGGTTATGGGACAATGGCGTCATCAATCCCGATGGTACGCTGCATTCCGGAAATGTCCGTAAGTTCCATTCCAAGTATGACGAAAATATCAGCAGCAGGATGTTTTTAAAGACCGCAAACCTGTAATTAATCCGAAAGGCTGTCCCTGATCTTCAGGATAAAATCATCTATGCTGAAATAATTGTCGAAGCTGACGGAATGCTGCTGTTGCTGCAGCTCTTCGAGGAAATCCAGCAGCAGCTCCAGCGGCTCGAACTCCCTCCCCGTGGCCACATCATTCCAGATGGCAGCCACCATGATATCCTTGTTGTACAGGCCCGTAAGCCACCTTTCCAGGAAGGAAGGCAGCGCTATTTCGGCCACTTCAAAATCAGACCATTCCCCGGTCAGGAACAAAAAGGCAGCATCCCGCTCCGAGAAGAACGGGGTGGCGGTAAGGCCTTCATAGAGCTGGGAATCGAAAAGGGCCATCTCATCATGTTTGACCAGCGTCCATACCTTGCCCTGCTCAATAGCCTTTAATACAAAATTTTTATACAGCTGTTCCAGCTGTCCCGGGTCCTGTATCATATGTACGGTTTAAATGGTAAAATTACCGATAAAAATTGAGCTGAGAGCAGGTAAACCGGCAGGAGGAATGGCGGTATGCGGCTGCCTGCAGCATTTATCCGGAATAACATATAATTCATGCTTTTGTTGCTACAAATAAAGCATTTATGGATTAACTTTGCTAGCACTACATAAAAACAGATTCAGACGTGAAAAAAATCCACATTATCATTCTTGTCATCCTCGCAGTTACTATCGGCATCATTGTCGTATCCTTCGGAAAGAAAATGAGTACCTACGAGACATTTGCAACGGCAAAGGAAAAGATGGGAGCTTCTTACAGGGTTTCCGCTATCCTGGATACCACCACCTATAAGGTAGAGTACAATCCGTTAGAGAATTCCAATAAGCTGGTCTTTTATGCCAAGGATCAGAACGGGGAGATACAGAAGGTCACCTATTGGGACTCCAAGCCGGAAGGCTTTGAGCGCTCGGAAAAGCTGATGATGATAGGCCGGATGACAGAGAAGGGTTTTGTGTGTGAAAAATTACAATTGAAGTGTCCGTCTAAATACGAAGAAGATCACCAGGCAAGATTTCAAGGTCAAGATGCATAACCTGCATATTGGCCTTTTCTTCATTATTCAATCTTAAAATACAACTTTGGTTTTGGATCAGGTTTTACTACGCACTGAAAACATATTTGCAGGTCAGCTGGGACAATTTTTTATAGTAGCCTCTTTGATGACGGCCCTTGTTTCGGCTGTGTCCTACTTCCTGGCAGCCAGGAAAGAAAGCGATGCCACGCAGGCGCTGCCCTGGATGAAGCTGGGACGAAGCAGCTATGTGCTGCACACGTTTTCCGTGGTGGTGGTCTTTGCAACCCTTTTTTATATCATCTCCCAGCATCTTTTTGAATATTATTATGCCTGGAGGCATACTTCTCTGGGACTGCAGCCCAAATACCTTTTTGCCGCCTTCTGGGAAGGCGGGGAGGGCAGCTTCCTGCTGTGGCTGTTCTGGCAGGCCATACTGGGCTGCTTTGTGCTGTGGAAGGGCAAAGCGCTGGAAAGCAGGGCCATGTTCGTCATCGCGCTGGTGCAGGCGGTGCTTACCACCTTTATCCTGGGCGTGTATATCAGCCCGGAGATCAAGATAGGGACCTCCCCGTTCGTGCTGCTGAAGCATGAAATGGATGTGCCGATCTTCTCCAGCCCGGACTACCTGTCGCAGATCAAGGACGGCAACGGTCTGAATGTATTGTTGCAGAACTACTGGATGGTGATCCATCCTCCCGTGCTTTTCCTGGGATTCGCCAGCACGCTGATCCCCTTCGCCCTGGTGGTGGCAGCCATCTGGAAGGGCAATTTCAAGGAGTTCATCAGGCCTACGCTCCGGTGGTCGCTGCTGGCAGCAGGTATCCTGGGCGCCGGCATCATGATGGGCGGTGCATGGGCATATGAATCGCTGAGCTTTGGCGGCTACTGGGCCTGGGACCCCGTGGAGAACGCATCGCTGGTTCCCTGGCTGATCCTGATAGCCGGGCTGCATACGCTGGTGATATTCAAAAGCACCGGCCGTTCCCTGAAAATAACCTTATTATTCCTGGTGCTGACCTATCTCTTTGTATGGTACAGCACCTTCCTGACCAGGACGGGCGTGTTGGGTGACACTTCCGTGCATTCCTTTACAGGCGAAGGTGCCTTCCTCTATTGGCACCTCGTGGTGAGCATCGTGATTTTTGCGGCTATCAGCATTATCCCGCTCTTTGCTACCTGGAAGAAAATGCCGGTAGTGGCGGGAGAGGAGGAAGTATCATCCAGGGAATTCTGGATCCTGATAGGCTCCATCTTCCTGTTCATCGCGTCCATACAGATCATCTTTACCACATCATTGCCGGTGTGGGCGCCCACCTATAAGAAAATAACGGGCATTGATATTGCCCCGCCCGTGGATGTCGTGACCTTCTATAATGATATCCAGGTCTGGGCGGCATTTATCATACTCATATTTACCGGCTTTGCGCAGTTCCTTAAATATAAGAAGACGGCCGATAAGAAGACCCGGATCTTCCTTTTACTGTCCATGATCGCTGTTGTGCTGGCCGCTTTGCTGGTATTCAACCAGAAGATCGAGCATATACAGTTCATGTTCTTTGCTTTTGCCATCCTCTTCGCGCTGGTGGCCAACGGGTACTATTTTATTACCGCGCAGAAGGGGAATATTAAAAAGGCGGGTGGCTCCGTTACCCACCTGGGCTTTGCCATTATGCTGCTGGGTGTGCTCATTTCCGGGTATAACAAGCATGTGATCTCCCTGGACAGGACCAATACCTATATAGATTTCAACCTGGATACCTACGAGGAGAACTTAAAGGAAAGCCGTGAGAATGTCCTGCTGTTCAGAAATACCACGCTGCCTATGGGGCCTTTCAGCGTGTCCTACCTGGGTGATTCCACCATCAATTCAGCGCCCCCGCTTACCTACTTTAAGGTCAGGTTTGACAGGCGTGATGAAGAGACCGGGGAGATCGCCGAGAGCTTCCTGCTGTATCCGCAGGCCTATAAAAAAGAGCTCAGTCCCAATCCCGATGCCAAGCATTACCTGTTTTATGATGTCTTCACCTATATCAAGTCGTTCACCGAACCGCTGGAGAAGACGGCAGACAGCATAGCCTATAAGGATTACAGGATAGCGGTAGGGGATAGCATCTATATCGCCAACGCGGTGGTCGTATTTGAAGGCCTGGTCAATACACCTGAAAATAACAGGCATTATAAAGCCGTTTCCGGTAATGTGGCCGCTGCAGAAGCGCGGCTGGGAGTCTATGACCTGGACAGGAAGCTGGGTGCCCTGTACCCGGTATTGGTCATAGACAGCGGCGCTATTCTTACGGTGCCTGATACGCTTAATGATCTGGGATTGTTTATGCAGATAGACAAGATCCACCCCGAGGACGGCAGCGTGACCTTTAAAATGCACCAGAAAGGACAACTGGAAGACTATATCGTGATGAAGGCCATTATCTTCCCGTGGATCAACCTGGTATGGTTAGGCGTGATTGTGATGATAGCAGGCTTCTTCATCAGCTTCTGGGCAAGGAAAAAATAAATCTCAAAAGATAAAGCATATGAAAATGAACCGGGTGATATCCGTTGTAATGCTGCTTTCAGGCACCGTGATCTTCAATGCCTGTAAAGGTGAGCAGACTTCTGGTAACAGCAGGCAGGAGGCTGCGGCTCCCGAAGCGTCAGTGGTGCTCCGTACCGATCAGCTAATAGGCACCTGGGAGATGATCTCCCTGTATCACTCCATGATGGAGAAGGAATTTGACAGCAGGATGAAATACCTGGATACCATGACCGTTCTTGAATTAGGGCAGATAGCGATGTGGAATACGGACGACGTGGAAACGGTCAGGGAGCACGAGCGGAAAATGATCAGGGAAGACAGGGAGAACTATAAAAAGCCTTTCCTGGGATCCACTTATACCTTTCTGAACGATTCCGTCCTGGTCAGGAAGATTGTTAATACGACAGATACCAATATCTACAAGGTAGAGCAGGGTAAGATACTGCTGCATCCTGTATCCGGCAGGCAGGGCAAGGACCATACCCTGTTTGTACAGGCCTTTGGTGACGGTCACATGAAAATAAAAGAGGATTTTCCCGGTGGTAACGAGATACTTACGGAATTTAAAAAGCAGTGACCTTCTGTTGCACGCGGATGCTGTCCGGCCGTGTCTGGCTGATAGGTTATAGACAGATAATAAAGACCGGCTTTACGCTTAAAGTAAAGCCGGTCTTTAATTCTGCTAAAGTTATAGAGCACAACCTGTGGCGTGGTCATTCCGAACGGATGTGACGCCTTTCGCAGCAAAAAAAATACGGTCCATAATTGTATGGACCGTATTTTTTGCGGTTAGGGAGAGCTTATTTCCTTAAGCCTAATTTCGCGATCAGCTCACGGTAACCGGTCAGGTTGGTGCGTTGCATATACGCTAATAATTTTTTACGGCGACCTACCATATTCACCAGGGAGCGGTTGCTGGAATGATCTTTCGGGTTGCCGCTTTTAAGGTGCTTGGAGATGTGGTTGATCCTTTCGGTCAGCAGGGCTACCTGCGCTTCTGTAGCACCGGTATTGGTTTCGCTGCCACCGTATGTTTTAAAGATATCTTTTTTTATTGCGTTGATTGTTGCGTTTGCCATTATCTGAATAATTTAAATTTGAATGTTAGCAGGATAGTGCCGGAATGCAGCAGGCCGTATCAGAATAGTTTACCGGAACGTATTGTTACCGTCGTAATAGTATTTTCGGTTGCGTATAAACTTCCTGTAAATGAGCTGCTGCGATATTCGCGTATTTTATCCGATTTGCAAAGGTAAAGGTTATCTTCTTAATAAAAAAATATCATTCATAAAAAAATGAAAGCCTACTTTTGTCCCAATCAAAAAACAGCCCCTATGTCATTATCTGTATTGCAAAGTAAGGCTACCCGTCTGTTTATTGCCTTATGCAGCTTTTTTGTCGCGAACGCGCTGGTCGCCGAGTGCATAGGCGGCAAGCTCTTTTCCCTGGAAGCATTATTGGGTGTGCCGGAAGCCGATCTTACCATACTGGGAGAGAGCGGACTGAGCTATGTGCTGACCTGCGGCGTGCTTTTATGGCCGCTGGAATTCATCCTGACCGATGTGGTCAATGAGTATTTCGGGATGAAGGCCGTGAAGCGGATCACTTACATCACTGTGATATTGATAGGGTATGCGTTTGTGGCCTTTTACCTGGCGATGGGCACCCCGCCTGCGGGATTCTGGCTTACATCACAGGTAGAAAAGGGAGTGCCTGATATGAGCAAGGCCTTCAATGCCGTATTCGGGCAGGGCCTGTTCATTATAGTGGGCAGCCTGGCCGCCTTCCTGGTCAGCCAGATAGTGGATGTAGTGGTCTTCCAGTATATCAAGCGGAAGACAGGTACGAGGATGGTCTGGCTGCGGGCCACCGGCTCTACGCTGGTATCCCAGCTGGTAGATAGCTTTATCGTATTATTCATTGCCTTTAAGATAGGTAACGGCTGGTCTTTACAGCTGGTGCTGGCCATCTGCCTGATGAATTATTCCTACAAATTCCTGATGGCCATTGTGCTGACCCCTGCCATTTATGCCCTGCACTACATCATTGACCGTTACCTGGGAAAAGCGCAGGCGCAGCAGATGAAGGAGGAAGCGCTGGAGACCGCCTGATACGGAAAGCTGCGTGCAATGAAGAAAAAGCGCTACATTTAGGTTCTGAAATATTACGGTCATCATCATGGATATATCTGTATTACGGCAAAGCATAGGCAAATACATATCCCTGTCAGCACAGGAATATGAGCAGCTCCTTCCTTATTTCACATATGAAAAGCTGTCCAGGAAGCAGCTCCTGTTCAGGGAAGGCGCCCATATACAGCAGGTCGCTTTTGTGCTGAGCGGCTGTCTCAGGTCGTATTCGGTGGATGAGGACGGTATGGAGCATATCCTCCAGTTTGCGCCTGAAGGCTGGTGGATAACGGATATGCTGTCTTTCCTCAAGGGCAGCAGAAGTCATCTGTACACGGAAAGCATTGTTGAAAGTGAAGTGCTTTTACTGTCTCGGGAGCGCCAGCTGGAGATGTTCGATGCCTTGCCTAAGATGGAGCGTTATTTCAGGATCGTTACGGAAAATGCCCTGTGCGCCACGAGGCAGCGGGTAATAGATACCCTGTCGCTTACCGCCAGGGAGCGCTACCTGCAGTTTTGCGACACTTACCCTGGCATTATCCATACCATTCCGCAAAAGTACGTGGCTGCCTATATAGGGGTCACTCCTGAATTTTTAAGCAAGATGAGAAGCAGCCTTTACCGTTAGGTATGAGCGGCCTTACCGGCGCTTTCCATACTCTCCAGGTATTGCGGCGGCACATTGTCCGTCAGCCAGACACCATTTTCAGAACAATAGAACAGGAACCCGTCCCGGTGCATACTGCCTGCCGTCACGGTAAAGATATACGGCTTGCCATGCCTGCTGCCCACCTGTGTGGCCGTGGCCATATCGCTGCTTAAGTGTACGTGCTGTCTTTGCTGCTTTAAGATGCCCTGTTCGGCAATGGCTGCCGCATTGGATATGCCCGTACCATGATACAGGAGGGCAGGAGGCTGCTGCGGTAAGAGGGACAGGTCTACGGCGATGCTATGCCCCTGGTTCGCCCTTATCCTGGATTTGGCGGCGTCCAGGGAGAATCTCTGCTTGGGGTTGGTAGCAACTATATGCTTTAAGATATCTATGTCCATAGGGTGCTGGTGCTGTGCTGCCTTTTCAAGGAGCTGGCTGATATCTGCCCAGCCGTTGGCGTCCAGAGAAAGACCTATGGCTTCCGGCTGGTGCCGGAGTATCCGGCTGAGAAATTTACTGAGTCGTTTAAGACTTGACTGGTCCATATAATATGATGATGTCAAATATAGGTAAATTCGTTGAGCCAGGGAGGAATTGTCATCGCAAATCGGGAGCCGGTACGTACATTTGCGTTCATGAACTGGATAGATAAACTAAAAGGGAAAAATCCTGCGCTGGCATATAATGAGTTTTTGTATTACCTGCTGATCAGGTTCGGGCTGATCTTTGCATTAAGCATGCAGTTTACCATTGTTGCCTACAATGTATTCCATCTTACGGGACAGAGCAAAATGGCCTTGGGCCTGATAGGGCTTGCCGAGGTGATCCCTATCATATCCTGCTCTTTCTTTGCCGGGTATTGGGTAGATAAAAGCGAGAAACGGGGATTGTACCGTAAGCTTATACTGGCCTACATCATCCTGGGATTCGGGCTGTATGCTTGCTTTGACACTTCCCGGACCACCTTTATGTCTCATGGCTCCCGTATGGGCGCTATTTACAGCCTTATATTCATCGGTGGTATCTTCCGGGCCTTTTTAGGACCTACATCCTTTTCCATGCTGGGGCTGGTCGTTCCCAAATCCCTGTATCCCAACGCCACCAGCTGGTCCAGTCTTTCCTGGCAGCTGGGATCGGTACTGGGGCCTGTAATGGGTGGCTTTCTGATCGTTCAGACGGGTCCGGCCAATGGTATGTTCGTGGTGTTTTTGCTGGAGGTGCTGCTGCTGTTGCCCATCAGCCTGATCGGGACAAAGCCCATCCTGATGCGGGATAATAAGGAGCCTGTGCTGAAAAGCGTGGGAGAAGGGCTGAAATTCGTATTCAGCACACCCCCTTTGCTGGGAGCCTTATGCCTGGATATGTTCTCGGTACTGTTCGGGGGCGCGGTAGCGCTGCTGCCTGCTATCCAGGCGGAATTTTATCCGGAGGACGGCACGATGTTCAGCGGTGCGGGGGCTTTCGGCATACTGCGGGCGGCTCCGGGCATCGGTGCCATTGCCACGATGATATTGCTGGCCTTTATCCCTTTGAAAAAGCAGCCGGGCAGGAAGCTGTTCATATGTGTGGCCTGCTTCGGCTTGTGCATTGTAGGCTTCGGGCTGTCCCGGGTGTTTATCCTCTCCTGGGTCTTCCTGGCAGCTTCGGGTATGTTCGATGCCGTGAGCGTAGTGATCAGGGGGACTATCTTGCAGCTGGTCACGCCCGATGATATGAGGGGAAGGGTGTCGTCCGTGAATACCATGTTCATCAGCTCTTCCAACGAGCTGGGGGATTTTGAGAGCGGCCTGATGGCCAACTGGCTGGGCACTGTACCGGCTATCGTGGTGGGCGGTACGATAACCCTGGGTGTCGTGGCGGTCACATATTTCAGGACACCATCGCTGCGGAAGTTTAAGTTTGAAGATTATACGGTGCTGCCGCCTGAGGTAAAAAGCAGCGGGTAGCAGGATATGATACCTGGTAATAAGAGGCTGCCTTATTTTGTATTTTCACATGGAGCTTGTCGGATATGAAAGGTATAAATAAGCCACCCTGTCAATATTTCGACTTGGCTCGATATGACAGGGTGGCTTGCTTTCTATACAGTATGGTAGCGGAAGTATATTATATCTCGAAGGCTTTTTCCACCAGAATCTTCTGTTCGCTGGCATGCTTTTTCGCGAAGCCTGTCGCAGTAGCCGCGCTGGCCTGGCGGGTCAGGTATCCCAGGTTGATGCCTTCCAGGTTCATCTTAAGGAAAGCGGCTGCACCCATGTTGCGGGGCTCTTCCTGTACCCACAGCCATTGAGCGCTTTTGTACTTGTTGTACAGCTCATTCAGCTGTGCCTGCGGCAGCGGGTAGATCTGCTCCAGCCTGATAATTGCCACATCTTCCCTTTTCTCTTCCAGCTGCTTATCGCTGAGGTCAAAGTAGACCTTACCGGTACACAGCAGCACACGCTTCACTTTGGATACGTCACTGATGTTGGGATCATCGATCACCTCTTTGAATCCCCCGGTCGTAAAGTCTCCGATAGGAGAGTAGGACCTCAGGTGGCGCAGGTTGGCTTTGGGTGAAAAGTTTACCAGGGGCTTACGGAACGGTAAGTTCAGCTGGCGCCTTAAGGCATGGAAAAAGTTGGCCGAGGTCGTGATATTGGTAACGAAAATATTGTTTTCAGCGCTCATTTGCAGGAAGCGTTCCAGCCTTGCGCTGGAGTGCTCCGGTCCGCCGCCTTCATAACCGTGCGGCAGTAGCATCACCAGGCCGTTCTGGGTGGTCCATTTTTCTTCGGCGCTGGTCAGGTACTGGTCTATGATGATCTGGGCGCCGTTGGCAAAATCTCCGTATTGCGCTTCCCAGACCACCAGGTTGGTAGGGTCTGCCATAGCGTAGCCATAGTCAAAGCCCAGCACAGCGTACTCGCTCAGTAGAGAATTGTAAACAGAGAAGCTGGCATTGTCGCCTGCATCCGACAGCCTGTTGTAGGGAGTGCCGTTATTGGCATCCTTGAGGATGGCATGGCGATGGGAGAAAGTGCCCCTTTCCACATCTTCACCGCTCAGGCGTACATTGTGGCCTTCCCTGATCAGGGAAGCATAGGCCAGCAGCTCGCCGGTAGCCCAATCGAACTTACCTTCGGCCTCAAACATCTTTACCTTATCTTTCAGGAGCTTATCTATCTTCCTGTTAGGGGTGAAGATATCGGGCCAGGACATAATAGTGCGGAACAGCTCCCTGATGGTAGCATCATCTACGGCAGTTTCGGGAGAACGCAGGAAATCTTCCGGCTTCGCTCTTCTCAAAGCCCTCCATTTCAGCTCCGGCTCCTGGTAGGTATAAGGGAACGGCTTTTGCTTCTGCTCGTCCAGCCTGGCCTGTAATTCGTCCCAGAATACCCTTTCCATCTCTTTAGCCATGTTCTGTGCATCGGGCTGTCCGTTCAGGAGCAGGTATTGGGTGTATATTTCCCTTGGATTGGCATGCTTGTCTATTACCGAATACATCATCGGCTGGGTGAACTTGGGCTCATCGCCTTCGTTATGGCCGTTCTTACGGTAGCATACCATATCCAGGAATACGTCCGATCCGAATTTCTGGCGGTATTCTATGGCAAAGATGGCGGCTCTCACTACAGCTTCGGCATCATCGCCGTTCACATGTATTACGGGAGCCTGCACCATTGTCGCGATAGAGGTACAGTAGTCGGAAGAGCGGGCGTCTTCAAAATCTGTTGTAAAGCCGATCTGGTTATTGATGACAAAGTGTATGGTACCACCGTTCCTGTAACCTTCCAGCTTGCTCATCTGCAGCAGCTCATAAATAATTCCCTGTCCTGCCACCGCGGCGTCACCGTGTATCAGGATGGGCAATACCTTGCTGTTATCGAAACCGTACACCTTATCGGCTTTGGCCCTTGAAAAGCCCGATACGATGGGGTTTACGGCTTCCAGGTGCGATGGGTTGGGCAGCAGCTGTATATTGATATCCCTGTCATTGGCTGTTTTTACCTGTGAGCGGAAGCCCAGGTGATATTTAACGTCCCCGCTGCCCATAGTGAAATCTTCAGGCAGGGTACCTTCAAATTCAGAGAATATCTGGTCGTATGTTTTTCTCAGGATATTGGCCAGCACATTCAGGCGGCCCCTGTGCGCCATGCCGATCACTACTTCTTCCACGCCTTTATCGGCCGCACTGGTAATGATCCTGTCCAGCGCGGGGATCATATTTTCCCCGCCTTCCAGGCCGAATCTTTTCTGACCGATGAATTTGGTGCTCAGGAATTTTTCAAATATTACCCCGTAGTTCAGCTTATGCAGGATGCGTTTCTGCTCTTCTGTGCTGAACGGGGTATCCATCAGCTCTTCATAGCGATCCTTGCACCATTCGTACTGATCCTGCTTGTTCATATAGGTGTACTGAATGCCTATAGGACCACAGTAGTAATGTTTTAGCTTAGCGATGATCTCCCTCAGTGTAGCTTTTCCCAGTTTGAGTATTTCCCCGGAATAGAAAGGCGTGTCCAGGTCGGCTTCGGACAGTCCGAAGTCTTCCAGCGCCAGGCGTGCTTTCCTGTCTTTTCTGGCACGGATAGGATTGGTCTTAGCTTCCAGGTGTCCTTTTTTGCGGTAGCAGTGAATCAGCTCATATACGGCCAGCTCTTTTGTCAGATCCACATCGCCGGATGCTTCAGCACTTACGGCAGGGGCTGATATGCCGGCTACAGGCGCTGTAGTGGTGATATCACTTTCATTTACTTTGCTGTAGGCAAAATCAAAACCTTCAAAGAATTTTTTGTATTCCGGATCTACGGCGTCCGGTTCTTTCAAATACGACTCGTATAGAGCTTCAATATACGAAGGGTGCGAATTTGTAATATACGAGAAATCTTTCATTTCGGGTAGCTAAAACTTTTATTTAGGTAAAATAATTATGAGAGTTCACAAAGTTAATGGTTATTCATTACTAAAACGAACGAACCATGCTTGTTTTTTATTTTTTGTGTGTACCGTATATAAATAACGGGAAATTGACAAAATATGCCCTTTTAGCCTAGCCAGGACTGCATCTTACGCACTGACTCCATAAGCGCGGGACTGACCTTCAGGTTCTTCATTTTTGAGAAATAATAACGGGCTTTTTCCCTGTCCCCCTCCACCATATGAATGTCTGTCAGGGCCAGCAGCGCCATCGCCTGGTACTGGTCGGGATGCAGCCGTTCCGTGACGGCCTCTTCCAGCGCAGCGGTCGCCGTAGGGTAGTCTTCCCGTCCCCTTGCCACTATTCCCTGGCAGAACAGGTAGTATAGCCTGTTTTTACGGGAGAGCCGCTGGGGATAGCGTATCTGCAGCAGCAGCTTTTCCGCTTTGTCAAAGTCTTCAGATAGCACGGCCCTGAGCGCCAGCTGTATGGTAGAGGACCGGAAGTAGCCGATAAGCATAGTGACAGATGCAACGGCGGACAGCACCAGTAATGTACGGATGTTATACACAGCTGCAAATATGGAAAGGCCGGAGCAGATAGCCAGAATCAGCAGCCTGACAAATGGAGTGAACATAATAGAATCAGAAAATGTGTCGCAAATTTAACTAATACGGCTTAAAATGAGGAGGAGAATTTCTTTTGTTGCTTCCCGGTCCGCATCCGCACGCCAACGGATGATATGCCTGGGGCCTTTATAAGTGCTGATGCTGTCGGAAAACGGTATAATCCCGGAATGACAAGCCCTTGTCAGGTTGAGCGCAATGCAATAATGATACAGGCGGGCAGATATAAGCATCTGACCGCCTGTTATTTTGCCCGGACGCCGGGTAGTAAGTGGTCTTTATTGCCTGGTTATCCTGGCATTGAAGACCCCGGTTTCGTCTGTTATCCTGAGCAGGTATATGCCTGCAGGCAGTGGTGCCATGTCTATCGTAAAGACGGGGCTGTCCGGAGGTATCGGGGTGACCATGATCAATTTACCTATACTGTTGTAAAGATGTATCAGGCCGTTCCTGAACGGCTGACCCGCGGTAACGGTGAGCGTATGCTCAACGGGCACCGGGTATAACCGGATGCTTTCTGCAGCTGCAGCTTCGCTGATGCCGGATGGCTGGTGATCATAAGGTGCGCTTGCTGCATCGCATCCTTCCGGTGTGGTGATCCTTACCTGGTAAGTACCCGGCTCAGGGTTGTCGATGGCCGTCTGCCCGGAAGATCCCGGCAGCGGTACATCGTTCCTGTACCATTCGATGGTGCTGTAGGCAGCGGGTGCGATCTTAAGGCTGCCGTTCCCCGGTGTGATGACCGGAACCGTCACATTATGGAAACCGACACGGATGGTATCGGATACAGGGCAGGTGTTCAGCAGGCCGGAGACATAGTAGGTGCCTGCTGCTTGTATATCCAGTGACGGGTTAACGGAACCGTCTGACCAGAGAATAGCAGAGGTGCCGGGCAGCACGTGCAGCGTGAGCGGGCTCCCGGGACAGAGTGTGGTATCATTGCCCAGGAAACCGTTACCGGTAGCCGCGGGCAGGTAGGTTAATTGCAGGGTAAAGGTATCGTTGGCATCATTATGATCGGGGGTATTGCTGATCCAGGCTTTAAACGTCACTGTGCCGGCCTGTATATTGGGTACGAAGTCGTCTACCAGGGTCATGCTGTAAGAATTTCCGGAGCTTAAGACGCTGTAATCCGCATTATGTCCCGACTGCCCGTCACTGCTGGCCCATCCGAATTCAAGCGGGAAGACATCCAGGGCTCCGGGATTGCTGATATGGATGTCGATATCTCTTGGCTGCAGGTCCAGGCAGGCAGCTGCATTCGCTATGGTCACGCTATCTACGGCTATATCCGTAACCTGGTCCCGCACCTCAATGTCGCTGATGGCCCAGAAGTTCTTCAGCCCGTCCTGTGTATTCGGCGCTATGTAATAGAACCGCAGCCTGGCTGAGCTTACTCCTGCCAGCGCGGAGATGTCAATATTCCTTTTATAGGACGGGAAGATGGCGGAAGCCACATTATCGCCGTAGTTCAGTCCCCTGTTGGTGTACAGGGTGATCCACCTGGTGCCGTCAAACCCGTCTATCCTGGCAGTGCTCAGGAAGTCGGGATGTGTATAGAAGGCCTCGTTCCATTGCAGAGAGAGTGCCGTTGTGCCGCTGAAATCCAGCGCCCTCGTTTCTATATAGGCGCTATCCTTGTGCTGCCGGCCCAGGATATCCTCGTAATAGTAGGTATCATAGATGGCAAATTTGCCCGGGAACCAGGCGGAAGCCAGCAGGCCGTTCTCATCCTCGTTGACATTCTCAAAGAACCATTTACGGACCTGCTGTGAGCCGGAGAGGTCCGTATTCACATACCCGGTATAGGAGATGCTGTCGGAAGGGTGGCAGAACCTTTCATCGAACAGCCGGTGGAAGGATTGGTTCTTATCCACATCCAGTACGATACCATTGGCGCCCACGGCCACTGCCTGACCGCTTCCCGTCATCACCACATCATATATCTTCCGGGACAGCAGGGTGGGTATGCCGGCCCAGGTAAGCCCGCCGTCTGTAGTATGCAGGATCGTGCCATTGGCTGCTGCGATCATCCCGTTGTTATTGTCGTAAAAGTGGACGCCCTGCATCCCGGTAGCGCCCGCCGATACGGAGGTCCATGTAAGCCCCTGGTCTGTGGAGCGGATGATGCTGCCGTTGGCAACGGCAACGGCTGTGCTGTTCCCTGCCGTAGCTACGGAGTAAGCCGTAGCCGGTGTGGTTACCGCTGTCCAGGTGAGACCGTTGTCAGTGGTGCGGAAGGCTTTGTTATTGGTTGCTACGGCTATGCCCACACCCGGGGAAAAGAAAGCCATGTCATATACTGTGCTGGTGCTGATGGTAGCTGGTGTGACGTTGGTCCAGGTGGCGCCGCCGTCAGTGGTCCTTTTAATGAACCGGCCGCCGCCGGAGACACCCAGCTGGCTGCCGGCGATAAAGCCGGTATCGGCGCTGATAAAGTGTACGCACTGAATGCTGGCATTGGTCAGTCCGGTAACGGAAGGCCCGATATAGCTCCAGTTATTGCCGCCATCGGTAGTTTTATAAAAGGCATTGGAAGGCCCGCTGATATAGCCTGTCTGAGGCGTAGGAAAAGAGAGGTTCCTGAAGTCGTCCGTTGAGCCGGGAGGGTTGACCGGCAGCCAGTCATTGCAGGAGGTCCGGTACCTGAGGACGGTGCCGTTGTTGCCTACGGCGATAAACGCGGTATCGCTGATGCGTCTCATTTTCCAGAGGTGTTCCTGCTGCCCGAGGTTGTTGTGCCTGTTGGTCTGGGCAAGCGATGCAGTAATCCCGGACAGGCCCAGGATGAGCGCTAATAATTGTCGTTTCATCATTTTGGAGCATTTAAAATATGATGGCACGAAATTAGCGCCGGGATGCCTGGAGTTTGTCAGGTACCCGTCATGTGATTGTCACTGTTGCGTCAAACAACATCTCTGTAATGTTTGAGGTGGCAGGATATTAATAAAATTTACTGACTATATAAGACCACAGCCACTATACGGAAAGCAGGATTTAGTCTGGGTAAGAGATACCTCACATCCGCTCGGAATGACCGGCATGATATAGTACACAATACTATAAAAGTGTGCTATCTGATCAGGGTAATATCGCCTGTGTAGGAGATGGTCTCATGCTCTCCCGGCCCGTATTTGCCTTTTACATGGTAAAAATAGACGCCCGGGTCGCAGCGTTTGCCATTATAGGTGCCGTCCCATCCGGCATCGGGCCGTGTGGTCTCAAACACCAGTTCCCCGAACCGGTTGAATACCCGCAGCTCATACTGCTGGATATCACAATAAATGTAGGGTCGCATCAGGTCGTTCAGTCCGTCATTATTGGGACTGAAGGCATTGGGCATCCTGATGCAGTCTTTACAGACCCTTGTCCTGATCATTATCTTACCGGATGATTCGGTATTGCAGACCGTATCCGTCACTTTTAAGAGATGCTCTCCTTCCGTTGTGAGATTCAGCACCCATTCCACATACAGCTTATCATTATAATGCCACCTGTATAGGTCCTGGTTCAGCTTTAAGCTCAAAAGTATGCTGTCCCAGCAGAAAGCGGTATCCAGGTCATACAGCTGCTGTACGGGTGGCCTGTAGGTTAATTTGAATGACTGCTGGAAAGTATCGCACTGTGTGGTGGCACGGACGGTATAGGTGTTTTCATCTTTCAGCCATGCGGCAGGGCCTGTATCACCCGTACTCCACAGTATCTCCCGGATCTCAGGCAGCTCTTCCACGGATACCTGTATGCTGTCACCTTTACATATTTCCACATCCCGGAGATTCAGTGTTATATCTACGCTGTTGTCTACGATGGAAAAGGTATCCATGAATACCAGCCCGCTGTCATAGTCAATTGATTTTACCCAATACTTTCCGAAGCCGCTCAGCGTTTTATTTTGTGCGGTATCACCATCGAACCACTGATAGGTGAAATTCCCGTTCCTTCCGCTTCCTGTAATGGTGGTATCCGTACAGGTGTTAATAACGGTATTGGTGTATTCCATGGCGGAATCGAGGTCGAACAGCAGGACATTATCATAATACATATAGGTGCCTACGATCGTATTGAGCACACCGTTGCGTGTGAGGGAATTAATGTTGTTGTCATTCATAAAGACGCCGAGCAGGAAGTATTCATACGGTCCGGAGGCAATGAATTCATGCGTTACTTTCACCCAGTTTAAGGTGTCGGTAAAGAAGATATTGGCCGGGGTATGTTCGGCAGGCCCTGATGAGATAAAGTTAGTAGTAGCGTTGAATACCCGGTTCATTGACAATGAGATCCCGATCCGGTCAATGCCGTAGCATATGGAATAGTAGCGCCTGGCCCTTTTGACATAATAGGAGGCATAGTAGCGGTTGCCCGGTGTCAGGGGGCGATGCAGCCTGGCCTGGATATTCTCCCTGTACCCGCCGCTGTTGATCATGCCGATATAGCAGCGCCCTTTTTGGGCATAGGAGTAGCCGTATTCATTCACGGGGGCGCTGCGGCAGTCCTCTGAAAACCAGTCCGGGGTTGCTGCATTGGTGGACAGCCACCCGGTAATAATGCCCGGGTCCGGTCTGATAGCGCCCAAAGGACCTATACAGGAGTCATATTGTTCAAAGGATGGGTTAGGTATAAGGTTCTGGCCGTACCCCGGGAGGAAACAGCAGATCAATATATATATCCATAAATACCTCATTGCTTCTTTGGGTTAATGTGATGCCATTGCAGCCTGTAAAAAAAGAGTGTTTTGTTCATGTCTGACTGTAAGATCAGTCTAAAAAAGTCCGGACCGAGCACCTGCAACTAATCAATTTGCGTTCAGTAAAAAAAGCGGTATTGAGCAACTGAGCGCTGAAAGCCTGTAAACCCTCCTTCTTCGCTGAGCATCTGCACAGGGTCTGGACGCAACCGCCAGCGCACTTCCTCACGCCGCAATCTTAACATTGTTAATGTTAAAAGTAAGTATTTTTTCGCACTGTTATTTGAATATGGTTGTATGGTGGCTGATTTTTATATATCCGCTGCCGGGAATTGCTTTCATCATATTGTCTTTGTATATGGAAGGACAGCATATGCCGGGAGCGCTGTTACCATCGGAGGAGAGCCAATCAGGAGGCGTATTGATAATACCTGCCCGGTAATGATACCATTGAACAGAAGGACAGATCGCAGCCCGATCCATATTCATATGGATCAATGCTTTCTGCCGGGATAAATATTTTTATCGGTAATGCTATTTGGTTATTGGAGACCGTATATTTTGGGGTATATACAGCGATTCAGAAGCTGCCTGTTCCTGTGAACAGCATGTGCTGCTGTTGCCGAGGGATGAATAATATGCTCTTTCCCTTATGACGGTATCCCGGTGCAGTGAGTAGAGCAGCAACTATGGCTCCGGCTGCTTATACCCGTTATGCTGTTCCCGCAATGCCTCTTCGTAGATCCAGTCTTTCCTTTTGAGCTCGAAGTTCCTGCCCAGGTACAGTTTCCTTACCTGCTCGTCCTCGGCCAGCTCTTCTGCCGTGCCGGATTTTAACAGCTTCCCGGAAAACATCAGGTAAGCCCTGTCACATATGGATAAGGTCTCATTCACGTTATGGTCGGTGATCAGGATGCCGATATTTTTAAATTTAAGCCGTGCCACGATGCCCTGGATGTCCTCTACGGCTATGGGGTCGATGCCGGCAAAGGGCTCATCCAGCAGGATGAATTTAGGATTTACGGCCAATGCCCTGGCGATCTCCGTTCTTCTTCTTTCACCGCCGCTCAGCACATCGCCGTTGCTTTTCCGCACGTGCGTCAGGCGGAATTCCTCCAGCAGCTCTTCCAGCTTTTGCTTTTGCTGCAGCGGCGCCAGCTTTGTCATCTGCAGCACAGCCAGGATATTATCTTCCACGGATAATTTACGGAATACGGAGGCTTCCTGGGGCAGGTAGCCGATACCCATCTGCGCACGCTTATACATAGGCAGCTTAGTAATGTCCGTATCATTCAGATAGACATTGCCCGCATCCGGCTTTATCAGTCCCACCACCATATAAAAGGAAGTGGTCTTACCGGCTCCGTTGGGACCCAGGAGCCCTACGATCTCACCCTGCCTGACCTCAATGCAGGAATTATCCACTACGGTCCTGGCGCCGTACCGCTTCACTAAATTAACGGTATGTATTCTCTCACTCACGGTATTGCTGCTATTTGGATGTTTTTGAATTGCGCTGATCTATCAAAGGCTTCAGGAGATGTTCCAGCCCGTTCAGCTTTATTTCGTATAAGGAATGTAACAGCATTCCCAGCCTTCCCTTGGGGAAGCCTTTGGTATGGTACCAGGCCAGGTAAGGCTCCGGCAGGTGTGCCAGCAGCACGCCCTTATATTTGCCGTAGGGCATGGTCATAGTGGCCAGGTCTGTTAATATGCTATTGTCCGCTTGCTCCATGGTACATTTTTTCTATGATGGATATTACTTTCCTGCCTTCTGCCGCTGTCGTTGTCATAGGCTTGCCATATAACAATACATCGATCACATTGGCTATCAGCTTATCGTGGTTGCTCATAGAGCCGCTGTAGGCTCCGTAATCGTTGGCTTTGCACGTAATGTTGACATCGGGTAGCTGTTCTCCTTCTATGCATTGATACTCAATGGTATTCAGGTATTGCCCACCGATCTTTAACGTGCCTCTTTCCCCCATCAGGGTAATGCTGCCTTCCATGTTCTTCTGGAAGCTACAGGTCGTAAAGTTGAAGTTGACAATACTGCCGTTCGCCGCTTTCATGCTGAAAACGCCGGTATCTTCAAACTCCGTATTATGCCGGTGTAAAAAATTTGTTACATATCCCTTTGCTTCCGCAATATCACCGTTCAGGTAGTACAGTATGTCCACGAAATGGCTGAATTGGGTGAACAGGCACCCGCCGTCCATTTGCTTTTTACCCCGCCAGCTGCTTTGGGCATAGTAGAAGTCGTTACGGTTCCAGAAGCAGTTGACCTGCACCATTAAGACTGTTCCCAGCTTGCCGGCGGCTATCAGCTCTTTTACCAAGCGTACCGGCTCGTTATACCTGTTTTGCTTGACGGCAAATATCATTTTACCATATTCCTCCGATGCCGAGATCATTACATCGCATTCTTCGGTGCTCAGGGCCATCGGTTTTTCCACTATGGCATGGCAGCCGTGGCGGAGCGCAGTTACCGTATGCTCCATATGCAGGTAATTCGGCGTGCAGATACAGACTACGTCTGCCTGTATGCTGCTCAGCATCTTTTCAATGGAGGAAAACACCTGGTGGCCGTCTTCGGAGGCTCTGGCCATTGCAGCGTTGTTCGTATCGCATACTGCCACCAGCCGGGCCTGGTCATTTTCCAATATATGTGTTGCGTGCCTGCGGCCAATATGTCCGTACCCGACTATCGCAAAGTTTATCATTTTCGTACTGTTAGTGTTTTAAATAAATGCTTCCGGTACCGGCGTTCCATTCTATTCTGCCCTCATCATTCAGGAAACGAAGATACTCAATTATTTTTCCTTCCGGCAGCGTCCGGAAATTATTTTGCAGCTCCCGGAAGGTTGTCGTGGCAGGGAGCGTATATTGCTGCAGCAGGGCTTTCCGGAAGCCGGACAGGGACATTTTATCCGCATTCCGGTCCCGGCAGTTATCGCAGATGCCGCAGGGGGCCGTGGCCTGCTCACTGAAATACCGTGCCAGCAGGAGGCTGCGGCATTGCTCCCGGTTCGTGGCATAAGCTTCCATTTGCCGGAGCTTGTCATAATGGCCGGTTTCCAGCTGCCGGTAAAGGTGCGTATTGAGCTTAAGGTAAGATAAGGGTAACCTTTCCTGCAGCAGGTATAAGGCCCCATCGGCACTGTAGGGCTGGTAGTCGATAAAGCCCATCGTGACCAGCTGCTGCAGGTATTTATCCAGCTCCAGCTTGTTGATGCCCATCATTTTGGCAATACGGAATTCATCCACGGGAACAGGGTAGGAGAACACACCGCCGTAAAGGCGCAGAACAGCGACCGCCGTTTCGTGCAACTTCGCGTGTATGGTCTGAAGCTGCCGTATCGAATATTCGTCCGTGGTGAACATCAGCCTGCCGGAGAGCGTTTCGGTCTCATTCCATTGCCAGTAGCCTTCCCGTTGCAGGAACCTTATAGCGGCGAGGGTCTCATATACCGGAAGCTGGTATTGCTGTATAAATTTTACAGCGTCAAAGGCATAGGTTTCCTGGTAGCCGTCACCGGTTGCGATACCCAGGTAGATGAGCACCCTTTCATAAACGGATCGTATGAACGGGATGCCGGGAAAGCTTTGAGCAGCCTGCCTGTAAAGCTGCCTGATGCCGTTGTCGTCTGCCAGCAGGATGCACGCAGCCGGCTGGCCGTCCCGTCCTGCTCTTCCGGCTTCCTGGTAATAGGCTTCCAGGCTGGCAGGTATATCCATATGGATGACGGTCCTGACATCCGGCTTGTCGATCCCCATCCCGAAGGCCGATGTGGCGCAGATAGCCTGGCTGCCGGAGGCAGTCCAGGCTTCCTGCACCTTGTCGCGCAGCATCTTGTGCATACCGGCGTGGTAGGCCTGCGCGTCCATGCCATGCCGTTGCAGCAGCAGGGCGGTCTCTTCGGTCTTTTTCCTGCTGTTGCAATATACGATACTGCTGCCCGGGCGGTCTTTCAGCAGGGTGATCAGGGCCTCCGGCCTGCTTTGCGGGTGCATGACCTCATAGGCCAGGTTATCCCTGATGACCGAGCGGGTGAAGACGGCGGTGTCTTGCATACCGAGCTGCTGCAGGATATCTGCCTTGACCGGGTCGGTCGCGGATGCGGTCAGCGCGATCACCGGTATGCGGCGTACGTAGCGGAAGATATCGGCTATATGGCGGTAGGCGGGGCGGAAGTCATGACCCCACTGCGAGATGCAGTGGGCCTCATCCACGGCAAGGAAGCTGATACGTACCGCAGACAGCTGTTCCAGGAAGCGTTCGGATAATAGTCTTTCCGGCGCAATGTACAGTAGTTTGCAGGTACCGGCCAGCACCGCATCCATCAGGTCATTATTATCGGCGGTAGTGCGGGAAGACGACAGGTAGGCAGCCGGTATGCCCCGTTGCTGTAATTGCTGTACCTGGTCCTTCATCAGGGCTATCAGCGGACTGATAACAATGGCAGTGCCGGCAGCTGCCAGCGCCGGCACCTGGTAGCACAGGGATTTGCCGCCGCCTGTAGGCAGTACGGCAAGGGTGTCCCTGCCGGCCAGCAGGCTCTGAATGATCTCCAGTTGCTGCGGCCGGAAAGTGTCATAGTTCCAGTATTGCTTTAATAGTTCCTGCAGCATTACCGTTGCTGTATATTAGCTCCTATTTTGATAAGTTCTTCGTAAAAAAGCGGGAAGGATTTGTTCACTACCCGCGCATTGGTGAGCAGTACAGGTTCCTCTGCCAGCATGCCCAGGATAGTGATCATCATAGCGATACGGTGATCGTTATGCGCATCCAGGGTAATGCCGCCCCGGATCGGGGTGGCACCTTTTATAAGGAGCAGGTCGTCCTGCAGGTCCGCGGGAACGCCCAGCGCCGTCAATACGTTCACAATGGCCTCCGCGCGGTTGCTTTCCTTGTGATGCAGCCTGTGCACGCCTGCTATGACGCTGGTGCCTTCACATTGCGTGGCCAGCGCGGCCAGCACCGGGAAGACATCGGGAGTATCCGTGGCATCGTAATGAAAGGCCTTAAGAGGCTGCCGGACAGCCGTAACCCTGTCATTTTCTATAGATAGCCGCACACCGGCATCCATCAGGGCTGCCAGCACGGCTTTATCTCCCTGGCGGGTAAAGGCATTGATGCCATCCACGGTGATCTCGCCCGTCAGCGCCCCGGTAACCAGCAGAGTGATGGCAGCGCTCCAGTCGCCTTCAATTTCCAGCTTGAGCTGTTGGCCGTAAGTGATGGTACGCGGCATAAAGGTGAAAGTGTTGTAGTCTTTATTTTCGGGGACGTTCAGGCCGAAATCCGCTATTACCTGCAGGGTAAGGTCGATATAGGGCTTGCTGACCAGGTTGGCTACGGTAATGGTCACGGGCTCGCTCAGTGAAAAGGAGCTGTAGGCCAGCAGCAGCCCAGTAAGGAATTGCGAGCTGGTGCTGCCGTCAATATCTACATTTTCAGGTACCAGGTTGCCTTCGATGCTGATGGGCAGCGAGTCGTTGGTGGCGGTGACCTGGAGCCCGAGCGCCCGGAGCGCCCGGATCATCGGCCCGAAGGGTCTTTTTTTCAATCCGTCCTCACCTTCCAGGGTGCTGGAGTAGAAAATGGTAGCCACTACCGGCATGAACATCCGGGAGGATAAGCCGCTTTCATTGCAGTTCAGCTGCAGTGTTTCCGTTATATGCGTATTTTTATTTTCAAATTTGATAATAGCCGTAGTGCCTACAAATACGACCTGCGCCCCCATTTTTTTAATGATCTCAATAGCTGTCTTGTCATCTTCTGAGTAACCGCCGTTCTTAAGCACCGTAGCGCCCTGCTTCAGCACGGCTGCTGCACAGGCTCTCTGGAAGACGCTTTTGGAGGGTGGTGCGGTCAGTGTTCCGTTAAGAACGGATCTGGATATGCTGATCTGGTTCATGCTGCTCTTTTAATAAAATTTCTAATTGCTGTAGGGATATATTCCTAATAACGCCTTTCCCTATTTTTTCCAAAACTATATAATCTATGCTGTTATCAGATAAAGATTTTTTGTCATTGGCAATATAATGCATCAGCTCGTCTGCGTGCCCGTTACAGTGTACAGGCAGGTGATAACGGAGCAATAATCCTGCGATACGGTCCGCTTCCCGGAACGGGCCGGTTGCCTGTGAGAGGAGCGCATCCCGGTACATGCCGATGCTGATAGCCTTCCCGTGATCTGTCTGCTGCAGCTTTTCTATCGCGTGACCGATGGTATGCCCGAAGTTCAGCAGCTTCCTGTCGCCGTTTTCATTGACGTCTTCCGAGACGATCATGCTTTTGATGCGTACATTCCTGGCGATAAGTTCCGCCAGGTCCCCTGCATTGTCCCGGTAGAAAGCTATATCCCGTTCTTCCAGCCCGCTGAACAGGTCCGCATCCCGGATGCAGGCATGCTTGATGATCTCGGCAAAGCCGTTGCTCCATTCTGCTTCGGGGAGTGAGCTGAGGAAGCTGTGATCGTAGGCAATGAAAGCGGGTTGCGCTACCGTGCCCAGCATATTCTTATGATTGCCGATGTTGATGCCGTTCTTGCCTCCCAGCGAAGCGTCTACCATACAGAGCAGGGTGGTGGGAACAAAGCCGAAAGGGATGCCGCGCTTATAGGTGGCCCCGAGAAAACCGGTAATGTCACATACCACACCGCCGCCTACGCCTACCAGCTTATCATTGCGCTGTACTTTCAGGGCCAGCAGCTGTGCGGTCAGCTCCGTTACATAGCTGAATTCCTTGGCTGCCTCCCCGCTTTTTACTGAGAGGACCTTCAGCTCCCTGAACTTATCCGGGTGGTGCTTCAGCACCTGCTCATCCACAAGGAAGATGGCGGTGTCCAATTGCTCCTCAGCTATAAATGCTTTGAAATCCACATTAAAGCTGAGCGGTACCGTAACAGGGTCCTGTCCCGGTATGGTATAGGAGTCGTTATTCATAAATTACCAGGATTCGATCCATGCAGTAAATATAAGGATAAAAAAGCACTATCCCTTTAAGATAGTGCTCTGAAATAGTTTTGCGCGGAAGCGCTATAGGCTGACAGCCATTCGTTTATAGGCCTTGATGAAGATCACTCCCAGGTTCCTGTTCGGCGGGATATAGTCGCTGAACAGGTCTTTCTCCACGCTGGAGCTTTTGCTGAATTTTGCTGACAGCTCATTCCAGAGCTCCAGCCAGTTGACATCCTTGCCGGCTGCCATCCTGTTGTCAATGGATTGTATGATCGGCATATTGATGTTCAGCGCCCCCACCTGCTTGGAAGAGATGATATGGGCGTCCGGAGAACTTTCCAGCACAGTGGCCAGGTTATGGTAGCCGCCGCAGGAACCCAGCATTACGATTTTGGCGCTTTCCTGCAGGTAGGATAGGGTGGCGGGAAGATAATAGCTGTGCCCCCTGTGGATAACGATAGAGGGATGGATGTCATTTTCTTCCAGGTAGGCATTCATTTTACGCTGCGCCTCTTCATCCTGCCCGGTCTCTTCGGGAAGGGGCTTGTTGGCGAATATCGTAATGGGAAATTCCCCGTTCCTGGTAATAGTGGTCCAGTGAGCGGTATGGGAAACATTCCAGCCGCTGGCATTCTTGAAAGAGTTGATATAATGGTTATAGGCGGTCTTGCCATCGGCATCGCCGTAAAAATAGGATACTTCATATACCCTGCCGTCCTTGCCTTTCAGGCTGCTGTAGGAAACATGCATGATAGGAGGAATGAACTGGGACAGGTCCTTATTCAATGCTTCGGGGTTGTCGGCGGAGCTGAAGATGGTGCTCAGCAGTCCGTAAATAATGGTTCCTTTCTGCTGCTTTTCCTCGTTGTCCAGCTTGCTGACCCTTTTATAGTTGCCGTTGATCTCGGAGCGGATAAAGGCAAGCAGGTTATCATCCTTGATGCTTCCGTAGGCGTCAGCGAGGTCCACTGCTCCTTCGAGGTCGTCATAGGGGCCTTCTTCCAGGTCTGCCACGAATTGCCTGATCAGCTTGTTCTTGGCTGTCTCGTCCATAGATGCCAGGAAAGGGGTCAGGGTATTGTAGCCGGCGCACATCCTCAGGAAGGTACGGAAATGGTACTGATGGACAAATTCCAGGAACTGGTCCCCGGCTTTGGGCTTCATTTTTTCCATCATCCTGTTGAACATCCAGATGAAGCTGCTGGTGTAGATTTCCTCCACACCGCCTATCATACAGAAATACAGGTCTTCCGGCCTGAGATTGGTCATAGAGGCAAAGCGAACGTTGGCCGGGCTATTGTGCAGCTCGTTGACCTTCCTGATATAATTCAGGCCCCTGCGCTTGAGCTCCTGGTCGATATTGTAGACCCCCAGCGTTTCCCCTGATGTCTTTAGGTCCACCAGTGCTTTCAGGTAGCCTTCCTCATTGCCGGTGATGCCATCTATCTGCCTGATGGACATCTGGCCGCTGTTGATCTTATTTAAAAAAGGAAGCACCATCCAGGGCTGCTCGCTCTGGGAGGCAATTTTACAGATGGTCTGTACCAGCGGGTCGGTATTCCTCCTTACCACACTGCTCAGCCTGCTGGTGGAGAGCGCATATTTCAGGATGGTTCCCGGTACTACCCTGGCAGCGGCAGCCACTACGACGTCCGCGTATTTCTCATTGGCAAATTCATCCAGCCTGTTGACAAGTATTTCGGGATACTGCCTGCCGAGGTTTTCTACAAGGTAGGCCTTTTCTTCCGGATGGTCGCTGAGCAGGTCGGCATTGTCCAGCGTGTAAAGGTTGACATTGCTCCTGACGTATTCCCTGACGGTCCCGGTTTCCCTTGCCAGGATGAGCCCTTCCATATTGCCTACTATCCGTCTTGCATACAGGGGATCAATGGTTTCAAAATTCCTGGTATTGATCCTTTTAAGCAGCGATTCCAATGCCCGGTGGTACTGTATCTTTGTCTGGTGAGGGATCTCTATATTCTCAATCCTGATCTCCAGCATCTTTGCCTGGTTCAATATATAGTCCGTAAGGATGCGTGACATCATCGTGTCCTTTACGGTTATGGTATTATCCGCTTTCCCGTCCTTTAAATCGGCTTTATTGATCTGTTTGGCCACATAGTCTGTAAACAGGGCCCTGTTGGCAGGGACAGGCTTTATAAGCACATCTGCATTCCAGTTAGGCAGGGGCTCGGCTTCCTTTTCAGGCTCTTTGCCTTTTTTCCGCTGTGCAGATAGGGTTCCTGTTGCCAGTAGGGTCAGCACACAGAACGATAAAACAGGTTTATAGTAAAACGCCATAATGGTATGATGTATATTTTAACAAATTTAAGGGCTTGACTTTACTTTATTGGTTAAATTTATATAAAAGCAGGCGACCAATAAGCAGCGCCGGTAAAGTATAAGCGTTGCCCCTGACAGTAATATATTCTGGCTCCGGAGCGGCAGGATACGCTGCCGGGAACAGCTGTATTGTGATCACCAGGTGCCTCTCTTACCTGGTCAGGTTACGGAATGTACTTTCCAGTGAGGTCTGGTTGGTCGTGATATTGAGAATGTCATTATCGGTCTCCATGCTCCATTGCATCAGCTGCTTCCGCAGCTCCTGCGGATGGCGGGTATGGAATTCCAGCGTTCTTACGGACAGCACCTTAATATCCTCTGTATGCCCGCCGGGCAGGGCGTCCCGCTGCGGCTCCTTTGCAAATTCCACGGTGATGACGTGGAGGTCTGAAGCCGCGCTGCCGGATTGGATGCCGGTGATGCTGTCATTGGCTACGATATGGCCGTTGTTGATAATGACCACTCTTTCGCACATAGCTTCCACTTCCTGCATGATATGGGTGGACAGCAGGATGGTCTTGTCCTTGCCGATGTTGATAATAAGACTGCGGATGTCTGCCAGCTGGTTAGGGTCCAGGCCGCTGGTAGGCTCATCCAGGATCAGTACTTTAGGGTCGTGGATCATAGCCTGCGCCAGACCTACCCTTTGCTTATATCCTTTGGAAAGATTGCCTATCTTTTTCCTGATCTCTTTCTGCAGCCCGGTCATTTCTATCACCGCGTCGATCCGGGATCTTTTTTGTGCGCCCAATTGATGGATGCCGGCTACGAGCTCAAGATATTCCTTTATGTACAGGTCATAATACAGCGGGTTGCTTTCCGGGAGGTAGCCCACTATTTTCCTGACCTCCATGGCCTGCTTTATGATATCCAGCCCGCAGATGCTGGCGGTACCGGAAGTAGGAGGGATATAGGTGGTCAGCATTTTCATAGTGGTGGACTTTCCTGCGCCGTTGGGTCCGAGGAAGCCTACGATGGTACCGGAAGGCACTTCAAAGGAAATATTATTTACCGCCGTCTGTTCTCCGAAAATCTTGGTAAGTGACTGTATGTGTATGGACATAATCTTATGGTGCGTATCTTGAATTATCTGATATTTTCGTATTTACCCTGGTTCAGGTCTCCTGTCTCATATCCTTTTCTGAACCAGAACATGCGCTGGGCGGAGGTGCCGTGTGTAAATGATTCCGGTACCACATACCCCTGCGCTTCCATTTGCAGCTTGTCATCGCCGATAGCCCTGGCCGCATTGAGGGCGGATTCCAGGTCATTCATGTCCAGGCTGAACTGGTCACGCATATAATGCGCCCAGATACCTGCATAAAAATCGGCCTGCAATTCGAGCTGTACCGAGAGCCGGTTGTAGGTGGCCTTATCGACTTTGCCGCTTTGCTGCTGCATCCAGCGGGTACGCCCCTGGAGGTTCTGGATATGGTGCCCTATCTCATGAGCTATCACGTAGGCCACGGCGAAGTCTCCCGGCGCCTTGAAGCGGTTGCGGAGCTCATCGCAGAAGCTGAGGTCTATATAGGCTTTCTGATCTCCCGGACAGTAGAAGGGCCCCATGGCCGCCTGGCCCATACCACAGGCCGAGGAGGTCTGTTGGTCGAACAATACCAGACCTGCCGGCTGATAGGTAAGGTTATTCTGGCGGAAAATCTCATGCCATACGTCCTCTGTGCTGGCCAGCACGACCTTTACCAGATCGGCGCTGCGCGCGTCCGGGCGGGCAGCCAGCTCGGTCTCTGAAAGGGTGGTGGTCTGCTCCGTGGCAATGCCGTTATCGCCTGTCAGTCCCGTTAAGGAGCTGAGGTCTATACCGGTGAAATAGCTGAGCAGGGCAATGACCAGCACGCCTATGCCGCCCCCGGCTATCAGCTTACCGCCCGATCTGCCACGCCTGTCTTCCACGTTGCCGCTTCGTCTCTGGTTTTCCCATTGCATAATATAATAGTATTAAGTATTAATGAAGATAGCAGTATCTGTAACAAATATAGTATTTCGGTATTATAATCCGGGGCTAATCTTTAGGATTCATGATAATATCCTGGTTGCGGATGCTTTCCAGGTGTATGGCCTCCATGTAGTGATTGATGAATTCCTCGCTCAGTCCCAGCTCCTGGCCCAGGGCTTTGACCCGGTCGTAGATGTATTGCCACCGCCTGGTCTGGAGTATGGTTACGTTATGCTCTTTCTTTACACGGCCTATTTCCCTGGAGATATGCATCCTTTTACTGATGAGCTCCAGCAGCTGGTGGTCATACTGGTCTATCTGGCGCCGCAATTGCTCCAGCTGTCCGATGATCTTTTCTTCCTGTATGTCGTCCTTTCTCCAGATAATGGAGTTGATGATCCGGAGCAGCTCGTCCGGTGTTACCTGCTGCGCCGCATCGCTCCATGCGCTGCCGGGACGGCAGTGCGCTTCTATGATGGCCCCGTCATAATCCAGGTCGATGGCTTTCTGCAGTATCTCAGGTATGAGCGCGCTGTTGCCCGTGATATGGGACGGATCTATGATCACCGGCAGCTCAGGGAACCGTCTCCTGATCTCTATCGCCAGGTGCCACATGGGCACGTTCCGGAGCCTGGCGTTGCCGTAGGAGGAGAAGCCCCGGTGAATGAGGCCGATGTCCTTTAGGTCTGCCTGCTGGATCCGCTCTACCGCTCCTGTCCACAATTCTATATCCGGGTTCACGGGGTTTTTTATGTACACGGGGATAGCTGCTCCCCTGAGGGCGTCCGCTATTTCCTGCACGCTGAACGGATTTACCGTGGTGCGTGCGCCTATCCATACAGCATCGATACCGCATTTCAGCGCCAGCTCTGCCTGGCGGGCATTGGCCACTTCTATAATGGCCGGCAACCGGTACAGTGCTTTAACTTCCCCGAGCCATTCCAGTCCTGCTTCACCCACACCTTCAAAATTCCCGGGCCGGGTCCTTGGCTTCCAGATGCCCGCGCGGAATATGTCCACTTTCCCGGTCCTGCTCAGCAGGTCCGCGGTTTCCAGCACCTGCTCACGGGTCTCGGCGCTGCAGGGCCCTGCTATGATCAGCGGTTTTTTTCTGGTAAGTCGTGAAATGGTCTCGTTATGCTTTATAGTATTCTCTAACATGGGTGTACTGCATCTGGAAAAATAAATCCGGGTCAAAGCCGGCTTCAAAGTTCGGATTTCTTTTAATTATTAACGGTTAAATTTAGCACTTGTTTACGGATAATAATATTAGGGTTATTTTTGCAGGGAATATGAGCCATAAGTTTTTATTACTGGATACTACGTACGCGGTCAGCTCCTATGCCCTGGCAGAGGAAGGGAAGGGTATTGTAGCGCTGCAGCATCATACCGAAGCGCAGGAGCAGGCGGCGGTCATCAATATTATTATTGATATGCTGCTGAAAGAGGCCGGCTGGTCCTGCCGGGACCTGTCCGCCGTCATCATCTGCTCGGGACCCGGATCCTATACCGGTATGAGGATCAGCTACAGCGTGGCCAAAGGCCTTTGCTACGGGCTGGATACGCCCCTGGTGGCCGTGGACCGTCTTTCGGTGCTGGCCTACGGTAAGCCCGGTGTATCGCTTGTAGCGCTGCATGCGAGGACCGGCGAGTATTTCATGGGTATCTGCCGCGATGCCGGATGGCTGCTGGCTCCCCGCCACTGCCAGGAAAGTGAGCTGCCCGGCTATGTGCAGCAGCTGGCGCCGCAGCGGCTTATAACCGACCGGGTGCCTGCCATCTGGCAGGATGTGTGCCCGCTGGAAGTAGAGCAGCTGGACCTGCTGCAGCCATTGAATATGGAATTCCTTTATGTGCTGGGCCGTGAAAAGTACCGCGCAGGCAGCTATGAGGACATCGCATATAGCGAGCCTTTATACCTGAAATCGGTGTATACGACCGTGCCGGGCAAAAAAAGCATCCTTTAAAACAAATCAGGAGAATATTTTACAATCTAAATCCAAAGTAATATATTTGCAACGCCTAATTACAGCGTGGTCGGGCCGTGTTCTGAATTTTAATCTAATACTTCAATATTTAAATATAAGTTATGCCGGAAATAGCATTTAGACAAGCTTTAAGAGAAGCCTTACAGGAAGAGATGCGCAGGGATGAGACCGTATTTCTGATGGGAGAGGAAGTGGCTGAGTATAATGGTGCTTATAAAGTAAGTCAGGGGATGTTGGAAGAATTCGGTCCCAGGAGGGTGATAGATACGCCTATCGCTGAGCTGGGATTTGCTGCTATCGGTGTGGGAGCTGCCTCGAATGGCCTGCGTCCCGTGGTGGAATTCATGACCTGGAACTTTGCCGTCCTGGCATTGGACCAGATACTGAACCATGCTGCCAAAATGCTGAGCATGAGCGGCGGGCACTTCGGATGTCCTATCGTGTTCCGCGGCCCTAACGGCTCTGCCGGTCAGCTGGGCGCCCAGCACTCACAGGCCTTTGAAAGCTGGTATGCCAATATACCGGGTCTGAAGGTGATTTCCGTATCCAATCCCTATGATGCCAAAGGCTTATTGAAATCCGCTATCCGCGATGACAATCCGACCATTTTCCTGGAATCGGAGGTCATGTACGGCGATATGGGCGAGGTGCCTGCGGAGGAATACCTGATACCCATCGGTAAGGCCCGTATAGCGCGCGAAGGAAAGGATGTTACCATCGTATCTTTCAATAAGATGATGAAGGTAGCCCTAGGAGCGGCCGAAGAGCTGGCCAAAGAGGGTATCAGCGCTGAAGTGATCGACCTGAGGACGATCCGCCCGCTGGATAATGAGACCATTATCAATTCCGTGAAGAAAACCAACAGGCTGGTCATAGTGGAAGAGCAGTGGCCTTTCGCCTCCGTATCTTCTGAAATTACCTACAGGGTACAGAAAGATGCCTTCGATTTCCTGGATGCTCCCATCAGGAGGATATGCTCCGCTGATGCGAATATGCACTATGCGCCGAACCTGGTAGCAGCCTATCTGCCCGATGTGCCCAGAACGGTGAATATTGTAAAAGAGCTGATGTACACTAAAAAATAACAGCAGTTATAAAAGTATTAAATATCCGGTATGAATTCATACCGGATATTTTTTTCCCTGCTGCAGGGTATATTTTTAGGAACGGACTCAACAAAATCTGATTTTTGGCATTAATATTGTCTGGTTAAATACTAAAAAAGAAAGACTATGAAAATAAAATTACTTGGCTTGTCCTTATTGACAGGAGCCTCCATGCTGGTAGCAGGATGTTCCAAAGACGGTTCGGTGAACATCTTTTCCCTGGAAGATGACAAGACCCTCGGGCTGCAGACCAAAGAGCAGATAGAGGCCAATCCTTCCCAGTTCCCTATCATGCCGCCTTCCCAGTTCCCCGCTGCCTACGAATACATATATTCTATCAGGAACGAGATCCTTGCGAGCGGCCAGGTAACGCACAAGGATGATTTTGTATGGGAGGTAAAGATCATTAAGGATGATAATACGCTCAATGCTTTCTGTACGCCGGGCGGCTATATATATGTGTACACCGGGCTTATAAAATACCTGGACAGCAAATCCGCCCTGGCAGGTGTAATGGGTCATGAAATGGCACATGCCGACCGGAGACATTCTACCAACCAGATGACCAAACGTTATGGCGTGCAAACGCTGCTGGATGTGGTACTGGGCAAGAACCAGGGACTGGTCAGCCAGATCGCTTCGGAACTGGTGTCGCTCCGGTTCAGCAGGACTGATGAAACGGATGCGGATGCGCATTCCGTACAGTACCTGTGTCCCACCAAATATCATGCAGACGGTGCCGCAGAATTTTTTGAAAAGATCGAGCAGTCAGGAGGTTCTAATGTTCCTGAATTCCTGAGCACGCATCCCAGTCCTGATAACCGTGTTAAAAATATCAGGGATAAGGCAGTGGAGCTTAATTGCGGTACTTCGATCACCAATACGGAAAATGATACGGAATACCGGCAGTTCAAGAACAGCCTGTAGTATATCTTTTGGTAATTTAGTTATAGGCCGGTACCTGACAAGGTACCGGCTTTTTGCTGGTAGCGTAAGGGCAGTGGCAGCGGGTATCAACGTGATGGCGTCTCAATATGGCTATCCGTTACGGATCATATAAGCTGCCATCAAAAATATTCCTGTACAATACCAATGTTTTTCAGCTGCTTATCGTCTATTTAATAGCAGATATGATTTTAATTATGTTTATGTATTTAAATATGAAAGCCAGGATGGGGATCATTGGTCTCTTGGTAGCACTATCTCGTGATGTTCTCATCCTGTTCCAAAACCAAAGTGCCGCAGGATAACCTGCTCTCACGGAACGGAGGGGAGTGGAAGCCGGAAATAACCAGCGAATTCTACTAAAGGGGTAGCCTGGAAGGCGGTATCAGCAGAAATGGTAGGATCCGGTTCTCCAAGGATAATCAATTTATCTACAGTGATCTTACCGGGGAAATTTCCAACGGGCAATATCTTTTTTATGATGGAGAAAGGATCACATTGAGAGAGCTGAAGCATATCGGGCATGATTCCCTGCTGTACTGTAAAAACACGACTTTCAATATCCTGTTACCCGAGAGTGGAAAACAAGTATGGGAAACCATAGGCCGTACAATAATCAGAGCCAAGGGGGAAGGTCATTTAAGAGCCTCCCAACCTTTTATTACGGTCGGGAGTTTATTTGTAGGTTATATTTAAATATTTTGTGTATATTTATTTTGTTAATTAATGTAAAAAACGAATGTCATGATCAAGCCTTTTATCTTATTTGCACTATTGTCAGCCTTTACACTTCAGGCATTTTCCCAGCGGAATTCCATTAAATTGGGGTTTCAACTGGAGCATAACTTCAAGCAGGATGTATCCGTTCCTAATATAATGCTGGAATATGACAGGAATATTTGTAAAAAGCTGGGTGTCTATGCTACCTTACAATACGGGAAATTAAATGCGAATAGGCTGTATGGTATGGGAAATTCGTTTACAAATTACGGGGTCACGCTGGGTGTAAACTATACGCTGGTGAATTGTAACAGGTATAAGCTGCTCCTGGGTGCCGGTGGTAATTACAGGCGTGCCATAACGGACCTGCCGGGCGGCATATTTGATTGGGATAATTACACTGAATTTGAAACAGAAAGACTGGACTATCTGGGTCTGCAGTTAGGCGTTACAAATCAATATCACCTATCTAAGAGGCTGTTGCTCGAATTGAACGTAAACTATAATTCATTTTTCAACAGCATGCAGACGGCAGGTGTGAACTTAAAGGCGGGTTATAAATTCTGATGCCTGAAAGTGCCGGATCATATAGTCAAGCCGGTCTTTCATATCAATCAGTGGAAAAGCCCCGGTGACATGCAGGTCACCGGGGCTTTTTAGGTCTGCAGACCGTTACTGGGATGAACGACAGGAAGCAGGTGTCCGTATTCAATCGCCTGATACCGGCTATCTTTTCACAGGAGCATCATTCTCAAAAAAATAGGCTTCCGATTTTCCATCGGGGAAAATATTGATCAGCCTGCCGTGCCGCTTCCCTTCCTGCATTTCAGCCAGCTCAATACCCCCGGTAGGATACATGGTCACCATAAAGCCATGGGGAATACCGGCTTTGTAGGAGGCATAGATCTGGTTAGGGCTGCCGGAATACAGCGCATAGCCGGGACCTTCCAGGAAGCCGTTGACAAATTTCCCGGTGTATAGCAGGCTTTGCCCATCGGGCAGGCTTTACAGCTTAACGCCTATGCCATTCTGGCAATTACCGTAGAGACAATCCGTATTGCCGGTCTTTAGGACGGCATTCTTATCCTTCAGCACGCCTTTATCGAAAGCCCGGGCAATGATGCTACCGTCTTCAAGCGGGGTAACGTGCAGCCCCTGTTTCAGGTCGTTGGTAAACAGCCCGTAACTGACGTGGTCGCCATCTTTATACACCATCAGACCCTCTTTCTTCCCCTCCTTCCACTGCCCGGAATAAAGCTGTTCCCCATATACATCGCCGGGGCCGTCCAGCTTGCCGTTCCTGAAAAAGCCCGTGGTAGTGGTCTGCCCGCTGACCAATGCGCCGTAGCCGTTATTGCAATCTCCCTGGCACTGCGCCCCGGCCCGGGTCATGCACAGCAGGAAGGCAAGGGTGGTAAATAAACTCATTGTTGTAGGGATAGTGTAAATTGTGTTGATAAAAAGTTTAATTTTATTCAATACACAATATCCCTGAAATATGTATAAGCCTGGAGGACTGATGAGAGGAAAGTGTAATTCTGGTAAATAAAAAAGTGCCGGTATCCGGCGAATAAGGGATAATCCGGTTAATACAGCTATTTATGATGGTCGATATCCTTTTGCTATGTGTAAGCCTTTTAGGAAAAGGTGACACTTTAAATACCCGATGTACATATTATTATGATAGCCTGGCAAATATGGACGTATATACTCAGGCAGATATAAAGCCGGTGTATTCAGAAAAGACGTCAGATATGCTTACTGTCTTTATGAAAAATATTTCCATTAAAGATTCTGGAGAACTGTCTTTTATGGTTCATCTGGATTTTATAATAGACACGAGTGGAAATGTCAGGTTTCCAAGGATACCCGGTAAGCCTGCAGCTGCATACAACGAATTGGAAAAACAGGTGATCGGGATTGCTCTATATCTGAAATATCGGCGTCCGGCCAGCTGTGGGAATGTACCGGTTCCCTATTTAAACAGGTTGCGGATCATCTTATAAAGATAATGTGCTCAGATGCAGCTAATAACAACATTTATTTTATTTCCTTGCCTGTTTTATTGATGTAGAACTCCCTGCCATCCTTTTTTACTTCCGCTTTGCCGTCTTTAAATCGTACACACAGTCATAATGCGGGTGAATAATAACTTTTCCGTCCTTACCGGTAAAACCGCATTTGTCGTTTAGTTGTATAGCAGCCAGTCCTTCAGAAAAGCTGAACGCATAATCATACAAAAGCGGTATCGTTACATTTATACTTCTGCTCTTTACGGTATGGCTAATTATATGTTTTCAATACTTCTTTGGCATTTTCATTTCCGGCATCAGCGGCTTTCTGAAACCAGTACCGGGCTTCGGTTTTGTTTTGCGCTGCGCCCTGCCCTTGTGAATACATGGCGCCCACGTTGTACATTGCAGTAGCGTTTCCATTGTCGGCGGCCAGCTTGTACCATTTCAGTGCTTCGGTATAGTCCTGGGCTACACCTTGCCCGCTGTAATACATCGAACCGATATACTGCATAGCGATGGCGTTTCCTTTGTCGGCCGCTTTTCTATACCAGCTCAGCTGTTCGGCATTGCTTTGTGGTACGCCTTGTCCTTGCGAATACATTACTCCTATATTTAGCATTGCATTAGTGTATCCTTTATCGGCAGCCGATTTGTACCACTTCATGGCTTCGGTATAGTTTTGTGTTACACCTATACCATCGGCATACATTGCTCCGATTTGGAACATGGCTCCGGCATCTCCCTTATCGGCTGCCAGTCTGAACCACTTCAGGGCCTCAGTGTAGTTTTGTGCCACACCTTGTCCGGTTACATACATTCCCTCGATATTGTATATCGCACCCACGTACCCTTTTTCGGCAGCCGTCTTGTACCACTTCATAGCTTCAGTATAGTTTTGTGCTACGCCTTCTCCATTGGCATACATTAATCCCATTTCAAACATTGCGGGGGCATCTCCCTTATCGGCTGCCAGCTTGTACCATTTCAGGGCTTCGGTGTAGTTTTGTGCTACACCCTTGCCGGTTACGTACATTGTGCCGAGATTATACAGTGCAGGGATATTGCCTTTTTCTGCTGCCAGCTTGTACCATTTCAGCGCCTCAGGATAGTTTTGTGCTACACCCAGCCCATTTGCATATATTAGCGCAATATTGGACATTGCGGCAGCATGCCCCCTATCGGCAGCTGTTTTGTACCATTTCAGGGCTTCGGTATAGTTTTGTGCCTGATGGGCGGCATAGCCGCTGTAAAATTCATCGTTGCCGTTATCGTTTTTGGCAGCACCTGTATCGGTATTGGGGGCCGCTACAGCGGTGGCATTCAGTTTCCCTTTTACGCCGTAACCGGGCTGGGGAATACCGGCGGGCAATACTGCCGATGGGATCTCATAATTATTAGACCCGGCATAGTTGAACATCGTCAGGGCTAACGCCCGCTCCTGAGGCGACAGGTGGTTGTGTAAAAACATTTGCGCATCGTCTATCAGCCTTACTTTCATCATAAAGTGGAAAGCCGCTAAAAAATCGTAATCTACGAACTGCCTCAGGTAGGGCAGCGTTTCGCGGATAGCGGCTTCTTTATTCGTTTCATCCCTGCGACTGTCGAAAAACCTGGCGAGAGCCGCTCCCTTTTGGAAGGATTTGTCTCTGCTGTCGGCAAGTGCCTCCACGCGGCTTATTTCTGCCGTGTAAATGCGAAGCGCTTCCTGTGCCTGCAAGGCTATTGCTCCGGAGAACAAAAGACAGATGGTGATGATGCTTGTTTTCATTTTTTGAATTTTTATCTCTTTCCCGCTTCTTACAGCGGCTTCTCCGTTCGTTCCGGTCGGCTTTTACCGGTCAGAATGATGACCCTGCAATCCTGGCGAACGGCATATGCTTTCCTGGAGCGCTGCTGCTTTTTGACGGTCTGCACCGCTTTGTATTGCGATCAGGTACCGTCAATATTCACCAGCGCTATGCGGGGAAAACATTACCGGGCCTTATTGCTTCGCCGGCTTTCGTACGATGACCGGTCCGGCACTACTGGGATCGGGATAGTATTGGGCATCAATAATGCTTGCCGGATTTTTGAGTTGCGGTACGACAAGCAAGGCTCCTCCTCTGTTATTGTTGTTATAGGTATCGCCAACTGTACGTCCGTAATCTATGGCTATCCGACTGCCCGTCTCTACCTGGTTGAATTCCTTGGTGTTAGGTCGTACAAAGTCGTCCTGTCCATCCCATTTAACCGTTGCGTTCTGAGGCTCACAGTTGAGCGAGGACTTCCCTTTAAAGGTAACCGAGCCATCGGCAGCGATGGTTACGGTAACAGGGTTAGGTGAGCAAAGGGGCTGTAGATGGGGTCCTTCCCAGGTACCTGCTAGTGAAGCCAGGGCTGCCGGTGGTGTCATGCCGAAATGCTCCACGTTGTTGCGAAAACGGTATTGGTTTGAAAATTGTATGGAAGTGTAGCCGTCATACAGCTCTCCGTTATCGTCAGCTAAGATCAGTATTTGCTGGCGCTTGGAGTCCGGGGTATTGGCCCAGGTTGTAATGGTGGTATTGGAGGGACTGCCTGATACACGGATGAATTGCTTGTAATTGCTGCCTCCGTTGGCATTGATGTCCACATTATTCTCAGCCAGCACGCTGCCGCTTGCATTCAGCAGCTTCATCGTAAATGTCGTGCCGTTCCGTGAGAGAACGAGCTTGCCCTTGCCGATATCACTTCCTTTACCTGCCGGGGTAGCGTAGATGGCTACAGGATGCTCTCCTGCATAAAAGTCGGCTACGGCATTTGAATTATTGAAGTCGAGCGATGCCGCACCGGAAAAGCTCTTTTCAATGCCGACCGAGAATTCCGAAGATCCGGTACTATCCGGGTTTTCCTTTTTGGGATCCTTATTCGCCGGAGGAGTATTGTCCTTACTGCAGGAAATGGATCCCATGATGCATGCTATGAGGACCGTACTCATACCAAAACCTCTTACAAAGCGCGGGGTCTGCGCTATTGATTTGTTAGTTACATTTTTCATATTCTTGTTTTTTTTTAAATTGAGTATTATTGTATTTCCTTACCTGTTTTGTCGATATAAAAGTATTTGCCGTTGGCGCTCACATAGGCTTTCCCATTTCTGAAATCTCCTGCCTCGTCAAATTTTACACTGATAACTTCCTTACCGGCTTTATCTATATATCCCCATTGCCCGCCGAGCATTGCCTGCTGTTCCTCGTTATATCTTGCGCCGATATTGACGGCAGCTAATCCATCAGAAAAAAAACCGACAAAGTCATACTTCGGAGATGCCACTAATTTTCCGGTACTATCTACAAATCCGTATTTTCCACCGTTATAAACCGTTCCCATCCCTTCTGTAAGCGCTCCTGCATACTCAAATAAAGGCTGTACAACGATGTTCCCTTTGTTGTCCTTATAGCCGTAATAGCCATAGGTCTCATGCTTAAATGGCTTCAGGCGCTGCGCCTGCAATGTTGTTCCGCCGAACGGTATGAGGCAGAGGGTAATAATGGTTTTTATACACATATTCTTATGAACTTTAAAGGTTTACTTTTGTGCTGCTATTAGCTTAAAATACATTTCCAATCTCTGCCGGCCCAGAAGGTCATATTATATGGCTCATAGATGCGCTTCAATATTTTGATAAAATTAACATGCTTTTATAGCTTGATAAATACGTCAGATGTCGTATTTTTTTAACGTGCATCAATAAGCGGACCAGGGCGGTGTTTCTTGGTTCGCTGGATAAAAAGCAGTCAGGGTATGGATGCCTTTATGTACTTTTAGAGGGCTGTTTGCCTATAAGCGAAAATTTCTTATTCAGGGGGAGATGAAAATAACCAGTGATGGATAATAAAAGTAATTATACAGATGTGCTGTTACGGCATTATGATGCTGTTTGGGGGCGAAGCTCCGCTTCACTGATGTGGGAATACGGACCTGTTGAAAAATTGAATGATGATTTTAGCATACGGGAATTCTCTCCCGGTGACAGGATAGGCATGTGGGTTTACGCCACCTCAGGGATGAGCTCTCATATAGAAGAAGGTGAGCCTGTCGAATTGCACATCTTTTCACATAGGCAGGACCGGGGATTGGCAGAGCTCCTGACGAGTGTGGCCTATTATCATAAATTTGCCGCCAGGCTGAATTTGCATCATACCGTAAATTTTGGTCAGCCCTGGCAGGATAATTCAGGATGTGATCACGGCTTTATTTCACTACCTTATATAAATGGCCCGGAGCTAATGGATTGCTTCTTTCGGAAAGGAAATATCAAATGTTACTGGATGATACCTGTTACTGAGAATGAGGTGAAGTTTAAAATTCAGTATGGCGTGGAAGCCCTGGAGGCCATCTTTGAAAGGGAAGCGCTGGATTATTTGGATCCCGGAAGAGAGGATGTGGTAAAAGCAGGATAGCAGGGAAATATTCAGGAGCTGGTGATGACAGTCGGGTAGTATGCCTGAATTGCTTTACCTGCCGCTTAATGGCAAAAAAGTTACTTTTTGCCGAGCTTCCGTACTACCCAGGGCAGCGAAAGCCCTTGTCCCAGCAGGGAAAATAGCACCACCACGATCGAAAGGAAAATGATCTCGTTCCGCATCGGGAAAGGCGTGCCGTCCCGCAGGGTTACGGGCAGACCGATCGCAATGGCCAGTGAAACAATGCCCCGCATTCCCGACCAGGTAATGATAAAGCTCGTCCTGGAATCAAACAGCGCGTCTTCGCTGATCCTGCGCTTTCCCCGGAAAGCCCTCTGGAGATTGAACTGCTGCAGGTACACCCGTATCATGCGGATGCCCAGGGCGGTGACGGCGATGACCGCGGCATAGCCTATATAGGACCACATTTCTCCTTCGTTGATCTTTTTCAGCACGATAGGGAACTGAAGCCCGATCAGCAAAAAGATAAGCCCGTTGAGCAGGAAGATCATCACATCCCAGAAATGCTTCGACTGATGCCTGATGTGCTCGGGGAACTTGTGCCGGCTCAGCCTTGACATGCTCAGTCCCAGGATCACCACTGCTATCACGCCCGAAACCTGAAAATGCTCGGCAACGAGATAGGTGACAAAAGGCATCAGCAATGTCAGGCTGATGATGACCATATCATTGGTGCGGAAGAACCGTAATACCCACGCCAGCAAGGTACCCGCGATCATACCTGTCAGGAAGCCGCCGCCCAGCACCCACAGGAATTGCAGCGATGCCTGCCACCAGACAAAAGCGACACCGCTGACGGCAGCTATTGCGAAACGGTAGGCTATGAGCGCCGAAGCATCGTTTACCAGGCTTTCTCCTTCCAGGATCGTTACGGTCTTATGGGGCAGCCCCAATCCTTTGGTGATGCCGATGGCCGCTACGGCATCGGTGGCGGAAAGGATAGCGCCCAGGACAAAAGCCAGCGGCCAGCTCATACCGGGTATCAGGTAGTAGGCAACGGTGGCAATGCCCCCGGTGGTAATGAATACCAGGCCGATGGCCAGCGTATTGATGGTATTGAAGTTGGTCTTAAACTCCCCGAAGGAAATATTGAATGCCGCGTCATACAATAACGGTGGCAGGAAAAGAAGCATCACGATCTCGGGGTTCAGCTCAATGCCGGGCATCATGGGTAGAAAGCCGATGCCTATTCCTGCCAGCAGCAGCAATACAGGAGCCGGCAGCTTTATCTTACCCGCTATGCCGGACACCCCGATCATCAGCGCCATGATAATAAGTACGATCGTATAATTTTCCATTCTGAAGCTAAAGTTATTGCATTTGCCTGTTTTCCGGCAGTATCAGCTGTGTTTATTTGCGTACCGGCTCCGGACCCATGCGAAGCTGCGGTATCCGTTACGTGTAAGGATATCCGGTTCCTGGGTAAGCCGGGTACAGGCAGCTCAATATTCCATAAGGTCCTTATACAGCCCGTACAGCCGTTTACGCAGGTGCTTTACGGCATAATGCTTCCGGGACAACAATGTATTGACGGGTACGTTCATCGTTGTTGCGACCTCCTTCACGGGCAGCCCTTCCAGCTCCGTAAGCTCAAAGGCCTCTCTTTGCTCCGGCGGTAATTCCGACAGGGCGGCTTCCAGCTCTTTCCAGACCAGGGAGCGCATATATTCCGCTTCCGGGGTCGGGCTGTCATCATTGAACAGGATCTCTGAAAACGCTTCCAGCACATTCCCTTCCCCGTCATACCGGGAAGCCGGCAGCGCCTCCTCCCGCTTTTTCCTGCCTTTATTGATGATGGTGTTCCGGGCTACGCGGTAAAGCCAGGCCGTGACCTGCTCGATCGGGCTGATATTGCTTTCCACCGTCTTGACCAGCTGGTAAAAGACATCCTGCAGGATATCTTCCGCATCCTCGCTGTTAGAGACCCGTTTCCGGATGAACGATTGCAGGCGGGGCTGATGCTCCTTTACAAGCTGCTCTACATTGGCTTTCCCGGTGTGCTCATTTGTCTCCATCGTCATGCTGCGCTTGTCCCTCCCTGTCAAAGTGTTCGGCTCCGAAAGGATGACCGAAGCCAGATTTCCGCCGCTTATTGATAAATTCTTTACGCTGCTCCGGTGTCATATTCATCCATTTCTCGCGGATATGGCTGCCTCTTTCGTGCATCATCCGCCTGCCGCCCCATCCGAAACGCCCGAAAAGTATGCGGCTCAGCACCAGCAGACCCAATGCCTGCCAGAAATTAATGGTGACGGATCCGAAAATGCCGGGTATCAGCCAGTTCCACAGCAGCATGACCGCAACGCTCACAGCCGCCAGCGCTGCTATGCTCATTAAGGCTATTTTTATGCATCTTTTCATATGTATCAATTGTAGTATGTTTAAATGAAGAGCACTTCCGGACTGTAGCAGAAAGTGCTCTTGGGTTAGATAATTAATGCCTGTGCGCCCAGAAGCCTTGCATACCCTGCATCCGGTCTCTAAAAGCGTTTTTGCGCTCATCCACAAATGCCTGTTTTTCTGCTGCCGACATTTTTGTCCATTTGTCGCAAAGCTCATCCAGCTTCTCCACCGAAAAACGGTCTCCACCTATGCTCCCGAACCGCTCATTTGCGAATTCGAGCTTTTCGCTGTCGGTCATATGCTGCCATTTTTCCCGGAACTGTTTGCCGGCTTCCTGATCAAAGGGATGGCCTCCGAAGAAACCCATTCCAAAACCGTTTGATGTCCTCATGTACTTAAATTTTTTTAGTGAATTAATTGAATTGTTTAAGAACGTTCTTACCTATGAAGACAACCGGGCGGGGAAAATATTTTACGGAAAGCCAAAATTTTTCCGGGAGAACAGGGTGATCCTGTACTTTTCATAAGAAAGTGGAACATCTTTACCGTGGTGCGCTCTTCCCGGACCTGCCCTATATGGCAGGAGCAGGCTTATGGTAATGATATGCAGGGCAGATAAGATAAAATTGTATATTTAGGCATAAATTTATACCATAATGGATAAATATCAGGAAACTTTTGATACCTGGAACAAAATCGCCCGTATCTACCGGGACAGGTTTATGGACCTCGACCTCTATAATGAGACCTATGACTGCTTTTGTGAGCTGATACCCGCACAGGGAGCCCGGGTGCTGGAGATCGGCTGCGGGCCGGGCAATATCACCAGGTATCTTTTGGGTAAGCGGCCGGATTTTGATATGACGGGGATTGATGTAGCCCCGGATATGCTGGAGCTGGCCCGGCAGCATAATCCTTCGGCCCGGTTTCTTGCTATGGACTGCAGAGACCTCCGCCGGCTGGATGCCCGGTATGACGGGATCGTATGCGGGTTCTGCATCCCTTATATATCGCAGGAGGACATCGCCACGCTGTTCAGGGACTGCCGGGAACTGCTGTCCGGTGACGGGCTGCTGTACCTGAGCTTTGTAGAGGGAGATCCCCAAGCGTCCGGGTACCAGACCGGGAGTAGCGGCCTCCGCCTTTTCTTCTATTACCATACACGGGATCATATAATGCAGGAGCTGGACAGGAACAACTTTGTCCTGGTACGGCAGTTTGATGTCCTTTATCCTAAGTCAGAAATAACGTATGAGACCCATACCGTTATGATCTTCCGGAAAATAAAGTAAGACGGCAGCTATCTCTTTACAGGACAGGCCGTCTTATGGTTGTTTGTTGTCTGGTTGTGAATCAGTGGAAGCTTACAGGTTCAGGTCGCCTTCCCTGCCTATATCCAGCTGCTGACCGGAGACGGCGCTGGCCGCTACTTTTAAAATGGTCATCAGCTTATTGGTCTTATTATCCCAATAATGCGCTTCGTGGGGGATCACCTTCAATACCCTGATCCGGGGATCTTCCTTGCCTTTCTCAAACCAGCCTTCCATCATCTTGTTCCAGTATTTCTCTATCCTGTCCTTATCCTCAGAGATTTCCGCAGTGCCGTTAATGCTTAGGAAGTTATAATCTCCTACATGCGAAAACAGCACGCTGACCTTATTATTATTTTTCAGGTTGGCATAGGTCTCGCTTTCCGATGAGAACAAATACCAGATATTACCTTCGGGGTCCGCTTCCTGCCGGCTCATAGGTATGGCGTGAGGGTACACGCTGCCGGAGGTAAAAGTGCAAAGCATACCGATATCGATCTTATTGACCATTTCCCGGAGCTTTTCGACGGCCGCCGAGTGATGCAGATTTTCTGTGCTCATAGTTGTTTATTATTTTGAATTATACATTGATAGCAGGTACACAGCCTGCTTTTTGTCTGCTTTATTGGTGTTTATTGATGCCAGGCCGGCCTGTCTTAAGCCGGAACTTTCCTGGCGCTCTCCCGTTCCCATACCCGGTGGCCTTTCATTACAGTGATGAAATCCTCCGTCAGGCTATCCCGGCTTTCAAAGATGACGCCCTGGTCTTTCTCAATAAATGTCTTGTCCGCCAATGATTCCGCGCCTTTGGCAAAGGCCAGCGCCTTGCAGTGCCGGTAGCCTTCGTTGAGGAACTGCAGGAAATCAGCGTTATCGGCCAGCCTGGCTACGGAATCCCCGTCCGGGATATAGAAGGCATCGTAACATACGGATGCTTCTGTCAGGTAAGAGTGCAGGATGGCTTCCTTACCGCCCTCCTTATATTTGATTTCCCCCACATGCGGAGCGATCAGGACCGCCTGCGCGCCTTCTTTTTCAAGCTCCTGCTTCATGGCATCTATAGACGTCCTGCTGACGCCTTCATCTACCAGGAAAGCTACTTTCCGGGACCGGATGGTGCCTGCACCTGCCTTTACCTTCATGCTGAGGGCAGGGGATAGCTCTATCTCGGGTTGTCGGGGCCGGATCGGGTACTGCGGGTGATTCTGGCGTGCGAATTTTAAAGTTAGCGGATCCAGCTCTTCTGAAGGCTTAAGTCCCAGGTTATCGCCTACCTTATTTGCCAGCGTTGTATCGACCTGGTTTAATACGGCCAGCTCCCGCTTGCGGATATTAACGTCCTTCACCTTGGAAAGTTCAAAGCTCAGCGCATTGATGATGTGCGTCTGCTCTTCCGGGCTCTGGGAGTTGAAGAACAGCCGTGCCTGTGTAAAGTGGTCCGCGAAGGCATCCGGGCGGGCCCTTACTTTAGGTGCGTTCACGGCCTGCGGGTGAGATTGGAAGCCCGTTTCTCCTTTCAGCATCGCATGGTAAGGACACCCTTCGGCTTTGCTGTTGGGGAAATAGCTTACTGCTCCCTTGGGTATGTCCATTCTGCTGAATCCGTCTTTCTGGTTGTTATGCTTACCGTTGACGGGCCTGTTGATGGGCAGCTCATGGAAGTTGGGGCCGCCCAGCCTGTAATTCTGGGTATCCATATAAGAGAAGATCCTTCCCTGCAGCAGCGGATCATCGGAAAAATCAATACCGGGGACCAGCCTGCCGGGGTCAAAGGCCGCCTGCTCCGTTTCGGCAAAGAAATTCTCGGGATTCCTGTTGAGCGTCATCGTACCGATGATCTGGACAGGGACCAGCTCTTCGGGGATGATCTTGGTCGGGTCCAGGATATCAAAAGAGTATTTGGATTCGTCCTCTTCGGGTACCAGCTGTACCCCGAGGTCCCATTGCGGGTAATCGCCGTTCTCAATGGCTTCCCACAGGTCGCGCCGGTGAAAATCGGCATCAAACCCGGAGATCTTCTGGGCTTCGTTCCAGGCCACTCCATGCACGCCCAGCCTGGGTTTCCAGTGGAACTTCACAAAAGTGGCCTTACCCTCCGCATTCACGAATTTAAAGGTATGGACCCCGAAGCCTTCCATCATCCTTAAGCTCCTGGGTATGGCCCTGTCCGACATGATCCACATCGTCATATGGGCCGCTTCGGGCATCAGCGAGATAAAATCCCAGAATGTATCATGTGCGGATGCAGCCTGGGGCATTTCATTATTGGGTTCCGGCTTGACCGCGTGGACAAGGTCGGGGAAGTTCATTGCATCCTGGATAAAGAAGACCGGGATATTATTGCCTACCAGGTCATAATTCCCTTCTTCGGTATAAAATTTAACGGAGAAGCCCCGGACATCCCTGGCCAGGTCTGTTGAGCCCTTGAAGCCGGCCACCGTGGAGAAGCGTGTGAATACAGGCGTCACGGTTCCTTTCTTCAGAAAGGCGGCAGCGGTATAAGCCGACATGTCTGCGGTGGCCTCGAAAATCCCATGCGCGCCGGATCCCCTGGCATGTACCACCCGTTCCGGGATCCGTTCCCGGTCGAAGTGCATCAGCTTGTCAAAAAAAATGTGATCCTGCTGCAAAGAAGGGCCTCTGTCGCCGGCTTTCAGTGTATTGTTGTTGTCATACACCGGCACTCCGTCATTGGTGGTTAGAATTTTGTTGGTGTTATCAACCTGGTGCTGGTCGATGTGAGCGGTTTTTAAGTTACTTTGCTTTTTCATAATCAAAATTTTGTTGAGATTATTACAGACCGGAAAGGTCGCTGTACAGGTGATTGAAAGTGTAGTATAAACAGAAAAAGTTAATAATTGTTTTAATGCCTGCATATATTAGACGATCCCTGTACAGGCCCGACTTTACAGGGACTGGTAAGGCATGCCTGCCGGGCAGGCTGACCCGGTTTGATTATGAAGTCATTGCAGGCGCTATCTGATGTTGGTTATAACGGGGCCCGGTAAAAAGCCAGGAAGATATGCAGGTTGTGGAACAGCAGGAATAATATAAGCAGTGACCAGGGTATCCATTTCCGGTAAGGTATCCCGAAGCTGAACCTGCCGCAAAGACAAATAATGCCTGACATCCAGCATACAGGTGTCCAGGAAGGAGCGGACAGTCCCGGCAGGCTGACGGACCAGCTGCTGTCCGGGAACCATACCAGGGGTACCCAGCTGGCAAAATACAGCAACAGTCCCAGGATATACAGTGTCCTGCCCCGGCGTATTTGGGTTCCTGTGCGGGATAACGGCATCAAAAAGACAACTATAAAGAACAGGACCCGGAACAGCTGCTCTGAAAAATTGATTACGAAAGGTATAGTATGATCCAGGGAGGCCGGCTCAAAGAACGGCGGCAGCCGGTGGGCGAATGCCGCATTCCAGGCTATTACCGGTAGCGTAAGCAAAAAGCCGTTGAAGATATAGGGTCTGAACTTTTCCAGCATATATTAAGGACTACTAAGTTATACAATTCCGGATATTGTAACGGTATTTTACCGGGAAATAAAAAACTGCTTTGCCGGGGATTGTGAAATTCACATCTATCCCAATGCAAATCCATTTATTTACGTCTAAGAAAAAAACAATTTTATGAAATATCGTTATGCTGCTATCATTATTTGCGCCGCTATTGTGAGCGCTTCCTGCAGAAAGACCAACCTGGTCGGGACGTGTTCTGAGCCATTTGTTTTGACTTCGGAAAATATTTATATGTCATCTGCTGATGATTCTGTTGAGATAGGGATTAATAAAGACTATTGGTGGATAAGCAATGTCAATTGGAACGGCACTTTATTAAACGTGTACGATACGTCCGGAGGTCGTACCGGTAGGTTTGTTTACGAACATGAACACTTTACAATAGTGAGAAAGGAAAGCAATATGCTTAAAATAAAATGTAACCGGAATGCCGGTAATACGGAAAACGTTCTGTTTGTACAATTACAGGCCGGTAATTGTTTTGGCGGGTTCAAACTTACGCAGGCCGCTCCATGATCTGCTTTTGATGTAATGTATATGTAGCGCTGTTTTCCCGGTCCGTTGCAGGAGCTTATAGTACTGGATATGCTCCTTGCATCCAGGCAGGGTTACCTGTTATATTTTAAAATATTTTATTTGTATTTTGTTGTTTTTATACCCGTTCCGGGTAGTGTTTCTGTTCCGGTACGGGAACAATATGCTGTGAGCGTAATGCTGGTCCGTATACCTGTTGCAAACAGCAGTTCCGGGGAGGAAAACCTATTCCCGGCAAAGGCCGTTAACAGACTGGCTCTAACTCATAATTTAATTATTATGAAAATATTTTATAAATCCGATTTCTTTTCCCGGCATCAGTGACGATATTTTTCCGCATTGAAATTGTCAATCGTACCGTGTAAGACATATCCTCCAAATATAGGCTAAGGGAATATTGCTTCCTGCTGTATAGAATAAATGGCCTGTTTCATATCAGTAAACCGACCGGCTGACAAAAGTTGCCCGTTGGTTCCTTTTATGCCTGTCGTTCGGGATAGCGCCGGCTTGCGGGTGTGCTTGCCCGATACCAATAAGAAAATGGCGCATAGCAGAGATAACAGAGAAATAAAATAGCCGGTTCAACTTTTAAACTCCCGGACTGTTCATACAATACATAAACCGCTTTTCAGATCCGGTTTTTCTTCCTATATTTAACAAAACACAGATAACTATGAAAGCAGTACGTTTTTTCGGTCAAAACGATGTCAGGATCGTGAACGATGTTGAAAAGCCATCGCCCAAAGGTGATGAGGTCTTATTAAAGATAGCGGGCGCCGGCGTTTGCCATTCCGACCTCCACGTAATAGATGACGGCATCATCCCTGCAGGCCCCTTTACGCTGGGTCATGAAAATGCCGGTTATATCGAGGAGATGGGGCCGGAAGTAAAGGGATTTAAAAAAGGAGATGCGGTCCTGGTATATGGTCCCTGGGGATGCGGGCATTGCAAGCCCTGCCAGGAGTCCTTTGAGAACTACTGTGACCACCAGGCAGAGCAGGCCTTCGGGGGCGGGCTCGGGTTTGACGGCGGCATGGCGGAATATATGCTGGTGCCTTCCTCACGCCTGCTGGTACCCATCCATGACCTGGACCCTGTGATGGCCGCCCCGCTGACGGACGCTGCCCTGACGCCCTATGCCGCTATCAAGCGATCGCTGGATAAGCTAACCGCGGACGAGTTTGTAGTGGTCATCGGTGTGGGCGGGCTGGGGCATATGGCGCTGCAGATACTGTCTGCCATGACCGGCGCTGCCATCATAGCCTGTGATATCGCGCAGGAGAAGCTGGACTTTGCAAAGGAGCTGGGCGCTGCCTATGTGGTCAATTCGGGAGATAAGGATGCGGCAGCGCAGATCACCCGTATCACGGGCGTGAAAAAGGCCAGGGTAGTGCTGGACTTCGTAGGGGCCACGCCTACCATTGAGCTGGGCGCTGAGGTGGTATCCCTCAACGGCGACCTGACGGTGGTAGGACTGGGTGGCGGTAATTTTCCCTTTACCTTCGGTAAGGTGCCGCTGGGGAGCAATATGAGCATACCTTACTGGGGAGCCCGTACTGAGCTGATGGAAGTGATCGGGCTGGCACGGCAGGGGAAAATACACGTGACGGTGGAGCAGTTCCCGCTCGACCAGGCCCTGGAAGTATATGATAAGATGCGGAAGGGTGCTCTGAAGGGACGGGCGGTGCTGGTACCATAACAGGCTTTTGCCCTGCCCGGACGTGTTCAACGGTCTGTATGCGGCCCGGTGGCTTACGGGCTCCGTGCCGCATTGTGAACTACCGCGGTAAAGTGACCGTTTCCCTGAAAAAATCGTGTCTGCAAACTGTACAATTAGCGTATCTTTGTAGGAATTATGAATACAAGAAATGTAGTACCTGTTCCCGGGCTGGACGAAGGCAAAAAAGAGCAGGTAGCCGGAATGTTTGACAGGATCGCCCATAAATATGATTTCCTGAATCACTTTTTTTCTATGGGTATTGATAAGGGCTGGCGTCGCAAGGCGATCAGGAGCATACGGGACATACACCCGTCCGTTATACTGGACGTGGCTACCGGCACCGGTGATTTCGCTATGGCGGCTATGGCGATACATCCCGAAAGGGTGACAGGCATAGATATCTCGGAAGGTATGCTGGAAGTCGGCAGGAAAAAGATGGCGGAAGCGGGACTGGAGGATCGTATACACCTGGAATACGGCGACAGCGAAACGATGTCCTACGAAGACAACTCCTTTGATGCCATTACCTGCGGGTATGGTGTGAGGAACTTTGAGAACCTGGAAAAGGGACTGACCCAGATGCACCGCGTGCTGAGACCGGGCGGCAGGGTAGCCATACTGGAATTTTCCAGGCCCAAAACTTTCCCCGTTAAGCAATTATATTACTTTTACTTCCGTTATATAATGCCGAAAATGGGTAAAATGGTTTCAAAGGACGCTACAGCCTATACTTACCTGCCCGAATCTGTAATGGCATTTCCCGAAGGAAAGGAATTTACCGCCATTATGGAAAAGTGCGGATTTAAAAATGTCATGGCACAGCTGCTGACGTTTGGGATCACCACCCTCTATACGGCCACCAAATAACAACCGTAATACCTAAAGAACGCATGAAATTTCTGAAAAAATATATTGTAATGGCTATGGCGGCTACACTGGTCCATCAGTCCGTTACGGCCCAGCGGCGCATCCAGAGCATGCCTGAGCATGATACCAAATTGTATTATTTCGGTATTGCGCTGGGCGTGAATATGAGCGCCTACAAATTATCCTATACCCGGCAGTACGCCACCTCCGATGAGTTCAGCCTGATACAGCCCATTAACGGCCCCGGCTTTACGATGGGGATCATAGGTAACCTGAAGCTCAGCAATTTTATCAACCTGCGCTTTATCCCCGCGCTCACCTTTGCCAATAAAGGCATAAAAAGTGTCGGTCTGCTGGAAAAGAATACTGCCACCCGGAATGTGGAATCCATCTTTACCAGCCTGCCGCTGCAGCTGAAGTTCAAGAGCGACCGGATCAACAACTTCAGGTTTTACGGCATTATCGGCAGTAAGTTCGATTATGACCTGGCTTCCAATGCCAAAAGCAGGCGGGAGGACGAATGGCTGAAGATCCGGCCCTATGATATGGGCGTGGAGCTGGGGGTGGGTTTTGAATTCTACTTCCCCAATTTTATCCTGAGCCCGGAGCTGAAGATCAGCCATGGCCTGATGGACCTTCACGAGCGGGACAGGCTTATTCCTATGAGCAACCAGATAGACCAGATAAAGACAAGATGCATCATGCTGACCTTTATGATAGAAGGATAAGCTACAGGCTGACCGGATGAACGGCCGGCCTTTTTTGTCCTCCCGGTATGATAAAGTTTATTTAACGTGCCATATGCCTGCGGAAGCCTACTTTTAGGCTTCTTTTTTATTGGAAATAATACTTGTTTTGCTTACATTAGAGGATGTGATAATATAATGCCTATGAAGCGCCTATACCAACGGATACTCTACACCTTTGCCGCTGCAGGTCTGATGCTGGGAGCCTGCAGGACGGTCTCCTATGCGCCGCAGCAGCAGGTGGCGTACACCTATACTGCCGTTCAGCTCCCGGAGCGGACGCCCAACAGGCTGGATACCTTTCTGGATGCCTACAGGAAAGGTAAGGACTCCGTGATGAATGTGGTGATCGGCAGCACAGCGGTGCCGCTTACCAAAACACAGCCGGAAAGCACGATGGGCAACTTTATGGCAGATGCCCAGCTGCGCTACGCGAAGGGCAGGGATGCTCAGGTAGTGGCCAGCGTGCTCAACTACGGCGGCATGCGCATCCCTTACCTGGCTCCCGGTCCCGTAACGGTGGGTAATGTCTATGAAATGATGCCTTTTGACAATACCCTGGTCATTGCGGAAGTGCCGGGCAGCATCGTCAGGGATATGTGCAGGCTCATAGCGGATAAAAAAGGCTGGCCGGTGGCGGGCATCACGTTTGTGATCGCTAAGGACCGCTCCGTAAAGGATATCCGGATAGACGGCCGGGACATCCATGATAATATCATCTATAGGATCGCTATTTCCGACTACCTCGCCAACGGCGGCGATGACTGTGAATTCTTCAGGAAGTGCAAGCGCAAGTTTTACAATGTATTTATCAGGGACATACTTATAGAGTATGTGCAGGAGCATAAAAATATCAATCCCGTACTGACACAACGGATAAGCTATGAATAGAAGAGATTTTTTGACGAAGGGCGTACTGGCAGGCGGACTGCTGGCTACGGGCAGCTTTCCCTACAGCGCACTGGCGCAGCAGCGCGAAAGGCTGGTGATACTGCATACCAATGATACCCACAGCCGACTGGATCCTTTCCCTGATACCGATAAGAACTTTGCCGGCCGCGGCGGGGTGGCCGCAAGAAAAGCCATCATTGATGCGGTCAGGAAGCAGGAGCGTAATGTATTGCTGCTGGATGCGGGAGATATCTTCCAGGGGACACCTTATTTCAACCTGTATAAGGGCGAGCCTGAAATAAAGGCCATGTCCATGATGGGATATGACTGCGCCACGATGGGGAACCATGATTTTGATATAGGGCTGGACGGCTTCCTGAAGCAGCTGCCGCATGCCACTTTCCCGTTCGTGACGTCCAATTACGACTTTTCCCGGACCATACTGCATAAGAAGACCCAGCCTTACGCCATTATCCGTAAAGGCGGCATAAGGATAGGCATACTGGGGCTCGGTGTGCAGCTGTACGGTCTGGTGCCGGCGGAAGCCTACGGCAAGACCTACTATAAAGACCCGCTGGCAACGGCGCTGGAAGTGAGCAGCCATTTAAGGCATAAAAAGGGATGTGACTTCATTATCTGCCTGTCGCATCTGGGCTACCGGTACGACTTTGACAAGATCAGCGATATACGGATAGCGGAACAGACAGAGGAGATCGACCTTATTATCGGGGGGCATACCCACACCTTCCTGGAGGCCCCGGTGGTGATCAAAAACAGGAAGCAGCGGGATGTGGTCATCAACCAGGTAGGCTGGGGTGGCGTCAATTTAGGTCATCTTGTTTTTGAATTTGAAAAAAATAAAAGCAAAAATTCTTTGAAACAGTATACTGTTATTCCCGCCAAACAAACAAGAGGTTGAAAATTTTTTTTTTCAACATTTTGTGTATTATTTCGTAGCTACAAATTTTGAAAATAGAATGTAATGAAATAGTGGGAAATTTGTTGTCAGGAACATCCCGTCCGGGCTGTTCAAAAAGGAATATGAAGAATCTTTAATACAGATACCACCCCAAACCTTATCTACGGAATATCTGATACTTATAGCACACAATGAACGAAGGAACAACCATATTACAGAACAATGCCTCTGACCCAGTGACAGTGTGGGAAAGATGTCTTGCTATTATAAAGGATAATGTTAACTGGAGAGCTTATCAAACCTGGTTTGAGCCTATTACTGCTGTTGATTTAAGTAAAAATATTTTGACTATTCAGGTACCCAGCCAGTTCTTCTATGAATGGCTGGAAGAGCACTATGTAGAGCTGCTCGGCAAGACCATAAAAAGAGTGCTGGGAAGAGACGGCGGGCTTGCATACAGGATACAGATGGAAAACCCCAACAGGAGGGATAATCCTGCTACCATGCAGCTGCCGGCGAGCAAGCATCCCAAGGTTCAGAAAGACTCCAACTTCGTGAATATGGATTACGTAATGGAGGATCCTATGAAGATCAAAAATCCGTTCGTGATACCGGGGATGAAACGGGTGCAGATAGACCCGCAACTGAACGTTAACCTTACATTTGATAATTATATAGAAGGCGAGTGCAACAGGCTGGCAAGAACGGCCGGTCTGCATATTGCCCAGAAGCCGGGCACCACTTCCTTCAACCCGATGATGGTATTCGGAGGCACCAGCTGCGGCAAGACCCATTTGCTGCAGGCCATAGGCAATGAGACCAAAAGGCTGAACGCCAATAAGACGGTACTGTACGTAAGCGCCGAAAAATTCATTAACCAGTTCATTGAGCACAGTAAGAACGGCGAGGTCAATAACTTTATCCATTTTTACCAGCTGATAGATGTGCTGCTGATAGATGATATTCATCTTTTTGTCACTGCTCCCAAATCGCAGGATGCCTTTTTTGCCATCTTTAACCACCTGCAGCAGAACGGCAAGCAGATCGTGCTGACGTCCGATACGCCGCCCAAAGACCTGGATGGTATGCAGGAACGGCTCCTCTCCCGCTTCAGGTGGGGACTGCATGCCGAGATCACGGCGCCTGATTTTGATACCCGCAGGGCGATCCTGGAGATGAAGATGCACAATGAGGGCCTGGTGATCCCCGAGGAAGTGATCCACTATGTGGCTTACAATGTACAGAACAATATCCGTGACCTGGAAGGGATCGTTATTTCCCTGTTCGCTCAGGCTACGCTCAACAAAAAGGAGATCGACCTGGAGCTGGCGAAGAAGGTCATGAAGAACTTCGTGAAAAGCTCGTTCACCGAGCTGAAGATCGAAGATATCCAGCATATGGTATGTGATTTTTACGGGGTAGGTTATGATGCGCTGCTGAGCACTTCCAGGAAAAGAGAGATCGTGCAGGCCCGCCAGATCACGATGTATCTTGCCAAGAAATTTACCAAGAACTCTCTGAAATCCATAGGAGAGCACTTTGCGGGCAAAGATCATACTACGGTGATCCACTCATGCCAGACGGTAGAAAACCTGATGGATACGGATGGGGAATACAGGGAAAAGCTGGAGGAGATCATGCAGAAAGTACAGATCGCTTCTATTTAGAAAAATAGTAGAAAAATTCTCCTGAAATATTTGGCAAATAAAAACTTAGCATATACATTTGCAATCCCAAACGCTCCCTTGAGCGCTGAGGGAAAATGAAACGGTGAGGTGGGTGAGTGGCTTAAACCAACAGTTTGCTAAACTGTCGTACGGGAAACTGTACCGGGGGTTCGAATCCCCCCTTCACCGCGCCTGAGGGCCTTCTTTAAGAAGGCCCTTATTTTATACCTTAATATTCAGCAGGTAAAGCTTTAGCTTATTTATATCCATTCTCTTTCCTGCTACTCCTTAATGTCCCCGTTACACACGGAAAAATTAATTGAACAGGTTGCTTTCAGGCAAAATTGAAATAGTCCGACCTTAAGATTTAAGCTTTGATATGGTATTGCGGTTAACTGCAAAAAGAATGCACTTATGGCTTCATTCAGCTCAATTGCTCATTCCTTTTAAGCCAACTAAAATAAAAACATTAGAATTGCTTAATTGACTGTGAATTGCATCAGGGCAACGATCATACCCGGGCGCACGTCAATTGCATATCACCGTGTTTTCGTCAGATACTCATTTTTGCAACCCGATTATTAACCATAAATAAGTAATGAAATGAAAAAAATCCTTATCCTTTCAGCCTTTGCCCTGCTGGCACTGGCTTCATGTAAAAAAAACTGCCTCCGAAAATCACAGAGAGACAGATAAAGTGAGCTTAATATCCGGTTCAACGGAAACATTTAGTGTTACCGGGGATGGGTATCTGCATTTTGCATCACCGGAGGCCTATAATGCCGTTTTGAATGACTTGAATGCACTGACGGAAGAAGAGCTCAATAACTGGGAGGAAGTTATAGGCTATACTTCTTCTTATACACATTACGGCATAGCCAATATTGATGAAGATGACTCTGTGGCCATCTCAGGACTGAGCGATGATTTTAGGAACAAAGGCTTTGTGGATCCTTTCCTGCTGCGGATCATTGATAAAGACGGTATACTGAGGATCGGGGATTATCTGTTTAAATTTATGATTGATGACGGCTATATATTACAGATGTATGCAAAAGACATGCGGGTGGCCTATCAGGACTTCAGGGATGGCATATTTAAAAGCCGTTTCATGAATAAGCTGGAAAACGCCCATTTGGATCAACTGGATGACAGCGAGGATATTTTTGACCTATTGGGCACAGGCGTTGTGGGGTTACAACCCATGAGCTTCACTGTAAGGGATATTTTCGGGAATAAAGATGTTTCCTGGCATGACGGACCTGTAACCGGTACCCCCAATGAAATAAATCCCTATAAGTTTAAGCTGGTAGGTGTTTACCAGAATGCGATTGTGTACCGGGCTTTCAGGGCTAAGTTCAAATATTATACACGAGGGGTTGGAAACATAGAGATACCTCATCCTACAGTAATTAATATAGATTATAATAATGCAACAGCCACCTATAAAAAGCGCGATAATACTATAGAAACAGTAACTCCTACGACCGCTGATGTTTCTTATACTACCAACACAAGGGACAACGTGACCTGGGTGATCTACGGAGGCGCCCTTAAGCAAAGGCTGAGAAACGGTAGTTTCAGCATACAATGGAGCTATAAAGAGAAATATACAGGAGCGACCCTTATAGCTAACCACTATTATTCTTTCAATTGATCTAACTGAGCGTCATTCCATTAATATGATAGAGCAAGCTGCCGTCCGGATAAGGACGGCAGCTTGTTCTATCAGTGGCAGCCTCTTTTATGTGAGCTTTTAAACTTTGCATCAGATTCCCCCGTTCAGCCATTTGAAAGATCAGCTGCAACAGGTCGTAACCCGTAAACCGGTGAGGCGGTGACCGTCTGTTTACAGGAAACAATCTTTTATTACGGATACGCTTCGCTGAGCAGTGTCCTTTTTGCGGGCCGGAAACCGATTTTGCTATAAAGGTACTGAGGGCTGGTCACTTTTGTTTCTATATATAGTCAGTTAAAGTGTTTATGTACATTAAACGGCGTTGCTGTCTTCGTGTAAAGACCGGAGAGAATGTTTATAGAGACTGGACAACTGTAGCTCGGGGCGCTCGTATAGCCGGCGGGTTTGCCGCTTTTTAGAAGGTGCAGCTATAAAATAAAAACCCATAAATGACTAAACATTTATGGGTCTGGCATTAAGCCTCTTTTTAGCAACGATTACATTCGTCTGTATTGCAGTATAAAGCCATCACCGCTCCACCGGAGTATTTGTGTAGGTACATAATAGGTATTTACCCGGTCGTTCTCCCTGTCCTCAAATGTAAATTCCTCAATAGTCTCGCCTTCGTAGCTCTGGTCGAACTGGGCTATCTTGGCGTTTAAATGGGACGATGACTCAAAGCGGATGCGGATGTCGATGGTACAACTGGATCCGGACCACAGACAAAGTCTTCCCCTGGATATGTGTATATGTATTTCTCTGGCTGCTTCTGCTGTTGCTTCGATCCCATTGGCTGCACATGATGTAACAGGAGCTTCTTTAGCATTACCCATTCCTAAAACGGAGAGCAATAATCCGGCGGTTAAAATAATTTGTTTCATGGCTGAATGTGTAGTGCAGACACTACGGGTCTTGAAGGTTGAAATGAAAAATTGAATTACATGTAATCTTTGCTGTTAACAAGCACTAAAGTAACTCAAGTCACAAAGTTATCAAAGGGAAAAACCCTCCTGTTATTTTTTAGCTTCCTTCCTGTCTTGCATAAGGAAAGCATCACTTCCTGAAACATACCATCAAACGATTCACAATGCTGGCCGATGTTACATCGGGTTCGTGTCTGAATGTGGGAGTAAGAGCTTTATCAGCGATGACCGGCGACCGGTAAGCTGCAGATAATGCTTACCAACGTGCTGTTCAGGTATGACCTTTAATAAGTATTTTTGGAGCTCCTGCTAAAAAAATCCCGGATAAGGCGCCCGCCACAGGCCGGGTGGAAGGATACGAAGTACTGCCGTCTTCTTTTAATGTTTGGCAGGAAATACTTATACTGTTCCGGCTTTAACTGCTCTAACATACATGATGTGTCAGGATTCTTCCCTGAAAAATCAATTTATTTATCACCCCGGGCAACCAATTCCGGCAGCACTGCATTTATTAATTAAAGGCATTCTGAAAATATCACATGCAGCATCCATACGAAAGAGACGAATACAGGTTATACCAGGATTGTAAGCAGGGGAATCATGCCGCACAACGGTGGATATATAACGCATACTACCCGATGGCTGTAGCTGTATGCCTGCGTTATGTCGGCAATGTATCTGATGTGGAAGAAGTAGTTGCCGATTGCTTTATCAGCTTCTTTAAAGCGCTGCAGCAGACATTCCGGTATCAGGACAGCGGCAGCATGAAGGCCTACCTGAAAAAGATCGCAGTAAACCAGTCGCTGATGTTCCTGCGGAAGCAGCGCCATTCTTTTGAAGAAATGGATGAGCGGCATGAGCAGGTGGCTGATGTGGACCTGGACGCGCTGGGGCAATTGTCAGCAAAGGATATCCTGAAAGCATTACAGCGGTTGCCTTCCGGCTATCGTACGGTCTTTAATATGTATGTGATGGAAGGCTACAGCCATGCTGAGATCGCGGAAGCGCTGCAAATATCTGAGGCTACTTCCAAGACCCAGTTGATGAAATCCAAATTACAATTACAAAAAATATTAAGTACTTATGAAAGATATGTTTGAGGAACAGCTGAAAGCCAGGCTGGAAGCGCTGGAATCGGACCCCGAAGTAGCAGGGATGCTGTCTTCAGGAGCGATCTGGGATAAGGTGGTTCAGGCACAAAAGCCGCTGCCGCGGAAAAGGATATGGCTGCCACGAATGGTTAAGATAGCGGCAGCGCTGATGATATGTTCCGGTATCGCCCTGCTGCTGCGGCCCCGGCAGGAAAGCGCAGAGCTGCTGACACAGGCGGTGGACCAGGCAGGGAAAGAGAAGCTCCTGAAGGACAAGCCTGTGTTGGAGCAGGAACCGGATATGCCTGCAACGGCCGGGTTGTCGCCTGCCTTGCGGACAGTGCAGGCAGCCACAGGTCGCAAAGAATCACCTTCACCGGCCGTCAAGGTACAGCCCCTACTACCGCACAGGGATGTTGCGGAACGGGAAGTGGATTCTATCCATGTCTCTGTTATACCCGAAATACAGGTTCCCCCGGAGGTAAGCGCCCCGGCCGTACAAACGACGGTAGTGTACCTGAGCGACCTGGAAAAAGAAACGCCTGTGGCGGCGCCCGCGTCCCGGAAAGCCCTGGCGTCCAGTAAGACGCTGCGTTATATTGAAAGTAACCAGGGAGCATATACCTGTATTCCTCCTATGGTATTCCTGAATCAAATCTTAAAATAAATAGCAATGAATCTGAAAAAAATCCTGGCCGTGACCATCTTCGGCCTGACCGGCACCTGCCTTTATGCGCAACAGACCCGTACCAATTTCCTGCTGGATACGGTGCAAAAAAGGATCACCCTGACCAAAGAGCTGCCCGGAAGAGGGAAAGCGATCGTACAGATGGCCTTTAAGGAAGACTGGCAGGGTGAAGCGGAAATGCAGCACCTGGCGGCCCTGGCGGGTGATCAGCTCAAACGTTTGCAGCCTGATTTTAAAGATGCGCTGACGCAAAAGAAAGTATATATAGAGCTGCCCCAGGATGAAAGCTACGTGAAGATCGCCTATGAAGAGATAGCCCCCGATCATAGGGAGCTGGTCTATAAGGACAATGCCTATCACCCGCTCAAAACTATGCAGGATTCGGTATTTATATTGAAGTCTTACGGGACATACCCGAAGCCGCTTACACTATCGGATAATAAAGATACCCTCAGCCGTATGGTATTGTACACTTTTGTGGTCAATGATGTCAGCGCATTTGACAGGGAGCCTTTACGTGACAGTATCGGGCGGGCCGCTTCGTCCTTTTCGGCCTATCTTAACGATCCCCGCCGCCAGCGGGCCTTGAATGCGGCAGGGAACAGCAGGCGTTTCATGCAGGATGTAGGTATCGGGCTGACCTATTTCAATGACCGCTTCGGCATAGCGATGGATGTCGGTTACGGGATGTTATTCAACAAATACTCGCGCAATGCTTTCTTTGTAATGGGCAAAGTGGGAATGATCATGAATTACCGCTATCCTCTGTACCAATCCAATATGTATATGAACTATAACATTGAGTTCGGATCGGCTGATATGAGCACCAGCAGGGGCTTATGTAATAAATATTCGATCGGTTTCGGCTTTTTCCATGGGACCTATGACTACGGGAATCATACCGTTACGCAGCAGATTCCCAACATGGCCAGGATGTATATTAACCTGCCCGTTGCAGCCAAGCTTAATTTCGGACTGGATCTCTATACCAATTTTATATTGAATAAGGATAACCCCAGGCAGGCGGCAATGATAGCGCTGTACCTGAAATACAATCTTTAAAAAAAAGGATGATAATGGTACCCGGTCAATTATCCCGATGCTGCTCCGGGACTGTGGCAAAGCAGCACGCTTCCGGACCTAATCTCAGGGGCCGAAGCTGTCACAGCCTGGAAATGATTACAATCTGATATAAATGAAAGCGCCCGATATCCTACCGGGCGCTTATACTTTCTGGAGCTGATGGTGTCATGCTTACGACTGCTCATTTTTTATGCTCTATTTCCTTCAGCTTTTCCTGGAAGAAGGATTTGGATGTTACCTGCCTGCCATCCCTGAATTTAATATAGTAAGGATTGCCGCTGAAATAGGACGAAGAAGCAATACCATTGATAAAATCCTGTGCGGTGGTGACCCTGTTGTCTGCCTTCTGTAGCTTGGTTCGCAAATGGGCTGCTGCCCGTGATGCGGGGTATGCCGTTCCGTTGCGGATAAAGGTCGCGTCCCGAAGCTGTTCGACCGCTACGATCAGCAGCTCTATCTTTTCGCGTTCAGTCAAAGGTTTTGTTTGAGCGGATGCAATACCGAACAGGAGAAGCAGCGCTGTAGCCAGCAGTAATCGTACTTTCATCGGATTATAACGTTGAGTGTCCTGATACAACGAAGATCATGCGTTCAATATTGTTGCCGTATGATTTTTTGACAAAAAAATATACTGTTACGGAAGGGCTTTCATATTATCCCCGGCAGTGCGCTGCTGCGTCACAAATTATTGAATGCATACACATAGTCCAATGCGATAATGGCATGATTGGCCTGGTCGATATTCTTTTGTTTGCCGGTAATTTCATAAACAGCCGTAAGGTGTACGCCTTTTTTCTCCACCCCTTTTCTCTGAGGGGTCACTTTATGTGCTTTCAGGAAATTTTCAAACTCGTCAAGGTTTGACACCTGGAGGTTTTGGAAGGTGATATGGATGGTATGTATGGAATAAATGCCGGACAGCAGGATTTCCATCTTTTGGAAGAGCGAAAGGATCACTGCCATGCAGAGGGTGAGAATAAAGCCCAGGAGATAATTCCCGAACCCGATGATCATACCGATTCCCGCCATCGACCAGATAACCGCTGCTGTTGTGAGGCCCTGTACGGTAAATTTACCCTGGTAAATTACGCCGGCACCGATAAATCCGATCCCGGTGACAATATTGGCGGCTATACGGTCATCGGAAACATTGCCCATACGGGAAGTAAGCGTGAAGATGGTCGAACCCAGGCAGATGAGGATGATGGTCCGGAATCCTGCGGATTTATTTTTGAATTCCCGTTCAAAGCCCACTATAGCCCCGCACAGGACGGATATCAATACACTCGGGATGGGTAGCTCGTCTAATTGCTCCAACATATTGTATCTCAGGTTAATGATGAATAGCCGTAATGCAAAAACAATGATACTATAACGGTTGCGGGCCCGGAAAGTTGACTTATGGATATTTAGAAAGCGCCGTTGCCCGGATATTCGGGGCGTTATGGTTCCCATAAGAAGACATCAGGAAAGCCTCTCGTATGGTCACGTTGAGCTTGCCGGGCACCAATCGGGCCCGGTCGAAATGTGATAGGTATGAATAAACAACCCTGTCTTATCAAGGCTTGGCTCAATAGGACAGGGTTGTTTGCTTTTTCCAGGCGGGCCTGCCCGGGCAGATAATACCTGCTGCCGGCTTTTATCCCATTGCCGGATCAGGCCTGTAAGAGCAGGCTGCTATGTAGCTGCTTAGTTCAACTGTAAGGAAGAAGGCCCAAACTCCTCGAAATGTATGGCGTCCTGCTGTACGCCATTGGCGACCAGGAATTCGTAATGCTTGGTGATGAACGGTGCCGGTCCGCAGATATAATAATCGGCCTCCTGGTTCAGGATCTCCGTTTTCAGCAATTCCAGCTCCACCTGCCCCTGATAGTGATCTTTATGTTGCAGGGGTGTGTCCTCATAGAAAATATGCTGGTTGAGGTTACGGTAATGTTGTCCTATTGCTGCTATCCTGTCCTTAAAGGCATGTACCCGTTCGCTGCGGCAGCCGTGTATCCAGGTAACGGGAAGCTGCTGTGCTGCCGGATCGCCGGCAATATCTTCCAGCATAGAGAGCAACGGTGTCTGTCCTACGCCGCCGCTGATGAACACCTTGTGCGACCGGCCCTGCTTATTCAGCACGAAAGAGCCGGCAGGGGCAGTCAGCTCAACCACAGCACCTTCCTGTATATGGTCGTGGAGCCTGTTGCTGATCATACCGTCCGGGTGACGGCTCCCGGCTTCTCGTTTTACGGAAATACGGTAATACTTACCGTTGGGTGAGCAGGATATGCTGTACTGCCTGGGCTGCATAAGGTTCAGCTCCGGCAGGAACAGGCGGAGGCTGATATACTGCCCGGGGAGATAATGGGCCACATCGCCGCCATCCGCAGGATAAAGATAAAAGGAAGTGATCTCTGCCGATTCCCTGACCTTTTCCTTTACGATAAACGGTCTCCAGCCGGTCCAGCCGCCTTTTTTCGCTATTTGCCCATCGTATATTTGCTGCTCATGGCCGCTCATGATAGCTGCAAGCTGCCGGTAAGCCAGGGTCCAGGCTTCCAGTAATTGCGGGCTGGCCGCCTCTCCAAGCACTTCGGCGATAGAAGCGATGAGGTGCCGGCCTACGATGGCGTAATGCTCCGGGCGGATATCCAGGCTGGTATGCTTCTGCCCGATATGGTCTACTGCAGGCATGAGCGCACCGGGATTTTCGATATGTTCGGCATAAGCCAGTACTGCTAGGGCCAGGGCGGTCTGCTGCTTGCTGTTCTGCTGGTTGCCCATATTGAACATATGCTTCAGCTCCGGGTTGTGCGTAAACATACGGTTGTAAAAATGGGTGGTCAGCGCTACGCCGTGCGCTCTCAATACGGGTACAGTGTCTTTCACTAATTGGATTTGATCTGTTGTCATAGCTATGAATGATTAAAAATGATTTTTTATTTCCTGTATCTTCCCTGTTTTAATAAAGGACAAAAATGTCTTTTATTAGGGTAAAAAAAACTATTTGTTCAGGCTGAAGGCACCGTTCAGCAGCTCCTGGTTAAATGAGCCGATACTGGTATTGTAGAGCATTTGCGTGAGCCGGTTCCTTACCTGCTTGAAGTCATGGTGCAGCGGACAGGGGTTGCTTTCCGAGCAATAGCTCAGGCCCATAGCGCAGCCGGTAAATATCTCATTGCCTTCCAGGGCGGTGATAATATCCGCCAGGGGACGCTTAAGCCCCTGGGGCTCAATATAGAAGCCGCCGTTGGGGCCTTTAACGGAGCAAATGATCCCTTCCTTACTCAGCTTTTGCAGGATTTTGGCGAGGAAGTGCCCGGGCGAGTTGATATTTTCGGCAATCTCCCTGATGCCGGGGCGGGAGCCGCTCGATGAGCGGCTGGCGATATAAAAGACCGCCCGCATCGCATATTCGCAGGTTTTAGAAAAAAGTCCCATTCGCTTAATTACCTTTTATAGCCTGCTGTACCCTGTCCGGCTGGTCGCCTTGGTGCAATGACAGCCTGACAATGCTGTCAGCGGTAGCTTTCAGGTCATGTACGATATGGCTTTCCAGGCTGACGAGAGAGCCTTTGGGTAAAGGGTGGCGTACGCCTTCAACGCCAAAATCAATGGATCCCTCTACGATCTCGATGACAATAGGATAGGGTGACTTATGGGCTTTCATTTCCTGCCCTTCCCGGAATATGATCCGTATTTCTTTGCTATGATCGTTATGGATCAGCACCTGGGCGGAAGGATGATGGTCGGCATAGCTTATATTGTCCAGCAGGGATGTTATTTTCATGATATTGTGACTTTCCCGGTATATGGCGCCGGGTCTTACCTTGATCGTGTATCGTTCAGGCCAAAGGTAGGGATATTTTAATAAAAGACAAAAATATCTTTTATTGACCATCGAACGAAGAATGCATACGGCTCCTGCATACAGGTGGCCTTGCTGGCCGTATTTGCCTGTTAGAGGTGTGCCGGCTCCATCCTTTAATATTCAATAATATGTACCTGAAAAAAGACTGAATGGACCAAAGGAACACTGCTGATTTTACGTCTGATCTATATTGTTCACTTGTAAAAATACGTATTTATGAAAAAAATATTTACCAGCTTAACCTTATTATTGGCCGTATGCTCCCTACAGGGCCAGACCGTTGCCGATCTGTCTGTGCACATCACAAGTCCTCAGCCCGGCGCCAAATTCCATTACCTGGATGATGATATTGCTATAAGCTATACCCTGAAGAACAACGGACAGGATGCTATTGACCTTATAACGGATTCCCTGGTCTCCGTAGGGTTATATACTTCAATAGATAGTGTTTTCCTCACTCCTGCCACGCAGCAAATGAAGCATGTCCTTTCACCTAAAAGCCGCTTTGCCCTGGGAGTTGATGAAGAGCTGACCATTTATACCGATACCGTAAAAACGGGACGTTTATTCAGTCTCTTTGAGACGCCTTTCGAACCCGGAGATCAGGCTTTCATTTATCGTGATGCTCCCAGAGGTGGCCACTTTGTTTTGTTTGTGCAGTCGATCGGGTTCGGCAGCGGGAATACTACCAGTAATTGGGTAGTATCAAGTGATTACGATGATCCTGTTGATTCCAACAATTTCAGCTTCGTCATCATTGAAATGCAGAGACCTATCGGTATTGGTGAGATAAATGCCTGTTCCGGCACCTTACAGCTATATCCCAACCCCGCTGTTTCAGGGGCAATATACTTCGATTATGAATTCGCAGGTACGGAACCCGCAACCGTCCGGGTAGCTGATGCAACAGGTAAGGCTGTATTGGTAAAGGATATTACAGGTACCGGAATGCAGACTGTACAGGTAGATGTATCAACCCTTAATGCCGGCCTGTATATCATGGAGATCAGTACCGCAGACCGGCGCGGGATCAGCAAGTTCACGGTGGAAAATTAGTATGCCGCTATAAGGACCTGGAAAAGGCCGCCGGAATTTCAGCCGGCGGCCTTTTTTATCAGCCCAATTTCTGAAGCACGGCCTTCAGGTCTATGCCTTTCCCCAGCACAGGCTTAAAAATATCTCCTTCGGATCTGATGCGATCCAAAGCGTTGGCTATCGTAAAATCTTTCATGCTTAATCCTTCCTTCACCTCTTCCCAATGCAGGGGCATAGAGACCGTAGCTCCCGGCTTGGGACGGACGGAGTAGGGCGCTGCCAGGGTAGCCGCCGCACGGTTCTGCAAATAATCTATATAGATCCGGCCTTTACGCTTACCGGTCATCCGCTCAATGCTGGTAAAGTCAAACATTTGGCTTACCTCACCGGCTATGAACCTGGCGAACATCTGCGACTGGTCGTAGCTGTATTTATTTCCCAGGGGTATATAGATGTGCATGCCGGTAGACCCTGATGTCTTGCAAAAGGAGGGCACTTTTATGGATTCCAGGAATTCATGAATAGCCCGTGCCACCGCTATTACCTGCTCAAAAGTATTGGTCTTATCGGGGTCGAGGTCCAGCGCGCACCAGGTGGGGTTTTCAGGGCGCTCTATGGTGCTGTTCCAGGGATTGACATCTATAGCGCCCAGGTTGGCCATGAACAGTAAGCTGGCCTTGTCCTGGCAAAGCATATAATTCTTTTGCTCGTTATCGCCTTCCGCTTTGTAAGGGTAGGTGGCCACCCAGTCCGGGACCTTGTCCGTCATATCCTTCTGGTAAAAGCTGTCCTTGTCAATGCCGTTGGGAAACCGGTGGAGCGACATAGGGCGGTTCCTGATGTGCGGCAATATATACCTGGATACCGATGCATAATAATCGATCAGGTCGCCTTTGGTAAAACCGTCTTCCGGCCATAATACCTTGTCCGTGTTGGTAAAGACCAGCTCATTGCTATTGACCTTCACTGTCTTCTTTTGAGGCGCTTTCCCGGCTTTAGCGGGCGGTTTGCGGCTTTGGGACGGTCCTGCCTCATCTTTAACGACTGCCCCGGTAGGGAGCTCTTTTTCTTCCTTCACTGCTGCTGGCTTCTTATCCTCTCTTAAGGCAATGAATGCGGGATGGCGGAATACGCCTCCCTCCGTGATCTCCGTAAAACGGATCTCGCATACCAGCTCTGGCTGTAGCCAGACCACCGATGCCTTTGGAGGGCGCGGGCGGAATGGGGAGGAAGTATCCGTGTCCGGAGTTCCGTCAAATGGGCTGGTCCTGCGGGTTAACGGTTCGAACAGCGCCAGGAGCGCGCGTTGTTCCTTTTCCTTGAACCCGGTACCGGCTTTTCCTACATATTTGAACTTTTTGCCTTCAAAGACACCAAGCAGCAGGGAGCTGAAAGCCTTGGAGCTGCCCTGGTTCCTTGTATAGCCCCCTATCACCACTTCCTGCCTTTTCTGCGCCTTGATCTTCAGCCAGTCCCTGGAACGCTCCCCGGGATGGTACTTGCTGTTGGACCGCTTGGCTATGATCCCTTCAAGGCCCATATCAGATACCTGCTTAAAAAGCGTGGTGCCGCCAACATTCAGGCTGTCGCTCAGCTTGATGATGGGGTGATTGGCCGGAATTATGCTGCCCAGGATGGCCTTTCGCTGTGATAAGGGCAGTCCCGTCAGGTCTTTACCCTCATACCAGAGCAGGTCAAAAATATAGTATTGTAAGGGTCCGTCTGATTCCTGCTGCCAGTTCTGGAGCCTGTTGAAATCAGGCAGGCCCTCATCGTTTATCGCGATGATCTCACCATCCAGCACGGCGCGTATATCCCAGGCCTTTACAGCGTCCGTTACGGGATAGAACCTGTCGGAGAAGGATTTCTCATTCCTGGACAGCAGCTTTGTCGTCCTGTTATTGCTGAATGCCAGTGCCCTGTATCCGTCCCATTTTACTTCGTATTCCCAATCGTCATTATCAAAAGGCTCGTCCACCAGCGTGGCCAGCATAGGGATGACAGACCTGGGGAACGCTGCTTTAGGAGCCCCGGCAAGGATATCTTTAATATCCTCACCCGCTTCAGAAGCATCCTCTTCCCGTTTAAAGGACCTCTTTGCTGCCGTCTTTTTCCGGGCTGCGGTTTTCCGGGTAGCCCGGGCAGGAGCTTGGGCGTCTGAAGCTTTACCGCCGGCTCTGGCCATCTGCGCGATCGTCTTTTTGGACACTACCGATTTGTCCTTAGCGGTTATATCCGCTTCCGAAGCATACGCATCCTTATGCTTGATCAGCAGCCATGCGTTCTTTTCCCGGCCTTTCATCCTCACCAGGGCAAATTCCCCCTTGAGCTTTTTACCGTTGAGCCTGAATTTTAGGCTGCCGGCCTTCCACTGCTTCAGCAGGTCCTTTTCCATCTCCTGCTTGCTCTCTGCCGGAATGAGAGGCTCATAAGTGCCCTCGTCCCAGACGATGACGGTACCGGCCCCGTAATTGCCTTCCGGTATGATGCCCTCAAAATCTTTGTAATCGTAGGGATGGTCTTCCACTTCCATAGCCAGCCGCTTGTCCGCAGGATTGAGCGATGGCCCTTTGGGCACTGCCCAGCTTTTCAGAACGCCCTGTATTTCCAGCCGGAAATCATAATGCAGGTGGGACGCATCATGCTTCTGGACCACGAACCTGAGCTGCGTTGTGTCAGGTTTTCCGCCTTCCGGCTCCGGTGTATCCCCGAAAGATCTCTTTTTCTTATAGGTAGAAAGTGCCATAGTACTACATTTTCAGCAACAGAGAACATCCGGCAGCATAAAATAGTTGCGTTCAGAATGGTAAAATCTGTCAGGCAAAATAGTAATGCTTTGCTCTTAATACCCGGACCGTCAGCCGGTAGCGGCCCAACGGAAAAGGACCTGCCGCCCATTTCCCGGGCGGCAGGTCCTTTAAAATAGCCGATATAATGCCGGATATACCCGGATGGGAAGGGCCGGTATTTTGTACAAGGTCTATGCGATCATCTTATAACGGTAAATGACCGGCTTAAGCCGGTTCCGTTTCCTGAAAAATAAACTTTGTAATTACCGGCGGGAAGCTGTGAGATATCCACAGAGCTTGCATCTTTTTGCCCGACCGCAGCCTTATACACTTCCTGTCCCTGTGCATTGAATATATGCAGGGTTTCATAAGTCGCTATATTCCCGATATGCAGCAGGTCGCTGGCAGGGTTAGGATATACCTTTACAGCGGCAGTGACCGGCAGGCGCCTGGTCTTCGTGGGGCCGTAATTGTAAGCCGGCCCCGTATATTTGTAAAATACCTCGTTGCCTGCATTATAGGCTACGATCATATTCTCGCCGCCATTGCAGCTATTGGAGATGGAAATGCAGGATATGCCGTCATTTGCAGTGATGACCGGCTGGTCATTGATCTGCTCGTAGGGACCGGAAGACAGGCCCATGCCGTTATCTACATAATTCCCGAAGAACCCGGGATCAGGGATGCCCGGCAGTGTAGGCCTGCTCCAGGCAAAGGTGTACTGGTTATTGCCCCAGTGCCAGCCGCTGGAAGGGAAATTATTGCCCAGGCCCGCCGTTACATCCGAATCCGTGTTCTGATCCACGTCCAGGGGCCATACCGGCGTATTGGTAAAGACCGAGCCATTATCTGTAAAGGTATGCACCTCTGCATGATAAAGATTACCGGTAGCCATCCAGATGGGCTTGCCGGAAGATGACTCTGTTACACTATAGCCTTCTATCCTGAACTTGTGGTAACCCGGGGAAGCTGTCAGGAATTGGTCACTATCAGCCCAGCTATTCAAGCTGATCTGTTTTACCAGGATATCCATAGCCGGGCTGTCCTCATAAAAGACCAGATAGGCAAAGGATTCACCCTGATCGGCATCGAAGACCGCGCATATATCCTGGACGTTAACGGCAGGGTAGGTGGCGGAAGGGCCGGACCATACAGGATCCATGATCCCGTTCCTGAGCACCACCATCTGGGGCCCGGGCAGCTCGTTATACGTTAGGACAAATTCCGGCATTGTAGGCCTGGCCTCGTCAAAAAATTCAATTTCCTGGTAAATATCTGCCATGACATCCATACTGGGGTCATATCCTATACCTACGAATTCTGCGGGATAGAAAGGAGTAACAGACGCGATAAAATCAGTAAAGGGATCTATCGCTACCTCATACCTGGAAAGATATACTTCATAATCCGAACCGTTCCATTCTGTGTAGGCGACGGCCACAATAAAGGCATCTATCCTTTGTGGATCATGCCCGATGATCACATCCGGGGTGCTGGTATGGGAGCCTCCCCAGCCGGGGCTGAGAAAATTGTTGGTAATAGTAATGTTGGTCGGTGATACCATTGATGCATACTCTACTGAGGTCTGTAAAAATAATTCAACAGATCCGTTGATCTCCGATTTATGGACAATGGCTGCCAGCTGGTATATACCTCCCGAATTGGGTGAGGGAAAATCTATCATAGCCGTACGTACCGAATTCATAACATCGGAAGGCTCAAGGAATTCGCTGGGAATACCGGGAGGGATGATCTGTGCCTGTACTGAGGCCGCCGATAATATACCAAGGCCAAGGTTCAGGAAGATAGTGGTGGTTTTCAGGATTTTTGAGATCATTATGATTGGTTTTAGTGAAAAATATAGTAGCTGATGACAGTGCGGGCATCAGGTGTATTATATAGCTATGTCGCCTGTTGACACAGGCCTGTAGAGATAATTACCTGTCCTTTTACAAAGCTGGAAGCCGCCAGAGGTAAGAAATGATTTAAGGACAGCTTAACATATAGATTTACTGCAATGATAATGATTTTTAATTACAAGTTAAAGATATTTTATATTTATTTATGTTTTAATTCTTTGGAGATAGCGCGTGCTGACTTCTGATCTGTAAGCTTGCAGCACGCCGGGCTATGTCCAGATAAGCGGGAGGTTTCCAGGAATGGTATGTTAATTTGACGGCCCGGGAAGATTATAATTGCCAGCTGACCCGCTGCATACAGCGCAGCCTTATATCAAAACGCCCGGCAACAGCCGGACGTTTGTAATACCCTGTTCATAGATCAATATACTGACGGTATGTGTTTCAAAAGTATCTTAATACTATCAGCTGAATTTATTCCGTTCGCTTTCCTTTTTCCATATCCTCATCAGTAAGCGGGGCGGGTGGTATCTGGTCGGTCTCTTTCTCTACTTCCTTAACTTCCACATACACTGCAAATTCTGAAGGCTCTATCGGTACGCCTTTATAGGCCGCATACTCGCGCGTGTACACCGCTCCAAAATACAGGATAGCCGAAGTATAATACACCCATAACAGTATAAGCACTATCGCGCTGGCCGCCCCGTAAGTGCTCTCTGTACTGGATCTTTCGATATAGATGCCGATCAGGAAATGGCCGATCACGAAAAGAATAGCGGTAAACAGTGCTCCCGATCGCACCGTTTTCCATCGGATGTTGACGTCAGGAAGCACTTTGAAGATGATACAGAACATGAAAAAGATAACACCGAATGACACCAGGAAATTGATTCCGCTGAACAATGAAACGGTCGAATCCGGGAAGAAGCGCTGGAGCCTGTCTGTAAGCGCGAGCACGGTACCGTTGACGATCAGGGTAACCACGAGCAGAAAGCCCAGCCCTATGACCAGCGAGGAGGAGAGCAGGCGGTCCCTGATTACCTTGAGCCAGCCCTTTTTGGCTTTGGCGCGTACATGCCAGATATTATTGATGGAGTTCTGGATATCGCCGAATACGGTGGTCGCAGCTAACAGCAGCGTTACCACGCTGATGATAAGGGCCAGGTTGGACTTGCCCGAGAGCGAAAGGTTCCTGATGATATCCTGGACCTGGCTGGCAACGCTGGGTCCTATCAGTCCCCGTAATTCGGTAAAGATCTTACCCTGGATAGCGTCTTCACCCAGGAAGATCCCTGCCAGCGAAATCACCAGCACCAGTATCGGGCCGATGGAAAAAACAGTATAGTATGCCAGTGAGGCGCTGTACTTTAATGCCGGTTCGTTCATAAACCCTGTTACCGTGTTCTTTAATACGGTAAAGTGGGACCTGAAAAAATTGCCTTTATCCTTTGCCATAGACGTTTATTTTTTGGTATAATAACTTCAAATGCAATGTAATAGTTCATCACAGTGCTTAATGCGCTATTTTTTTTGAATTTTTTCACGCGGCATCCGGCCTGATAAATGATGACTGAAAGGCTGTTCTCATACGTTCCAATAATTGGGGGAAAGGGATGTTATTTTTTTGGCCTGTTGGGATCGTGCGGTTGAACAAACCGGGCCGGACAGGTGATATTTCGGCTGTATTTCTCTGCCCGGACAGCAGTTTGATATTATAAAAGTATAAAATAAAAAAGACGCTGTTCCTGGGAAAAAGCCAATTCCTTTATTATCTTTCTGGAATATAAAATTATTTCACTCTAACAACGATCCATGGTAAACTTAGTTTTAGATACCAATGCCTGGATGTACCTGGCTAAAGGGTTCTATACGGATGCGGAAAAAATGGAGCATGAAGGCCACTTTGAGATTGCTTCCCTCCTGCTGGATGGCATTGAAAGCGGTGCCTGGAGGCTGTTTTCCAATTATATAATTAAGCTGGATTGGGAAAGGAACAGGCTGGTCTGTCAGAAAATAATAGACCAGTATGAGCAGGAGATCGGGGAGGAAGAGCATATGCTCAGGAAAAAACGCAACCAGGATTATGCAGAGGCGGTTCAGCTGTATTACAGGAAAAAAGGGAATCTCCGGCAGAAGATAAACCGCAATAAAAGACAGATCGAGATAATAGATGCACTATTGAAACGGTCTGTCGAGATACCCGTAAAGGATGAGCAAAAGAAAATAGTAGTGGACTGGATGATCGGGAAAAGGGCCCCATTTCACAGAAAATCCTATAATATAGGGGATGCGTTGACCTTCCTGAGCGCTGTTGATTTCTTCTGGCATGATACAGACAGCCTGTATACGGAAAGCACACTCTTCATATCCAATAATACGGCGGATTTTTACCTGGAAAATGACAGTATGCATGCGGGATTGCATGAAATGCTGCTGGATAAGCCGTTTGTTTTTGAAAAGAACCTTGCGACAGCGCTGAATGCGGAAAGCAGCATAATAGCTGAATATAATGCGTATTTGAATGATGCCAACCGGGACGTGATCATCTGCTTAAAGCAGTGTAAAGGAACGGAATACAATATGGCAACTGTGGAATTCAACCATAAGGTCATCATTGAGGAGGATAAGGAAGGCTTTATATATAACCCGCATCAGGGAAGGCTGCATTTCGGGGAAGGTTTTGATCTGACAGAGAGGGAATTGATCGAAAGGGACGGAAAAAGGTTTAAGACCATTGACCTGGGCTCATGCAGCTTTTGCAACGCCGTTCATATCAGGTGTTGCTGCGGGGAAGAGCACGCCACAGATACCGGCGACATAATTTGCGGATGCGGCAGGCAATATCACTTCTCCGACCTGAACAATAATTTCCGCCAGGGATCGCTTCATTAATGCCGGTCAGCCCGGACTTTATGGATGGCGCTTAATGTATGTGATGCCCCTGTTTGGGTAAGCGCTTATACAGTTTGTTGTTTTTTGAAATATATATTATTCTGGTTATTAATTTAAGGATGGTCTGGCAGGAGACTTGTTGCTGTTACTATATCATTTCCTGTGAACTGCGGTTACCGGGAATGAAAGCATACAATGCGGATATTGGGTGAAGATAAAATGCCCGGTTGCTTTCCGGAAAAGGTCAACAGCTTTATACCCTTCCGCCCGGCCTCCCGGTACCACTCCTTTGTTCAGGCGGTTGCTACAGGTCAGAGGCGCTTTTTTATCACTTTAAATTGATACAGGATGAACAACATGTATAAGCCTAACCTGGTACTCGTATTGCTGATGGCTGTAGTAACGGCCTTTGCTATAGGCTGTGAGCAGAATCATGGGTACAGGGACAGGGATAATTATAAAGGTAATACGCTGGAACCTTCTGATGAAACTGGAGCGCCTGTCTCCCCGGATCATAAGGATACTTCTACAAGTTCCGGTAACAATACGGGCGGTTCGATAGACTCTGCCGGGGGTATGCAATAAATTAACCTGGCTTAAATTTCCTGCCTGCACCTTATCAGGTCCTGTTGAACGGATTTGGTTGGCATCGCTATCCGCGGTAATTACCGGGTGATATCAACAGTTGGGGGAATCCCCGGGTAGAATTGCATAGCTGATACCGGTCCTGGAGGCAGGGTATAACTGCAAACCTGTAAAAACAAAAGAGACCGCCCTTTGGGGACAGCCTCTTTGTATAAGATGTTATATTACTGATGCCTGTACAATACTTTCAGGATTAGGGTTTAACCAGTTTATCTGTATAGACTTCACGGGGAGTGCTTACTTCAAGGTAATAATTACCGGGAGGTAAGTGGGTGACATCCAGATGTAAAGATGTGCTGCCGTTAGCGCCTTTAAAATGATCTGCAACGGATATCGCCCCTTTGCTGTCATATATTACAACGCTTATAGCTTCATCCTGTTCCGTTTGCTGTAATTGGATACTGATATATTCTGTAAAAGGATTAGGAGCTGTTGTCATCCGGGCTGCCGCGATGTTATGAGACACGATGATCACTTTACTATAGCTGTTACTTTTATCCAGGTCTGTCATTTGCAGTTTATACAGATTTATGCCGCTGTAAGGGTGCTGATCCGTGAAGCTGTAATGATTTGTTGTCGGCTGGCTTTGTGCTTTCACGCTGCCTATGGTGGCCCACTGAGACCCGTTGGTGCTGCGCAGGATATCAAAGTGGCTTACATTTTTTTCATCCTCTGTGGTCCACTCGAGTATGGTCTGCTGTTCCCGGGCATACCCGCTGAAAGCTGTCAGTTGCAGTGGCAGCGGTTCTGCGGTGATGATGGTATAAGATGCGGGAGCGCTGGAAGAGCCGGCAGCATCCGTCATAGTATAGTTAAATACCAAGGGATTGGAGGCATCGCCGCTGTTCAGGGCACCGTAGATGACCATTTTATTGTAATCAAAATCAGGGATAGTGGCTGTAGCGGTATTAGGGATCACCTGCTGTACGCCACCGTTTGCAGCCCCGAAATCATACCAAAGCCGGGTATTGTTTTTCACAGAAGTTACCGTAAAGGTCGCACCGGTACCGCCGCTTCCGTTACAGGAGGCTGCTGCGGGGCAGTCTTCCGCGTCAGAGCCGGATAAGGAGCCGTTGCCACCCGGCCCCGATAAGGTTGCAGAATTCATTGGTATATACCGGAAGCCGGCTACTGCGGGAAAGCCGCCACCCGGTGAGCCGTATAATGCTGAAAATGCGCTGTTGGGCACCTGGTATTCTTTAGTATCCGCAACTGGTGTCTGCTGAATGCCGAATTTCACTTCAACCATATCCCTGTCGCGTATTTCTACCGGCACGATGCCGTTCTTAACGGACGAAGGGCTATTGTATCCGGTTCCTGATCCGTCCTTTACGCCGGAGCCGCTGCCATTATTTATTCCGAAATGTTCACCTGCGTACTCCCAGCCTGACGGCAGCTTTTTAAGACTGCTGTTCCATGTGCCGCCTTCAGTACCGCTGCCGTCAGCAGATACAATCAGTTCCAGGTTGCCGAAAGTGATTTTGTCTATTTCAAAAGTACCGTCATTCGCGACAGGAACTTTTGAAATAATGTTATGAGTGGAAGGGTTGACCAGGTATACATACAGTTGCTCACCGGAAGGACTATATATGCCATCGCCGTCTACAACGGCGTTTGTCAGACCGTTACCATCATGGTGTACGGAACCGCTTATAATCATTTTTTTTACAATGCCCGCTACCATGGAAAGATCTATGCCGCCATTGGCTTCGGTAGTATTGTTGGGAAACACGGTAGTGTTGGTCCAATCTACAGCGCTTGCAGACCTGTTGGCAGGGGTGGTAGTGTTCCAGAAATCAACAGGAAAGATAGAGTAGCCGTATATGACAGAATGATTACTGAGATTGAAATCTTCAAAGCTGAAATATACGCCGCCGATACCCTGGTTGCTGACAATATCGGATATTTGCAGCAAATTGTTGGTATTGACGTTCCTCCTCGTTACAAAATAATCCGCCGTATTGCTTCCGTATATATTGCCGGCAGTATAATAATTGGAGCTGTTTACCCGGAGGAAAGCGGGAGCGTAGGCCGTGGGAGTGCCGTTGGCGTCCACAGCGGTGACGATACCCACTACGCAGGCATCGTGTGCGGTGGAGGCGCCTCTCTCCAGGATGGCGAAGCCGGTCGCGGCTGCATTCTCAATATTGTAGCCTGATGCGATTATAGCGTCTACCCTTTCAATGGCATTATTATTAACCTGGTTGACATCGTTTGTAAACAGGTTGTCCGTTCCCATACCCAGAAAGCGATGGGCAAAATTGTCTTCCATTTTGGGATAGTACGGATAATTGGTTCTCACCTCTGTATTGCCTGAGCTTAAGGTACCTTCGTAAAATATAAGGTCTACATTCCGTAAATTAGCGGGAGGGCTGGTTTGCCTCCTGACAAATATCTCGAGGGGGAGTGACTGACCGATATAATAGCTGTAGGTGGAATTTGTTGTCTGGAAGCTTTGGAGTTGCTGTGCTCTCGGTACTGCGGCACCGCTGAGATTGCCGTAATAATAATCCTTATTATTGCTTCCGACCGATGATGAAGCACCGGGAGCGGCTCCCGTATTATATGTGTTTCCGCCTGAAGGAATGAATGTGGTGTGGTAAGCTGCAGATATCCCGGTTTGGGCATAGGCTGCTTCACTGTAAGTGCTGCAAAGGCCGATCACTAAGGACGGGCATATAAAAGCACTTACTGCTGTTGACTTTAAGTAGTGTTTCATAAGTATAATATATCCATATCAGCTTGGGTAACAGTATCTTTCCGGGACAGGCAGCCATGTTAAGGATCTAACCTGTCTGCGCTGTAATATTTTGTATGACAATAATATCAGTTACCCGTTGATCATATTTAATGTATATGATTCCAAATACTGTGCCAGACGATGTTATTTAATACTTATTTGCCCTGTACATTGCGCCGGTTTGCCGGTATGGAAGCCTTTTAGGACGGGATGTAATAATAGTATGTCTTTGCCCGATTTTTTGAAAAGAGCGTTACGCCACTCTTTACCTGGGGGGCGTTGAGCAGACGGGTCGTCCTCCCTGGTTCATACTACTTTAAAAGAGGACGGATAATGCCGTCAAGTTCGTTATACGTTACGGATGCTTCTGTAAAATAGCGGTAAGCCTTTCTTTTATAAAGAATGGTGGTAGCGGGCAGGCTGCCGGACCAGTCATTATTGAGCTGCGGAATGAACTCATCCGGCACGGATTCATTCATCCATACCACTTCACTCTTTAATTGCTTCTGCTGCACCCATTTTTCCAGGTGCTCGGGATATTGCTCCTTAAAATCGAAGCTGATCAGCAGGACCTTTACGGGCTTGTCCTTATATTGCTCCTGTATCTTTTCCAGTGCCGGCAGCTCTTTGACGCATGGGATGCACCAGGTGGCCCAATAATTGACCACATAAATGGTATCCGTAGCGGCATTTAGCCTGTCGTTCAGTTGCCCGGCCTTGACCGCGCTGATAGCCTGCTGGCTGTATGTGGGAGCGGCACACAGCAGCAGGGTAGCTATAAGAAGATGGCGGATAATGTTCATAAGAGAAAGATTTAATCGATCAGGACATCCCCGGTCATAGCTGCCGGTATCTCCAGTCCCATTCTTTTAAGGATGGAAGGAGCGATATCTCCCAGCTTCCCGTTGCGGAGCGGTCCCCTGTAATCATTGGAAATAAGTATCAGCGGCACGGGGTTCAGGCTGTGCGCCGTATTGGGGCTGCCGTCTGCATTGACAAGGAAATCTGAATTGCCGTGATCTGCCGTGAGGAAAATGGTATAATGATGCTCCAGCGCTTCCGGGATGATCCTGGACAGGCAGAGATCCACCGTTTCCGCTGCTTTTACTGCGGCTTCCCATACGCCGGTATGGCCTACCATATCGGTATTCGCAAAATTAAGGCAGATGAAGTCGGCCGATTCCTGCCTGATCTCCGGGAGGATGGCGGCTGTGATCTCGTTGGCGCTCATTTCGGGCTTCAGGTCGTAGGTAGGTACATCCTGCGGGGATGGGATCATAATACGGCTTTCCCCTTCAAAAGGTACTTCACGGCCCCCGGAGAAAAAGAAGGAAACATGGGGATACTTCTCTGTTTCAGCAATGCGTATCTGCCGCAGGCCATGGTCCGCTACTACCTCTCCAAGCGTTTTGCTGAGATTGTCTTTGGTGAAAAGCACGCCGACATTGCTGAAGCTGGCATCGTATTCCGTCATCGTTACATACTTCAGGTGCAGGGGCTTCATATTGAACTCCGGTATGGCTGTCTGGGTCAGCACTTCCGTGATCTCCCGGCAGCGGTCGGTACGGAAATTAAAGCAGATCACCGCATCTCCCTCATTGATAACGGCCAGCGGGCTGCCTGCCTCATCCGTATGGATGATAGGCTCTATAAATTCATCGGTTATATCCTTTTCATAGGATTCCGCGATGGCCTGGATAATATCGGTGGTACGCTCTCCGCGTCCCAGGGTAAGCGCTTCGTAAGCCTTCTGCACACGTTCCCAGCGTTTATCGCGGTCCATGGCGTAATAGCGGCCTATGACAGTGGCTATCACGGCAGGTATGCCGGAAATGCTGTCCATCAGGTCCCGGAGATAGCCTATGGCGCTTTTGGGATCGGTATCCCGACCGTCTGTAAAGGCGTGAATATAGATCTTTTCTACCTGTGCCGCATGGGCATACTGCACCAGGGCTTTCAGGTGTTCCAGTGAAGCGTGGACGCCGCCATCGCTGGTCAGCCCTATCAGGTGCAGGGCCTTATCCCGGGATCTGGCGTAATCAAAGGTTTCCTGCAATACCGTATTGCTCTGCAGCATGCCTGTCCTGATAGCAACGTTGATCCGCTGCAGCTCCTGGTAGACGATCCGTCCCGCTCCCAGGTTCAGGTGACCCACCTCCGAATTGCCCATCTGCCCTTCGGGCAGGCCTACGGCTTCCCCGCAGGTGACCAGGGTACTATGGGGATATTGTGTATATAGGCTGTCCACGAAAGGGGTGTGCGCATGCGCTATGGCGTCTGCAGCGGGCACCTGGCCCAATCCCCAGCCGTCCATTATTATAAGGATGGTCTTGTTGATGTTCATTCGGCAAATTTATAATAATCGGCTGATATTTCAGGCTGTTCGGGGAACGTGCCCGCCGGTGCAGGCTGTTGCTGTGAATGATGTGGCGGCTGCCGGGATGCTGCTGTACTTTATGCCTTAGGGGATGGATGCTCCGGAACTTTAAAAAATAACTAAGTGAAAATAATTTGTTATTTCCAATTAATTAATATCTTTGTGCCTCCATTTAAAATTCTGAACTGAAATTGGCACAGATATTTATTACATCTCATCTTTCTTTTGGAGCGGTTGACTATACCGCTTCGTTGCCAGCTTCCCCGATATCTATACGACGATAGGGCTGAAAAGTAGCTGACGCTGCTTCACATTGCCCCAAACTTACTATTCTTAAAGATGCGCCGGAATTTCCTTGGTGTATCGTCATCTGTTTTTTTAATTTATTGTTGTTTTCATTACGTGAAAAAGAATCGTAAGATCATTTTCCGTACTGCGTCCGTATTGGATGTGCAGTATGCGGAACAGATCTGTACTGAAATGGAAAGCAGTGCCCGTGTCAGAGGTACGGGGATTGCCAAGCGTTCGCCTGACTATATCATCCGGAAAATGCTGGAAGGCAATGCTGTGGTAGCCGTTACCCCGGGAGGGGAGTGGGTAGGGTTCTGTTATATTGAGACCTGGAGTCACGGTGCTTTTGTTGCCAACAGCGGCCTCATTGTTAACCCGGCTTTCAGGGGGCTGGGAGTGGCTAAGCGTATCAAATCGGGAATATTCAGGCTGAGCCGGAAACGTTATCCCAAGGCCAGGATATTCGGGCTTACGACGGGCCTTGCCGTCATGAAGATCAACAGCGACCTCGGGTACGAGCCGGTCACCTATAGCGAGCTTACCCAGGACGAAGCATTCTGGGCAGGCTGTAAAAGCTGTGTGAACTTTGATATCCTTACCCGGAAGGAACGTAAGAACTGCCTGTGCACCGCTATGATGTACGACCCTGCGCAGGAAAAGAAATTAACTCAGAAGGCGGCATCTGCCATCAGGTCCCGGTTTAAAAAATTATTGGTGATACCGCTGTAGTGGCGGCTATCAGGTATTAATATCCATTAAAATGAAAAAGAAAGTTGTATTAGGATTCAGCGGAGGGCTGGATACTTCCTTTTGTGCCAGGTACCTGGCTGATGAAATGCAATACGAGGTGCACAGCGTTATTGTCAACACCGGTGGCTTTGACAGCGGGGAGCTGGAAGCAATAGCGGCTCATGCATACCGGCTGGGCGTACACACGCATACGGCTATTGATGCGGTGGAGGAATATTATGACACCATTATCAGGTACCTGGTATTTGGCAACTGCCTCAAGAATAACACCTATCCCTTAAGCGTGAGCGCGGAGCGCTTATGCCAGGCGTTGCAGATAGCCCGGTATGCCCGCTCTGTACAGGCAGATGCAGTGGCGCATGGCAGTACCGGCGCGGGTAATGACCAGGTGCGCTTTGATATGATCTTCCGGCAGCTGCTGCCGGGCGTGGAGATCATTACTCCTGTCAGGGACCTGCAGCTGAGCCGTGAAGCGGAAATAGCGTACCTCACCACCGCGGGTGTGGTGATGAACTTTGAAAAAGCGGCCTACAGTATCAATAAGGGATTATGGGGCACCAGCATCGGCGGGAAGGAAACGCTCCGCAGCTATGGTGTGCTGCCCGAAGACGCCTGGCAGACTGCCTGTACCAAAGACGGAACGGAAGAGGTCTGCCTGCATTTCACAAACGGCGAGCTGAGAGGTATCAATGATACGGTATATGCGCATCCGGTAGCCGCCATCCAGGCATTGCAGCAGATAGCCGGTCCTTATGGCATAGGCCGTGATATGCACATCGGCGATACCATCATAGGTATCAAGGGCAGGGTGGCATTTGAAGCCGCGGCCCCGATGGTGATCATCAGAGCGCATCATACCCTGGAAAAGCATGTGCTTACCAAATGGCAGCTGAGCTGGAAGGACACACTGGCGCAGTTCTATGCCAGCTGGATGCACGAAGGGCAGGTGCTCGACCCCGTGATGCGGGATATAGAGCAGCTCTTCCTGTCCTCCCAGCAGGCGGTGACCGGCAGCGTTTATGTGCAGCTATATCCTTACAGGTTCCGGATCAACGGGATTAAAAGCGACTATGACCTTATGAAAAGCGCTTTCGGTCAGTACGGTGAAATGAATACCGGCTATACGGGACAGGATGTAAGGGGCTTCAGTGCCATTTTCGGTAACCAGACCAGGATATGGAATGCCATTCAGGAAACTATTTAAAATATACAGCATATGAAACAGGTAAAAGCCGGCATCATAGGAGGTGCCGGGTACACGGGAGGCGAATTGATAAGGCTGCTGTTGCAGCATCCTTACGCTGTCCTCTCCTTTGCGCATAGCAGGAGTAACGCGGGTAAGCCGCTGGCGGCAGTGCATACGGACCTTTTGGGTATGACCGACCTGCTGTTTACGGATGATGCGGATCTGAACGTGGATGTGCTGTTCCTGTGCCTGGGTCATGGGGAATCCGCCGGATTTATGGCGCAACATCCTATCCCGGAGCAGCTCATTATCATAGACCTTGCCAACGATTTCAGGGTGAACGCGCACTGTACGGCAGCGAACCGGCACTTTGTCTATGGACTGCCGGAAAGGAACCGGGAACAGATCGCCGGAGCTCCGTCTGTTGCCAACCCCGGCTGTTTCGCTACGGCCATACAGCTGGCACTGCTGCCGCTTGTACAGCACGTACAGCCCTGGACGGATGTATATATAACAGGTATTACAGGAAGCACAGGCGCTGGCCAGGCGCTTTCCCCGACATCGCACTTCAGCTGGCGTGCCAGTAATATACAGCCGTATAAGACCCTGGTGCACCAGCACCTGGATGAAATAGCCTGTTCGCTTCAGGCTGTCAATGCTACAGTTGGTAAACGGAACATACATTTCCTGCCCTGGAGAGGTGACTTTGCAAGAGGTATCTTCCTGTCGCTGCAGGTAAAGAGCCAGGTACCGGAAGCACAGGTGTACGAATGGTTCGATGCTTATTATGAGCAGCATCCCTTTGTACACGTCAGCAGGGATCCCATCCACCTGAAGCAGGTGGTCAACACCAACCGGTGCTTTATCCATATTGAACAAGAGGGGGATATCCTCGTGGTGCATGCAGCCATTGACAACCTCCTGAAAGGCGCTTCCGGCCAGGCCGTTCAGAATATGAATATCCGTTTCGGCTGGGAGGAAACCGCAGGATTACAGCTAAAACCCTCATTTTTTTAAGCCTTTAATTATTACATTGATATGAAACTCTTTGATGTATATCCTTTGCTGCCTGTGAATATCGTACGCGCGGAAGGTGCTTATGTATGGGATGACCGTAATAACCGGTACCTGGATATGTACGGCGGCCACGCGGTGATCAGTATAGGGCATACCCATCCCAGATGGGTGGAAAGGATAACGGCGCAGCTCCGGCAGATTGCCTTTTACTCCAACTCCGTGATCAATACGCTGCAACAGGAGCTGGCGGAACGACTGGGTATAATGTCGGGACAACCTGACTACAGGCTGTTTTTGTGCAACAGCGGTGCCGAAGCGAATGAAAATGCCCTGAAGCTGGCTTCCTTTTATACCGGTAGGAAAAAAGTAGTGGCATTTACCGGCGCTTTCCATGGCAGGACCTCGCTGGCGGTAAGCGCAACGGATAACCGCAGCTATACGGCTCCCGTCAACGAAACGGGTAACGTGGTATTCTTACCGTTCAATGATGTGGCGGCCCTGCAGGAATACTTCGGCCGGCATGGCAGGGAAGTGGCTGCCGTCATTACCGAGGGCATACAGGGGGTAGGCGGTATCAGGATAGCGTCCGATGCTTTCCTCGCGGCTATCAGGGACCTGTGTGATACCTATGGCGCTGTGTTCGTAGCTGACAGCGTGCAATGCGGTTACGGCCGTTCCGGCAGATTTTACAGCCATGACTATGGAAACGTAGCGGCCGATATTTATACGATGGCCAAAGGTATGGGTAACGGATTCCCGATAGCGGGTATCAGCATTGCGCCGCATATCCCGGCACGCCATGGTATGCTGGGTACCACCTTCGGGGGCAGCCACCTGGCCTGTGCGGCCGGTATCGCTGTGCTGGAAGTGATGGAGACGGAAGCCCTGACCGGTAACGCGCTGGAGACGGGTGCTTATCTGACGGAGCAGCTACGGGATATAAAAGGAATTGAAAATGTAAGGGGCAGGGGATTAATGATCGGCTTTGATGTGCCGGAAGCGCTGGCGCCGCTTAAAAAGCACTTGCTGGAACATTATCATATACTGACCGGTGAGGCGGCTCCCAATGTGATCCGCCTGTTGCCCTGCCTGGCGCTCAGCCGGGAGGAGGCATCGGTATTTGTGCAGGCTTTAAGGTCTGCTGTTAACGACCTGACCAGATAAATCATTATTATATTGAAACAGTTTACTTCCGTACGGGACATAGGGGTGCAGGGCATTCCTTTGTCCGAATCCATCGACAGGATGATTGCCCGGGCGCTGGACTATAAAAAAGATCCCTGGCGGGATGTGCAGGCAGGGGCCCGTAAGCGGATCGGCCTTATATTTTTAAATCCCAGCCTGAGGACCCGGCTCAGTACCCAGATAGCGGCGCAGCAACTGGGTATGGAAGCGATAGTTTTTAACATCGGCAGCGAAGGATGGTCCTGGGAGCTGGAGGATGGCGCCATAATGAACGGTACTTCCGTAGAGCATATCAGGGATGCGGTACCGGTACTAAGCAGCTACTTTGATGTGCTGGCCGTAAGGACCTTTCCCGGGCTCTCCGACCGGGAAGCTGATTATGCGGAAACGGTATTGCAGCAATTTATAGCGTATGCCTCGGTGCCCGTCATCAGCCTGGAAAGTGCCACCCTGCATCCTTTGCAGTCGCTGGCGGATGTCATTACCATACAGGAGCTGGAGCTGAAGCGTCCCAGGATAGTGCTGTGCTGGGCCCCGCATATCAAGCCTTTGCCCCAGTGCGTGGCCAATAGCTTTGCCCAGTGGGTTGGTGCCTGGGAGCAGGCAGACTTTGTCATAGCGCAGCCGCCGGGTATGGAGCTGTCTGAAGCCTTTACAGGTGGTGCGCAGCTGGTCTATGATAAGGCAGCAGCGCTCCGGGATGCTGATGTGGTGTATGTTAAGAACTGGAGCGCTTACCATTCCTACGGTGCCCTGGGTAAGAACCAGGACGACTGGATGCTGCAGCCGGAAGATATGAAGCAGACCAACCGGGCAAAGATCATGCACTGCCTGCCGGTAAGGCGGAATATAGAGTTGAGCGATGCTTTGCTGGACAGCGGCAGCAGTATTGTCACCAGGCAGGCGGCCAACAGGGTATGGGCGGCGCAGGCGGTCCTGTCAAACATTATTCAATCATTATGACGGCACATATAAAGATCATAAAAGTAGGCGGTAATATTATCAGCAGCGCATCGGTCTTGCAGGCTTTCCTGAAAGAATTCGCGGCACTGGAAGGGAAAAAGATCCTGGTCCATGGCGGTGGTACGCTTGCTACGGAGCTGGCAGAACAGCTGGGTATGGCGCAGCAGATGATAGACGGCCGCAGAGTAACGGATGCCGACACGCTGAAGGTAGTGACCATGGTCTATGCAGGCTATGTCAACAAGCAGGTCGTGTCCGGCCTGCAATCTTATGGGTGTAATGCAATAGGTATCTGTGGCGCCGACGGGCATATCATAACTGCCCGACGGCGCACTTCTCCGGCGGATTTCGGGTTTGTCGGCGATATAGACCGGGTGGATACGGACGCTTTAAGCGTACTGCTGCAGCACTTTGACACCGTAGTGATAGCACCGCTGACAGTGGATGAGTCCGGTCAGTTGCTGAATACCAATGCGGATACCATTGCCCGGTCCTTAGCTGTGGCACTGGCTGCTGCAGCGCCCTGTGAGCTGATCTACACTTTTGAGAAGAACGGTGTGCTGCAGGATGTTGAAGATCCCGGTAGTGTGATACCGGTGCTAACGGCGCCATTGTACCAGCAGCTCCGGGAAGCGCATCGGATATTCGCCGGTATGCTACCCAAGCTGGACAATGCCTTTCTCGCCCTCCGGGAAGGTGTAGGGTCGGTATATATAGGACCGGCAGACCGGTTAAAAGCGCTGTCGGAAGGCCGGTGCGGCACAAAGATGATACTATGACAGCACTTTCATTATTACAGTCTGACGCGGTACTGTTGCTCCAGCAATTGATCCGTACGCCTTCTTTCAGTAAAGAAGAGGCGGGAACAGCAGCGCTTATAGCAGGCTTCCTGCAAGACCGCCATATACCTCATATCCGTATAGGACATAATATTATCGCGAAAAATAAACATTATGATGCCGGGAAGCCGGTGATTGTCCTGAATTCCCATCATGATACGGTAAGGCCTGACAGCGGCTATACCCGGGACCCTTTCGGTGCGGTGATAGAAAACGATGTACTCTTCGGTCTGGGCAGCAATGACGCCGGTGCGAGCCTGGTTGCGCTGCTGGCAGCTTTCCTGTACTTCTGGCCGCGTCAGGGGCTTCCTTTCAACCTGGTAATGGCTGCCACGGCAGAAGAGGAAATAAGTGGCTCCGGCGGTGTGGAAGCTGTATTTAAAAGCCATGTTTTCCAGGCTTTCTGCGGGACGGCGGATTACAGCAGCTGGTGCGGTATCGTGGGAGAGCCGACACAGCTGCAGCTGGCGGTGGCAGAGAAGGGGCTGCTGGTGATAGACGCCTGGTCGGAAGGTAGGTCCGGTCACGCCGCCAGGGACGAAGGTGTCAATGCTATCTATATAGCTTTGCAGGACATTGCTTTTCTGCAGCAGCTGCGGATGGAAAAGGTAAGCCCGCTTACCGGGCCGGTAAAAATGACCGTGACGGTCATCAGCACGGACAACAGGCAGCATAACGTGGTGCCTTCCGGTTGCCATTTTGTAATAGATGTCCGCTACAATGAATGCTATAGCCCGGAAGCGCTCTTCAGCTACCTGCAACAGCAGCTCCGCAGCCGGCTCGTTCCCCGGAGTATGCGGCTCCGGGCTTCAGCTATCGACCCGGAACACCCGCTGGTATGTGCCGGGCTGCAAATGAACAGGCAGGTCTTTGGCTCTCCCACGCTCAGTGATAAGGCGCTGCTGCCGTTCCCTACCCTTAAAATGGGCCCGGGGGACAGTGCGCGGAGCCATACTGCCGATGAGTATATACATCTTTCGGAGATCAGGCAGGGTATTACGGATTATATTCAATTACTACAAAACGTTACTTTCTGATATGAAAAAATTATGGCAAAAAGAGCATTCGGACCTGTCGGAGCTGGTAGAGCAATTTACGGTAGGCAGGGATCCCGAATTTGATATATTACTGGCAAAATATGATGTACAGGGCTCTGTGGCACATGTGACCATGCTGGGGGAATGCGGACTGATGAGCGCGGAGCAGTCGGCGGCGGCCATAGAGGGCCTGCGGGAGATCGCCGGTGAAATAGAGCAGGGCCGTTTCCGCATCCGTCCGGGTGTGGAGGATATTCATTCGCAGGTAGAGCTTTTGCTGACCGAAAGGATAGGTGATGCTGGTAAAATGATCCACAGCGGCAGGAGCCGTAACGACCAGGTGGCGGTAGACATCAAGCTGTATCTGAAGGATGCCTGCCAGGACATCAAAAAAGAAATACAGCAGCTTTTCGGGCTGCTGGTCACTCTCAGCGACCGGTATAAAGATATATTGATCCCCGGCTATACGCATCTGCAGGTTGCCATGCCTTCCTCTGCGGGTTTATGGCTGGGCGCTTATGCCGAGAGCCTTACGGATGACCTGGCGTTGCTGGCCGTAGCGTATGAGATATGCAATAAGAATCCTTTAGGCAGCGGGGCCGGCTACGGCTCTTCGTTCCCGATCAGCAGGAAAAGGACAACAGAGCTTCTGGGGTTCCGGACATTGCACTGGAACAGTATCTACGCGCAGATGAGCCGGGGAAAAACGGAAAAATTTCTCAGTATGGCCGTGGCGTCCGTGGCGGCTACCTTAAGCAGGCTGGCTATGGACTGCTGTCTGTTCAACAGCCAGAACTTCGGGTTTATCTCTTTCCCCGAACAGCTCACTACAGGCAGCAGCATCATGCCTCATAAAAAGAACCCGGATGTCCTGGAGCTGATACGCGGCAAATGTAACCGGCTGCAGGCCCTCCCCAACGAGCTGAACCTGCTGCTCACCAACCTGCCTTCCGGCTATCACAGGGAGCTGCAGCTCACCAAGGAGATCATGTTCCCTGCCATCCGGGAGCTGCTGCAATGCCTGGAGATGATGCGGCTGATGCTGTCAGGCGTTCGTATAGCGGATCATATTTTTGAAGACGAACGGTATAAATACCTGTTCAGCGTGGAAGTCCTTAACAGGCTGGTGGCGGAAGGCATGCCCTTCAGGGATGCGTACGGGCAGGTAGCCCGGCAGATATCGGAAGGTGCTTTTGAATATAAGGGTGATATAAGGCATACGCATGAAGGCAGCATCGGGAATCTCTGTAATGAGGCTATCACAGCAGAATTCCAAAGAGTATTGCAGCGCCTGAATGCCTGATTGTACCCATAAAAAATCGTCTGCATTTTAAACTAAGGTGACAGTGCCGGGTCTATTATACTATAAACAACATAATTGCTACGTACCAATTTTAGTTTACAGGAATACAACTATTATTCATTTTTTAAAATGCAGATATTATGAAAAAGATCATCATTGCGGCAGTTATAGCATTGGGTATTATGAATTTTACGGCACAGGATGCCCGGGCACAGGTTTCTGTAAATGTGAATATAGGCAGTCAGCCAACGTGGGGACCCGCCGGGTACGATTATGTGCAGTATTATTATATACCCGAATACAATGTCTATTATGATGTCATGAGCCGTCAGTATATTTACCTCAACGGGCAGCGGTGGATGCATGCCAGGGTGCTGCCGGCACGTTTCGGACGAGTAGACATGTACCGTACCTATAAGGTAGTAGTGAACCAGCATAATCCCTACCGTTACAATCATGTGCATATGAGGGATTACGGGCATTACAGGGGCCACCGCAACCAGCGTATGTTGAGAGATTACGGCGCACATCACGGACAACGTCCGCGTCATGACATCCGTCGTGAGCCGCAGGGCAGGAGCCAGCACCGGACTGCCGGCCGGATGGAGCACCGGGATAACAGGCATCAGCAGGGAAGGCATGATAACGGCCGTCACCAGCAGCACAGAAGATAGGTCCGGGTTGTGCAGGATCAATACTGCCTGCCGTTGCCATACCGGACAGATCATATATAAAAAATCACCTGATCTTAAATCAGGTGATTTTTTATGCGCCCAGCGGCTAGACTTTATTGAGATACATCCTTATTATCTTCCATCAGCTTTTCTTCCGCTTTTTTCCGGAAGCTCCTGGCAAATTCCTTCAGCTCATCGGACAGGTCTTCATTACGTGTCGCCCTGACATAAGTATCGGCCATGGTCATCAGCGTCTGGAAAAAGAAATCGTTCATTTCGTCCACCATCATCTTTTTGGTCCAGAGGTCCATACGGAGCGCAGTACGCTCTTTGGGATCCCAGAATGAGGCCATAAAAGCCTTGGCCTGCTGGGGTGTAGCTTCAGCGCTGCCGGTAGCGTTCCAGTCTATATGTTCCGGCAGGTTCTGGTTATCCAGCAATACATTTATTGTTATGGAGTGCTTTGTCATAAAATTGTAAATATGTGCAAAGGTAAGGGAATTACTTTATCTATCTGTATAGATAACCGGTTGCCGGAATCACTGTCACTGTGTCGCCGGGTATCCGGGGGATGGGACGAATATTGTCCTATAAAATGCTTTTTCAGATAGTACCGTTTTGCTATAGCAGGGATGACACTTCTCCCAAGCCGTCATGCCGGGCGCAAGGCCTTCCGCTTGTTTCCTGAAGCCGGGTTACTCTGACGGGAAAGCTGTTGCTACAGGCTGTAATGCCTCATAATTAACGGGTTATGCGGCATAATAATTTAGTAATACTGGCGTAAGGTTTACATAACGTTACATTCATCCTGGGTTAATATTAGGTGTGGAGTTTTGCAGTGAAATTAAAAAGCATTGCATAATAAGAATTATATGAAAAAAACATCCAGGCTGCTTCTGAAAAATATCCCCTTATTTTTGATCCTTCCGTTCCTCCAGGCGCAGGAGCTCAATGCCCAGACAGGTGTCATTAAAGGGCAGGTGATCGACAGCCTGCTGCAGGCGGGTGCGCTGGTGGATGTAGAAGCAGTGGGTCCCCAGAAACAGATTACCATGAGCGATGCTGACGGCAGCTTTATAATCACCAACCTGCTGGAAGGTAATTACAGGCTGGTGGTAACAGGGGATGACTATCAATCCAGGACCTATGAAAATATCCGGGTAAAGAACGGTGATACGGTAGCGCTGACGCTCTACATTACTGCCCCGGTGGCCGAAAAGGAAAAGATGGCCGGGGTGCTGGATGAAGTAAGGTTTACCTCCGCTAAAAATACCAATACCGTAGACGCCCTTATTGAGGAAACGAGACTGAGCTCCCAGGTAGCCAACGGTATCTCCCAGGAACAGATCAAAAACTCACAGGATAAGAATGCCGCACAGGTCATGAGCCGTATCCCCGGCATCACCGTGGTAGACGGAAGGTTCGTGATGGTAAGAGGCATTCCTGAACGCTATAACCAGGTGCTGCTGAACAATTCCATTGCACCGAGCACGGAAGTGGATAAGAGGACCTTCTCCTTCGACCTGATACCGAGCAATGTGCTGGACCGGATGCTGATCTACAAATCAGGAGCGCCGGAAAATACCGGTGACTTTGCGGGCGGTCTTATCAAAGTATATACAGCCAATGCCAACGAGGATCACCTGACCTCCGTCAACCTTTCTTTCGGCTACCGCACCGGTACTACCGGGGGCGATTATATCCAGTCCAAAGGCTCCGGTACGGATGCCCTGGGCTTTGATAACGGTTACCGCCAGATGCCTGGCGCATTCCCGTCGGAAAACCTGCGGACATTGCCTAACAGGTCCCAGAAGCGCGTGGACGCCGCGAAGACCCTGCAGAACAACTTTGCACCTGCCACGCATACCGCTATGCCGGATGTAAGCGCAGGATTCAACCTGGCGCGCAGGTTCTTTATCAACGGCGTGCAGGTCAATACCATCAATGCCATCAACTACAGCCAGTCGTTCCTGACCTATGATAAAAGCTTCTCCCGCTACCTGGAGCTGGGCGCCGGGCAGCCGGAAGCGACCAAAAGATTCCAGTACAGCGATAACTATAATGAAAAAGAGAACAAGATAGGCGTTATCAGCAACTGGTCTTTCAGGCTCAACAGCAGGAACAAAATAGAATTCCGTAACCTCTTTAACCAGATCGGTGAAAATATCACGGTCATCAGGAATGGTGAGGACTATATACAGCAGGTGGGCCTGGACAGGCGCAACTACCTGTACCAGTACCGCAGCAGGTCCATCTACAGCGGGCAGCTGGAAGGCACTCACGATCACAACATAGCCAAGAAAACGGCCAGGCTGAACTGGGTACTGGGTATGAACTACCTTTTTGAGGACCAGCCGGACCTGAGAAGATTCCGTATGATAGAAACCGCCGAAGGGTCAGGAGAGATGCGGATGATCCTGCCGCCGTCCTCCAACCTGTATGATGCGGGCAGGTTCTTCAGCAAGCTGAATGAAACCGGCTTCAACCACAGCCTTAATTACATCCTGGACCTGAATGACAAGCCGCACCCGGCACAGCTCAAGATCGGCTATATGCTGGATTACAGGATGCGGAGCTTCGATACCCGTTACTTCTCCTATATCTACCCCGGCAGCTCTTCCCTGGAAGTATTGCAGCAGCTGGAAAGGCAAAGCCTGGACAGGATATTCTCCAACGATAATATGAAGACCACGGACGGCTTCCTGATGGAAGAAGGCACCAGGGCCTCAGACAGCTATACCGCCAGCAACTTCCTGACGGCAGGATATGCCGGGCTGGTACTGCCCCTGGGCAAGCTGACGCTGTCAGGCGGTGTAAGGGTGGAATACAACGTGCTGAAGCTGAACACATCGAATGATGCGGGCGGTGAGATCAATGTGAACAATCCCGTATTGTCCCCTTTAGGCTTCTTAAACTCGGATTATAACCTCACTGAGAAGACCAAGCTGAGATTCGCCTACTACAGGGCGGTCAACAGGCCTGAATTCAGGGAGCTGGCCCCGTTCCTCTTCTACGATTACCAGTTCGATGCTGAAAAATACGGTAACCCTGACCTGAAAACGGCCAACATAGACAACTTCGACCTGAGATATGAAATATACCCGAGAAAAGGAGAGGCTATCAGCATCGGCGCATTCTACAAGCACTTTACCAATCCTATTGAAACCCTGATCCTGATCCGCTCCGAATCGCCGGCCTTCTCTTACCAGAACGCTGCCAGCTCTTACAGCCGGGGCCTGGAGCTGGAATTCAGGAAATCCTTCGAAGGTATGACCCGTTCCGGCTTTGTGGACAAGCTCAGCGCCAATGTGAATGCCGCATATATCCAGTCGCAGGTGGATTACGGTGAGAACGCAGTTACCGGGCAGGAGACGAAAAGGGCCTTGCAGGGACAATCTCCGTACATCATCAATGCTACCCTGAGCTATAACGACAAGAAGTCCGGATTACAGGTAAATACTTCCTACAATATTTTCGGAAAAAGGATTTTTGCGGTAGGCAGCGCCCTGTTCCCTACCATATATGAAATGCCGAGACATGCCCTGGACCTCACCGTCAGCAAATCTTTCAAAAACAACTGGAGCATCAAGCTGGGTATCCAGGATCTGCTGAACTATGAAAGCAGGTTCTACCAGGATACCGACAGGGACGGAACGATCAATATGAAAGGCATGGATGATGCTATTTTCAAATTCAGGCGCGGCACACTGTACAGTTTATCACTTTCCTATAAATTTTAAACATTAACAGTAAAACAATATGAAAAAACAATTAATCTCGGTAGCGGCTTTAGCAGCAATATTACTGGCTGCATCCTGTAAGAAAAAAGACCCTCAGCCTAATGGTGGTGGTAACAATCCGACAGATTCAACTGAAATCGTGCAGTTGTCCGGGGAATTATCCAGCCGTACTTTGTCAAAAGATAAAAAATACATGCTGGTTGGCCAAGTATTCGTAAGAGACGGTCAGACGCTGACCATCGAGCCGGGTACTGTTATCCTGGGTGAGAAAAAATCCAAAGGTACGCTGATCATTGACAGGGGTGGCAAGCTTATGGCCAACGGTACCGCTTCAGAGCCTATCGTCTTTACTTCCAACCAGGAAGTAGGAGACAGGGACCGCGGGGACTGGGGCGGACTTGTGATCCTGGGTAAAGCCAAGGTGAACATTCCTAACCCGTCCATCGAAGGCATTGAGCCTGCCGTGGTATATGGCGGCAATGATGACGGCGATAACTCCGGCTCCTTACAATATGTACGCGTGGAGTTCGCAGGTATCGAGCTGACCCCCAACAATGAGACCAACGGTATCACATTGGGTGGTGTGGGCAGCGGCACCAAATTTGAAAATATCCAGGTATCTTACGGTGGTGACGATGGCATCGAGTGGTTCGGCGGCGCCGTGAACGGTAAATACCTTGTGGTATTCGGTACATGGGATGACTGTTTTGACATTGATAACGGCTTCTCCGGTAACCTCCAGTTCGGCCTGTCCGTACGTTACCCGAGCTATGCCGACCAGTCTGACTCCAACGGTTTCGAATGGGATACCAACGGTACCAACGAAGCTACTGACCGCCCGACAACGGCTACGGTATCCAACTTCACGATCCTCGGACCTTCCCTGGACGGTAATTCCTACTCCGGTAACTACAAATACGGTATGGACCTGAGAAGAAGGGTAGCCGCCAACCTGTTCAACTCTGTAGTGGTAGGATTCCCTACTGCCGTAAGGATGAACCAGAATACCGTACTGCCCAACTACCAGAACGGGGACGCGCAGGTTGCCAACAATATCTTCTACGCTAAGACCAATAAGACCGTATCGGGTAATGGTGACTTCACTGCAGATGATATCCTGAACTACCTGACTGCCAATGAGAATATCGTAGAGGCCGGCAATGACTTCCAGGTAGCTGCCGCTTATACGGCGCTGGGACTGAATACCAGCCAGCTCTTCGGCAAGACCATCAATACCAAATATCCTGCACATCCTAACTTTGCCGTGACCGGCGGTACGCTGGCTTCCGGCGCCAAGTTTACCTATGCTGCCTTCAGCCAGGCTAACAGGAGCGCTCATTTTGATAAAACGGTTGCTTTCCGCGGTGCATTCGGTTCCCAGGACTGGACACAAGGCTGGACCAACTTTGATCCTATCAATGCGCAATACTAATTGCAGGCACTGTACCATAACATCAGCTTCCGCCTGCCCGTACAGGGCAGCCGGGAGCTCTTAAAAGAACCGTATGAAAAACATCATTCCTTTATTTTATTTATTGTCGCTCACTTTGCTCTTTACTGCGTGCAAAGAAAAAAGTGCGGACTATGACCCTGCATCGGTGTTATCTGAATCGGAAGCAGGAAATTTTAAATACAGCATCTCCCGCTATGTTGGCAGGTTGCCGAAATATGCAACGGAGGATACCAAATTTGAGCTGAAATTCGATAACGATTACCGGATGATAGCCTCAAAGATCAAACTGGACAAATATTACGCCGGCAACGGTGATACCATATATTTCGAGATCAGCAAGATAGCGCCCAGCCTGCATCTTAAGAAAACGGCCACAGGCGGGAAGCTGGTGAAAAATGCGGCAGGTGAGATCACTTATTATGAGGAAGTGTACAGGACCTGGAAAATGACAGACAGCCTCCTGGCTATCCGTACACCGCTGTTTTTTGAAGCTATGATCCGTAACAGGGATTTAACAAAATATTATACGGAAAATATAAATAGTGACACATATATTGAATTTCCGAATAAATTTGTTATATTTGATGTGAAATTGCGAAAGTGGATTTCAAATTCAGATTTGGCTTATAACCGTTAAGCGAGTTTTTTTCATATACATTCTATTAAAGTTGAAGGCGCGTTTTTACGCGCTTTATTTTTTTCCTTTTGCCTGAGAGCTTTCCGGCAATACAGATCCTGATACAGGCTGCCGTCTTTTAAATGCTTTTAATCTTTAATTTTGTAAGCCTCCGGGCGCTTTCAGCTTTTTTTACCCGGGACTACCCGCAGCAGGACCTGTTCCTTATGCGGCCTGATCATTTAAAGATATAATACAACTTATGGATGCTGCTATAATTGCTATCGGTGGCGAACTGGTCAACGGTCATACCCTTGATACCAACTCGCAATGGATAGCAACACACCTGGAAAACCTGGGATTTAACGTACAACTGCATATAAATATTGCCGACCGCCAGGAAGATATCGTCAGTGCGGTGCGGTACGCGATGCGGCATTGCCGGGTGCTGGTGCTTTCGGGCGGGCTGGGTCCCACCCAGGATGACGTCACCAAGCTGGCGCTTTGCCGCGTATGGGGCTGTGGGATGGAGCCCCGGGAAGCCTACAGGCTGCACCTGGAGCAGCTTTATATAAAGCGCAACAAGCCGGTTCCCGAAAATCTCAGTATACAATACACCTTTCCTGCCATTGCCCGGCTGATCAGCAATGAGCTGGGCACGGCCCCGGGACTGTATATCGGGCAGGACGATCACCATCTTGTCGCGCTTCCCGGCGTGCCTTTTGAAATGAAGCATATCTGGGTCCGGGAAGTAGAGCCGCTTTTGCAGGAGCTCTTCCCGGGACAAAAGCTCCTGCGGCATCACTTTGAGGTGGCGCTTGTGGGAGAGATATACATTGAAGAGCGGCTTACAGCGCTCAGGATGCAGTACCCGGATCTGTATTTTTCCTACCTGCCGTTTTACGGCTCGGTCGATTTCAGCATTACAGCCACACGTCCCGGTTTTGATGCGGCGCTATTCAATGCTGTGGTGAAGGATATCCGCCGGTTGCTGGAACCCTATATTTACAGTGAATCCTCTGAAAGCATAGCGGCCTCAGTGATACGATCGCTGCAGCAGCATACACTTTCCATCGGCTGTGCCGAAAGCTGCTCGGGAGGCTTTATCGGCCACCAGCTTACCAATGTTCCCGGGGCTTCGGAAGTGTACCTGGGCAGCCTCAACACTTACAGCATCAGCGCCAAGATAAATATCCTGGGCGTGCCGGCAGACCTGATCTCCGTTCATACGGCGACCAGCAGGGAAGTGGCCGAGGTGATGGCACAACGGGCGCGTACGGTCTTCGGGTCTGATATCGGCATCAGCACTACCGGCTATATAGAAACGAGCGAAGCGCAGCCGGTAGCCTTTGTGCATACGGCCATCACCAACGGCAGGGAGCTGGAGCACCATCTTATTACCCTGCCTTATGACAGGGACGCCAATAAGCAGTACCTGGCCAACCGCCTGCTGTTCCACACCTATGCTTTTATCCGGAAATATGCCATCGCCGGCAGTGCCGGTTTTTGACAAAAATGTATATATTTACCTGTTATTTTGTCCTCTCCGGAGGATATATACCTCATAAAAACTGATCTTATGTGTGACTACGATAAACTGTTTGACAATAATAAGGCCTGGGTAAGCAATAACCTGGCTGCAGATCCTGATTTTTTGACCAGGCTTTCCTCCGACCAGCACCCCGATTACCTGTACATCGGCTGCAGCGACAGCAGGGTGCCCGCCAACGAGATCATGGGCCTGGCTCCCGGGGAAGTATTTGTGCACCGTAATGTGGCCAACCTCGTCAACAATACGGACCTGAACGTGATGGCGGTCGTCAATTACGCTGTCGTGCACCTGAAGGTAAAGCACATCATTGTATGCGGACACTATACCTGCGGCGGCGTAAAAGCGGCCATGCAGGCCAGGGATATGGGCATACTGAACCCCTGGCTGCGCAATATAAGGGATGTGTACAGGCTGCATAAGGCGGAGCTCAATGCCATTGAGGATGAGGAAGCCCGTTACGACCGCCTGGTGGAGCTGAACGTGGAAGAGCAATGTATCAATATCCTGAAATATGCTTCCGTGCAGGAATCCTATATAGCGCATGGATACCCAGAGGTCCATGGCTGGGTCTTTGACCTCAAGTCGGGGCTTATCAAAGACCTGCAGATAAACCATAAGGAAAAGCTGCAGCAGATCCAGGAGATCTACAACCTTACGGATAAGGACTGGCATTCGCTGTTCTAGGGAATGATCCTTAAAATGTGCATAACAGTATCATTGAAAATGGTACTGTTTTTTTGTTTAATTTTGACAGCTCAGAGATCATTTTATTCAGAAATTATGAACATACAAGACATTTTGAAGCAATTGAAGATTGCTGCGGATAACCAGGGCGTAAGTACAGGGACCGTATGGTCTGAGGGAAAAGGCGCCAGGCTGGAATCCTATTCTCCCATTAATAATGATTACCTGGCCGCTACGCAGCATACCACCAGGGAAGTGTATGATGAGGTAGTGGAAAAAGCACGTCAGGCCTTTAAGACATGGCGGACCGTACCGGCTCCCAGGCGTGGTGAGATAGTAAGGCAGATCGGTAATAAGATGAGGGAATATAAAGAGCCGCTGGGCAGTCTTGTATCCCTGGAAATGGGCAAAAGCTACCAGGAAGGGCTGGGCGAGGTGCAGGAGATCATTGATATCTGTGATTTTGCCGTGGGACTGTCCAGGCAGCTATATGGCCTGACCATTGCCAGTGAGCGCCCGCAGCACAGCATGATGGAGCAATGGCACCCGATAGGCGTGGTGGGCATCATTTCCGCCTTCAATTTCCCGGTGGCGGTATGGAGCTGGAATGCCATGCTGGCGCTGATATGCGGCGATGTATGTATCTGGAAGCCGAGCTCTAAAACGCCGTTGTGCGCTATAGCCTGCCAGCATATCATTGCGGAAGTATTTAAGGAGAACAATATAGAGGAAGGGGTGTGCAGCCTCGTTATCGGCGATGATGCCGGTCCGTGGCTGTCTGAAGACCGGCGTATAGCGCTGGTAAGCTTCACCGGTTCCACGCGTGTGGGCCGGATCGTAGGCCAGACGGTAGCGCAGCGTTTCGGGAAATCCCTGCTGGAGCTGGGCGGGAACAATGCCATTATCGTTACTGAAAGCGCCGACCTGTCTATGGTATTGCCGGGCGTGGTGTTCGGCGCGGTAGGTACGGCCGGGCAGCGTTGTACCACGACCCGCCGCCTGATCGTGCAGGAAAGCGTATATGACAAGACCATTGAGGTGCTGAAAAACGCCTATGGTCAGCTGAAGATCGGCAACCCGCTGGACGCGAACAATCATATCGGCCCGCTGATCGATGAAGATGCTGTCAATACCTACCTGAAAGCGATAGAGACCGCCAAGGCCGCAGGCGGACGCGTGATCGTGGAAGGCGGCCGCTATACGCCGGAAGGCTATGAGAACGGCTGCTATGTGAAGCCCTGCATCATTGAAGCGGCCAATGACCTGGATATCGTGCAGGAAGAAACCTTTGCACCTATCCTCTACGTTATGAAATACACCACGCTGGAAGAGGCCATTGAGCTGCAGAATAGTGTGCCGCAGGGACTTTCTTCCGCTATCTTTACCGGCAACCTTCGGGAAGCGCAGCGTTTCCTCTCTGCGGAAGGCAGCGATTGCGGCATTGCCAATGTCAACATCGGTACCAGCGGCGCCGAGATCGGCGGAGCTTTTGGTGGCGAGAAAGAGACCGGCGGCGGCAGGGAAAGCGGTTCCGACAGCTGGAAAGCCTATATGAGACGCCAGACCAATACGATCAATTACGGTAACTCACTGCCGCTGGCACAGGGCATTAAGTTCCATATTTAATACCGGCGTAAGCTAAGATTCAGCGTAGCTGCCGGACCCGGCAGCTACGCTGTTGTTATGTGTAAAATTATTTTTATATGAAGGTTGCGCGATTAATAGGAAAACCTGTTATATTTGAACATGAATTTTTGATTCCTACCAGCATAAACTTTTAATACCGCTTTTGATGCACAAATCCTTTCACTACCTCTTTATTATCAGCTGTATGCTGTCTGTCTGCTCCTGCGGGGATATTTCCGAGAAGCCCGGCGACCCGGCGTCCCCGGCGCAACAGCAGGATACGGCTGCCGCACCTCATGCGTCCGGGCCAGCTAAGTCAGCTGCCGCACCGGAGAAAGATTTTACCTATACAGCCTGGCCGCTCAGAAAATCGGACTCGCTGAAGAAAGCCTTCCGGGCGCTGGACGATGCCCAGATAAAGATACTGGCTACGATCAACAGAGCGGATAAAAAACATATGCCGGGTCTTGACACTTTGCTGGTGCCGGACAGGTTTAAAGAGTTGGAGGCTTACAGTCCTTTCCCGCTGCGGATGGACATGCTGGCCAAGGTCAATAAGCTGGTGCTCTTCTCCTATCCTATACAGGCATACGCAGTATATGAGCAGGGGATGCTGAAGACCTGGGGACCTACCAATATGGGCAAAAAGGCTACCAAAACGCCGACAGGTCTCTTCTTTGCCAACTGGAAAGGGAAAGAGATCAAAAGCTCGGTGAACAGCGCCTGGGTATTGAAATGGAACTTTAATGTGCACAATACGCAGGGGGTGGGCTGGCACCAGTACGACCTGCCTGGCTATCCTATATCGCACTCCTGTATGCGCCTGCTGGCGGAAGATGCGCAGTGGCTGTATGACTGGGCGGACCAGTGGCAGCTGAAGAACGGGCAGCTGGTGGCGAAAGGCACGCCGACCGTCATTTACGGCGACTACCCATGGGGGCAGCGCAGACCCTGGATGAGCCTGCTGGAAAACAGCGCTGCCAATGATATAACGGTAGAACAGCTCGAAGCGGTGCTGCAGCCATATCTTGAAAAGATCATGGAGGCACAGCAGGAAAGGGCGGATTATCTCCGCTCCAAAGAGCAGCCGGAAACAGCACCCGCACAGGAAATAACGGCTTCCTGATCCGGGCATAAGCTATTTTAAAGCACCTACCCGGCAGGATTCCTGCCGGGTAGGTGCTTTGGGTGATATGTTCACTGATCGCCGCTTATTTATTGCCGAACATGCCTTTCAGCGTATCCAGCGGGGAGCCGTTGCCGGTACCGTCTGTTTGGGAATTGCCGCTCATAAAGGCGTTCATTAAGGACATAACGTCAAACTTCCCTTCCAGGATATCGTCTATTTTATCCTGGAAAGCCGGGGGAACCTTGCTTTTGATAAAATCTTTGGTAACGGCTACCGATTTCTGGGCTGTCTCTTCGCTGAGACCTGCCTTGGCTATCAACTCTTTGATTAATTCCTGCATAGTATAATGGTGTTTAAAATTATTAAAAAAAACGGATTTTCTACTTATAGCTACGGGTATAGCTGTATCATTGTATTTCCGGTGAATGGGCATATAAGCCCTTTTAGAAGCCTTTTCAGATGTTCCTGTTTTGCTACGCTACAGTCAAATGACGATTTTCTCCTCTCATTGCAACCTCACTTTGTTCCCTGTGCCCGGGTAGCCAAATAAAAAAAATCAGCTGAGCAGGAAAGTTCCGTCCGCTACCTGCTCCTGCAGCTGCCCCATAGCAACGTGATTGCCCGTCAGGAGGGCCAGGCGCTCTATGACCCTTTCCACCAGCGCATCGGGACAAGAGGCGCCGGAAGTGACCATAACGGTGACCGGCAGCCGTTCAGGGAGGAAGCCTGCTGTCAGTATCTCCTGCTTGTCGTGAAAATTAAAATGCTGTATCCGGTCCGCATCCACCAGGCATCTTTCATGATTGATGAAATAAGTGGGCAGCTTTTCTTCACACAGCTCTACGAGGTGGGAGGTATTGCTGCTGTTATAGCCGCCTATGACAAGCGCAAAATCAGCGGTCTCTTTCAGCATACCGGTTACCGCGGTCTGGTTGTCGTTGGTGGCATAGCAAAGGGTATCCCGGGTGTCGGCAAAACGTGCTTTCAGGCGCTCATCGTCCAGGTTATAACGGGTCCGGACAACATTCTTGAGAAAATCGGCTATGCCCTGTGTATCGCTGGCCAGCATCGTGGTCTGGTTGACCACGCCTATTTTCTGCAGGTCCTTTTCTACATCAAAATCCCTGGAGTACTGCCCCTTGAACTCTTCATAGAACCGGGCCGCAGGCTTCTCTCCTGTGATATAGCCGGCCAGCTCCACCGCTTCCTTCATATCATTGACCACCACGGTGGGCGCATTCTGCTTGCTGTGGGAAAAGGTGGCGCGGGTCTCTTCGTGACGCGGCTTGCCATGCACTATTATGGTATAGCCGTCATTGCCTATCTTTTCGCTCCTGTTCCATACCTTCTCCACGAAAGGGCAGGTGGTATTATAGGTCTCTATCCGGATGCCTTTGGACTGCAGCAGCGTTTCTATCTCTATAGTGGTACCAAAAGCCGGCACGATCACCACATCCTCGCTGCTGATGGCCTCCCAGGGGATCAGCTGGTTGCCGTAGGTATCCATGATGAAGGTTACGCCCTCTGCCTGGAGGTCTGCATTTACCTGGGGATTATGGATCATCTCGCTGAGCAGGTAGATCCTGCGCCCGGGATTTTCATGCACGGCCCGGAAAGCGATCTCTATGGCATTCTCCACACCGTAGCAAAACCCGAAATGCCTGGCTATCACCACTTCCAGCGTTCCTATGCGGATGCGGGTAGGGGTGAAGTCCTTTTTCAGCTTGTCCTGGGCCTTCCGCTGCTGCTTGATAGAGGAAATTAAGGGGCTTCTGTAATGTACCGGAACATCAAATGACTTCATATCTTGGGAAAATGCATGTATGTACCTCAAAGTTAAAGAATATTCCCCGCTTTACGGGGGCCGCCGGCGCGAATAAATGCAATTAATGTTTTATTAAGTATTTTTCCATCCCTGATTCAATATCTTTGATAGCACTAATTATTTTCAAATACGTATTCTGATATGCCTCGTACTCCCGGTAAGCAACGCAAAAGAAGCAAGGTCTTCCTGACAGTGATCATCCTCTTGCTGGCCGCGGGCGGCTGGCTGGCTTACCGCACCTTTATGAATAATGTCAGCGGGGATTTCAGGGAAGGGTATGTGTATATCAGGACGGGGTCTTCCTTCGATGACCTGCTCCGGCAGATGGAGGAGCAGCGTGTGCTGAGCAATAGCACCTCTTTCAGGCTACTGGCACGGCAGGCAGGTCTTGACAAAAAGGTAAGGCCGGGCAAATACAGGATCGGTCCGTATGAAGGCAATTATGCCATTGTCAGGAAGCTGCGAAACGGGAAGCAGGAGCCGGTAAAGCTGGTGATCAATAAATTCCGGACCAAAGATGATCTTATTGCTTTTGTATCGCAGCGGCTGGAGACCGATACGGCGGCCCTGAGACAGTTGCTTCGTGACAGGGATTTCCTGCAGCAGTACGGGCTCAATGAATATACGGCGATGAGCCTGGTGCTGCCGGATACCTATGAGTATTGGTGGAATACGGATGCGGAGGGCCTGCTGAAAAAGCTGGCGGCCTATTATGAAAAATACTGGACGGATGAGCGGAAAGCCGCGGCGGCGGCGCTGCAGCTGCAGCCCGCCGGGGTGGTCACCCTCGCTTCCATCGTGGAGGAGGAGACCAATAAGCATGATGAAAAGCCTGCCGTGGCCAGCGTGTACCTGAACCGGCTGCGGAAAGGCATGCCGCTGCAGGCCGATCCTACAGTGAAATTTGCCTGGAACGATTTTACCATTAAGCGGATCCTTAACGAGCATACACAGATCAGCTCGCCTTACAATACGTACAGGCATACCGGGCTGCCGCCGGGGCCTATCTGTACCCCTTCCAAAAGATCCATTGAAGCGGTGCTGCATCCCGAGCAGACAGGATACCTGTATTTCTGCGCCCGTGAGGATTTCAGCGGCTACCACGTTTTTGCGGAAACCTATGCGCAGCACCTGGTGAACGCGCGGCGTTACCATGAAGCGCTTAACGCAAGGAATATCAGGTAAGGCAGGCAGGAAGCCGCCTTGTCTTTCTGTAAACTATTTATAAAAAAACATTCATATCTTTTATTTGATTGTATATTGATCTATATTTGATAAGAGCATATTATTTCCTGCAGGCCATACTAAATCAGCGAATAGTAAGTTTATATTAAGCAACAAAAACGAATCTTATGTCAGCAAAAATTATCTGGGTAGACGACGAAATAGCCTCACTGAAGCCTATCATTTTATTTCTTACGCAAAAAGGGTATGAAGTAGCATCCTTCAACAACGGCTATGATGCTCTGGAATATATCAACGATAACAACGAAACGGATGTGGTGCTGCTGGATGAAAGCATGCCGGGCCTGACCGGCCTGGAAACCCTGCAGAAAATAAAGGAGACCAAGCCCACGCTCCCGGTAGTAATGGTCACCAAGAATGAAGCGGAATACATTATGGAAGAGGCTATCGGGTCGCAGATCTCCGATTACCTGATCAAGCCGGTAAATCCCAACCAGGTGCTGCTGTCACTGAAGAAGATCGTGGACTCCAGGAGACTGGTGTCGGAAAAGACGAATACCGAATACCAGAAGGAGTTCCGCAATATGATGATGGCGCTGAATGATAACCTGAGCGCCAGGGAATGGCAGGACCTGTATAAAAAGCTGGTGTACTGGGAGGTGGAGATGAGCAAAAGCGACAGCCCGGAAATGCTGGAAGTGTTCCAGACGCAGAAGAGCGAAGCCAATACGGAATTTTATAAATATATCAGTAAAAATTACCTGGACTGGATCGGGAACCCGGATGAGACGGGGACTCCTGTCCTGTCGCATAACGTGTTTGCCAAAAAGATCGCGCCTTCCATAGGAAAGGGCAAGCCTACTTTTATGGTCCTGATAGACAATCTCCGGTTCGACCAGTGGAAGGTGATAGAGCCCATCATCAACCAGCATTTCCGCCTGGTGGAAGAGGATATGTTCTACAGCATCCTGCCGACCTCCACGCAGTACAGCCGCAATGCCATCTTTGCCGGACTGATGCCGCTGGAAATAGAGAAGCGCTATCCCATAGAATGGAAGAACGATGATGAGGAGGGTGGCAAGAACCTGTACGAGCAGCTGTTCCTGGAAGGTCAGCTGAGGCGGCTGAATATGAAGGATATCAAATGGTCCTATATAAAGATCACCAATAACGATGACGGTAAGAGCCTGGAGGATAATATTCATAATTATCTGAACAATGACCTGACCGTGATCGTGTACAACTTCGTGGATATGCTGTCGCACGCCCGTACGGAAATGGAAGTCCTGAAGGAGCTGGCCGGGGATGAAAAGTCCTACCGCTCGCTGACGCAGAGCTGGTTTGAGCATTCACCGCTGTACAGCGCCCTGAAAAAGATCGCTTCCCGCGACATCAATCTCATCATCACAACAGACCATGGCACTACGAAGGTGAAAACTCCGAGCAAATGCGTAGGTGACAAGCAGACCACCACCAATCTGCGTTATAAGCACGGCAGGAACCTGCAGTACGAGGACAGGCATGTTTTTGCCATTACCAATCCCAAAGAGGCGGGGCTGCCGCAGCCGAATGTCAATTCCAAGTATATATTTGCCAAGGAAGATTATTTCCTTTGCTATCCCAATAATTATAACTATTACGTCAACTATTACAGGAATACCTTCCAGCATGGAGGGGTCAGCCTGGAGGAAATGATCGTTCCCGTATTGCGGTTTACGAACAGGTAAGCGGTAGCGCGCAGGGATCAGGGAAAGTGTCTCCATTTGTTTTTTACAAACACGGGAGACATTCTCTTTTTAAGCTGGTTATCCGTATGTAAGCAATAAGCAGCAAAGTAATTTCTCATATCCGTTCGGGATGACCAGGCATGCTTATGGTATTTATCGTATTGCCGTTCGCGGGAAGCAGGTATTCATAGGGATAATATTTGATATTTGCAATACCCTGAATTTGGTATTTTTTTGTTAAAAAATATAAAATTTATGAACTCTATATTATATTAGCTGTTGAATATCTGAACATATTCTAGTCAGAATAGCAGAATAGGGTATTTTTGCAGTTTAAAAAACATATACAATGGCCGAAGGAAAGATCAACATATTATTTGTGGATGATGAAGAAAGTAACCTGTTTTCTTTCAAAGCCAATTTCCGGATAAAGTATAATGTATTTACTGCTATCAGCGGAGAAGCGGCCCTGCAGGTGCTGGAGACCCAGCCTGTGGATATCATCATTACCGATCAGCGTATGCCCGGTATGACCGGCGTAGAGTTCCTCAGCAAAGTACTGGAAAAATATCCTGAGCCCATGCGTATCCTGCTTACCGGCTTCGCGGACATGAATGCCGTGATAGAAGCCGTTAACAAAGGAAAGATCTACCATTATCTTACCAAGCCCTGGAATGAAGAGGAGCTGGATAATACCATCCAGAACGCTTATAAGGAGTATCTCCTTCAGAAAGAAATAAAATCGGCCAACGAAAAGCTGGCCATTTCCAATGATCAGCTGGAGTTTCTGCTGCGCCAGAAACTGCTTTCCTGATCAGTATCGTCCTGCGCGATGGTATAGATAGTAGGAACGGTAATAGTGAAGGTGGTCCCTTCCCCGAACCTGGATGTTACGTCTATGGTACCGTTCAGCTTGGTCAGCGCAGATTTAAGGTTATACAGCCCGAAGCCAAAGCCCGCTTCCTTGGAGCTGGACCTGTAAAATAATCCGAATATATCATTGATCTCATCTTCCGGGATTCCTATGCCGTTATCCGAGACGGTAATGACCGCCTTGTCGGCATCCGTTACGATAGTCAGCTTCACCCATTTTTCTTCCGCATCCTGCCGCTGGAATTTGATAGCGTTGCTCAGGAGGTTGGTCAGTATGAGCTTCAGGGACATCTCATCGCTGTAGAAAGGATGCGGTGACTGTTGCACATCTACATACAGCGGTATTTTGCCGGCCAGGCTGAAAGTGCTGTAAATATCTTTCTGGTCGCTGGCGATCTTCTCAAAATCAATGCGGGAAATTTTAAGATCCCCGCGCTGCACATTATAGTAGTCATGCATATTCAGGATAAACGTATCCAGCTTCTTGACCGATTTTTCCATCAGGGTCAGCAGGTCCTTTATCTCCGTGATATCGTCCAGGTCGCGTGCGAAGTTGATGGCCGTGATGAGGCCTATGATGGGTCCGCGGATGTCATGGCTGACGCTGTAGGCAAATTTATCCAGCTCCTGATACGCTTTCTGCAGCTCCTCATTCTTGATGGACAGCATGGATATGGCCATATAGAACTTGTTGGCCTCCTCAATGGAGGACATGATATCCACATTGCTCCAGGGCTTTTTGATATAGCGGAAGATATTGCCTTTATTGATGGCGTCGATCACGGCTTCCACATCAGTATAGGCCGTGATCAGTATGCGGACGGGGAGGGGGAATTCGCGGCGTATCTCATCAAAGAACTCCACCCCTGTTTTGCCGGGCATCCGCTGGTCGCAGAAGATGATCCTGATATCAGGATGCTCGCTCAATATCCGGTGGGCTTCCGTAGTGTCCAGGGAGGTAAACAGCTCATAATCCATCCTGAAAGCGGCTTTAAACCCCAGGAGGTTATGCGGTTCGTCATCAATGTACAGAATTTTGATTTTCTCAGGCATGATCATTGGTTTGATTATATCGCGGCCGGATTATTTAAGGTTTAGAAAGTCGTTTGCCGTAATGGAAATTGTAGCACAAATTCCGTGCCTACTTTTTCTTCTGTATGGACCAATATCTGCCCGTTATGCTTTTTCAGGGTGTTATAGACAATGGACATGCCCAGGCCTGTACCTTCACCCACTTCTTTCGTTGTAAAAAACGGCTCAAACATCTTCTTTTTCGTTTCTTCGCTCATTCCTGTGCCGTTATCGGCAATGCTGATGAATACATCCTGGTCATCGCAGCGTGTGCTGATGGTCAGCCTGCCTCCCGGCTGCTGACCGTATTTTTCACCTATGGCGTATATTGCGTTGGTAAAGAGGTTGAGGAATACCTGGTTGAGCTTACCGGGATAGCATTCCACCAGGGGTATGTCGCCGTAATGCTTTTCCACCGATATATGGTCCAGCAGGTTATTGATGATGATAATGGTGGATTCCAGGCCTTCGTTGATGTCCGCGAACTTCAGGTCATCCTCGTCCACCCTTGAAAATATCCGCAGCCCTTTCACGATCTCGGCGGTACGGGATGCGCCCTCGCTGATACCTTTAAGCAGCTGGTCCAGCTCCATTTTCAGGTAATCAAAATCCGTTTCCTGCTTATGCGCCGCTATCTGTCTTTTCTTTTCTTCCGTGCTGATGTCCTCCTGCAGCCCTATGCTTTCTATGACGTTCATGGAATCCAGCAGCATGCCCACATCTCTTTTCAGCGGTGAGACGTTGCTGGTGACAAAGTTGATCGGGTTATTGATCTCGTGGGCTATGCCGGCCGTCAGCTGTCCCAGCGATGCCATTTTCTCTGATTCCACCAGCTGCGCCTGGGCTTGCTTCAGGTCGTCCAGCGTCTCGGTCAGCTCCTGGTTGGTGGCCTGGAGTTCCTGCGTGCGTTCCTGTACCCGCATGGCCAGCTCCGCATTTTTCTCCTCTATGATCCTCAGGTTCTCCTTCGTTACCCGTATGGTAGTAGCCTGCAGGATATTGATCTTATCGGCCAGGGCGAAGGACAGCAGCACTACCTGTACGGCAGATCCGGTGAGCATAAGGGTGGCGGTAAAGGTGTTGTAGGGAATGATGTTGAAGTCTTTCAGGGCGAACACGATAATGCTCACCATGAAGAGGCTCCAGCTGAGCAGGTAGAACCGCGCCTGCTTGAATCCCCGCCGCACCAGGGTACCGGCCAGGTACAGGATGAATACGGCCACCAGCATCTGGGTGGGCTGGAGCAGCTTGTAGGCTGTGGTGCCGAAGCCCGCAAGTGACAGCATCATAATGATGCCGTAACAGATGAAGAATATGAAGAACAACCGGTTAAGTCTCGGCGTGAATTTTCTTGTCTGTAGAAATGCCTGCATGAATAGAATTCCTACGATGCTGACCAGGCAGGTCAGTATAAAGAAGCTCTGCTGCGCGATCCATGGATGGTCCGGCCAGAGGAACTGGAACGGGTAACCCAGGAAGCTGGCCTGTGTAAGCGCTACAAGAAAAGTATGGATCACATACCAGATATAGCTTTTGTCGTCCCTGATGCTGAACATCAGGAAAGCGTTGTAAAAGAACATACAGGCCATCAGGCCCAGGTATCCGTAAAAGACCGCGTTGCGCTCGTTAAGGTATTCCAGGGCTACCCGTTTGCGTGATACCATGATAGGCACCAGCATCGGTGAATTGCCTTTTACCTGTATATAGACCATTGCACTGTCCCCGTTCCTGATGTCGGCGGTAAAGATATAAGTGGGGGCGTTGGTCTCCCGCCAGGAAAAAGGAAAGTTGGTGCCCGCTACGTGGGTACGGCGGTACACGCCCTGGCTGTCGGCCTGGAACATCTGGACCAGGTTCAGCGTAGCCTGATCAATATTGACGGATAGTGAGGTCCCGCCGGTGCGATTGACCAGCGGCAGCCGTATCCAGTAATAGGAGTCGTTCAGGCCAAAGTTCAGGATATCCTTATTGTTCGTGACCCATTGACCGTTTTTCAGCGCTTCCTCCAGGGAGGTGGAATCCTTCATCTCAATATAGGAAAGGTTCCTGCCGGCCAGCAGGCGCTCATCACCTGAGACCACGAGATACTCCTGTGCATCCAGCCGCAGGCAGGCCAGGAGGAGGACCAGGAATAAGGGGATGCGGATGTGTTTATAGATGTTCATATTGCTCTGGGCCGGTTGTCAGGTTGAGATTAAATGAAAAGGAGCCTTTAGGACCGGTATCAGAGGTCGCCTGCACCGGGTTTGCTGAAAAGTTATAGATTTTTTCCTTATAAGCGGCATCCGCCGTTGGCAAATTTTCCAGGTCCTTGATCAGGAGCGCGGTTGCCACCAGGTCCAGCTTGGGATAGTTGAAGGTGCCGCGGCTGCCCACGGATTCTTCGATCTCGAAGCCGGCTGCCTGGCACATAGCTACCGTATAGGGAGCGCAGAGCACAAAGAGGGACGACATTTCCAGCCGTCGCGCCATGGCTACCCCCAGCTTGGTCAGCAGGTTGCTGAATCCCCGGCCGGCTATGGCCCTGGAATTCCACAGCCCGCACAGCTCTCCTGTAAGCCCCCGGGTACGATATTGTGCTGTAAGGTCGAATATGTTCTCGTCCACTATGCTGACGGCGTCCTCTATAGGGAGCTTGGCGTAGTCATTGGCCAGGTGTATCCTTTCCCCGCCGTAAGCGATGCTGCCGTCTTCCGATTCTATCAATACTACATATACGCCGGGGTTGTGAAACCAGCTGAGATTGGCAGTCGTTACCTTGGTTACGCCATATTCCAATAGTACATTCAAATGTCCTTCTGCAAATTTTTTGCAGGATTCCGGATCGTCTATAGCTCTGAAAGCCCTGATTCTATACATACAATTGCGGTGTGGTTTATAGGTTGATTATAAAGGTTTTCTCAGTCTATAGATAGGTTCGGGCAAAGGTCAGTCTGTCAGAAAAACAGCTGCTTTTTCCTTTCTCAGCGATCTTACTTCCGGGTCCGGGGCTATGGCCAGCCTGAAGATGAACATAGGCTGCTCATTGCCGGGCAGCGGCACCAATTGCCTGAAATTTTCCCGGAGCTGTTGCAGCGCGTCCCGGAACTCCGGTCCTAATTCCCGGTCTTCCGGGTCATTGGCCCTTTCGCTGAGAAAGATGTACTGGGCAAATGGCTGGAAAGCGATGCCGGTCTTATTGGCTTCTATCCACAGCCGCTCCACCGCACGACCGGCATTCAGGTAATCCAGGTCGGTATGATGCGGCATAGTGACGATACCGATAGCAGAGGCTCCGGCGATGGCCTTCCTGGCTATCTTTTTCATCCCGTTACCGCCGTCCACCGAACGGATAAAGCTGATGGCTTCCGGGTCGGCAGCTACTTTCAGCGCCAGGGTTTCGGCTTTGCTGACGCCCAGGGTCGCTACGTCCATACCGTCGCGTTTGGCCTCGTTCTCTTCCGGCGTCCAGCGCAGCTCGTTGACAAAGGTATCGTAATGACCGCGGGGATGCAGCATGCGCAGCATTTCGGCAGTGGCCAGCACTTCACCCAATTGCTGTATGGCGGCGGGTTCGGTAATAAAGTGTACTTTGGCGCCTTCATAACTGCTGATGCTGCCTTCCAGGCCGGCATAGGCCGATGCCGGCAGCGGAACACGCTCACTGACAGTCCGGTTGGTCAGCCTTTGAGTAATGAAGGCTGCCAGCTCCTGCCGGGAGCTGCCCTGTGGTGCCGGACTAAGGTCTGCCGTTGCCACAAGGATCCTGTTGTCTTTTAAAGGGAAATAGCGGATTTGCGTATCATAGCCTTCGGCACCTGCCTGCAGGCTGATATTCTCTATGGCAGCGCCGATGGACACATAAGAGCCCAGGTCCTTATAATCCAGCAGCGAGTAGGAGTAATGCCGGTCGTGGAAGATATAGATCCTGCCACCGCGGTAATAAAACTTCCAGGGCTGTGCATTACCGCCCGAAGGGGCGGCTATGGCGGCATCCGCTATTTTCTGAAGCGTGCTTCCCGGAATAGCCGATGCCTGCTCCGGTGGCGGCAGCTGTGACATAGCGGCTTCCATAATGGCAGCATCTATCGGCGGGGGGGCTTCCTGCGCATAATCCCTGACGGGGTTCCCGGTTGCTGCGGTATCGTTGCCGACCAATGCTTCCAGGTCTATATAATACCGCCCGCTTTGATGGTACTGGTCGAGGAAGATACGGCGCACCACATCGGTGGTGACCGCACCGCCCAGCACCACGGAAGAGGCCAGCTGCGGCCAGGTGTTGATGCTTTGCTCCACTTCCATCATAGAGGCCTTCATCCTGGTGGACAGGGTGTTGGCACCCACCATTTTCAGTATATAAGGTATCTTATCTTCATTGCTGAGCCCTTTGATCTTTTCCGGGTTCAGGTCGCCGGCCAGGCCATGCAATATAGGGCGGTCCGGTTCCAGGTCAAAGCGCTCCACATCCAGCATGCCGCGGTCGTTGGTGTCCATCACTACGGGAATGCCCATGGAGCGGGCCTTAAAGCGGCTGATGATCTTGATGTCCAGCCCGTCGCACACTTCCACCAGCAGGTCTAAGGGTTTCCCGTCATTAAAGAAGGTGTCTATATTATCCTGGGTCAGGCCGTTGCTGAAGATCTTAACCTCCAGGAAGGGATCTATTTCGGCGATCTCCCTTGCGGCTATAACCGTTTTAGGCAGTCCCAGGTTGTAAGTGGCGGTACGGATACGGTTGAGATTGCTGAGCTCGGCGGTGTCAAAGTCTGCCAGCCGCAGCTCGCCGCAGCTTCTTTCCATAGCCAGGGTCAGCGCGATGGATTGCCCTACGGATAAGCCTACGATGCCCACGGTCTTGGTCTGCAGGGCCTGTTGTTCCGCATCAGTGATCTTATATCGGTTGCGGTTGGTACGTACGGTGACAAATTCCGCTTCATCCAGCAGGTGCACCATTTTGCGGTTCCAGGGGAAGTAGACCCATACCCCATACGTATCGGCAGGGCGGCCGTCCAGGTGCTGCCGTATCTTTTGCTCATAGTCTGCCGCGCTCAGCTTCTGCGCCGGGTGCAGGCATTTGATCAGCTCTTGCAGCTGGCCTTCTATTTCATCGTAGAGGAAAGCCACCTCACCTGAGGCCAGCAGGTCATCAAAGGCTTTTTTATCTGCTGACTGACTGAGCCGGAAGAAAAACGGGGTAGCGGAAGGGCGGGAGGTATGTCCGGACTGCCGCAGCATTTCGATATTTTTCAAAATTACGGGCGTTTATGGGTTTATAAGTACCTATGGCAAAGGCATTTTATTTTATACAGCCCAGGCTGTGGCCGGTATTGTAAAAGCCACCTATTTGCTTCTGAATGAAAGCTGTATAAGTCCTCACAAAATAAATACTTTTTCCCTGTACTTGCTACAGATGGCCTATAATTTTGTTTGGGGGGAACTATTATTGTCCGGTATTGCCGGATCATGTTCCGTATATTAATTAACAGGATAAAAATTCTTGATATCGTGCGAGGTTTGACGCTCATCGAGCAAGATTATACAGACCTGGCGTAAGGTTGCATCGAGCTGGAGCTAATTGCATTGACATGGTGCAAGGTTGCACAGTTACGAAGAAGGGTTGTATGGAAAAGGGGGCGTTAACTGCGTATGGGCTGACATAAAAAAGGTCCGTACCTTAAATCAGTTTGATTTCTGCCCATCATTCAGGTTTTGATTTTCGTAGATTAATTTCTGTCCACAAGACTTGATTGCTCTTCTACCTCTTTGAAAACATTCCGATAGCAGTTCGAGGTCGTTGGTATTTCGTAAAACTTCATATAGAAATTTCTTTTCTGTATCTGTCCAAGGCTCATAAGCTCTTGGATAATTTATTCTGGCTCGTTGTACAGAATCAGAGAGGTCATCAGTCTTAGTAACTCCTAGCTCATTTATCTTTTCTTTTAACTGTCTTATGGCTTCTTCTGAGAGGTTATTAAATGTTTCTTTATCAAAAAAATCGATTGCCTTCCAAGGTTCATTTTTACCTGATTGGGTTATCTTTTTTCCGTGCTTTGAATATTCGTTATTGACTAAATAAGTAGTGAAGAAATCCAGCAACTGCCCTTTTTGATAAGTATCTTTATACTTTCCATAAAGTTCATTTGAAGTAATGGATTCATTTTTAAATGTACGGGTAGCTAAAAAGAAGCTGGCTAACCTGTTACAAGTAGGGGACATCTGGTGTTCCCGGAAAAGTTGGATAGCGGCTTCGATGTCTTCTTCATCAATTTCAACATCGGAATAATTTTTTGGAACTTCTTCCTTAAGCCGGTCAATAGCAACCTGGAGTGCCCGGATGACATCACGTTCGCTTAGAACGCTTTCATCAGGAACCATCTCTCCTGTTGTCGGAGAGCAACCGGAAGCAAGGGCTTCTAATACAGCTATTGTTTTATGCAGGTCCATAAAAGGTATTTAAATGTGGCCACCTAAAGCAAATATAGAAAAAATCAGTAAGGTATTCAACTAAGCAAATGCTTAAAAAATGTTATTGCATTGAATTCCTTATTGCTCCTGCTCGTCAAAAGCCTGCTGGATCAGGTCCATCACATCATCTATTTCGTTGATGTTTGATATACCAATTTCCACATCTCCATTGCCCCAACGTCCTAAACCTGAAACATCCTTACATAAACCCAAAGGATCGATAATCTTGGGAAACTCAATGTTTAATGACAGTCTTAATCTTAATTTTTGAGGTACAATGTCTACAAAATTGGTATTGGATTTAAAAGCGATGTACAGCTTTTTGTATTCCTCTTTTACAGACGCATCTATATTTAAAATCCTCTTTCGCAACGCCTGGTATAACTCCAGCATATCGCCTTTCAAATACTCGTAATGCTCTAATGTATAAATGGTACTTTCTTTGTCATTCGATTTTTTATACTTCTCTAAAACCTCATCGGGCAAATCGGGAGCGGACCATATTTCTTTGGCTTTTTCAGCCAGTTCAACGGCTCTTTGTTCTATGTGTGCCCGGTTCCATTCGGAGATGTTTCGTAAGTAGCTGTTTAAACGTAACGGCGAATCATTAAAGCCTCCTTCTATCGTTTTTTTCTGTTCAAACGGCCTGTCGCTTAATTCGGAATTGTAGCCTGTCAATGTCAGGTTGCCCAATGTATGTAAATACTCTTTTTGTATCTCCTGCCAGTCATCGCCCAGCATCGTTTTCCATTCCCGGGATAAGTTAGGATTTTGCGGCATAATATGCTCAATGGTATATTCATCAATGTTTACCCATTCTTTCCGTTTATAGTTTTCCAGCTTGTTTAATAAATAATTCCTGGAACGAAAATTATACACATCTTTTATTACTATTTCTTTTTCAAACTCGGCATCTGCCGGGTAACGTTTGTAACTGTCCATTAGCTGGAAGGCAGCCTGTATGCTTTCCAGGTAGTTTTCAGGTTGAACAGATTTATACAAAGTGGCAAAGGTTTTATTGAGGCTGTTCGTAGGAATACCGCAAATTGCTCTTCTGAACACGTAATTTTCTACCAGGCGTAAGATTTGTGCAAAGTCTTCTTTAGAAAGCCACCCTTCAAAATAGTCGTTGTAAACGGGCAAAAGGAACGGATATGAAACATCCACTTTCAATTTGGCTATATTGGAAAACAGGTGATGCAAGAGGGTATCGGGTTCTTTTCGCAGTACCATATTGACATAAAAGCCGGAGTATTTGTATATATCCTGCACCACTTCCGTAATGGTTTGAGGTGCTCTGCCTGATTGTACATAGCCTTTAAATTCTTCATACACTTTGTCTATTCGCGGAATCACCCCGTTTTTGACCGATAAATAATCCCGCATAAACCAGTTAAACGAGCCGGAATATTCATTGCCGTAGCTTTGCTCCATCGGGTACCAGTATTTCTCATAGAGCTCTGTTTGCAGCCTGATGTCTTGTCCCATCAATACATAATTGCGTATCAGGTCTGCCTGCGACAAATCCAGCCCCGTAGAGTTCATACTTTCAAATATCAGCTGCGGGTTGTCCTTGTCTTTTTCCAAAGCCACATCTACGATGAACAAACGAAGCACGCCGTTGTAAATGTCCTTTACATTTTCCTTGTTAATTTTTGATTTAAAAAATTCGTAGTTCTCCACAATGCGTATAGAATGTTCAGCGGTTTGCGGTACTCCGTTCAGCAGGTTGATATACGTCTCTTTATCCCGTCGGGTTAACAGTAGCTTGTATCGTAATTCGTTGTCTTCTTCCGCATTGAGCAGGTAGTAGTTTTGGAGTTTGGTAAAGTTCGTATCAATCCCCACTTCGTTTTCCTTGAGGAAATTAGCCAAGGCAATAAGGAGTAATGAAACTGTTGTCAATCTTTGCTGACCGTCAATGACCAATAGTTTGGGTACATCGGAAATGGTATGAATATTTTCCTGGAAATAGACAATGGAGCCTAAAAAATGCCCTTGCAGGTTTTCGTCTTTGCTTACCCGGATAATGTCGTGTAACAGTTGGTTGCACTGGGATAGCTGCCAGCTGTACGTACGCTGGTAGATAGGAATCACAAATTGCTTGGGCCCTTTGATGACGGTTAACAGGTTGGCGGATGTTGCTTTCATATTCTACTTGTTATGGAAGTTGTGTTGGATTTCAGTTTCTTTCTTATACTACAAACTATTCCCATATTTATCCAGCCAGTTAATCGCATCTCGATAATCAGGATAATAGGATTTTAATAATGTCCAGAATTTATGGGTGTGGTTCATCACCAATGTATGAATCAGCTCGTGTACGATGAGATAGTCGATTACAAATAAGGGGGCTTTTATCAATCGCCAGTTCAATGAAATGTTTTTTTCTCCGGAACAATTCCCCCATTTCTTTTTTTGGTTCCGGATATACAGCCTGTTATATTGCAACCCGAGTTTATCCGAAAGCTCATCCATTCTTTGGGTCAGATGCTTTTTAGCGATTCCTTTTAACCATTTTTCCTGCACAGGGATGTCTAACAGATCTCTTTTTGCCCGGATGGTTTTATGCTCGTGACTGATGATCACTTTTTGCTCAAAAGTTGTATCATAGAAGTAAGCATAACGATTGCCGTACAAAAGTATCTGGTTGCGTTGCAGGTCTATTCTTGACATTTGACTGAAAAACCGCAAATGTTTATCGATCCATTTTTGCTTTTTGTGAACCAGTGCTGTAATATCCTCTTGTGTAAAAGCCGGCGGCACAATAATTCTCACCAGGCCGTTTTCATTGACTTGTACCCGGGCGTGCTTTACCGCTTTCTCGATCAATATGTAGTTTCCGGGCAATTGCATTATTCCAGACTAAAGTTTTGCAGTACCGCTTTCATAATCCTGTCCAGCAATTCCTGGTTCTCGTCTATTTTCAGGTGTTCGTATCTGGGATTTACCGCCAACAGCTCTATGTCTGTATGAATGCGTTCGTATTCACGAGGCACATCCTGCCAGCCGATATATATTTTGGACTTAACTCTTTCAGTGGCTTCCAGGGCAAATTCTTTTACCAGGTCTTCTTCGAAGTTGTCTTTGCTTTCGTTTTTGATCAGGGTAAATATTTCAAAACTTCCTTTTTCCGGGAATCCCATTCTTTGCGGCAATGAAGCCACATCGTCCAGCTCTGAATATAATACTCCCAATTGTAACAGAATTTCTTCTATGGCTTTGCTTTCTTCCTGCTTCTGGCGAACCAGGTCATCCAGGCGGTTTTGAAATTCGACATAGATCGCACTGTTCACTTCATTCTGACGAATGACGGTCTCGATGTCACGAATGATTTTCTCCGCTTTATCCGAAGGTGAGAGTTTGGTTTCTTTGAGCTTATCCAGATAGTTGGAATCTATATTGATTTCAGGTAGATGGCCTTTGAAATTGATGAGCTTGCTGCTTTCCTGGATGAGCTTCCTGGTTTTAGCGGCATAGATCTCCGCATCAAAATCCAGTCGTTTAAATTCTTCCAGGTAGATCTCATAAATTTCATTCAGCCACAGGTATTTTGTTTTATGGGGTCTTAATGCCGGATTAGGCGAGATCGATTCCCACAGCTGTAAAACTTCGCGGTAATTGTTTTCGAATTTCCCCTGATCCAGTTCCGAAAGTTTTCGTACAATTTCCATCGCACAGTCATAGGTATCTTCCAGCTCGATGTCTTCAAATGGCTGAAACGCCTCATCCAATACTTGCGGGAAGGTCTGTACCAGGCTTTCCACATCTTCAAATTCGCCGATGTCTTCCGGGTCATAATTAAGGGCTTCTTTGTAATTTTTGAAAACGCCTACATAATCTACCACCCGTCCGAATTCTTTCGACAATTTGCTTTCTTTGTCATCATAAGGGCGGTTGGTACGCGCTACTGCCTGTAAAAGGTTGTGATCCCGAAGCGGGCTATCCAGGTACATCGTTTGTTCGATCGGTGCATCAAACCCGGTGAGCAGCATATTGCAGACAATCAATATTTTCAGGTTATTGCCGAGTTTTATCTCTTCTTCGGTAATCCGCTTTTTGAACTGGCGGATCAGTTTTCTGCGTTCCGCGTCTTCCCGGTAATGGTCTTTGAAAAGCTTGTATTTCTCTCCTTCGTCATAGGCTCCGGTTGAAAAAATCACGGCGATCTCCGAGCGGTCAAAGTACTTCAAAAGTTCATTGTAGTATAAAACACAGGCTTCTTTATCACAAGCCACGATCTGGGCTTTGTAGCCTTGCGGCTCTACCATTTCCCTGTAGTCGGCAGCAATGTCCCGGGCTAATGTGGTGATCCGTTCGGGATGCTTTAAAAACACTTTCCAGGGCTGTACCCGTTTTTCTACCAGACGCTTTTCGTCTTCGGTCAGCTCTGCCGTTATTTCTTCGTAGCCTTGTTTTAATTTGTCCTTGTCCAAAAACCATTCCTGCGGACCGAATGTATAGCGGATCGGCCGGGTGGCTTTGTCATCTATCGCGTCCTGGATGCTGTACCGGTCTAAGTAATATTCGTGGTCGCCTTTTTGCTTTACAATACCGAATTCCTGGTGGGTTTTGGGAATAGGCGTACCCGTAAAGGCAAACCGCTTGGCATTGGGCAATACGGCTTGCAGTTCTATCTGGAAATCGCCATACTGTGTACGGTGTGCTTCGTCGATAAGGATAATCACATTATCCCGCAAATCCTGGCGGTCGCCCAGTTCTCTGAATTTTTGAACCGTGGTAATGAAAACGCCTGACGGAGCGGTATCGATAATGTATTTGAGATCACCGATATTGTTTACTTCCCGGGCATTCGGAAATTCGCAATCGTCAAAGGTCCCGCCTATCTGTTCCCGCAGGTCTTTCCTGTCCACCACGATGTAAATGGTCGGGTCGTTGAGCTGCCGGGCGTGTAACAGTTTATAAGCGGTATAGAGCATCGTCAGGCTTTTTCCCGAACCCTGGGTATGCCAGATCACCCCTTGCTTCAGATCGGAATGGATGACCCGGTCTGCAATTTTATTGGCAGCACGCAGCTGCTGGTAACGGGCTACTTTTTTGATGATCTTGCCTTCTGTTCTTTCAAATACCAGGAAGTTTTTCAGTATGTCCAACACACGGGCCGGCTGAAGCAACCCTACAATTCCCAGCTTCATTTTTTCCAGTACTTCACCATTCGGCAACCGGTCCACATCAAAATGCCAAAGCCCTTCTTTTTCGTCCAGGTACGTACGGCACAGGTCATTTTGCGGATGGAGGATAGGATTGTCTGCCGAAGTATCGATCACCGTGCTTTTCCATTCGTTGAAATACGAAGAGGATGCTCCCGGGATACCATATTTGGCAATGCGGCCATTGCAGGCTACACCAAAAGCGTGGCACATAAACAGCTTGTCGGCACGCTGGGCATAGGTTGAAAATTGCCGTACGCCTTCCAGCCAGTTGGTCCCTTTGCGGGCCCGCTGCTTGGCTTCTATGGGTACTAAGGGAATCCCGTTGATCAACAGCACAATATCGGTTTTTACCATTTTAAAGCCTTGTACCCAATATTGATTGGTGACGATAAAATCGTTTTCCCAGATGTTGTCAAAGTCGATGAAAAACACATCAAAATCATTCTCTTTTACGGAAAGGGTGACACCCGAAACCAGCTTGTCCAAAAACTGCTCGTTCCCCACTATGGATGTGGGATGATGGAGGTTTTGCAACAGCATCTCCACCGCCCTTTGTGCCGTATCGCGGTCTATACCGTTAATTTGCTGCGTTTTTTCTACCAGGAGCTGTTCCAGTACCGGGTTGGAAAAAGGGCGGTTGTAGGTTTTGAGCTCTTCATTGGTTTTAATGTTCCAACCCATTTTGCCCAGCCATTCAATGACCGGCTTTTCTACTCCGTGAAATTCAGATAAATGTCCCATACGCTTTGGTTTACAGGGTTTGGTTGATGTGTGCTATGGTTTGTTTTGACAGGCGTTTTTTGCCTGTCAGCAAATGTTGCATCAATGATTTTTTTAGTCGTTCTAATGACTTAATCTTATTTATTCTCTTCAAGATATCTTCATCGATAGATGTTAGTTTTAATGCAATTTTTTCTTGCTCTATTTTGTCCTTCGGCCTTAGCATCTTGTATTTATTAAAATCACTTCTATTGATTTGTGGAGTAGCATTGATACCTGCAATTTCCTTAAAATGATTCTTTCGGAACTCCATCATATAGTAAAAGAATTCACCTGAATTATCTTCATTTGGAATTAATGTGTTTATTTGTTGATTTGTGCAAGATTCCATTGTTGCTATTCCTATCTTTCCAATTGTTGAGCCAATACAAACCACACATATAGCACCTATGGGTATTTTGTAACTATAACCAATACCTTTAGTTGTTACATATCTATCTGAAGAGCTTATATACTTCAATTCTCCCAAATCTCCAGGTGTAATGAAAGGAAATTGTAACTCATCTTTATTTTCAGAAAAAACATTAGGCTCAGCAGTTGGTGGTGTTTTACCCGTTTGCACAAAACCATAATCTTTTACTCTAGCAACTTCCCACTCTTTTGGAACTTTTCCGAATTTTTCATCTTCATCAAACTCATCTTCCCTACGCCAGGTACCATCGGGTTTGAGTTTCCCGGATAACAGGTTTTGCATCAGGGCTTTTTTGAGTTTTTCGGCTGCTTTGATGCTTTGCGTAGTTGCTTCTATCGCTTCATCCACTTTGGATAAAATGGTTGCAATGGCAGTTTGTTCGGGTTTGGGTGGTTTGGGTAAAATCGTTTTTGTATATAGTTTCCAGTCTAAGTTTCTAATCCCTGTAGTTTGATTTTGCATACTTGCCGTGATCCCAGCTTCATACATTTGCTGGAGACAGTAAAAAATATATTTTGATTCAAAATCATTTTTAACTGCTATTCTTTGAATAAAATTTGCAAAAGCATAGTTTCCTTTTCCAATGAAATCATCAACAAACAACACTCGCCCGACTGGTTGCGAATCGCTGCCTCCACTTCTTTCTATAAGAATATCATTCGTATATATTGTTTTTTCAATAACTTTTGATGGTTTTAATGTTCTGTATGCAATATCATCAAGTTTAATTTTGCCTTCATTTGTGAAATTTGTACTTCTGATAATTCCCAAAGCGTTTTCATCTGGTTCACTTCCCCAATCACCGGCATCATTTTTTATCAATGCTTCTTTTAAAGCAAACGTGTCGTAAGCTTTGTTGATCTTACCCAACCTTGAAATTTTTATTTCCATCACTTTATCATTTTTAAAAGTTCAGCAATGGTTTTATCCAACTGGTTTTCTTTTCCCACTATAGCGTTAAACTCCGCTATAGCTGTAGCAAGGTCTATCTCTTCTTCGGGTTCGAACGTATCTACATAACGGGGAATATTGAGGTTAAACTCGTTTTCTTCCAATGCGTCCATATCCACCACCGCAAAGTAACGCTTACGCAGTTCGGGGTCTTGCAGCATCGTCAGTAATTCCACTTCCACAGCGTCAATGGCTTTGCGTTCTTTGACGGCCTGTTCTTTAGCAGCCTGCAATTTATCTGCTTTTTGTTTCAGCACTTTTTCTAAAGCAGCATTGGCTGTTTTCAATGTTTTCTGCTCACTTTTTGTCCGTGATTTCCCTTCGGATTCTTTTTGCTGTATGGCTTTTTTAACTTTTTCTACTCTCGCGGTGAGTTTTTCAATTTCATCCTGGTGATCTTCTTCTATCTCGGAAATCTTAAAGCCCAGATCTTCCTGGATCATCGCCCACAAGCGGGTCTTTTGTATAGCGATGTGCTCTTTGGCAATTGCTATATCGCCCCAGCTTTCCAGTATGGTAGAAATACGCAACATATCGTGCGGCAGCAAGACGTTCATATTGGGCTCTTCCTTGTACCAGCCTTCTTTGGCGGCATAGACCATCAGCACTTTGTTCTTGCGGTCTTCGGGTTTATTCTTGTCAACAAAAAAGATAGACCCCGGAATAGTGGTTCCATAAAACAGGTTGCCGGGTAATACGACAATGGCATCCACGATATTTTTCATCTGTGTAAACGTACCATTGACATCAACCGCACCTTGCAGGAATCCCCTGCGGATCAGGTATTCGTCATCCGCTTTGCGGTTTTGCCCGTCTTCTTCTTCGGTCTTTTCGGGCTGCCCCCTGAATAAAACGCCCTGCGGACACACCACGCCAGCTTTCCCGTTGTCGTTAAGCGAGGCTACAATGTGCTGTAAAAAGGCAAAGTCCCCGTTAGAAAAAGGTGGCAATCCGTATTCAAACCGTTCGTAAGGATCGTTGAACTTTTCCTTACCCGGGTATTCCAATTGCGGTGAACCGTCTTTTTTGTTAACCGTTTTTCCTTTGGCATCTTTTTTAGGCTCACCGTTTTTCCACCAGTTTTCCTGGGAAAAAGGGAAGTTCGCCATTACTTTATCAAACCTGCGAATCAGCAATTCGTTTTCTTCATCCACAAATTTGGGGTCTTTGAGCGTATCGCCTTTTTCGATTCTTGCATCCAGTCCGTGCAGGATCATATTGATATTGGCAATCGCCCAGGTATTCCAGACATCTTCCTGGCCAAACAGTCGAACCGCTTTTTGGGTTCCGTAATTCGATTTGCAATATTTCGCAGCATTGATCAGGAAACCACCCGAACCACAGGTAGGGTCGTAAATCGTATCGTTTTTTTGCGGTTTCAGATAACGAACAATAATATCCACGACCTCTTGTGGTGTATAAAATTGTCCTGCCGTGGTACCGCCTTTGTTTTCATCCGCAAAACGTTTGATCAGGTATTCGTAAGCATCTCCCAATACATCCACTGAAGCGTTCTTGTTGCTCAGATCTACGGCATCTAAATAGCTCACCAACAGATGCAATACCTGCGGATCGAGTTTCTTCCCTCCGGAGCCATCCGGAGCCGGTTCATTCCAACGAACGGTATTAATAACACCTTTCAGGAAGAATTTCCCGTCTTTGTCTACATTCGCCTCCGCAATACCATTCACCGCTTTGTGTAAGGCTTCGTTCTTTTTGTCAATAGGCGCATTCCGGACATCTTTCCAAAAACAGCCTTCGGGAATTTTGAAGTCGTGTTTTTTATTGATTATGAGTTTTTTTTCTTTCCCGTTTGGTTCTCTGTTATGTTCCTTAACAAATTCTTTTATCCCATTTTCAGATTCCCATTCGTAATTATCAGAAAGCCGCTTAAAAAATAATAAGGATAAAATATAGGCTTTGTAATCTTCTACTTTATCTCTTAAAATATCAGCCATCCCGAAGAGGGTGCTGCCCAGTGCTTGTTTCGTTATCATTTTATTTTGAAATTCGCTATAATCTAATCTAAATTATCCAATTTATTTTATAGTTTAAATCTAGCATTACAGGATTATTTTTAAATTTATTATTAATGAAATAATTAATTTTCAAAAGGTAAAAGATCACAAACAATAATATCAATACGATAAAATGCCTGAAAAATTGAAAATCCTTATAAATTTACTTCCCGATACAAAACTTCCCAAAGATCGTCCCTAATATATCCCTATCCACTTCTACCTGGCCGGTGATCTCGCCTAAGAACTGCAGGCTGCGGCGGATGTCTATGGACAGCAGCTCGCCGCTGAGGCCCAGCTCCATTCCCTGTTCCACTTCGGTAAGGCTGTTCACCACATTCAGGAGAGCTGCATGGTGGCGGGTATTGGTGACGATGGTATTCTCCGTCTCTATGCTGCCTTCCACGGCCGTATCAAACAAGGTCTGCCGGATACTGTCCATAGCCTGCTTTTCTTTTGCGGCAATATACAGTATGGGGTGGGAGATGGCTGAGAACCGCTCCTGCGCCCGGGAGATACCGGAGATATCACACTTATTGGCTACCAGGATAAACCGGAACTGTTCCTGCTCGAACAGGTCTGTCTGTTCCTGCAGCTCCGCCGCGGTGGTGGTCTCCACATCAAAAAGGTAAATGACCACATCCGCTTCGCGCATCTTTTCCAGGCTTTTGCCCACGCCGATCTGCTCGATGATATCGGTGGTCTCGGTCCGGATACCGGCCGTATCTATAAGGCGGAACAGGATGCCGTTGATGTTGAGGGTTTCCTCGATGGTATCGCGGGTGGTGCCGGCAATATCGCTGACAATGGCACGATCCTCATTCAGCAGGGCATTGAGCAGGGTGGATTTACCCGCATTGGGCTTGCCGATGATGGCCACGCTGACCCCCTTTTTGATGACGTTGCCCAGGCGGAAAGAGTCAATCAGCTGCCGGGACGCATTTTTGATCTCGCTGATAAGCGCACGGAAACGGGTACGGTCGGCGAATTCCACATCCTCATCGGAGAAGTCCAGCTCCAGCTCTATCAGGGCCGCAAATTGTATCAACTGCTCCCTTAAGGACTTCAGGTCGTTGGAAAAGCCGCCTCTTAATTGCTTTAAGGCGGTCTGCTGGGCCGCTCTGGAGTCGGCGGCTATCAGGTCGGCTACGGCTTCAGCCTGTGCCAGGTCCAGCTTGCCGTTCAGGAAGGCGCGCTGGGTGAACTCCCCGGGAGCTGCCAGGCGGGCGCCCGCACGGATGCAGGCATTCAAGATATTCTGCAATATGAAAGGCGATCCATGACCGCTGATCTCCACCGTGTTCTCACCGGTGTAGCTTTTGCTGCCCAGGTACAGCGATACCACTACCTCATCTACCAGTTCCGAAGGGTCTTCGGGATTGATGATATGCCCGAAATGGAGGGTGTGGGTAGCCTGCCGGGTGAGGTCCTTGCCTTTAAAGATACGGTTAGCAATGCTGACCGCGCCCGGTCCGCTGAGGCGGATGACTCCGATGGCCCCGGTGCCGGGAGCGGTGGCGATGGCCGCTATGGTATCAGTGGATAGATTCATACTGCAAAAGTAACGGTCTGAACGCATAAAGAAAAATGTAACGGCAGTACGTATATAGGAACAGCCGCCCTGTATAAGGGCGGCTGTTGCCGTTATTACTAAGATTTATCTTTCGGATTATTTCATTTTCAGCTCCAGTTCCACACGGCGGTTCTCGGCGCGGCCGGCAGCTGTTTTGTTGTCAGCCACAGGACGTTCCTGTCCGTAGCCTTCGCTTTCCATCCTGCCAGGATTGATGCCTTTGGAGACCAGGTAGTCTTTTACAGCAGCGGCACGATCTTTGGATAATTGCAGGTTCTTATCTGCCTTACCGGTGTTGTCGGTATGTCCTTCGATCGTGATGTTGTAAGCGCTGTATTCGTTCATAATATCCACGATCTGATCCAAGGTAGCCAGCGATTCTTTTTTCAGCACTGCCTTTCCGGTTTCAAAGTAGATACCTTTGGAGATGTCTTTCAGCTTTTGCCTGGTTTCCATAGTGACCTCAGGACAGCCGAAATTATGCTTCACGCCCGGAACCTGCGGACACCTGTCTTCTTCATCGTTCACGCCGTCGCCATCGCTGTCAGGGATCGGGCAGCCGCCGTACCTGGCCACACCGGCCACATCCGGACATTTATCTTCTTCGTCATTGATGCCATCGCCGTCAGTGTCAGGGATGGGACAGCCGCCGTATTTGGCTACGCCCGGCACATCCGGGCATTTGTCGTCTTTGTCTGCAATGCCGTCACCGTCTTTGTCAGGACAGCCTTTGAGGGCAATAGGGCCTGCCACATCCGGGCATTCGTCCTCGTTATCAGGTACGCCATCGCCATCGCTGTCTTTCGGGGCACGTACCTTGGATTTGCCTTCAATGAACGGAACGCTCACGCCCACAGAGTAGAAGGTGCTGTTATCCAGGTTGTCCTTACCCAGGGTAAACCTGTAGTTGGCCTGGAGAAAGAGGTACACTTCGTTGAAGACATTGACCTGCAGTCCCACGCCTACGGGTGCATAAGGCACGAAAGTTTTGGAATAGCGTCCTGCGCCGATACCGGCAGTGATATAAGGATTGAAAAGGTGGTTGTCTCTCAATGCTCTCAGGATCAGGGTTCCTTCCAGCTCGGGATGGAAAATGCCCATGGCAAAGCGGTCGTTCCTGTCATAGTCTGAAAAGATTGCGCCGAGCCTTACAGAGGCATCCAGGTGCGGGGTAATGCCCTGCCAGTACTGGAGAGAAGCGCCGAGATTGGCCTGCTGGGCATTGGGAATCATACCTGGATAGAGCACATTCGAAGTATCGAAGCTCGCAATATTGAACGAGAAACCGATCAATGATCCTTTGGTATCAGATTGGAACCTGTCTGCATATTTTCCCTGTGAGAATGCAGAAAACGTTGTAGCGGCACATAGTGCGATTGTGGATAAAGTTTTCAACTTCATAATGGAATATTTATGTTAAAAGATCAATTCAAATGTTATGCCAAAAGTAATATTTAAAAATTGATTTTCTTCTTTTTTACGAATAATTAAAATATTACGGGGACGATTATTTTATATATATCGTGCTGATTTGCTTAATGTTGGTGAGTAGTGGTCACAAAGGTGGTGAGGAATGCCAGGATAAAGCCGAAAATGATCACCACCCATTTGGACAGCCTGATCTGGTGCTGCTTGGTGCCGCTCTCGTAGAGCACGGTGGTGCTGATCTGCAGGAAGGAACCCGCCACTACGGGCAGACACCAGGCAAAGACATTCTGGACATTGCCAACGCTCAGCTCCACCCACTTGGTCAGGATGATGGCCAGCGGTGTCACCAGGCTGAAGAGCATCGCGATGAGCAGTATCCTGCCTTTCGAGTAATTGCTCTGCATCAGCATAGCGGTGAGCAGCATGGATTCCGGCAGCTTGTGTAGGGCAATGGCAAAGAAGAGCGAGGGTAATACCGCGTCATCATGGTAGGCGATGCCCAGCGGTATCCCTTCACTGAAAGCGTGGATGCTGAGGCCCAGCATCAGGCTCCACTGTACAGGACGCGCATGGGGCATTGCTGCGTGCGTATGCCCGTGCTCCAAGCCATGCGTAAGCCGCTGCAGCAGGATCTGCAGGAAAAAGCCCATGGCGATGAGCAGCGGGGCATACCGGTCATTATGATGTATGTTTTCCGGGATGAGGTGCATCAGCGTGATGCCCAGCAGGAAGGTGCCGGAAAAGGCCAGGAGCAGGGCTGTGGACTGCTGGTTCCAGCGCCTGGACCATAAAGGTGTGCATCCGCCTATGAGCGTAAAAAAATATAATAGGATGATGTATGTAAGAAACATGTATTTTTGTAATTGAATGCAAAGGTAAATGAGTTTGTCTGTTATTGCAAGGCAGTTGCTTTAAACATTTGAAAATTATGGAACCGATCGGTAAAAGTTTGTTGCGATTCCTGGAATCGGCCCGGTGGAAATCGCGGCTGGATGAGATCCGCATCCGGGAGTCCTGGGAGGAGATCATGGGTAAGACCATTGCCCGGTACACTACCCACCTTACCTTTAGCAACGGGCTGCTGGTGGTGTACACCAATGTGGCGCCGCTGAGGCAGGAATTGAAAATGGCGCAGGAGCTTGTGATACAAAATGTGAATCAGCATTTTAAGGAAAATATTGTTAAGAGCATAGCAATCAAATAAACATAAATAGATAAAATATTGATATTTTTATACTTTTACCCTATATTGTGAGGGCATTGACAATAATTGATATCGTACTCTAATGATGATCCCGAAGAAAAAGGACTTTACATTTCAGGAAACAGTATTTTTGATATTGACCATCTCTTACCTGTTGTTCTCATTTTTTGCCAGGCAACTGATAGGCGGTCATCCGGGGAACGGTAATGTGATCATAGGATTGCTGGCGTTGAAGCTGATCCTGGGCGTTGCCCTGAGCATCGTATTGTATTATTATTACAGGGAGTTGCTGAAAAGCCAGTGGAAAAAGTTCCGGCATCATTCCTGGGTCAAGCTGCTGTGGGTGGTCCTGGGCTGGATAGGCCTGCTGCTGGTCATCAATATGACGCGTACCGTGCTGCATTGGACTACCGGTTTCCAGCTCAGGCTCTGGAACCTTCCGTCATATATGGGCAGCTGGGGCGGTTCCTGGTGGATGAGGATATTCGGTACGGGGCTGGTCTTCCTGAACCTCCTGGTGCTGTCGTTTATCCTGGAGGTGGTCTGCCGGCATCTCCTCTTCCTGAAGCATGAGGGCAGCCGGGGCGCTATGGTGCTGTTCGGCTCCCTGGGCATTGTGCTGCATGGCCTGGCATTCTATTCTTACGGGGATAGCCTGCAGACCTGCCTGCCGTATGCGCTTTCCGGCGGTGTGCTGATGTTCATATACTGGCAGTCCCGTAATATCTGGTATGCCATTACCACGCATCTCCTGTTCAATATAGTGATATTTATCCTGGGTCTTACCAACAGCTTCCTGCTGCCTTACTTCTCCTGACACCCTGCCTGTCTATTGTTCCAGTGCCTTATAGGCCAGGTAGGCCATGGCCTGCGCGCCCGTTATCATCGCCGATTCATCGACATCAAATGAGGCGTTATGTACAGGGCTGGTAAAGCTGGTATGGTCCTTGTTAGTGCCCAGCCGGAAGAAGCAGCCTTTCACCCGTTGTGTATAAAAGCTGAAATCTTCGGCCGTCATCCGGCGGTCCAGCTCCGTAATATGCTCTTTGCCCAGAAGGTCGGTCGCGGCCTGCTGCAGGTATTGCGTAAAGCCGTGGTCATTGAACAGGCTGGGGTAGCCCGGTGGAAAGCGAACTACAGCTTCTCCTCCGTAAGCTGCCGCTGTATGGGCCGCTATCGTTCTGATCTGCTGCAGGGCTTCCTGCCGCCATGGTTCATCGAAAGTGCGCAGGGTGCCTTCCAGGTGCACTTCATCAGGGATGACATTGTTGGTATGCCCGCCCTGTATCTTCCCAAAGCTCAGGACCGTAGGTACGAGCGCATTGCTTTTACGGGATACCAGCTGCTGCAGCGATATGATGATATTGGCCGCTATGGCAATGGGGTCGATGCATTTGTGCGGCAGCGCCGCATGACCGCCCCGGCCTTTTACGGTAATGAATATTTCATCGCTGCTGGCCATATATTCGCCGCTCCTGAATCCCAGGTAGCCGGCCGGCAGCTCGGGATAGACATGGAGGCCGATAATGCCGTCCACGGCGGGCTGCTCCAGCACGCCTTCCGCTATCATCAGGCTGGCGCCTCCGGGGGATTGCTCTTCACCCGGCTGGAAGATGAGCTTGATAGTGCCTTCAAAACGGTCCCTGATCCCATCCAGTATCTGCATGGCGCCCAGCAGGCAGGCGGTATGCACATCATGTCCGCAGGCGTGCATGATGCCTTCGTGAGCCGACCTGTAAGGCACCTCGTTCTGTTCCGTGATGGGGAGCGCATCCATATCCGCCCTTAGGGCGATACATCTTTTTTCCGGGTGCTTCCCTCCCAGGAGCGCTACGATGCCGGTGCCGGCTACTCCTTTTTCATAGGGTATGCGGCAGGTATCCAGGATGTCCTGTATATAGGCGGCGGTATTGTATTCTTTAAAGGAAAGCTCGGGATAGCGGTGCAGGTGCCTCCGGTATTCGGTCATCTGCGGGAATAAGGCATGAGCCCGCTCCTTAATGGTCTCAATAATGGTCATATCGGTATTACTTATTGGCTTTGCCCGATACATTGATAAGGTCGGGGATCACCATTGTGGGCTGGAAGTCGTTCTGCAGCTTTTCCCGGAAGGTTTCTGCATCTTCTCTCGTGGTGAAGTCACCGACACGTACGCGGTACTGCGGGTTATTAAATACAATATAGGACCTGATGCCGGGGTATTTTTTGATGAATTTCATTTTGGCCTCGGATGCCTTGGTGCGGTCGTTGCCGTTGTATATCTGCACCCTGAACCCTTTGGTGGATTGTGCGGCGGTAGTGGTAGCCGCTACGCCATTGGCCGCTGCCGCCTTTTTGTAGTATTGCTCTATCAGAGGATCTTCCTTAACGGTAATGTTTTTGTATGCTGGCTGCTGCTGCGCACAGAGGTGTCCTGTCAGAAAAAGCAGGATAAAGAGCAGCGGAAAAGATCTGAACATAGCTTTACAAGTTTGGTCCGGTGCCAAAAATAACCCTTATTTGCATAAACAGTTTCTTTACAAAGATAAATTTTCTATTTCGCTGATCTCCCGGATGTCCAGCTCTTCTATATGGCCTATACTGCCGCAGCGGTGGAGCACAGCCAGTATGTCTTCTTCATACAGCAGCATTTCGGCGTTGAAGATCAGGAGGAGGTAGTCATAGGTGTTCAGGTCGTCCACCAGCACGCAGTCTTCATAGCGGTTGTCATACAGGATCATCCTGGTAATGCAGGGCGGTATCTCGTTGATATAAACGGAGAAATAGGCCTCTATGCTGCTGAAGAGGTCCAGGCCGCCGTGGATCGGATCGCTGCCGTATTGCTTCTGCAATAAATTTTCCGGGGAGGCTTTGAATTTAAAGTCGAATTGCCTGTTGAGCAGGGAACAGAGCCGGTAGGCCGGCGTTCCGGTCCTGATGCCGAAGAGCCTGCCGCCGTCAAAAAATTCATCAAGGTAGTCATTGCCTTCCAGGATAAGCGTATTGTTCTTCATATTTAGAGGAGGTGCAGCTGCAAATGAAACCTAAAATTAAATAATTTAGAAGTATTATTGCAGGTAATTTCAAAGTGTTCTAATAACCGGTATATGAAATATATTCCCCAGGCACCCCCTTTTGAGATGATCGATGCGCTGCTGGATGCAGCGGGGGGGAACGCTACGACTACGCTGACGATCCGCCCGGATAATATCCTGGTGGATGATAATGCCTTCACTGTTGCGGGACTGATCGAGAATATGGCGCAGACAGCCGCTGCGGGTGCGGGCTTTGAAGCGCACAGCAGGCAACAGCCGCCGCAGGTGGGCTTTATAGGTGCCGTCAAAGGCTTTCACGCATCGCAGCTTCCCGTGGTGCATGACCGTATCATCACGAAGACCACTGTGCTGAACGTGATCGGACAAGTGCAGGTGGTGAAAGGAGAAGTGTTCCTGGAAGGGCAATGTATTGCCGGTGCCGAATACAAGATTTTTTTACAGGATTAAAAAAAGAACAGAGCTTTTGTGAATAAGGTATATGTACGGGGCTATAGCGTGCTGAACGCCCTGGGTGATAATATCAGTGCTTTTACAGATGCGCTCAGAGAGGGCAGGTCTGCCGTGCGCAGGGTAGAGGATATTGCCTTTGATCCGCAGGCATTCTGGGCAGCTCCTGTCCCGGCACCGGTCCGCGCTGCTGTCACAGCCCGTTACAGTGCCGTTACACCCTATTGGACCGAGCAGATACTGCTGCATACGGCGGATGCGCTGAAGAGCAGCCTGCCTGTGCCGCTGCATCATAAGGATGTGGTAGTGCTGCTATCTTCCACCAAGGGCAATATTGATACGCTGGGACAGGAGGGGGAGCGCGCGGCCCTGTACCGGCTGGGAGAGACCGTGCAGGCGTATTACGACCTGGATTATGTACCCAAGGTATATTCCACCGCCTGCATCTCGGGACTGGTGGCCATTATCACGGCTGCCCGGTGGCTGCAGGCGGGCAGGTATAAATACGCGGTGGTCATAGGAGCAGACGCTTTCACGCCTTTTGTATATAAAGGATTCCAGTCCTTCCAGGCGATAGACAATGGCCCATGCCGCCCTTTTGACAGGGACCGGAAAGGCATTAACCTGGGAGAGTGCGCGGCGGGTATCGTACTGTCTTCAGAGCCGGGACCGGATGCCGGGGCACAGGTTGTGATAGCCGGCGGCGGACTGAGCAATGATGCCAACCACCTGTCAGGCCCTTCCCGTACGGGACAGGAGCTGGCGGACGCCATCGGCGCCGCGTTACAGGAGGCTTCGCTCCCGCCCGGGGAGGTCGCCGCCATTTCCGCGCATGGTACCGCTACGATGTATAATGACGAGATGGAATCCAGGGCCCTTCACCTGGCCGGGGTGCAGGCAGCGCCGGTGTACAGCCTGAAGTCCTATATCGGCCATACGCTGGGGGCAGCAGGCATCGTGGAAACCATTACGGGCATACGGATGCTGGAGGAAGGAGCATTATTGCCGAGCCTGCAGTATGAAGTATGCGGTACATCTCTGCCGCTGCAGGTAAGCACGCAATACAGGGCATATCCGCATACCAATTTCCTCAAGACCGCTTCCGGCTTCGGGGGATGCAATGCCGCACTGGTGGTGAGAAAAGTGCCGTTTTAGCTGCTTTTCCCTGTTACCTCAAAGTAGAGATTTTCATATTGGGGCAGGAGCTTGTCTATAGAGAACAGGTTGGCCTGTGCCAGCGCATTTTGCTTGAAGCGCAGCAGGGTATCTTCATCCCTGAGGATGCTGATAGCGTCATCTGCCATTTTCTCCACATCCCCTACATCGCTGAGATAGCCCGAATAGCCGTCTTTGTTCACTTCCACAAGGCCCCCGGCATTGGTGGTAATGATGGGTATGCCGCAGGCCATGGCCTCCAGGGCTGCCAGACCGAAGCTCTCGTATTCGGAGGTGAGCAGGAAAAGATCTGAAAGGCTGAGGATCTCTTCCAGCTGCTCCTGCTTGCCGAGATAGCGGATATCGGAGCAGATGCCTAGGCTGCGGCAGGTTTCCTCTGCGCTCTGGCGTTCCGGTCCATCGCCTATCATGAGCAATTTGGAGGGAATGACCTTGTTGACCTTTTCAAATATCTTGATCACATCTTCCACACGCTTCACTTTCCTGAAGTTGGACACATGGACCAGTATCTTTTCATCATTGGGCGCGAAGACGCTTTTATTCAGCTTGCTTTCGCGTATGCGGAAACGGCCTGGGTCAATGAAGTTGGTAACAACGTGAATGTCTTTTTGTATACAGAAGTGCTTCAGGGTTTCCGCCTTCAGGTTTTCGGAAACGGCAGTGACGGCATCCGACTGGTTGATGGAGAAGTCAACGATGTGGGTATAGGATTTGTCCCTGCCTACGAGGGTGATGTCGGTACCGTGCAGGGTAGTGATGAACGGCAGGTCGATATTGTATTCCCTGAGTATCTGTTTGGCGAAGTAAGCCGAAGAGGCATGCGGGATGGCATAATGCACGTGCAGCAGGTCCAGCTGGTGGTTCAGCGATACATTGACAATGGTGCTGGCCAGGGAAGTTTCGTAAGGAGGAAAATCAAACAGGGGATAGGCCGGTACGCTTACTTCATGGAAATAAACATTGGGCTGGAAACCGTTAAGCCTTACAGGCTGCTTATAGGTAATGAAGTGAATCTCGTGTCCTTTTTTGGCCAGTGCCAGTCCCAGTTCCGTAGCCATGACGCCGCTGCCGCCGAAGGTAGGATAGCAGACTATTCCGATTCTCATATATTGCGTAGTTTTTTTCAAAGGTAAACGTAAAATATTAACTACGCGGCAGGCAAAAGGCTGTGAGGGTCTTTGCTTTATTTTATGCCCCTATCAATAATACTGATAGGGGCATAAAAAAGCAGGAACGAGCTGTATCTGCCGGCTTATTATTCTTCCAGTCCCAGCAGGTCGCTGATGGCGCTCCATGCCTTTTTCCTGTACTTCTGGTATTCGTTGGCGTTGTTGTCATTCTGAACATCGGCATATAGCCTGAGCGCCCTGGCTTCTGCAGTCAGCAGGTTCAGCGCATGGATACACTCGTTCATGAAGCGCCTGTCATCCTCGCTGTAGGATTTGGGGTCATTTTGCAGCGCTTTGCTGTAGGATTCGGTTACGGTGGTCAGCATAGGTATCTGTTCGTCCAGGTAGTCTGACAGCTGCTTGACCGTAATGACTTTCTGTGTAAACATATCCGCGAAGCTGCCGATCACTATGTAAGTGTTGTATGCGTTCATAGCGGATATGCTGCCCAGCAATTCCCTGGAGGCCACACCGCATTGCGCATTCCCTTTAAAGGAGGCGCAGGAGACCAGTAAAATAATGACAAAGGCATAGATCTTTTTCATAGGAGCATATTTTGTTGTAAAGAATAACACGGATAAAAATGAATACAGCTCCGGTCGCGGGGCAGGATATAAATAATTATCAGCATGCGAAAGTAATAAGAATCTTCAATTAGTTAATTTTTTGCCAACATTTTTCATAAAAAAACAATATTACTCCAATATATTTGTTTTAAATTATATATTTAAAGATTTTAAAATAAAAATTTAAGATATTATGCAAGACTTTTTGTACCAGAACCGTTATATTATTTCAGGCACCCACGATTATAATGACCACTATTTCATGCTGGATAATTACAATGCTGATTTTACGGTTCCTGCCTCTTATACCCTGATCATTCCTAACGCTGGTGTGCCGCTGTACTGGCGCCTGAACGGGGCACATACGGTAGCTGCGGGATGGGGTATGACCTTAGCACAGGTATGCCGGCTGCATTCCCGTTCATGCCCTTGGGTCCCGGATCAACCGGGAAGAGTTCACCACTTTACATACTTATATAGATAATTCCAATGAGGTAAATCTGCTGCTGACCAATTACCTGAGACCCACCGGCTATAATGCGCCTATGCCGGATATCTTCCAGATCAATAACAACCCGTATAGCTATGGTGCCATCCTGTTCCCTGCTTCCAGGGAAGTGTGTGCTACCTGCAATGTTTTTGCAGGTGGTGGTATTGGTATAACGTCAGTATGCGGCCATACGGATTACTCTTATTTCTTCAGCGCTTCCGTAGCGACCCAGCCTAACCGGGGTGATTATACCATTGCCTGCTGGATAGATGAGGGCAGCGGCAGTGTGAACCTGAAGCAGACCCATAACTACGGGAATATGACCGGCTCTATCATTTCCCATAATGCGGAAGCTGTGCCGGAGCAGGCTGAGGGAATTGCGTTTTCCGTTTATCCCAATCCTGCCAGGGAAGCGATCAGGCTGAGTGCCGATGGCCCTATTGAAAGCATAGAAGTGTTCAATATCCTGGGACAACGTGTCTACCGGAACCAGGGGATGAACAGCGCTGCTTATGAGAGCCGTACAGCGGATATCAGTACCGGCAGCCCGGTAGTATTGCTTCAGGTCGTGATAAATGGTAAGAAATATGTTACAAAGGTAATGCTGGACAGGGATTAAGCTATGCAGGTATATTGATGGCTTAGCTGATAGCGGCACTATAAGTGCCGCCATCTTATTTTTAGGCAGGTCCCTGTCGTATTAAGATTACGGGGCACTGACCCATGTACCAGTTTCCGGGATTTAAACATTTCGCAAAACGTAATTGTTGTCAGTACGAAATGTCCTGTTACAGAACAGGAGCCTGCTAATTTGTCCTTCAGCATAAAAGATACCGGAAAAAAAGTCACATTATATAATTTTTTTATGACATAATATACTGGAAATCAGTTTGGTTTACGATTTGGATAGTATAGCTTGTATACTTTTTAAAACGAAAACAACAAATTTTTATATCCTTATGAACTTAAGTAATTTCACTATAAAGGCACAGGAAGTGCTGGCCAAGGCGCAACAGGAGGCCTTTAACCTGGACAACCCCAATATCGAAACGGCGCATATCCTGAAAGTGCTGATGGAAGACGAGGACGGCAGCACAAATTACCTCCTTAAAAAGAGCAATGCCAATCCTTCTACGGTGCAGGTAAAGCTCTCCGAAGAGCTCTCCAGGCTACCTAAGCAGGGCAGCGGTGATCCCGGCCAGAGCATTTCCAGGGATGCGAACAACGCGGTATTAAGGGCAAGCACCACCTTAAAGGAATTCGGGGATGAGTTTGTGGCTCCCGAACATTTGCTGTTATCGCTGCTGAGAGGCAATGACAGTGTGTCCAGCCTGCTGAAAGACGCCGGGCTGACCGATAAAGGGCTGGTGGCAGCTATCAGGGACCTGCGCAAAGGCTCGACAGTAGACTCCCAGACGGCTTCCGCCTCTTACAATGCCCTGAACAAGTATGCCAAAAATTTGAATGAGCTGGCTGCCAGCGGTAAGCTGGACCCCGTGATCGGTCGTGATGAAGAGATCCGGAGGACCCTGCATATCCTGTCGCGCCGCTCCAAGAACAATCCTATATTGGTGGGTGAGCCGGGTGTAGGTAAGACCGCGATCATTGAAGGACTGGCGCACAGGATCATCAACGGTGATGTGCCCGAAAACCTGAAATCCAAAGTGATCTATTCCCTGGATATGGGACAGCTGATAGCCGGCGCCAAATATAAGGGAGAGTTCGAAGAGCGCCTGAAAGGTGTGGTAAAGGAAGTGACGGACAGCGAGGGCGGGATCATATTGTTCATTGATGAGATCCATACCCTGGTGGGCGCCGGCGGCGGGGAAGGCGCTATGGATGCTGCCAACATCCTGAAGCCTGCCCTGGCAAGGGGTGAGCTCCGGGCCATAGGAGCTACCACGCTGAATGAATACCAGAAATATTTTGAAAAGGATAAGGCCCTGGAACGCCGCTTCCAGAAAGTGATGGTGGATGAGCCCAGCGTGGAAGATGCCATCTCTATCCTGAGGGGATTGAAAGATAAATACGAGACCCACCACCATGTGCGTATCAAGGACGAGGCCATCATTGCCGCCGTGGAACTGTCCAGCAGGTATATTACCGACCGTTTCCTGCCGGATAAGGCCATTGACCTGATAGATGAAAGCGCGGCCAAGCTGAAGCTGGAGATGAACTCCATGCCCGAGGAGCTGGATGAGCTGGAAAGAAGGATCCGCCAGCTGGAGATAGAACGGGAAGCGATCAAGCGCGAAAATGACGAGGTAAAGCTGAAAGCGCTGAATACCGATATCGCCAACCTGGCCGTAGCAAGAGATACCCTTAAGGCCAAATGGCAGGAAGAAAAAGATATTGTGAACAAGATACAGGAAGCCAAAGCCAGGATAGAACAGTTCAAAACAGATGCAGAAAGAGCAGAACGGGACGGTGATTACGGTAAGGTAGCGGAGATCCGTTACGGCAAGATCAAGGAAGAGGAAAAGACCATAGCGGATTATACGGCGCAGCTGGAAGAAATATCCGAAAAACGCCTGATGAAAGAAGAAGTGGATGCGGAAGATATAGCGGAAAATGTGGCCAAGGCTACGGGTATTCCCGTACAGCGGATGGTGCAGAGCGAAAGGATGAAGCTGCTGACGCTGGAGGATGAGCTGCATAAGCGGGTGGTAGGACAGGATGAGGCTATTGAGGCGGTTTCCGATGCCATCAGGCGCAGCAGGGCAGGCCTGCAGGATGCCAGGAGACCCATCGGCTCGTTCATCTTCCTGGGCACTACCGGTGTGGGTAAGACAGAGCTGGCCAAGGCGCTGGCGGAATGCCTTTTTGATGATGAAACAATGATGACCCGGATCGATATGTCCGAATACCAGGAAAAGCATACCGTAAGCCGACTGATCGGCGCTCCTCCGGGATATGTGGGATATGATGAAGGCGGGCAGCTCACCGAGGCCGTACGCCGTAAGCCCTACAGCGTGGTATTACTGGATGAGATAGAAAAGGCGCATCCCGATGTGTTCAATGTCCTGTTGCAGGTACTGGACGATGGTCGCCTGACGGATAACAAAGGCAGGGTGGTGAACTTTAAGAATACCATTATCATTATGACCTCCAACCTGGGGTCCCATATTATCCAGGAGCATTTTGATAACCTGCAGGATGGAGATGATATTGACCAGGTGGTGGAAAATACGAAAGATGAGCTGATGCAGCTGCTGCGTACAACGCTACGCCCCGAATTCATCAACCGTATAGATGAAGTGGTGATGTTCAGGCCCTTGTCCCGCGCTGACCTGAGGGGCATCATTAAGATACAGCTGGACGACCTGAAGAAAAGGGTGGAAGAGCAGGGGATCCATATCACTTTTACAGATTATGCCCTGGACTTCTTTGCGAAGCACGGCTATGATCCGCAGTTCGGTGCAAGGCCTTTGAAAAGGCTGATCCAGAAAGAGATCATTAACCTGCTGAGTAAAAAGATCATTGCAGGCGATATAGATAAGGAAAAAGAGGTGATCATAGATGTATTCGATGGCGTTGTGGTGGTCAGGAACGGGCAGTAAAGAAGAAGCGCCATGCGAAAGAGAGCCGTCTCCCGGTAAGGGAGGCGGTTTTTTTGTAAATATATATGCAGGTACCTGAAAGGAAGTGCCTGTAAAGTCCCTTTACGGCATCCCGGCCGGAGCATAGCAGGAATGGCCTAATCAATAAGTGAGAACAGCTCCGCTGAAAATGTCCGCTCTGTGAGCCAGGAACGCTTTCGCTGCCCAAAGATACTATAGCGTGCCTGGGCATTCCGAACAAATGTGAGGAATCTCTTTGTAGCTTATCCCTGCAGCTTCCGTATGATGGATTTGCTGCTTATATAGTCAGTTTATACTATCTTATGATCTCCTGGGAAGTGTAATGCCTTTACAGATGTTCTTTACAATGTACGGTCCTTCATAGATAAAGCCGGTATATATCTGTACCAGTGACGCTCCTGCATCCAGCTTTTCCTGTGCGTCCTGCGCGGTCCGGATACCGCCAACGGCTATAATAGGTATGCTGCCGCCGGAGTGCCGGTGCAGGTACCTGATCACTTCCGTAGCCCGTTCTTTTACGGGTTTGCCGCTGAGCCCGCCGGCCCCGATCTCGCTGACGGTGGCGGCGTCCGTTCTCAGTCCTTCACGGGAGATGGTGGTATTGGTGGCCACAATGCCGTCTATGCCGGTATTCTTTACGATCGCTATGATATCGTCCAGCTGGCTGTCATTGAGGTCCGGCGCTATCTTGAGCAGGATAGGCTTGGGTGTGTCTTTCTTACGGTTGAGCTGTACCAGGCTGTGGAGCAGCTTTTCCAGGGGCTCCTTGTCCTGCAGGGCGCGCAGGTTGGGCGTATTGGGGCTGCTGACATTGACGGTGAAATAGTCCACTACATCGTGCAGCGCCTCGAAGCATTTGATATAATCATCATCTGCCTTTTCATTGGGCGTTACTTTGTTCTTCCCGATATTGCCGCCCACTACGATATTCCGGTTGGTATTTTTAAGGCGCTGTGCCGCGGCCGCTACGCCTTCATTGTTAAAGCCCATCCTGTTGATCAGCGCTTCGTCCTCAGGCAGGCGGAACAGCCTGGGCCTGGGATTGCCGTCCTGGGGTTGGGGCGTGAGCGTGCCGATCTCTATAAAGCCGAAGCCCAGCATATCCAGTTCGTTGATGAACTTGGCATCCTTGTCGAAGCCGGCTGCCAGCCCTACGGGATTTTTAAAGGTAATGCCCCAGATGGTCTGTGACAGGTCCGTGCGCCCGGCAGCGAATTGTTTCTTAAGTATCCGTCTCATAAAACCCACCCGGTAAGCTCTTTGCAGCTGGGTCATGGTCCAGTAATGCGCTTCTTCCGGCGGTTTTCTGAAAAGAATGCGTTTAATAAGATTGTACATAGCGTCACAAAATTAATCAAAGGGCCGATAAAAATGCCATAGTATCTATATTATCTGCATAATCCGTCAGGCCGGGAGATTGGCTGCCGCCCATGGGAATGACCGGTACGGTGGTGTGGGCCTGCAGCCCGGGCAGGTTTGCCGCCGTAGTTTCTATACATTGCAGCACCTCTGACCTGTTCAGGTCGGCGTAGATCGTTTCCTGCCTGTCGTAATATTCATAATGCACCACGCTGACCGGGGCGTACATTTCCCTGTTCTCCACGAAAAGTGTTGCTTCATTGCTCATGTACGGCACCTTGTTCAGGATGTACATGGCCAGCTGGTAGTCGTAATTGTTCTTGTATTTGTTATGGTCCCGCTGCCAGATGTGGTGCTTTGTTTTGGCGATGAAGCGCTCAAAATCATAGCCCTCAGGCACATAGATCTTGGAGATATTCCTGCAGCCCAGCCCGAAATAGGTGTTGATGCTGCTTTCGAGCGCCTGCAGCTCCGCGTCCGTTTCCTGTCCTGTCAGGACGGCCACGGAAGTCCTGTTCTTACGGATGATATGCGGGTAACGGCCGAAATACTGCTCAAAGTAGCGGGAGGTATTGTTGCTGCCGGTGGCAATGTAGGCATCGCAGTCCTTCAGCATCGGTACTATGGCCACCGTATCCCGGAACTCAGGATATTGCTCAGACAGGTAGCCGTATATATAATTCCAGAGCACAGTGTCTTTGGAAGAAAGCTTCATTCTGACCTTAAAGCCGGCCAGGAACGCGGCCAGGAAATCATGGAATCCCACCAGCGGGATATTGCCTGCCATCACAATGCCGACCGTCAGGGACTGGTGCTCCGGGAATTTCCGGGGCAGGTCAGGATACTGCAGGAGCCATGCTTCCAGGAGGGTCCTGTCCAGGAAGCGGTTAACGATATGTTGCACTGCAAGGTCAATGTATGCCACCGTGAACCAGCCGTTGGCCCTGTGAGCCTCTTCCCGCACCGTTTTCCAGGCCTCGTTATGGCTGTCAAAGGCTGCTGCCAGGCCGCAGACGGCATCCGTTCTTTTAGAAATGGTAAACATATTCCATTAGATTTTATGAACGCGAAATTGTAACTTTGCTGGCGTAAAAACTAATAATTATTCAAAAAATTCAAAGTAATTATACTTACTTAACAAATTTTATTTCACAATGGCTATTAAAATAACAGACGAATGTATCAATTGCGGAGCCTGCGAACCGGAATGCCCGAATAATGCGATCTATGAAGGCGGCGTGGAATGGAAAATGGCAGATGGTACCAATGTCAGCGGAGCATATGTATTAATGGACGGCACGACAACAGAGGCGTCCAGCCCGCACGATCCCGTAGCGATAGATGTCTACTATATTGTGCCGGATAAATGTACGGAATGCCAGGGTTTCCACGAAGAGCCGCAATGCGCGGCCGTATGCCCGGTGGACTGCTGTGTGCCGGATGAGATGTATGTAGAGACCGTAGAAGCATTGCTGGAGAAAAAAGAGAAAATGCACATTTAATAACCTTCACACCTCATACCTAACCAAACAGATTTAATATGCCACTTATAGCTCCGTCCCTGCTTTCCGCAGATTTTCTACGACTGGAAGACGAAATAGAAATGATCAATAACAGTGAGGCCGACTGGTTTCACCTGGATGTAATGGATGGCCGTTTTGTTCCCAATATCAGCTTCGGGCTGCCGGTGATCCAGGCGATACACAGCAAGGCGAAGAAAGTGCTGGATGTGCACCTTATGATACTGGAGCCGGAAAAGTACGTTACGGAATTTGCCCGGGCCGGCGCTGATATCCTGTCTGTTCATATAGAAGCGTCCCCTCACCTGCACCGTACCATCCAGGCCATTCATAATGAAGGTATGAAAGCCGGTGTGGCGGTCAATCCCCATACCCCGGTGCACCTGCTGGAAGATGTGATCGCGGATATTGATGTGGTGTGCCTGATGTCTGTCAACCCCGGCTTTGGCGGCCAGAAATTCATTCCGCACACATTGAAAAAGATTGAGCAGCTTAAGCAGATGATCCTTGCATCCGGCAGCAGCGCGCTGATAGAGATAGACGGCGGCGTTACCCTGGATAATGCTGCGACCATTATAGCAGCAGGTGCTGATGTGCTGGTAGCAGGCAATACAGTATTCAATGCCACCGCGCCGGTCGATACGATCTCGCGCCTGAAAAAGATACTTTCCTGACAGCAGCCGGCAATGGCCCGCATATCAGTATAAATAAAAAGACAGCCCTTCATGGCTGTCTTTTTTGCTGGTACCTTTCCTGCTGTTCCCGGTAGCTCAGCCGTTCTGTCAGTGTGCTGAGCCACCAGACATTACCGCAGCCATCAGCTATACCGGCATAGGTTTCGCCCGAATGGTGGACGGTGACAGGGGCCTGTACGGACACCACACCGGCTGCCACGGCACGGTCGTACAGGGAGACGCAGTCGTCCACGCGCACCATCGTATGGTTCCGGGTGGCTGCCAGGTTGTTCCCGGTCCCGGTGACCATCAGCAGGCTTTCGCCGACCTTTATTTCTGCATATCTGATCATACCGGTGCCCTGTCCGGTCAGCTGGTGCACTACCTTCCCCTGCAGCCACGTCCTACAAAAATCAATAAACCCTTCCACATCATCCGTGACATAGAAAGGGCATACATCGGGGGTATCTCTGCCGTCAGGTATCATGGGCTATTCCGGTTGGTCGTTCAGTAATGCTACCTGCCGCCTGGAAGGATGGAGTATAAGCCTTAGCGTGGTATCATTGGTGAAATAGCTGATGGCCCAGTTAATGAATATGAATAATTTATTCCGGACACTGAGAATGAGCATCAGGTGGAGGAACATCCAGGTAAACCAGGCTATCCTGCCCTGGAAGCTGAAACCCGGCAGGTCCACTACCGCTTTCCTTTTCCCGACCGTGGCCATAGACCCCGGATCCTTGTATTCGAACATTTTCCAGCTATCCGGCCGGTCCGGGTATTTCTTTATATTTTGGGCCAGCAGCTTTCCCTGGTTGATGGCCACATTCGCCACCTGCGGGTGCCCGTTGGGATAGAGCGGGGTTTCCATAAAGGCGATGTCGCCCACCGCGAAAATGTTATCATAGCCCGCTACCTTATTATAGCGGTCTACCACGATCCTGTTGCCGCGCTGTATGGTGGCCTTTTCAAGGCCCTTGATGAGATTGCCGGATACGCCTGCCGCCCAGATAAGGTTGTCGGACACGATGGTCCCGTTGCCTTTGAGGGAAATGGTATGTCCGTCATATGCTTCCACCAGCGTCTGGAGGCATACTTTTACACCCAGGGCTTCCAGGTAGTCTTTCGCTTTGCGCCTGGATACCTCGGACATGGGCCCCAGCAGGGTATTGCTGCCTTCCAGGAGGAAGATGTTCAGCCTGCTAAAATCCATATCAGGATAGTCCTTGGGCAATATCTTTGTTTTCATTTCCGCCAGGCTGCCGGCCAGCTCCACGCCGGTGGGGCCGCCGCCTACCACCACGATGTTCATGATGCCTTCCATCTCTTCCGGTGCGGCAGAGAGCGCCTTCTCGAAATTGGACAAGATCCTGTTCCGTAGGGTCAGGGCCTCGGGTGTCGATTTCATAGGGAAAGCATGGGCCTCGATAGCCTTATTGCCGAAGAAGTTGGTGGTGCATCCCGTAGCTATGATGAGCCTGGTATAGGTAAAGGGTCCTATATTGGTATGTAAGGTTTGCTGTGCGCTGTCAATGTGCTGCACTTCAGCGATCCTGATGCTGATATTACGGGAGCGCTGGAAAACCTTCCGCAGCGGGAAGGAGATGCTGCTGGGCTCGATACGCGCGGTGGCTACCTGGTAGAACAGCGGCTGGAATTGGTGATAGTTATGCTTATCGATCAGCATGACCTCATTATGGGTATTCTGGAGCTGCTTGGCCAGATGCAGACCGGCAAAACCGGCACCGACTATAATGATCTTTTCCTGCATAGTACGTAGTTTGAATGGACCGCATAAAGGTATTTATAACTCTTGTAAATCCCACGTGAAATTCCTGTTATAAGCAGTTTAGGGCCTGTTTTGTTCAATGCGGTACCTGATGCGATGATATCCCGATCGGAACCGTAGTGCCCCGGTGACAGCCGCGGGTATTCTAAAATCTTTTTGGCATACGGGGATGCTGCTACGGACAAAGCAATTATATTTGATATCTTTGTAAGATCGTATTATCTAATGTTTATGAGAGTATTATACGGATTTTTTATCCTGTTCCTGGTATGCTGTAGCAGGGAATTGCGGGCCGGTAAAGGAGATATACCCCTGAGCCTGAGCTTTTTTAATAACGGGACCTCGCTGCCCGGAACGGGGTTCGCAGGCATCTGGAACCGTTCTGTGCATCCGGGGGTGCAGGCCGGCTACTTCCATACCTATAAGAAGTGGCCTAACAGCAGCTTTTTCCAGACCGCGAAGCTGGGCTATTTTTATCACAGGTTCGCGCAGCAGGCCGTGCAGCTTTATACGGAGGCCGGGTATGAATACCGCTTTAAATTCGGGCTATCCGCTGCACTGACAGCCGGTGCCGGTTACCTGCATGCGTTCCCCGCTATTCCCGTATTCAGGCTGGAAAACGGCACTTATACGGCCAAGACCAACTGGGGGCGGCCGCAGGCGATGTTCAGCACGGCGCTGACGGTGGGATATGACCTGGAACGTTACCTGAAATTGCCTGTACGGCCCTTTATCCAATACCAGTTCTGGATGCAGACCCCTTTTGTGAAAGATTACGTGCCTCTGCTGCCCAATACCGCTTTCCATATAGGCATACAGTACACTATCAAACGACAAAAAGACCGGCAACATGAAAATTAAACATATGATCGGCGCGGTGGCAGGAATGCTTTGTTTCAGCACCTGCACCAAACCAACGATAGAGGCGACCGTCCAATGTAATGTTATGTCCAACGATCAGCACAGTAAAGCACAGCAATACCATACCATCCTGCAGGAAGCCAGGGAGCAGGGACTGCCCGGCATGACCCTGCTGATCAAGGATAATGAAGGCGTATGGACCGAATCCGCCGGCTTTGCCGATATCGGTAGCCAGGTGGCCATGCAGCCCTGTCATATCAGTAAGGTCGCCAGCATCACCAAGCTGTTTATGGGCGTGCTGACCCTGCAGCTGGTGGCGGAGCAGCGGCTGGACCTGGACCGGAAAATAAGCGATTACCTGGATGCCGCTACGCTGAAAGGCATTGCCAATGCAGACGAGGTGACCGTCCGCCAGCTCCTGAACCATACCTCTGGTATCTATGATGTGATCAAGGACACGGAATTTTATCTCAGCATATTGAATAACCCGCCTTACCACAGGGCACAGGAAGATATACTGGCCTTTGTGCGGAACCGGCCGGCTGCTTTTGCCGCCGGCAGCAGGGCAGGGTACTCCAATACCAATACGCTCCTGCTGAGCATGATCATAGACCGCCAGGCAGGCAGTCACGCATCGCTGCTGCACAGCAGGATCATTGATCCCCTGGGCCTGGAAAATACTTTTTACTATTACCATGATAAGCTGCCGGAGGGCAAAGTGGCACAGGGCTATTATGACCTGTATAACAACGGCACGATAGCCAACCTGTCCAGCTATAACACGGGCAGCGGCAATGGCTATACCGGTATCTATTCCAGCGTATCAGACCTTTTGAAATTCAGCGAGGCGCTGTTTGAGCGGAAGACCCTGCTGCCCGGTTCCTACCTGGATACCCTGCTGACATTCAACAGTTATGAGGAAGAAGGCAGCAACCGGTTGCTGGGACTGGGTGTAATGAAGGATTTTATCAATAAGGGCAATGATTATGCTTACGGCCACAGGGGTCGTGATCTCGCCTACAGCGCCGACCTTTTTTACTTTCCCGAACGGCAGACCACTATGGTACTGATCGTCAACTATGGTACGGATGGCAACAGCGCGCTGCGCCCGGTATTTTTTGAGATGCGGGATAAGATCGTTGGGGTCATTACCCGGTAGCCTTATAGCTCCCGATGCCCAAAAAAATGCTTTTTAACAAGCCTGCTTCATTGCATTGAGCTTTGGTCTTGTCACATTAAGTTCGTTGTATCTGTCACATTGAGCCTGTCGGAATGTGATAATTTATGTATACAAAAACAACCCTGTCAATATTTGAGCTAAGCTCCATATGACAGGGTTGTTTACTTTTTGGCGGCACCGCCTTTATATCTAAATATTTTTACTGGTGTTGACGGATCATCGCGATGAAATCATCGAAGAGGTACCTGGAATCGAACGGTCCGGGCGTGCTTTCCGGGTGATACTGTACAGAGAAGGCCGGCTTGTTCTTAATACGGATACCTTCAATGGACTGGTCGTTCAGGTTCAGGTGCGTGATCTCGATATCCGGGTGGTTCCGGGTAGCTTCCGGCTCTATCCCGAAGCCATGGTTCTGGGTAGTGATCTCGGATCTGCCGGTGACCAGATTCTTTACCGGGTGGTTCAGTCCCCTGTGTCCATGCTGCATCTTAAAGGTCGGTATGCCCATCGCGGAGGCCAGCAGCTGGTGGCCCAGGCAGATGCCGAAGAACGGCTTATTGGTAGCCAGGAGCGCTTTTACGGTTGCTATGGCATAAGGCATAGATGCCGGATCTCCGGGGCCGTTGGAAATGAAGATGCCGTCAGGCTGGAATTCCAGCAGCTCCTGCACGGGGGTCTTTGCCGGGAATACTTTCAGGTAAGCGCCTCTTTCGGCAAGGCATTGCAGTATGTTTTTCTTAACGCCCAGGTCCAGCACCGATATTTTTAGCGCCGCGTCCTTGTCACCATAGTAATATGGAGCGGTAGTGGATATCTGGGAAGATAGCTCCAGTCCTTCCATCGGCGGCACTTTGGCCAGCTCTGCCTTCAGGGTGTCGATATCGCTTATCTCGGAAGAGATAATGCAGTTCATAGCTCCTTTCTGGCGGATGTGCTGTACCAGCGACCGGGTATCCACGTCCTGGATAGCTACTATGTTGTTGGCGGCCAGGTAATCTTCCAGGGAGCCCGTAGCTACCATCCTGGAATAGCGCTTGGTTATATTTTTGCAGATCAGTCCCCTTATTTTCACACTGTCGGATTCCACATCGGCTTCATTGACCCCGTAATTGCCGATATAGCAGGTATTCATGATCAACATCTGCCCGGTATAGCTGGGGTCGGTAAAGACTTCCTGGTAGCCTGTCATTCCCGTGTTGAAGCAGATCTCTCCTGCTGTGGTGCCTGTTTTGCCATAAGCTTTTCCCCTGAAAAGGGTACCGTCTTCCAAAAGTAATAAAGCCTGGGCTGGTGAAGTTTCTTGAGACATTCTGAAATTTAGTTGCTGTATATTAAGTAAAGATGATGCAAAGATAATTCAACTCTGAATTTTTTGGTACACGGATGCCTAAAAAAATGTTCATCCGGTTATATTATTCACCGTAAGCGTAATCCGCCAGGTAGTCAAAATAAGAGGTCAGGCTACCCTCCTTACAGATAGTGGCCCTGTCCAGCATCTCGCTTTCTTCCTTTAAGAGCTCCGGTATGATGTATTTGATCATATGCTCACCGAAATGCTCCGAGGCGTCCCTGGGCAGCTCATTGGGCAGGTTGTCCACCGCCATCACATCAATGCTGATATCCGCGGGCAGGAACGGGACGGTCTGCTGGCCGGATTTTCGGTCAATACCATACACGGGCTGGGTGATGGTGGAAGCGCCTACATTGATCGGTATGGAGCCGAAGGGATCGCACGTGATATCGGCTATGACCTGGAGGGTGAAATTCCTGTCCCTGATATCTTCCGCCCTGAACATAACGTCTATTTTGTCGTTCCAGTAAATGCCGTGCATCAGGATGTCGGCAGTACGGGTATAGGGACCGAATACGCATTTGTACCTTTCGGGATGCTCATGGAACTCACTCCTGTTAAAGTGACCGTGGTCTTTGTGCCGGTAAAGGTCGTGCCCTTTCAGGTGGGTATAGACCGGGTAATCATAGGACTGGCCCAGGAAATCTTCGGGCTCTATATTCTTGATATCCCAGGAATGCAGTATATCCAGGATGCCCGCAGCTACCTTCCCGCTGCCTGTCACCACGATCTTCATCGGCGGCAGCTTAACGTGGTTGTACTGCTGGAGCATTTCTTTTTTGTCCCTGCAGAGGTGCGCGGGAATAAGGTTGTACTTTTTGCTCTTCATACCGTAGGTGAGCAACCCGTTATGGGCGCCTACCACGCCTGCGTAGAATCCGAAGCCTATGATCCTGGCGCCGTCATCATACGTGAGCGTCTCATAGTCTATCATAGTGATGCGCTCTGCTATCATGGCCTTCATCAGGTCCCGGTTGTAAGGCTGCTTCTTTTTGGTATGGCTGAAGAAAAAATAGGTCTTGCCGGGGATCAGGCTGGGAATGGGCACTTCCTTGATCCCTAACAGGATATCGCAGTCGCTGACATCGGTCACTACGGGTATATCCTGCTCGGTATATTCCTGGTCCGTATAGCACCGGTTGGGAGAGGATTCCACTACGATCCGGATGTCCGGATAGGTATCGGTGATGACAGCGCATTGCTCAGGCGTCAGCGCCACCCTGGTATCGGGAATCTTCTTTCCTTCCCTGATGAGTCCTATTTTAAGCATAAGATGTATTCTGAAATTAATGCGGCAAGTTACAAAAATTACAGACAAGACCGTTCACATCAGGCTTTAATAACAATGGATTATAGGACAGGAAAATGATGAATAGCGCCGGGAAAACAGGGGAGGGGAAAGAGCCGCCTATAAGATTCGAACTTACGACCTGCTGATTACAAATCAGCTGCTCTACCAGCTGAGCTAAGGCGGCAATAGCTTATTGTACACGGATGGCACGGGTTTTTCAAAGAGCCGCCTATAAGACTCGAACTTACGACCTGCTGATTACAAATCAGCTGCTCTACCAACTGAGCTAAGGCGGCGTAGCTGCATCGAAACGGGTGCAAATATATAACGAGTTTTGATTTCCGCAAAAAAATTATTTCAAAAAACCAATGCCGGGCGCTGCACAGGGTTTTTAAGCCGAAATAAGCGATATTTGTACTATTGCATAACCTTTTACAGCAAAGAGCGACCATATGAAAAAAGTAATGAATAAGCAGTCTTTGGCATTTTTAGAGTCTTATATCAATAACCCTTCTCCCACATCGTTTGAAGCGGGAGGACAGAAGATATGGCTGAAATATTTGGAGCCCTATATAGATGAATGGTTCCTGGATGATTACGGAACGGCGGTAGGTGTCATCAATCCCGGTAAGGATTACAAGGTGGTCATTGAGGCGCATGCGGACGAGATCTCCTGGTATGTCAATTATATTACGAATGACGGGCTGATCTATGTGATCAGGAACGGAGGTTCGGACCACCAGATCGCGCCTTCCAAAAAAGTGCTGATTCACGGTGCCAAAGGTATTGTGAAGGGTGTCTTCGGCTGGCCTGCCATCCATACCCGCTCCGGTGAGAAGGAAGAGGCGCCGACCCTTAAGAATATCTTTATTGACTGCGGCTGCACTTCCAGGGAAGAGGTCATGGAGCTGGGTATAGATATTGGTTCTGTCATCACCTATGAAGATACCTTCGAGATGCTGAACGACCGGTACTATGTGGGCCGTGCGCTGGATAACAGGATAGGGGGATTTATGATAGCGGAAGTGGCCCGTCTCCTGAAGGAGAATAAAAAGAAGCTGCCTTATACCCTGTATGTGGTCAATGCCGTACAGGAAGAGATAGGATTGCGCGGGGCTGAAATGATCTCCAGGAGATTGCAGCCGGATGTGGCGATCTGTACGGACGTCACGCACGACACGCATACGCCGATGATCAATAAGCACGTGCAGGGGGATGTGAAATGCGGTTCCGGACCGGTGGTAGCCTATGGACCGGCTGTGCAGATGAATCTCCTGAAGCTGCTGCTGGATACTGCCTCCGAACAGGAGATACCTTTACAGAAGAACGCCTGCTCCCGTTCCACCGGTACGGACACGGACGCCTTTGCGTACAGCAACGCCGGCACGCCTTCCGCATTGGTCTCCCTGCCGCTCCGTTATATGCATACCACCGTTGAAATGGTGCATAAGGATGATGTGTCGAACGTGATCTCCCTCATTTACCATACCTTGCTGAATATCCGGAAAAATCATTCTTTCAAATATTTTGACAAGCTTTAAAAATGCGATTCGTTACCAAAACCTTTGAAGCGCTTACGAACAGGGAGCTGTATGCCTTGCTGCAGCTCCGCTCCCTGGTCTTCGTGGTGGAGCAGCAATGCCCTTACCAGGATATGGATGAGGTGGATCTTCTGGCCTCCCATAACCTGATGGTGGATGAGAATGACCGCATTACAGGCTATACCAGGTGCATACCTCCGGGCATAAGGTACGATGCCGCCGCAGCGATAGGCAGGGTAGTGACCCATCCGGATATCAGGAGGCAGGGCTGGGGTGTTCCCCTGATGGAGTATGCCATGGAGCAGTGCCGTATGGCTTATCCGGGATATCCTGTACGGATATCCGCGCAGTTGTACCTGCTGGAATTCTATGAGCGCCTGGGCTTTATGCCGCAGGGTGCGCAATACCTTGAAGACGATATACCGCATATAGAAATGCTGCTGACCTGATCCATATCAAAGCTGCGTTGGCAGCTATCGGTCACCTGCAGCCTGTTATTCATCTTTAAACAGAACGATTATGAAATTCGGCTACCTGAGATTTGTAAAGCAAATGGATAATATCGGCGCTATCCTGGAGAAAGCTTCCCGGTCGGATGACCCGGTGGAGTATGTTTATAAAAATGATTTGAGAACGCCGTTCTTTATGGTGGAAGGGCTGTGCCGCCTGTACCAGGACCTGCACAATGGCAAGACCTTTAAGAAGATGCTGGAGCAGGCCAAGCTGATAGAAGACGCTTTAGGCATGTATGACTTTTATGTGGTGCTGGACAGGGAATTGTCTGCGGATGCGGCATTACCGGAGGTCATCAGGACACAGATAGTACGGAAGAGGGAAACGGCAGCGCAGCATGTGAACGAAGTGCTGGCGTCGGGTGACTGGTGGAACGGGCAGCGCCTGCCTGAGTGGAATAAAAAGCTCAGGACCCTGAAGTGGCTGAAGGAAGCGGAAGAGCGGCAGGGCCTGGTAGAGGTGTACCGTTCTGAGATACGAAAGGTATATTCTTTTATAGGAAAGGCGCCATTCCCTTTTGAAGATATAGAGGAGCATGTACATGAGCTGCGCAGGAAGCTGCGCTGGCTCAGCATATACTGCCACGCCCTGGACGGTATGGTGGAGCTTAAGGAAACGGCCGCCCCTGTGCCGGAAAAGTTCAGGAAATACCTGACAGATAAGGTGCTGGCGTCCCCTTTTAACCAGTTTTCCGGCAGCTATAAATATGAAAAATTTATACACCTCGATAAGACCGGCTTTATGGCGCTCAGCTGGATGATCGCAACGATCGGGGAACTGAAGGATGACGGGCTCACGCTCCATGCGATCCATGAGCTGGCGCAGACCGTGGAGCTGGATAAGGCCGGGCGTAAAGCGGTCAGCGCTTTCCTGGCGGACTATGACAGCAGGAATGCCACTATCCTGGAGCTGGCTACAGAGTACACCATGCATTTCCTGGCGGACAATGTGCTGTACACCCTCCTGCTGCACTAAAAAAAGCCGGTGCTTTAAGACCGACTGCTTTTTTATAAAGATTTTAGCTGCTACCTGCTATCCCGGCATATGGATTTTCATGACCGGGTGGCAGCAGCTTTCAGCAGCTCGTATTTTTCCTGCTCGTTGCCGGCCACATGACTGAGGATGAGGATCTGGTCCTGCCCGTCAACCACTACGGAATAATGCGCGTTGTATGTGGCATTGCCGGTCATAAGGGTGGACCAGTCTTCATTTACCCTTACTTTTATAAAGCCGCCCTTGTTGCGGACGGTGATCGTTTCGCTGACAGGCAGGTCTCCCTTCTGCACGCCCACTACGGTAGCCGCTATCATGGCTGTACCGCAGGCGTTGGTGAGCCCCACACCTCTCTCGTAGGTGCTGACGAAAATAGTATGATCATCTATGACGGAGGCCCAGCTGACATTGACACCTTGCGGAAACAGCTGTTTGTTGTCATTGGCGGCCTTTCCCGCTGCTTCCAGCTCCCGGTCATCAATATGTTCCGTAAAGGCAACGATATGTGGATTGGGCATGGCAATGGCCGTATAAGCCTTTTTTTCATCGAATCCTGCGATCGCTTGCTGCTGCAGCACCGCCGGGGTGCCTTTGATAAAATCCTGCTCCGGCCCCGCAGGCGGGAAACGAATGCTGATGCCGAAAACATCCCTGAAAAAATCTTCCTGTACCCTGATATGGTAAGGCAAATGGGTCACATTCTCCACCGTCACTTCGGTCGCGTCCAGGTAATCGGCAGACCACCTGCCCGCCAGCCGCATGCCGTTACCGCACATCAGGGCTTCCGTGCCGTCAGCATTGAAGATGCGCATCAGGTGAGGGTTCTGCAGGCCCTTTTCCATAAACAGGACGCCGTCAGCCCCGCCCAGTATATTCTTCCTGTCGCACAATATCCTGCTCAGGTCCGATTTCGCCCGGTCATCGAACCGTTGTTCCAGGTTGTCAATGATAAAGAAATCATTTTCCGATCCGTGCCCCTTGATGAGTGTTATTGCTGCCATTGCCGTCCGTATTGGTCAAAAAAACGCTTTACCTGTAAAGGTAAAGCGTTTTCTGTTATTTTGACCTGATAAGTGTATTAGTTATTCCAGGAGTCGATGTTATCATCGCTGATATTAGCGGGTACATACTCTTCAGCGGCAGAGGTACCGTTTTCTTCTCCTTCGTTGAAGTGGTTGAAAGCGTCAAAATCAAAGTCCGGCATCAGGTCTGTTTTCACGTAGTTGATCGTTTCAGTTAATGCGGCCAGGAATTTATTGAAGTCTTCTTTGTACAGGAACATCTTATGACGATCATACCCATCATCATTAAAACGTTTCTTGCTTTCCGTAATGGTAATGAAGTAGTCATTACTTTTAGTCTCTCTTACGTCAAAAAAATAGGTTCTTCTTTTACCAGCTCTGATTTTCTTACTGAAAAAACTTTCGCTGTTGCGCTTCTCGTCGTAATTTTTGTTGTTATCGTACGCCACTTTTCTTTTTAATTTAAAGTTAATTAATAATAAATCTGACTGTTGCAAATGTAAGAAAATATACATAACAGTCAAATTTTTTTAAACTTTTATATTTAAGATGCACAGGTTCCGGCATACAGACTGTCATGCCTGCCCGGTAAGGCTTCCCGGCGGTTTGCTGACATCGGGTGTGCAGGTGGCCTGAAAACAAAACGGGCCGCGTGCCAGGAAGGACGCGGCCCGTTTACAAGCACAGGGCAAGGAGCAGATTAAAACTTCCTGTGAGCATCAATATATGTTGCCATGGACTGAACGGAATGCAGGATATTCCGGCCTTCCGAAGCATCTTCTATCTTGATGCCGTAATTCCTTTCCAGAAGGACCATCAGCTCCAGTGAGTCTATGCTGTCCAGCCCGAGGCCGTCCCCGAACAAAGGAGCGTCATCTGCTATTTCATCGGGCGTCATACCCTGTAAATTCAATGCTTCTATGATTTGCTGTTTTAACTTAACCGTAGTGTCAGACATGCTTAAACGTAATTTGATTTGAAACGATACGCGAAATTAGGTAATTTATCAGTATTTATCTGGAACCCTGCTTAAAGGGAGCGGGGTCATAGCTGTTGAGCTGCAGAGGGTTACTGTACAGCCATTTCTCAAAGTCCGAATAGGCCGTGGCATTGGTCTTGATCCAGGCCGCGAATGTCGTGGAATTCTCGTTGGCCCCGAACAGCCACTGGTTATAGGCCTCAAAATGACCGGCTTTCAGCAGCTTGTCATAATAAGAGAACAGGGAGAAAGGATAATTGCCGGCATAGGAAAGATTCCAGTCCAGGATGATCCTGGTCCGCAGCATCGACAGGCTTTCCGTATTGATACCGCTGGTGATGGCGGCTACATTTTTATTGATAAGATAAGTAAGCACCTTGTCGAACGACTGCCCGGCAGGACCGTTCTCGGAAGTGCCGAAGGACGGCAGTTGCGTGGTGCTTTCCTTCTGGAAATAGTTGATATAAGCCTTATACAGGCTGCTTTTGGCTTCAGCCGTTTTCTTGGAGGAAGGCTCCAGGTTGATGAAGACCTCGTAATACAGGATGCTCCAGAGACTATTGCTGCTTTCGTATTGCCTGGCCAGCGCAAAGTAGTTCGCGGCATAATTAGGGTCTGCTTTGATACCGTCCTCAAAATTCTGAATGGCCTGGCGGGATTTGCCTTCGAGCGACAGCAGGTTACCCCTGTTAAAGTAAAGCAGCGCCGACTTCGGGTATTTTTTCAGCCCGTTGTTCAATACGGTTTTGGCCTTATTGTTATTCCCGAGCTTGCTCTCTATGGCTGCCGCTATCTGGAAGGTCTGCTCATCGGCATAGTCCGTTTTCAGCACTTCGTTGATGATCTCCCTGCCTTTATCCGCTGTACCGTTCAGGTAATGCGCATAGGCCAGGTCCCTTCTCAGCTCCACGTCATTGGGCTCCAGCTTGATGGCCTGGTTATACAATAAGATGGCATTGCTGTATTGGCCCCGGTTCATATCATTCTGGGCATTCTCTTTCATCTTCCGGGCCTCCGGGTTGGACGGCTGCGCTCCGGCATTGTAAATGCCCAGCAGGCTGAAAGCCAGGGTTACAGCTATTCTTTTTATGTGTGTCATCTGCAGTTTGTTAACTCCTTGTATTTTCTTTGTCAAAGTTAAGAATATATATTAACTCCCGAACATCCCGCCGTATTGCAGGCAGCACGGGCATTAACACTTGTAAGGTCAAAGAGTGCTCATATCGATCACAAAACGGTATTTGACATCGGCTTTCATCACTCTTTCATAAGCTTTATTGATATCCTGCATGGCTATCACTTCCACATCGGAGACAATGTTATGCTGCCCGCAGAAATCAAGCATCTCCTGGGTTTCGCGGATGCCGCCGATAAGGCTGCCCGCTACATTCTTCCTTTTGCCTATCAGCAACCGGCTGTTCAGGTCCCTGAGCGGCTCCAGCGCTCCCACGAATACCATGGTGGCATCGCGTTTGAGCAGCATGATATAAGGATTGGGATCGTGCCCTACGGGTATGGTATTCAACAGGAAGTCAAAGCTGTGGCTGTGCTGCTTCATCGCTACGGGATCGTTGGACAATAATACCTTGTCCGCTCCCAGCTTCCTGGCATCCGCTCCCTTTTCCGGGGAAGTAGTGATCATAGTCACTTCCGCGCCCATAGCATGAGCGAATTTTACAGCCATATGTCCCAGGCCACCCAGCCCGATGATGCCTACCTTGTCTCCTTTCTTTACATTCCAGTGCTTTAAGGGCGACCAGGTGGTGATCCCGGCACAGAGCAGGGGAGCCGCCGCCCGGATATCCAGGTTGTTGGGAATGCGGAGCACAAAGCTCTCCTTTACCACGATCTTGTCGGAATAACCGCCTTTGGTGTACCCGCCGGATATCTTGTCCGGGGCATTGTAGGTGCCCGTATTGCCGTTCGAGCAATATTGCTCATAACCGGAATGACAGCTGTCGCAATCCTGGCAGGAATCTACCAGGCAGCCCACGCCTACAGTATCGCCGGGCCGGAACTTCGTAACGCTGCTGCCTGTGGCTTTCACCTTACCGATGATCTCGTGGCCTGGCACTACCGGGTATTGCGCGCCGCCCCAGTCATTATGGACCACGTGGATGTCGCTGTGACAGATCCCGCAATATAAAATGTCTATAAGGATGTCATCTGCCAGGAGGTCCCGCCTTTCAAAGGAATAGGGGGCCAGGTCTGAAGAGGGGCTTGCTGCTGCGTAGGCTTTAACGGGATACATATGATATTGGTATTTTGACGTTGTTTAAAATGACCGGGTTTACAGGCCGGCTGCCTGCCTGAAAGCCGCAAGGGCGGCCAGGAATTCCCGGTGGTACTGCTCATTTACTATTTTATGGTCACTGAAATTATCATAGAAGCGGGGCAGCGAAAAGGTGCTGACGATACGGGCGCCCAACTTAGGGAACATCAGCTCTGCCGCTTTCCGGGCATGCTGGCCGCCATATCCTCCGGGGGAGGTGCTTAACATCAGCATAGGCAGGTCGTTGAAGAAACGGAGCTCTTCACGGGAGGCCCAGTCCAGGATGCTCTTAAGGCCCGCAGTGATATTGGCATTATGTTCCGAGGTGCTGCAGATCACAGCATCGGCCTCCCGGAACAGGCTGATGAATTTTATAATGGCAGGCGGAATCCCGCTCTCTTTTTCAAGGTCTGTATTGAAAACCGGCACGCTGTATTCATTAAGGTCCAGTATGTGCAGGGTCACCTGGTCCAGTTGCTCCGCCGCATATACCGCGAGCTTCTTATTAATGGATGTGCTGCTCAGGCTCCCTCCGAATACAATGATATGCTTCATTCAGAAATGGATAATGATGTCAGGAGCAAAAATAGCTTATATTTAAATAATAGTTTTTTAAGGGAATGATAACAGATAGCCGTGGCCGCTCCTGTGGGGGCTGGCGGCGGATGTAGTACGGATGTGCAGCCTTCCGGTGCTCCCGCCGCCTAACGCTCCTTCTCTTTTATGTTGATCACGGAATCCACTACATAGACCGTATTGCCGCGCCAGGGCAGCTTGCCGTGGTATTCCACGTAATGAAGATCGAAGAATTTACCGCTGTTGAGCTGCAGCTGGTTGAAAACGGATTCATTGGCAATGGAGAACTCAAATTCATTGCTCTGGAACCCGGCACCTGTCTGGCCCCTGTTAAAGCCTTCCTGTATCAGCTTGCCCTCATAGGTTTTAAAAATATATCCTTTCTCTACCACGTAATTCAGGTAGCCCGATTTCACACCTTTGCCAAAAACAAAGTAATACTTGTAATATATGATGCCTGCAAGAACAAGCACCAGGATTGCGATGATATAGACAACGGCTTTTCGCATAAGACGAAATATTTGAACAGCAATAGTAATAAACAAAAATAATAATATTTAGACTATTTTCTGCCCGTCCGTGGCTTTTTATATATTGTTGATATTTTCAGGCTGAAAATAGCCCGGAGTCCCTTTCTTTTTAACAACACGATCCCTGTAACAGCTGCCAGCACCATCCCTGTGTTGAGATTTGAAACGCCGCAATCACCGGAATAAACAGAACCGGAATATATTTTCTGATGCCAGGGGAATAATGGTATCCGGCTGACGGGCAGGTGCCAGCCCAACTGTTTGTTCACAATGGCAGGGAGCAGGTCTGCTATATCCGGGAAAACAGACCCGGTGAGACAGCAGCAAAGCAGCAGCCTGTATTGTTTTCGTGCCGTTACGATAAGGATACCCAATAGTATAAGACTGGAAATGAAATCCACCCTGGAGTTGACAGGGTAACAATGTGGTGCGTAGTCCAGTAGCGCGTGTACAATTATCCCTGCTGCAAAGCCTGCAGCTGCCAGTCCTGTGGTCTGTAAGCTGGCGGCTTTGGGAGGCTGTGCATCAATGATAGTAAGTGCGATACCAAAACCTGTGGCCAGATGAATAATGGCGTTCATTCCTGATAAGGGCTAATGTAAAACCGAAAGGCAGTCCGCCTGCAGTCTGCCTTTCGGATGATTAAAAGTTGTATAAGTAGTGGAGCAGGGTCTGTCCTACCGCCTTCAGGGTAGCCTTGTCGATATTCTTGATATCATCTTCATGGGTATGCCAGTGGCTTACAAACCCTGTATTGCTGCCCGGGGGAAGGTTGATGATATCTATGGTAGGGATCTTAATGATCCTGTTGACAGGCACATGGTCGTCCTGTATGTACCCGCCGGCCTCGTTCAGGAAAAAGGAGCTGTAGCCGGCCCTGTAAGCGGCGGTCCATACATCCTGCACCACTTTGGGCGCGTATTCACGTGAAAAGCCTTCCTGGCGGAACAGCGCATTCCTGCCGCCCACCATATCAAGCAGGATGCCATGCATGGCAGTGTAGCCGGGCAGGTGCGGGTTCCTGGCCCAGTACTGGGTGCCCAGGGCATAGGAGTTCTCCCCCCATTCAGACCTGCCGTAATCCTCCACGTCTGCCAGCAGGATGTCTATACCTATATCGTTGGGCAGGGGTGTCTGCCTGATGGTCCTAGCTATTTCCAGCAGCACGGCCGTACCGCTGCCACCGTCATCTGCGCCCGGTATGGGCTTGTTCACATCCCGGGTATCCTGGTCTGCCCAGGGCCTGGTGTCCCAGTGGGCCAGCAGCAGGATGCGGCGTGCAGCGCCTGGATTGATACTGCCGACCAGGTTGATGCACTTCAACCTGGTCTTGTTATCGCCGGCCGTAAGCGTGGTCTCCTGGCGGTAAACCGTGTCTGTAAAGGATCTCAGCTGCTCATGCAGCCAATCTGCACATTGAGCCTGGCCTGCCGTGTTAGGCACCCGCGGACCGAAGGAAAGCTGCTTTTCGATAAGGCTAAAGGCATTGTCCGCATTGAAGTCCGGGACAGCTACGGCAGCTGCCTGTTGAGCGTCCGGCGGAGCAGTAGTACCGGCGGGAGCATCGGTGCTGCTGCCCCCGCAGGATATGAAGGTGCTTAACCCTAAAAACGTAAAAGCGAAAAGTCTGTTATATCTCATTTTGTGGTGTTGTATGCAAATAATTCAGGGCGTCCGCTACAATAAAGAAGCTGCCTGTGATAATAATGGTATCTTCGGCGCCGGCCTGCTCCAGGCAGGCTGCAATAGCAGCGCCTACCGTGGTATAAGCGTTGCCTGCCAGTACGCCCGCCGCTTTTCGCGACAGGACCGTTGCAGCCATGGCGCGCGGTACGGATGCCTGTGTAAAGTAATATTTTGCTAATTTAGGAAAATATGGCAACACCGCCTCCACATCCTTGTCATCGGCAAACCCGATAATGAAGTGCAGCGTCCTGCCTGACGCATTCCCTACATTGGCCTGCAGGAATTCCATACCCGCAGGGTTGTGCGCAACGTCTATGATGATATCGGGACGTTCTGATATTTTTTCCCATCTTCCCCTGAGCCCTGTTGCCGTTTTAACACCGGGCAGCGCACGGATCAATGCCGCTATGGTAATATCCGGGAAGGATTCGTGCAGTACCTGTACGGCGGCGGCGGCGGTTACTATATTCCGTGCCTGGTAGCTCCCTTTCAGGTCCGTATGCACATCATACAGCTGAAGCGCTCCTTTATCCACCAGCTTAAAGTGCTGGAAGGTGGTATCTTCCCCTGTTTTGACCATATCCCACCTGGCATCCGCGAACGTGATGCTGCTGTTATTATGGTGTGCCTGCAGGAAAAATACCTGCTCGGTCGCTTCGTGGGTTTCGCCTATCACCACCGGTACCCCGGGCTTGATGATGCCGGCTTTCTCAAAAGCGATCTTTTGAAGGGTATCGCCCAGTAGAGCGGTATGCTCCAGGCTGATATTGGTGATAACGGACAGGACAGGATGGATGATATTGGTGCTGTCCAGCCTCCCCCCGAGACCGGTCTCTATAACCGCGAAATCGACCGCTTCTCTGGCAAAGATATCGAAGGCCATCGCTACGTTCAGCTCGAAGTAGGAAGGTCTGACGGCTTCGATGCAGTCAATATGACGGTTGAGGAAGTCCAGGATATACTGTTTGTCTATCAGCTGCCCGTTGATCCGGAAGCGTTCCCTTATATCGGTAAGATGAGGGGAGGTGTGAAGTCCTGTCTTATAGCCGCATTGCTGCAGGGTCGCTGCCAGGATATGGCTGGTGCTGCCTTTCCCGTTGGACCCGGCTACATGGATCGCTTTAAAGCGCTGCTGCGGGTTCCCGAGATGCTCACATAAGACCTTTATATTGCCCAGTCCCGGCCTGATAGCATCCTGGCCTGTCCTGGAGAACATAGGGAGCTGGTCGAACAGGAAATCAAGCCCTTCTTCGTAAGTTTTAAACCTGTTCATCAGCGCATCAGTTCTTTAGCGTTATTCAACGCGGCATCTGTGAGCTGGTTGCCGCCGATCATCTGCGCGATGGCAGTGATCCTTTCGGATTCGTCAAGGCGCCTTATAGAGGTGGAGATGCGCTGCTGCTCATCTTCCTGCTTGTATACAAAATAATGCTGGTGGGCTTTGGCAGCCACCTGTGGCTGGTGCGTGATGCAGATGATCTGGTGGCAGTCGCCCAGCTCTTTCATCAGCGTGCCCACCTGCCTGGCCGCTTCCCCGGAGATGCCCGTATCCACTTCGTCAAAAATGAGGGTCGGCAGCTCTATGGCCCGTGCCGTGATGGTCTTTACAGCCAGCATGATCCTGCTCAGCTCGCCGCCGGAAGCAGCGCGCTGTACCGGGGCGTAACGGCCGCTTTTATTGCTGTCCAGCATGAATGTGATAGCGCTTTTACCGAGAGGGTCCAGCTGCTGTGCCGGCTGAAGGTCCACCCTGAAATCGGCATTGACCATACCCATTAAGTGGATATATTCATTGACCTTAGCCTCGAACGGCGCTATCACGTTATTGCGCTGTTGGTGTAGCTGCTGAGCCTGTTCGTTCAGGCCGGCTGCCAGGCCGGCTACTTTTTCTTCAAGATTTTGGATGTCATCGTCTATATGCAGCACTTTCTGCACGTCCGACTGCAGTTGCTGCTGAACGGCGATCAGTTCCGCACTGTCTCTTGCGCCGTGCTTCTTTGATAATTTATACCCGGTATCCAGGCGTTCCTGTATGACGGCCAGCTGCTGCGGGTCCGTATCAATGCCTTCCAGGCTTTTTTCCAGCTCTTCCCTGATATCCTTCAGCTCTATCCAGGCGCTGTTCAGCCGGTCATGGGAAGCTGTAACGCCCGGGTAGATCCTGGACGTCTGCTGCAATACCTGCAGCATTTTCCTGACCAGGTGATTGACCGCGTTTTCATCTTCTTCCAGCATATAAAGGACGCTGTTAATATTTTGCCGGATCTCGTCCGCGTGTTCCAGGGAACGTGCTTCATCGGCCAGCTGCTCCAGCTCATTGTCCCGGACAGCAAAGTCTTCCAGCTCCTGCAGCAGGAATTGCTTATAGTCCAGCTCCTGCCGGAAAGCCTGCCTGTTGCCGGTCAGCTCCTGCAGCTGCTTTTGCAGCCGCTGGTGCTCGCGGTATTGTTCCTGGTAGCTATGGAGCAGCTCCTGGTTGCCTGCAAGGGCATCTATGATCTGGAAAGCGAACAGATGATCTTTTACCGCGAGGTTATCGAACTGGCGGTGCAGATCGACCAGCTGGGAGGTGAATTCGTTCAGCAGGCCCAGGTTCACGGGGCTGTCATTGATAAAGGCCCTGCTTTTTCCCTGTGCGTTGATCTCCCGCCTGATAATGGTATGGGTTTCCACATCCAGGTCATGCTGCCGTAAGATCTCCCGGCAGGTAGGGTTGCCAGAAATATTGAAGTGGCCTTCTATAATGCATTTTTCTTCCGGGTTGAGGATCACCTGGCTGTCGGCCCGATCGCCCAGTATCAGTGAGAGCGCGCCCAGTATGATCGACTTCCCCGCTCCTGTTTCGCCGGTCAGTACGTTGAAGTTCGGTTCAAAAGGAATGGTGAGCTCCTTTATGATCACGTAGTTCTTTATATAGATTTTCTCAAGCATAGCTCCTGCAAATTTAAAAGATGTTTTATTCTGAATGCACGTGCCTGATAAGAATATTTTAAATATTACCGGTGCTGCCTTTCCCTGTGCCTGTCACCCGGCGCGGGTATGCCGGTGTCTTTAAATATTTTTTGTGTTTATATCAGCGGATTTGAACAATTAGTATCTTTGGTGATATTGATTAAAACAGGCAGCCTTGAATCTTTCCAGTTATATAGCAAAGCGCATCACGGGACATCATAAATCGTCATTTTCAAATTTTATCATCCGGCTTTCCACTGCGGCTACCGTTATCAGTGTGGCCGTTATGATCATCGCGGCGGCTGTGGTACAGGGATTTAAGGATACGATCAAGGATAAGGCCTTTGAATTCTGGGGGCACTTCCATATTTCCCAGAGTACGGCTACCAATGATCTTATGATCTCTCCAAAGCCTATCCCTTTCGACAGCGGCCTGGTAGCATCCCTGAAGCAGGAGCCGCATATCCTGGATGTGGAGCCCTATACGCTGGGGGCGGGCATTATCGCTACGGAGCTCTACAATGAGGGTGTGCGTATCAAAGGGGTCCCGCCTTCCTATTTCAAGGGCTCGAAGGACAACGTGATCACTTACAGCGGAGACCCCATCCGTTATAATGACACTTCCTATGCCGCCGATGTGATACTGTCGCAGGCCATCCTGGATAAGATCGGTAAGCAGGCCGGGGACGATGTGCTGCTGTATGTGCTGGATAAGGAGGAAAGCCTGCCGCGTGTGCGCAAGGTGCGTATTGCCGGTACCTACCATATGGGTATAGAGGAGATAGACAATAATTTTATCCTGTGCGATATGAAGCTGCTGCAGCGGCTGTATAACTGGAATGACGGCCAGATAACCGGCTACCAGGTGCTTACCGATGCTTATGAACACGCCGATCCTGTGGCCGAGGAGGTGTATTTCAAATACCTGTCCATCCCGCAGACCATTGTCTATATTTCCGACATCTATTCGGAGATATTCCAGTGGCTGGAACTCCAGAACGTCAATGCCCGGATCATCCTCACCATTATGGCTGTGGTGGCTGTTATCAATATGATCACGGCGCTGCTGACCTTTATCCTCGAGCGGGTGAATATGATAGGGATCCTGAAGGCGCTCGGGATGAATAACTGGGAGGTCCGCAAGATTTTTGTATATCATATCAGCCGTATCGTGCTGAAAGGCATCCTGGGCGGTGTGTTGCTCGGGCTGTTCCTTTGCCTGCTGCAATATCATTTCCATATCATAAGCATTGATGAAAGCATCTACTACATGAAATATGTGCCCATCAAGATAGTCCCCTGGCATGTGGCGGGCATTGTTGCCGGGACCTTCGTGGTCAGTGTGCTGATCCTGGCAGTCCCTACGCTTATCATCAGGAAGATCAATATCGTTGAGGCCATAAGGTATCAATAAATATCACTCCCTATTATTTGATATTTTGTTGTGATAGATTTTGTTTATATTGTCACAGCCTTTTTCAATTAGCAAATCCGGGTAAGTTGACCGTATTTTGCAGCATCAAACCGGTAAATAATCAACCATACCTTTAAAAAAATTATATGATCATGAATGAAACCATCGCAGGTATCTACACAGAATTAGGAATTCCCCGGGAGCATCAGAGCGTATCGTTAAACGCCATAGCACAGACCGAAAGCCGTTTCCTGAAAGACCTGAAGCTGAACGTTTCAGGTGTTTTGAAAAGCGCTCATTTTTCAAAAAAGGAAACAGCATTGCTGGCCCTGTCGGTAGCGGTGAACCAGAAGCATAAGGTGCTGGTGCAGGCCTTTACGGAGATGGCAGCTACGGAAGGAGCTACTGCCGATGAGATAGGGGAGATCCATGCCTGTACATCCCTGATGAGTGCCAATAATGTATTATATCGTTTCCGTCACTGGCTGCCTGAGAACACCTATTATAACAATACTCCCGCCGGCATCCGTATGAGCATTATGATGAACCCGGTGCTCGGCAAAGAGTTCTTTGAGCTGGTAAGCCTGGCCATATCGGCGCTGAACGGCTGTGAAATGTGTGTGACCTCCCACGAAAGCTCCGTTAAAAACCATGGCGGTACGGAAGCCCGCATCTATGACGCGATCCGTATAGCTGCCGTTATAAAATCCCTCAGCACTGTATTATAAATATATACGGTACCGTAGCAACGGCTGCCCCATAACGAAGGGCAGCCGTTTTGTCTGGCTTTATGGAAGAAATGATAATTATCAGCGGATTTATACGTCACGCTGTTTAATTTTGACGGCAAAAATCAACCTATGAGATTCTGGAAAAAATTAAGCCAGCAGGAATGCAGTGATTATATTGATAAAGCGCTCCGGGAGAATATAGACTTCAGCCGCCGCACCAGTCTCGGCATACCGGCGTCCAGGCTGGACGGGAAAGTGTTCTATGACCAGGCTTCTTTCCTGAAAGATGCGCCTTTCCTGCGCTCTATCGTCCAGAATCCTAATCATATAGGCTGTCATACGCTTTCCGAGTCCGAAATGTTCTTTAAAGGTACCCAGCAGATAGAAAGGGACCTGATAGAGATGATAGCCGTAGATATATTAAGAGCTGAAGAAGGAGGTAGTGACGGGTATGTAGCTGCCGGAGGCACCGAAGCGAACATACAGGCCGTATGGATATACCGTAATTATTTTATCCGCACCTTTAATGCCACACATGATGAGATTGCGATACTGGCTTCTGCCGATACGCATTACTCCGTGGTGAAAGCCGCTAACCTGCTGTTTTTAGACTTGTACAGTGTCCCCGTGGAAGACAGCACCCGTGCCATACAGGAAGCGGAGCTGGATGCCGTGGTAAGGCGGGCGCAGCAGGACGGCAAGAAGTATTTTATCGTATTGAGCAATGTGGCCACTACCATGTTCGGGTCCATAGATGATCCTGATATGTATGCCCGTTGCCTGCTCAGATATGACCTGCCGTTCAGGCTTCACCTGGATGCCGCTTTCGGCGGCTTCATCTACCCGGTTGTACAGCCTGAGAACAATGTCGACTTCCGGAACGAGCACGTAAGCTCCGTTACCCTGGATGCCCATAAGATGCTCCAGGCGCCTTATGGCACCGGTATCTTTATAGCGCGCAAAGGACTGATGCAGCATGTATTCACCAGAGAGGCCAGCTATGTTCATGGCATGGACATTACGCTCTCCGGCAGCAGGTCCGGCGCCAATGCCATTGCCATCTGGATGATCCTGGTGACCTATGGCCCCTATGGCTGGTATGAGAAGCTGCATACCTTGCTATACAGGACTCAATGGACCTGCAGGCAGCTGGATGAGATGGGCGTAGTGTATTACAGGCATCCCGACATGAACATCATCACTATCAGGGCCTCTTTTGTACCGAAGTCCCTCGTGGAAAAATACGGGCTTGTGCCGGACACCCATGAAGGAGATGCAGGATGGTACAAGATCGTGGTGATGGAGCATGTGGAGATCGAGTACCTGCAGCAATTCCTGGCTGACCTGCAGCGTGCGCTGAGCGCATAAGGCGTAACATACTGACGGCCGGCTCTCCTTTTATCATACATAGCTGCTAAGCGGCTGCAGGCGCCGGTCCTGTAAATATTTTTTTCAAAGATGAAGAAAAGATATGGACGAAGAGCTCCGGCAGTAAAACAGCATGTTATATTCCCGGATGATTGTAAAAAATAATGGGGAATGTAAATGCGTTTTTTTGTGAGTATTTAATACATTTGTTGGATAGATGAATAACAGACATTCATATCCAACCTTTAAAAATTTAAGATTATTAAATCTGAATATTCTATGGAATTAGAAATTATAACAAGCGGGAAATTTAAATATCTGGAAGCGGGTGAAGGAGAGCCATTGGTTTTATTGCATGGGTTGTTTGGGGCTTTAAGTAATTTTCAGGATTTATTCAATCATTTTAAAAAAAGCTATAAAGTTATAATCCCGGTATTACCCCTGTACGATCTCGGACTGGATACCGGTGTCACCTCGCTGATGAAATACGTGGAGAAATTCATCAATCACCGTGGCCTGGAAAAGGTGCACCTGCTGGGTAATTCATTAGGCGGTCATGTGGCATTGCTATACACCCTTAAAAACCAGAACAAGGTGAAGACCCTGGTGCTGACCGGCAGCTCCGGTCTGTATGAGAACGGTATGGGCGAAACATATCCCAAGCGCGGGGATTACGAGTTCATTAAAAAGAAGACAGAGCTGACGTTCTATGATCCGAAGGTGGCTACCAAAGAGCTGGTGGACGAGGTATATGACATCGTTAATAACAGGCTGAAGGTCATCAAGGTGATCGCGCTGGCCAAATCTGCTATCAGGAATAACCTCAGCGATGAGCTGCGTGATATCCATGTGCCGACCTGCCTTATATGGGGTAAGAATGATACGGTCACGCCTCCTATGGTAGCGGAAGAGTTCAAGCAGCTGATCCCGAATTCAGAGCTGTACTGGATAGATGAATGCGGGCATGCCGCGATGATGGAAAGACCCGGGGAATTCAATGTCCTGCTGAACGATTTCCTTAAAAAGCATCCCATTGGCTGAAGCGTAAAAGAAATGTAATTTTTAAAATTAATTTTGATACACATCCCACACTTTTGTATTATTGCAATACGAAAGTGTTTTTTATTTATGCCCTGTAAGGACCTGATAGCATATGAATTAAAGCCCTTGCCGGATACCGGTAAGGTGGCAGATGCCCTGGATAGCATGGAAGATGCCCAGCTGGAGCAGCTGCCCGTTGTGGATGAGAAGGGTCTGTATCTTGGCATTCTTACCTTTGAAATGCTTTCCAATGCGGCTCCTGCTGCCACGCTTAAAGACATGGTGCATCAGATGCCCTTGCTGAAAGCGGCCGTCAATGAACGCGCTTTTCCCTACCGTGCCGCAAAGGTGATGTTCGATAACGGCCTGGATATCGTGCCGGTGGTGAATGATGCGGATGAGCTGCAGGGCATGATAGACAAGAAGACCATGCTGGGCTTCCTCGTAGAGCAGACCGGCCTCTTGCAGCCCGGCGGCATTATCATCCTGGAGGTGAAGTCGTTCAACTACTCGCTGTCGGAGATCGCCAGGATCTGCGAAACGAACGATGTGCTGATCCTGAACCTGCAGATCAAATCCATACCGGACGAGGACGCCCTGCACATTATTCTTAAGACCAATACCAAGGACCTCAGCGCGGTACAGGCGGCATTCAGCCGTTATGAATATAATGTATCGGTCATAGACGGCGACCTGAATACCAACAGCCTGGTGCAGGAGCGCTACGACCTGCTGATGAATTTCCTGAAAATGTAAGCGTGTCATGAAAGTCATAGCACTGATACCCGCCCGATATGCCTCCGCACGCCTGCCCGGCAAGCTGATGCTGGACCTGAACGGTAAGACCGTTATCCGGCGTACCTATGAGGCTGTGGCCGCTACCGGGCTGTTCGCTGCCGTCTACGTGGTCACGGACAGCGGGCTTATCTATGATGAAATACGATCCTTTGCGGGTAATGTGGTCATGTCCGGAACGGATTTTGAATGCGGAACGGACAGGATAGCGAGCGTATTGCCACAGGTGGGAGCAGCGGATATCTATATCAATGTACAGGGAGATGAGCCCTTTACCGTTAAGGAGCCGCTGGAGCAGCTGCTCCGTGTATTCGAAGAAGACCGGGAGCAGCGGATAGGCGTATGCACCTTACGGCAGCAGATCACCGACCCTGCTATGATAGATAATCCGAACGTGGTAAAAGTGATCACACGGCCGGATGATACAGCCATATATTTCAGCCGGTCCAGGGTGCCCTATGACAGGGACCGGTCCGGTGACATTCCTTACTATAAGCACATCGGTATCTACGCGTTCAGGGCGCAGGCGCTCCGCGAATTTGCGGCCCTGCCGCCCGGCAGGCTGGAGCTGGCGGAAAAGCTGGAGAATCTCCGCTTTATAGAAAATAATATTGCCGTCAAGGTGGTGATCACCGATTATGTGAACATCGGTATAGATACCGCGGAAGACCTGGAACGGGCACGTAGGACCGCTATCCGGTAAGGCCGTTTATGGAGCCTTTCCCGGCAAAGGAACCCGCAACCTTTATAACATCTCCCTTTTTTAAATATACTGAAAAAAACTTATTTCTGAAAATCATGTTGTTTTATGATCCGATAGGCAACATCATTCGCTTTATTACACTGAAATTTACTAACTTCGCATGTCCAAAAACAGGATCAGAAAATATTTAAAAAGTATATATTATGGCAACAGAGCAAGTAAACCCGGAAGAATTAAACGAACAGGTGAATACGGAAGCTGAGGCTTCTGAAGCGCAGGCTGTAAATGGCAATAATGCGCAGGACGTACAGGAAGAGACCGTGGAATCTGTCAGACAGCACTGGAATGATAAATATGCCCGCCTGGCTGCTGAATTTGATAATTACCGTAAGCGTACTTCCAAAGAGGTGAGCGATATCATTAAGAGCGCGGGTAAGGATGTGATGCTTTCCCTGCTGGAAATACTGGATGACTATGACAGGGCAAAGGACCAGCTGTCCAAATCTGAGAACGTAACAGCGCTGAAAGAAGGTATTGACCTGATCTTCAATAAAATGGCCAATGTATTTAAAGGTAAGGGCCTGGAAGAGATGAGATCCACGGGAGAGGATTTCAATGCTGATCTTCACGAAGCTATTGCGGAGATCCCGGCTCCTGCGCCTGAGCTGGTCAACAAAGTAATTGATACCGTACAGAAAGGCTATCTCCTCAATGGTAAGATCATCCGGCACGCAAAAGTAGTGGTAGGCAAGGGAGCGGAATAGTTATTAAATTCAACCATCAAAATTAACATTTATTAGTCCAATGAGTAAAAGAGACTATTACGAGATATTAGGCGTAAGTAAGACCGCTGCTGCTGATGAGATCAAAAAGGCTTACAGGAAGGTGGCAATGAAGTATCACCCGGATAAGAACCCGGGCGACAAGGAAGCGGAAGAGAAGTTCAAGGAAGCTGCGGAAGCCTACGAGGTGCTGAGCGATGCCAATAAGCGGCAGCAATATGACCGTTTCGGCCATGCGGGTATGCGTGGCGGACCGGGTGGCGGCGCCGGCGGCATGAGGATGGAAGATATATTCTCCAATTTCGGTGATGTGTTCGGGGATGATATCTTCGGCAGCTTTTTCGGTGGCGGCGCCAGGGGCGGTGGCCAGCAGCGCAGGGGCTCCAGGGGCTCTAACCTGAGGATCAAGCTGAAGCTCACCTATGCGGAGATCGCCAATGGCGTTTCCAAGAAGATCAAGGTTAAAAAATATGTGGTATGTAATACCTGTGCCGGTTCGGGCGCGAGGGATTCCAATTCGGTGCAGACCTGTACTACCTGCGGCGGCTCCGGCCAGGTCCGCCAGGTGACCAATACCTTCCTGGGACAGATGCAGACAGTGACCACCTGTCCAAAATGTAACGGCCAGGGTACGACCATTACCCATAAATGTAACACCTGTAAAGGCGAAGGCCGGGTTTACGGTGAGGAAACAGTGGATATCAATGTGCCGGCCGGAGTGCAGGAAGGCATGCAGATGAGCATTACAGGAAAAGGTAATGCCGGTGAGAACGGCGGACCTGCAGGCGACCTCCTGATACTGATCGAAGAGGAAAGACATCCTGAGCTGGTAAGAAGGGATAACGACGTACTGTATAACCTTACCTTATCCTTTTACGAGGTGGTCTTCGGTACCCAGGTGGAAGTGCCTACCATTGACGGCTCTGCCAAAATAAAGATCCCTGCCGGTACGCAAAGCGGCAAGGTATTCAAGCTCAAAGGCAAGGGATTCCCCGAAGTCAACGGCTATAACAGGGGCGACCAGCTGGTGCAGGTCAGCGTCTATACGCCGCAGCACCTCACCGACAGTGAAAAAGAGGCGATGGAGAAGCTGAAGGACGCGCCTAACTTCCAGCCGTCTGAAGAAGCCAAGAAAGAGAAATCCTTCTTTGACAGGATCAAGGATATTTTCTAAGATGTCTTATAAGAAGTGCCGTATATAAAACGGGCTGTATCTGAAGGGATGCAGCCCGTTTTTTATTGTCCTGACGCAGGCTGCGGAGCGGCTGTAATTGTTACTTCCGTGATGCCCGGGAACAGGTAGACAGCGCCGGTCCCGTCCTGTATGCAGCGGTACCTGGTCCTTAGCTTAGGACCTTTCCGGTAAGCTTTGCCGTCCCTGGGGTATAGGAAATGAGTGCCTTCGGGCAGGTCGTCCACGAAAACAAGCCGGCTGTTGTCATCGTACCGGGCCAGTGTCTTGTACAGGTCGGGATCGCTGCAGGTGGTGGCTTTGGTATGATGGATATGGCGGGCCAGTGCCGCTGAGATATCGGCGGGAAGCAGATGGTGTCCTACAAAAGGTCGGAGTATCTGCCGGTAATTTTCCTGCCATTCTTTGCCATGTGAGGCCACCGTATGGCCGTATTGATTATAGTTGACCAGGTGGGCCAGCTCGTGCAGGAGCGTGACCAGGAAGGCATAGGGGTTCAGATTGCCGTTGATGCTGATCTTGTGGGCCGGGCTTTGAGGGGTGGGGTTGCGGTAGTCTCCCAGGACGCGCTTACGCTCCTGCTTGATCGTCAGCCGGATGGTATATTGACGGAAATAAGGCGCTACCCACTCAAAGGTGCCTTCCGGGAGGAAGCGCTTCAAGCCGTCTATGGGACCTTCTTTTGCTTTCATTCACTGGGTGTCCGGGCTCCTTTTGTCCCGGTATTACTTGGCTGTTCTTGCAATTTTGGATAAGATGATCGTTTCCAGCACCATGTATATGATGTAGGCGCCCGCGAAGCTCATGATCGTAGGACGGTGCAGCATACCTTTCTCCCGGGTGACCACATACAGCAATACCGCTCCTATGATCACGAAGAATTTCAGCATGGTGCTGCCTATCTTGGCGCGGTACATGCTTTCTCCCTGCTGTCTTTTGATGCCGTTATAGATCATATTGAAGGAAATGAACGTAACCACGGCCAGCAGCGCATTGGCAAGTATCAGCGTCATAACGTCGTAGGCGGGATCAAGGCTGTTCAGGTAAAAAGCCGCGCCTGTCAGCAGCAGGAACGTTATAATGAGCGTGACCAGAAACTGTTTCATATAATATAAAGGTATGGCTGCAAAAATACAAAGTAAATCGGACGTAAAGTAAAATTTCTGCATTGGAATATGGGGTAAAGTCCCTATATTTGCACAGCAATTGAAAAAAATAAAATTGAGCAGGTAAATTTTTGGATATTATTATTGGAATATTTACCTTTGCATTCCTTTTGAAAACGTAAGTAATTTAAATATAAAATAAAAGAAATGGCAAATCATAAAGCTACCCGTAAATCTGCCCGTCAAAGTCTGAAACGTCGTGAGCACAATCGTTATTATGCAAAAACCACCCGTAATGCAATCCGTGCTTTATTGAAAGTGAGTGAAAAGGATGTTGCCGGTGAACAATTGCCTAAAGTGATCTCTATGGTTGATAAGCTGGCTAAAAGGAACATCATCCATAAGAATAAAGCAAGCAATATCAAATCTAAATTGACTAAAAAGATCAATGCGTTAACTGCATAATCTTTTAGTTGTCTAATTTATACCATTTGCACCTTTCTGCTTGTTTGTCAAGTGGAAAGGTGCTTTGTCATATCTGTTGGTTGCGGCAGCTGAGAATATCTGCCCGCGCAGCCGGCTGTCATTAACCATTTAAGGACTGAAATCATTATTATATGACGGATTTGCTGGAACTGATCAAAACGAGAAGGACTGTCAAGCCTGCGGCCATGAACGGAACGATACTGGACGACACCGCTATCCTGCAATGCCTGGAAGCCGCACACTGGGCGCCTACACATGGCCGCACCGAACCGTGGCGGTTCTTCGTATATTCGGGAGAGGCATTGGCACGGTTTTGCGCCGACCATGCGGAAATGTATCGCTCGGCCGTTACGCCGGACAATTTTATGGCCTCCAAGTACGACAGCCTGAAAAATATGCCTCATACGGTATCTCACCTCATAGTGGCAGGCATGCAACGGACACCGCTGACCAAGATACCCTTCCTGGAAGAGTACGCGGCCGTATCGGCTGCCGTTCAGAATATCCTGCTGACGGCGCACAGCCTGGGGATCGCTACGATCTGGAGCACCGGCGGCATGGCCCTGAAGCCCGAAATGAAAGCCTACCTGGGACTGCAGCAGGAAGAAGATGAGGTGGTCGGGTTCATATACCTGGGCAAAACGGATAAAGAGGATATGCCGGCTATGAGGAAAACGTCCGTAGCGGATAAAATTCACTGGACCAAATAAACCATTCAATTCTCATGCGGCAGATCTGGGCCATACTGAAAAAGGAGCTGTTGATCGAATGGCGGCTTAAGCATACCTTCTGGGGAGCGCTGCTGTATATCGGCTGTACGGTATTCATCGTGTTTTTAATGGCCCGGCAGCCTGAAAGCAGGGTATGGAATGCGCTGTTCTGGATCGCACAGCTGTTCATCGTTATCAATACCGTCTCTAAATCCTTCCTGCAGGAAACCGTGGAGCGTTACCGCTATTATTATACTATTGTAAGCCCCTCCAGGTTCATCCTGGCCAAGCTGATGTACAGCAGCATCCTGATGCTGCTGATGACGCTGGTGTCCGTAATGCTTTTTTACGGTATTATGGACATTCATTTTCATAACCCTTACCGGTTCATCCTGGTGGCTGTCCTGGGCTCACAGGGTCTCGCGCTGTTGTTCACTTTCCTTTCGGCCATCGCATCGCAGGCCAAGCAGAATGCCGCGCTCATGGCGATACTGGGCTTCCCCTTAAGCATCCCCCTGCTGCTGATCCTGGACAAGCTGAGCTTTGCGGCACTGGCACCCGTTTTCCAGGAGGACTGGGGCACGCTACTGCTGGTAATGACAGGTATGAACGGCGTGATCGTTGGCCTGGCGCTGCTGCTGTTTCCTTTTTTATGGAAGGAATAAAATTGCGTTAAATTTTATCCATTGTTGCTGTAATGCCGGAATTTGTATAATTTACAAACCGTTATTTATAATATCCGGTTATGAAATTATTTCAGTATATCATGCTGTGCTCCGCAGCGCTTGCCCTGTCCGCAGGCACTGTGCAAGCCCAGAAACGTAAAAAAGGATTTACAAGGGAACAGCATAGGGAAGCCCTGCAGCGGCATTACCGGGAGCTCATAGATATGGCAGATAGCAAGCACTGTAATAATCCCAACGAATTTGCCTTCGCCCCTTTTGGCAGCAAAGCCTGTGGCGGACCGCAGACGTATATCATCTATTCCAAATACATCGATACTAAGAAATTCCTGGAAAAGCTGGCGCAGTATAATGCAGCGGAAGCCAATTATAACCAACGCTGGGATATTAAGTCTGATTGTGCCGTAGCGCCCGTGCCCACCGGTATCAAATGTGAGGACAATAAGCCGGTGCCGGTCTATGAGTAATAAGGTTTTCCGGCTACGGACCAGCTCATCCTTGCAATGCTCCTTGATATTTACTATCTTGAAAGTTTTTGGAAACCTTAAAATAACATCAGGATGAAAAAAATCAGCTGGATCATTGCGGTATTATGTATCACAGGGTGTACCGGGCCCGGAGGTCCGGCATCAACGGAAGCGCTCTTCCGGTATGATACCCTGACCCCGGAGAAGGCGCAGGTCATAGCAAAGATGCCTCTGGAATGTATATTGCAGGAATATCCCAATAAGACCGATCATACGGCTTCAGGGCCTGATGACGCCGTATTCACGCCTTCCCGGCTGCACCCGGCATTCTACGGCTGTTTCGACTGGCACAGCAGTGTGCATGGACACTGGCTGCTGGTAAGGGTGCTTAACCGTTTTCCTGATATGCCCGGGAAAGAGGCGTATATACAGCTGCTGCAACGAACGATCACCGCGTCCAATATCCAGGCGGAAACAGACTATTTCGATACCAATATCCTGGGGAAATCCTTTGAGCGTACCTATGGCTGGGCCTGGCTGCTGAAGTTGGACCAGGAATTAAGTATCTCAACCGATAAGGATCTGCAGGACCTGCACTGGCACCTGCAGCCACTGACCCATAAGATCGTTGCTTTATGGAAAGACTTCCTGCCCAGGCAAAGCTACCCCAACAAGACCGGTGTGCACGGCAATACCGCGTTCGCCCTGAGCCTGGCCATAGACTGGGCGGCGGCAGTGCAGGATACCGCCTTTGAGCGCCAGCTGAAAGAAAAGGCCCTGTTCTTCTATAAGGATGTGCAGAAAGTGCCCGCACATTTTGAGCCGGACGGGAGTGATTTCTTTTCTCCCAGCCTGTATGTGGCCGATCTTATGACCCGTGTGCTGGACACTACCGCCTATAACGCCTGGTTTGACCGTTTTTTCGATCCCGCAGGCCTGGAACAGGTGTGTAAGGTACCTGTGGTGAGTGACCGGAACGATTACCAGATCGTTCACCTGGACGGGCTGATGTTCAGTAAGGTGGCCAATATGCGCCGGATCATTCCTTATCTGGCCAATACAACCGTCAGGCAGCAGCTGTACCAGGCGCAGCAGGTGTTGCTGGATACTGGGCTGAAGCATCTGCAGGAATCCGATTACGGCGGCGGCCACTGGCTCGGTACCTTCGCGGTGCTGGCATTGTCCGGGTATTGACAGGAAATGTGAGCAGCAGGTTGCTGCTGTTTTATATCTACATTAAAGGTTCACGGTACACCGTGAACCTTTAATGTAGATAATATTATCGTATTATACGGCTACAGTGCCTTTTATATGCGGGTGGGCTTCATAATTGACCAGTTCAAAATCTTCATATGCAAACCCGAAGATATCCTTCACCTCGGGATTGATGCGCATCTGCGGCAATGGAAAAGGCGTGCGTTTCAGCTGCTCCTTTACCTGCTCTATATGGTTGCTGTAGATATGTACATCCCCGAACGTATGGATGAATTCACCGTACTCCAGGTCGCATACCTGCGCTACCATCATGGTCAGCAAAGCGTAGGACGCTATATTGAAAGGAACGCCTAGGAAAACATCCGCGCTTCGCTGGTACAGCTGGCAGGACAGCTTTCCTTTTTTGCCCGAACCTTCGGAGGCATTGCTGACATAGAACTGGAAGAGGGCATGGCAGGGGCTTAATGCCATTTGCGGCAGATCGGCCACATTCCAGGCATTGACGATGATACGCCTGCTGTCCGGGTTGTGCCGCAGCTGGTCTACCGCCAGGCTGATCTGGTCGTACACCTTGCCGTCCGCGCCTTCCCAGCTCCGCCATTGCTTACCGTATACGGGCCCGAGATCACCGTTTTCGTCTGCCCATTCATCCCATATCTTTACTTTATGCTCCTGCAGGTATGCTATATTGGTGCTGCCCCGGAGGAACCACAGGAGCTCATATATAATGGACTTCAGGTGAAGCTTCTTGGTAGTGAGCAGGGGAAATCCTTTTTGAAGATCGAAGCGCATCTGGTAGCCGAAGCAGCTGAGGGTACCGGTACCGGTCCTGTCGCTTTTGGTCTCACCGTGATCTAATATATGTTGCAGGAGCTTTAAATACTGATCCATTGCCGTATTGCTTTTAGGGTCGCAAAAAAATTGCAGTAAAGTTACTGCAATTTTTTGTGTAATGTTTATCTGTATTAATATGCCAGGGACTGCCCGGCTTTACAGGCCTGTAAAGTATTGTACATCAGCGCGCAGATGGTCATTTTGCCCACACCTCCCGGCACGGGGGTTATCCAGCTGGCTTTGGGACTGACGGCCTCGAAATCGACATCACCTGTAAGGCGGAAACCGCTTTTTTTGCTGCTGTCCTCTATCCTGTTGATACCTACATCTATTACAATGGCACCGTCCCTGACCATATCTGCAGTGACAAATGCGGGACGGCCGATAGCTGCCACTATAATGTCGGCCTGCAGGCACAATTCTTTCAGGTTTTGCGTGCGGGAATGCGCCAGGGTTACGGTACAGTTGCCCGGGTTGGTATTGCGGCTCAGCAGGATGCTCATAGGGGTGCCTACTATATTGCTGCGTCCTATCACCACACAATGCTTACCGGCGGTATCAATACCGTAATGCTGCAGCATCAGCATGATGCCGTTGGGCGTGGCGGAAACAAAGGTCGGCTGACCGATCACCATCTTACCGACATTGACAGGATGGAACCCGTCCACGTCCTTTTTAGGGTCAATGGTATCAATGACCTTCTGCTCATCAATATGCCTGGGTAAGGGTAGCTGTACCAGGATGCCGTCTATATCCGTATTGGAATTGAAGGAGCGGATATATTCCAGCACCTCTTCTTCCGGTGTATCTGCTGCCAGCCTGATCTCCGTGGACTGGAAGCCGATCTGCTTACAGGTTTTAACCTTGGATGCTACATAGGTCTCGCTGGCAGGGTCAGTACCTACCAGGATAGCGGCCAGGTGCGGTGCTTTTTTGCCTGCTGACCTCAGTTCTTCTACTTGCCGGGCGATATCTGCCAACAAGGTTTCAGATACCAGTTTACCATCTAATAATTGCATACCGCAAAGGTAATTTGAAAAAGGCTGATCGCGAAATGAATTTCATAAAATTTGCCGGGCGGGCGGGTATTACAGCTGCCCCGTCCGGCTCCTTAATGGGAAACGGCCTTAAGCCCGATCACAGACCCTATAAGGGTAATGATAAAGAAGATTCTCCAGAAGCTGGCAGGGTCTTTAAAGAAAATGATGCCCATCAGCGCTGTGCCTACGGCGCCTATGCCGGTCCATACGGCGTAGGCCGTACCTATCGGCAGGGTCTGGGTGGCTTTAATGAGCAGCAGCATACTGACGGTAAGGGATACCAGGAACGCGCCATACCACCAGGCAGCGGCAGCGCCTGTGGCTTCCTTGGCTTTTCCCAGGCAGGAGGCAAAGGCTACTTCAAACAATCCGGCGATAATTAAGATGATCCAGTTCATACGTGTATATTTTATACAAAAATCCGGATTAATCGCGGGAATTGCTTTTACAAATGATAAAAACTACCTGATCTCTGCCCGGATGCGGCTGAGGCTCACCTGCGTGATCCCCAGGAAAGAGGCAATATGACCCAACGGTACCCGCCGGATCAGGTCCGGGTTGTCTGCCAGCAGGGCCTTGTAGCGTTCTGTAGCGGTCCTGAATTGCCGGGAGATAAGCCGTTCTTCGGTCTTGACGAGCTCCAGCTCGGCAAAGCGCCGTCCCCAGTTGGCTATATGGATGTCCTGCGCGAATAGCCTGTGCAACGTAGCAGCGTCCAGCTCATAAAGATCACAATCTTCCATCAGCACGATATCTTCATATCCTTCCTGCTGCTCCACATAGCTTTTCATAGAGATCACGGTCTCTCCTTCGCGGCCGAACCAGAAAGTGACCTCCTGGCCATCCCCATGGGCATAGGCCCTGACCAGCCCTTTTTTGATAAAATAGAGCTTGCGGGCTATGGTAGCGGCCCTGATGATCAGGTGTCCCTTGGGAAAGCTGCATTCCCGGATATGCTGCTTCAGCAGGGAGCAGGAAGCTTCCGGCAGGGGATGGATGGTTGCAAGTATCTGGTCTATATGCATCACGGGCAGCCTTACTTGTAATATTTTTGTCCCTTATCCGAAATAAAGCCTTTGAACCGGTATGCCTCATCATACAGTTCTATGAGCTTCAGGCCTTCTACATCGTAGTAGTTTTCATAATAGTACATAGGCAGGTATTCGTAAGGAGCACCCATTTTGCCTGTCATATCACCATTATAGGAAAGGAGACCGTAATACAGGTTTCCCTTTTTGGCAATATAACGGATTGCCTTTCTGGAGTGGTGGCCATAGAGATCACCGTTCCGGGCAATAAAATCATATTCTGCCGGGAATATTACCTTGGAGTTGCTTCCGTACCAGCCGGTTTTCCCGTCCTTTACCACTTTGATCACACCGGTGGTATTCCTGAATTCAAAATTGTAGCGTTTATAGGCGGCAGCATTCGTAATAGAGATACCTGTATGCCCCAGGCGTATCTGATCCATGTCAAATGCCAGGGAATCATAGATCACCGGGATCAGGGTATCGCCGTCAGCGTCTATGATGCCCTTCCTGTTGTTTTGATGCACTATGAAAACCCCCTGGTCAAAATAGAACAGGGAATCATAGATGGCCGGCTGCCGTCCCTGCAGGTTGATGATACCGAATTTGCCGTTTTCCAAATAAATGATACCGGTGCGATACTCATTGGAAGATTTGGGTATCAGCCGCTGCTGCGGTGTGAGCTTCAGGTGCAGCACGGATGCACCGGATCGGTTGTAAATATCAGGCATGCGCAGCACGGAGTCACCCTGTATGCGCAGGTAGGGGATAGGGTCGGATGGAGGTCTCATGGCCATATCAGCCGGGACAGGTTCGCCATGTTTGCCTGTGAAGATATCACCGGAGTAATAAGATTCCTCTTCCTCCCCGTCCTGCTGTTTTACAGCCATGGCTTCCTTATTGACATCCGACAGCTTAAAATTACCATCCTTATAATGGAATACTTTCGGGGTGATCTTATTGTTTTCCTTTATGCTGAAGTACAATGCGTTATTATGCTTATCGGGGTGCGCATCCCCCGGGATGTTCACGTCCTTCAATACCGTCCTGGCTATCTTACCTGCGTCCGCGTCATATACATACAGGGAGGTCAGGTTGTTAAAATCCAGGGTGATGAGCAGGATATACCGGAAAGCATGGGGCCGTTGCTTGCTGGTTCCTGTGGTATCCAGGAGTACCATATGCTTTACGGGACCGTTCAGCAAGGCCTTTCCTTTGGTATTGAACAATACGATGCTTTCTCTTTCTGTTATATGATATGGTTTGAATAGTTCGGGCTTATGGAAGGAAGTATTCCGGGCTACTATTATTTCATCCAGGATATAGCTGAACTTATCGAAAGGAAGTGCCGGCAGGATGACCCTACCTTTATAAATGATATCAGACAGGTACGTGTTAAAGCCATAGGGTGTACCGGGGTCTATGCGTTCCTGTATCGTGCTGCCGACAAAAAAAGCGCCCTTAGCCCAGTAGAGAATATCATAGTGTTTGTCAATGACCTTTTTGCCGTTTTCATCCTGCAGGTAGCTTTTGTCGCCATCCCTGAAAGGGATAAAATATTTTTGCCCGAAGCTCTGTGACCAGGAGATCCAGAGCAGCAGGGACAATATAGTATGTTTCATAGGAGCTCAGATAATAAAAATAGTGATGATAATATTGGAATGGCTACCCTGTCGGGCAGCCACGGAGCTATTTCAGCATTTTAATATAGCATCTTTTACGCTTGTGCTGGACGTGCTCGTAATTTTTCCAGTGGTTGATCGCTTTCTCATTGGTTTCTATCATACCGGTCGTTTCCACCCATTCCACACCGTGATGGATCATGATCTGCTGCAGTTCCGTTATCAGCAGCGCGCTCACGCCCTGCGCCTGCCAGTCGGGATGAACGCCTGTAAGCAGCAGGTCGGCTACTTTGGGTTTTTTCAGGGCCTTTTTGATATGCCACCAGCCGAAAGGAAATACTTTACCTTTGGCTTTCTGCATCGCCTCGCTCAAAGAAGGCAGAGAGATAATGAAGCCGATCACCTCGCCGTCCTTATCTTCCACTACTTTTACAAAAGCAGGGTTGAGTATGGTAATGTACTTATCTATATAGAACTGCAGCACTTCGTCCGGCATGGGCACAAAGCTGAACAGCTCAGAGAACGCGGCGTTCAGCAGGTGGAATATCTTCAGGCTGTACGGCTTCATTTCAGCGGTAGAATGAAAGCTCTTAACCGTCAGGTTATATTTCTTTTTAATGATCTCGTTGATGCGCAGCGCTTTTTCAGGGATCTGCTCCAGCACCTTGAGCTTGAATTCGATCCAATCGGTCTGCTTGGTATAGCCGTTCTTTTCAAAGAGGTTCTGGTAGTAGGGGAAGTGATATTCCGAGGCTACGGATGGCAGCTCTTCAAAGCCCTCTACCAATACCGCCTGGTGGTCCAGGTTCGAAAAGCCCAGCGGGCCATGGATGCCTTCCATACCATTATCCAGGGCAAACTGCTCTGCTGTGCGGAACAGCAGCTGCGCTACCTCGTTATCGTCAATACATTCGAAACGTGTAAGACGGCACAGCTTTTCGTTATTGATCTCATTGGATTTATGATGGATGATGGCGCCGATCCTGCCTACCACCTTTCCATCGCGTTCAGCAAGCCAGAAAGCCGAAGTAATATATTTAAAGGATGGATTCTTGTCCGGGTCCAGCGAGCGCATTTCGTCCATTTTGATGGGAGGGACCCAGTAACGGTTGTCTTTATATAGCTCAAAAGGGAATTCTACAAACTTCTTTATATCAGCGGGAGCCGTTATTTTTCTGATGGTCAATGACATATTATACGCTTAAATATATTACTATTGTACGTTCCAAAAGTATAAAAAAAGCCGCTATTTCCTTATAAAACAGCGGTAAAAATTAAATTTATATTACCTGCAGATCTCCACGGGCAGGGTGCCGTTAGGAGGCAGTGCACCTTCCAGCACACGTATGATGTTGTTCTGGAAAGCCGGCTGGTCCTCGTAGGCTACCAGCAGGGCGGGGGCTTTGCAGAAATGCCTGCTCATATAAGGTACGCCATACAGCAGCAGGAGCGATTGCTTCTGATGTGACAGGTATTGCAGCACCTGTATCTGGCTGTCAGAATAACCGTATTGTTCCTTATCCCCGGGATACCTGCTCAGCTTATGAAGGCTGCCTACCAGCATCGTGCCTTTGGGCAGGGTTCTCAGTGTTTTCAGGATATAGGCCGCATTTTGCCGGCCGTCCATATTGATAAAAACGGCATTGGGATAATGCGCCTTGTACATTTTTATCTGCTGTTCGGAAGCATTAAAGGTGATGAAAGCCTTATTTTTTATTTTTGAGAAAGAGGGAATCATCTTATAATGGTCGCTTACAAGGGTGGCGGTCTGCACGGCCGTATGCAGCATGATATCATCATAAGCCTTGTTCAGATCTTCGGTGACGCGCTGCTCTTCTACAGGTGTGTAGTACTGGAGGCCTTTGTCATATTTGGCTCCCAGGATCTTTTTGACGCTGTGCGCCAGGCGCTCTTCCGTCAGCGTGCCGTTATGGTATGCCGCAACTATTTTTTGTATGGCCAGCCCCACATCCTGTGAGAACAGCAGGACATCATTGCCGGCGAGGAAGGCCAGCACCTCTACCTCACCTGCAGGGTAATAATTCGCTACGCCTTTCATATTCAGGGCATCGGTAAAGATCAGCCCGTCAAATTTCATTTCCTTTTTCAGGAGATTGGTCACGATATTATAGCTTAAGGTGCTGGGCACACGGGCCGTATCAAGCTGCGGAAGGTTCAGGTGGGCGATCATCACCGACTGGACGCCCCCGTCGAACAGCTGTTGGAAAGGGTAGAGCTCCAGGGCTCTCAGGGCTGCGGCATCCTTGTCTATCTGCGGGAGGTCGTGGTGAGAATCCACAGTCACATCGCCATGGCCCGGGAAGTGCTTGGCACAGGCCATCACGCCATTGCTTTGCAAAGCCTGCATATAGGCTATGCCCAGCCTGCTGACCAGCTCCTTATCCGACCCGAAGGCACGGAAGCCGATCACCGGGTTCCTGGGGTTACTGTTGATATCCACTGCCGGGGCAAAATTGATATGTACGCCGAGGCGCTTGCATTGTTCCGCTACGGCCATGCCTATCTCGTACATCAGCGTATCGCTGCGGGAGGCACCTATGGTCATTTGCCTGGGAAGGTCCTTTACGCCGGTCAGCCGCATGCCAAGTCCCCATTCCGCATCCATAGCTACCAGCAGCGGCACTTTGGCGGCTTTCTGGAAGCGGTTGGTCTGCTGCGCCTGTGCTTCCGGGGTGCCCTGCATAAAAATAACGCCCCCGATGCCATGCCGGTTGATCAGCGCCTGGATCTGGCGGTCATTCTTATTTTCCCCTCCGCTGTAGGCTGCTACCATGAACAGTTGTCCTATGCGCTCCTCAAGCGTGAGGGCAGTATAAATGCTGTCTACCCACCGGCTTTTAAAGGTGAACTGCTGAACGGGCTGCTGTGCATAGGCCTGGCAGGTCAGCAGCAAAAGAAAAATAGTAGCGATTTTTTTCATATATGTGTAGTAAGAATGCTTAAATATATCTAAAATAACAAATTCCGCCTGTAAATGTTACAGGCGGAATTGAATAATATCCCGGAATATGTCCATGCCTAGAAATTGGCGCTTTTAGGTGTTCTCGGGAAAGGTATCACGTCCCTGATGTTCGTCATACCCGTAGCGAACAGCACCAGGCGCTCAAAGCCCAGGCCAAAACCTGCGTGCGGTACCGTACCGAACCTGCGGGTATCCAGGAACCAGCTCATTTCTTCCACGGGTACGCCCATTTCCTGCATCCTGCTTTCCAGCACGTCCGGGCGTTCCTCCCTTTGCGAGCCGCCCACGATCTCACCGATGCCGGGCGCCAGGATATCCATGGCCGCAACGGTCTTCCCGTCATCGTTCAGGCGCATATAAAATGATTTGATCTCTTTAGGGTAATCCGTTACGATCACCGGCTTTTTGAAATGCTTCTCCACGAGGTAACGCTCATGCTCGCTCTGCAGGTCCGTGCCCCAGCTCACATCATATTTGAACTGCTTTTTCTGGTAAGGTTTGGATTTCAGCAGGATATCAATGGCTTCCGTATAGGTGATCTTTTCAAAGCTGTTGGCGGTCACCATCCGGAGCTTTTCCAGCAGGCTGAACTCGCTGCGCTCGTTCTGCGGCTTTTGCTTTTCTTCCTCGGCAAGACGCTGGTCCAGGAATTCCAGGTCAGACTGGTTATGATCCAGCACATATTGTATCACGTACTGAATGAACTCCTGTGCCAGCTGCGCGTTTTCAGCAAGGTCATAAAAGGCCATTTCCGGCTCTATCATCCAGAATTCTGCCAGGTGGCGCGTGGTGTTGGAATTTTCAGCGCGGAAGGTAGGACCGAAAGTATAGATCTCGCCAAGGGCCAGCGCTCCCAGCTCGCCTTCCAGCTGCCCGCTTACCGTCAGGTTGGTGGAACGGCCGAAGAAGTCTTCAGAATAGTCAACCGACCCGTCTTCATTCTTGGGAACATCATTCAGGTCCAGGGTGGTCACCTGGAACATCTCACCGGCTCCTTCAGCATCGGAAGCGGTGATAATAGGCGTGTTAAGGTACACGAATCCTTTTTTATGAAAGAACTCATGCACGGCAAATGCCAGGTTGTGCCGCACGCGGAATATGGCGCCGAACACATGCGTTCTCATCCGCAGATGGGCATGCTCCCTTAAATATTCCAGGGAAGGCCTGTTCTTGAGCTGCAGCGGATAATGATCCGGGTCACACCTGCCGAGCACTTCCAGCGAATCAGCAATAAGCTCTACCTTCTGGCCCTTACCCAGGGAGGCCTTGATGATGCCGCGGGCACTTACAGAAGCGCCGGCGGTGATATGATCTAAAATGTCTTTATCTGTATTATTGGAATCAACTACTATCTGCAAACTATCCAGGCATGAACCGTCATTCACGGCTATGAACTGGTTATTTCTGAAGGAACGCACCCATCCTTTTACTACGCACTCGTAGTCTAATTTGTCGCTGTATAAAATCTCTTTGATCTTTGTACGTTGCATATAATATGAAGTTTCTGATTTTTAAGGAGCAAAGGTAAGTATTATTTGATATGTGACGAATAGTTACCTTTACAAATCTCGGGGGGCCGGATGCGGCATTCAGGAGACGGTTATTTTTATTAATATTGACTGAAATCGTATTTTTGGCGCGCTTATGAGGCGATTTTTGAATATCAGGACCTATCTCGTTGCTTTTGCCGTCGTCATCGCCGGCCTGGCCCTGTTCTACTTTACCCATATAGTGGAAGAAATGGAGACGGAGGAACGGAAAAAGGTTGAGCTGGTAGTGGAGGCTATTGAAACGCTGGGCAATGACCAGCTCTCTTCCGGCGGATCGAATGTGACCTTTATCTCCAAGATCATTGACGGCAATACTTCCATACCGCTGATCGTGGTGGATGAAGACCGGCAGGAGATCATCAGCTATGTGAACTTTGACGAGGAGAAGGTGACCGGCAGGAAGAACTACGTGGAGAATAAGCTGCAGCTTTTTAAAGAGCAGGGGCACTTCATCCCCGTGACCAGCGGCGGGCTGAACCAGATGGTCTATTACGGGGACTCGCATATACTGGCCGATCTCAGGTATTACCCCTTTATACTGATAGCCATTATTTTTGTATTTATCTTTATACTGTATATCGTTATTTCCAATATCCAGCGTAATATCCAGCACCAGCTATGGGTAGGGATGAGCAAGGAAACCGCGCATCAGCTGGGCACACCGCTGATGTCCATCGTAGGCTGGATAGAGATACTCAAGGACACCGAGTCCAACAGGCCCTGGCTGGCAGAAATGGAAAAGGATGTCACCCGGCTGCAGCTGATCGCGGACCGCTTTTCCAAGATAGGCAGCGTGCCCAGCCTTGAAGATGAGGACCTGATAAGCCACCTGCAGGAGATGACGGATTATATGCAGAAGCGCGCGCCGGCCAAAGTACAGATAACTTTCGGGCATGACTGCCGGGAAACGCATGTGATGCTGAGCGCCCCGCTGTTCAACTGGGTCATAGAGAACCTGATCAGGAATGCGCTGGATGCGATGGAAGGCAAGGGCGCTATTACCATTGCCGTGAAGAACGAGGACCGGAAAGTTACCATAGATGTGACCGATACGGGCAAGGGCATCCCGAAATCCCAGTGGCAAAGGATCTTTACGCCGGGCTTTTCTACCAAGAAAAGAGGGTGGGGACTGGGATTGTCACTCGCCAAAAGGATCATCGAGGAATACCATGAAGGAGAATTGTTCGTGAAGCATTCCGAGCTGGGAAAAGGCACCACTTTCCGGATCGTACTGAGACGATGACCCTCAGCAGACCGGCGCATGGGGAACACTCACTATTTAAGACATCTATCTAATATAATAAGGGCAAGCAATGGCTAAAAGAAAATTTTATGTGGTCTGGGAGGGACGTAAGACGGGTGTCTTTGATAACTGGAACGAGTGTAAAAAGCAGATATCCGAATATCCCCAGGCGAAATATAAATCCTTTGAGTCAAGGGAGCAGGCTGAGGAAGCTTTTAGAAAGGACAGCAGGCAGTATATCGGTAAAGCCGCTGCGCCTCCTCCCGTGGACCGGCAGTACCTGCAGCTGGTGGGCCGGCCGCTGCCGGAGAGCATCGCTGTGGACGGCGCCTGGAATACGGCAACGGGTATGATAGAATACCAGGGCGTATATACCCGGACCAGGCAACTGATCTTCCGGCAGGGACCTTTTGAGGACGGCACCAATAATATCGCCGAGTTCCTTGCCATTGTACATGCGCTGGCTTACTGCAAAGCCCATAATATCACCCTGCCCATCTATTCCGACAGTAGGAACGCGATTGGCTGGGTCAAAGCCAGAAAAGCGAAGACCAATCATGCGCCCAGCAGTAAAAATGTCAAGATCTTTGAGCTGATAGACCGGGCGGAAAAATGGCTGAAAACGCATACTTATCCCAACCAGATCTTAAAATGGGAAACCAAAGCCTGGGGCGAAAACCCGGCGGATTTCGGGAGGAAGTAAAGTCCTTTAAAAGCGGTATTTGTATGTAATGGCTTCATAATCCGTAATTTATTGCACAGCGATATGTTTATTTTGTGTTAAATAAGTATCTTTCCTCCCGGGTAATTACAAGACTTTATGAAAAGGGTATTATTGCTGCTGCTGTTATGCTGGATAAACGGCCTGGTACGTAACGTCCGGGCACAGGAATATTTTTATTATGATGCAGATACGGTCAGGCATCCTGTGATCCTCTTCCGGCTGAATAATGAGCAGGCGGAAAAGGTATTATTTGACAACGGAATAGAGGATACCGTCCTCCTGAAAGGTTTACAGGTGGCGGATCATAATTTCACCGCGGAACATATCGGCCAGGACACGTACGAGGACGGCTATTATTTGACCGCAACACTCAGCAACCCCTACCAGGTGTCCTACGAGCTGCTTCCGAAAATTCCTTTTCATATTGTCTATAATAATAAATACGGCGGCCTGGGTGTCCAGTTGCTGGATAAAAAAAGCCTGACATATGTTGAAAACGCAGTGGTCCGTATCGGTTCATATAAGCTTTATTACGACCCGGCTATAAAATCTTACCGTACCCCTTTCGATTTCAACAGCGGTGTATTGGAAATAAAGATCCGGGACCGGAAATATTGGATGGCGCTGAATAAACAGTATATGACAACCGGGGTTGTACCACAATCTTCAGTGATCCGTAATCTCTATGCCTGGAATGTTTTTGACCTGTTGTCTTCGCCTGCTGCTATTTTGTCCATTCCTTTCAATAAGGAATTTTATGATTACTGCAGAGGTGACTATTATGATAATAGCTGGTTGACCTACCAGCTATTGAGATCTAACCGTCATTACTTTATATCCCCATATCTTACGTCCACATGTTTCTTCTCTAAGCCAGAATACCGGAAAGGCGATACGGTCAGGACTAAAATCTACCTGGAGCGTTATAACAACCGTTTTTATAAGCGTCCGGTATCTGTGAGAATAGATTTTGATAAAAAAAGTATCACTTCAAAATTGTCTGTTGCTCCGGGAGATAATGGTTATGACCTGGAATTTGTTCTGGATGACAGCTTAGGCATAACGGCTGACAGGCAATACACTATTATATTAAAGAATGTAAATGTCCGGAATCGAATAAGTTTTCCCGTCAGGCAATACAACCTGGATAATTATGACTTCCAGGTGAAATTGCCTGAGGGCGACTGGTATCGGGGTAATATTACACCTCTTGATTTCAAAATGTACACCAAGTCCGATATTCCCGTATATGGCGCTAACCTGAAGCTGATAATCCTGACCGACTCATTGATGGAGGTTGATAAGACAGGTAGCAGCATATCGTTCATACCCGATACGCTGTATAGTATGGATACCGTACTGGAAAATATATCCGGTTATCAGCTGCATATTCCTGATAGTATTTTTAAAGACCGTAATGTAGCTTTTCGGATCAAATGCCAAATAAGTTATGGAGATTACATAAAGGAAATATCAGGGAACGGCAGGTATTGGAGCCGGATCAACAATCTTGTCATGTATCCTTATAAAGGTGATATCCGTATATTTAATATATGCGATAAAGATACATTGGCGCATCCCTTATGGTTAAGAGGATATGACGCATTCGGGCATCCTGTTACTGCCGAGATTTTACGCTTGAAAGAGAACGAAAAGTATGCTTTATGGCATGTCAGCCAGGCTGTAGAAAGCATAACATTGACAGACAGTATTACCGGCCGGACCAAAACACTAAACATACAAGAGCTGGAAGATCAGCCAATCACCATCAGCAGCTATGTGGACAGCGGTAAGCTGTATATATCGGTTCACAATCCTTACGGCATACGGTATCAGCTATTTACCTATCGGGCTAATCGTGAGCTGGACAAGATAATATCGGATGAGGTATTAAAAAGCTTTACATACCCGCATAATCCCGGTAAGGAACATTATTTGTTCATTAACGCTTTATGGGCGGGCAAATCTCAATTCTACTCTTTTGGACTGGATAAGCCTGATTATAGGCTTCATTTTGAGGTACAGCACCGGCAGAAGATATTCCCGGGCGCTCTTGATGAATGGCAGGTCATTGTTACAGATGACAAGGGTAAACAAGTTAAAAACGCTTCGCTTTTTGCTTATGCACATACCAATAAGTTTACAGCGAAGAGTGCTTTTGACAGGTTTCAGTACCTCCGTCCCGGTAAACAAAAGAAAGGCGGTCGTAATTATAAGCATGTCTACAAGCTTTACCTGGAGCACAGTACCGGATTGCAATACAATACCTGGAAGGAAAAGTTCAGGCTGTCGGAACAGGATTATTATACTATGTTGTATAAAGATACCGTATTCCAGGAATTTGTATATTCCAGTCCTGATACGTTCAGTTATATTATCCCGGTGGTGGTCAGGGGGAATAAGATACAGCCTGTTGGCTTTGTCCGGCATAATAACGGCATGCATTATGTAGGAGGTGCGGATGTTACGCAACCTTATGCTGTAAAAATAGCAAATGATACCTCGCAAACCCAACGGATACGGTTACTTTCGGGAGACACGCTTTATGACGTTATGGTGGATCTTCCGCAGCAGGAGGGTCGAAAGGTTGTGAAAATAGTGGTCATTAAGCCGCGGAACATGGCTGATTCGGCAAGGCCGTTTGGTATGATCCCCTATACATCTGATAAGGCGCTTAATGAGATTAAGGCCTACACATTGGCAATAGACAGTAAATCGGAAGGATTTGCCCAGGCTGCCGTTATGATCCCCGGGTATGATACAGTTATTTTATCGGATCTCATATCGCGTTACAGAAAGGACTATATGGTCATCGCACCTGTTCATAATTATGTCTGGTCATATGACGTTAATAGCGGATATGCCAGATTAAACAGCGGATCATTAAGCAGGTATCATATTACCGAGTCCCGGATACGGCCTGGTTATGCCTACTATTTTGAAGGCCCCAACCGTTCGGTGCTGACGTCACTGGATAATCGGGTGTACAGCACTATGCTGCAACAGGCGGAAGCGCCCAGATTACGCGTATACAATAGCAGGTTTGCGAAACAATATTCAGGTGTAATGGCTGTGGTCCGGGATAAAAGACAGCAGATACTATGGAAAAGGTCCGTATGGTCCGGTATGAAGTTCAAAGATACCCTGGATATGGATATAAGAGTACGGCTGGACTATGCCCCTGTTTTCTCGGATACTTTATATGCACTGGACAGCAATCAGTTGAACATATTATTCATTAAGAAAAATGATCCTTTTGAGTATGAATTTGTCAATGCGGATATGGCGGGCGCATACAGCCTGAAATCGGGGCTTTATGATATTGTGCTTTTGGACAGTAAACGGATGTATATGAAGAAAGGTGTTGACCTGGGAAGGGCAGGCTGGTATCATATAAGGCTGGACCGCCCGGATGTATATGATACGCTTATTGGCAGAAAATTGGAGGAAGCCCAGCCGCCCGGCATTAAGTTCCGGGAGCGCGGGGCATTGCTTATGCAATATTTGTTGAAGCATTACTATAAGGATCATACCGTTGTTTTGAAAGGACAGGTGCAGTTTGAAAATCTCCCGGATCCAGAACCGATATGGATCAGGTATAAAGCTTTTGGTCTTTTTACAGACAGCAGCGGCAATTATACCTTATATATCCCGGCAACTGCAATGGAACCTGATACTTCTCTTGAAGTATTATATAGTGGTGAGAACTGGGATCTCGGTAAGATTCTCGGGCAGGATGCCTTTCAGCCCGGCCGGAATAAAAACGATATGTATCAGGTCATTGAACTTAAAAATGTCGTTTTGTCTTGGGATGGGGTGCCTGGCGTTCAGATCACAGAACCTTATGTTGGCGGGAAACTTGAGAAGACCAAATGGGTCGGATCCGCGGGCCGCATAGTCAGCACAGCTGTTGATAACAGGTATGTGGCCGGTAATGTCAATGTTGCCACGGTCGCCAATGCTGTCGCTCCGGATACTTTAATGCCGCTTATCATTGTAGACAATAAAATATACAATGGCAGCATACTTGCATTCAGCGAAAAAGTGCGTAACACGTTCAAAGTGGTAACTGACCCGGCATATGTAGCTTTATATGGTGACGCGGCCAGGAACGGCGTGATCTTTATCAGTACAAAGGATTACGACCCGGCAGACCTGCCCGCAGATATTGCGAGCCGGACGGTGCCGGGCGATCAGCCGGAAGGTGCGGCTTCCCTGCGGAGCTATTTTAATGATGCCGCATTCTGGGTACCTCATGCCCGCACCGACAAGTATGGTAAGGCCACCTTTACCGTACGATACCCGGATGATATTACTGCCTGGGAAGCGGCTATAATAGCCACTAAAGGAAGAAAGCTGCGGGGCAATTACCAGGCCACCGTCAATGCTTTCAAGCCTTTATTTACCACATCCCACCTGCCGCGGTTTATCGTAGAAGGTGACAGCTTATGGTTTTCCAATACCATACAGAACCTGACGCCGGACTCCCTGACCCTCCTTGCCAGGCTATCCCTGAATGATTCGGTGGTATCCGGTAAAAGCATTGCATTGTTCAGGTCCTATGATGATGTTCTGGTGCTGAAGGCGCAAACCGGTATAGAGCATATGAAAGTTCAATACGAGGTTGTCAAAGAGGACGGCTACCTGGACGGGGAAGTGCATGGTCTTCCTGTCCTGCCGCGTGGCGTGGTGGTGAATAAAGGTGAGGCTGTGGTCTTGAACGGTGATACCGCGATATTCCTCAAACAACTGTCTCCGGGAAAAGAAGTGCTGATGGCAGCATATACACAGCAGTATGATATCATAAAAGAAGAAGCCATGCATCTGTTCCGTTACAGGCACCTGTGCAATGAGCAATTATCTGCCAAGATCATAGGGCTGGTGAATTATATCCGTATCCGGAAAGCGTTGGATGAGCCGGTGGACGGGAAAATATACAAGGCGCTTAACAGGTATGTGGAGCTGCTGTTGCAAAGAAAGAAAGCAGATGGTACCTGGAGCTGGTGGGGTGAGGGAGCTGCTGATTATTGGGTATCTTCCCGGGCGTACCAGGCATTGCTGCTGGCCGGCACGGTGAAGGAAGTGACGCAGCCTGCGGGGTTTACAAAAGCCACGCAGGTGTACATGGAAAGCCGGCTGGACGGTACCATGGATCACCGCAGTAAGATCAGCCTGCTGGAGATACTGAAAGGATTAGGAACACCACAGGCTTACCTGGATACGGTGATCACACGTATGCTGGATGACAGCAGGCTGCGCCATGCACTGCATACCGTCCAGCGGTATCAGCTGATAGCGATGCTCAGTCCGGAGGTGATGAAACAATACAGACGGGAATTCCTGAATTATCATTCGGATGTTTACGGTAATACCTATTTTACCGCTGATTCCGGGTCTTTATGGAACAATGATATGGTGCTGAATGCTTATGCCCTGCAGTGCCTTGTAAGTCAGCCGGAGCTGAATCCTGCCGTTCGTCCCGACCGGGTGGCTTCCTGGCTGATAGCCAACCGCTCATTTAACGGCTGGCGTAACACCTACGAATCATCCCTGGCGATACAGGCTATTGCCCGTACGCTGGATTTCGCGGCCATACAAAAAGAAGAGGTCCGTCTTTGTGTCGGTAATGATACCATTACCCGTTTTCCATATACAGGCAGCTTTAGCAGCGATGCGGCTGTAAAGGTGAGCAAATCCGGCTACCGGCCTGTATTCTTCTCGTACTATTACAGGCAGCGGGATACGCTGGGTGTACATAAAAGTGATGTTTTTGCCGTAAAGACCTTTATCAACAGGAAAGATACGACCACCTGCCGGGTAGGCCTTTTTGAAGACTTTGAGCTGCTGGTGGAAGTGGAAGTGAAGAAAGACGCGGAATTTATGGTGCTGGAAATACCGCTGCCTGCCGGCTGTATAGCTAAGGCGGAACCTGCCCGCCACCGTTATGAATCTCACAGGGAATACCTTGATGAGCAGGTGAATATCGCGTTGCCGGTTCTCAAAAAAGGTACCTATACTTTCAGTATTCCTGTGAAAGCGCAATATAAAGGCGTATTTACCATGAATCCTGTCAAGATAGAAATGATGTATATGCCGCTTAACTACGGTACTTCTGGCGTTAAGACCATAGAGGTCAGGTGATGCGGATGTGTCCGTTGCCGGTGGCCGGGACGGTTTTGAAAATTACAGCGCGGGAAATGGCAGGCTCCACACCATTTCCGACTCCTGCTTATCCTTGACCCACAGGCTCATACCCCGGGCTGCAAACTCAAAGGGAACAAAGACGGCTTCCAGCTCCTTTAAGGTACGCTGCGCCTTGAACGCGGTGACATGCAGCTGGATGGTGAGATGCGGGCGGTATCTCACCAGGTCTCGCCTGGATATCCTGCCTCTGAATGTCTTTTTCAGGATGGAATGCAATTCCAGCAGGGCTTCGCTTTCCAGCCTGACGGCATTCCCTGTGCTAAAGGGAAGGATGCCGGCGGCCCGGATGCTGAATTCCGGAAAAGTAATGGCGGACAGCTTTTCCATGACCTTTTCCGGCGCTTCGTGTATCTGGTACAGCAGTGTGATATGGGCATTGTCCCGGAGCTTATGTTTAGGGAAGAATTGTTGCCTGAGGTTATCGAAACAGGCCTGGGCCTCCGGGTCAATGTCTAGCAATAAGGTCATCGGAATATTTTTTCAAAAATAAGGACAGGCATCTTAATAATGAAAAAAGTTTAACTTAGCAATCTCTATTTGAATTATATCTAAACAATACAATCTTATGAAAAAATCCGTTTTAAGTATGTCTGTAATAGCGGGAATGTTGTTGATGGCATCTTGTGGAGATGGGACAAAAAGCTCTCAGGGCGCGGCCGGGCAGCCGGAAAGCAGCTTTGATGAAAGAGCCTTTGCGGACCTGCAGATACTGAGCTATGAAGTGCCGGGCTGGGACCAGCTTACCCTGAAGCAGAAAGAGCTGGCATATTACCTGTACGAAGCCTCTCTGGCAGGCAGGGACATCATTTATGACCAGAGAAATAAGCACAATCTCCTGGTAAGGAAAACGTTGGAAGGCATATTCAGCTCCTATACAGGCAGCAAAACGGGAAAAGACTGGGATGCCCTGCAGACCTATGCCGGGAGGATATGGTTCAGCAATGGTATGCACCATCATTATGCCAATGATAAGATCATGCCGGATTTCTCCTTCGAATACTTTTCGGCTGTCGTAAAAAATACGCCGGCAGCAAGCCTGCCCCTGCAGGAAGGCGAAACAGCGGACCAATTGCTGAGCAGCCTGAAGCAGATCATGTTCGATAAGAACTATATGCCCAAAATGGTGGACCTGCGCAGCGGTATTGACAATGTAGTGAGCTCTGCCAACAATTTCTATGAAGGTGTGACCGCTAAGGAAGTGGAAGACTTCTATGCGAAATTCCCGCACTCCGACAGGGAGCCGGAATGGGGCCTGAATTCCAAGGTGGTGAAGGAAAACGGCCAGCTGACCGAAAAGGTATGGAAGTCAGGAGGCATGTATGGCGCAGCCATAGACAAGATCATTTACTGGCTGGAGAAAGCGATCTCTGTAGCGGAAAGCCCGCAGCAGGCCAAGGCGCTGAAGCTGCTGGCGGACTACTATAGGACCGGCGATCTGAAAACCTGGGATGCCTACAATATAGAATGGACCAAGACCACGGAAACGGTCGTGGATTTCACCAACGGGTTTATTGAAGTGTACAATGACGCTATCGGTAAAAAGGGCAGCTATGAATCTATCGTGTCCATCAAGGACTTTGAGTCCTCCAAAAGGATAGAAGCTATCGCCAAGGAAGCGCAGTGGTTCGAGGATAATTCGCCGCTGATGCCGGAGCATAAGAAGAAAAAAGTGACAGGCATCAATGCCAAAGTGATCAACGTGGTGGTGGAAGCGGGAGATGCTGCTCCTACCACGCCGATAGGGATCAACCTTCCTAACTCCGACTGGTTAAGGAAAGAATACGGCTCCAAATCCGTATCGCTGGGTAATATTGTAGCCGCTTACAATACCAGCAGCGCCAGCTCCGGTTTCCTGGACGAGTTTGCGGTAAGCCCGGAAGTGCTGAAAAGGATCAAGGAGTACGGTAACCTGTCCAGCGACCTGCATACGGATATGCACGAGTGTATAGGACATGCTTCCGGGCAGATCAATCCCGGTGTAAGCACGCCTGATAAAACCCTGAAAAGCTATGCCTCCACGCTGGAAGAAGCAAGGGCTGACCTGGTAGCCTTATATTATGTGATGGACCAGAAGCTGGTGGACATAGGTGTTATGCCCTCGCTGGAAGTGGGCAAGGCGGAATATGACAGCTATATGATGAACGGCCTGATGACACAGCTGACACGTATCAAGCTCGGAGATGAGATAGAAGAGGCGCACATGCGCAACAGGGCGCTGAACGCCTACTGGGTATATGAGAAAGGCAAGGCTGACAAAGTGGTGGAATTTGTAAAGAAAGGCGACAAGACCTATGTGCAGGTCAATAACTACGAAAAATTAAGGGAGCTGTTCGGCCAGTTGCTGAGAGAGATCCAGAGGATCAAATCCGAAGGTGATTATGAAGCCGGTAAGAACCTGGTGGAAACTTACGGCGTGAAAATAGACCCGCAACTGCATAAGGAAGTCCTGGAGCGTTACCAGGCGCTGAACATCAAGCCGTACAAAGGCTTTATCCAGCCTAAGCTGGAAGCGGTGAAAGATGAGAAAGGCAATATTACAGATGTGAAGCTGACCTATCCCCATTCTTTCTTCCAGCAAATGCTGGAATACGGTAAGACCTACGGTAACCTGCCGGTGAAAAATTAAAACCCGGCTACTGCATAAAAAGCTCCTGCGTCAGCAGGAGCTTTTTTTATATACATATTAAGTTTTATCGGCTTACATGAAACTACCTCTTATAAAGGTAAACTTTGCTGTGAAATATCCTGTCTGCGGGCCAAAGACCGCTTTTGCTATAAAAGTACTGTAGCTGCCGGTCATTCCGAACAGATGTGAGGCATCTTATATAATCAGTAAAATATTATCAAGGGTGTTCTGCCTGGTGCGTGAGCAGGCGGATCATCTTATCGGGCTTGCGCTCGCTCCTGACCCGCTTCTCCAGCTTCCGGGCCTGCCGGTCTTCCTGCGATACGAAATGTACCAGGTAGTGATAGATCAGGAAACGGCGGTTCCATAAGGCGGACCATTTATCCCAATCCTGCTCCTGCAGCATTTCCTGCTCCATATAGGGCCACATATTGACCAGGATATTGGTGATGAATCTTCTTTTTTGAGTGATCTCTATATCATTGATGCCGGTATAAGGGTTATACGCCAGGTAGGTGTACTGCTGCCTGAGCAGCCGGGGCATGCTGTCAAATGCAGCAAGATGGAGCGACCAGCTTTCCAGGGAATCCATACGGGTCATGATCATATGGCCTATGTGGAGCGCGGTGTCGTAATTGTCTGTTTGGGCATAGTGCTGTAATAATTCCTGTATATCGCCTTTGATCCATTTTTGGTAGATCTCGCCGCCTATCCCGCTCTTGCCGGCATAGTTGTCCTGCAGCATTTCCAGCCTGGAAGCCATGGTATCTTCCAGCTTCCGCAGCGTGCCTTCCCGGTCAAGGGCCTGCCGGTCTTCCTCCACCACCTTAAAATATGCCGGGAGCTTGCGGCCGTCCTGCTCCAACACGTTTCGGATATCTGCAAAGACGTTTTGCCTGTTGACCAGCCTGAAAGCAGGCAGGCGCACTTCCAGGCTGTCGTAGATCTCTCCCCTGGCATAGGTCATGCTGTTCAGGCCGTCCACCCAATGCTGCAGGCCCTGTTCAGACCTGTTCTTGTAGGTAAAAAGCGGGTCTGCTGCCCGCTTAAGCAGGGAATCGGTGTACTGCAGCCTTTGATAGTATAATTGCAGGTAAGCGATCGAGGTGTCCAGTGTGCCGCTCCTGGAACGGTGGATATTGATATTACCGGCTAAATGATGACGGACGCTTTCCTGCTGGTCTTCTACCAGTTGCCTGCCGGCGTTAATTTGCTCTTTTTCGTCTTCGGATAAGGGATATTCCGGCTTCCTGTAGCCCGGTAACGACCTGCTGAACGTATAAGGGAACAGGTCCAGCTTCCAGCCGTCCAGGAAATACGTGTTCAGTTCCCGGTCCATCCGGAGGGTATGTGGAGCGGGGTGGCCGTCAGAGGCGAATATCATGGCGCCTGTCCGGGTATTTTCAGGCTGCTGCTGCAATACCGTGACGGCCTTTTCGTTGCCCTTTCGGGTGGTGATGGAGGTAAGCAGCCCGTTCTTATAGCTACGTTCTTCTCTTACGGGTTGTCCGTTTTCGCCGGTATAAGCATACAGCCAGGTACCGGTGGCAATGCCGTTCGCATCAGTAATGCCGGTAACCTTAAGGGGACTGTTGCGCTCGTGGTTTTCGTACAGCACGGGACCTGCAGGGATGCCGTTCTTATAGATCAGCTCTATCCTGAGCAGCTTTTTCCGGACCTTATCATCCGCTGTGATGCTGTCCAGGGTGAATACCCACTTACCATGAGGGATGCCATCGGCAAAGCTGCCTTCCCATTTCATCCGTTTCCCCATAGTATTGAAGACAGGCTGGATGCCTGTGCCCACGGTAATATTATAGCCCCATCCGGCTTCTTCCCATACCCAGCTGCCTTGCGGCCGGTGCCGCTGTGTACGGCCCTTCACACGGTAGGTGGTGATGCCGGTACCCTGTATCTCCCGCCATCTGATATCCACAGGGCCATGCTGCGGCAGGAGACTGTCAGAAAAGATGCCGCTGTACGTATAGGTACCTTTTATACCGTAAGCATCCCCGAATGTTTTTATTTGCTGAGCTGTTGCTGTAACGGTAAGACCAAGCGCAATGAAAATGGATATTATGAAGTTACGTGTCATTATTCCGGTTTTTTTCTGTAAAGGGACTGCATCAGGTCATCCATATTATAGGATACGGAGAGCAGCAATACATGATCTATATGAGGTCGGTTGTTGCCCGCTATCTGCGCGTACTGGTTCAGGTAGCCCAGCTGGAAATTCATCCTGGGACTTACCTGGTAGCCTATGCCCGCGAAGAGACGGTTCCTGTCGAACAGCCTGGACGGCTCTTTTTTCAGGTTGATCATGATCTCGTTATTGAAGGCCAGGAACCAGTGGCGTAAATGCGGGTCTATGGAATATAGCGGGAAAAGGGCCTGGAACCTGTATCGCAGGCGGTGGTCCAGCTGGGAGGTATGCGTGGTAAGGTTATTGATGAACCGTTGTTCCAGTCGGTACCGGTGATCCATAAAAATATGGGTATGCTTCTGGCGCAGCAGCAATTGCTGCCAGATCCTGTGCTCGGAAAGCTGGGAGCCGGCCACCTCATCACCGGACGGCACGCTGTATATGTACCCGTAGCCTGCCGTAGCCATCGCGTAGGGCCTGATATAATAATTCAGTCCCGCACGTGCCAGCAGGGTCTGCATGGCATGGGGCATCAGGAAGCTGCGTAGCTGGAGCTCGGAGTGGATGCCGATACGGGAATTGATCTTGTTATCCCCGGAATAAGACAGCCAGTAGCCTTCAGGTCTGGGGGGCGACTTGGTCTGCCCTGCAATCAGTCCCGTAGCACCAAAATAACAGGTAAGTAATAGTACTGAGGTCTTTATGGCCCCTAAAAGCTTAGTATTCAATCCCTTAAAAATTTCGTGAAAAACAAAGATAACAGATTATTGTTTATTTAGCTTTGTATTAACGAAATGCATACATCTTTAAAACAGATCGTAATATCCAACAGCGGGCTCATAGCCTGATATAATAAGGCCCTTTTCCGGAGGGGGTGGACAGTCCCGGCCTGACAGTATTTCGACAGGGCTCAGCCTGATACGTTTAAAGTATGGTTGATTTAATCCTATCAAGATAGGCAGTGAAAGGACTTTCATTTAAAAAAATTTTTTATTTTCGATATTCCTTCGGAATTTTGATGTTCCGCTTTTTTACAAATACATTAAAATTTATAATATTATGGCATTAGAAATCACCGGACGGCTTTTTGAGAAGTTTGATACACAGCAAATCACACCAACGTTCTCCAAAAGGGAGTTTGTATTGGAATTATCAGAACAGGCGGCCAATGGGATGACGTACACGAATTATGCAAGCTTTCAGCTGGCTAACAACCAATGCAGTCTTATTGATAATTTCCAGTTAGGGGATATGGTGACTGTAAGTTTTAATATCCGTGGTAATAAGTGGGAAAGAGACGGGCAGGTACGTTATATTACCAACCTGAATGCCTGGAGGATACAGCCGGCCAACCTGGCAACAGGAGTGCCGACCCAGCCCGCAGGGCAGCCTATGGGCGCACCGCAGAATAACTTTGCCGCACCGCAGCAAAATACGCAAAGCACGCCGGGCTTTACCCCGCCTGCTGCGGATGATGGTGATGATCTGCCTTTCTAATGGATCTTCTGTCTTTACGACCTTTTATATGCCCTGTGTGCCTTAGGATACATCAGGGCAATTTTTATTTTATTACCTTTGCCTAAATTAATTTCAAAAACTAATTGATAATGAATAACGGATATTTCTTTTTTGAATTACCTAAAAATGAGCCGGTACGGGATTATGCGCCGGGCTCTCCTGATGCGCAGCAATTACAGCAGGCCATTGCCGCACTTAAAAAAGAGGTAAAGGATATACCTATGTATATCAACGGTAAGGAAGTAAGGACACAGGCGACCGGGGAGATCCGCCCCCCGCACGAGACCAGGCATGTATTAGCTACTTATCATAAGGGAGAGTCGGTGCACGTTCAGGAAGCTATTGACGCGGCGCTGGCCGCCAGGACCGCCTGGGCCAATACCAGCTGGGAGCACAGGGCTGCCATCTTCCTGAAAGCGGCGGAGCTGATCGCTACCAAATACCGTTATACTTTTAATGCGGCTACTATGCTGGGCCAGTCCAAGAATGCTTACCAGGCTGAAATAGACAGTGCCTGTGAGCTGATAGACTTCCTGCGCTTCAATGTACACTTTTTAAGTAAAATATATACTGAGCAGCCTGTTTCACCGCAGGGGTTCAATAACAGGATCGAATGGCGCCCGCTGGAGGGATTTGTGCTGGCGGTAACACCTTTTAACTTTACCGCGATCGGCGGTAACCTGCCTACGGCCCCGGCCATGTGCGGCAATGTGGTGGTTTGGAAACCGGCCAATACCCAGATCTATGCAGCTGCTATGACCATGGAGATATTAAGGGAAGCGGGTCTCCCGGACGGCGTGATCAACCTGATCTATACGGACGGACCGACAACAGGCGAGATATGCTACAATCATCCTGATTTTGCGGGTGTACATTTTACAGGCTCTACAGGCGTATTCCAGAATATGTGGAAAGCCATCGGCAACAATATTCACAAATATAAGGCTTACCCGCGCATCGTGGGAGAGACCGGGGGCAAGGACTTTGTATTCGTGCATCCTTCCGCAAACGTGGATGCAGTGGTGGCCAACCTGGTAAGAGGATCGTTTGAATACCAGGGGCAGAAATGCTCTGCGGCTTCACGCGCCTACCTGCCGTCCAACCTGGCGGCAGCTATCAAGGAAAAGCTGGTAGCTGAGACCAATGCCCTTAAAATGGGACCGGTAGATGATTTTTCCAATTTTGTCAATGCGGTAATTGATGAAAAATCATTTGACAAGCTGGCTGCCTATATTGACAGGGCCAAGAATGATGCGGACGCCGATATCATAGCCGGCGGTTCCTACGATAAAACGAACGGCTGGTATATTACCCCGACCATTATAGAAGCCAGGAAAGCAGATTATGTAACCATGTGCGAGGAGCTGTTCGGACCGGTGCTGACCATTTATGTATATGAGGCCGACCAGTGGGAAGATATGATCCCGGTAGTGGACCGCACATCCGGTTATGCGCTGACCGGCGCTATTTTCGCACAGGACAGGTATGCCGTTGAAACGCTGACCAAAGGGCTGGTGAATGCTGCCGGTAACTTCTATATCAACGACAAGCCTACAGGCGCGGTCGTAGGCCAGCAGCCTTTTGGCGGAGCCAGGGCTTCCGGTACCAACGATAAGGCGGGTTCCGCGCTGAACCTGTACCGTTGGCTGAGCGCCCGTACGATCAAGGAAACCTATGTGCCCGTTACGGATTACAGGTATCCTTTTCATTCCTAAGCATGATTAATGGTAATAATATATAAAGAGGCTGTCTGAAAGCACCTTACGTTATTCAGACTGGAGCGTAGCGAAATGGAGGAACTATTCTCTTGCGAAGTAAAATCTCATAATAAGTAAGATTTTTCGACTACACTTCGTTTCGCTCGAAATGACGATCTTTTCAGACAGCCTCTTCCTCTTTTGACGTTCTTACTATAGGCAAATTACCGGCTGCATATTGGTAGGGCACAGTTATTTTAGTTCATACTTTAGCTTCTATATTAAAAGCCGCAAGTCAGTATTTTTTATTCAATTTAACAGCGCAACCTTTTATTCCTGCAACCGCCGCTGAACAGCAGTTGGTGTTGGTGGACAGGCTGCTAATGCTTATCTTTACAGGGAGTCGTAAATGTGTTTTGTGTTCATGGATTTTCTGCATTATAAGCCTCAGTCGGAAATATTAGGGGAATTTATTGATTTCTTTTATTTTCTGGAAACCGATTATGAAGCTCCGGTCCAGTTTTATGCCTTTCCCCATCTCTATAAGCCGCTCAATATACACCGTGGTTTTGAGCACGAGATAGGGGAAAAGACCATCCATGTAAAGGGATTGGCGGAACAGCGTCCCCGGGTGCTGCTGCAGGGTGTCTATACCGAGCCTATATTGGTGCGCTTCAGCGGTAGCATTGACAAGGTAACAATTATCTTTAAGGATGGGGCTTTGAATCATTTTATGAAAGATGATTTTTCCGGAGTGTGCAGCAGTCATACCCAGGTATTTGATATATGGAACCAAACTCCCGGCTATGAATCGTTGCTCCGGGATTTTTTCGCCGAAAAAGATCGGGAAGCACGGCTCCGCCTGCTAGAAACATTCCTGCTTTCAGTACTGCAGGTCAGGCCAGACTGGGCCTTGTACCGGCAGGCTGCTGCTTTACTGAAAGACTGGGACAACAGCCCGAAGATTGCTGATATAGCCCGGCAGCTGTTCCTGTCAGAACGGACATTGTATCGCCTGATCTATAAATACAATGGCCTGTCCCCGCATAGCTACCGTAAAATTGCCCAGTTCAGGCATTCGCTCAATACAAAGCTGGTGGCAGATAATTTTAAGACCCTGACGGACCTGGCTTACAGCAGCAACTACTATGATGCTTCTTACTTTAATAAGATATACCGGTCGCTGACCCGGAAGTCGCCTAAGGCATTTTTCAATAATGTCAGGACTTATTGTAATCAAAAAATGGTTTTTGAATGGCAGTAAAATCTGTCTGAATCCTACCATTTTTTGTGCCAGGACCGGTTTATTTTTGTCAACAAAAATAGTCATGTTATGAAAAAGCATTTAATCCTGATGTTCACTGCCTGCCTGGGATTGCAGGCAATGGCCCAGCAAACGGGCAGCTTCAACAGTTCGGTAACCTTTAACGGCGCTCAGCGAACGCTGGCGAATTTTGTTCCCCCGGGCTATACTGCCTCACAGCCGCATAAGCTTATCATCGGCCTGCACGGAATGGGTGATAATGCTGCCAACTACCGGAATGTACTGATTGATTTACTGTCTTTCCCGGCCGCATTTCCCAATACCATTCTTATCTGCCCCGATGGGGGAGATGACCAGGGACGTGACTTTTATGTGCCGGCGGGTGATGAGCAGATCATCGAGGCAGCCATCAATTTTGCCAGGACCCATTACAATATTGATACGACAGAGATCATCTTACAGGGTTTTTCACTGGGCGGCAGAAGCGCCCTGAGATATGGCCTGGACCATACCGGCCGCTTCAAGGCTTTACTGCTGAACACACCGGCCATCCAGGGTGTTAAGGAGGCGGCCAACAATGCTTTCTTCACATTCAATTATACTGCCGCTGCTGCATTGCCGGTCTATATAACTATAGGGAATGATGATCTTTTGTACAATGAGCTGGTGAACAGGGCCGTAGCGCAGCTGGTGGCACACAACGGCCGGGTGGCTTACCGGATTTTCGCGGGCGGTCACACGGTCCCTGACTTCCGGAATTATCCTTATGAGGATTATTTCGGTCAGCCCTTCAGTAATGGTCCGGATGCCGGGATCTACAGTATGGATGTCCCGGAACGTAGTTGTAACGGCATGATCGCCACCAGGGTTTTATTGCAGAATACCGGGAATATTGCTATAGACAGCGTACAGCTGGTGTATGGTACAGGCAATGATCCCGATACGCTGAGCTGGTCGGGAAGCCTGGCACAGCATCAGTCTGCCTGGATTGACCTGCCTGCTTATGACGGCAGTAGTCTCAATACCGGACCTCATGATGTTAAGGTGCGTATTATAGGAGTCAATGAGCATATTGCAGATACATTTACCGATTTCAATACGATGGTTAAGCCGGTGCATGTAATGACGGATAGCCGCACGCTGCCTTATAAGGCGGGATTTTCCAGTGAAAGCTCTTTGAAAGACTGGGCATTCCATAACTCAGGCGATTATATCCTGCCTTTCGGGTATGATGAAAATGCGCTTTACAGCATGAATTCTATCTTTATCTTTAATAATGCCGGTACGCGGGAGGAAGTGATCAGTCCGAAGCTCAATCTCAGCAGCCAGCGTAATGCTTACCTGCATTTTAATGTAGATTATAACTATGTGAAGTACACGGCTGATGTCTTTGTAGACACCGTATTTGCCGATACGCTGGAGGTGCTGGTGTCTGCCGATTGCGGCGCCACCTACACTTCTGTGTTCAGGAAGGGCGGCGCTGATCTCAGCGGCCACCGAGAGCCCTTACTGAACCCCTTGAGCTTCCAGGCGATGTCCCTTCCGAAGGATGAGAGTAAATATCGCGGCTTTACGGTAGACCTGAGTCCGTTTGCAGGGCAGGAAAATGTCGCGGTAAAATTCAGCTATATTTCCGCACTGGGCGGGTATATTTACCTGGATGATGTAGTGGTGAATACCAGCCCGGTGTCGGTGAAGGATGTAGCCGCGAGGCCGTCTGCGCTACAACTCTTTCCTAACCCCACTCCGGGCGGATTAAAAGTAAGTATCGCCGCTGATGCCCGTATTGAATCGGTTAAGGTATATGACATTACCGGCCGGGAAATATGGCGCCGGGACGGCTCCAAAGTATCTGAGCAGCATATTGATCTGGGTGATTTACCTGCCGGCGTCTACTGGATCCGGGTGCAGACTAATACAGATATTCTGAAAGCAAAATTTGTGAAGCAATAGTTCCGTCATGCTTATTCATATACCATAAAAAAGTACCGCGATAGTCTCTGCGGTACTTTTTTAGGTATTGGTTGAATAGGGTATAGTAGCCTGAGGGAGAAATAGTGGCGCTGCCCGTATAACAGGCAGGTGCCGGCAGCATTGAAAGCTACCCGTCTTATTTTTTAGTGCATATCCCTGTATCATTACGTAATACGATGATGGATAGCTGAAAGCCGGATCCCTGTGTTAAGCGGTCAGCAAAGGTGTCAGGATAGTGCCTTTGTTATTGCCATCGTACCGGATAATGCTGAAATCCTGGCTTTTGCTGAATTGCCGGTGCTGTTGCCAGGTGTCAAAATCATACACGGAAGGAATGATGGCAAAACGGTATTTGTGATGATTCAGCTGCAGGGAAGTGTACAGGCCTGAACGGGTGTCCCTGTCCACTTCTATGGTGTACAGGTCCTGTGGCTTTACTTTATGATACGTATAATAATCTATGGCTACCAGCTGCATCAGGAAATCATCCTTATAGGCCGAAGCTGCGTACTGGTGCAATATATGGAAGATGTCTTTCAGGGTATGCCTGTGGGTATCCGATACCTGGTGGAACAGTTGCCCCAACCCTGAGAGAAAATCAAAAATGCTGTAATTCTCGGCTACGTATTGCAGGGTATAGTATGCGCGCTTTTTGTTCCAGTAGATCTCCAGCGCATCCTCCATCCGGGTAATAGCCTGCAATTCCGCCTCACTTAAAAAATTGCTCCTGATGATCTGGTAAGGCGGCTCCGGGTCGAACACATAGCCGTACTGCTCATACTTTTCCCGTACCGGGGTGCCTTTCAGGAATTTGAGAAAGCCCAGTTGCAGTTCCGGGGGATACAGCTTAAAGGTCTCTTCAAAGCTGTATTTCAGGTCGTCCCAATACTCCAGCGGCAGTCCTACAATAAGGTCCAGGTGCATTTCGATGCGGTTATCCAGTTGCCGGATAACGCTGCTGGTCTTTTCAAAGTTCTGCTTCCTGCTGACAGCCCTGTTGCTCTCCTGGTTAACGGTCTGGATGCCGATCTCAAAGCGGAACAGGCCTTTAGGCACCTTTTCCTGTATGAACCGGATGATGTCGGGGTGCACAATATCGGCGGTGATCTCGAACTGGAAAACATTGCCCGGCCTGTGATGGTCCAGGATGAACCGGAACAGCTCCAGGGTAAAATCTTTCTTGACATTGAAGGTACGGTCCAGGAACTTAATGGTCTTGCCGTGCTGCATCAGGTACAGCAGGTTGTCCTTAATGGTCTGCATGGGCAGGTACCGGACCTTATTGTCCAGGCTGGCCAGGCAGAACTCACATTTATAGGGACAGCCCCTGCTGGTCTCTATATAGCTGACCTTGTTGCCCAGGTCTTCCTGCGGGTCATACTGGTAGGGATTCCTGTTTTCGAGCAGGCCGATGTCAAACTGAACGTTCTGCTTGTTGAAATGGATGCTGCCGTCCTTTTTGTAGATCAGGTTGGGTACTGCTTCAACAGCAGGGTAGTGAGCGGCAAACTTTTCAAAAGGGATCTCTCCTTCACCTGCGATGATATAATCCACATCATCCCGGGCTATGACAGGTTCCCATTCGTAGCTGACCTCCGGACCGCCCAGGAGTATCCTGGTATGCGGGCTGATCCTTTTGATGGCCGCGCATACTTCCAGGGTGGGCGTGATATTCCAGATATAGCAGCTAAAGCACACCACATCAAAATCTTTGCAATATTGCGCGACCTCCTCCGCGTCATTTTTGATGACAAATTCTTTCCAGTGCAGATCGCAGCGGTCCTTATTGAGATCATAGAGGATACGTATCGCCAGGTTGAGATGGATGTATTTTGCGTTCAGTGTTGTCAGTAATATGCTCGGTTTCACCCTGCAAAGATAGGAGATTAAAGGCAGGATATGTGTATAGAGCAGGCTGTTAAGACCACAGCCGGCAAATGATTTTGCCGGTAGCGTTTTTTTACAGACCGGGTGCGGTATGGCCGGAGCCAATAAATATTTTCTTAATTTTTTATTAACATTTTTGGATGCTTTATTATATTGATGTTCTTTTGCATCTGTTTTTAATGCTTCAATATGAAAAAGAATATTTTACTGCTGCTGTTGCTGCTGATTTCAGGAACACAATACGCCCAGGACAGCACCAGGGATAAGAATGACCAGCCGGAGAGCGAAGCAACGGACTGGTGGGGCTATAGCCACAACTACAGGTGGGCCATTAAAACGGATATTGCCAATATCACTTCCGGGGATTTTAATATTATAGGTGAATTAAAGCTCCTGAAAAAGCTGAGCGTAGAAGCCGGCGCCGGCTATACTTTAGACTATCTGCTGGATCTTTTTCAATTTGACAACAGCAAGGTAAAGCTCGTTGGGAATACCCGCCCTACAGGAGGATTCAGCACCAAGGCAACGATAAAATATTATTTTTATGAAGGGATCGAAGGCTGGTGGCTGGGTGCTACCGGTTACACCCGTACGAATAATTATAAACATACGTACCAGGACCTTACTTATAACAACAGGAAATCAAAGGTGGGCTTTGGTTTGCTGATAGGCAGGCAGTTCATATCCAGGTCCGGATTTTTTACAGAGGTATACGGCGGACTTTCGCTTGTAAATATGTCCCGGGCATATTATTGTACGGGGTACAATGATGTCAATGTCTGGGAAGAGAATGTTTATACAGAGGAAAAGAAAAGCACGGTTAACCTGCTGGTCGGTTTGCGTTTAGGTCTGGGAGGCCGATAAAACCCGTAGTCCTGCGCTCATTATTGCTTTTGCTGGCTGTACAGTAAACATACTTTCTTATCTTCGCGCTTATGATACATTTACTGCACGATGTGATCGAGGATCTGGAAAAGAACGGTCACCTGGTACGGGTCACGGAAGAAGTGGATCCCTACCTGGAAATGGCGGCCATTCACCTGAGGGTGAACCGGGCCAATGGACCGGCCCTGTTGTTTGAGAACGTAAAAGGAAGTAAATATAAAGCGGTTTCCAATCTATTCGGTAACGTGGAAAGGAGCCGGTTCATTTTCAGGCACAGGCTGAAAGCCGTGGAGCAGGTGATACGGTTGAAATATAACCCTGTCGCGGCATTGAAGAGCCCTTTTAAGCATATCGGCAGCGCGCTGGCAGGACTGAAGGCCCTTCCCAAAAAGACCGCTTTCCCGTCCGAAGTGTTCGATGAGATCCGTATCAGCGACATCCCCATGATCCACCACTGGGAGAGGGATGGCGGCGCTTTTATCACCCTGCCGCAGGTGTATTCGGAAGACCCGGAAAAGCCGGGTATCATGAACGCTAACCTGGGGATGTACCGGGTGCAGCTATCGGGCAACGATTATGAGCAGGATAAGGAAATAGGCATCCATTACCAGATACACCGGGGTATCGGGGTGCACCAGGCTAAGGCCACGGCCCGTAACCAGCCGCTGAAGGTCAGTGTGTTTATCGGCGGTCACCCGGCGCATACCATTGCTGCCGTAATGCCGCTGCCGGAAGGCCTCAGCGAAGTGCTTTTTGCCGGGATGCTGGCGGGCAGGAGATTCAGGTATGCCTATAAGGACGGGTTCTGTATCAGCAATGACGCCGACTTTGTCATTACAGGGGAAATTTACCCCCACGACACGAAGCCGGAAGGACCCTTCGGGGACCACCTGGGCTATTACAGCCTGACCCACGAATTCCCGGTGATGAAGGTGCATAAAGTATATGCCCGGAAAAATGCCATATGGAATTTTACGGTGGTGGGTCGTCCCCCGCAGGAAGATACTGCGTTCGGCGATTTTATACATGAAATAACCGGGGATGCTATTCCCAGGGAAATAAAAGGCGTAAAGGAAGTCCATGCCGTAGATGCGGCAGGTGTGCATCCCTTATTGTTTGCAATAGGCAGTGAGCGCTATACGCCTTATATGAAGGTGAAGCGGCCGCAGGAAATATTAACGCTGGCCAATCATATCCTGGGCTACGGGCAGCTGAGCCTTGCCAAATACCTGTTCATTACCGCTGAGGACGGCATAAAGCTGGATATAAGGAACGAAGCGCAATTCATACAATACATCCTGGAGCGCGTGGACCTTTCCAGGGACCTGCATTTCCAGACCAATACCACTATTGATACCCTGGATTATACCGGCGGAACACTCAACGAAGGCAGTAAGGTCATCGTTGCTGCCTACGGGGACCCCGTGCGCAAGCTGGCCGGTGATATCCCTGCTGCCCTGAAGGCAGCTGCCGGACTGCAGGATATCCGCCTGGTGATGCCGGGCGTGGCAGCGGCCGTGATGGAGCCTTTTACGGGCTATGAGCGGGCGCAGCAGCAGATGGAGGCCCTGTCGCAGCAGTTGCTGGACCTTACACAGCAGGCAGGCCTGGACGAATTGCCCTTGCTGGTCATCTGCGATGATGCCGGCTTTGTAGCGGAAGATATCAGGAACTTCCTCTGGGTGACCTTTACCCGGAGCAATCCCTCCCATGATATTTACGGTGTGGGCAGCTTTACAGCTTATAAGCACTGGGGATGTAGATCCACCTTGGTCATAGATGCCCGTATCAAACCTTTTCATGCGCCGCCGCTGGTGCCCAACCGGGAAGCGGAGCGGCGTATCAGCCGTATCTTTGAAAAAGGAGGCAGCCTATACGGGAAGATAGCCCCTTAATTAAATTTTTAGATCTTTATTCTTTAACTCAGAATCAGATGCCCCAGATAATTGACCTTAAGCTCAGTCCGAAAGATGCAGCGGATGATAACCGTATAAAGTACTATGCCGCATCGGCGCTGCATATACCTCAGGGCCGCATCAACGCTTTCCAGATCATCCGGCGGTCCATTGATGCCAGGAGCCGCAATATCATCGTTAATCTCCAGGTTAAGGTATTTGCGGAAGAAGCGTTTGAAGATCACTTCCTGTTTGAGCCACGGCTGCAGCAGGTGGGCAATAAGCCGCCGGTGCTCATAGCCGGGGCCGGGCCTGCCGGCCTGTTCGCTGCGCTCCGGTGCATAGAGGAAGGCTATTGCCCCATCATCGTGGAAAGAGGGAAGGATGTCCGTTCCCGGCGCCGCGACCTGGCCAGGATGAACAAGGAAGGTATTGTCAACTCCGAATCCAATTACTGCTTCGGGGAAGGCGGCGCCGGCACCTATTCCGATGGAAAGCTGTACACGCGATCCAATAAAAGGGGCAATATCCGGAAATGCCTGCAATGGTTCCGTCATTTCGGGGCACCGGAAGATATTCTCATCGAAGCGCATCCGCATATCGGCACCAATAAGCTGCCGGGCATAATCACAGCTATGAGAGATGCCATCAGGGCCTGCGGCGGACAGGTGCTGTTTGATACCAGGCTGACGGATATCCTCATAGAGGACGGAGCAGTAAAGGGTATCGTGGTCAATCATACGGAACGGATCCTGGCCGGTGCGCTGATCCTGGCAACAGGGCATTCGGCGCGGGATATATTCCGGTTGCTGCACGACCGGAATATTGCCATAGAGGCCAAGCCTTTCGCATTAGGGGTACGTATCGAGCATTCGCAGGACTTCATTGACAGCGCGCAGTATAAGTGCGATATACATAAGGGCAGGGGAGCTTATCTCCCGCCGGCCTCCTATTCGCTGGTGAGCCAGGAACTAGGCAGGGGCGTGTTTTCCTTCTGCATGTGCCCGGGTGGGATTATCGCGCCTGCCAGCACGGATGAAGGCGAGCTGGTGGTCAATGGCTGGTCTCCTTCCAAGCGCGACAATCCTTATGCCAATTCCGGGATGGTGGTCACGGTAGATGAGAAAGACTTTGCCAGGTACGGGTTCTCCGGTCCGCTGGCGGCGATGGAATACCAGCAGATGGTGGAGCGGAGCGCCTGGAATGCCGGTGGCGGCAGGCTGGTGGCGCCCGCGCAGCGGGTAGTGGATTTTACTAACAGGAAGCGGTCTGCTGACCTGCCGGTCTGCTCCTACCTGCCAGGCATTACGCCGGCGCTGATGCACGAAGTGCTGCCACCTGAGGTGGCCGACAGCCTGGCCGCAGGTATCGTTTCTTTCGGGAAAAAGATGAAAGGCTATCATACCAACGAGGCGATAGTAGTGGCTACGGAAAGCCGGACCTCATCGCCCGTGCGCATACCACGCGACAAGAATACGCTGATGCACGTACAGGTTAAGGGCTTGTTTCCCTGTGCTGAAGGGGCGGGATATGCGGGTGGCATCATTTCCGCGGCTATGGATGGAGATAATTGCGCCAAAGCGGGCATTGACTATTTAGCCCGCCCGCAGGATTTCTGATGGCAGTAGGTGGGGAAGCCGCAGTTGTGCGGTCACAAAAAAATGAGGCTGCCCGCTTCAGGACAGCCTCATTTTTTTGATCTTGGGTAAAAAATTTCTTTTAACAGCCTGCCTGTCCCAGTAACCAGTACACTATAACAAACACAACGATCGTACCGAGGCATCCTCCTCCCCATTTTTTGGCAGCAAGACCTGCAACAATTCCTTTTCCTAATCTTGACATAGTTCTGATGATTTTAATGATTTAATAGGTGTAAAAACACCGTTGTCGGATCATAAGAACAATCGCAGGTTAAGATTTGTTGAATGTTAAAAAGATAATTTCAGCAAATGCTGTATACCGGTTTTTAGTCGTTTTTCCGTACGCTATGGTTAATGTCATTCCTGTGTTGCAGGATCTCCAGCTGCTCATCCACAAAATAAGCGCTGCCGAAACCATTCACATAAGCGCCTTTTACGGGACTCAGCTCTATCATGATAAAATCGTCCATACCGGTCAGGATATCCAGGATCTTGCCATGCACTTCTTTCAGCTTAGCGGTCGCTTCGTTCCATGTGTCGCTGTCCCTTTCGATCTGGGCGGTTACGGCATCAATGGTGAGACGCTCGCGCGCGTAGATCTGCTTGGTGGCGGATTCGTCCTCTATGAACATCACGGAGGCTTTGCCGATATTTTTCAGGTTATTGGTATGGCGCGCCATAAAGGATACCAGGATATAAAATTTATTGCCCAGTCTCACGAAGGGAGCATAGCTGGCATTAGGATTACCGTCTGCGTCCACAGTGCCTAAGATCACGGATTTGCTGTTGGCTATCAGCTCGTTCACTTTCGGAGCGATCGGTTTGGTGCTGCTCTGCGCATCCTGTGTGGCTGTATGTGTATGATTCATATGAGTTAAAATATTTGCCGCAAAGGTCGGTCTTATTTTTTAATTTTTCAATTTCACTTTATACAGGTATATCCGGCAGGCTGCACAGTATATATCGGAATAAAGTTAAGATTCCTGTAAGCCTGTTTTCTTATGCTGACCGGTGTAAATTCTGGGCTTTTACCTATATTAGCATCTTTAAACTTCTAAAGCTCATTATTATGGAATTCAAGTTTTACGGTCACGCCTGCTTTTCAGTGACGCTTGCCGATGGTAAAGTGCTGCTCTTCGATCCTTTCATTACCGGGAATCCTCTGGCAGGATCCGTAGATGCGGATAAGATACAGGCAGATTACATCCTGGTGTCCCACGGGCATGGCGATCATACGGGAGACCTGATGGCTATCGCGAAGCGTACGGGCGCGCTGGTGATCAGCAACGCGGAAATAACGGACTGGGTGAAGGAAAAGGGATATGAGAACGTACATCCTATGAACTTCGGCAGCAGGCAGTTTGACTTCGGTATGGTGCATTATGTTCCTGCCGCGCACAGCAGCGGGCTGCCTGACGGGTCGTACGGAGGCAATCCCGGCGGGTTCATAGTGGAAACCGCGGAAAAGAACTTTTATTATACCGGCGATACCTCGCTGACCATGGAAATGCAGCTGGTGCCTTATTACAGCAGGATAGATGTAGCCATCATGCCTGTAGGCGGTAATTTTACCATGGATTATAAGCAGGCCGTCATCGCTTCCGATTTTATTAAATGCGATAAGGTGATAGGCGTGCATTTTGATACTTTCGGATATATTGTAATTGATCAACATGCTGCTGTCCAGTCTTTTAGGGAAAAAAATAAGGAATTGATACTGCCTGAAATAGGACAAAGTATCTTACTATAAAAATAAGATTGTAACTTTACGGTCTCATTTCCCCGATCCTGCGGGAAAGTTGTTCTAACTATATAATATTTCAGTAAAGGAAGTAGAATTTATGGCTAAAGTATTGGCAATAGCAAATCAAAAAGGTGGTGTAGGCAAAACAACTACAGCTATAAATCTGGCAGCCAGCCTGGCAGTTTTAGAATATAAGACGCTCCTCATAGATGCGGACCCCCAGGCGAACAGCACTACCGGTAATGGTTTTGATCTGAAGAATATCCAGGTCAGCCTGTACGATTGCCTGGTGAACGAGATGCCTGTGGAGCAGGTGATGCTGGAAACGGAAACGCCCAACCTGCATTTGCTGCCTTCCCACCTGGACCTGGTAGGCGCTGAAATAGAGCTGATACATCATCCCAACAGGGAAAATATTCTCCGGAACGCACTGGAAAAAGTGCAGGATAAATTCGACTATATCATTATTGACTGCTCTCCTTCCCTGGGACTGATCACCGTCAATGCGCTGGCAGCGGCCAATGCCGTTATTATCCCGGTACAGTGTGAGTTCTTTGCGCTGGAGGGGCTGGGTAAACTTTTAAATACCATCAAGATCGTTCAGACAAGGATCAATAAGGACCTGGCCATAGAAGGTATCCTGATGACCATGTATGACGGCAGGCTGAGATTGAGCAACCAGGTAGTGGAAGAGATCAAGAATCACTTTAACGATCTGGTCTTCAATACTATCATACACCGTAATACCAAGCTGGGAGAAGCGCCCAGCTTTGGAAAGCCGGCACTGGAGTATGATATGGACAGTACGGGAGCGATCAATTATATCAACCTGGCGCGGGAGATCCTGCAGCGGCAGCAGATGACTACCATTTCCCCGTCCGAAAGGATCATGCAGGAGGATGAAGCCGCCTCCGAAGAGGAACAATGATGATAAACCTTATTATTACAGCATATTCAGTATTAAATGTCGACACCAAATAATAAAAAGAAAGCTTTGGGATTAGGGATCAAAGCTTTATTGAATAATATAGATGAAGAGCTGAAAGCTACCTCGGAAAGTATCCGGAACAGCGATACCCCGGTGGCCAAAGGTGATAAAGGACCGGCTATAGCCCCTGCGGTGGGCGGCAGGATCCCCGTGGATGAGATCATCGTGAATCCCAAGCAGCCCCGTATTGATTTTGATGAGGAAGCCCTGAATGAGCTGGCCGAAAGCATCAAGCTTCATGACATCATTCAGCCGGTAACGGTGGTGAAGCTGGTGAACGGCAAATATATGCTGGTCTCCGGGGAACGCCGTTGGAGGGCTTCGCAACGCGCCGGCTTAAAGGATATACCTGCCTATATACGGGTAGCGAATGACCAGGAGCTGCTGGAAATGGCCCTGCTGGAGAACCTCCAGCGTGAGAACCTGAATGCCATAGAGATATCCCTGAGCTATAAGCGCCTGATGGATGAGTGCGACCTGACGCAGGAGCAGCTGGCAGAACGGATGAAAAAGGACAGGAGCACGGTAGCCAATTACCTGCGCTTGCTGAAGCTGCCGCCGGATATCCAGACCGCGGTAAGGGACAGCTCCATTTCTATGGGACATGCGCGTTCCATCATCAGCCTGGATAAGGTGGAGGAGCAGCTGTACGTTTACCGGGAGATCAGGACCAAGGGTCTGTCTGTCCGCCAGACGGAGCAACTGGTGAAAAATATGCAGCAGGAAAAGAAGCCGGCAGCGCCTGTAAAGGATGATAAAAAGCTCCCGCCCGCCTATAAGAGAATAGAAGACGATATGGCATCACATTTTTCTACCAAAGTGGTGCTGAACCGCAAGAAGAACGGCAAGGGCAATATCACTATAGATTTTTACAGTGATGAGCAGCTGGAGCGCATCATGGAGCTGATGAACCTATAATTTTATAACAACAGGAAAAATGCGGGAAGGATGTTCTCGCATTTTTATTATTAATAAGGTATGAATAGTTTTGGCAATATCTTCAGGGTGCAGGTCTTCGGCGAATCGCATGGTCCGCTCGTGGGGGTTACTATTGATGGTGTGCCCGCAGGCATCCCGCTGACGGCTGCGGACTTTGGCCCCGCTATGGAAAGAAGAAAGGGCCTGGGTATAACAGGCACCACACCGCGGAAAGAAAGCGATATCCCGGTGTTCCGGTCAGGTATCTACCAGGATATTACAACCGGCACGCCCCTGCAGCTGATCTTTGAAAATGCCAATATACGCAGCCAGGATTATGAGCTGCAGAAAAATATTCCCCGGCCGGGTCATGCCGACTGGGTGGCTGGTCAGAAATTCAGGGGCTTTAATGACATCCGCGGCGGCGGTGCGTTCAGCGCCAGGCTTACTGCCGGTATCGTAGCCGCTGGTGTGGTGGCTGCCAAGGTACTGAAAGCCGGAGGTTATGCTATTGATATCCGGACGGCATTCCGCGAAGTAGGCGGCAAAGCTACTGTAACGGAAGGTATGGACTATGCCAGGGAGCAGAAAGACAGCGTAGGCGCTGTGATCACGTGCACCATTACCGGGGTCCCTGCAGGATGGGGGGAGCCTTTCTGGAACAGCGTGGAGTCTGTACTGGCGCATGCGATGTTCGCTATTCCCGCGGTAAAAGGCATTGAATTCGGGGCCGGCTTTGCGGCTGCGGGGATGACGGGCAGGGAGCACAATGATGCGATAATAGATGAGAACGGCACGACCCGTACCAATCACGCGGGCGGTGTGGTCGGCGGACTGACAAACGGCAATCCGGTGATCTTCAGCCTGGTCTTCAAGCCTACTTCCTCTACGCCGCAGCCACAGGAAAGCTTTAATTTTGCTACCGGACAGGTAGAAAGCTTTTCGGTCAAAGGCCGGCACGATCTGTGCGTGGCCCTCCGTGCGCCGGTGATCATCGAATCCATGGCGGCGATCGTGCTGCTGGACCTGATGATGCAGCAGCGTGCGGTATATGGTCAATAAAGCCGGAGCAATGCGCCTTTCCGGGCCATCCTGATAAATAAGCGGACGCGTAATTTTAGATTATGCCCCGCTATTGTTAATTTTGCAGAAATTTTTATCCCCTCAATTTTAAATGTATGAACAGACAGGAGCTGATAGCCCAAATCCGCAGGAAAAGATCTTATTTATGTGTAGGCCTGGATACCTCGATAGACAAGATACCGCCGCATCTGCTGGAAGGCGATCAGCCTGTGCTGACCTTTAATAAAGCCATCATTGATGCCACTAAGGACTATGCCGTAGCCTATAAGATCAATACGGCCTTCTACGAGGCGCAAGGCATTGAAGGCTGGAAGATCATGGACGCCACCTTAAAGCATATCCCGGCAGACTGCTTTACCATCGCGGATGCCAAGAGAGGGGATATCGGCAATACCTCTGAACAGTATGCCAGGACCTTTTTCGAGACCTACCCGTATGACAGTGTTACCGTAGCGCCCTATATGGGCAAGGACAGCGTGGCCCCGTTCCTGGAATTCAGGGATAAGTGGACCATCGTGCTGGGCCTTACCAGCAATGAAGGCAGCAGGGATTTCCAGTTCCTGCCCACATCGGACAACGAGCTGCTATATGAGAAAGTGCTGAAGTCCGTAGCTTCCTGGGGCAGCCCGGATAACCTGATGTTTGTAACCGGCGCCACGCGAACGGAGCAGCTGGCCCATATCAGGAGCATCTTGCCGGATCATTTCCTGCTGGTGCCCGGCGTAGGAGCGCAGGGCGGGGATGTGGCCTCTGTTTCCAAAGCGGCTCTCAATAAGGACTGCGGCTTGCTGATCAATGCATCCCGGGCCGTTATCTATGCCGGTAATGGTACGGATTACGCGGAAAAGGCCCGTATGGCCGCGCAGCAGCTGCAGGAAGAGATGGCCTTATACCTGTAAGCGCAGTCCCTCGTTAAAAATATGATCCAGTATGGATAGGTCTTCCTGGAAGCCGCAGCGGCTGCTGAATACCTGGTGGTATTCGGGCAGGCTGATATGGCCGACCGGGTGCCGGTGGCTGAAGCTGTCACGGATATCAATGATATCGTTGCCGGATTGCTCCAGGTCTGCCGTTGCTCTTTCCCTGAACTTGACAGGGAGCTTCATCAGGCTTTGTACAGCCTCCATACTTTCAAAATTAAAATCATGCAGGAAAGTGTACCGCCTCAGGTATAAAGGTTCGAAGACCGGCGCCGTATATTCAAAGAAAGGTGTGCTCCTGTAATTCGTCTCCAGCGTCCGCCAGTGCTGCAACTGCCATTTTACCGAGCTGTCAGTCCTGACATCCTTTAAAGGGATGCGCTGGTTCCTACCCTGTTCCAGGGGAATGGACAGCATCTGCCTTCCCTGGGCTCCCGTAACATAATACCTGTTCCGGTAGCTCATTTTCTGATACCTGTGCAGGATATCAATTTCAACGGCCTCCGCACCCTGCAGCAGCAGGTGCAGGTACCAGCTTAAAGCAGGAAAGGGCGCGGAGTAAGACAGTAAGACTTTCATTTCAGGCTATAAATCCCGGAACTGTTCCGGGCATTTTTTAGGAATAAAAGCAGCAAAGCCGGGGCTGTTGCTGCCGGGTATCAGAAGATCAGGAAAGGGTAGGGCCGGGAATGCTCCTATTGCCTGTACCGCTTCACTAATTGGATAGCAATACCTGCCAGGCCAGCTCTGTTTCATGGCGGCCTATCAGCTCCCTGGCATATTTATGCAGGGCATCGGTCAGCTGGCCGGAGCCGGGCTCATAAGTATTGTAAATCTCTTTCAGGCGCGCGTCCTGGATATTATCGCTGACCACGGGAATCGCCGTGCAATTGCCCAGGATGCCCAGGTCGTTTCCGGTCAGTATGTGGGAGGTCCTGATGCTTTCGGGCAGCTTGTCGATGCCGATGCCCAGCTCCAGGTTAGGCTTGGGGACGGTGAAGACGCTGTCACCGCTGGCGCGGCAGTAATAATCGCCTCCCATCCTGGCCACCAGGTCTATCTTATGCGGGTCTATCATACCCTTCTCGTCCAGCACCGCGTCATCTATGTGCATTTTCACCACCTCGCAGATGATAAGATTGCCTGCGCCGCCTTCCTGGCTGGTATAGATAATATCCAGCACCTTGCATTCCAGGTTGACAGGTGATTCCTTTACCCGGAAAGGCCTGACGATATCCGAAGGAAGGGCCGAGAAGCCTGCTTTCTCAAACTCATTCACGCCCTGGGGGTATTCGCAGCTGGCCAGGCTTTGCTGCTGGACCATGCTGTAGCTCACCATATTGACCACTACCTCCCTTGTAGCTTCTATATTCTGAAGGGTATGCTTGGTGGTATTGTCCCTGACCCTTCGTGCCGGGCTGAACACCAGTACGGGCGGCCTGGAGCCGAATACATTGAAGAAGCTGAAAGGCGCGAGATTAGGCCTGCCTTCCGCATCGACAGTAGAAGCAAAGCAAATGGGACGGGGCGATACGCTGCCCAGCAATAATGCGTGAAAGTCTTTGGTTGATATAGATCCGGGTGTTACTACCATATTTTAATTTTCGAACTTTGAATGTATTGAATCGCCGGCGGCGCTTATTGCTGCTAGGGCCTTAATAGACATTCCTTTTGTAGGAACGCGGGGGCTTCTGCTTGCCGTTGATATCATTGGGACAGTTACAGTTGCTTTTCCTGGAAGCACAGCTGGGAAGGGTGCCCGCCAGCAGCAGGCTGGCCATTAGTATCCAAAATATTCTATTCCATCTCATATAATAACTGTTTTATTTTTTTATTTTCTGAAAATTACCTGTGTGGCCCCCATACCGTAACGGGGCATATAATCGTGCACAAAATAGCAGTAGGCCTCGTATTGCACCCGCAGCAATTTATGTATTTCCTGCTTCAGCTTGCCATTTCCCACACCGTGGATGATGGTCAGGTGATCCTGCTGGGTCCGGATAGCGTCATTCATAGCCTGCTCAAAGGCCCGGAGCTGTACGGACAGCTTCTCAAACGCGTCCATGTACTTATGCTTTGGTTCCAGCTGTTCGATATGGAGGTCTATCTCGTGCTTTACGGCCGGTAATGCCGGCTGGCTGAAAATATCCTCGAACTCCTCCTTCCGCAGGTCGTCCCCAGGCTCGGCAAATGCTTCCATAGCCGTATCGGGCTGCTCTACTGCTGCTATCTGCAGCGAGAAGGTAGGCTCATTCAGGAAATGGATCCGGTTCAGGTATTCAAACAGCTTTTTGGGCTTGATGCGCAGGCTGTCCTCAAAACGCGGGCCTTTTTCTTTTTTATCCGTGAAGATGATCCATTTGAATTCCGGTTGCTCCTGCATGATGCTGTAAGGAATATCGTGGAGGTAAAAGGTCTGGAAAGGAAGTATATCCGTTTTGAGGGAGAAAAAGCTCCCGATCTTCAATTCACACCTGTAATCTATGTAAATGTGGTACACGGACTGGTTGATGAGGTACACCTTCAGCCTGGTCACCACTTCCTCGAAGCCGTCATGCTCGTATTCCGGCAGGAACTGCAGGGAAAAGCCCGGCTGATGATGCACCAGGTCCTGCTTCTTTTTCTTCTTTTCTACGGGCAGGTCCTCCACCAGGACGGATTTCTTTACCTTATTTACTTTTTGCTTTTGCAGGAACCAGTGGAGGTAGGGATGCTCTATCTCATCCTTATACACCGGGAATACGGTGCCGTTGATGTTCACCTCGAACATATCATCTTCAAGTATATCCCTCACTGTTCCTTCTTCCCCTGTTTTCTTAACTCTTACAAGGTCTCCTATAGAAAATTTCATATTGTGGTTAACGTCTGTAGTATCTCTGGCTCGCGTCTCTCAGAAAGTACTGGCTTGATATTTTAATGTAAAGGTAATAATCATAGTCCGACTGAAAGGATTTGATCATTTCATAGGTCGGCCTGTACAGTCTTTTAAATTCGGCCAGGGCCTCCTCGTTCAGATCCGTGACCTGCAAAATTAATTTGTCATTGAATACAAAATCAATGAATTTTTCCTTTTCCCAGTAATCAAACGCTTTCTGGAACGCCCAGATCTGCTTATTCCTTTTGCTTATGAAATCGAAAGGGTTGGCAAGCGGGTTGAGGTCTTCCTTACGGTAGTGGTTCAGGTACACCCTATACATTTCCGCGTTCTTTTCCCGTTCCGAGAAAAAATCGGGCTTCTTATTGATGTAGTACATCAGCGAGTCCTGGTCCACGTCACCGGAATCATAATCCATGTCCAGCACATAGAACCCCGCCAGCGTACTTTTAGGGACGCGCAGCTTGATGGTCTTGTAAGTGATCTTCTGTATCTCGATCTGGTTGTCCGGGAAAACTTCCAGCTCGAAATTCCCGCTGCTGTCGGTCATCACAGCCTTATTGGTATGGATATTCACGATATAAACCCCCAGTATCGGCAGCTTGCTTTCCGTTTCCTGGACCCTTCCCTTCATAATGCTCTGGGCGTATGCGCCGGACAGCAAAACGGATAACAGCGATGCTATAGTCGTGAAAAAGAGGTGTTTGATATATTTCATCAGCGTAAAATTACTTCAATTGTTCGTAAAAATCATTTTCCGGGGCAAACCGTGCAAATGAAAAATGTAAATTTTCCAAATGTCTTCTTGTAAACGCGGTATGCGGCGATATATTTTAGTATCGTAATAAAAATTGATAACGCATATGCTTATCTTATTGTTGGGCTGCATCCCTATTCCTGCAGCTGGTAAATATGGAACAGCGTCCTGACGATAGCCGCTGCCGTCTGGCTGTTTGTTGTATTGCCGGTCATCGGAATGTCGGTGGTATGCTGTAGGCCGGGAGCATGGACCGTAACCTGCAGGCTTTTGTCCTGGCCTGTTGTCAATGCCAGCGATAGAGCGTCTTCGCTCGGTGCGGGGAGCCATTCGATCCGGTAGGCGGCCAGCGCTTCCCTCAGCTCTTCCGTACCGCCCTGGAGATAGACCGGTAACCTGAAGCCGCTGAAAGGAAACAGCTGAGGGTAGGTGGTATAGAACGCCACAATATCGGCAGCCAGGTCCTTCTCTTCCGTACCGCCTGCTTTCCGGATATTGATGGTGAGCTCCAGGATCCGGGCCCGGAACAGCTTTTCAAAATCATTGTCGATCCCCAGGGCGTTCAGTTCTTCCGCGAGCTTCAGCGCTTCATCATAGTTCCCTTTTTTATAATGCAGCGAGGCCTGTACGTATTTGAAATAAGCATGTATAGTATTCCGGGGATCTTCCTGCTCCTGCTCCTTGTAGTATTTCAGGAAGTAATTATGGCTCAGGCCGTCCAGTCCCATAAGTATCTCATCCCAGGCAACGGTATTCTCCGTGGAGAAGAGCTTATAGACCACCTGCTCCCGTTCAGGGTTGTCCTTCAGGTGCAGGATGATCTTATACTTCTGGATGATGCTTTTGAACCAGTACCTGGCCGCTTTGAAAAGCCGGGCGGGCTTATACCACCAGCCCTTATCAGAAAACCTGATCCACTGCAGCTGGTTCTTTAATTCGTGGTAGGTGATGAGCGCGATGCTGAAATCATAATGTGTCTGTCCCAATGTGGTGCCGATATGCACATCCTTGAAATTGGCCGCCTTTTTCAGGTAGGTGCCGGCATCTTCGGTGTTACCGCCATAATTGAGCGCCCGCGTGAGCGCGATATTATACCAGCCGTAGCCGGGAGTAGAGCCGACTTCCTTTATCATAGTGCGCATCATTTCAGCGGCCTGGGGAATATCATTTTTATAGACAAGCAGCATAGAGCTGTAATAGGCCCACTCCTGCAGCTGCTTTTCCTGGTTGAACTCCTTTTTGGCGGCCTGGTAGTTTTCAAAGCCTGACTGGAAATTTCCCCGGATCATCTGCAGGTTCCCGTAATTATTGTTGGAAAAATAAGGTGTATTGCGCATCAGCTCATAATAATGCAGCGCAGAGTCTACCTGCAGGCTGTAGCCGTACAGGATAGCTTTATAGTGGTAGACGGAATATTTCAGGTAATTTTCATATCCCGGCTGCAGGAAATTGGCATTCAGCGGCTTATCCTTTTGGATCTTTATCATGGCCGAGTCCAGGTAGGCGTTGGCCAGCGCTTCATTCTCCGCGATGGTGTTTTTCAGGAACCCGAATTTTTCCGAGGTGTAAAACCTGTTGCGGTGCACCAGCCAGGCTTTGGTGTCAAAGCTGCCGAATGCGCCTTCATACTGAAGGTTGTAGGCACCGAACCGGGCGGCTATCCGGAAAGCGCTGTCCGGGCGGTTGGTATAGCTGTAACAGTCTGTGAGGTGATGGGCAATGACAGAGAATTCGTAATGCAGGTTATATAAGGGATAATAAACGAAGATGTCGCCGGTCCTGGTCTTCAGGTATTTCTTATAATCTTTTTCCAGGAGGTCAAAGGCCTTGCGCAGGGAGGTGATGGCATTATTGAACCCGATATAGTCTGCCGCGTTCTGCTTGAGATAGATGCCCTCAATCATCCAGGGCACATAATACAGGCTGTCCATACGTTTGAATTCCCTGGCGAGCGTCAGTGTTGCTGCCCCCATGCTGCTCCATCCCGCTTTGCGCTCCTCTATGGCATTCCGTGCCGAGGCATTCCGGGGGTGCTGTATTTCGGGGATATAGGCAGACTGGGCCTGCGTATCATAAACGGTGAGCCGGCATAACAATAAAATCCATATAAATGCGATCCTCTTCATCTCCTGTGACGGTTTCGTATAATTTCCGGATTCAAATATAACATATTATTGTGGTTGTGCTTAAACAGAATTGTTTCCCTGTATGAATTAATTCGGCGAAATAAACCGAATTTTGCAGCGAGGTTCCTTTATTTTTCTACAAACTCCTGATACGTGCCGGGTATTTATATTCATATTCCATTTTGTAAACAACGCTGCAATTACTGCAACTTTCATTTTTCCACACAGCTGCAGCATACTGCCGGCTTTATTGATGCCTTAAAGGCCGAAATGGCCTTACAGCGGCATTACCTGCCGCCAGGCTCCGTTACGACCCTTTACATAGGCGGCGGTACACCCTCGATACTGACCCCAGACCAGGTAAGGGATATTTTCCGCAGCCTGGAAGCAACGCTCGGGGTACATATCAGGAATATGGAGGAAGTTACTTTCGAGGTCAACCCGGATGATATCTCGGAGGCTTATCTCCGGGAGCTGAAAGATGCGGGTGTCAGCAGGCTCAGCATAGGCATACAGTCCTTTAAGGAGGCCGATCTCCGTTTTATGCACCGGGCGCATACGATGGAGCAGTCGCAGTACGCCATAGAAGCGGCGGTGAGCAGCGGGTTTGATAATGTTTCCATAGACCTCATTTACGGCATTCCCGGCCTGAGCCATGAAGAGTGGGTGGCACATATTGAAAAGGCGGTACGGTTCGGCATCACGCATATTTCAGCCTATGCGCTCACCGTTGAGCCCAGGACCTTGCTGGACCAGCAGGTGCGGCAGCAGAAAGTTCCGCCGCTGGACGAAGAGCAGGCGGCCGTACAATTTGAATTGCTGGTCCGTACCCTGGCCGCGCAGGGATATGAACAATACGAGATATCCAATTTCGCATTGCCAGGGCATTATGCCATACACAATACCAATTACTGGAAAAAAGAATGGTACCTGGGACTGGGACCTTCGGCGCATAGCTTTAACGGCGTCAGCAGGCAGTGGAATATCGCCAATAACGCGCTGTACACAGGAGCTTTATTGCAGCGGGGTGAGCTGCAGCATGAGACCGAGCAGCTTACGGAGGCGGACAACTGGAATGAATATATCATGACCGGCATCCGGACGATGTGGGGACTGGACCTGCGGTATATGAACGAGCATTTCAGGGAAAGCTTCAGGGAGCAGCTGATGAAGGATATCGTACCGCTGAAGGAAAAAGGATGGCTGGAAATCACACAGGAAAGGATCGTGCTGACCCTGGAAGGGAAGCTGTATGCCGATCGTATTGCCGGAATGCTGTTCGTTTAAACAGAAACAGGATACCCTTAGGATATCCTGTTAATATTTTTTTGAACAAAAAATTAAGCTGTTCTGGCAGCTTTTGCCTTTTTTGTCTTGCTAGGACGTACTACTCCGAAAGAACCTTTGGTCCTTTTCCCTTTTTTTGTACGGATATCACCTCTTCCCATTTTTGAAACAGATTTTATGAAAAATTAATAAACGGTGCAAATATACAGGATCTGCCTGAAAATTCAAAAGACCTGTCGCATAATACAGGTCTTTATTTTATAAAAAGGTATCGGTCATTATTTTTTACCGCCTATTTTGGTTGCAAACTCCTTACCTGCTTTAAAGCGGGGAACTTTGCGTGCTTTGATCTTGATCACTTCACCGGTTTGTGGATTGCGGCCGTTACGCGCGCTGCGCTCGGAAACCGAGAATGTTCCAAAACCCACCAGAGTTACTTTATCACCTTTTTTCAGGGTTTTTACGACTGTTTCCATGAAACAATCCAAAGCTTCGTTCGCCTGGGTCTTGGTAAGTCCCGCTTTGGATGCAATAGTGTCTACTAATTCTGCTTTGTTCATAACCGAATATTTAATTAATGATTAATTTTTTTAATGGATTACCAAAGCAAATATAGTTTACTTTTTTTCATATCCAAATGTTTTAACTGAAAAAGTTATACACGAAATGTTGATAAATAAGGGCTTCCCGGGGTAAGAGGCGCGGCGGCTGCCTTAATTACGGCTTCCGGGAAGCATCATGCTTCCGGAAGGCCTTTAAAACAGGCCCCAATGGCATATTGTCCCTGCCCCGGTGAGCATTGTATCTGGAATTAGCTTATGTATAAGATATCACTCACCTGCCTTTAAAGCGCACCTGGCATTATCAGGCATACGGCTGTCTTTGGGGTCCGTACTGGAAAAATCCTTGTTCCTGTTATTAAAGTTTGCTCGGGCCAGATGGTCATTTTGGTATTGGGTCTGATCTGTGAAAAATAACAAAAATATTTTTGGAAATGTGAAACCAGCTGTCTATTTTCGCACTCCCATTTACATCTAAAGCGGGTGTGGTGAAATTGGTAGACACGCTAGACTTAGGATCTAGTGCCGCGAGGCATGGGGGTTCGAGTCCCTCCACCCGCACCGAGTGCATAACCCCCGCAGCATTGCGGGGGTTATTGAATTTTTAAAAAAAAATAAAAATACCAGATAAAAAATGGCAATAGTAACGCGTTCAAACATCGGTAATTTACACGATAAACTGACAGTAAAACTTTCTAAGGAGGATTACTTTGGTGCTTATGAAAAAGCATTGAAAAACTATAGCAAGAATGTTAACATTCCGGGCTTCAGAAAAGGAATGGTTCCTGCCGGCATGGTGAAAAAAATGTATGGCAATTCCATCATGATGGATGAAATACTGAGAGCCGCCAATAAAGAAGTGGACCAGTACCTGCAAAAGGAACAGCCAAGTATCTTCGCCCAGCCGATCGCTATGCCCCTGGAAACGCTGAATGTTGATGTTAATAACCCTGCTGAGTTTGAGTTCGATTTCGAGATCGGGCTGAAGCCTGATTTTGAAATAACACCTTTAAAGGATAAAGGTAGCATTACACGCTATAATATTATCATTGATGATAAACTGATCGACCTTGAGGTAGATAATATCCAGAAAAGGGCGGGTACGGTTGAAAACCCAGAAACGCTGGAAAAGGATACGGATATCGTTTATGCATCCTATGAGCTGGACGGAGAGCAATATGAGGACGCCGTATCTCTGGATAAAGCGCCGTCCGTGCTGAAAGAAGCGCTCAAAGGCCAGAAGGCAGGCTTTACGCAGGAAATAGACCTGGATGCCCTGGCTGCAGAAGAGCTGGATGAAATGGCTGCCAATGTTTTCAAAAAGGACGCGGCATCACTGAAGGGTAAAAAAGCGGGTTTCACCCTGACAAAGATCGGCAGGCTGATCCCGCGTGAGCTGAACGAATCCCTTTTTGAAGAAGCGTTTCCCGGGCAGGGCATTACAACGGAAGAAGCTTTCCGTGACCTGCTGAAGCAGGAGATCGGTAAGGAAGGCGCAAGGCTGACCAACGAGAAGCTGCAGAACGAGATTTTTGAAACGCTGGTACATGAGACCAAGATCGAGTTACCCGTTGCGTTCCTGAAGTCCTGGATAAAAAGAAGCGGTGAGCAGATCAAGACGGATGAAGAGGTGGAAAAGGAGTATCCTTCTTTTGAGCACCAGCTGATCTGGACCCTGATCTCCGACAAGCTGATCAAGGAATATGATATCCAGGTAAGCATGGATGAAGTGCTGGCGGATATTAAAACCAAGGTGCTTACCTACTTCGGCGTAAACGGCAGCGATGAGGAACCGGAATGGATGGCCGAATACATGGATAAAATGTCAAAAGATACCAAAACCATTGACGAGGCTTACAGGAAATTATTATTCGATAAGCTGTTCTCCAGAATAGCAGAGGTGATAGAAGTAAAAGAAGAGCAGGTGACGGGAGAAGAATTCGGTAAGATCCCGAATAAATATCATCAGCACTAAGATAAACCGGTAAGGTAAAAAGCTGTAAAGCCAGGTATGCTTTACAGCTTTTTTATTGAAAGCGCCGATACTTTTGCAGGTATGGAACCGGTCGGAATGGGTATTGTTTTAACTACAGGCTATTTATGAACTATTTCTATATTTTCATTACAGGCTTCTTCGCAGCTGTGGCAGGTACTGCGCCTCCCGGCCTCCTTAATATGACCGCAGGTAAGATAGCATATGAATACAGCAGGGAAAAAGGGGACCGGTTCATAATCGGGTCGGGCATTATTTCCATGTTATATTGTTTCATTGCCACCCAGTTCTCTTTTTATATAGATACGCACCCTGATTTTGTTATGGGCCTTTATAAGGCCGCCGCGGTGATATTCGGCATACTGACCGTCTATTTCTTTCTGAAGGGCAGATATGAAAGCCGACAGATCGCGGTACCGCAGGTGGACCGGAACAATTTCTTCATTACGGGGATCTTTCTCTCCATGCTCAATATCCTGCCCATTCCTTTCTATACAGCGACAGCCCTGTTGCTGGCCAATAACCGTCTTTTCCACTTCACAATGGCAGAGATGCTCGTGATGATCCTGAGCGTGGTGGCAGGTACCGTGTTTGTTCTTAAGATTTACGCGATCTATTACCCGAGGATCATTGAAAGGCGTTCAAAGGTAGAGGGGAAGAAAGAGATCAATACCAATTTCATTGTGGCTGCCGTTACACTGCTGGTAACATTAACGGCAATTTTAAAGATATTATTTACAACCTGATAATATTATATTTTCCTTCCCGTTATCCTTTATATACGTAATTATTATAATTTTGCATTGTAAATAACATTGAATGAAAAAGAGCATTATCTCCCTGTTCACTATACTTGCCGTGCTGCTGATGGCATCCTGCTCTAAAAAAGAGGATGTCTGTAATATCAATGCGCCCGGTGTCAGGCTGGAACAGCAGGACGAGCTGAAAGCGTATATTGAAAAGCATCATCCCGATGCGGTATATCATTCCCTGGGCTTTTATTATGAGATCATTGCGGAAGGTAATGCGAGGCAGGCGCCCGATGGCTGCTCAGAGGTCAGGGTCAACTACTCGGGAGCCCTGGCGGATGGTACAGAATTTGATAAGGCTACCAATGTATTGTTCAACCTCAGGACCCTTATTCCGGGATGGAGGCTCGCATTGCCGCTTATCCGGGAGGGAGGGATCATCAGTATCGTGTTGCCTGCGGACCTGGCTTACGGAGATACGGGTATTGATAATATCATCCCCAAAGGGGCCATTACCGTATTCAAGATAGAGCTTCTTGAAGTCCGCTGACCCACCGTATAAATTATATTACAGACAAGCATATGAAGGCTATACAAGTATTGGATAAAGAATTCGTGCCGTTTATCACGGCATCGGAAATAGACCGGAAAATACAGGAAATCGCAGACATGATTAATAAGGCGTATAGCGATAAGAATCCCTTGTTCATTGCTGTCCTGAACGGCTCCTTCATGTTCGCTTCAGATTTATTCAAAAAAATAACGATCCCCGCGCAGATATCCTTTATTAAGCTGGCCTCCTATAAGGGGACCACCAGCACAGGGAATGTCATTACCGCGATCGGGCTGGATGAATCCCTGAAAGACCGCCATATCATACTGCTGGAAGATATCATTGATACCGGTAAGACGCTCAGCGAATTCCTGCCGCAGCTATGGAACCAGGCGCCCGCTTCCCTGAAAATTGCCGCCCTGCTTACCAAGCCGGAAGCGCTCCGGTATGAGGTGCATGCGGACTATACCGGCTTTGAGATAGAGAACAGGTTTGTCCTGGGCTATGGCCTTGATTATGACGGCTACGGCCGTAACTTTCCTGAACTGTACCAGCTGAAGCCTTAGGGTGAGTATCAAAGAAGGTAAAGGAGATCAAGGCTTTATCATAGCAAAGGTTATTTACGGTATGACAGGTCATCCGTAAAACTCCTTTGACCTGGCGCCTGCCCGTATGCCGCTATCCACTGCGCTCTGTCCTCTGTTCACTCTCAACTCTCTTCTGTTTTCTGTTCCTTTTCCAGCTCAAAGATGGTGATCTCCGGCCGGACATTGAATCTTACCTGCCACAGATGGCCCAATGCGCGGTTGATATAAAGTGTCCTGTTGGAGGGCAGGTCAATCCTGCCGGATGTATAGCTCCTGTTCTTTACAGGCAGCATCGGCGGCGGCAGGAACGGCGGCTTGCACTGCCCGCCATGGGTATGGCCGGAAAGTATCCAGCCTTCGTAGCCGTTCCATATATCCAGGTCGCATACGTCAGGATTGTGGCATAACAATATGGTCGGCCTGCTGTTATCGTAATGAGGCATGATCTTTTCCGGGTGGAAATTCGTCCCCCAGTAATCATCCAGTCCTATGATCTGCAGGCCTTCTATAGTGGTCTGAGCATTCCTTAATACCTGTATGCCCCTGCTGCTGAGCATTTGGGTAATGCGGTCTGCCACTTCCGGCTCTTTCCAGTTCCTGCCGTAATCGTGATTGCCGAGAATGGCCGTTGTGCCGAAGCTGCCTTTTACTGCGTGATCCATCACATCTTCCAGCGACTCATACAATACCTGGTCTTTATAGGTGCTGACATAATCCCCTGTGTAAACTACCCAGTCAGGCCGGAAAGCGCTTGCCTTAAGGAAGGCCTCCTTTATAAACCCGGGATCAAACCGCCTGCCTATATGGATATCGCTTATCTGCATCAGCTTTTTGCCGACCAGGTGATCCGGTAGATACCTGACAGGCATCTTCATATGTACAAATTCCAGCCAGAAAGGCTCTACCTGCCAGGCATAAAGTCCGCCGAGCACGCTAAAGCCTGCCAGGCCTTTGAGCGTGTAAGAAAGAAATGTTCGTCTGTTCATAAGCAATACGCAGTAAGGAACGTAACAGGGGGACAATTTATTGGGGCTGCATGCAAATTATTACCGGAGAGCCGGCTACAGGATTGATGACGCTGCCGGCAGCGGAACCGGCACATGATTTTAAATGCGCATTTTTAATAACTTTGGACTTTAACTTTAAATGAAAATCGGTTATGGAAATAGGAGTAGGCATGTTCGGGGATATCGCGTCCCCGCTGGTATCGGGTAAGCCGGCATCTGCCGGGCAAAGGATACAGGAGCTGATCCGTGAGATACAATACTGTGACGAGGTGGGTCTTGATGTATTTGCCATGGGTGAGCATCACCGGCAGGATTATGCGGTGGCTGTACCCAATATCATACTGGCAGCCGCTGCCGGCATTACGCAGAACATCCGGCTGTCAACAGGGGTGACCGTTCTGAGCTCTTTTGACCCGGTGTTGCTGTACGAGGAATTTGCTGCCATAGATCTTATTTCAAAAGGACGGGCGGAGATCATGGTCGGTCGGGGGAGCTTTATAGAATCCTTCCCGCTGTACGGTTACTCACTGGCGGATTACGACGGCCTGTTTGAGGAGAAGCTGGACCTGCTGCTGAAAATTAACCGGGAAGACCCCGTAAGCTGGTCGGGTAAATACAGGGCACCGCTTGAGAAGCAAAGGATATTCCCGAGGGCTTACCAGCCCGAGCTGCCGGTATGGGTGGCAGTGGGCGGTACGCCTGCCTCCGTGGAGCGTGCCGCAAGGCTGGGATTGCCGCTGATCGTTGCTATCATAGGCGGGCAGCCGGAGCAATATAAGCCGCTGTTTGAGTACTACAAGGAGCTATATGCCGGTCATGGACATCCCCCGGAGCAGATGCAGATAGGCATTCATGCGCACACCTTTGCGGGAGAGGACAGCGATGAGGTGGCCGGGAAATATTTCCCTTATTATGCCGCCCAGATGAACAATATAGGCAGGGACAGGGGATGGCCGCCCTATACGCGGTCACAGTTCGATTACGGCAGGAGCATGGCCGGTCACCTGCTGGTAGGAGATGCCAACCTGGTGGCTGAGAAGATACTGCAGCTAAAGGAGATCGGTTCCCTTACCCGCTTTATTGCGCACCTGGATGTTGGCGGTCCGGATCATAAGGATATGATGAAGGCTATTGAAATACTGGGCGCCAAAGTGTTGCCGCAGCTGAAGTAAAGCTGATCGTTGCCGGCTTACAGGGCCGGCAGTGTGTCATATTGGCGAAAGTATATTTTGGGCAGCCTGAAAAAGGCCCTGGAGTTCCTGTGATGATCCGGATCATCAGGGTCTCTCTTTGTCCGGAATGAGCATAAACTATAAGATTGTTGTAATTTTGCCATTATTACATCAGAAGCGTTTTTAATTATAACAGACATTGGTACATACATATCCGGAACAAGCTGTACAGCAGTTGGAATTTGATAAGATCGTGGGTTTACTGGAAAAGCATTGCCGTTCAGATGAAGCCAGGTACAGGGCTGCACATCTGCGTTTTCATACCCGCCTGGAATATTTGCAGCAGGAGCTGGAACAGACACTGGAATTCAAAGGATCCCTATCTTCCAGCGATATATTCCCTATAGATTTTGTAAAGAATATAAAGAAAGAGCTGAAGCTGCTGAGCATTCCCAACGCCGTCCTGAAGGGCAGCGACCTGAATGCCTTGCGCCTGCTCACCCTCAATATAAGGGACATCCATCTCTGGTTCAAGCGCCAGGGAAATATCTATCCGCACCTGTGGAAAGTGGTGGGGGGTGTGGAATACAATAAAGATATCCCGGCCCTTATTCAGCCTGTCGTGGATGACAACGGGAACGTAAGGGATAACGCCTCGCCTGAGCTGCTGCAGATACGGAATGAGCTGCAGGGCGCCCGCCATCGCCTGCGGAAGCTGTTCGAAGGAGTAGTGCGCAAGCTCGCGAAGCAGGGATACCTGGCAGATATCACCGAGAGCTTCCTGAACGGCCGGAGGGTCGTAGCGGTAGGTGCCGAGCATAAAAGGATCGTTAAAGGGATCTTTCATGGTGAAAGCGACAGTGCCCGGACCGTTTTTATAGAGCCGGAAGAAACGATTGCCCTTAATAATGAGGTAGATGCGCTGGAGCGTGATGAGAAAAAAGAGGTGTACAAAGTGCTGGCATCCGTCACCGCCCAGTTATCAGCCTATCATCCTTTATTTACAGAATATTACAGGGTGGTCAATACCTATGATTTCATCAGGGCCAAGGCGCTGCTGGCCATAGATATGAATGCCAATATGCCGGTCCTGCAGAATGATCCCCAGTTAAAGCTGGTAGATGCGTACCACCCGCTGCTGTACCTGTATAACACGGCGCAGCAGAAGATGACCGTGCCGCTTACCCTGGAGCTGAACAAAAAGCAGCGTATCCTGATCATTTCAGGACCCAATGCCGGCGGTAAGACCGTAGCTATGAAGACAGTGGGACTGCTGCAGCTGATGTTGCAGTCGGGGCTGCTGATCCCGGTAAACCCCATTTCTGAAATGGGTGTCTTCAGGCAGATCATGATACACATTGGTGACACGCAGTCAATAGAGAATGAGCTGAGCACTTATAGCTCCCATCTTAAGGACATGAAGTTTTTCCTGGAAAACGCCAATGGCAAGACCCTGTTCTTTATTGATGAGCTGGGTGGCGGTACCGATCCCAACCTGGGCGGCGCGTTTGCCGAAGCTATCGTGGAAAGGCTATCTTATAAGAACGCCATAGGTATCATCACCACGCACTACCTGAACCTTAAAGTGATGGCAGGCAAAGTAGGCGGCATCATCAACGGCGCCATGAACTTTGACGAGGACAGGCTGGAACCCCTTTACAAGCTCACCATAGGCAAGCCCGGCAGCTCCTATACCTTTGCCATAGCCCGGCGCAGCGGCCTGCCGCACGAAATCATCAGCCGGGCGCAGCAGCTTACCGACCGCGGGCACTTTAAGCTGGACAAGATGCTCCACCAGGCGGAGCGGCAGACGGTAAGGCTGGATGATAAGGAAGAGCAGCTGAATAAGCTGATCAGGATGTACGAAGAAAAAAAGGCGGAATATGAGGAGCTGACGGATAAGGAACGGCTCAAGCAGCATTACGCTACGCTTAAGCTGCAGAACAAGATAAAAAAGGAAGAGCTGGACTACCTGAGAGATACCGAAAGGAAATTCAAGCAGCTGGTGACGGAATGGAAGAAGGCTTCCGATAAGCAGGAAGTGATCAGGTCGGCGGAAACCCTGCTTTTCAGGCGGAAGCAGCTGAAAGAGCAGGAGGCGGCGGCCCAGAAGGCAGACCGGATGTACGTGGTCACGGGGAAAGTGCCCAGGCCGGGAGACCTGGTAAGGAACATACACAATCACCAGGTAGGAACGCTGGAATCGGTAGACGCCAATAAAAAAGGACTGGTCAGGATCAATAAGCTCTCATTCAATGTGCAAATGAAGGACTGGATCGCGGTAGAGCGTAATCTGAAAGCCGGTAAATAGCTTTTTGTAATTCTTTCCTGTCCTTTCCGGAAACTTGATTATCTTGCGTTTTTTTTAACAAATCCGGTATGTATCAGTATATTAAGACAATTATTTTAGCAGTTGTGGCGGCTGTGACCACGAATGCTGTTTACGGACAGGTAATGTGGCAGCCAGAACACCCGTTTAAGGCTTATAATGATTCACTTTTTGTAGCGGCGGTAAGCATGCGTCATAAAAATGATGATGTGGAAGCGCTGAACCTGCTGAATAAGATCAATACAGGCGTTCCATACTACAATACCGTCCTGGAGCTTAAGATAGATATCTACAAAGCTTCACTGAATTATAATGAAGCTATGCGGCTCACCGGGGAATTGCGGGCACTGGGACATGAAAATGTCCGTAAAGCCAATCTCCTGGATGCTCTTATTATGCGCAACAATAAACAGCCGGATGCCGCGCTTGCGCTGGTGGAAGAAAACATCCGCGAGACTCCCTATACGGACTATATGTCTCTGCTCTGTAAAGGACTGTTGCTCTATGAATCGGAACGGTATACGGAAGCTGTTCCCGTACTCGAAAAATTTGTCATGGAATGTTTCAGCTATTATGAGGGACACTGGTTACTGGCGGAATGTTACCTGAAACAGGGAAGACTGTCCGAGGCTTTATTGGCCTATGCTACAGGTGCCTTATTGGCAGGTACGAATAATATGGATGATTTTAACTCACGCCTGAATCAGCTGGGAGAGGTGGATGCGGAAGTTCTGAATTATTTCAGTGCAGCATCACCAGGTAACCGGTTTGCGGGTTCGGACAAGCTTATAGCATCTAAAGTGGCGCTCAGTAAGCAGCTGAAACTGGATATTGAGCTGCCGTTATCCTGGCTGAAACAATTAAAGATCGTTCTTGAAGAGAACAGTGTCAGTGATGACAATGACGTAAGTCACCAGTTATATCTTAACTTTTTACAGCCCCATCTGGTCCCGGATCTGCAATTATATCCTTTTGCTGTTTACTATAATAAGAATAAGAAAGTAACAGAGTTTATCGACCAGAACAGGAAATACAAAAAAACGGTAACAAAACTGCAACAGCAGCTGACGAAGGAAATGCTGCTCATCAGTGGGACGAGAATATTGAATGCGGAAGAAAGAAGTAAAACTGACAGGTTACACCATTGGGTCGGTTATTACAAAAGTGTTGGACCCGGCAGTTTCAGGGAGTTTTACTGGAAACAGCCCGTAAAAATCACTGAAGACCTGGATAAGATAAAAGAGGAAAGTGAGCAGGTGGAATATGAGGACGGTTTTCTTCAAAGCCGTAGCTGGACACATAACGACTCTTCCGTGCAATATTACCTGGGCAGGGAACAGCAGGTGGCCAGGCAAATCCGGTCAGTTGACTCCCATAAATATATTGCTGTTTTTAACAGGGCGGGTTTTAAGACGTCAGAAGAAAAATTTGAAAAGGGAAAATTCAATTTGCTGTACTATTATCCTTTCGGGCAGTTATTGTGCAAAAAAGAAGTGGAAAGGGAATGGTATAAAGTAACGCTGTACTATCCTGACGGGAATGTAAAAATGATTCATTATAGTTCGGAGGATTCCTGGTGGAAGCATGATGTGGATACTGTTACCATACAATATGATTTGAGTGGTTCAGTAACTAAAAGGCTGATCATAGACCGGAAAAACAGGGTTCAGGTACTGCAGCGGTATGATGCTGACAGATATTATGAGGAAAAACGTTACAGGAATGGTGAGGTCATAATGCGTACGTACAGGAACGGGCAGCTGCTGCAGGAGCAGCGCGAGGACAGTAAAGGTACCCTGGAGCAGCAGACGTTTTACGGTAACGGGCAGTTGAAAAGAAGATTTGTTCAATATAAAGACATTTTCACGGAGCGGGATATGACATGTTATCGTCCTGACGGTACCGTGTATGGTAAGGTGAATTACCATGCCGGCAAGTTGAACAGCGGCTATATGCTGTCACCCCGGCAGGATACGCTCTGGCGCGCATTCAGGGAAGGGGACCAGGGAGTACTGCGGGCATATGATGAAATGGGTTTGCCGGACTATACGATACAGCTGGGGTTTGACGGCAGCCTGTTTCCCGAAATGTATTATTACTATGCAAATGGTGCCGTAAAAGAATATCTGGACCGGTCCGGCGCAGATAAGAAAGTTTTTTTCAGGGAAACGGAAGAACGTTTTGTGAGTGGTAAATCCAAATCGGCCAGAGAGCTTGAGGATACTTCAGGCAATATCCGCGTGAGCCTTTATTTTCCTAACGGTAACCTGAGCCAGGAAACAAAAAGCGTGAAAGGCAATACTGCCATGCAGGATACCAGGTCTTACCATAAGGACGGCCTGCTGCGTTCACAAGCCCAGACGGACGCCCGCTACGGGTATTACGGTGATGTATATCTCTATGGCAGTGACGGCCGGTCGTTGCAGGTAAATACTATGGATAACGAATGCCTGGTGGATCATAAAATGTTTGTACAGGATACCTTATTCTACCGGAAAACACTGACCGGGACAGATACCCTTAAAATATTTAGTCCTAAAGGAGAAGAAGCAGGGTATAAATTATATAAAAACGGGTTACCGTATGGAACGGGCATTTTGTTCTATAAAAACGGGCAGCTGTCTGAAAAGAAGTATTATAATGTCTTCGGGAAAATAGATTCCTTGGTAAGCTTTTATCCTAACGGTGTATTGCGGAGGACCATAAAATATGATCTTCATGGTAAGGTGGTATCCGGGACGGGAATAGAAATGACGGGACTGGTATCCAATTATTTTTACAGTACCGGTAGCGGCAGCAGGAAAGCGTATATGCCGGGAGACGGGTTGCAGTTTATAACCGGGGAGGCTGACCTGCTTTTAGATGACATAACGGTGCTGCAGGATAAAGATACGCTTTTTTATACCAGGCTGCATAACCAGGGTATGGTCCGGGTCAGGTACAGGACTGCCGGAGGTAAGCTGGAAAGCCGCACCATTGCTCCGGAAGATACGCTCATAACGGTATATCATACCAATAGTAAAAAAGCGCTGTCGCTGCCGCTGGACAAATACGTGATTTCGGGTGATATGGTATTGTACTACAAGTCCGGCACTCCGGCAGTGAAGTCTCAATGGAAGTACAATATGCTCCACGGCGAGCATGGCTGGTATAATGCCGCAGGTAAGCTCATAGAACAGCAGTTTTATGAATATGGAAGGGCTTCGAAAAGCTACAAATTCTGGGACGATTCCGGTAAATTGCTGATAGAAGGCATCAATTACGGTGCTCCCAACGAAATATGGAAATACTGGGACGCGAAATCCCGGCAGATGGTGGAAGAAGATTTGGTGAATTAAAATATTTTTTATACCTTTGCAGCCTGAGTTGAAATAAAAGGTGCCATTCAGGATATCTATCCCGGACCGGAACTACTCAAATCTACAAAAAAGGAGGTATATACAGTATGTTAATATTAGATGCAAAAGATTGCGAAAACATAGACAAGGCACTTAAGAAGTACAAGAAGAAATTTGAAAAGTCCCGTACTTTGAATCAATTGCGTTCCCGTCAGGCGTTCACCAAGCCGTCTGTCTCTAAACGTACACAGAAATTAAAAGCTATCTATAAGCAACAGATCCTTTCAGGAAAAGTAGAGCTGTAAATATTTTTTAAATAAAATATGTGTTAAGGGATATGGACAAATCGTCCATATCCCTTATTTTTATACCTGTCAACATCAGGAAGCACTAGCATGAACATTGCCATAGCGATAGCGCAGTTTAACAGCTATATCCGGTATGAAAAACGGATGTCGCCCCATACCCTGCTGGCTTATAGTGAAGATACCAGCTCCTGGTACAATTACATCACTGCCCAGTACGGCCTGGAGACCATGGCGGAAATACAATTGCTGCACCTGCGTTCCTGGCTGATCATGCTGCTGAATGAGCAACGGCTGCAGCCTGCATCCGTTAAGCGCAAAATATCCAGCCTCAACTCCTTTTTCAAATACGCGCTGCGGCAGGAGATCATTACCAAGAATCCCGCCAGGTTTTTACAGGTTCCCAAAGTGCCGGCCCGTCTGCCGCAATACCTGGAAGCCGGTCAGGCAACCGCCCTAGCCGCAGTCGTGGCAAAAGAGGAGAGGAACGGGGACTGGAAAGCACGTACAGACCAGCTTATCCTTGACCTGCTCTACCAGACCGGGATACGGCGATCAGAGCTGCTGGGGCTTCGCCATGCGGATATAGACTGGCACAAAAAAGAGATCAGGGTATTGGGGAAAAGGAATAAGGAGCGCATCGTGCCGGTGGGGGACAGCCTGCTGGAGTCGGTCCGGAATTACATAAATTTTAAATCTCCTGAGCTTTGTAATTCCGGGGAAAAATTATTAACTTTAAAGACAGGGCGCCCTATAAGCACAGCCTATGTTTACAGGGTCGTTCACAAATACCTGAGTGCCGTTACAACACTTAAGAAGCGAAGCCCGCATATATTGCGGCATACCTTTGCCACTCAGCTGCTGAATAATGGAGCGGACCTGAGTGCCATACAGAAACTATTGGGGCATGAAAGCCTGGCTGCCACCCAGGTCTACACACATATCAATATTGAAAAACTAAAAGATATATACAGGCAAACACATCCGAGAAGCTCAGAATAATATTTAGACAATTTAATTCTTTCACTTTAAAATTTTAAAGGCTATGAACGTACAAATTCAGTCAGTAAATTTTGATATTGATCAAAAGCTGATGGAGCACATTGAGAAAAAGATCGATAAGCTGAATACCTTTCACGATAAGATAACTAGCGTAGAAGTATATTTAAAGCTGGATAGCTTGGGACAGAAGGTAAAAGACAAGGTTGCGGAAATAAAGGTATATATTCCAAGTTGTTCCCTTTTTGCAAAGCATGAATCCAAGGTGTTTGAAGAGTCTTTTGACCTGGCCCTTGATTCCATGGTAGCCCAGATCAAAAAAAGTAAAGAGAAAAGAAGAGCCTGATATCGTGCTGAATGTTCAGGAGGCTGTCCGTTTTGGACAGCCTCTTTATTTTTATGTCCTGTTCCATTCCTCCGTTGTTGAACAACCAACCTAATCAACACTCTTATACCGCCACCGGTAACGCATCTGTGGCCTGACTCTATGGTATCAGCCTTTGCGCCTGTACCATATGCCGGTGGTTATGATAAATGACAAACCTGAAAGTATCTCCCAGTCGCAGCCTGATCAGGCGGGTGAGGCTGATTGCGGTTTTCGTATCTTTCAGGCTCACCGTTGCTGCCTGTGCCAATAGCTCCAGCAACCTGTCCTGCTGGCCGATAAAAGTATGCAGCACCTGCTTATCCAGCCTGCTGCCTGCGGGGTTCATAGACGCAAAGGTCTTTATGGGCCTCATCGTTTCACCGGGCATCATGCTTTTGGCAAAATAATTGCCCAGCCAGCCGCTTCTGAAAAAGGTTTCGGGACTCGTGGTATTATTTGCCAGCCGTTTGCTGATCTCCGGTATATAGAAATTACCATACCTGTTCAGATGCTCTATGCACTCCAGGACACTCCAGCTGTCGGCGGATGCTTTGAAATTCAGGTCCTTGTCGGCCGATGCCAGCCAGCGGACGGCACTGGCCTTATGCCGGTTCACCTGCTGGGATAATTCAGACAATAATTGTTGGGAAGCTATGCGCATGGTTCCGTATTTTACTTCATACAAAATTGGCCATCCCGCAGCATAAAAATCTTGACGGACATCAAGACTTTTTAAGACGCGATAAGGTTTCCGGTGTCATCCTCAGGTAATTGGCAATGTATTTATGCGGGATCTCCTGGAATAATTGCGGGCTCCGCAGCAGGACCCGCTCATACCGGGCCCGGGGAGATAATACCAGCAGGTCTTTTTCCCTTTCTACCTGCTGCAGGACCAGGTCCTCCAATATAAGATTCCATTCGCGGAGGTAAGCGGGGTCAGCTTGTATAAGATTTGTGAAATGCTGCTTATAGGCGATATGTACAACACTCTTTTTGATAGCCTGGATGTAAAAATCCGTGGGTTGATTGCTGAGAAAGGCATCCAGCGCCACAATGATATTATCCCGGTAGCCGAACCTGACGATCCTTTCCTCTTCTCCGTCCGTAATAAAAATGCGGAGGCTGCCTTTTTCTATGAAAAATATGCGGTCTTCCGTCTGCCCGGCCCTGGTCAGCAATTCGTTGCGCTCCAGGATGACCTGTTTGGAGAACAGATCGGTGAAGGGAAGCCTTTGTAATGGCGGAGGTACACTCATTCAGGTGCGGTTGACGGGTTGAAAGTATAGATCTTGCCGGGCGTAATGCACACATCCAGCGGTATATCGCCGGGATAAGTGTCGCTGATCTCCGGGACGGGCTCAAAATAGCTGATGCCTATCTTCAGGACATCCGGCCGGCAGCGCTGTAAAAATACATCATATACTCCTTTGCCGTAGCCCACCCGGTACCCTTTATCATCAAAAGCGAGCAGGGGTATAAAGATCATATCAATGGCGGAAGGTTCCAGGTCAGTGTCTGCTTCCGGTTCCTGTATGCCCCAGGAGCTGAGTATAAAAGCGGTATCGGGCCTTACCAGCAGCGCGTCCATCTCGATGCTGTCCTTACGGACGCGTGGAAGCGCCAGCTGCAGCCCCGGGCAGCGTTCCTGGAGATCCTGTATTAATAATAGCACATTGGGTTCCCTGAACTTTTGCATCGGCATAAAGCCCATTATATACCGGAGATTGCCGGGCAGGGGCAGGCAGCGGAATTGCTGCAGCAGGCGGTGGTCCAGCTCCTGCTGCGCTTCCGTGCTCAACAGGCTTCTTTTATGCTTAAAAAGGGTCCTGATGGTTGCTTTATCCGTTGAGTCCATGATCGCCGTCATTTTTATTGTAGTGTGCAGCCCGGCGGGCTCCTGTAAAGTTAACGGTTGTTTTTGTAAGCGGCAATACCTGTTATCGTCCCGGCAAAAGGCTATGAGGAGGGCGTTACCTTCCTTTCCCGGTAAGCGACCGGAGAAAATCCCGGAAAAAATCATTGCCGGTTTCCCGGGCGGTATGGATATTCGTTTCAGGTATCTCCCGGTGGCCGGGCATTTTTTTTAGCGCTTCCGTGATGCTTTGCTGCCGGATGATATGCAGGATAGGATAGGGCGACCGGTTCGTATAATTGGCGGCATCTTCCTTTGTGTGCTGCGCAAATACATACTCCGGGTGGAAATGGGCCAGCTGGTAATCCCGGATAAGCTGCTTCCGTTCCAGCAGCTTACCGGTATTCTTAATATAGGTATTGAAAGCGCTGAAGCTTTGCAGCAGGTCTGCCAGTATGATCAGGGTGGTCTCGGTTTCCGGGTGCTGATCCAGATACCTGCACTCTGCTGTGATGACCTGGTCCAGCGCGCGCAGGGGGATGCCGCTGACCACGCGGTACCTGACCTGGTCACGTATAAAAGGCTGGTTGGCAAAGGGACAGAAATTAAGCCCGATAACGATCTCTTTCAGCCACTGGCGGGTATGTGCTATGATAAGTGCTTCGTCCAAATGTTCCGGATTGAGAATATAACTATTGGATATTGACCTTGCCGATACCGCTGATCTCTTTATTCAGGTGTATGGGTTGCCTGGATAGGGTGATGCCACCTATCCCTGAAATGGAGACATCGGCACTGTCGGATATATCAGCCTCAATGCTGCCGGTCCCTGTGAGCGTGAAGCTGCCGGTCAATGCCCTGATACCGGAAACGCTGATATTGCCCACACCGGACTGGTGTGCCGTGATATGGTCGGCAGTGCCTGCTATACTGATACTGCCCGATCCGCTCTGGTTAATGATAAGCGATGTTGTTTGAAGCGCTGCTTCGATACTGCCTACCCCGGAATTGGAAACGGTTACTGTTCCCGTACCGGGAACAGGAGCTTGGGTGGTAATGGACCCTACACCGGAAAGCTCCAGTTGCTGCACCCTGGGCGTATAGATCCTAACTGTCCCCAGTTCGGACGTAAAGCTGGTCAGGAAAGAGGCCTTTTTCTTCTGGACGATGCGCAGGGTATTGTCGCTATGGCTGAATTCCAGCAGTTCCATCAGGTTCTCATCGCCGGATACGGTGACAAGGGTGGTTTCGGACGGGTAGATCTCCACATGGCACAGGGCATCAACCATAATGCCTTCCACTTTCCAGGACGCATCACCGATGGTATCGGTTACTTTGATGCCGTTCCCGGTAATGGTATTGTTACGGAGATCACAGCTGCTGATAGCTGCCATTGCAGCCAGCAGTATGTATAGTACATTGCTTCTCATAATAATTATAATTTTACTTTTCTTAAGCGTTCCAGCTCCGTTTGTATGGCCTGCTGCAGCCAGTTCCGGCCGGCCGTGGTATTGCTGTAAATGATCCGGTGCTGTAAGACATGCGGGGCCAGCACGCTCAGGTCATCTTCCACCACGTAATTCCTGCCCTGAATAAGCGCGTAGGCGCGTAGGCACTTCATCAGTGCGATGCCTGCCCTCGTGGAGGCGCCCAGCGTAATATCTTTGGTCTCCCTTGTGGCACGGATAATATGGGTTACCGACCGGATGAGCTCAGGGTGTACCGTTACCTGGTGAGCAATTTCGCGTAGCTGCCTGATCTCCCCGATGGAAATGATGGGTTGCGCCGCTTTCAGGTAATGGTGTATATTCCGGTAATTGCTGTAAATATCCATTTCAGTAGCTTCGTCCACGTAGCCGAAGTAAATCTTCATGGAAAAGCGGTCCAGCTGCGCCGCAGGCAGGGGATAAGTGCCCTCCATTTCAATGGGGTTCTGCGTGGCGATGGTAAAGAACACATCTTCCAGGAGATAGGTGGTGTCACCGGAAGTTATCTGGCCTTCCGCCATACATTCCAGCAATGCGCTCTGGACCTTCGGTGAGGCGCGGTTGATCTCGTCTGCCAGCAGGATATTACAGAACAGGGGACCTTTTTTAAAGATAAACTCCTTAGCGGCCTCATCGAAAATATGGGTACCGAGCAGGTCCATGGGCAGCAGGTCGGGCGTGAACTGCACCCGCTTGAAGGCGGTAGTGGTTTCCGGCCGGATGCTGTTGGCCAGCGCGCGGGCCAGCACCGTTTTACCTGTTCCCGGGTTATCTTCTATCAGGATATGGCCTTCTGCCAGAAGGCAGGTGAGCACCAGCTCTATTTTATCCCTTTTGCCTTTTATAACCTGTTCGATATTGGTTATAAGCGCCTGTATGGACTGGTAGGCAGCAGGGCTGCCGTCAAAGGTATTGTGTTGTTCCGTCATAGCTTATTGTCGATCTGGTATTGCAATTTATTGATAATATGCGGAATTATACTATTGCGGGAGTGAATTTTCGCCGAACGGCAGCCGGGCGGCGTTGAATGACCGCTAGACCGCCCGGTATTTAAGCAAAAAGCCGCCGTGAGGCGACTTTTTGCTGTGATCCGTTCCTTGGAATTACCGGGTGACCACCACTTTCCGGATAAAGGAAGCGCCTGTTCCGGGTGCCTGTATCGTCAGCTGGTATAAGCCGGCCTGCAGCTGGCTGATGTCAATCGTTTGAAGGGCGGAGAGCACATCTCCCTGCACCAGGACCTTGCCCAGCATATCCGTGATGCAGAATGTATAGCCGCTGACGGAATGATGATCTTTGAGGCTGACAGTAAGCTGATCCTGCGCCGGGTTCGGGTAGATGCGGATGCTGCCTGCGCCCAGGTGCGCCACAGAAGTTTCATCGCACCGGATGGTCACTTTCTGGGCCTGGGTAGTACTGTTGCCCCCTGCGTCCCTGTAGGTCCAGAGCACGGTATAGGTACCGGCCTCGGTAAAGGTCATGACAGGAGTAGTGCCGGTAATGGCGCCAGCGCAGTTATCGCTGGCCGCAGGTGCGGTCAGGGTATAAGGACAATTTTCCGTGAGGTCGGCCAGCGCTGCGACATCAGGTACGGGCGCTATGGTATCCTCTATGATCACTTCCTGCAGCTGGCTGATGGTCGTATTGCCGTTATTGTATTCCCATACGATAGGATGGCTGCCCTGGGTCTGGAAGGTCAGGGAGCTGCCGGTGGTTGCAGGATAATAAATATCGTCAAAATAGGCCTTGGGTATCTCCGTAAGGGTCGTGTCGCACTGCGCATACACATTTTCAAGGCTGGTCGTATCCCAGGAGGGTATTTTAGGGCTGGAGGTATTCAGGAAAAGCTTATTCACGATACGGCCCTCCACAGAACCGGTATCGATCAATGTATAGGTGGTGCCGTCTACGATCTCATAGGTGGAAGGCTGGCTGTAATTACCGGCGCTGGCAATGGCAAAATCGCCGTTCACGGCATCCACGGCGAAGGCCCTGCCGTAAAAGATGCTGAAGCTGTTGCCGTTCAGGGTAGTGGTATAAACGGCCGGTACCGGGATCGCCGGGTTATTGATACTATAGGCATGTACGTTCAGGCCGGAGACGAAATACAGCTTATCGGCGCCGTATCTCAGCAGCTTCGCATTGGTAATGCCGGTGAGCACAACAGGAGCATGCTGGAAATCATTGTTATAAGGCTCCAGCTTCATCAATGCCGATACATTGGAAACTTTACCCAGGACCCAGATACAGTTCCTTACAGGGTCTGCTTCCAGGCCGGCAATAGTGCCGAGACCGGGCTGGATAGTGGCGGTAACTGTATTCGTAACAGTGTCTACCTTTACGATCTTGGAACCTGTAGCTATATAAATAAATCCGTTGGCCGGCACCATATAGCTGGCAGTGCCGCTCAGCTGGCTGTTGGGGTCAGTGATGGTGTTGACGGTATTATTGGTAAGGTCTATCATACGGTAGGCGCTGCTGCCGGCCCCGCTGACATACACTTTGGTATTGCTGGCCCTGCCGATGGTCTGGATGCCGGCCCCGAAAGTATTGTTGTCAAAGGTGATCACGCTGTCATAGCCCGGGAAGTTGACGATCGCCATTTTAACGGGATTGCCGCCTTTGCCGCAAAGAACCGCCCTGTTGCCGAAATATTCAAAATCCTGCAGCACGTCTATGCCCGTGGTGCCGTTGGCTGTCTGGTAAGCCGGACCTGTTTTTACGGGTGCGGCATTCACCTGCCTGGACACTTTATAGATGTCTCCGTTGGGGGTTCCGAAATTGCCTTCCGCTATAATTGTGATATTATAGCTTTTGGTCTGTGCCCGGGCACACTGGATGCTGCACATGGCAAGGCCTAAGAAAAGTACTTTTCTCATTGTAAATTGTTGAGTTTGGTTGACAAAAAATAACGGAGCTACAATATGATACAGCGATGTACAGCCTGGAAGCGCGGCCCATAACTATATGATGTTTTTTCTCCGAAAACATTTAATATATCGCGAAAGGCAGGTCTCCTGGCTTCATCCGGGTGTATCACCTTCCCATCCGGTCGGGGAGACCTGAGACAGTGGTATGTCGATACACCTTTACAAACTGGATGTTACAGTTGCGGGAACAGCACCCGATTTACACGGGCTTCCCTATTAATTCTTCTGAAAAGAAACCTTCAGCGGTGCAAAAGTAAGTAAAATATGGTGTTAAACAACAGGACAGGGAAAGATATTTGCAGGTAAAAAAATGCAGGCCTGGAATGAGGGCCTGCAATGCTGTAATATCTGTAAGCTGACGCCTTTCTATTTGGCAAATTCCAGCTTCGCCTTTTTGTTTTTGATCCGGGCTTCCCTGGTCTCGTGGATCAGGTGGGTGGCTTTGGTTCTCCGTACGGCGATAAAGGCGCTGAAATCCTTTACTTCTATGATGCCGATGTCTTCCGCCCTCATTTTGCCCTGGTTGATCAGGAAGCCGGCGATATCGCCCTTGCTGATCTTGTTCTTCTTGCCTAAAGGCATATACAGGGTGACCCATTTGGGCTTGTCAGGCAAGGTGTAATCATCCTCCAGCGTGATCTTTTCAATGTCACTGTCGGCGGTGTAAGACGGCAGGTACTCTTTGGGGCTTAATACCAGTATGGCGGTTCCCGATGCTTCCATACGTGCTGTCCTCCCGTTCCTGTGAATGAAGCTCTCTTCATTGGGCGGCAGGTTATAATGAATGATATACCGTATGTGCGGAATATCGAGTCCCCTGGCTGCGATATCGGTAGTTACCAGGATCAGGGAAGTGCCGTTCCGGAATTTACAAAGGGCTGCGTCACGGTCCCGCTGCTCCATCTGCCCATGGTAATATACACAGGGTATGCCTAAGTCTTTGATAGCCTGCGACACGAGCTCCACGCTGTCCCGCTGGTTGCAGAATATAATGGTCGGCCGGTTGCCGAGATGGCAGATGAGCTTTACGATGGTCTGCGCTTTGAGCGTATCTTCCGATACCACGTATTTTAGGTCCAGCGCCTGCTTTTCACCGGGTGCTTCCGGCAGGAAGTTGATAGTGACGGATGGATCGAAATTCAGGAACTCCGGTACCGGTACGGCTGTAGTAGCGGAAGTAAGTATCCGTTGCTGCACGGCCGGAAGGCTGTCCGTGATGAACTGCACCTCTTCCTGGAAGCCTGCTTCCAGGGTCTTGTCAAATTCATCCAGTATCAGGGTGTGAATAGATGCTGTCGTGATATTATTCCTCCTGATATGGTCGCCCAGCCTGCCGGGCGTTCCTATGATCACTGCCGGGGGCTGTATGAGGTTGTTTTCCTCTATCTCTCTTTTATGGCCGCCGTAGCATAAGGTCAGCTTCAGGCCTGTGCGCAGCGAGCGGAACACCTGGTCTATCTGCTGGGCAAGCTCACGGGACGGCACGATGATCATAGCCTGGGTGGCGGCCGTATTGCCGGTATCCAGCCGCTCCAGCAGGCTCAGCAAAAATGCCAGCGTCTTACCGGAGCCGGTAGGAGAGAGCAGCTGCACATTGGGATGGGTACGGCAGGCTGTTATGCATGCCTTTTGCATATCATTCAGGTCACTGATCTCCAGATATTCTAAAATACGTTCTAAACCTTTATACTCAAATTCCATAAGGACGTTCTGTTGATGTAAAAACGCGAAATTACGAAGTTATTGGATGTGGTAGGCCATACGGGAGGCATTATTATTATGCGCGCTTCTTTTCCGGAGCAATGAACGGCATCCCGTTCCGCCGCCTGCGCATCAGGCAGTTGCATGGACAGGCGGGGAATATGAAACCTGTTGATTGATAACTTTTTATAACCGGGTGTCATGAAAGAACATAGGTTTTAATTAATTATTAATTGTAAATAAATATTTTGATTTTAGGCGTTTCAAAATTATCTTTGGAACTCTTTAATTCCTTTCAGATTATGCTGAATAAGATCATGGCTGTTTTGTTCATTTTTATAATGACCATTCCGTTCCTGCCTGTAAGCAACGGTACGGACAGCGATATCTCCATACAGCAGCAGATGACGGAGGATCTCCAGGAAACTACCAGCAATATGATAGAGGAAGAGGCAAAGCTGTTCGCGGCTTACCTGCATTACTCTTACCCCGGTATTGACTCACCGCTTATATTCCGGGTCCTGCACAGTTTCTTCAGCTATGACGAGCCGCTGCATAAGTGGTATCATCTCCAGGTACTGGAAATGCCTCCCAACTGCTAGCACCTCTTTTCCTGTTCCCGGTGTCGTTTCCTATAGGACACCATCTGTTACCGTATTCCCCGATGTTACATTTCTGCCGCTTTTTCGGCAACCGGCAATGTTGACGCTGTATCTTTTTTATAGCCAAAATATTGTTAACGGCTGTCTGGTCGATCAACTAAACGGTTTGCGCTTAAGTTAGTATTGATAATTCTTGTATTAAATTTTTATATCTATGAATAAGAAGGAAAGCATTTTTTCCGGTGCCAGATATGATATCATGGCCGGGCTCATCGTGTTCCTGATAGCATTGCCTTTATGTCTTGGTATCGCCCAGGCATCCCAGGGCCAGGGTGTGGCTCCCGAGAACCAGGTACCTTTATTTTCCGGTATTGTCGCCGGGGTAATAGGGGGTATTGTTATCGGTTTTTTCAGTAAAAGTACGTTCAGTGTCAGCGGTCCTGCTGCGGGGCTTGTAGCCATCGTGGTAGGTGCTATGACAGAGCTGAAAGCCTTTGACGTGTTCTTGTGCGCCGTAGTCCTTTCCGGTGTTTTCCAGTTCATATTAGGCGTGGCCAAGGCCGGTACTTTTGCCAATTTCTTTCCTTCCAGCGTGATAGAGGGAATGCTGGCGGGCATAGGCCTGACCATTATATTCAAGCAATTACGGGATGCTGTAGGCTATACGGAAGGCAGGGTAGGAATGTTCGACGGCGAACGCGGTATGGATCCTAATCTACTGACAGGCCTTATGGATAATCTCCACTGGGGAGCTGTTACCATAACGCTGGTCTGCCTCGGGATACTCATCCTGTGGACCACCAAGCCTTTCAGGAAGCTCCGGATGGTGCCGGCCGGGCTGGTGGTAGTGGTAGTGGGCACGCTCCTGAACATCCTGTTTCACAGGATCAGCGGCACTATGCACCTGGATGATGATTACCTGGTACAGCTGACAGTGCCTACATCGGCATCGGAATTCTTCGCGCAGTTCACCCTCCCTGACTTCAAGGGATTCGCCAACCCGCTGGTGTGGCAATACGGACTTATCATCGCCATTGTGGCATCTATAGAGACCCTGCTGTGTATAGAGGCAACAGATAAGCTGGACCCCCTGAAAAGGAACACTTCAGGCAACAGGGAGCTTATCGCCCAGGGCATAGGCAATGTCACCAGCGGTCTGATAGGCGGCCTGCCCATCACTTCCGTGATCGTCCGTTCCAGCGCCAATATCAACGCGGGCGCGAGGACCAGGATGTCGACCATTATTCATGGCATATTGCTGTTCGGCTGTGTGGCTGCCATTCCTTCCATCCTGAATATGATCCCCAAATCTGCCCTTGCCGCCATCCTTATTTTTACAGGATACCGCCTGGCCCGTCCCGCTATCTTTGTGCATATGTATAAGGTGGGAAGAACGGAATTCATCCCGTTTGTCGTAACTGCCGTAGCGGTGGCGCTGCCTTTCCTGGGGCTGTTGAAAGGTGTCGGGCTGGGTATGGTGATCAGCATATTCTACCTGCTGAGGGCCAATACGCGTATCCCGTATTATTACAAGCGTATCCAGGCGGAAGACCAGGACGTGATCACGCTGCGGCTGGCACAGGAGGTTTCCTTCCTGAACAAGGGCAGCATCAAGAAGACCCTGGACGGCTTTCCTTCCGGCGCTACGGTAGTCATTGACGCTACCGACTCCGAATATATTGACTATGATGTGCTGGAGGAGATCCGGGAATTCTATACGATCAAGGCGCCCTCCAAGGGTATAACCGTTTCGCTCATCGGCTTCAGGAATGAGTACAGGATACCGGAAGGTACGAGCGTACGCTACCTGATGGATAAGCTGGAGCATAACGAAGACGCCAGGAAATGGGCCGGGAAGCATAATAAGCTGCTGAAGGAGCTGGATGTATAATGACGGCAATATGGATTTTTAAGCTATTTTATTTAACCCTTAAATTATTTAATTTTCAGAAACGATGTTACAGAAGTATAACAATAACCTTGAAGAGATAACACCACAGGATGCGTTAAGCATCTTAATGGACGGTAACCAGAGATTTTTAAATGGTATCAGTGTCAACAAGGACCTGCTGAGCAAAATAGAGCTCACAGGCAAGCAGCAGAAGCCTTTTGCGGCTATTTTAAGCTGTATGGACTCGCGGGCCCCGGTGGAATTATTATTTGACCAGGGTATCGGTGATGTGTTCAGTGTAAGGATGGCCGGCAACGTGATCTCTGAAAATGTGCTGGGCTCACTGGAATATGCCACTGCTGTTGCGGGCGCCAGGCTGATCGTGGTAATGGGACATACCAACTGCGGCGCTGTGAAAGGCGCTATTGACAATGTGAAAATGGGCAATCTTACCGTCCTCCTGGATAAGATCCGGCCTGCGGTACAGGCTGCCTGTGAGCATGGCGCGGAGGGCACCAGCGATGATAAGGAATTCGTGGACAACGTGGCGGAGCTGAATGTGGAGCTTTCCAGGCAGTCCATACTGGCGCAGAGCAGCGTGATCCGGGAGCTGGTGGAACAGGAAAAGATCCTGCTCGTAGGCGCTATGTATTGCGTGGAGAAAGGTACCGTTACATTGCTGGAAGCGAAAGTGCCCGCTTAAGCTTATGATAACCTGAAATAAAAAGGCTCACAATTTTAAATTGTGAGCCTTTCTGTTTTTATGGGAGGGGCTTTGATTAAAGCCCTGCTGTATGTCAATTAACCTAAAGCTAAACGCTTGAACGCAGTTACGGTCAGACCTTTCGCAACGGAATTCAGGTAATCCTGTACAGACTGGTTACCGTCTTTCACGAAAGGCTGGGGCAATAAGGTATTATCTTTAAAGAACTTGTTCAGCTTACCGGCAGCGATCTTTTCCGCCATATCAGCAGGCTTGCCTTCTGCTACGATCTGCTCGATAGCGATCGCCTTTTCACGCTCGATCACTTCAGGAGCAATGCTGGAGCTGTCAATGCCCATCGGGTTCATCGCTGCGATCTGCATCGCTACGTCTTTACCGGCAGTTACCACGTCATCATTTTGCACCTGGTTCAGTCCTACCAGCACACCGATACGGTAATTACCATGGATATAAGGAACAACAGCATCAGCTTTCACTGTTTCCAGCGCCACGATATCGATCTTTTCACCGATCTTAGCTACCATTTCCAGTACTTTATCACCTACAGTGGCATCAGCCATTGGCAACGCCTTTAACGCTTCGATGTCGGCAGGCAGGTTTTCCAGCGCGATTTTAGCCACTTCATTGGCAAAATCAATGAATTCCTGGTTCTTGGATACGAAATCTGTTTCGGCAGAGATCTGCAGCGCGATACCGATGGTACCGTCCGGAGTAGCTACAGCAATAGCAACACCTTCTTTCGCATCACGGTCGCTGCGGTTGGCAGCAACTTTCTGGCCTTTCTTCCTTAAATAATCAATTGCACCTTCAAAATCACCATTACTTTCAGCCAATGCTTTACGACAATCCATCATACCAGCACCAGTTGCCTGGCGTAATTTGTTTACATCTGCAGCGCTAATTGCTATACTCATTGTAAATTAATTTTTAATTGTGTATAAATATTTATAAAATATATTTTGCGACTGCAAATTTAGTGAAAAAAAATAATTAATCAGATGTTTTTTTGCCCTTACAGCCCGTGAAATAATCGCTAATCAATTTTTTTGATTTATTTTCGCGTAAAATTTACAATCAATGTCCAATAAAACATTTACAATGATTAAGCCTGATGCAGTGTCAGCAGGCCATACCGGAGCAATTTTAGATCATATCATCAAAGGTGGTTTCAAGTTAGTAGCAATGAAGTATATCCACCTGACGGCGGCACAGGCGGGCAAATTCTACGAAGTGCACAAGGAAAGACCCTTCTATGGGGAGCTGGTTGATTTTATGAGCTCAGGTCCGATCGTTGCAGCTATCCTGGAAAAAGATAATGCAGTCGCTGATTTTCGCCAACTGATAGGAGCTACCAACCCGGCAGAGGCCGCTGAAGGCACTATTCGTAAGATATATGCCAGTTCCATAGGCGAAAATGCTGTGCATGGTTCTGACAGTGACGAGAATGCCCTTATAGAAGGTAGCTTCTTCTTCTCCGGCCTGGAGCAATTCTAATATCAAAGGTATCAATATCAAAATGAGGCTGTCCTAAAGGACAGCCTCATTCATTTTATGCCATGTTCTGTTGCTTGGTATTTGGATATAGCTAGATTTGCCTCATTACGTGCTTTACCCGTAATTTGAGACGGGTAATCATAGTATTATTGCGGGCGTTTTACCTGTTCGATTTGCTGAGCACCTGGGCTCTTTTGATCATATCCAGCCGCTTGGTATAAATGTAAAGAACGGTGTATGCCGCACAATAGGTCAGGATAAGCATCGCCAGCATACCCGTGCTGCCGGCTTTCCATATGGCCAGTACAGCTATGACGAGCTGCATGGGCAATATGATAAGGCTGGGTATATAATGCCTGCTCTGGGCCTGGTTCCTGAAGATCAGCTGGTGCAGGTGGTATTTATCCGATTGCAGGGGCGATATCTTATCAAAGAACATTTTCCTGATAATGGAGAACACGACCTCCCACAGGGGATAGATCAGCAGTGCCGGGATGAGGAGGAAGGATATGTGCTGCGTATGCTGGCTGTACAGGCAGATCACAAGGATAGCAGTGATAAAGCCTAAAAAATACGCGCCCCCGTCTCCCAGGAATATTTTGGCAAAGGGATAATTGAACAGCATGAAAGTAAAGGTGCTGATCAGGATGATGGCGCTGATATATATCACGCTGGTATCCTGGTACATGATGCCCATAACCAGGATGGCCGCCTGTGTGATCAGGATAGAGCCTGACGCCAGGCCGTTCTGACCGTCTATGAAATTGACGCCATTCACCATAGCGAGGCTGATAAGTATGGTAAATGCTGCGGACAGCACGATGGGAATATCTGCGCCGAAAGCCTGGGTAAGGGTGCTGGCGGGCATAAATATGATGCACAGCACCGGTGACAGAAGCATAATGCCTAGGCGCTGCAGGGGTGCCACACGACCGGAATAATCTTCCAGGAAGCCCGATATAAAGGCAGGAATGGAAGCCAGCATCAGGCTGGTGCCCAGTACGGAATCATTGATGATAAGCATACATGCCAGGAATATACCCAGGCCGCCTATCCGTGGTGTGGGTATAGAATGGGCCTTCTGGATCTTATCCAGGCTATCCATAAAAATACCCTTTTTATGGGTGACATCTATTACAAGGAAGTGTACCAGTAGAGACAGGCCGCCAGCCAGTAATATCAGGTATAAAGTGTACGTATTCATATCATTCTGCCCGACAAAATTAATATTTTTTTAATAATAACGTAAGAGTTATAAAAGATAGTATGAAGGCAGGCTTAAATTGCGGCTTATTTTTTCTGTGCGGGTACGGGCTTATAGATATTTTCCAGCATCTCATAAAGTGCCGGGTGCTCGTTCCGGAGGTCCTGCGGCCTGGTAAAGAAATATTCCGATACCACGCTGAGGAACTCCGCTTCATTGACTGCGGCATAGGGTCGTATCCCGCTGTCATTATCTTTGATCTGCTGTATGGTGGCATACAGGATCTCTATCCAGGGCCGGACAAGCTCGTGAGGGATCAGTAAGCCGGGCACTCCGTCTGCGCTGCCGTCTGCCATATCTATCAGATGAACGAACTCATGGATGCCGGTATTCGTGTTCGCTTCGGGACGGAAACCTTCCCGGAGGGCCGGCCTGCTCAGCAACATGGTATGATGCAGGTGTCCCGTGCCTACCATACCCAGGATATTCCTTAGCTCTCCCTGTGTCTGGTAGTGTGTATTGAACCGGTCGGGGTATAGCAGCACTTCGCTGATATTATGGTACTTCCAGCCGGGAAAGTTGAAAATGGGTATAATGGCACTGGCGCCGACCAGCGCCCTGTCAAGGTCTTCCACCGGATGCCTGTCCACATTGAGGATATTCACGTCTTTAAGAAAGCTATTGATCCGGGCAACGAATTCCTGCTTCCGGGTGGCGGACAGCTCCCTGTAAAATGCCACGTGCATGGTAAGCAACTGATGCAGGGTGACTTCAGGAACTGCGGGATGCTTACGGAAGGTTTTCCGGTAAAGCACTATGCCGTATATGATGATAACGATGATGAATACCGCTATATAGTCAGTAGGATGATCCATATGAATTACACTAAAAAAGCTTAACTTTACAATATTAGCAAATATCTGAAAAGTGAAAAGACGAAATACGCCGGCCAAGCAGGAAATTATGGAAATACTCTCCGGCAGCAATACAGCCCTGAGCCAGGATATGATAGAAGAGAAAATGACTTTGCAGGCGGACAGGGTTACCATATACAGGATACTGAACAGCTTTTGTAAGGACGGCATCACCCATAAGGTTGTGGCGGAGGACGGTAAAAGCTATTTTGCCCTGTGCAGCACCTGTAATGATAATCACCACCATCATGATCATTTTCATTTTAAATGTGACCGGTGCCATCATATAGAGTGCCTCACGCAGCATATTGACCTTAGCCTGCCGCAGGGATATACGGCAACGGACATGAATTGTGTGGTCAACGGCATCTGTGCCCGCTGCGCAGGCTGATTCATCAACATATACGCCGGCTGAACGCCTGTAAAAAAGCAAAGGTTCCGTACACCGGAACCTTTGCTTTTTATATAAGATATCAATAATATTATGCCTGCCGGAGCTCTTCGGCCCATTTGTCCCTGTCGTCAGGACTGAATTTCCAGGGCGCCATATTATTTTCTATATTGCTAAACATCATATTCCATTCCTGGGGGGCGTTGGATTCTTCCATAATGAGGTTACGGCGCAGCTCAAGGATGATGTCCAGCGGGTTGATCATCACCGGGCAGGCTTCCACGCAGGCATTACAGGACGTACATGCTCTCAGCTCTTCCGCCGTGATATAGTCATGCAGCAGCGCTTTACCGTCATCGGTAAAGGTGCCATGGGCATCTATATTTTTACCTACTTCGTCAGCACGGTCACGGGTCTTCATCATAATAAGGCGGGGCGATAATAGCTTGCCCGTGATATTGGCAGGGCACATCGCCGTGCATCGGCCGCATTCCGTACACGCATAAGCATCCAGCAGGTTTTTCCAGGAAAGATCCTGCACGTCCCTCGCGCCGAAACGCGGAGGCTCTGCATCAGCAGGTACATCTGTCGGAGCCTTATCCGGCTCCATCATATAGAGCACCTCATTTTGTATGGAGGGCATATTTTTCACTTCGCCGGCCGGCCGGAGGCGCGCGTAGAAAGCATTGGGGAAGGCCAGCAGTATGTGCAGGTGCTTGGAATACGGCAGGTAATTCAGAAATGCCAGGATCCCGGCTATGTGCAGCCACCAGCAGACCCTTTCCAGCAGGATCAGGGAGGATTCGCTCCACCCGCTGAATAAAGGCGCGAGGTACTGGGATACGGCAAATGCACCTACCTGGGTATAATGCCCGCTGCTTAGCTGCTGCAGGTTATAGTCTGCGGCATTCATGGTCAGCAGGAGGGTCATCAGCACGATCTCCGTGATCAGGATATAATTGGCGTCACTTTTAGGCCACCCGTCCAGCTCGCCCTGGCTGAGCCTTTTAATTTTGAGGATATTCCTTCTTACCAGGAATATGGCACAGGATACCAGCACCAGTAAGGCCAGTACTTCAAATATATTCAGCAGCACGGGGTAGAGGTTGTCCAGGAAGGGCGCAAACAGGCGGTGGGTGCCCAGGATGCCGTCCAGCACGATTTCCGCCATTTCTATATTAATGATTATAAAGCCTGCATATACAAAGAAGTGGAGTATGGCCGGGGTGATCCTTTTGAACATTTTTTTCTGCCCGAAAGCCAGGATCATCATGTTCTTGAACCTTTCATTCGGGTGGTCGCTCAGGTCTTCCGGCTTACCCAGTTTGATATTTCTGTATATACTCTTGGCTTTTTTGAAGAACAGGTAACCGGCGGCAATCAGTAAAAGAACAAATAATATTTGTTGGATATAGGCCATAAAAATAAAACTTGTGTTGCGTTTGTGTCTTGTAATAAGGGGTGATGCCCCGGGCAGGAGCTGTCACGTGCGAAAATACTTCGGTTTTTACAAATAAACTATGGATATGTCATTTTTTTGTAAAATTCCGGCCCGCTCTCCAAAGCAAAAGAACGTACCGCGGACGATACGTTCTTTTGCTGGATGCGGTTGTTAAGATCAGCTTTTGATCCAGTCCAGCATGATATTGGTGGTCTCACCCAGGTAGACGTCCTTTTTAAGGTCGTCCAGCCATTCCGTATTTTTCTTCCTGCTGTCATCGCTTTCATTGATCTTGGCAAGGTCTGCGGACGGGTTGACTACCCTGATCGTATTGTCGGTGGATTTTTCCAGCGCCTCGATCTTGTCATTGATGTCCTTGCCTTCCTTCAGCTTATCCAGGTACTTGTTATAGTTCAGGTACACCACGTTATTTTCCTGCTGCTTTTTAAGCCTGTTGGCTGTCTGGGTGATCAGCCTGAAGGTTTCGTTGTTCCTCACCCTGGCTTCGCTCTTCATATTCAGGTAGCTGATCTGGAGCGGTGCCGGCCATTTGGTATAGTTTACCGGGCTTATCTTATCCCATGGCAGGGCGGCAGGATCTTTCTTCTCGCTGTATATGTCCAGTTGGTCATACGCATCGGGGAGGTAAATATCGGGCTTAACGCCTTTAAGCTGGGTGGAGCCGCCGTTGACCCTGTAAAACTTCTGGATGGTCAGCTTTAGCGAGCCAATACCATCGTAGTTGGCTTCGTTGCCTTTGGAGGCGTTGAACATCTCCAGTATTTTTTGGGAAACGGAACGGTCCAGCGCCTGGTCCAGCGGGATGACATTCTGTACGGTTCCCTTACCGAAGGAGTTGGAGCCTACGATCACGGCCCTGCCGCAGTCCTGCAGCACAGCTGCGAGGATCTCGGAGGCGGAGGCGCTGCGGCCGTTGATCATCACTGTCAGCGGCCCGGTATATACCGGCGCGGCCTGCTTGCTGATGTGCGGCGTAATATTATTGCCGCTTGTCCTTACCTGCACCACGGGCGTTCTGCCCAGGAAGATGCCGGCCATTTCCACCACATCAATGAGGGAGCCGCCGCCGTTGTTGCGCAGGTCCAGCACAATGCCGTCCACGTTCTCGGCCATCAGCTTCCTGACCTCGATATCCACGTCCTTCCCGGAGCGTCTTCCCGTACTTTTGTTGTCGAAATCCGCGTAAAATTCCGGCAGGTAAATATACCCGATCTTTTTGCCTTCCTTCTCCACGATGGCGGATTTGGCGAATGTCTCTTCATAGACCACTTCATCGCGGATAATGCTGATCACTTCCTTGGTCCCGTCCGAATGCTGCACGGTCAATCTTACTTCCGTACCTTTTTTACCGCGGATCAGCTTGATGACATCATTGATCTCATAGCCGTCCACATCCACGGGGAGGGCATCGCCCTGCGCTACCTGGAGGATCACATCCTCGGCTTTCAGCTTGCCGTTCTTCCAGGCAGGAGAGCCGGTGATGATATTGGATATCTTTACCTTGCCTTCATCCGTTTCCTGTAAGGCGGCACCTATGCCGATGAACCCGCCGCTCATCATCTCATCGAAACGCTTGCGGTCGCTGGGCAGCATATAGGTGGTATGAGGGTCCATGGTACCCGTAATGCTGTTCATGTAAATGGAAAAGAACTCATTGTCCGTGAACTTTTTAAAGCGCTTGGTGCTGCGGTCCTGTATCTTCAGCACAGACTCCCTGGCTTCCTTTTCAAGCGTGGCGAAGTCCCTGGCCTTATAGCCGGCGGAATCCTTGACTTTCTTGTCTTCCGCTTCCTTCAGGTCGTTATACTTGACCAGCACCCGGTGCTTCAGGAGCCTGGTCCATCTTTCCTTCTGGTCCCTGTCATTTTCGGGGAAGGCCGTTTTCTTGTAATCCAGGTTCAGGCTGTCGTTCTTGTCGAAGCTGAAAGGATGGCTGAGGATGTCCTTGTAAATATCTTCGGAAGCCTCCAGCTTTTTACGGAAGACAGGCAGGAATTTATTGAAGAATTCCAGGGAGTTGTCCCTTACCTCATCGTCCAGCTGGAAACGGTAGGGCTCAAATTGTTTGAGGTCCCTGGCCGTAAAATATTTCTTTTCATAGTCGATGGTCTCAAAGAATTTGTCATACGCATTCATCGAAATGCTGTCGTTGAGCGCCCTGGGAGCGTAGTGTCCCAGCTCTATGATATCCATCACGGTCTTCATGATGATATTCTGCTCGCTGATATTGGCATTGCTCTTTTTAGAGCCGTACTGGAACGACAATATGAGCGCAATGAATAAAAGCAGGAGGCCTGGTATTAAGATTTTGTTTTTCATGAATTTTAGCATAGTAATGAGCTAATTTTATTGTTTGCTTTTAAATACCGTTTAATTAAACGGTAACGTATTGGTTTTGTTGTTGTTCAACGTGTTTATTTAGTGTTATTGACCGTCTTCCAGCGCTGCTAAATATCTTTCGGCATCCAGTGCGGCCATACACCCGCTTCCCGCTGCCGTAACAGCCTGGCGATAGATATTGTCCTGCACATCGCCACAGGCGAACACACCTTCTATATTGGTCCTCGTGCTGCCTTTTTCGGTGATCAGGTAGCCGCTTTCGTCCATGTCCAGCATGCCCCGGAACAGATCGGTATTGGGCTGGTGGCCGATGGCCACAAAGAAAGCGCTCAGCGGTATTTCCGTCAGCTCACCGGTACGGGTATTGCGGACCCGTACGCCTTCGACTTTCTTATCCCCGAGTATCTCGTCTGTTTCCGTATTCCAGTACACCCGGATGTTCTCTGTTTTCAGGACCCTGTTCTGCATGATCTTGGAGGCTCTCATTTCATCTTTTCTGACCAGCATATGCACCCTGGAGCAGATCTTGGAGAGGTAAAGGGCTTCTTCGCAGGCCGTATCGCCCGCGCCTACAATAGCCACCTCCTTGTCCCTGAAAAAGAATCCGTCGCATACGGCACAGGCGGAAACACCGTAGCCGTTCAGCCTTTCTTCGGAAGGGATGCCCAGCCATTTGGCAGAGGCGCCCGTGGCAATGATCACGGATTCCGCGCTGATCCATTTGTCCTCATCCACCTGGACGGCGAACGGACGTTGGGAGAAGTCCACCTCATTCACGTAACCCCAGCGCAAATCGGCGCCCATACGTCTGGCCTGCTCTTCAAAGTCTTTCATCATCTGCGGCCCCATGATCCCTTCGGGATATCCCGGGTAGTTTTCTACATCTGTGGTAATGGTCAGCTGACCACCGGGCTGTAGCCCCGATATTAAAACCGGCTTCATATTCGCTCTTGCTGCGTAGATGGCTGCTGTATATCCTGCCGGACCTGATCCTATAATCAAACATTTAACGTTTTCTGAGATGTTTCTTTGATTCATTGTTACGTACTGAGAATATTTTTTATGTATGGTTTGTAAATAAGCGTTGTAAATTACTGTATTCTGCTGTAAATGTGTAATAATATTTTTCGCAGCGGTCATCAGTATTTCTTATAAGGCTATACGGTGAACTGTGATACGATAGGTATCCTTCTGCCCGGTCCGAACGCCTTGGAAGAAACCCGTATGACAGGGCAGAACTGGTTGCGCTTATATTCGTTCTGGTTCACCATCCGGAGCGTTTTCCTGACCAGCGCTTCGTCATACCCGTTCCGGATAATGGCGTCCGTTCCGCTGAACCTGTCTATATACTGGTACAATATGTTATCCAGAATCTCATACTCCGGCAAACTGTCAGTATCTTTCTGGTCCGGCCGCAGCTCCGCGCTGGGAGCTTTCTCCAGAATGTGAGCCGGGATGATCTCTTTGCTGCTGTTGATATAGCGCGCCAGTGCATATACCTGCTGCTTGTACAGGTCGCCCAGTACACCCAGGCCGCCGGCCATATCCCCGTATAGAGTGCCATACCCGGTAGCAAGCTCGCTTTTATTGGAAGTATTCAAAAGGATATAATTGAATTTGTTGCATAATGCCATTGAAAGAAGTCCCCGAATGCGGGACTGGATATTTTCTTCCGTTACATCGGCGGCCAGGTCTTTGAAGACCGGTGCCAGCGTGTCCGCTACGCTGAAATAGATATCCTTAACAGACAGAATGTCATACGGATTGCCGAGATTTTCCGAAAGCCGTACGGCATCGGTCACCGAGTGATCGCTGGAATACTGGGAGGGCAGCAGCAGGGCATGCACGTTCTCCGGTCCCAGCGCCTCACAGGCCAGGGCCAGCGTTACCGCGCTGTCTATGCCCCCTGAGGATGCCACGAGCGCTTTACGGAAGCCCATTTTGGTAAAGTATTCCCGGATGCCGTAAACGAGCGCCTTGTGTATATTCCCGATATTGTAGCAGGGCTGCAGGGTGGATGGTGTGTATAATTCGTCCGGTATCTCGCCGTCCGGTATCTCTGTGGGAAGATCAATGTTGTTGGCATCATCAATGGTGACGGCAGCCAGCGCCTCCTCAAACTGGGGCAGTTCCAGAAGCTGGTTACCATGGCGGTCGAAGACCAGCGAACCGCCGTCAAAGATGATCTCAGTCTGGGAGCCTGTACAGTTGCAATAGAGCAGGGGCAGCCCGTATTTGCGGGTATTGTGCTTGAGCACCACTTTCCTGTTGAGCTCGTGGTTATAATTGAAAGGGGAGGCGCTCAGGTTGACGATGAAATCGGGAGCCTGCTCCGAAAGCCGGTCCAGCGGGGCGTAATTGTACATCGGGTCCGGCTCTATATCCCAGATATCCTCGCAAATGGTGACGGCAATTTTCCTGCCTTTGAAGTGCAGGATATCGTGAACGGTGGCGGGCTCAAAATACCGGTATTCATCGAACACATCATAAGTGGGCAGCAGGGTCTTATGGATCACCTGCTGTATGGCGCCTTCATACAGGAAGTACGCGCTGTTGTGGAGCGCCTTTCCCTCCGGTACCGGGTTGGGGGAGGGACAGCCTACCAGCACGCCTATATCCCGGGAGTAAGGCAGCAGCTGCTCGATGCTGTCCCGGCATTGTTCCAGGAAAGCCTCGAAGTACAGGATATCCCGCGGAGGATAGCCGCAAACGGCCAGCTCGGGAAAAACGATCATATCCGCCTCTTCCGCGATGGCGCTTTCTATGGCTTTGATGATTTTTGCTGTGTTATACGCTATATTTCCTATATGGTAGTTCTGTTGTGCTAAGACTATTTTCATGGTTGCTGAAATAATATTGAAGGTAATATTTTCTATTAATCAAAATTATATTTCCGGTTTACATTTTTATTTTCAGAACATCTTTTTCGATGAACGCCTGTTTTTTATGGCTGAAGCTACCTGCGGCACCGTCCTATTCCTTTTTATATTGTTTTCAGGAGGGTGCTGTCTATGGCCTGTGCCAGCCTTTCATCTACTTTGCAGGCTGCGGCATAGTCCGTCCAGCGGGCTACTCCCGCCGATATCTCGCCGAGGATACGTTCCGGGTTCCGGATGCTGTTCTGCCTGGCAATGACCAGGAGATCTTCTTTTGTAAAATCCTTCCTTTTGCCGTTGATGCTTAAATTATGCCGGCTTACCCATTCACTGTCAGGACGGTAAGCATGACACATATCGTATGCGGGCGCCAGCCGCCATTTCCCGTCAGGCTCCATCAGGAAAGCGAAATTCTTGGTATGGTCATCGCAATTCCGGGCCAGCACGTTAAATACCATCCGCCGGTACATTTGTTCGGCCTCCGCATACGACAGCCTTAAGGCACGCATGGTCTGGAACAGCTGCTCATAGCTGTAGCTGGTGATCCTGTTGAAATCATAATGGCCGATAGCGCAGAAGGTCTGCATATGCAGCTTTTCATTCCCGTTCCGCCTGTCAAAGCGCCTGGTCATGAAATGGGCCCTGCCTGCTTCCTCTATCAGCCTGCTTTCCGTCATTTCGATCCCGGCACCGGTAGCCATGAGATAGTAGGCCATCTCCACGCGGCCGTAACCATAGCTGGCGCCAAATTGCGTATCGCTGACCCCGTCGAACTTTATCAGCCAATGCTCGTAGCCGGGCTCCTGCAGGGTCTGCCCCGAACGGATAGTACCGGTGGACTCATTATAAGCGATAATGGCCTTGGGCCTGGCGCCACCCGCGGAGGTGCCCATTTTCAGGACATCCAGGAGTACGTCCTGCATATCATGATCCGTATGGGTCTCGAACTGTTCCCTGCTTTCCAGCAGTTGCATAGTGGTGGCTATCAGGTCTGAAAGCTCCAGGGAGGCAGCGCTGTCTCTGGCCGACAGGGTGGAGGGCTCAAATTCCAGGGCGCCCATACCCCTGTTGCCTATAAAGCAAAGCAGCTCCACGGGATTCAGGGAATTTTCCGGCCGTCCGTTCCGGGCCAGCCATATATTGATCAGCTCATTACCGTACCTGTCCGGCAGCGAGTCGGCCAGCAGTCCGGGCAGTCCTTTAAAGGTGCTTGTCCCCCTGAGCTCGGGAAAGGCGTACACCCGGCTGCTCAAAGGCATCCTGAGCGGAGCTGTTTCCAGCCTGCTGGCGCTGAATGCTTTGTCATATTCAAAGAAGCCCAGCTCCTGTCCGGGATCCCATGCTACGGCGCCTATGCGCTTCCCCCATAATTTTACAAAAGCGGTGGTTACCATGACGTATCGTCTTTACCGGGTGGCTGCTGGTGGCGCGAAGCCCTTTTCCGCCTTTTTTCCTCTTCCTGCGCCAGCCTGATAGGGCTGATCGTTTCCTTTAGCCGGAAGGGCTCCAATACATACAGGCAGTCCAGCACCCTTAATATTTTTAAGAGGTTGGAGAGGGTGGTGCTTTCGCCGCGTTCGGCGAGGCTCAGGGTAGAGCGGCTCATCGCAGCCCGGCCGGCCGCTTCCTCCTGTGTGAGATGGCTGTCAATCCGCCTGGCCTGTATGAATGCACCGATCATTTTCATAATGGCGACATCACTCAGCGCCTCAATGTCCGTAAAATCATTCATTAATATGGTTTTTTAGTATTAATGTCTAGAATATCATTCAAATTTACAAAATAATTCTGGTAATTGCAAATATTATGTATGTATGATATATCATACATAAAGTCAATTATTGATCCCATTGCGCAATAATTCATTCAATGATATAAGCGAAATAGAGATGAAAACAATCGAAACAGGCCGGACGATATTCCGGCGGATTTTAAAAAAAGGCTGAAAAGCAGGTAATGAGGCTCAACACCGTTGAACAGGCGTGACTTGAATTTTTTTCAGAAAAAATAAATTCAGAAGTAAACCATAATAATAAATTAATGTTATCTTTGTTTAAAATTAACAAATAAGCATTAAATTAATATCAGAGAAAATTATGAAAAAAGTTAGACTTATTTTACCGGTCTTATCCGGATTGGTACTTACATCAATGGCTTACGGTCAGAACATTTCCGTGATAACGCCGGCCGGAAACAAGCAGGTTAAATTTATTTCAGACGAAGACCCGAAGGGCACTGCCTCCAGGCTGATGGCTTATTCCAACTACAGGTTCAACCTGGGAGCCTATGATCCTACCGACTCCATAAGATTGCATCATGCAGCAGGCCAGTCTTCTGCGGCCTGGGGAGCTTCCAATCCTTACGGCGTGACCAATGTGGAAGCCTTCAATCAATGGGAGAGCGCTAAAAATATTTATTTCGGACCGGCTACCTACCGGAATCTCGATACGCTGCTCAATTATTTCTGGTCTCCTTCCCTGATGAACTGGAGCCTGGAAGAGAAAGTGCAGCTGACAGATAAGGTGGGTGATACGGCTGTTGCGATCGCCCGTACCCAAACCATCAACAATGCTTCTATCATGGAGTATTCCAGGAGATATTATGAGTATTATAATCCCAATGGCACACTGGAAACCGTAATGTTCGAGAACTGGGACGGCTCCGCGTGGGCACCTGATTACAGGATCTCCCTGTTTCCTGCAGAAGGCGGCAAGGATTCCGCTATGGTACGTTTCTCCCCGCTGGGTAGCGGCTGGGAACCTGCCAGCAAGAGGACAGTTACCTACAACCAGGATGAAAGGGTAGCGGAAGTGACAGATCACGATTATGTAGCTTCCAGCTGGACCGCTACCAACAGGTATGCCTATACATACAATGCTGCAGGCCAGATACTCTCCGAGCTGACACAGGCTTCAGTGAACGATACGGCGTGGGAAGACAGCAGGCAGGTGAACTATACCTATAATTCTGCCGGCAAACGTATCCAGCTGGAAGTGTCCCGCTTTGACGGCACACAATGGCTGGAAGAGACCAAATATATATATGATTACAACGCGGAAGGATTGTTGTCCAGCCGTATCAATCAATATCACAACGGCACCAGCTATGTGAATGATTCCAAAACTGAATATCACTATGACAGCGAAATGCTGAGCCATTATGATAATTTCAGCTGGGATGGCGGTAACCAGGAGTGGATAGCCAGCACAAGGACGAATATTGAGAATAATATAGAAAACAACGAAGGAACTATCGTGCAATGGCAGCAAAGCTGGAATGCCGGTAACTTCCTGGAGCTGGTGAACGGTAATATGAAAGAAACATTCTATTTCGAGTCTTATACACCTACCAGCATCAAAATGTTTGACAAGTCACAGGTAACGGTATATCCTAACCCTGCTTCCGGTGACCTGAACATCAAAGTAGCAGACGCACGTATCCAGACGATCCAGATCTACAGCATTACCGGCGCGCTGGTAATGAATGTGAAAAATGTACAGCAGGGCGATACTAAAATTGATATCAGCGCTTTACAATCCGGATTGTATAATGTCCTGGTTCAGACCAATAAAGGTACCGGCAGCTATAAACTGTCTGTAGTGAAATAAGCGCCTGCGACCATACAATGTTGTTAATGACAGGGAGCAGTCTGGAAACAGGCTGCTCCCGTTTTTTTAATGTGTAAAATATCTTATCGGGTATCAAAGCATTCCTTATTTTTGTTTACTTTACAGCAGTTCCTTCAACCCTTTAAAAAATTACAGCGTCCTATGAATGCACAGAATAAAGATCTGAAATTCGCGGTTCTGATAGATGCAGACAATATCTCTTACCAGTATATAGGGGCCATACTGGAAGAAATAGCCAAATACGGCTCTCCCACCTTCAAAAGGCTCTACGGCGATATGACCAATCCTTACCTGAGCGGCTGGAAGAGCATACTGCTGAAATATGCCATCACACCAATCCAGCAGTTCGGCTACACCATAGGAAAAAATTCCAGCGACTCCGCCCTGATCATTGACGCGATGGATATCCTGTACACCGGCAGTATAGACGGGTTCTGCATCATTTCCAGTGACAGCGACTTTACCCGCCTGGCCACCCGCCTGCGCGAAGCCGGCAAAATAGTGCTGGGATTCGGGGAGCAGAAGACCCCGGAAGCCTTTATCGCGGCGTGCAACCGGTTTACGTTCATAGAGATACTGGACTCCGGCGAAGAAGAAGAAAAGCAGCCGGTCACACCGCAGGAAAAAAAATCTGCTCCCAGGACTAATCCTCCGCGCAAATCAACGGTCAAACTGGATACCAACCTGATAAGGCTGATCAAGAACAGCATCAATGACCTTGCAGAGGATGATGAATGGGTATTCCTGGGCACCCTGGGCAACCTGATCATGAAGAAGAAACCGGAGTTCGACCCGCGCAATTACGGGTTTAAGAAGCTCCTGGACCTCATCCGGAGCATCAAGACCATTGAGCTGCACGAGCGGCATACCAGCAGGGAAAATGTTACCCACTTTTATGTGCGAAATAAGTAATTAAGCATGAAGAAAAAAATGTTCCTATATACCGCCCTGTGCGCGGGCCTGTCCGTATGCAGTGTACAGGCGCAGACCATGGGATCGGGAAAGTTCAATAAAGTGCATACCCTGTACGGGTACGGCAATAAGGCTCCGGCCGCCCTTAAGAATCCGGCCGCCTTACAGCAGCTGGAGGCCTTTATCGGTAACGCCATAGCCAGGGGCGCTTTTCCCGGCTGCCAGGTGTTTGCCGCCAAGGACGGGGAAGTGCTGATGATGAAGAGCTTCGGTCATTTTGACTTTAACAGGAAAACCGCCGTGACCGATACCTCTATGTATGATGTGGCTTCCGTCACCAAGATCGTGGCGACCACCCTGGCGGTCATGAAGCTGTATGATGAGAAAAAGCTGAACATTTATGCCCCGCTTTCACTATACCTGGATATCGTTAAAGGCACCGACAAGGCCAATATCACGGTAGAGCAATTACTGCTGCACCAGGCCGGGTTCAAAGCCTGGATACCCTTTCACAGGCAGACCCTGGACAGTCTTACCGGCACCCTGAGGAAAGATCTGTTCAGCAGCACCGCGGTACCGGGCTATAATATCCCGGTTGCGGCCAACCTTTTTATCAAGGATAGCTATCCTAATTACATCCTGAATGAAATGGTGAACAGCGCGCTGATCAATAAAGGGAAGTACGTGTACAGTGATATAGACCTGGTGCTGCTGCAGAAGATAGTGGAAAAGATAACGGGTATGCGGCTGGACCGTTACGTGTATGATAATTTCTATGAGCCTCTGAAGCTGCGGCGCACTATGTACAATCCATGGATACTGGGTTATACGGCCAACTGCGCTCCTACGGAAAACGATATGGAATACCGGATGCAGCATTTACAGGGCTATGTGCACGACCCTGTGGCGTCCCTGCTGGGCGGTATGGCCGGTCATGCCGGCATCTTTTCCACTGCCCGGGAAATAGGGCAGATCATGCAGATGCTGCTGAACGGCGGCGAATATAACGGTGTGCGGTATATCAGGAAAGAAACGGTGGCTATGTTCACCTCTTATAAAAGCAGGATCAGCAGGCGGGGCTACGGGTTTGACAAGCCGGAGAAGAAAGGTGACAGCGGTCCTGTGGCTGATATCTGCTCCAAGGCCACTTTCGGTCATACGGGCTTTACCGGCACCTGTGCCTGGGCAGACCCGGAAACCGGCATCGTCTTTGTATTCCTGTCCAACCGTGTCAACCCGACAGCGGCCAACAGCCTGATCACGAGCCTTAAGGTACGGGGTAAGGTGCAGACCTATATTTATGAAGCATTGGGATATGTCAAAAAATAGCAGGCAGATAATAGTCATAGGCGGAGGGGCCGCCGGCTTTTTTACCGCGATACAGATCAGGGAACAGCGCCCCGATACCGAAGTGGTGATCCTGGAGAAAACGGCCAGGCTGCTGAGCAAGGTCAGGATCAGCGGCGGTGGACGCTGCAATGTTACCAATGCCTGCGGGCAGATCAGCACTTTTGTGCGGCATTATCCCCGGGGAGAGAAGTTTTTACATAAGGCGTTTCACGTGTTCAGCAACCAGGATACAATACAATGGTTTGCCGGCAGGGGCGTGAAGCTGGTGGCCGAGCCGGACGGCAGGATGTTTCCCGTTACGAACACTTCCCAGACCATCATTGATACCTTCCTGGATGCTGCTGCCAGGCACCATATCCGGATATATACGCAGACCGCTGCGAGGAGCATCACGCTTTTGGACGGCGGCGGATATGCCGTGGATACGGACAGCGGTATCATGGAGGCCGATGCCGTGGTGCTGGCTACGGGCGGGTACCCTAAGGCGGAGATGTATAGCTGGCTGCAGCCCCAGCCGGTGGCAGCGCATATTATAGCGCCTGTACCTTCGCTGTTTTCCTTTAATTTGCCTGGTAATGCCATTGTGGCCCTGCAGGGACTGAGCGTACCGGATGCGAAGGTCAAAATAGCGGGTACCAGGCTGACGGCACAGGGGCCGCTGCTGATCACGCACTGGGGACTGAGCGGTCCCGCGGTGCTCAAGCTGAGCGCCTGGGGAGCGTTGCTGCTGGAAGCCCGGCAGTACCGCTTTGAGGTGATCGTCAACTGGCTGCCGGAGTACAATGAAGAAAGCGTGAACGCTTACCTGACGGATGCGCAAATGACCCTTGCTTCCAGGAAAATGCCCAATAAAAATCCTTTCGGCCTGCCGTCCCGCTTATGGCAGTATTTCCTTACGGAAGCCGGGGTAGAGGAGTCGGTGCTGTGGAGCCATTTAAAGGCCAGGCAGCGTCACCTGCTGGCCCGGCAGCTGTGTAATATGACCGTGCAGGTGTCCGGGAAGACCACTTACAAGGAAGAGTTTGTGACCGCCGGAGGCATAGATACCGCGTATGTGGATGTACAGACCATGGAGCATAAGCTGATGCCCGGCCTGTACGTGGTGGGAGAAGCCCTGAATATAGACGGGATCACCGGGGGATTCAATTTCCAGAATGCCTGGACCACTTCTTTTATAGCTGCCAGAGCCATAGCGGCAAAATCGCCTGGCTGAACCTGACCCGGTAAGCAGTAACATCAGGGTACATACAGCGATAAGGGCCAGGACCTGTCAGGGCAGCACAAAATGAGGATTGCGGATCAGTCCTATGATATTGCCCCAGGGATCTTTGAACCGGGCTACAATAATACCACCGCCCACATCCTGCGGCGCTTCATCAATGACGGCGCCCAGGACGGTGAGCCTTTCCAGCTGCGCAGGCACATCCTCCACACCCCAGTAAGCTACCGCATGCCCTGTTTTGACCGTTGTATCACCGGCTTCTGGCTGTAGTCCCAGCTCGTAGCCGGCTATGTTGAACCCCACGTAAAACGGCTGGTCAAAATAGGGGGGCGTCCCGAATGCTTCCGTGTACCATTTTTTGGCGGCCTCTATATCGCTCACCAGGTAAATGACCGTGCGGAGCCCTGCTATCTTTTGTTCCATTATCTGTTTATTGTTTTTATGCTGTATAACTGCTCCCGCCCGTACTATTCCGCCAGCAGCAACGCTATCTGCTTCTTTATATTGTCCAGGTTGGCCTTGCTATAGCCGGTGACCACGTAGCGGATGATGCCGTTTTTATCAATAAGGTAATTCTTCGGAATGGACTGGTCGGTAGCATACAGCTTCCAGATATCCAGGTTCGTGTCAAAGCCTGCCGGGAAAACGATCTGCTTTCTGGCCAGCTGGGTCATTTTCTTTTCCACGGTCTCCTGTTTTTCTCCTATGGACACCGGCAGGAATACAAAGTCCGTATCCCCGAATGGCTGCAGTATCTTGGAGGGTATCTCGTGGAACTCCATCAGGCAGGGTCCGCACCAGGTAGCCCAGAAATTGAGCAGCACCACCTTGCCCCTGAGGCTGCTGAGCTGTACCTGGCTGCCGTCCGTCATTGTGACGGTAAAATCTGGGGCAGGTATCCTGACCTGCATGCCATCAGGTGAGATTGCCGGTTCTTCTATCTTTTCCTGGGGCGGTGCAGCGGCTTTCATGGCCATCCGTTGCTGCCGTTCTTTTTCCGTGAAGAGGTCTATCGTGATGATGAACTCCCTGTCTTCTCCGATCCTGTTACCGAATTTTTTCCGGAGCGCCTGCCACCTGTCCTCCGAAACGCCGGTGTTCATGGCTTTCAGGTAACCTTTATTACTGTATTCCTCCAGCTGTGCTTCGGTAATGATCTTATTGCCGGCTATGATCACATATTCCGGCTTCTTTACGGCTTTGTCCTGCCCGGATGCAAAAGTAACGGAGGACAGCAGCAATATAGCGGTGAGTAGTTGCTTCATTGTGTGGCTGATATATGCTACAAATATACGGCTTAGCGGCTGAAAGTCGGGCTGATATCCATAAAAGAGTGGGCGCACAAGGTTGAATGTACAAGGAAATAAAAAGAATCAGGATGACGACATATCTTGTCGTATCAGGGTCTTAGTATTACAGGAAATAAAGAGGGAAGGATAGCATCCGGGAATAAAAAATGCCTCCTGGTTGTGGACAAGAGGCGATCCAAATGTTTTCACAACGGATAATTCCTTATTGTGATTTGCTTACAGGACAAAGGTAGGAAAATATTTTTTATTTCCTGAATTTGTCATAATGATTTATTGTAATAAAAAGACAGGCATCCATAGAATAAATAAGCAATTCACAACTAATTTGTAGCTAAAGCTATTACAAATCAAAATATTTGATGCCTGCCTGATAATTTGAAATTTTTATTAAAGAAGATGAGCTTTGATAAAATTTCACACTCTAATGTGGTGAAGGTTTATATATTGGAACCCCAATTACTTTGACAAAGGTAAATATAATTTTATATCTTTGCTACAAATTACATTCCTATTTTTTCAAATTTTAATGAATACTACTTTAAACCTGTTATAAGCCATTGTTTAAACGTGATTGTTAATGAAAGAATAATGCTTAGTATTGGGTTATCTTTTACTTAGATAAATGTAAAAGATAATTATTTTAAATTTGCTTAAATTTATATTAATATTTATTTAAATGATTACCATGAAAACTATTTTAGGACTGGACCTGGGACCTGCTTCCATCGGATGGGCTCTTATAGAGGCGGATGACAAAGACACACCTGCGCGCATTATAGGGATGGGGTCCCGTATCATTCCCTTATCCTCAGACGACAGGGACCAGTTCCAGAAAGGACAGGCCATCACTAAAAACCAGGACAGGACCAGGGCCCGGTCGCAACGGAAGGGCTATGACAGGAAACAATTAAAGAAGCATAGCTTAAAGGAAGTTTTAAAGAAGTATAATATATTTCCTTCCGAAGCATTGATGCAGCTCCCGATGCTGGATTTGTGGAAGCTAAGGAGTGATGCTGCTGATCCCGGTAATGATATTTCAGGGGAGCAGTTAGGCCGTATTTTGTATATGCTCAATCAAAAAAGAGGGTATAAGTCTGCCAGGAGCGAGGCCAACGCTGATAAAAAAGATACGGATTATGTACAGGCTGTAAAAGGGCGCTATGCGCAGCTTAAGGACAGGGATCAAACGATCGGGCAATACTTTTATGAGCAATTGGCTAGTGCATATAACAGCAATACATATTTCAGGATAAAAGAAGAGGTGTACCCGAGAGAGGCCTATATAGAAGAATTTGATAAGATCATCAATGCTCAAAAAGGGAAACACGATTTTTTAACGGAAGACGTAGTCAACCGTTTAAGAAATGAGATCATCTATTTTCAAAGGAAATTAAAGTCCCAGAAAGGTTTAGTCGGCATTTGCGAAGTGGCAGGATTGGAAAAGACAGTTTTTGATAAGGAAAAGAACTGTGAAAAAACGGTGTTTATCGGGCCAAGGGTCGCCCCCAGAACATCTCCTTTATTTCAATTATGCAGCATATGGGAAACTGTCAATAATATTTCCCTGAAAGTTAAAAATCCTGAAGGCAGCAAGTATAAATGGGCGGACCGGATACTGACATTGGAAGAAAAGCAGCAAATAGCAGATTATCTTTTCAGGAATGATAAGCTGAGCTTCACGGAATTGCTCAGAATTTTGAACCTTAAGAAAGAAGATGCTTATGTCAATAAACAAATATTAAAAGGCATCAAAGGGAATGAAGTATATGCGGCTATTCATAATATTACCGGTGAGCATCCTTTATTAACATTTCAGCCTGCGGTAGTGCCGTCCGGGAAGGCGGCTGTTCTGGCGGATAAAAGAACAGGTGAGGTATTGGAGCAGCAGCAGGGCCTGATGATCAGCAAGGCCGTTGAGCAGGAACCTTTTTACCAGTTATGGCATACTATTTATTCCATTAAGGAGCTGGATGAATGTAAAAATGCGCTTATAAAGCGGTTTGGCTTTGAGGATGCAACAGCCGATAAGCTTTCACGCCTGGATTTTAACAAGCAGGCATTCGGGAATAAATCGAATAAGGCCATGCGACACATCCTGCCTTACCTGATGCAGGGATATAATTATGCTCATGCCCGCAGCCTGGCGGGCTACAACCATTCCGACAGTCCCACAAAGGCCGAAAAGGAACAGCGGGCCACTGCAACGAAATTGGAGCTGTTACCGAAAAACAGCCTGCGCCAGCCTGTGGTGGAGAAAATATTAAACCAGATGATCCACGTGGTCAACGCTATTATAGGCCAATATGGTAAGCCGGCTGAGATCAGGGTGGAGCTGGCCCGGGAATTGAAGCAAAGCAAGGATGAACGGAATGAAACGGATATTATGATGACCAAAAACAAAAAGCTTCATGAAGAGATCGCCAGACGGCTTACTGAGCTGGGGCTGCCGGCTACCAGGCGCTATATTCAAAGGTATAAATTCATATTTCCTTCCTTAAGCAGAACCCTGAAAGATGCACATCCCTGTAATCAATGTATTTATTGCGGGGAAATATTTAACCTGTCCGAGGCGCTCAACGGTGATGCGTATGATGAAGACCATATTATACCCCGTTCCTTACTCTTTGATGACTCCCAGACCAATAGGGTGCTGGTGCACAGGAAGTGCAATGCTGATAAGGGCAATCAGACAGCCTATGATTACATAGCAGGTAAGGGAGCGCGGGAGCTGGAAATTTTTCTTGACAGGGTAGATGACTGGCATAAGAAAGGTATTATCTCCTATAGCAAAATGCAACGCTTAAAAGTATCTTATAACGAATATGCAGAAAGGAAAAAGCAGCATAGGGAAACGGAATCGGACCGGAAGCTCTGGGAGCATTTTATTGACCGCCAGCTAAGAGAAACGCAATATATCGCCAGGAAATCCAGGGAAATACTGCAGAAAGTCTGTAGCAATGTCACCGCTACCGAAGGGAATATTACTGCGAAATTGCGGGAGCTTTGGGGCTGGGATGATGTGCTGATGCATTTGCAGATGCCTAAATACAGGGCATTGGAAGCGGAAACCGGAAAAACACTTATTACCGTAAAGGAATGGACCAGCGATCATGGAAGAAGGAAGCACCGGAAAGAAGAGATTATTAACTGGTCGAAACGGGATGACCATCGTCACCACGCTATTGACGCCCTGGTGATAGCCTGTACCAGGCAGGGATTTATACAGCGGATAAACACTTTGAATGCAAGTGACACGAAGGATGAAATGCGCAGGGCCATAGACGATGCTAAAAAAGCGGGAGGAAAAGATTTAGTGGAAGCAGCATCTATAGACCCGGCTGTTCAGCAGCATAAAGAAAAAGCAAGGTTACTGGATGAATACCTGGTAAGCCAGAGGCCTCCGGCATTTACCACGAAATATTTGGAACAGGCAGCGGATAGCATCCTGGTTTCTTTTAAGCCAGGCAAAAAAGTGGCCACGATTACGAAATTTAAAGCAACAGGGAAGAATAAGGAAAAAGGAGTGATCGTTCCGAGAGGCGCTTTGCACGAGCAGTCTGTATATGGTAAAATAAAGGTAATAGAGCAGGACAAGCCTTTAAAATACCTGTTCGGGCATACGGATAAGATCATAGATTCACGGGTTAAGGCTTTGGTTACAGCAAGGATCGCTGAGCATGGGAACAATATCAGGCTTGCTTTATCATCATTAAAGAAGAGCCCGATCTATTTAGATGAGCAAAAAACGGAAATCCTGGAAAAAGCGTCCTGCTATAATGACGCAACAGTGCTGAAATACAAGCTTCAAAGCTTAAAAGCCAGCCAGGTGGATGATATCGTGGATGAAAAAGTGAAAGCGCTTGTAAAAGCAAGATTACAGGAGTATGGCAATAAGGAAAAAGAGGCCTTTAAAGATGTCCTCTGGTTTAACGGGGAAAAGCAGATCCCTATCCGTACCGTCAGGTTATTTGCCAAACCGGATGCCAATAACCTGCAGCCGATTGCGAAGGACGCAACCGGTAAAGATATCGGTTTTGTGCTCACCGGCAATAACCATCATATCGCTATTTATGAAGACCAAGACGGTAAGCTTATGCAGCATCGCTGCACGTTCTGGCACGCTGTTGAAAGAAAGAAATACAAGCTGCCTGTCGTGATAACTGATACCCCGGAATTATGGAATAATTTATTAGGGGAAAATTATCCCGAAACTTTTTTAAGCAAATTGCCTGCTGATAACCTGAAGTTAAAGTTCAGTATGCAGCAGAACGAAATGTTTGTTTTAGGCTTGTCACAGGAAGAGTTTGAAGAAGCGCTAAGTACCAACAACAAACCTTTATTAAGTAAGCATCTTTATCTGGTTTGGCGCCTGTCAGATAATGATTACTATTTCCGGCATCACCTGGAAACCAAAAATTCAGAATTAGAAAGAATTAAAGAGGCAAAAGACGCAAAGCGTTTTTATAGATTTAAAAGTGTAGGTGCATTGGTAAAGGAAAACCCAATAAAGGTCCAGCTTAATCATTTAGGTGAAATTATCAATGTCTGGCGCTGATTAATATCACAAGTCTGCTTGTGAGCAGCTTTTTCAATCTATCCTTGTGGTTTTAAAATCCTTGTGAGTATGCTGAAACGTACCCTTTATTTTGGTAGTCCTGCTTACCTGAGCACCCGGCTGGAACAGGTTATTATTGAAAGCCCGGGGAGTCCCAATGCACATAAGGTCATACCTATTGAAGACATTGGTGTCCTGATGCTGGACCATAGCCAGATAACCATTACCCAGCCGCTGCTGAACAAGCTCCTGGAGAATAATGTTGCGGTGATCACCTGTGACCAGCAGCATCACCCTCTGGGTATGTTTTATGTATTGGAAAGCCATACGTTGCAAAGCCAGAAGTTCAAATACCAGATAGCGGCATCCCTGCCATTAAAAAAACAGCTGTGGCAACAGGTCATCAGGGCCAAGATCGCTAACCAGGCCGGGCTGCTGGAGCGTCAGCGGCAGGATGCTGCTTACCTGCATAAGCTCCTTCCTAAGATCAGGAGTGGCGATAGCAGCAACTGTGAAGCGAAAGCGGCGCTGTATTACTGGAAGTGGGTATTTCCTGACTTCCTGAACTTTAGCAGGTTCAGGGAAGGGGCGCCGCCGAATAATTTGCTGAACTATGGTTATAGTCTCTTAAGGGCGATAACCGCCAGGAGCATCGTTGCTGCCGGTCTGATGCCCACATTGGGCATTTTTCACCGTAACCAGTACAATGCCTACTGCCTGGCAGATGATATGATGGAGCCATACCGGCCTTATGTGGATGCGGTGGTCTGTAATATTATCAGGAGTAACGGGAATTATCTTTATATGACCCCGGGCATTAAAAAGGAGCTCCTGCAGATCCCTGCCGTGGATGTATGCATGAATAACCAGGTAAGCCCTTTGATGATCGCTGTTCAAAAGACCATTCAGAGCCTTTCAAAATGCCTGGAGGGGGAGAGCCGGAAGCTGCAGCTTCCTGAATGGGTATAATATATATGAGCTATGATATCTTCTGAACGTTTAAACGCCTACAGGATCATGTGGTTACTTGTTATGTATGATCTGCCCACGGAAACCGCGGCCGACCGTAAAAATGCGCAGAAATTCCGGAAGGACATCCTCAAAGATGGTTTCCAGATGTTCTTGTTTAGTAAGTATATCCGGCATTGTGTAAGCAAGGAGAATGCGGATGTGCATATAGCCAGGGTAAAACGGATCCTGCCTCCTTACGGCACCATTGGTATTTTAAGGATCACTGACAAGCAATTTGGTGAAATGGAGGTATTTACCAACAGACGAGAGGTCAGTAAAAACCCGATTGTACAGCAGCTGGAGATGTTTTAGCTTTTGTTTTTTGTAAATATCACGCACATCTAAAGGTGATTTTTTGTTTTTTTTATTCCAGGGTATACCCTGGAATACAGACAGGATAAGCGTTTGGGCTTATCCTGTTGTGTATACCAAAGATACAGAAGAATTTTGTAAGCAAATCACAACGTGACAACCATTTCTGATGTTTCTACTGAGTTGTGTATACCAAAGATACAGAAGAATTTTGTAAGCAAATCACAACTAACTCACAAATCTTGCCCTAGTAATATCGTTGTGTATACCAAAGATACAGAAGAATTTTGTAAGCAAATCACAACAGTTGAGCTTGAATATGCTCGTTGTTCTCAGTTGTGTATACCAAAGATACAGAAGAATTTTGTAAGCAAATCACAACGCCGTTGCTACCGGCAAGCTTAATAAGAAGGTTGTGTATACCAAAGATACAGAAGAATTTTGTAAGCAAATCACAACCTCGGTGATTATCTCAATCTCCCTGATACCGTTGTGTATACCAAAGATACAGAAGAATTTTGTAAGCAAATCACAACAACCCCCACCTTATATACGGACAAGGTACTGTTGTGTATACCAAAGATACAGAAGAATTTTGTAAGCAAATCACAACTGACGTTCCAGACCCTCGCACACTTGATCTGTTGTGTATACCAAAGATACAGAAGAATTTTGTAAGCAAATCACAACGCTATTGGAAGTGGAAAGGATGCTTCATATGTTGTGTATACCAAAGATACAGAAGAATTTTGTAAGCAAATCACAACTGTTCCCGGCGACAAGGTGTCGCTTGGTTCGTTGTGTATACCAAAGATACAGAAGAATTTTGTAAGCAAATCACAACACTTTATAGATCCGTCTCGTCAGGATGATGTTGTGTATACCAAAGATACAGAAGAATTTTGTAAGCAAATCACAACAGCTGGCCGCCCGTGGAGGTACTCGTTATTGTTGTGTATACCAAAGATACAGAAGAATTTTGTAAGCAAATCACAACGACGTCCTTATTCCTGTTGATGCGGAAGGTGTTGTGTATACCAAAGATACAGAAGAATTTTGTAAGCAAATCACAACTTCCTCCGGTGATATCAAAAAATCTGATGTTGTTGTGTATACCAAAGATACAGAAGAATTTTGTAAGCAAATCACAACCTGCCGCTCACTCTTCATCTCTCAAGGAGGTTGTGTATACCAAAGATACAGAAGAATTTTGTAAGCAAATCACAACAAATTTGATGAAGGCTTACGACCTTTAAGGTTGTGTATACCAAAGATACAGAAGAATTTTGTAAGCAAATCACAACTTTAACTCCTTTTACAATAAAGAATCCCAAGTTGTGTATACCAAAGATACAGAAGAATTTTGTAAGCAAATCACAACAGCTTGCCGCAAGAGGCGGTACCCGATATGTTGTGTATACCAAAGATACAGAAGAATTTTGTAAGCAAATCACAACCGCTATTCGGAGACAATTCGTGCTAACTTTGTTGTGTATACCAAAGATACAGAAGAATTTTGTAAGCAAATCACAACCGTTATTCGGAGACAATTCGTGCTAACTTTGTTGTGTATACCAAAGATACAGAAGAATTTTGTAAGCAAATCACAACTTCTATCCACGGTGATCTCAGAGATACGCTGTTGTGTATACCAAAGATACAGAAGAATTTTGTAAGCAAATCACAACATTAGCACTGTAATATCGAGGCGATACAGTGTTGTGTATACCAAAGATACAGAAGAATTTTGTAAGCAAATCACAACTTAAAGGCCATTGTTAAAAACATCTCTTCTGTTGTGTATACCAAAGATACAGAAGAATTTTGTAAGCAAATCACAACTTCTATTCACGGCGATTTAAGAGATACTCTGTTGTGTATACCAAAGATACAGAAGAATTTTGTAAGCAAATCACAACGTCATTCAGCTCCTTAAAAACTATTCAACGTTGTGTATACCAAAGATACAGAAGAATTTTGTAAGCAAATCACAACTTACTTGATAATAACATAAATTAGAAAAATGTTGTGTATACCAAAGATACAGAAGAATTTTGTAAGCAAATCACAACAGACACTCAGTTAAAGCGTGCCGATTTAGGTTGTGTATACCAAAGATACAGAAGAATTTTGTAAGCAAATCACAACGCTGGGAAGACTTTATTGACCCCAGCAGACGTTGTGTATACCAAAGATACAGAAGAATTTTGTAAGCAAATCACAACTGGCGCGTAAATTTTCTTCGCCGCCTAACGTTGTGTATACCAAAGATACAGAAGAATTTTGTAAGCAAATCACAACCGTTATTCAGAGACTATCCGTGCGAACTTGTTGTGTATACCAAAGATACAGAAGAATTTTGTAAGCAAATCACAACGGAAAAGACGCTTCTTACTTTGTTCGTGAAGTTGTGTATACCAAAGATACAGAAGAATTTTGTAAGCAAATCACAACAACTCGACAAGTCCCTCAGCATCAACAGGGTTGTGTATACCAAAGATACAGAAGAATTTTGTAAGCAAATCACAACTACCAGCAGCTGCTGCCGCTGGATCTGCGCGTTGTGTATACCAAAGATACAGAAGAATTTTGTAAGCAAATCACAACCGCTGCTCAATATTGGCCAGCACGTTATCCGTTGTGTATACCAAAGATACAGAAGAATTTTGTAAGCAAATCACAACGCGACCACCAATTGGTTGAGCTGGTACTTAGTTGTGTATACCAAAGATACAGAAGAATTTTGTAAGCAAATCACAACCAGCCTCAGGACTTTAGGCTCCAGCGCCCTGTTGTGTATACCAAAGATACAGAAGAATTTTGTAAGCAAATCACAACAAACAAGCCATACTAATGAATTGGTGTCGAGTTGTGTATACCAAAGATACAGAAGAATTTTGTAAGCAAATCACAACCATTACCCGGCAAATAAACGCCTTAAAATCGTTGTGTATACCAAAGATACAGAAGAATTTTGTAAGCAAATCACAACTTCTAATCTTATTTACCTATGCGTATGCGCGTTGTGTATACCAAAGATACAGAAGAATTTTGTAAGCAAATCACAACCAAGTCAATGTCGCTCGTGGCTTTGTTTCGTTGTGTATACCAAAGATACAGAAGAATTTTGTAAGCAAATCACAACGGGGTCTGTGACCGCAAAAATGCGGGCATAGTTGTGTATACCAAAGATACAGAAGAATTTTGTAAGCAAATCACAACTGATATCATCCACGAAATATTGACGGCCTGGTTGTGTATACCAAAGATACAGAAGAATTTTGTAAGCAAATCACAACCACGCCCGAAATGCAGTTGATTACGTCAGCGTTGTGTATACCAAAGATACAGAAGAATTTTGTAAGCAAATCACCACTCTCGATGCAGAGGCAAAGACGGCTCAGACGTTGTGTATACCAAAGATACAGAAGAATTTTGTAAGCAAATCACAACCGACAGCCGATTAAAGGAAGCCGATTTAGGTTGTGTATACCAAAGATACAGAAGAATTTTGTAAGCAAATCACAACTATTAATTTGCTCCTGTGCTCGCTGAATAGTTGTGTATACCAAAGATACAGAAGAATTTTGTAAGCAAATCACAACGAAGATTTCATCGACCCCAGCAGACAAGATGTTGTGTATACCAAAGATACAGAAGAATTTTGTAAGCAAATCACAACGAGAGCTAAAGCCTCTCACGCCAAGAGCTTGTTGTGTATACCAAAGATACAGAAGAATTTTGTAAGCAAATCACAACAAACAAGACATAGGCCTAATGGATTGGTGTGTTGTGTATACCAAAGATACAGAAGAATTTTGTAAGCAAATCACAACTTGAAAGCTATCGTTAAAAACATCTCTTCTGTTGTGTATACCAAAGATACAGAAGAATTTTGTAAGCAAATCACAACTAATTATTCCCTTCTTTTTCTTCACGGCTGGTTGTGTATACCAAAGATACAGAAGAATTTTGTAAGCAAATCACAACACAGATCCGTCAATTCCCAAAAACTGCGTAGTTGTGTATACCAAAGATACAGAAGAATTTTGTAAGCAAATCACAACTATTAAAAAAGGTATCTGTTTGTTGGGCACGTTGTGTATACCAAAGATACAGAAGAATTTTGTAAGCAAATCACAACTTCTCCGCACTTGTTGACACAATAGAAATTGTTGTGTATACCAAAGATACAGAAGAATTTTGTAAGCAAATCACAACTGGTTATCTCAAAGAATAATCATAAACAGATCCTTTTCAAAGCAGGTTTATAAAACACATATCCTATTTTTTTTGTGTTAAAATTTTATTATTAAAATATATTATTTTATTTTTATGTCCGGTAGCTGCAGGTTTGGTCGTTTTTGATGCAGCCATCCTGAAAAGCAACTGAAACCCATTACATATATTACTGTTTTCATTTTTTAAAAACACCCATCATTATGAAAAGATTGATCCTATCCGCCATGTTGGGGGCCATACTGTTGTCGGCCTGCCAGAAGAACAGCCTGCAAGGCACACCCGGTAACTTCCCGACCGCGCCGCCTTCATCAGACGATGAATACGTAAGTGCGCTGGATGTTTACCGCCCGCTACCCGCCAGCTTTACTTCCCTCGATTACAAGTATAAGTACAGGAACACTATAGAGAACGGTGCATACCTGATGTGGTGTGAAGGTACAGGCAACAATTGCGCTAAAATGAGCAACGGGGGCATAGCCATCAAAGCCGCCTCGAAGTATGCCAGCGATGTTATTGATAGTCACCACAGTGATGATACCGCCATCCCTGATTATTTCCTTTCCGGCAGCTGGTCGGAGCTGTTTCCCGAACTGGAAAGCACGAATATACTCACCGACCTGCAAAGCGGGGTACTCTCACTGTATAAGCAGCAGAAAACAGGAGATGATATCACATTTTTTGTAACCCTGGCAGGTGCCACTGTAGATTCGGCAACGGATATACTGTTTGTAAAAGAGTTCTCGTTCGACTAAAAGATACAGAGCCGACCGGTAATGCCATCACTGCTATCATTAACAGATCCCCATTCACATGAATAAGAGCACATTGTTCCTGATCTTATCCTTATGTATTTGTTGTATACAATGTACCCGAAATAAAGCGACCCTGAAGCTGATCCCAGCGGGACAGGGGCCCCTGCCGCTGAATTATGATACCATAGAAAAAGGTCCTACCCGGCTGGCCGTGCTGCCCGGAGATACTATAACAGCTGTGCTGCATTACCTGTGCAGCGCTGATTCCACGGTAAAGCGCCGGCGGCTGTCCGATGGCGCAGTAACGGCGCTCTATAAGCTACAGGGACCGGAATATGGCGATATGTCGCAGGTAGTGGATAAGGGCGATACAGCATTCCTGTTCCTGGCGAGCGCGGATATCATCGCCGTAGCGCCCGGCTGGCACAGAAAATACCGGCTTCCCAGAATAGCAGGCAAAACATTCCTGTTCCGTGTGGATGACCTGAATGTGCACCGGGACCGTGTGTTTATACAGTACAGTGTACCCCGGCCGCCCAATTTCATTGATACGTACGTGGATGCGGTATTGCCGTTGTATGATACTACGGACGCAGCATTGCAGTACTCCGGCGCTTTCCCGGATATATACCGTAAAGGAGTGTTTTATTATACCAATGCCAGCAGGACGTTTGCTGGAGACCGGCTTTATTACCTGTTTGAAAAAAGTGATTCGTTGCAGGTGTATGATCCTAGGACTTTGGAACGTATTGCCGCCATACCCGTTTTCACGGACGTACCGCGCGATGCAACCGATCTCCCGTATGACGCGGCAAGGGCCCGGGATTTCGTGTACCTGAAAGAATATATCACCATTGCCGAATGTAATATCAGGACCTACCAGACCCAGACGGATAGCCAGCTGTATATGATCAAACGGCTGCCCGCAAAGGATGCCGCTGCACCGATGCGGTACGTGGTAGGAAAAGTAAGGGATAACAGGTATATCGGGTATGCCGAATTACCTGCAGATTTTGATGCCTGGCGTCATTATTTTTATAATAATACGCTGTATTATGTTTCAACACAGGATAAAGTATGGTACCGGTACAATATAGAAGAAATATAAGTGCTGTCGCCTGGATATTGTTCCTGCTGCTGACCTCAACCTGCCGGAACAGGGATATCTGGGAGCAGGAGCAATACCGGCAGCTGGCGCAGATCGTGCCGGCTGTGGCCATGGACAGGTATGATAACTACCTGGTGGTATTTCCCTTCCGCTGTATGGGCTGCGTGGAGCATAAGCTGGAAGCCTGGATAGCGGAAACGGACAGTGCGGCCCGGGCCGGCACTGTAGTGGTATATGATACCTCCTGGGCATTGCATGACATGCTGAAAAACATTGCGTCTGTCGCCGTCATTCATGCCGATGCCGCCGATATAGAGCGTGCTTTTCCCCGGCTGGCCAATATCTGTGTATTTAAGAAGGATGTACAAAAGGGAGTGCTGAAAGAACGGGTGGTAAATGCGGATGATGCTTCCCTGCTGTTTTACCTGGAAAAGCTGTAACGGATACGTAGACGGTCGGCTTTCCCATACAAGACCTGTTCCCGGAAGCCATTACTCCGGGAAAAAACTGACCGGATAAGCTGATCAGAAATTGGATATAATATTTATTGATTTTTATTATTAACCTTAACGTAATAAGTCATTTGACCCCCGGATTGATTTCTTCACTTAATGCTTATAGTTTTTGCAATAATAAAACCTCATCCACCATGAAACATTTATTTTTTACGCTTTGTATCGCATTGATGTCAGCTACGGCATTTTCACAGGCTTACAGCCTGAGAGTGATCAACGAGACGCCCTGTATGGTCTTTTTCCGGATCGTGGGCGATGAGGTCTGCAGGTGCGGAGAGACCTATATGAGCACGTTGATCGCGCTTCCGGGTGGCGGCGCGATGCTGACCTTTCCAACGAGTACATCACTATTAGGGTCCTTCCCTCCGGCGATACCCAAAAGTATCAATGCTGCCTATTTATATCCCAATACCATCTGTCCGCCTGCTCTTTACGGGGTAGTAGGGGAGCAGCCCTGCGGCTATCCGGCTATAACGAGCTACCTGGCCCCCAACAGGGATTGTACACCCTGTACAAATATCCGTGCAGAGTGGATATCTGCGGATAACTGCCAGTACCCGGCTACGTTGAGATTCTTTTAGTGGAATGTGAAAAAATTTCAGGTACTCTTGCCTGTATGTTATCAGCAGGCTATGGAACAGTGATGTTTGATAGCCTGCTTTTTTGTGCTTATTTGTCATGATCCGGGATGTATCCTTTATCGTGTGACGGCAGGATGGAGGGTGCTGCCTATAAAAAGAATCTTATTATTGACCTTTATGAAATTGAGATGATCCTGGTACTGGAATTTACGGTCCGGTCCGTAGTGATTGATGGTCACCGAGTAAACCGGGTACCTTGATGTATTCCAATTGCCGCAGTTATCATAACAATGCTCAAACGCGGCGCTCATGTCGTCCGGTATCGGCAGGAAGTTTGCAACAAATATATCATAATTCGTAGCAGTATCCTGCAGCAATGCCAGCTTTTCCGACAGCAGGCTGTAGTGTTGCCTGATAAAAACCTCTTTAGGTACATGTTTCCAGGCTGAACTGTCCTCATCCCAGTATATGATAGCAGGGTAGGAGTGCAGCAGCAGTTGCTCTGCTTCTCTATTAGGCAGGAAGTCCTTTTCCAGGAAATGTTTAAACAGCAGGAGGTTGTCGGTAAAGGTATAGTACTTATTATCCTTACCCCGGAAATTGATACGTGTGTTGTCAGTTGCGGGCGTATCGGATATGGTAAACGAATACATATCCAGGTCATTGTATGCGGGAAAGCCCGTTACCAGTACCTCGTGTTGCTGGTTGATCAGCAGCTCCTGCCCGCCTTCCCAGCTCCAGTGGTTGCAACCGGTATGGGCGCCGCTGGTATCCCAGTAGGATTTATGCGCTCCTTTAAGCGCTACCGCCAGGCCGTTACGGAAAGAGGTAATATCATTATAGACCGGCGGAATAGCTATACGGCCCTTCGCATTGAACATACCTGTATTTCCCGTCACGGGATCCTTAAATTTGATATATCCCTCGCTTTCACAGTCAAACGACATATCAAAAATATACAGGCTGTCCTTCCCGAACCTGGTGCCGTCCTTCAGCATATAGTATTGGTCAAACCGGCCGTTGCTGTCTTCCATAAGAGCGGCAATATGGTCCCATTTCCGTGCTACGGTAAATCCCATAAAACGGGGAGGGATCATTACCTCACCCCGGCTGTTTTTAAAGCCGAACCGGTAGTCTTCCCCAGACTCATAATAGGCGATCCAGGCATCCTGCTGCTGTGCAGTGGCAGCAAGGAATGTAAGGAGACTGTATAGCAGCAGTAAGTATTTCATCGTTTCTTTTTAGCCCGTCTGCTTTAAAGGTATGAAAAAGACAGCTTTCCCGCTAAAACCTGCGATCAGAGAGCTGCCTTTCCGGCGCTGTTGCGATATTGTGGCATCTTTAAGGCCATTCCTGTCGGACCTGTCTTAATCTGCTTCGCTTTTCCCGGTTCCCAGGCCTAGAAGGCTGTCCAGTCCGTAAATAATATGGTATTGCCCGGCTGTATCCAGGTTGAAATACCGGGCATTAAGTTCCCGGTAAGGACTGAATACCCCGAAGCAGGAATGAAACTTACCATCCGGCGGCTGCCCTAACGCCGCATTTGTATCCACTATATTAAAGGTTACTGCCGTATCGTAACCTGCCAGACTGGAATATAGGATGCTTTCAACCGGTACGCCCCAGCTCATGATGAAATGGCTGTCCGCTTCTGTTGGTGAAGCGACAATGAGCGCTTTGTATATATGCGCTTTTCGGAGCTGCTCACAGATATGAGCCAGCCGTTCATACCTTTCATGGAAAAATGAGTAGGACCGGAGTATATAAGCTCCCTTGATCAGCATAACAGATGCTATACCATATGTCAGAGTCTTTCTTGCCAGGGGAGTGGTAAGCGGTATGCAGCATAGGGGAGTAGCCAGGATGAGCACCAGCGCCTGCCATTCGCTCTCCATATAAAAAAGGAGGTTCCTGTCATAAGCATTCGGGTAGACCAGGCAGATCAGCGCATAATATCCTAAAATGGCAACCACGGTGATCAGCAGGTGAAAATACTTTTTTTTCAGGACCAGCAATGACAGTGAAGCGATGCCCAGGGGTATAGCTACCCAGTGAATGGTCTTAAGTAGCTCCAGAAACGTCCTGGACTGCCCGGAGGAGAATGATTCGAGGGCTCTCAGCAATGAGGCTTTCTGAACGCCATGGAGCTTCATCCCGTCATAGGACGGTCCGCTGCTTAATTGGTACCTGATAAAGATCATTATGGCAATCAGGACAGAGTATATTATAAAGCTGCGTTGCTTTTCAGGAGGAAAGTCCGGAGTGCTCCGGATATAGACCCACAGGAATACAAGCGGGATGGCAACAATGAGATGACTGCATACTGCCAGGGCCAGCAAAAGCACCAGCAGGATATTGGTGCCTGCTTTTAATGTCCCTGCAGATCGGAATAAACCTATAAACAGCAGCATCCAGGCAATTCCCTGGTGCAATTCGTTATTGGGCCAGTAAAATACATCAGAGGCAAATACTGTCAGGTATAATCCCAATAAGATCGTAAGCCAGTATTGCCTGAACCGGAAGGTGAGGATCAGCGCCGTAGCCAGGTAGAAAAGATAAAAGCTGATGCTATAGGAGATCAGCACGGCTTTCAGTGAAAGTCCCAGGGCGCTTGCTATGAGCGGGAACAGCTGGGAAATGAAAGCGCCGTAGCGGAATTCGGCAAAGCTGAAGGTGCCATTATTGATGATATTAAAGCCAATCCAGGCAGGATCCAGGAGGAGCATCCTTTCTCTATAGGTAAAGGCGGCCAGCAGCAGCAATAGAAAGATGATAATGATGGAAAAAAAGGCCAGCGGCCTGAGGTATTTGTACATAATCTGTTGATGATCGGTAGTATTACGTTAAAGCATCCGGATGACCGGCATTATACAGCATGAAAAAGGGGCCGCGATGTATCAGCCCTGGTGGCTATGTCCCCTTATTGTTGGCTGCATCCTGTACATCCCCGGACTCCCATAGCTCTATGATATTACCTTCCGGGTCCAGCACATGAACGAACTTGCCGTAGTCATATTCAGCGATCTCGTCAATAACGGTCACCTGGTCTTTCTTCAGCTGATCTACCAGCGCAACGATATTTTCCACCCGGTAATTGATCATGAACGGCTTATCTGACGGATTGAAGTAAGAGGTATCTTCCGGGAAAGTACACCAGGCTGTAGAGCCTTTCCGGGCAGGATCATCAGCATCCCGCCATTCAAATGTAGCTCCGTATGCGCTGGTCGCCAATCCAAGGTTCCTGGCGTACCATTCGTTCATTTCCTGCGGGTTGCTGCATTTAAAGAAAACACCGCCCAGTCCTGTTACTTTTTTCATATACAGTTGTTATGTAATTAGGAGCATAAAGGCTCCGGATATCCGTATCAGGGATAAATATGCAACAAATATAAGGCTAAAAGCGAATATTTCCGGTCAGCCGGCTCAGGTTTATTCCTGCCCGGACTGTGGAGCTATTAATGCAGCTTTACAGGCTTCTGCTGTATTACCTGTGATGTACAAGCGGGTAAGCCAGTTTCAGAAAGATGCTTTTTTGTGTAGCAGGGTCATTCCCGTTAGAAGCAGGCGGGAGATGTGTATATAATGATGTCACGTTTCAGATAAGGCCATATTTTATATTCAAGGTTAAGCCCGATTCTGTCATGGTCAAAAAAATGTCCGGCAGGCGTTCCTGCTACATTTAGAAAAAGTTCATTATAAAAAGTCAGCCTGATGTGTCCGGTAAAATCATACCGGGGTGTCCAGGCGTGCTCTCAGCCTTGTAATGCCGGGTTGCGGATTGCCGAAAGCCTGGTACTCCAAAGCATTTCTGTCCTTGCTCTTGCAGCATGTCCCGAGTTACATAAATTTAATGCGCTTTTGCTGCCCGCTTTCGGCTATTGCTTTTTCCAGCCTGGACAGCCGGGTCTTTTCCTGCTTTGCGCTCATTATCCAATGTATAACCATTCGTTTATATGAAGGCGCCTGGTGCTCAAAAAAAATCCAGGCCGTTTTATGCTTTTTGAACAATTTTTCATAGGCCGTTGCAAGGCCTGCCGGATCTTTTTCGTGAGCATAAATTTTTGATTTGCTTTCTTTTCTGTGGCTAAATGCCTGCAATCCTGCTGGCGTCATCACGCCCGCTTTACTCAATTCTTCCACTTTCTTTATGTTGACGGCGCTCCATATGCTTGTCGTCTTTCTCGGGGTAAAGCGGATACAGTAGCTTTCCTCGTCAATAGCTCTTCTTGTACTGTCTATCCAGCCAAAACAAAGCGCCTGGTCCACAGACTGCGACCAGCTCATTGATGGCTTTCCACTGCTTACCTTATAGAAACCTACCAGTAATTCAGTTGCTTGTTCGTGGTATTTTTCCAGCCACTTTCTGAATTCGTGCTGATCCCGGAAGAATGTTATTTCCATTTTTTTATCCATGACATTACCCGATGTCCCGGTGTGCTTCCTGTTGGTTGCTTTAAGGTTTCAATTCCGGCTTCTGATTACCTTTTATAGAGCCGGATGCTTCAAATTACGAAAACTTGTTAACTGGATCACCGCAGCCCCGGGTCACTGTACTCCCCGCACATTTTGTCCAATTATCTGGTATAAAGGGTTTTGCAGCAGCGTCGTTGTATCGTACCGGGTCCGGGCAAAAGTAGCTATATAAATTAACTTTTTTTTAATAAATTAAATTTTGTTATTTGATTTTGTTTGACAGATATTTGTAATACAGGTTAAATATTTAACATATGTTTTTTAAAACATAGAAAGCTTAACAAAGGCGTACGATTGGTTAAGTTTTCTGCAAACCCCCATTTTAATATCATGAAAAAGTTGTTAATTGTTTCAGCCGTATGTTTATCTACAGTTGCTTTATTTTCTTTCAGGCCTAAGGATGAAGCCAATATCATTATGCAGGAGAATGCACAGTATGCTGTTAATGTAGGTATGTCCAGGGATTTTGTGGCATATTATGAACGGTACCACGAATCCGGTTTCGATGTGGCATACCCGGCATTTGCCGGATGGGTCAGGGCCGGAGTACAGTATGCAAGAGCCGTGTGGAATGCAAGCGGCAAGCAGGCATTCAGGAGATTTATGGAAGAATTAAGCAGGGCTATCCCGCCCTTCTTACAAGAAGGTCATTATGGATTATCAGCTGAAGACTTAGCGACTGCTGAAGAGATCGGTCTGATAAACAGATTGTAACCCGCCCCGGAATGTATGTTAAGATAGCTATCTTGACATACATTCTTTTACCTATAGTAGTTTTATATGAATAAATTATGGATAACCTTACTGATCGTGAGCTTAGTATTATTCTCTGTATATTTTTTATACGCTTCCTTTTTCTCGGCCAGCCATATTGCCGGAATTATCAATGAAAATAAAGAACACTATTCGATCATCCTGTCGGAAGACGACAAGGTTCTGATTAGCATTAATCCCGAAGTCAGCCGGCCGTTGGCAAGTGTTGTCAAGCTGATCGTAGCCATTGAATTTGCGGAGCAGGTCAGCACCCGGCAACTGGATAAAACGGAGCAGGTTCCTATTGGAGCGCTGGAACGGTATCATATCCCTGATACTGACGGCAACGCACACGAAGAATGGTTGTCGTACCTGAAGAAAAATCAAAAATTGACCAACGACAGCCTAGTTACTTTGTGGGAGGTCGCAAGAGGTATGATCACATACAGCTCTAATGCCAATACTGAATATCTTCTGGACAGGCTGGGAATCGACAACGTAAATGACAGGTTACAGAAACTGGGCATAAGGACACATTCCAAGATCAATTACCTGGTTTCAGATCTATACCTGACAGCAGGCGAGCTGGAAACCAATACTGATGAAGAGCTTTATGACAAATGCAAACTGATCCATGAAAAGCTGAAGACCGGTATTATTTCAGCGGGTAGCTATGACCATGAAAAAGATCTGCGCCTGGAAAAGCAGCAACTGCTGAATAACCGGATGACCAGCTCTACGGCCCTGGAATATTACGGGCTGATGAAGAAAATCAGCAGCAACACCTATTTCACAAATGAGGTGCAGGCGGAACTGAACAGCATTATTGAAAGGCAGTCCCAACCGGAAAAATATGATATCATACGATATGGCGGGAAAGGCGGATCAACCCTCTGGGTTTTAAACAATGCTGTCTATCTGGAAAGAAAGAACGGGAAAAAATATGAATTCATTCTGTTCAGCAACTACCCGACAGAGGCTAATGATAATTTTTTGATTTCAAAGGTAATGGGAAAGCTGATAAGCGAAATCACGGATGATACGAAGCGGGCGAAAAAACTGATCAGTATAATTAATAAATAATTCAAATGAGGTACCTGAAAATTATATCAATAGCTTTCGTCTTTATTGTATTTCTCGGCTACTGGGGCGCAACCTTCCTGTTTTCCTTCCCGGAATCCAGTATTGTTATCGCTGAAAATTACCGGGGCTATAAAAAATTCCAGACTGCTTTTTATCAGAAATGGAGCTTCTTTGCTCCTCCGCCAACCTATAATATGCGGCTGCATTACATTTTCCGGAGCAATAACAGGCTTTATGATATAGAGATCTTTGAGAACCTGAATAATAAGGTAAAGGAAAAATACCTGTTTAATGATACCTATGCCAACGCGAGCTGGCTGTTATTTGCCAACGTTGATAACATAGTTCAGAGCATGGGTAAGATCCATAATTCATTCAGGGATATAGGTATTTCCTCAAACAAAGGCGCCAGTGAAACCGATTCTGCCACATTGGCAAACGAGTATAATGATATTCGTATGACGCTGCAAAATATAGGTAGTATGCGGATATTACTTCATCACGCCGGTACTGTAGCGAGGGAAATGAAGCTGCCGGAAGACTATGATGTACAAATTATAATCTCCGGTATTGATATCGTAAAGTATGGAGACAGGTATAAGACTGATATCCAGGGGAAGGAAAATATTATGTTCGCTTCCAGCTTCTATAGCAATAAAGATAAAAAATGGATAGAGCTGAACGATTGATCGTATTCTTTCAAATTTTAAAAGCCAGTCTATAATGAAAATATACGCCTACCTTAAGAGCAGGCTTAAGGAATATTATACCTATATATCCTCAAGCAATCTTTTTGAAAATTATTTACCGATATTCAGAGTATATATCTCTTTCCACATTTTAAAGAAAATATACTTAAACTGGGGCTCCACCGATCTCTTTTTAGATAAGACCATTTATACCAGCAAGTATAGTACTTTGCTGCCCCTGATAGAAAGCCGGCTATTCAATGATACCCCTGTGATCAATATCATAACGATCGTTCTGGCAATCTTATATGCCTTTGGGATCGGCAAAAATATAACCGCACTGCTTTTGTTTTTCAGCGCATTGCTTTATTTTGAACCCTTTCTGTTTATTGCAAACGGCGGCGATAATCTTCTGTATTTCATAATGATTTATATGATTTTCGTAAATTCATATAAGCATTTGAATATTTTCAATAATTACAGGACCGGCGAGGTGTCGAATGTCCTGTCCAACCTGGCCACGCTTTCCATAATGCTGCATTTGTGTTTGGCGTATTTTGTTTCGGGAGTCCATAAAATGAGCGCAGGCGTATGGTTTAATGGTGTGGCAACATATTACGTCTGGCAACTGGAAAGATTTAATGCCCCGATCAATTATTTATTTTACAAAAACGCGTTTATTATTGGCTTTTCGACCTATTTCACTATTCTTTTTGAATTGCTGTTCCCTTTCCTGATCTGGATCAGGCAGTTCAGAAAGATATTACTGATCTCAGGCCTTGTGCTTCATCTTGGTATCTATTTTACTATGATGATCTATGATTTTGAGATATTGTTCATAGCTATATATGGATTCTGGATTTCAGATGCCACCTGGGGAAAGCTGTTTTTAAAAATCAATCCGGGTACCTTAACTGCTGCCAAATGAAAAATTTACCGCAAGATAAAGCCATCGTGTTCTTTGACGGTGTATGCAATCTCTGTAATGGGTTTGTACAGTTTATCATTAAAAGGGATCCGCACGATCACTTCAGATTTGCGGCATTGAGCTCTGAGCAAGGGCAATCGGTTTTGAAAAGGTATCCTATTAAAGAAGACAGCATTGTATTGATGGAAAAAGGAATCGTATATACACGGTCCGACGCCGTGCTGAGAATTTTGCGGCGGTTATCGGGTGGATATTCCTTATTATATTATGGAGTTTTTTTACCCAGGCCTGTCAGAGATTTCCTTTACAGAATGATCGCGAATAATCGTTATCGGCTGTCAGGTAAAAAAGATGAATGCTGGGTGCCCAGACCCGAATTGACCAGAAAGTTTCTAACTGATTAGGGCAGGTCTATATGTGGCGTATCATGATGCTTTAAGGATGCGTATATATCAGTAATCTTTAAGCCGTTTGACAGTATGTTATAATAAATGGTCCTTAAAAATTACCTTCAGCGTTACATCTCCCTTCATCATATACTCCTTATCACTGCCCGGCATACTGTAACGAAGTACATAGTAATAGGTCTCCACATCACAAGGCTTGCCATTGAATGTGCCATCCCAACCGGTTTCGGGTTGAAGCGTATAGAAAACCCTTTGGCCGTAACGATTGTAAACACTGAATTCTTTCAGGGGCTGGCTGGTAATGTTGACGACCTTAAACACATCATTATTGCCGTCACCATTGGGAGAAAAACATAAGATCGGGTGGCATTATTCTCACTGATTGGCTGGCGGTATTATGGCAGCCTTTTTTATCGTAGGTTTTAAGTGTTACGATATATTCGGTTATTTCGGGCGGATAAGTAAAGCTGGCATACTGCCCTTCGCCTGCGGCACTGCCATAGCCGAAGTTCCAGACATATCCTGCAGCATTTTTTTAAAATCCTTTAAACATAAATACCGGCTCAGTGACAGGTGCGGCATTGGTAAATGGGCTGACCTGTATAGCTGACCGGGGCAGGTCGTATACCCGGAATGTTTGCGTAGCGGTATCGGGACATCCATTATTACCTATAGCTATAAGCTTCACTTCGTAAGCGCCGGTCTGATTAAAAATGTGATGCAATGTCTTGGATGTGTCGTTCATTTGCTGTTCATCAATAAACCAGGTTCTGCGTGAAGTATTGGCGGTAAGGTCTTCAAATGCCAAAGTATCATAAATGCAAGACGTATCAGGCAATCCTATCTGTGCTATTGTACTTTCAGGCGACACGCTCACTGTTTTGGCAATGGTGTGGGTACAGCCGGACGTATCGGTTACAGTAAGGCTTACGGTATAATATCCGGACCGGGATAGGTGTGCATCGGATTTTGCACAATGTCGGTATTGGCTGCTCCCGATTCAGGATCGCCAAAGTTCCATTGCCATTGCACTATATGTCCCACATTGCTAACAGACTGGTTTAAAAACTGTATCTGGTTACAGATGCCGCCACCTACAAAATTAAAATCGGCGTTGGTCTTTATTTCTTTCAGAATGTAAGTGAATGTCGTGCTGCAACCGTTATAAGAGCCTACCTGGCAGGTATATATTGCTCCGTCCGCAGGGTTGCTGATAACAAGGCTGTCCGTTGTAGCCCGGGTATTCCACAGGTAGGATTTAAAATTAGGTTGATAAGGTCCTTATCGTAATTGCTGCAGCTCCCCGACAGAAATAAAAAGTATCGTAAGGAGAACGCATAGCAGCGGAAATATAGCTGTAGGAGCCATGATGACCTGTCCAGCAATCGCTGTGCTCATATTCGATGGTAATGGTTTGTCCTGTATAGCCGCTTAAATCTAAAGCTACCGACTGCCAGGGCTGGTATAAAATACTGCCTATTTCCGGCAGAAAGCTGTAAAAACCTAAAGGAGGGTTTGAATATACATTCCCTGCCGCTGTTGCGTTTCTTCCCCTTGAAGTAAGCTGTATCTCTCCGCAAGGTTGAGGAAACAGATATCCACCTGCTGCATTTTTTATACTGAATTGATAATTGGTATTTTCAGCAGTGCGTAATATCCATAACAGACGCTAATTGAAAAAATAATATCGGGTATGTTGCGTTTACGGTAATATTATATTTCATAGCATAAGATTTGGGATTGCCATAGCCGCCGCCTGCAGGTGCCCCGAGGCGTGCTACTGTTGCCAGCCCGTCGGGTACACGTTTCAGGTTGCCAGGACCGGCATTACCGTCCCAGTTGGTTCCGTATATTTCTACAATCGTATGACTGTTGGCGCCTGTCATAATGCCGTTATTGGTATAAGGCGTACCTCTGTTGCCCCAGCTCAGTTGCCAGTTACTGAAATTGCCCGATCTGAAATCAAGATTAGGATTTCCCAGGTTCTGGTTAAAGGGCTCTTGGGCTATCGTAGTATGGCTTAGGTGCAATAACAGTATGGTGTAAATGATGTATTTCATTTTGCTCTTTCTTTGTTTATGAAACAACAAAAGAGAATGCCTTGTATAGCATCCTGGCAGGAAGATATAAGCATTCCCGTACGCAGACTACGCACGATGTACCGTGTCCGATTTTTGCGCAATACTTCGGAAGAGCATCCTTTATCTTGCTGCACACTGTGAAAAAAACTGAAACTGATAGAAAAGAATATTCTATTTTTGTTTTTCAGAAGAAAAAATGCTGTCGAGGCTATTTATTTTTCTTTTCCTGGGTGGTGCGGTCTGACCACCGCATCGCCTTCAATAGGATGCCGGGTAGGGTACCACCGCCAATCGTGGCGCTGCTCCTGCCCGGCATTTCGTTTTTGATGAAACTTACACCTTGTCATTTGTATCAGTTTTCAATGGTTAAGATTATTTTAAGGACAAAGGTAGCTGCCATATAATTTCCTGGTGTCATCATAAGGTCATAGTTATGTCAAATATTTATGATAAAATATATGAATTTGTGATATGTAACCCTGTCTGAAGTCAGCAAAGGCTTTACAGGGCGGGGACTTCACTTATTTTGAGTGCCTGAGGAAGAAGGAGTTTGAAATTTTTTATTTGCTTTCATTTGACCCGCTAAAGGCTTTGCCTTGTATGATTTGTGAGGAATGAACAAAAGTGAGATAATGAGGTTGGCGCCGCCTTAAAATTTTTGAAAGATAGTAGCCTAAAATAGCTCAGGATTTTGGATGATCTGATGAAATCCTTCTTTCAGTTCCCCTGTCCTAAACCGGTTCACCACTTCATGCGCCAGTCTTGTCGGTTCCGGTATCTACCGATGCATTTACGGATAACGGCCAATGACTGCGGAACATCTATCCCGTACCCCGGGGAAACAAACACGGGTTGCACACCGTCTTTCGTACGCAAGGCATAGCCGGCAATGCCACCATGACCATATATCGGACTCGCTGCATATTTTTGCAGCCCCAGCGTTTCATACTTACCGAATAGTGAATTTTTAGCACAGCCAATGGTAAGCTGCCGGGTCAGTACACCAAAATGCGAGGCAATGCCCATGCGTCTCGGGTGCAAGATGCCCTGTCCGTCCAGCACCAATACATCAGGTTTATCGGAGATCATTTCCCAGGCTTTTAATAGACTGGGTACTTCCCGGAAACCTAAAAACCCCGGAATGTAGGGGAAATCGCTGCTGCCCCGGGCCAGCGCATAGCCCTGCAGGGTCATATATGGGAAGCTCAGTATCACGATAGCCGCGAAAAGCTCGTTGCTGCCTTTGTTGAAGGAAATATCCGCGCCGCCAATCGTATGAAGATCCGGGTCTTTAACCAGGTCAAAACGCAGCTGTGCACCCAGCTCCTCCTGGATGGCGGTAGCCTCTGTTATGGTAAGGTTAGGAGAATTGGTCATCATCGAATAGGTTTAACTGGCGGCTCTGAGGAGGCCTGGCCTTACCAAAAACGGTTCTGCCGCCATATTTCCAGGAGTTCTCCCTTTCATGGGCAATAAATTCGTCAAGGCTTCCATCCGGTACAAAATCTTCCGCCAGCCGGGCTGTTACTTTCGAAAGCGACTGTATGGCCTGTATCTTATCCTGCTGGCCCAGCTTTGACCTTTGTATGGCATGCTGTAAAGTGTCGATGGTTTCATCATAAACTTTAGTAGGAACCGGGAAGGGATGACTATCTTTTCCACCATGGGCAAAAGAAAAACGTGCCGGATCCTTAAACTGGGAAGGCTGCCCGTAGATCACCTCACTCACCAAAGCCAGGGACTGCATCGTTCTCGGGCCTAAACCCTCCAGCAGCAACAGCTCTTCAAAATTATGCACATGCTTTTCCTGAGCCAGCCATAACACAGCGCCTAAACGCTTCATATCTACATCCTTTGCCTTTACATCATGATGGCCGGGCATCACCAGGTGCCTGATCTTAGAGATCTCAGTCAACATTCTGTCAGGATTTTCCGCAGTCATCTCCATCATGGCTGTTTTCAAAGGCTGCGCCATCTTATCCGTCAGGTTGAGGATCGTACCCTGGTTCTCCCCGTAAATGCTGGTATGTGGCGTTTCGGTAAACGATTTTACGGCAGGTGAGTGCCAATGATAACGCCGGGCGGTAGCGCTGCTATCGCGCATGCCTTGCTGGATCACCGTCCACTGGCCTTCATCACTCACGATAAAATGATGCTGGTACAGTTGAAAGCCATCCTGCACGGCCGTATTATCCACCTTGGCGCTCAGCCTGCTGCTCCGCACCAGGTCGGGCGCGTTCAGGCCAGTGGTTTCGGCAAAGCGGACGATATCCTGGGGCATGTTCCTCGAGTGGCGGCCCTTACCGCCGCAGATGAAGATACCAAATTCTTTGGCCAGCGGGTTGATGCTGCTTCTTAAAGCTCCCATTACGGAAGTGGTAATGCCGGAAGAATGCCAGTCCATACCCATTACGGTGCCCAGGCTCTGGAACCAGAAGGGGTCGCTTAGCTTAGACAGCAGGGCGCTTTTGCCTTGCCCGGCAATAATTTCTTCTACGATGGCCTTGCCCAATGCCGCCATGCGCGCAGCCAGCCAGGGCGGAACATGGCCGTAATGTAAGGGTAGATCTGCGCTGCCGGATCTCTTCATCATATTGCTAACAAAAATAGCCAACATTTCCCGGGTCTGTTACACACTATATCGTTAAAATAAAGCCGGCCTAAAGGCCAACCGTTCCATAGCAGCCAAGAAAACAAAAGCAGAAGGGGGACCACCGCTTACGGCAGCCTGTAATACAAAGCCCATCTACCTGCCCGGCCTCAAAAGGGCGATTCCTGTTTCTTTTTTTAGGGCGTGTCCCCGGTATGGGGCGGGGCAGAAGTGCTATACGCGGCAGGCGCATCACCTCCCAGCCACCCGGAGCATACCCGGCCAATGTACCAAAAGCCGCCCCATACCGCGGCAGGGCAACGACACAGTCTTCATGAGCTCCTTTGAAAAAAATAAAAACTGCGAATAATCCGCTATTATTCCTCGCTCGTGCCTCGCTGCGGGTAACCGCTGTAAAGCATTCAAACTTCTTGTTTCTTTGGAATGTACGTCGGCCATTAGTAAGGTTAATAATAAATTCTAAGCAAGTGGTTTCTTATTTTATTGAAAAACAAACACTAACGAGATATAGTTGCTTTTAAACTAATATTATGGATGATAGTTTTTCAGCCCTATCAACTATTTCTTCATTTCGATATAAAACCTTTCCAAAGTGTTTAATTTGAGTAGCATTATATTCTGCTAAATATTTTTTATACCGTTGTAAAATAAATTTTTTTAAATTATCAGATAAGTTTAGCCCTAATTTGTCTTGGTAATAAAAGGTATTTACTACACACAAAGCATAATTTGCATTCGGCTCATACACATAATCTATTTTTCTATCACGGATAAATCTTAAAAAATGTTTAGTATAAAAAAAAGAGTTTTCTTTAAATGAAAATAGGATAGAGGAAAAATTAAAAAATGCAGTAGAAGGAATATAGCGTTCTATCTCAAAATCCATTACTTTTTGCGAATTATGTAATGCCCAGGTATCTTTCAAATACCACAGATCAATTGTTGTGTTATTTATAAATATTTTATAGCCACCATAACTATTTTGCCTGTGATTATACTTATTAATGAAATAACTGATATCTTTTGTGGAGTCAATCATTATATCTACATCCCTAATGTCATCCCCCCCAATAAAATAGTTCCTAATAATACCACTGAATAAATATAGGTCATCAATTTTGCTTAGTTCACTTAGAAAATTGACAACTTCTTTATCTAATCGATTCTGAAGGTAGGGAAGAAAATCTCTTTCCCTATCTTTAATAAATTTTTGTATATCAGTTAATTTTTTGGCCACTTAATTTTTGATAATGTGATAAAGCAAATTGATCTGTCATTCCAGAAATAAAGTCAACAATTACCCGCAATTTATAATAATTATCCAAATCTTCTAAAGAGGGAACAATTATTGCACATATTTTTGTTTCAACTTCTAACAAATTATGTTTTATAGTTTTACTTCTTTCGCTGTCTGTTTCTGTGTTTAACTCGCTATCTAACTGTTTTAACTTAGCAAATAATGCGTCAACATCAGTACAATCTTTTTCTATTTTGGCTTTCTTTACCGCATTTGTTTCCTTTCCCTTCTTTTCTTCAAGCTTTTGCCGCTTTTGGGTAAAGACTGCCCGCTTATTTTCCTCTATAGCTACCTGTATTATACTATCAGAGATAAGACCCGCAGCCCGGTTTCGGTAAGCCTCTTCTTTATGAAATACAAAGTTAATGTAAATATCCAGTAAGCCAGTCACTACAGAATGCCCTGTCAGCTCTAGAGATGTTATCTCTCTATGAGTAAACACTTCGTTATAACAGAATTTCCCCAATTCTTTAGCTAAGTTTTCACTGTCGTGTACAATTAATTCATGGTTGTATTTACCAGCAATAATTTTTTCATAATTATCAAGGAAATTTTTGGTTGCTAATGCTACCAACCGACTTATCAATTCAATTCTAAATTTTACCATCCAGGTGATTTCGGCTCTGGGCCCTATGTTTGCACCTTTTATTTTTGCTGCAGATTCTTTGATACCCGATACATGGGATAGCTTTTGTATGATAAAATCAAAGTCATACCATCCTTTATTAAAACCATCTTCAATATCCATTGTCAGGTAGCATATAGAATCTGCTGCCTCCATAAGGTAGCAAAGCGGATGTCTTACATATTCATCCTCTATTTTCAATCCGCATTCCTGTGCAATTTGATTATAGTATTCTACCTCCGATTGAAATATCCCTCTCTTCTTTTTATGTATTATCTCCTTATTTTTCTCGCTGCTATTTGGATATTTTATGTACGCCCCCAGGGTTGCTGCGGTTAAGTTCAAGCCATACTTATCATTTAATATCTGAAGCTTTGTAATAACTCTGAACCCTTGTGCATTGCCATCGAAAAAGGTAAAATCTTCTTTACGCAGTTTATCTTCATCTTCATCGCCGGATAACTCAAAGTCTGGATTACGTTCAAAATAATTCTTAAAATAGTTTTGAAATACGGCCTCTCCAAAGTGACCGAAAGGAGGATTGCCAATATCGTGCAGCAGGCAGGCGTTTTTGAGCACTATGGGTATTTCTCTATATAGTTGTGTTTTGTCTATACCAAGCTTTTGGGCAAAGTCAGCATCTTCACAAACTTTAATGCCCAGCGAATGTCCAATCGCCATTACTTCCATAGAATGGGTAAGCCGGGAGTGGATATTGTCATCGGCTGTAAGTGGAAATACCTGCGTTTTATCATGCATTCTCCTGGTAGCCGGGCTAAATATTATTCTGCCAAAGTCGCTTTCAAAACTATTTCTGGAGTCTGGTGTTCTGGTTGATTCTCTTAAACGAAAATCGCTAAGCAGGTTGTTCCAATTCATATGTTCAGGCTTTTGTTGGTGGTGTGTTCAGAACTATAAAGTATATAGACAAATAATTGATTAAAACTGAAACTCTCGCTGAGCTGATGTTGCCTTTTGAGCATATGCCATATATTTCCAGATGCTATAATCAATCGATCTTCTGGAAATATTCATAAAATCAGCAGCAAATTCTACTACAGACTTTATATAGTCATAGTCGGAAATTTCAATGCCCGCATTTTCTAAAAATGAATATATATGCCTATCTACCGCAATGGTATCTACATGCATAAGCTTTAGTAAATAATCATAGGTCTTACTACCAATACCATTAATACTTAAAAAGACCTTTTTGTTATAAGGGTTCTGCATTAAAAAATGCTTAAGATCAGAAGCAGAATCAATTTGATGTTCTATACAAAAATCTATAAGTCTGACAATCCTATTCAACTTTATATCATTTTTCCAGCTTATTAGAGTACTTAGCTTTTTTTGATGAATAAGCTTTTGAAATTTAAGAACGGTGTCTGCTTCCGGATAGTTGTAGAATATCTTGTTGACTCTCGGCGCAACAATATTTTTGTAATTTACTCCTGCTTGAAGAATAATATCTACAAATAGAGCCCCAATATGATTGTGATAAGGGCAGTTATTCGACGGAATTACTTCGAGCTTTACGTCATTCTCTATATATTCAACTAGCTGTTTTGCATGGATTATTTTTTCAATATTCATACATTACAAGTTTTGGAATTGGATCTTTTTTAAGGCTTCTAGCCGGTCTACGCAATTAGGGCAAGCCCCACATGGAATTACTGCGGATGCCTGACATGAAAATGTAAGAGCGATAGGCGCATTTACTTCTATACCTAATTGAGCAACGTCATATTTCGAGAAATTCCTAAAAGGCATTTCTATTTTTACTGAGCCATAATCTTGCAATAAAACGTCTAAACTATCAAAAAAAGTGGAAGAACAATCAATTTCTTTTGCATGATTGCTATTTATGAATGCTGAATAAACCTTATTCATTCCAATAGTTCTTGCAAATGAGGCACCTATGGTTAATAATAAAACATTTCTGTAGGGAATATAAAGGTCATCTGCAGACAAATTGTCATTCCACAAATCTCCGGCTTTTATAAATTTGGAACTTGAGTGTCGATAAATATCTGCAACATTTATTATCTCCAGTTTTGATAGATAGGGATCAGGTAGCACTTGTTTAAGACGTTCTAGCTCCGTTTCAAAGCAATGCTGCCCATAATTAATAATTAATGGAAGAAAATCGATATTTTGTTTCAAAAAACAATACGCTAAAGTTGTAGAATCAAGTCCGCCGGACATCAAAATTACACCTGGATTAATTTCTATCATATTATAATCTTGAAGCTTCTATAAAAACGCTACTCATAATAGTGTCCAAATCGTTTGATAAAAGCGTAGGTAATTGGGTTAACATACAATTTGTTGCATAGTTATTTGGGTCATATACAAATGTCGGGCGGCCCTTTTCAGCAAAAAGGCCAATCTCGATAAGTGTACCAGGATCGTTATATAGCAATACTGCAATTAAAATATGACATTCTTTTAATAAGGCCATATCTTTCAAAAAGAGTTCTTGCTTTCTATCTGGTGTAGCCTCTTTTTCCATTTGACCATTTTCCTTAACGGGTCTTCTGGGCGAAAAATTATGATATTTTAAATTTGCCTCAAGTAGGTCAATTAAACTGGTATCTATAAAATCAAAATCGGGTGCCGCAATGTAAATATGAATGTCTTTTCGCTTCTCCCACGGCAAACTAACACCTTTCAGCTCTATTAATTCACTAATTGGAGTTCTTAGAGTACGAGCAACCATCTTCTTAAAGTCGTCCACATAAGTAGTTTGAGCATATTCTGCAGCAATCCAAGATGAGTATGTCAAGCTCTCTTCAAATGAAAAAGCTTCCGATTTTACTAGATTAACTGTATTGTAAACATCTCCAACACCAACAGAATGTACAATTGGTTGAGTTTGCGAAGGTACCTCAATTAGCTGATTGGCAACAAAATCAAACGCCCGGCTGCCGCCCCTGTTTTCCTTCAATACAATTCTCTTGGTAAGCCCTTTAAATTGTTGAAAAAACAGTTTAATGTCAAATGTTGCAACACTATGATAATGGTTAAGGAAATAATGAGAAGAGGTAGAAATGAATACCGTGTTATATTCGTGATCGCCCTGTATCATCGATATGTTTTCAATGTTATTAGCGAAATCTATATCAATGATGGCTTCTTTATTAATATATCCTAATACTGTTTTGAGGTCATAGCTTCCGGATATCAATAACAAATGAGAAAATTTATTTAATACTTGTAAAGCTGGAACAAGATATTCGATAGCGATATTATCCCTTAACAGGAATTCATATCCCTGATCTCCAATTTCCTTTACCTCATTAATCAACATTACATATGGCGATGTCTGAACTTCACCTAAGTATATCAGTTCTGGGTCACCAATCTCTTTAGCGTAGTTTTCAATTTGAGGTTTAAGATATTTAGGTGCAAAGTAGGCTAGTGAATATTTAGTATCCATAGCCCACAAGGCCCTTGCACAATGTATAATACCTCCCAAGCGCATTTTAAGAGGAGTGTCTTTTGTTTTTAAAGTAACATCTACAACAATGTCACCTACGATACATATCTTACTCATTTATTTTGGCGATATCAATACAGAAACACTAGGTAGCGGGGTTAATGATGCGTTTTTAATAATTCCTGAATAGGCAAAACCATCTTCCATACAAACTCTTAAATAGTTATAAGTTGTAGGCAAATATCCTATACATACTTGATCTTTATCAACCACGGCAAGCCTTGGCGATATAAAAACTACCTCAACTTCAGAATTATCTGGCGGTAGAGAGTGATGAGTTTTGTAATAATCACAACTGCCTACATCTTCCAAATGTGTGCTAACAGCCTTCCCACATTTATCTTCACCACTAGCGCCCCCTTGATTATTATTTCCTTTGTGTCCACTATAATCAGAAAAATTTCCTGAACCTGTGCTTCCCATAACATTATAAGTTTTTAGTTAAAAATATTATCTAATAATTATGTTTTGTTTTCTATTAAATATTGGCTGAGCAAAATACAAATTATACAAAACTTCCACCCGGGGTTTTCCCCGTTTTTTATTCGTGTTCTTTGCTTATCCCCCCCTCCAACATCCACTTTCATACTCTCCCGTGTGAGGGATACGGCGGGCGGCGACCAAAGGGAGCCAGTGCGCAAGCGTAGCCCGACCCTGATCCTGCTGCAGCATTGGCCTGATGTGCAGGGGCGGCAGGGCAGGGGCACGCCCAAATAACATTAATGCTATTTATTGATCAACCTTTCCAACTTCTCTATCATTTCCTGTTACTGTTGTATCATTCGTTCATACAACTTGATCATTTTATCTATAGGATTAAAGTTGAAAGTATAATTGCTGACAAAAGCATTTTCAAATGATCACTTATTAAACGTATTAACAATCACATTCACCGTCTGTTCCTCGTCAAAATTTTCAATCGCTTCTACCGGAATCTTCATACATCGAAGATCTTGCCGCTGCAATCGGTGTATCCTGCTTGATGCCCAGCATCTCACGAAAGCGTTTTACATTGCGGCCCTGGTGTATTTTCAGATTTTTAGCGGTAGATGTCATAGCTCAAAAATAGTATTTTTTATCTTCATATGTAAGGGATTTCCCTACAAATGCCGGGAAAGAATCCGGGTATCATTTCCTGGCTGTTCAGCAAAATAACCGTTTTCCCAGGAACAATCCATAAATCAATATACATAAAATACCGGGAATACAAGCCGGCCCGAAGGGTAGGGAATACGCCTACTGATCATCTTTAATCACGTGCCATGCCGACCCTTCGACAAGCTCAGGGTGACCATTTTAAAAATAAAGTTGGATACCCCCGTAATAATTTACAGGAGGCGCAGGATTAAAGAACCGGTTGCCAAAAGCATTGATATCATTACCCAGGCTATATTTTTCGTTGAGTACATTATCTATTCCTGCAAAGAACTGCATTTGGAAGGATCTATTGATCTTCCAGTTAAAGGTGCCTTTGACCTGGACCAAATGAAATGGTTTGGCGAACACCGTATTGGCATCATTCAAAGGCATAGCGGAGGTAAAATTGTAAGCGATATTCAAACCTATGCTTCGGGGCAGGGTGATGAACACCGCATTCACCCACACCCAGTCCGGTACTGCCGTTACCTTGTTCCCGGTGAAGTCCTCATCATCTACCCGGTAAGTGCCAAAGCGGTAATGATTATAGGAGATGGCTGACTGCAGCTGCAGCGATCGCAACCACCTGTTTTCCCGCAATGGCAGCACATAGGCCCATACCGATGCTTCAATACCTTGCTGCCTGACTATGCCGGCATTCACAAAGTATTCCGCACCGTTGCTCCGGAGCTGCCTGACGATGGCATCCTTCATATCGTAATGATACAAGGCGAGATCTGCAATAAAGCGCCGGTCGGGCATTTCGGTCCTGATGCCGAGCTCATAGTTGATGCCGGTCTCTGCCTGCAAACGGGTGTTGATGCTGTTGTCTGAAGCACGCACTTCAGCAATAGTGGGAGGAGAATAGCCCTTGGAAACGGATCCGCGGACGGCTATCGCCTCCGTAAGCAGGTAGGAGGCAGCCACCCGGGGCATCCAGATAGGACCAAAGTTAATGTTGCCCTCCGGGTCCGACACTACCGGGTAGGTCTGTGCATAGCTGATCCCGGCATAGTTGACCCCCAACGAAGCTTCGACGGTCCAGCGTTGATACAAACGCGCCATAGCCCGGTAGAACAAGCTGCCCTGGGTATTATCCAGGTGGTCCATGGCCTGCGGTGCAGCAGGCCGGCCCTTTTCGTTATCATAATTATCGATCTGTGTCCAGCCTTTTTGTCCTTCAAAGCCTAGCTGCATCTGCCATTGCAGGCGGTCATTGGTTTCATTTTTATAGGAAAAGTAGGTGCGTACCCCCAGGTTGTTTTCCTTCCTGAATTCGTAATTGGTGATAAAGGGATTTTCCAGACCGGTATGCGACCCGAAAAAGCTGATGGTATGCGACAATCGGTCATTGATGCGGGTATCATGAACCACGCCGCCAAAGAATGTCCGGTTCCGGATGCCGGCATTCTGTTCCCTTGCAGACGGCATCGTACCACTTGCAGGGCGTGCCATCCGGGGGTCTGTGCTCATCTGGGCTTCGGTCAATCCCCCCGGCGTGCGGTAATCCAGGTCCGTATAAAAAGCTAAGAACCTCAATTCGCTCCGGTTCGCGTATTTCCATTTATGCGCTGTCTGCAATGTCTTTTTATTTAAAGCCGTATGTTCCCGATAGCCGTCGGCACGAGTAAAAGACTGGTCAACGGAAAAGGAATATTGATCCGTTACCTTGCGCTGCACCGAAAGCTGTTCCTGGAACAAGCCAAAAGACCCTCCGCTCAATAATAATGCGCCCTGGTTCTCTTTCACATCAAATCCTTTCGGCTGCATGCGCAGCACACCGCCGGAATTGGCACCGTACAACGAACCGTCGGGACCTTTTAAAATGTGTACCTGGTCTAGAGCCGCCGGATCAATGACATTCAGGTAGGTGTTGCCGCCGGCATCGGTAAGCGGGAACTCATCCATGTAGACTTTCACATTGCGGATACCAAAGGGAGAACGGATCAGGCTGCCGCGCATGGCCAGCCGGTAGCTCCCGGGAGAACGTTCTTCCATCCGCATCCCCGCCACCGTATTGATGGCCGGCAGCAGGGTGGTGGTCTGCTGTGCTTCCAGGGTGGCGGAAGACAGGGTGTGGGCGGCAGCGGTCAGTCCGAGGACCGGTTGCCGGCTGAAATAGGCTATGATCTTCACGGGGGCTAATGCTGATCTCTGGTTGCGCCCGGCACTGTCTGCTTCCTGTCCATACAGCGCAGGAGCTGCAAGCAGACCGTAGAGGACCATCCAAAAAGTAAATACACGATGCATAGGGAGGAGATGAATGCGCTATTTCATACATAAAGGACCGTTAGGGGGGATGCCCGGCAGTCCTTATTCATTGAGGAACCATTTATTTTTTGTCAATTTTATATAAGCGGCCGCCATCTGTAATGGCGTACAAAGCGCCGTCTTTGCCCTGTGCGATATCCCGGAAGCGCTGCTTTTCTTTGTCGAGGATGCGTTCTTCGCCCACTACTTTATTGTCTTTGATCACCAGGCGAGCAATGTGGTAGCTGTTCAGTCCCGCCAGGAACAGGTTGTTTTTCCATTCGGGTATATTCGTTCCGGTATAAAATGCCATACCACTGGGAGATAATACGGGATCCCAGTAGTACACCGGCTGCTCCATACCTTCCTTTTGCTGGATTGCGGGGTTACCAATAGCCGCTCCGCTGTATTCCAGCCCGTAGGTGATCGTGGGCCAGCCATAGTTGGCACCGGCTTTGATCAGGTTCAGTTCATCGCCGCCCAGCGGACCGAATTCATTGTTCCATAAGGCGCCGGTTTCCGGATGAAAAGCTAAGCCCTGGGTATTGCGGTGTCCGTAGCTGTAGATCTCCGGTAATGCCTCCGGTTTACCTGCAAACGGATTGCCCGGCGCGGGTTTACCGTCTTTGGTGATCCGCAGGATCTTACCGAGTGCGGACTTCAGGTCCTGTGCCTGCGGGCGGGTCTCTATATCGGAACGCTCACCGGTGCTGACGAACAGGTTACCTTCCTTATCGAAGATGATACGTCCGCCGTAATGCTTGTCGCCGTCATAGCTGGGCAGCGCGCGGTAAATGACCTGCATGTTTTGTATAGACTTTTCATCATCGGCCAGTTTGCCCTTTGCCACCGCGGTATGGTTGCCTTTATCTACCTTCTCTGAAAAGGCCCAATAGATCATCCTATTGGAAGCGAAATCCGGATCCAATGCCAGTCCCAGCAAACCGCCCTGGCCGCGGTCATCCACTTCGCCTGCGCCCTTGATCGGATCGGATACAGTACCGTTTGCAGGGTCCACGATGCGCATAGTACCTTTTTTCTCCGAGATCAACAGCCTGCCATCCGGGAGCACGGCTATGCCCCAGGGTGATTGGAGCGATTGGGTGATGATTTTACCTTCATAGGCCGTGTTGGTCTTCACCGCGGCTATCCTTGTCTGCCCTTCAAAAGCAGGCTTATAATTGGTGTTGGGCTTTTCTGTGGTCACGGAGGTATTCACAGAGTCCGTGTCTGTAGTGGTTGTTGACGTTGAACCGGCATTATTGCAGGAGGTGCCTGCCAGCGATGCCAATGCTATTGGAAAGATCAGTTTCATAGTTAGATTTATTTTAAAGGTGTTTGTGTAGGAATCGTTCCAATCAATAATAAGTCCGCCGTTCCGCATTATGTTCACAATTCCGTAGTTTTTCTTTTTAAAGCAGTCAGTTTCCGTTGGAAGAACCTGAGGGTTCTGAGGATTTTATAGTATTTAAATTTGACTATTTTGTGGTTATTTGGGGTTTTGCAGATAAAATGAACTATAATTTACATTATGTTAAATAAAAAGGATAAAATTAATGGTAATAAAATAAATCCCTAAATTTTACTATTTTACATTTACATTAGTAATTAAATTTATGTAACTTATGCTAGAAATAGAATTCGATGATTTTTATGTTAATACCGACCACGAGGTACACATTATTTATATCAATGGAATTTCAGGCATATGTAATATCACAAATTCTTGCGTTGAAATATTGAATAAACCGACTATTGCCAATATTTTACAATACAGTCTTGATGAACTTAAAATTTACTTGAGCGAAATTAGCTTTGAGCTAGAAACATTTAGAATTAACATAAATTGCCTCAAGTCAAAAATTAAATTTACATTATGTAATTACGATGATTTTCGTTTGTTTTCAGTAGAAAAAATTGTTGCTGCTATCCAAAGTACTGAAAACTTTCACCCTGTAGTATTTAATGCAATTGATTTTTCCTTTGAGATTGAAAAAGTTGACACCGGTAGAATATTAAAGAATGAACTGTATGGTTTCATTGAATCAATAAAATTCATACTTAAAAATGCTGAAAATGATGTTCTTAAGATCGGCCAAAGAGATGGGCTGACAAGTTTCTTTAATTTTCCCCCAAAAATCAAGGCTGCCTGTCGTCAATATTTAGTTTACTTTAGTCAGTTTCTTGAAGATATGGGAGTCGAGAATGAAATTGAGTTAGAATCTGACAACCAAAATAGAACCATTTTTAAGGTTTTTCCCAAAGATAAGAATACTTCTTTGCGAGCCATTGCAGATGCTCTTATTTGTTATCTTAAGTTCGCAGAAAGCCAAACCACAGATTTCCCAAAAACGACCGAATATGACCCTGTAATTCTTCAGTTGCAAGCAAATGTCTCACATCTTCAAAGCCAGTTAATAATGGCTCAATCTATCATACAAATGAAAGAGAGTGCTTTGCAAGCGAAGGATGCAGCCATAGAGATACTTCAACTTTCTAATTTCCAGTTTCGTCAAATCATTGAAAAAGATGGTCAAAGGGAAACAGAAGATATTATTCCTGGAGTTTTAAGTGTTGGAAAAATAGAAAAAGGAGGTGTAACTATTAACTTAGGTGAAGTGTTGAAAAGATTAAAACGTCTTTTTGTAAAGTAAAATATAAAATTAGACGATTTGCTATTATTGAAGCAAATCGTCTAAACAAAGGTGCCCAGAACAGGAATCGAACCTGCACTCCCTTGCGAGAACCAGATTTTGAGTCTAGCGCGTCTACCAATTTCGCCATCTGGGCAAGCGCTCTGCTTGTGTGGTGCAAATGTAGAATAAGGAGTTTATACAAACAAATATTTTATGTTCTTTTTTCTGCAGACAACACCGTTACTGCAGCAGTTGTCCCAGTCGCTGAACCTGGTGATCCACCAGCTTTTGCAATGGTCCGGAAGCGATCATTTTCAGCATCATATTCAGCTCTGCCTGTATGGTAAAGGTCGCTTTGGTCTCGTTATCTGCCTGCGGATCCAGTGTCCACTTTAAGGTAATGTCTATAGGCGCTTTCCCTTTGGGTACCGCGCTTACTTCCCTGTTCTCTACCCTGTTGCTGACTTCCAGGTTCAGGCTGGCCATATTCTTGATGGTAAAAGAAGCCTCGTCAGGCGTGGCTTTCCAGTCCTGTATATTATCGGGCATCAGCTGCTCATGGTTGCTCAGGTCCTTTAAGAAGGTATATATTTCCGTTGCCGGTCTGTGAATGATAACGGAGCTTTCAAATGTTGTCATAGGTTGTATTGCTTATGTTTAGTGATAAAAGTCTGGTTCATAAAGAGGATCATCTTGGCACCGGTACGGATTTAAGCAGCTCTGCAATGATATCATCGTTCATAAATCCTTCCATTTCCTTTTCCGGCATCAGGATGATGCGGTGCCTGAGCACAGGAAGTGCCAGGTACATAATGTCCTCGGGTATGACAAAGTCCCTGCCTTGCAGTATGGCGTAGGCTTTGGCGGTTTTCATCAGCGCGATGCTGGCACGTGGCGAGGCGCCCAGGAAGATATCCTTGTGGTTCCTTGTAGCCACCACTATCCTGGAAATATATTCCAGGATCTCATCGCTGATATGGATGGTATGTACCAGGGAACGCAGCTCCAGCAAGGTCTCTTTGGTCAGGATAGCTTTAAACAGCCTTGCCATAGTGCCTTTGCCGTTATGGTGTAGCCTGAGGATATCCAGCTCTTCTTCCGCCGTAGGATACCCTATGGAGATTTTGAACAGGAAACGGTCCAGCTGCGCTTCGGGCAGGCGGTAAGTACCTTCATGCTCTACCGGGTTTTGGGTTCCTATGATCAGGAAAGGGGTATCCAACCGGTACACGGCACTATCCATGGACACCTGCCGCTCTTCCATGACCTCGAAGAGGGCCGCCTGGGTCTTGGCTGGCGCCCTGTTGATCTCGTCTATCAGCACGATATTGCTGAATACAGGCCCTTTATTAAAGGCAAAAGAGGCTGTCGCGGGATTGAAAACATTGGTGCCGAGCACATCGGAAGGCATGAGATCCGGGGTGAACTGGATACGGTTATAGGCGACATCCAGGAGTCCTGCTGCGGTTTTCGCCATCAGGGTCTTGGCTACTCCCGGCATACCTTCCAGCAGGATATGGCCGTCCGCGAGTATGGCTACCAGTATAAGGTCAATGATATCCGTTTTACCGACTATTATCTTGCCCATGGCTACCTGCAGCTGTGCTACCGCGTTGCCGATGGTTTGTATATCTGTTCTTGCCCGGAGCTCCTCACTGCTGTCCGGTGTGGGCATATCCGGTGCTGAATGCTCATTTGTGATGTCCATGGTTAAATAATTTTGTGATACTATCCAGTGTGAAAATATCCTGGCTATCCAATGGTATCCTGTCTTGTACCTTACGCATCAGGGATATCAGGATATTGATCTTGTCCAGGGGGACCTGCGATTTAATATGCAGGCTTTCGGCAAAGTGCTCATCGGTGTGCCGGGTGTCTATATAGTACCTGCTTCTTACAAAATCCAGGAAATACAGGATCTTCTTTTCCGCCAGGTTATTGAGATTGCCTTCATTGAAGTATAAATGCCCTATCGTTTCGATAAAGGCTTGGGTATTGTTGTTATTGACCGCTATTTCAGGTACCATTTTCTGACGGCGCTTGAATTCAAAAAGTATAAATGCAGCCAGTAAGACCAGCAGCAGGTAAAATGCCCACCTGAAAGAAGGGTATTGCAGCAGCAGGTCAAAATCCGTTACCCTGTTATCATGATGCATAAAGGAGCTGAAGATGATTTTGGTGTACCGGCGACCGTTCCGGAATCCCAGCAGTTCTTCAATATACTTCTTATTGGCCCCGAGCATACTGATATTGGTAAATTCGAGCGGGTTGGTATGGATCATGATAGTGCCGTCTCCCCAGCGGTAAAGGATAAGATCGGGGTAGTTATTATAATATCCTTTTACCCCGCTGTCATATGCCGTTTCCGGCTGCATGGCCTGTGCCGGCAGCGCTGCTGCTTCATATTGGGAAACTTTTTCCTTGTGCAGGATCTTCAGCTCCCCGTCACCCTGCAGGCTTTTATCGGTAAGCGTAAAAAAGAGCGTATGCTGCAGGAGCGTATCGAATGCGCCGGCTGACAGGATAAGGTGGTTGCCGCTGCGCACATAGTCCATCAGGTGGTAGAATTCTTCTGCCGAGAAAAAGGCTGTCTGCCCGACCAGGATCATTAATTCATTGGCATCTGCTGTATATTGATGTTGTGTAAAGTTAAAGTTGGACTTCAACAGGTGAACAGGCGTCTGTGGAAAATAATGGTACAGGGCTTTGCTGAACAGGTAAGTGCCGAAGGGCTCCTTGCCGTTCTGATCCATCGTGATGTTCCAGTTGACCGCAGCATTGCCCCCGCTCCCGCAGGAAGCCAGGCAAAGCAGTCCTGCAAGCACCCATATGATCTTAGCCGTTATTCTCTTCATAAATTAAATGCCTAATTGCATATCATCGTATTCCAGGATATTGACGCCGTTCACAAAGACATTCACATCATTGTACAGCATGGAAGCGGCGATGGTCTGAGCCGGGATGCTGTGATACCTGGACCATTTGCCCCTGCAAAATTTATCAAATATAGGCATAATTGCAGTGGCAATGCGCTCCCCTGTTCTTTTGTCGTTTTTCCTGTCTCCCAGTATCAGCGATGGCCTGTAAAAAAAGGTACGGGGCACCTCAAGCGATGCGATCTCTTCTTCCAGCTGCCCCTTTAGATCAGTATAAAAATTGGACGCTCCCTTTCTGGCCCCGATGGCAGATACTACATGCACCGCATTCAGCTGTCCCTTGATCATGCTGCGTTGTATAACCGTTTTGGGTATGGTGATCTCTATGAACCGGTACTGCTGCAGGTCGGGTGTTTTTTTGCGGGTAGTGCCCAGGCAGGAAAAGAGGCTGTGCACGGGTATCAGGTCGTTCATAAAATCAAAATCCCGGAAATCCGTAATGATCTCCTGTACCTTTTCGTGCCGTATCCCGGAGGGTTTCCTGTTGATAAGTATGATATGCTTATACACACCATCTGCTATCAGCTCCTGTACAACAAAAGAACCCACAAGGCCGGTGCTGCCCAATACAAGTGCCGATTTGTTCATATATGGTTGAATTTAATGCGTTAATAGTATAAAATTCATTAATTTTGGCAACCGCAAAATCGTGCGTAAAACTAAGCTAAGTTTAAGAAATACGAAAGAAAAATTGAGAGGGAGATTATACATAACTCACTATAAGGTAAAGATTTTTTTAATAATCCTTACAGGCCTTTCCACATTTTTGGGAAGTTGTGGTGCTGAAATACAGGAGAAAGGTTTGGATCTTGAATTACTGCTTCCCGATTTAGCAAAAGAAATGAGTGAACAATATTTTCTTATTTGGGATAAGAATGGAGCAATCATCAACCTGCCCATACCTGAAAGTTTGAAAGTCATCAACAAAAAGTAAGTATTATCCGGGAAACCGTAATGACTTGATACGATGAATGCACATTCAACCGGGTATAATAAGGAAAGACAAATTATCAATACAGGCATTCCCCGTATGTTAGGGAGCTTATAAATAACTAACTATACTTTAAATATTACCTATGTCATTTCAACCTCAAAACAAAATCAGAGTTGTAACCGCAGCATCCTTATTTGACGGGCATGATGCCGCTATCAATATTATGCGCCGCATTATGCAGGCCAATGGTGCGGAGATCATACACTTAGGTCACGACAGAAGTGTTCAGGAAGTGGTGGATTGCGCCATCCAGGAAGATGCCAATGCCATCGCGATGACCTCCTACCAGGGCGGTCACGTGGAGTACCTGAAGTATATGTACGACCTGCTGCAGGAGAAAGGTTGTGGTCATATCAAGATATTTGCCGGCGGCGGCGGTGTGATCCTGCCGGATGAGATCGCAGAACTGGAGGCTTATGGCATCACCAAGATCTATTCGCCTGATGACGGCCGTGCCATGGGCCTGGAAGGTATGATCATTGATCTGCTGCAGAAGTCCGATTTCCCTACCGGCAATAACCTGACCACCGAGATTACGGATATCAGGAACAAGAACCCGAAAGACATAGGCCACCTGATCTCCGCCGTAGAGAATTATGGCGAGGCGGAGGCTACCGTAAATATGATGAAGCAGGTGAAAGAACTGGCTGCGGCTTCCAAAACCCCTGTGCTGGGCATCACGGGTACGGGCGGATCAGGTAAGTCCTCTACCGTAGATGAGATCGTACGCCGTTTCCTGCTGGATTTTCCGGATAAGACGATCGGTATCGTTTCGGTGGACCCGTCCAAACGTAAGACCGGCGGTGCGCTGCTGGGCGACAGGATCCGTATGAACGCTATCCGCAATGAGCGGGTTTATATGCGCTCCATGGCCACCCGCCAGAGCAACCTTGCGGTATCGAAGTATATTGATGATGCCGTGCAGATACTGAAAGCGGCCGATTATGACCTGGTGATCCTGGAAACATCCGGTATCGGCCAGTCCGATACCCAGATCACGGATTATTGTGATGTAAGCATGTATATCATGACGCCGGAATATGGCGCCGCCACCCAGCTGGAAAAGATAGATATGCTGGATTTCGCGGATATCGTGGCGGTCAATAAGTTTGACAAGCGCGGTGCGCAGGATGCCCTGCGTGATGTGAAAAAGCAATACCAGCGCAACCACAATCTCTGGGATAAAGACCCTGAGACCATGCCTATCTACGGCTCTATCGCTTCCCAGTTCAATGACCCCGGAACCAATGCGCTCTATCGTGCGCTGATGGATACCATCGTAGCCAAAACAGGTGCGGACCTGAAATCCGGGTTCCAGGCTACCGATGAGCAGAGCGAAAAGATCTACATCATTCCGCCTGCCCGTACCCGCTACCTGTCCGAGATAGCGGAAAACAACAGGAGCTATAACCAGAAAGCCGCCGACCAGGCGGAAGTGGCCCAGAAATTATACGGTATCCATAAGACCATGGATACGATCCGGGACGCCGCTATTGAAGATAAGGACCGCCTGCTGAAAGAGCTGCAGGAAGTATATCATAAGGTGAGCCTGGACCTGGACCCTAAGAACTTGGAGACCCTGAAAAGCTGGGAAGCCAAAAAGGCCAATTACCAGAATGAGTATTATGAATTCAAGGTTCGCGATAAAATATTAAAGATCAAAACGCATACCGCCTCCTTATCCCATACGCAGGTGCCGAAAGTGGCCGTGCCTAAGTTCGAGGCCTGGGGCGAGATACTGAAATGGTGCCTGACCGAGAATTTCCCCGGCGAGTTCCCTTACGCCGCGGGCATCTATCCTTTCAAGCGGGAAGGTGAGGATCCAACGCGTATGTTTGCCGGGGAAGGCGGTCCCGAACGTACCAACAAGCGCTTTCACTATGTATCAAAGGGCCTTCCTGCCGCTCGTCTGAGCACGGCATTCGATTCGGTAACGCTGTACGGGCAGGACCCTGATCACCGCCCGGATATCTACGGTAAGATCGGTAACTCCGGTGTATCGGTCCCTACGCTGGACGATGCGAAGAAATTATATTCCGGCTTTGACCTGGCAGACCCCAAAACCTCGGTGTCTATGACCATCAACGGCCCGGCTCCTACCATCACGGCATTTTTTATGAATGCTGCCATTGACCAGCAATGTGAGAAGTATATACGTGAAAACGGGCTGGAAGCAGAAGTGAACGCTAAGATCGATGCTATCTATAAAGAAAAAGGTATTCCACGCCCCTACTATTCGGCCAATGTGGGTATAGGTAAGGAAGCGGAAGGTCAGACCACTTCACTGCCGGAAGGCAATAACGGCCTGGGCCTGATGCTGCTGGGTGTGACCGGCGACCAGGTGCTGCCTGCTGAAATATATGCCGACATTAAGGAAAAGACGCTGAAAGCCGTACGCGGTACGGTGCAGGCAGATATCCTGAAAGAGGACCAGGCACAGAATACCTGTATCTACTCCACGGAGTTCTCCCTGAGAGTGATGGGTGATGTACAGCAGTATTTTATTGATAAGGGCGTGCGTAACTTCTACTCTGTATCCATCTCCGGCTACCACATCGCGGAAGCCGGCGCCAACCCGATCTCACAGCTGGCCTTTACGCTGTCCAACGGTTTTACTTTCGTGGAGTATTACCTGAGCCGCGGTATGAAAATAGATGATTTTGCACCGAACCTGTCGTTCTTCTTCTCCAACGGCATTGATCCGGAATACGCGGTGATAGGTCGCGTGGCACGGAGGATCTGGGCGAAGGCGATGAAGTATAAGTACGGTGGTAATGAACGCTCCCAGATGCTGAAGTACCATATCCAGACATCCGGCCGTTCCCTGCACGCCCAGGAGATCGACTTTAACGATATCCGCACTACCCTGCAGGCTTTGTATGCCATTTACGATAACTGTAACTCCCTGCATACCAACGCCTATGATGAAGCCATTACCACGCCTACGGAAGAGTCCGTACGCAGGGCCATGGCTATCCAGCTCATCATCAATAAAGAGCTGGGTCTTGCCAAGAATGAGAACCCGCTGCAGGGCTCGTTCATCATCGAGGAGCTGACGGACCTGGTGGAAGAAGCCGTATATGCGGAATTTGACAAGATCACGGAGCGTGGCGGTGTGCTGGGCGCTATGGAGACCATGTACCAGCGCGGCAAGATACAGGAAGAGTCACTGTATTATGAGACCTTAAAGCATACCGGTGAGTTCCCGATCATCGGGGTGAATACGTTCCTCAGTTCTACGGGTTCCAAAACGGTTGTCCCGGCTGAGGTGATCCGTTCCACAACGGAAGAAAAGGAATTCCAGATCAGGAATGTGCATAACCTCTGGAAAAAGAATGAAGTGAAAGGGCAGGAAATGCTGCGCCGTTTACAGGAAGTAGCTATCCGGAACGGCAATATCTTTGAAGAATTGATGGAAACGGTGAAATACTGTTCCCTGGGGCAGATCACCCAGGCATTGTTTGCCGTGGGCGGGCAGTACAGGAGGAATATGTAAGACCGTTGTCCTGTTGCAGCGGCGATACTGCCGGCTACCCGTTGTCAACCTGTAATGTGCAGCACATTACAGGTTAATTTTTAGGGTGTTTAGACAAGGTATTAGTATAAGCGCCTTGTGACAGGCTTGTATATTTTACTGTCACCTTGTAAGCGTCTGTTGATGTATATCTGATAGCCACTTACAGGGTGTCAACGACAGGGATGTGCTATACTATTCCCCAAACAATGGATTATCAACATTTTGTATTATTTTTAAGGGTAGCTTACAGGATACGTAACACTGGTGTAACGGGGAATACAGCTCCGGCGTTTTGTATTGAAGGAGCTTAATCCCGGATTTTAAAACATCTTTTTTTACCAATATGAATGTTATGAAAAACACAGCGTACATTTTACTGACATGTTTATTATCATTACTGGCAAAGACCAAAGACCTGCAGGCCCAAAGCTATCCGCTTATCAATAAGGAATTGCTGTTTAATATGATCGACGCAGATGAGAAACATGAGTTTTTCACTGTTTTTATATTTACCAATGGCTGTATCGGAGGAAAGTATATCAACTACATTGAAAATAAGCTGGACAGCATCACCAACGGGAAAACCAGATTCATCCTGGCACAGTCCAGCGGGGGTAAAGACAGGGGTGATGAATTGGAAAAAGCCATTACAGCTTTTAAGTTAAATAAAGATGATCTATATTTAATTGATGATTCAAAATATAAAACAAGCTTTAAAGATTCCCGGAAGCAGGGCATGATATTCCGGGATGATATCTGCTATGAATGCAAATTCATGACCATAGGAACCGTATATAAGCTGGTATTTAATAAGAACAAAACCTTATTGTATCACGGTTTCATGATGGATATGAAACAAATCGAAGCCATATTGAGCTGTAAGTAATTGCAGGTTCTGCATAGATCCAAATCCGCACTAGAGGCTGTCCAAAAAGGTCAGCCTCTCATGTTTTTTGTTATTTTTATTCGTACCTCCCTACAGGCAGGGTGCCTAAATATTCAATTCTCAGACCACTCATCTACCTTTTTAGACGGCTCCTTGCATCAGAGTTGCATTGACAGGATGTGTGAAGTTGTATTTACATATTAAAGCCTTGAAACACTATATATTGTAACTTCCATACCGATATAACCCTGCTTCCCCAAGCCAGGCTTTTTATTTTCTCCCTTGTGATACCGGCAGTATTAAATAATGATGTACTGCCGCCGGGGCCAGGTAATATCAAAAAATTTAAACTATTTTTAAACCGTTAAAAATTTAAGGGTGTTATAACAATCGTTCACTGTACATTTGTGTTATAGCATTTAATAACCAATACTCAAAGTATATGAAAACCACTTCTATGTTCAGGAAAATAGCGGGTATCGTTGCCCTGTTGAGCCTGTGGATGGCTCCGTCTTTTTCACAATCCAAATTTGAGCTCGGCCTGTTTGGCGACTATATGTACCTGGGCCAGTACACCAAATCCGGTAAATCAAGCTCCGGTAATTCTTACGAGATAGCACAGCCGCCTTTAAGCGTAGGAGCTTATGCCAACCTGTATATCACGCCTGCATTCGGGCTGCATTTCGGTATCCAGTATATTTCCGCGTCCAGCGGTACGTATAATTACCGGCTGACCGTGCCGCCATTTACGGAATATCAGTATGTGTACGATTACAGCGCCATCAAGATACCGGTAGGCATTACCGGTGATCTTACCGACTGGATCTATTATCATGCCGGTCTTAATTTCCATATCGACCAGTCAAAGGTGAGAGGCTATAATGACAATGTGCGCCGCGTAAATGGTATGGGTCTGCACGCCGAAGCAGGGCTGCACCGTTCCCTGGTAAAAGGCCTGGTAAAGGTACGGCTGGGGCTGAATGCGCAGAATGAGAACCTGGTGTCTTTTAAAGACGCGGTGGACGATATTTATAATGTCGGTGTCCGTTTAAGAGTAGGTTTAAGACTATAATAATCGGGGGCATATATTGGCTGAAGGGCAGGAGTTTTACTTTTGCCCTTTTGCTTTTTCCTGTGTGATAGTGGACTCCCCTGCTCACCAAGGCGAGTGCCCTTTCGAAAAGCTCCGGTTGACATAGTACCACATTTCGATCGGAATGATTTACAAGCCTTGTTGTCATTTCGGGCGAAACGAAGTGTAGTCGGGAAATCTCTGAGATTCCTCCATTACGCTGTACAGTCGGAATGACTTGTGCTATTGAATACATTACAAGTCCTGTTGTCATTTCGGGCAGAATGCAATGGAGCCGGGAAATCCCTGTTGTGGTTGGTGAGCAAACGAACAACGGAGAAACGGAGTACTTATAATGGCAGCCACCACGGAGTAGCCTGTATATTTCCGACCGGTAGTTTTTGCTACCTTTGCGGATATGCATCCCAGATTCCTGATCGTAGTGGCCGGGCCTACGGCTGTAGGCAAGACTTCCCTCGCTGTTGAGCTGGCCCGGTATTATAATACCGTGGTACTGTCCGCCGATTCCCGGCAGTGCTATAAAGAGCTGCCGGTCGGTACCGCGCAGCCCACTATGGAGGAACGTAAAGGTATCCCCCACTATTTTATAGGGTCCCACAGCATTTTTGAGGATATGAATGCGGGAGGTTATGAAACCTATGCCTTACAGGTGCTGGAGGAACTGTTCCGGGAAAAAGATGTTGTCATTGCCTGCGGCGGTACCGGTCTATATATAGATGCGCTCACCAGGGGGATAGATGCTATGCCGCCGGTCAGTAAAGCTATCGAATCGGAAGTGCAGCAGCAGTATGAAAAGAACGGGCTGACCTGGCTGCAGGCAGCCTGCGCTACGGAAGACCCGCAGTTCTGGGCCGTGGCCGAACGTCAGAATCCTGTCCGGTTGCTCCGGGCCCTGGCCTTTATGAGGACCCACCATACTTCTATCGTTCATTTCAGGAAAGGGAATCCCAAAGAACGACCTTTCCATACCGTTAAAATTGCATTGGAGCTTCCCCGTCCTTTATTATACGACCGTATCAACCAAAGGGTGGATGTTATGCTCGAGCAGGGGCTCCTGGAGGAAGTGGCGGCCCTTTTTCCTTATCGCCACCTGAAAAGCCTGTCTACAGTAGGATACAGCGAATTTTATGCTTATGGCCATTGGCCGCTGCACCCGGAAGAGCTGCAGCAGGCGATTGATAAAGTAAAGCAGCACAGCCGCAATTATGCCAAACGGCAGCTGACCTGGTTCCGGAAGGACCCGGAGTATCAATGGTTTGCGCCGTATGACCTCGCGGGGATCATAGCCTGTACAGAACACCATATAATGCGGTGGTGATGCCTGGAAAGCCGGATGGGATTAGGATACTAATAACCTAAGTTTTAACATAATATTGATGTAAAACCCCTACCTTTGCGCACAAATTTCATATAATTTATTCATGGATCGTAATTCAGTCATCGGATTAATATTATTAATGCTTTTAGGGGGCGGATATATCTTTTATTCCACCCACCAGAAGAACCAGTATAATGAGTGGAGAGCTCAGCAGGTAGCGGATTCCCTGGAGAAGAACAAGCTCATCATCGCTGAAATGGAAGCCAATGCTCCCAAAACTGCGGATACCCTTGTCCCGGACACAGCCCAGGCGGCTGTGATGTCTGCTTTTCATGGGAAAAAGGAGATCCGTGAAGTGTCCAATGGCCTGCTGACCTTCGGTATCAGCACCAAGGGCGGCACACCGGAATTCATCAGGCTGGATACTTTTAAAAGCTATCCTAAAAAGGCCGATAAAGACCTGTTCTTCTTTAACGATGCAGCCAATAACCTGAATATTTCCCTGCCTACAGCTACAGGCAGCGTCAATACCAACGAATTGTATTACCAGCCCGTTGTGACCGGTCTTCCGGACGGCAGTCAGCAGGTAACCATGACCGCTGAGCTGGGCAATGGACAGAAAGTGATCTATGAATATGTGCTTCAGCCGAATTCCTATATCGTGAAATCCGGTATCAGGCTGGTCGGTTTCCAGAGCGAGCTTTCCAAGGCCGGTGCTGCCCTGCCCCTGCAGTGGAATGTAAAGACCGCCAGGACGGAGAAGAGCGTAAATAACGAAAGGATGAGCTTCCAGGTGCATTTCGGAGAGGTAAAGGACGGTCACGATTACTATACTTTAAGGTCTACGGCCAATAAGGAGCTGAAAGACCCCATCAAATGGCTGGGTGTACGTTCCCAGTTCTTCCATACAACGATCATGGCGGACAACCAGTTCAGCCATGCGAGCTTTAACGGCGTGGTACCGGCTGACAATACCGATACCGCTTATGTGGCCGTCAATGCCACTCAACTGTATATGCCCGTAACCCCCAGTAATGATTTCAGCTTCGGGTACAGCTGGATCGTTTCCCCTAATGAATACAAGCTGCTGAAAACCTTTGGCCACGAAATGGAAGATATGATCCAGCTCGGTCTCGGCCCCTTCACATTCGTGAAATATATTTCCAAGTGGTTCATTATTCCCCTATTCGATTTTTTAAGCAAGTTCATTTCCAACGGCGGGCTTATCATCATCGTAATGACGCTGGTGATCCGCCTGCTGCTGTCCTTCTTCTCGTATAAGTCTTTCTTATCCCAGGCGAAGATGCGCGTGCTGAAGCCGGAGCTGGATGCTTTAAGGGCCAAGCATGAAGGCGACCAGCAACAGATGGGTATGGAGCAGATGAAGCTGTACCGTACCGCAGGTGTCAATCCTATGGGCGGCTGTCTCCCGATGCTGCTTCAGATGCCCTTCCTGCTGTCTATGTATTATTATATGCCGACAGAATTATCCTTCAGGCAGCAAAGCTTCTGGTGGGCTGATGATCTGTCTGCCTATGATTCGATCTTAAATCTCGGCTTCAGGATCCCCTGGTACGGTGATCACGTATCGCTGTTTACCCTGCTGATGGCCGGTACCACAATTTTCCTCACTCTCTACAATCGTAATAATACGGCCGCTGCGGGTGGTGAAATGGCCAATAATCCCGTGATCAAGTACATGCCTTATATTATGCCTGTCCTTTTCCTGGGATGGTTCAATGGTATGGCCGCTGCCCTTACATTCTACTATACTTGTTCCAACCTGATCAGCATCTTACAGCAGTTCATTATCCAGAAATTCTTTATTGATGATAAAAAGATCCTCCAGAGGATAGAAGCCAATAAGCTAAATCCTAAGAACCAGACCTCCAAATGGCAGGACAGGCTGCAGCAGATGCAGAAAATGCAGGAGGAGCGTGCCAGGCAAAGTAAGAAGTAATACTTCATCCTGCTGTCGGGCTGAGCACCTGTCGAAGTACACATTACTTTTACCTTTTGATAAGCTCCCGGTGTGATAGGTGGATAAGGTAAATAACCCTATAAGGTCTTGGTAACCTTATAGGGTTATTTTTTTCGCTGTGTGGTGCGTGAGAGTACCACATTTCGATCGGAATGATTTACAAGCCTTGTTGTCATTTCGCGCGAAACGAAGTGTAGTCGGGAAATCTCTGAGATTCCTGCATTACGCTGTACAGTCGGAATGACTTTTTGCTACTTGGTGGATTCCACATCCCTTTGTCATTTCGCGCGTAATGCAATGGAGTCGGGAAATCTCTGTTGTGATGATAGGGACGCTCACCAGGGCGGTCACACTAATTTCAGCCGTCAACGGGCTCAATGACATAAAAAAACCACAGCAAATATTGCTGTGGTTTTTTATAGTTGATCCCTATCGCTGTATGATGGTCTATTTATTAAGCTGCCCAAGGGCTGTTTCCAGCTGGTCGAATGCCTGCTGCAGGTCCTCCGGACGGCATGTACCCACACTGACACGGTACCAGGGATTGTTCCTGTCGGCGCCGAAGCAGTTGAATGGCACAATGGCCAGCCTGGCTTCGGAAAGTATAAATTGCGTGACATCCTCCTGGTCAGCCAGGGTTGTCCCGTTAAAGCCATAGCCCTTGAAATCCAGCTTTATGGTCAGGTACAGGGCTGCCTGCGGTGCAATGGCGTCCACCGGTAATCCAGCTTCTTTCATTTTCATGATCCTGTTATAGATATATTCCAGGCGTTCCTGCAGTCCTTTCTTTAAGCCGGCCAGGTAAGTATCCACCGCCCGGTGATCGTTCAGGAATTGCGCGGTGGCTATCTGTTCAGCTAGTGGCGCCCAGGCGCCTATATGGCTCAGGAAGGCCTTGATCTTGCCTATGACATCCTTAGGGCCTAAGGCCCAGCCTACCCTTACGCCCGTTGCGGCAAACGCTTTTGAAATACCGTCCACAAAGATACTGTACGCTTTGATATCGGGCACGAGGCTGACGGGATTGTAATGCTCCACATCACCATAGGTGAGTGTCCAGTACATCTGGTCGAACATGATATAGAGCTTCTTTTCATCGGCTCCCCGGGAACGGTTCTCTTCCAGCACCAGGTTGCAGATACGGATGAGCTCTTCTTTATCCAGTGTAGTACCGGTAGGATTCTGCGGGGAACATAAGCATAATAAAGCTGCGCCTTTCAGGTGAGGAGCAATGTCCGCTGCCGTTGGCATGAAGTTATTTTCAGGTGTCACTTCCAGAATACAGTGCTCGCCTGCGTTCATATGCGTATAGTGATTATTGTTCCAGGAGGGAACGGTATAGATCACCTTATCTCCCGGGTCCACCAGCGTTTTGAAGATGGTATAGATGACAGGACGGCCGCCGCTGGATATCTGTATCTCCTCGTTGCTGAAGTCAATATTGAAAACCCTTCTGAACCAGTCCCCTACAGCCTGCCTTAAAGGAAGGATGCCATCGCCCGGCGGGTAATTGGTATGTTTATCCTGGTATGCTTTAATGATGAATGTTTGTAGCTCCTGAGGAATGGGGAATATCTGAGGATCAAAATCGCCGATCGTATAATTGAAGATCTGCTCACCCCTGCTTTTTCGTAAATTGATCTCATTGCCTAATTTGACTATTTCCGAACCCACCAACGAATCAGCCAGTACGCTTAATTTACTCATAGATTTCTGTGTATTGATGATTTATCGTGCAAAAATAGCAATAAACCCCTGTGATACCGAATTATACCCAGGTAAGATAGTTAAATTAATTTATAAAATATAATTTTTTAGTGTTATTTTTAACGTCAGATTGATAATGATTTGGTAATAATACAGCAACAGAAATCCTATGAAACAGTTTTTACTATCGTGCTCTTTAGCAGCGCTGGCAGGAGGTGCCTGGGCAGCTCCCAATGACACCACCATCGTCCGCACGCACAACGCTACACAGCTTTCCTGGTACGGGGATTACGATGAGACGGTCACCTTCCCTGACGGCGCTGTCTCTTACCGGAAAATAGTGATGGAATTCAATGTGGGCAAATATGCCTGCCCGGGCTATGACCCCAACAATCCCGGTGAAGGCTCTACCCAGACCGGGTGGTGTGCCGACTGGGATTATGATGTGCATGTGCTGGCTATGACGCCCACCGGCGATACCATTGAGCTGGGCCGCCTTATAACTCCTTACGCCAATTCCAATAATATCAGTACACCTGCGAGCTGGAACCATTCCTACCTGTTCGATGTGACGGATTATTATCCCATACTTAAGGATGACGTTACCATAAGGATACATTATTCCGGGTATTCCGGCGGTTTTACAGGCACCATTGATTTCCATATGATAGAAGGCACCAGGCCACGGGATGTGGTAGGGATCACGCCTTTATGGAGGAAAGGATATGCATACGGGAGCAGCGCCAATCCTATCAATGATGCCGTAGAGGAGCAGCACCTGACGGTACCCGCTACCGCTACACAGGCGGAGATGAAGTTCATCATCACGGGTCACGGCGGTGACAGCCAGGAGAATTGCGCGGAATTCTGCCGCAAATGGTATTCTGTAAAGCTGGACGGAGTACTGGGACCGGTCAATTATATCTGGAGAGACAATTGCGGTAAAAATTTCCTGTACCCCCAATCCGGCACCTGGATACATAACAGGGCCAACTGGTGCCCGGGAGACCTGGTACAAACGAATATCCATCCTATCAGCAACGCTGCTATCGCTAACGGCAGCTTTGACCTGGATGTCAATTTCCAGAACTATAATTATACAGGATCCAATCCGCAGGCTTCCTATAAGATATCTGCCGATGTTTTCTTCTTCGGGGATTATAACAAAAGCGTGGACGCAGGCATTGAAGCCATTGTCAGTCCTAACAGCGATATCACCTATAACCGGGAGAATCCCGTTTGTAAAGAAGGAAAGATCCGTATCAGGAATTTCGGCGCCACGACCATCACATCCGTCTCCTTTAAATATGGCGTAAACGGCAACCAGACGTCCTCTTATACCTGGAACGGCTCACTGGCCTCCAACCAGGAGCAGGATATCTTCCTGCCGGTTTCTAGTATCATCAGCGGCCTGAGCGGAACCAATACCTTTACCGTCTCCATAGATAAAGTGAACGGAAACCAGGATGAAGATGAATATAATAATAATATGACCGTGGATTTTGACGCAGTATCCGACTGGGAAAAGGGTGAATTCCTTGTGGAGCTGAAATCTCCCGGCAATTACGGCGGCGTAATGCCCATAGGCTATAAAGTAACAGATGAGAACAATAATGTTGTATTTGACACGGTTTACAGGGTGAGTGAAGCATTGAATCAGCACGTCCTGAAATTGCCTAATGGCTGCTATACGCTGGAGGTCACGGCATCCAGAAATATGGGTCTGAGCTTCTTCAATGCTTTTGTAAGAGGGTATTTCAGGGTATTCAATGTCGGTGAGGGTAATGCCAGGATCCCTATTCCTAAGGTAGACCTGGGTAACGGCTATTACGAAGGCAATTTTGGTGCCGGTTTTACCCATCATTTCCGGGTTTCCAATTCGGCCGTAAGCGTGCCTGAACTGACTCCCATGGCCGGTGTGAGTGTTTATCCCAACCCGACCAACGGCAATTTAAACATAGCTGTTACCGGCGCCGGCAGTGAAGTCGTGCTGGTAGAAGTGTTCGATGTCACAGGCCGGCGTTTCCATGTATTGCAAAGCGATGCCCGGGAGTTAACGCTTGATACCCGGGACTGGACCAGCGGTATTTATACCCTCAGGGTAAAGGTGGGTGACCACATCCTGGTTGAGAAAGTTGTGGTACAGTAAAAAAAATTATAAGCCTGCAAAAAGAGTTCCGTATACCGGGGCTCTTTTTTTTCCGGCATAGGGAAACTATCATTAAGAACCCTCTGCTGCCAGTTGCCGTATGGGGTAGACGACCTGTTCAGGGATATCCTGCGGAATGACTAATGGATGACACATCCCATTGTCATTTCGAGCGTAATGCAACGGAGTCGGGAAATCTCTGTTGTGATGACGGGAACGCTCACCAGGATAGTCGCATCAGTTGTAATATTTGACAAGTTCAGAGGAATAGTTATGCCATTCCCAACCGGTGCTGCATCTGGTAGGTCTTGGGCGTAGTCCCTACCATTCTTTTGAATATCTTGATAAAGTAATTGGTGTCCGAAAAGCCGGTCTGGAAAGCGACCTCGCTGATATTCTGGTATTGCAGGAGCAGTTGCTTGGCTCTTTTGATACGCTCTTTTAAGATGAAATCATTGGGTGAGATACCCAGCTCCTGCCTGAATAATTTATAAAAATTGGACTTGCTGAGATGGGCCAGCCTGGCCAGCATATCCATCTTTAATTTCTCATGCAGGTTGTCCCTGATGTAATGCAGCAGCTCCGCAAACCGGCCTTTCATCCTTCCCTGCCGTACCAGCTCCTGTGCCTGGGAATGCATCAGCCGTATGACCAGCTCCTTCATCGCCAGGTCGATCAGCTGGTCCTTATAAAGGCTGTCTTCCGTCATGATCCTTAATATATTACTGGTAGCTCCTGCCAGGCCGATACTGTTGGTTACAAAAAATACATCCGGCTCAATATGCCACCGGCTGCCATCGTTCACTTTCTGCTGCCGGATATTCTGGGTGTACAGGACATCCGCCAGGTAATCCTGCTTAATGGAAAGGGCCATACACTGGGACGGCTGGTCGTCAGCTTCCGGGAAATCTATCAGCATTTCCTCCCCTGGCGCTACCAGTACAGAAGAGCCCGGCAAATAAGAAAAGACGGGCGTTTTATCTCCTATCTTCACAAGCTTCTTGCCCTGGATCATAGAGGTAAAGGTAAGGTTGTCAAATCTTAAGGATACATTATGCGAGGTCTGGTGAGTTTCAAAGATATACAGCTCACAGATGTCTGTATTGTAGGTGGTCTTGAATTCCACCAGCGTATCCATTTGTTGCTTTTGCCGCAATGGCAATGCTGCTATCCGGTGTGCCATAGGATATATTTAGAAGCTCTAATTTAGTTCTTTTTCAGGGTAAGCCAGGTGATTTTACTGTTAAATTAATACGTGGCGGACAAAGGCAGCGCTGCCTTACCGGCCATAATATTCTTCTGGACAATATTCCCATTTTACGGGACGATTTTACCATTCAAAAGGCTGCGGTTCCGGTATCTTTAGATGTAAACAAAAAAACAGGAAATTTATGTCTCAAGTAGTTTCACGTCCCTCCTTCTGGGAGCAGTATGACAATTTTATCAACGGCACCTGGACTACCCCGTCCGGCGGTAAATATTTTGATGTGGTATCGCCCGTAGACGGCAAGGTCTTTACCAGGGTGGCACATTCCAATAAAGAAGATATTGAGCTCGCTGTAAATGCCGCGTATAATGCTTTCCAGACCTGGAAAGGTACTTCCGCGACAGAGCGGAGCATTATCCTGAATAAGATAGCGGACAGGCTGGAAGAGAACCTGGCCTACCTGGCCGCTGTGGAAACGATAGATAACGGTAAGGCTATCCGCGAAACGCTGAATGCCGACCTGCCGCTGGCCATAGACCACTTCCGGTATTTTGCCGGTGTTATCAGGGCGGAAGAAGGCTCCATCAGCGAGCTGGATAAGGATACGGTGTCCATCATTGTCCATGAGCCTATTGGCGTGGTGGCCCAGATCATCCCGTGGAATTTCCCGATACTGATGGCCGTATGGAAGCTGGCGCCGGCGCTGGCAGCAGGCAACTGCGTGGTCTTAAAGCCTGCGGAAAGCACACCCGTTTCGATCATGGTGCTGATGGAGCTTATCAAAGACCTGCTTCCTGCCGGTGTGGTGAATATCGTGAACGGTTTCGGCGCTGAGCTGGGCCGCGCACTTGTGACCCATCCCAAAGTGGCCAAAGCCGCCTTCACCGGCTCTACGGCTACAGGACGTCTTGTCATGCAATACGCCACTGAGAACATCATACCCGTGACCCTGGAGCTGGGTGGCAAATCCCCGAACATCTTCTTTGAGTCGGTGATGGATGAGGATGATGCCTTCCTGGATAAAGCCATTGAAGGCGCGGTATTGTTCGCGCTCAACCAGGGAGAGATCTGCACCTGCCCTTCCCGCCTGCTGATCCAGGAGTCCATTTATGACCGGTTTATCAGCCGTGTCCTGGAAAGGGTAAAGGATATCAAGACCGGTAACCCGCTGGACCCTTCCGTAATGATGGGCGCGCAGGCTTCACAGATACAGAAGGATAAGATACTCTCTTACATCAGGCTGGGTAAGGAAGAAGGCGCGGAAGTGCTGACAGGCGGTGATATAAACCCTATCGCCGGTCTTGAGGACGGCTATTATATACAGCCGACGGTGTTCAAAGGACATAATAAGATGCGTATCTTCCAGGAAGAGATATTCGGACCGGTGCTGGCTGTTACCACCTTTAAGGATGAGGCGGAAGCTATTGCCATTGCCAATGATACGATGTACGGCCTGGGCGCCGGTGTATGGACCAGGGATGCCCACCAGCTGTACCAGGTTCCGCGGGCGATACAGGCAGGCCGCGTATGGGTGAACCAGTATCATGCTTACCCTGCAGGCGCGCCGTTTGGCGGCTATAAGCAGTCCGGCATAGGACGTGAGAATCACAAAATGATGCTGGGGCATTACAGGCAGGCCAAGAATATGCTGATCTCTTATAATAAGAACAAATTAGGCTTTTTCTAAACATTACCGGCAACTCAGAGGTCTGCCTGGCCACCCGGCCGGACAGACCTTTTTTATAAAGGCGCCTTTCATTATACTGACCGGCACAGCCGGGACGAAAAGCAGGCGCCATTCCCGGCACATGAATACTTGTCATTTAAATACACCAAAATTCAGAATATGGCAACAAGATTAAGTGTAACGCAGGCTGCCCTGGATGTCATCCGGGAACTGGCCGCTGCCCATGGCGACCTGATGTTTTACCAGGCGGGAGGATGCTGTGAGGGCACGCAGCCGCAATGCTTTGAAAAAGGCGGTTATCTCCCCAGGACCCATGATGCTATGATCGGTACCATTGAAGGATATGAGTTCTGGATTGACAGGGACCTGTTCGAGTATTGGCAATATGCCCATTTTGAGCTGGATGTCACGGACGGATGGGGACCGGGCGGCTTTTCTCTTGAAACACCGCTGGGAAAGACATTTAAGGTGAATTATACACTCTTTACGGAAGCGGAGCTGACAGATCTGCCGCCGGTAAGAAGAATGGAGTAACGGACAGGCAGCCGTAACGGTAACAGGCAGGAGCACACCTTTTTTTAGGTACGCTCCTGCCTGTATGCTTTTAGTTTTTACAGTTGCGCCAAGGTGAACAGGCTGTCGGTCTTGATGCCCTTGTCAGTACGCTGCAGGCTGCACATCTCGTTGACGGCGTCATGCTCGAAATACAACAGCCAGTTCTCTGCCTGTGCCGCGGTCAGCAGCCTCTCTTTTTCATCCAGGGTCAGCAGCGGCCTTGTATCATAGGCCATTACCCAGGGAATGGGAAGATGCGCCACCGAAGGCAGCAGGTCCGCGCAATACAGGATGTGCTGATCCTTATAGTCCAGGAACGGCAGCATCATGGATTCCGTATGACCGTGAACGAATTTGACCTTAAACCCTTCGGCAAATTGAAAGTCCTCTTCGGTAGGAATGAATTGCAGCTGACCGCTTTCCTGTATCGGCAGTATATTCTCTTTCAGGAAAGAGGCCTTTTCCCTGCCATTGGGATGCACCGCCCAGTCCCAGTGCCGTTCATTGCTCCAGTAAGTGGCATTCTTAAAGGCAGGCAGCAACTGCTCCCCTGCTCTTACGATGGCTCCGCCCACATGATCAAAATGCAGGTGGGTCAGGAAGACGTCCGTGATATCATCGGCACTGAGCCCTATCTTATGCAGGGAGCCCTGGAGGCTGCCCTCTCCGTGGAGATGATAATGCCCGAAGAACCTGGCATCCTGCTTATCGCCTATGCCCGTATCAATCAATATCCTCCTGTTGCCCGTTTCCACCAGAAGGCACCGCATTTTCCAGCTGCACAGGTTGTTCTCATCGGCAGGGTTATGCTTTTGCCACAGCGATTTGGGCACTACGCCGTGCATAGCGCCGCCGTCCAGCTTAAAATTGCCTGTATCAACAGTATATAAGTTCATAATAGTGTATTTAGAAGCCTCTAAATTACAAAATAGCCCTTTATTACATTCCCTAAGCGACAGGTATTTTAAAGAATGTTGCACATCATATCCATTGATCGCCTGCTGCACAGCGGTCACAGAAGCTTTTGCAGGCTGCCGGAGAACGGCAATAATTTCTGAACAGGGCTGAAGAAGTAATTGTATATTTAAAGTTATCTTTGTACCTGACCCAAAGAAATTGCAGGTGGATATTCAGAATTTTATCAGGCTGGCTTTGGAAGAAGATATCAGGGACGGTGACCATTCCACCCTGTCTTCCATTCCCGCTTCCGAAACAGGCAAGGCAGTATTGAAGGTAAAGGAAAACGGTATCATTGCCGGGCTGGACGTGGCCAAGGCGGTCTTTGAATACCTTAATCCCGATACGGCTATCACTTTTTATAAAAAGGACGGCGATGCGGTTGTCAGCGGCGACCAGGCATTTCTTATGGAAACGGATGTACATACCATATTGATGGGAGAACGGCTGGCGCTGAATATCATGCAGCGTATGAGCGGCGTGGCTTCCCTGACCCGGCAGTACGTGGATAAGATACAGGGATTTAATTGTACCGTGCTGGATACCCGTAAGACCACCCCTTTGTTCCGGCAGTTTGAAAAGGCCGCGGTAAGGACCGGCGGCGGCGCCAATCACCGGTTCGGGCTATACGATATGATCATGCTGAAAGATAATCATATTGATTACTGCGGCGGTATTACCCAGGCGATCATGAAAGCCCGGGAGTACCTGCAGCAGCGGCAGCTTTCCATAGGTATCGAAGTGGAGACCCGTAATATCCGGGAAGTGGAGGAAGCTCTTGCAGCAGGCGGGATACAGCGGATCATGTTCGATAATTTCACCCCCGAAGATATGTATGCTGCTGTTGATCTCGTGGATAACCTTTATGAAACGGAAGCATCCGGCGGCATTACCCTCGATAATATAGCGGCGTATGCGGCAACCGGTGTGCAATTCATTTCCGTAGGCGCACTCACTCACCATTACGTCAGCATGGACCTGAGCCTGAAAGCCGTAAAATGACCGCTATGACCAATGCATTATTGTTTATCATCAATCCCAAATCTGGAACAGACCGGGTAAAGGCGCTCAGCGATACCATCAGGGAAGCGCTGGGCAGTCATTTCGATATTGATATCAGGCTTACGGAGTATGCGGGTCACGCAACGGCATTGTCAGCAGCAGCAGCAGAGCGGAACTATACGGGCGTAGTGGCTGTAGGCGGGGACGGAAGCGTCAATGAAGTAGCGCAGTCGCTGGTAGGAACGGAAACGACTTTGGGTATCCTGCCCAAAGGTTCCGGTAACGGCCTGGCCCGCAGCCTGGAGATAGACCTGGACACGAAGGAGGCGCTGGGCATTATCAGGAAGGGAAATACCGACCGGATAGATGTGGGTTATGTCAATGAAAGCCATTATTTCCTGAGCAACCTGGGCGTAGGATTTGACGTACAGATCAGCAGGGATTTCAGGGAAAGCGAATGGAGGGGCTTCTGGGGCTATACCAAGGTAGTGGCGGACAATCTGCTGGGCTATAATGTAAAGTCGTTCGAGCTGACGATAGACGGACAGCCTCCCAGGATAGTATATTCCTTTTTACTGAATATTGCCAATGCGGAACAGTTCGGCTTCAACTTCAAGATAGCGCCTGCTGCAGACCTGCAGGACGGGCTGCTGGATATCGTTTCCGTAAAGAAATTCCCTTTGTGGCTGGGGGGCGATATCATATTGAAGGCTTTTACCGGGCATCTGTACGACAGCAAGTATACCGATAAGTGGCAGGGAAAACATATCGTGATCAAAAGCCCGTCCCTGGATTATTACCAGGTGGACGGCGACCTTATCAGGAACAGTACGCCCGGGACTGTAACAGTATCTGTCCTGCCGGCCGCATTAAAAGTATTTAAACCATAAAAGCACAACATGTATCATTCTTCCATAGAACGCCTGAAAGACATCCTGGATGAGCTCAGGGAAAAATGCCCCTGGGACCGGAAACAGACCCTTCACAGCTTAAGCACACAGACCATAGAAGAACTGTATGAGCTGACAGATGCGCTTGCAGCGGAAGACTGGCCGAATATAAAGGAAGAGCTGGGCGATATCCTGTTGCACCTGATGTTTTACAGTAAGATCGCTTCGGAGCAGCAGCAGTTTGAATGGGCGGATGTGATCGAGAACGTATGCAATAAGCTGGTGAGAAGGCATCCGCATATCTTTGAGACCGTCCGGGTAAAAGATGAGGCTGAGGTCAAGCAAAACTGGGAGCAGCTGAAGCTGGCGGAAGGTAAAAAATCGGTCTTGCAGGGCGTCCCGTCATCGCTGCCCGCGCTTGTAAAGGCTTATCGCATACAGGATAAGGCCCGTCAGGTAGGATTTGACTGGGATGATATCCGGGAGGTGCTGGGCAAAGTGCACGAGGAGCTCGGAGAGCTGCGGGAGGCCATTGAGCAGGACCAGGACCGGGCAGCGATAGAAGAAGAGTTCGGCGATGTGCTGTTCGCGCTGGTCAACTATAGCAGGCATTTGCACATAGACCCGGAGCAGGCGCTGGAAAAGACCAATAAGAAGTTCAAAAAAAGGTTTGAGCTGATGGAGCAGCAGATACAGGAGGACCGGAAGGATATGAAAGGGATGCCGCTGCCGGAGATGGACAGGTATTGGGAACAGGCTAAGACCAGGCTTCGAAATAAATAAAAATATCCTCCCATGATGCGCTTCCGGATCTACAGATATAAATGGATGGTATTCCTGTTCAGCGTCCTGTGCTACCTCGCATTATGGATGGTGGCCTCCTGCAGGAAATACAGGTTTTCCAAGGAGCATATCGTGCAGGAGATCCAGGCTTCTTTCCAGAATGACATCGCTTATATTGACGCGCTTACCGGTGCGGATAATGCCGTATTGAACAGTATGGATATCTTCCAGACCCATAAGAGCAAGATCCGTATCCTGAAGTTCAGGAACAACCAGATCGTTGCGTGGAACAATGACCAGTTCGCGCTCAACGATATCTTAAAGCTGGACCTGCGCACCACTTCTCCCCTGCTGACCATTAATAATGATGTGATCTATTTCAGGAAGTATGAAACAGTGGACTCTGCCGCGCATCCTGCCGATACCTTTAAATATTACTTTGTCATCCCGCTCCTGAACCTGGACAATAAGGACTCCAAAATATACATCAGCCGCGCGCTGGATAAGAATATCATTGCACATCAGCTCAATATCAAATCGGATAATGATGCGGCCTTCAAAATATATGATAACGGCAACCCCGCCTTTTATATAGATTTTGTCACTGATAACTATATCAAGTCCGACGGGCTGCTCACTTTCTTTTATGTAGCGTTCATTTTCTCGCTTTTCGCGAGCGTCTATATCTTTTCCAGGATCATAGAGAGCAGGAATGCCGGCCTGGCTGTTTTGTTTACGCTCGCCTGCTTTACCGTCATCAATGTACTGCTGACCGGGTTGTCTGCTTATCCCGGCCAGATAGCAGATACCATGCTGTTTTCCAAGGAGATACTGAGCTCGGAAGAAAAGTTTGCCAATCTCAATGAGATCATCTGCAGGCTGGTGGGCATTTACCTTATCAGCATACAGGTCATCAGGATATTGAAGAATAACAACAACTTCCTGTTCTACAGGCGGAAATACCTGAATTACTGCCTGGGATATGCTCTGACCATAGGCTTCGTGCATGACATCTTTGGCATCAATATCAGCATCATCAGCACGCTGATCTTTGACAGCAAGCTGTCGCTCGTGACGGACAGCCTGCAATATCTCAATTTTTCCACCGTTACGGGTATTACCCTGATCATGCTGGTGTGCATCAATACCTCCTTAATGATGTATTGCATTTGCAGGATCGCCTTACGGCTGAAGATCAAAGGCAGCATCTGCTATATCAACTTCGTGCTGCTGTGTGTTTCGTTCGGCTATATCCATTATAGCAATAGCAATCCCATACTGCTGATAAGCACCTTCGTCTTCGTAAACATCATCTATTTCCTCATTATCCGGATCGGTCAGCCGCTGGTATTGTCCATCCAAAACCGGCCCCGCAATGTCGCCTGGCAGCTTTGGATCGTGCTTTTCAGCTTATACAGCACGTTCATCATCACCCTGTTCCATAACAAAAAGGAAGAGGCTTTCAGGCTGATCTACGCGGAGAGCAACCTGAAGAAGCCCAACAATAAATTTGAGTTCAACTTTTCAGACCAGCTGGACCTCCTCAAGTCCGACCCCAATATCAGGCGATGGGTCAGCCAGCAAGCGGATGCGGATATCATTGCCAATTATATTATTTCCTCCTATTTTCCCAGGCAGGAAAATGAGCTGATCATACAGGCCTTCCTGCTGCCCAGGAATGCGGTTACCTGCGCTTTTAACGAGCTGCTGTACCAGGATGACATCACAGAGCCTACGGTGTATAAGGCCTACCTGGATTTCGGCTCCCAGGCACTGGGGCTGAATGTGCAGTTCAAGGACATTTTTTACTATAAGAAAAATAAAATGGAAGGTACCCTGGTAGGTAAGGACCTCTATTTCGACCACCAGTTCTATTCCCGCTATTTTACCGCAAAATATGCCGGCAATACTTTAGTGGATTTTGATGTGGTTGACTTTTACCCGGAAAGGATACCGGAATCGGTCACGGAAAAATTCAGGAATACATCCAGGGATTTCATCATATACAATCATCTATATTATTCCGACCTGTATTATAAGAATCCTTTCAATAACGAGATCATACTGGTCAAATATAAAAGGAACCTGGCGGTACAGATCATCACGACCCTGTCCAGCATCATTATCCTGTTGATGTTCTTTATTGTCTACTACCTGGTCATATCCAATATTTCCATGCAGCAGGTAAAGCATAAGAACGAATACAGGGGCTTCTATCTCAATATCAACACCAAGATCAATTTCGCGGTATGGGCTACCCTTTTCATCTCATTCCTGGTATTGGGCATCACGATCATATATGTGCTGAATAACAATGAAAAGTCGCAGAATTTTGACAGGAACAGCAATAATATATCCATCGTAAAGCTGTACCTTGAAAGCACTCCGGCCGGGAAAGCGGACCGCAAGGTATGGTCGGACCTGGTGCATAACTTCAATATCATCGCGCTGCTTTACGATACGACCGGCGTCCTTGTGCCCGATGCCAGGTATGACAAGAAATATTATTATACGGACAATAAATATCTTCTGAAGCCATCGGTGCTCAGCCAGCTCAAAGCCTCCTTCCCCTTCTTCCTGGCCGAGCAGAGCAGCAATAACTTCAACAGCTATTCCGATATCTATACGCGGATAACGATCAAAGACAAGCCTTATATCCTGAATATCTATGATGCCAATAATAAGTGGGCCAGCGGCGAGAATATTTCGGATATCATCCTTGCCATTATGAATGTCTTTATCCTGGTCATATTTTTAGCATCCTTCGTTACCTTTTTCGTTACCAATAACGCTGTCAAGCCGCTGAACATCATCACCAGGAAATTCAGGAAGATAGCCTTACAGCATAATGAGCTTATCGAATGGCCTTACGAGGATGAATTCTCCATCCTGGTGAACGAATATAACAGGATGATATTAAAGGTAGAGAACCTGGCGCAGAAGCTCTCCATACAGGAAAGGGAGAATATATGGCGCGAAATGGCGCAGCAGGTGGCCCATGAGATCAAAAATCCGCTGACCCCGATGCGGCTGAATATCCAGTTCCTGCAAAAGGCCATTGCAGAAGGAAGGGACAATATAGAGGCCATGACCGCCAAGGTATGTCAGATCATCATAGAGCAGATAGAAACGCTGAACCATATAGCAACGGAATTTTCCGCGTTCGCCAAGATCGACCAGATGCACCCCGAAGAGATCCGTGTACACGAGCACCTGTCGAATCTCATACAGCTTTTTAAAGTGGAAAAGGATATAGATATCCGCTATCAGCCGCCGCCGGGAGATGTGACCGTGCATATGGATAAAAGCTATTTTATACGCTCAGTGAATAACATTCTCAAGAATGCGATCCAGTCTGTCCCCGATGACCGGGAGAAGGAAATACAGGTCACCTGCACGCTTGAAAAGCATAAGGTGATCATCGCTATCCGGGATAACGGCGAAGGCATACCGGAGGCAATCAGGAGCAAGCTGTTCACGCCTTACTTTACCACCAAATCAAAGGGTACAGGCATCGGGCTCAGTATGACCAAAAATATGATAGAAATGTCAGGCGGGCTGCTGACCTATGAAACGGCATTGCATACGGGCACCACATTTTTCATCACCCTGCCGGTATATAATCATCCGGCAAACACCTGATAATAGCAGGGCAGCCCTTTAAAGGGCTGCCCTGCTATTATCAGCTCTATTGCTCGTTATCGTAGTAGATCTTATAAAACTTCCGGCCCGTTTCATCCACATCATTAAGGATCAGCTCCGGGTTGCCATGCACATAGATCGTAAAGTTCTTGTCCAGCTTTATCTTGGACCTGAAGAAGGATTTTTTCTTTTTAACGGCGGCATCGGAGATCGTAAAATTATCCTCCAGCTGTATCTGGTGCTCCTGCTGGTATTCATACCTGAAGTCCGCAAATTTATCCTGTACTTCTTTCTGCTCCAGAATGGCCTGCGAGAAGTCCCCGAAATTAAAGGCATCGTTGTTGTTCAGGTACTGTTCGGATTTGATGATGATATCGGCCTGGTCAGCCCTGGTCACCTCAAATTCCTCCGGCAGCTCTTTTTTGACGAAATCCTTACAGATATTGATCATCTGTTCCGTATAGTAATAATCATTGAATATCTGGCGTACGTGCAGGAAATAGTCGAACCAGTAAAGGGTCTCATTGCCTTTATTGGATTTATCCAGCACCTTGCAGACAAACCCGGTCTCCGCATTGATATTATAGATGATGCAGCCCTTATCCAGCTTCTGGATATTGATACCCATGTCGGTACCCAGCTGCAACTGCTCTCCGTCGGGATAGATCTTGAGAAAGGTATCCTTGTTCTCAGATTTGAAAAGCCCGATAGCATCAGCCCTGCTCCCGTTGATGACACAGTCTTTAAAATAAGCCACGTAAAATTCACCGCCTTTGATGCGTACATGCCCGCTGTTCTCATAGAGGTGGTGCGCCATCTGGGCCGAGTGTTCCAGCAGCTTATCCGGCTGTTCAAAGATTTCTTTCACCAGCTGGTACACCTTATTATCTTCCAGCGACAGCTCGCTGTAAAACTGGTATTGCTCCTCGCTTTTAAAAGGCGTAAAGAAATAGGTGCTTAACAGTCCGCTGATCGTCTCGTTGAGATGAATGGTGCTGTCAGAAATGAATACTCCTTCGTGTTCCAGCTTGTTTCCCACCTTATGTATGGCGAGTTGGTCTATTTCGTAGATGATACTGTTGGCTTCCATAGCTATATTTTAAAAAGGCTGCCAAAATTAACGCATTGCTGCCGATTTCGGGTGATTTTGAGGAAAACTATCTTTTTGATCCGGCTGCCCGGCTATCATAAGTAGCCAAGGGCTTCATTACGGTGGTCAGGGCGCCTGCATCCGCTCTATCAGGAATATAATGGTGACATTAAAGAAGGAAATACGCTTGTCGCAAAGCGCTATAGGTATTATCAATTTATGAATAATTTATTTCAAACCGTATTATACATATCAATTCCGATATTTGTATCGTAACATTAAAACACCGGAAAGATCATGGCAAAACATGCTGAGAAAAAACTGAGCCTTATTGGCCTGGACAGGAAACAATCGGAAAAGTTGGCAGCGCAATTGAATATGCTGCTGGCCAACTACCAGCTATTGTATATCAACACCAGGGGCTTCCACTGGAATATAGCCGGTGATGATTTTTTTGAGCTGCATCTGAAGTTTGAAGAGATCTATAATGACGCTTTTGCAAAGATAGATGAAATAGCAGAACGGATACTGACCCTGGGATATACACCGCTGCATTCCTACAGCCAGTACCTGAAAACCGCTTCCATCAAGGAAGCCACTGACATATCAAATGGTAAAGAAGCCCTTCACCACGTGCTGGAAGGCTACCGGACCCTGTTGACCATAGAGCGGGAGATACTGGAACTGGCCGGCGAGGCCCATGATGAGGGTACCAACGCCCTGATGAGCGACTATATCAGGGAGCAGGAAAAAGCCGTATGGATGTACGCGGCCTACCTGAGATAGACGGGTGACCGGCCGGGTACAGGAAGCGGCAATATGCGGGTTGCGGGATACCCGGATCATGAAAGATCCCTGTTCAGGATCTGGTTGTAATTTTTGTCCAGCAGCCTGGCGGTTTCTTCATCCACCCTGAATTCTGAAAAATTCAGGAGGTGCCGCTCGTGGTGCATGTCAGAGCCGAAATACTCGTAGAGGTTATTTTCCAGCAGGAATTTTGCACAGTCCTTTTCAGATTTGCCGTAATAGCCTGTAAGGGACAGCACATTCATCTGCAGCTTACAGCCCAGGTCCCTTACCTTGAAGAACAGCTCCTGCTCCGTAAACATATAGAGATACCTTTCGGGGTGTGCCAGGACAGGTGTATAGCCCGCCGCCTGTATCTGGAAAATGTGGTCTTCCAGGTTGAAGGGCCTGTACAGGAAAGGTGTTTCCACTAAAATGTGATCATCAAATAAAGGCAATATCTGCCCATTGTGCAGCTTGTCCAGGAATTGCTCATCCAGCAGGTACTCGGCCCCGTAGCTGAAAGGTATGTTCACCGCGGAAGCCTGCAGCACAGGTGCCAGGATATTGCTGGCCTGCAGTATCGTTTCAGGTGTGTTTTTATGTATATCAGCCATTACATGCGGGGAGGTGATGATTTTCTGAATACCTTTGGCAGTAAGACCGTTGATCAGCTTGAGAGAAGTGTCTGTATCCGGGGCGCCATCGTCTATGCCCGGTAATAAATGAGAGTGAATATCCACCACCATATAAGCGCCAATGTCATAGCTTATCCGTTCCTTCGCTTTCTTTTTCTTAGTAAAAAACCACATGTCATCTACCCTTTTTGATTTCGGACAAAATAACTTTTTTTTTGCCAAAATCATTAGTTAATAATTATTAAATAAAGCCAGCCGGAAAAGGATCATCCGAAGTGCCGGATCGTTCTTTGAATACCCTCTTCCACGGGTATTGCGGGCTGCCATTTCAATACATCCCGGGCACGCCGGATATCCGGCTTCCTCCGGATAGGATCATCCGTCCGCCTGTCGTCATACCGTATCTGTGAAGCCGACCCGGTATGGCGCAGGATCAGGCCGGCGAGCGCGTTAATGGTGATCTCCCCGTCATTGCCGATATTCACAGGCAGGGAATAGTCGCTGAGCAGCAGGCGGTAAACGGCCTCCACGGTATCATCTATGTGGCAGAAGGAGCGGGTCTGTTCCCCGTCCCCATAGATGCACAAAGGCTCCTGGCGCAATGCTTTATTGATAAAGGTAGGCATTACCCGCCCGTCATCCGTCCGCATGCGGGGACCGTAGGTATTGAAGATCCTTGCTATCCGTGTTTCCAGCCCGTGCGCCTGGTGGTAGGCCATCGTGATAGCTTCCTGGTACCTTTTGGCTTCATCATACACGCCCCTGGGACCTACGCAGTTAACGTTTCCCCAGTAATCCTCGGACTGGGGATGTACCAACGGGTCGCCGTACACTTCAGAGGTGGAGGCCACCAGTATCCTGGACTTCTTTACCCTGGAAAGCCCCAGAAGGTTATAAGTGCCCAGCGCACCCACCTTCAGTGTCTGGATGGGATATCTCAGGTAGTCGGTAGGACTGGCCGGCGAAGCAAAGTGAAGGATATAGTCTATATGACCCGGGACATGGATATAGTTGGTAATGTCATGGTGGTAAAAAGTGAACCGCTTCAGGGGTATCAGGTGCTCTATGTTCGACATAGCGCCGGTGATCTGGTTGTCCATCCCGATCACATTATAGCCTTCCGCAAGAAAGCGGTCGCACAGGTGCGAGCCTATGAATCCTGCCGCTCCGGTGATCAGTACAGTCTTCATAAGCCTTTGTTTACTTGGATTTAAAAAAATGGATAACCTGTGATCTTTAACGACCGATAGCAAAGTATTTGAAGCCCAGCTGCTGCATGGCCTGCTTATGGAGAATATTCCTGCCGTCAAATACGGAGGCCGGCTGCACCATCTGCCGGTGCACAGCTGCCCAGTCCAGCTCCCTGAACTCATCCCATTCCGTAATGATGGCTATGGCATAGGCGCCCTGCACAGCCTGCATGGCCGTGGTGCATACCTTGAACTTTTCCCTGATAACAGCAGCGTCCACACCATACCTTTCAAGGTCTGCCACCATTTGCTGCTCCGTTACCTTGGGATCATATACCACCACTTCGGCCTGCTCCTGCAGCAATATCTCCGCTACGGCAATGGCTGGCGTCTCCCGGGTATCGTTGGTGTCTTTCTTAAAGGCCCATCCCAGCATCGTGATCTTCTTCCCGGAAACGGTATTATGCTGCTCCTTGATGATCTTATAGGCGAAGCGGCGCTTCTGGTGCTCATTGATAAGGATCACCTGCTCCCAGTAGTCTGCTACTTCGTGGAGGTTATACGACCGTGCGATGTAGACGAGATTGAGTATATCTTTCTGGAAACAGGAACCGCCGAATCCTACGGACGCTTTAAGGAATTTATCTCCTATCCGTGTATCGGCACCGACAGCCCTTGATATCTCCCCTACATCCGCTCCCGTCTTTTCACACAGCTCGGAGATGGAATTGATGGAGGATACCCTTTGCGCCAGGAAAGCGTTGGCCGCGAGCTTGGACAGCTCGGACGACCAGATATTGGTCGTGACGATCCGCTCTTTCGGCACCCAGTTATTATATATCGTTACAAGCGTATCTATGGCGCGCTGTCCTGCTTCGGTATCAATATCCCCGCCTATCAGTATCCTGTCCGGGTGCATCAGGTCGCTGACGGCCGTACCTTCCGCTAAAAATTCGGGATTGGAAAGAATCTGGAAATCTGCCTTATTACCCACCTGCTCCAGGATATCCTTGATAGTGGAGGCTGTCCTGACGGGTATGGTGGACTTCTCAACGATGATCTTATTGGTTTTGGCAACGGCCGCTATCTGCCTGGCGCAGATCTCTATGTACTTGAGGTCGGCAGCCTTGCCCTTCCCTACGCCATAATCCTTTGTTGGCGTATTGACAGAGATAAATATGATCTCGGCTTCATCTATAGCCTTTTCTATATCGGTGGAAAAGAACAGGTTCCTGCCTCTCGTTGCTGCCACGATATCCGACAGGCCCGGCTCATATATGGGTATCTTCTCGACATCGGGGTCGTTCCAGGCGCTGATGCGGTCGGCATTCACATCTACCACGGTCACCTGTATGTCAGGACATTTCTGGGCGATGACCGCCATCGTGGGACCACCTACATAGCCGGCACCTATACAGCAAATATTTTTGATATTCACGGGCTTCTGATTCTTATAAATTATTAAACATTCCAACATCAAAGCGCACGAGGCTGTCTACTACTTTGTCGGCTATGGCAAATTTAGGATTATTTATGTTATATTCATCAGGTACCGCCACTACTTTCATCCGGGCGGCCTTAGCGCTGATCACCCCGTTCACGCTGTCCTCGAAGGCCACGCAATTCCATGAGGGCACATCCAGCATGGCAGCGCATTTCAGGTACACCGCGGGATGCGGTTTGCCCAGCACCTCGTGCTCCGCGGAGACGCATACCCGGAAGTAGTCATAGATACCGAAATGCTTCAGCAGGGTCTCCATCATATACTGCGGCGAGGAAGTAGCCACACCCATAGGCATCCCGGCGTCTTTCAGCTGCTGCAACAGTTCCTTTACACCGGGCATCAGGCGGCTCTTCTGCACAGACAGGGCCACAATATCCTCCACGATCTCTCCGGCCAGCCCGTCCGCGGATATATCCGACTCCCAGCCGAACCTTTCCCGCCAGAAGGCGGTCACCTCGTTGATACGTAAGCCGGTGGTGTATTTGAAGAAATCGCTTCTGATATTCACCTTATGGCGTCCGGCTATCTTCAGCATACTTTCGCCCCACAGCGGTTCCGTATCCAGAAGCAGGCCGTCCATATCAAATATTGTTGCTGTCACGATCTTGTTTGTTTTTAAAATATTCAAAAATGAGTTGTGCTTTCTTGGTGTCTACTATCCCGTTCAGCTCCTCTATGGTAGCCGCGCTGACCCTTTTGACCGAACGGAAATGCTGTAAGAGGGTCTGGGCTGTTTTGGCCCCTATGCCCCTGATGTCCTCCAGCTCGTTCTTAATGGTACCTTTGCTCCTGGTCTCCCGGTGGAAAGTGATCCCGAAACGATGCACTTCATCCCTGATCCTCCTGATGAGCAAAAGGCTCTTGCCGTTAAAGGGCAGCCGCAGGGGTTCCGACTGACCCGGGAAGAAGATGAGCTCCTCTCTTTTGGCCAGGCCCACTACGGTCATCCTGCCGACCAGTCCCAATTCGGTGATACTTTCCATAGCGGCGCCCAGCTGCCCTTTGCCCCCGTCTATGATGACCAGCTTTGGCAAAGGCTGCCGGTCTTCCAGCAGCTTTTTATACCTTCGTCTTACGATCTCCGCCATAGAGGCAAAGTCATTGATCCCTGTTACCGTCTTGATATGAAAGCGCCGGTAATCGTTCTTGGACGGCTTCCCGTCCCTGAAGCATACCATGGCCGCTACAGGGTAAGCGCCCTGGAAATTGGAGTTGTCGAAACATTCAATATGATCCGGGAACCGGGTCAGGCCCAGGTCACCCTGTAATTCCAGCAGGGTGTTTTCCAGCGTTTCGTCCGTCTGCTGCTGCAGGAGCAGGGACTTTTTCTTTTTTACCTGCCGGATGAAATATTCATTGTTCTTAAAGCTGAGCTCCAGCAGCTTCTTTTTGAAGCCGGATTTGGGTATGGTCACTTGCATATCCTTATCCAGGGTTTCAATAGCAAGGTGGGTGACCACTTCCCTGGAGGCAGACTGCAATGTCCCATGCAATAACGCAACGGTATGGGACAGGATATCCTTAGGCGCTTCATCGCCCAGCTCCAGGGTAATGGCCTCGTTCCTGCTGTGGATGACCCTGCCGTCTGCCACTACCATAAAATTGACATAGGCGGTGTCCTCCTGCAGCACGATGCTGGCCACATCCAGGTTGCCCAGGTGCGCGTTGACCACGGTAGATTGCGCCTGGTGGTAGCTCAGCTGCTCCAGCTTGTTCTTGATCATCTGCGCCTTTTCAAAATCCAGCGCGGCCACGTATTCCTGCATCTGCTTTTTCAGCGATTGCACAATACCGCCCAGGTTGCCTTTGAAGACCTCCCGGATATAGTCAATATTGGCCCTGTACGCCTCTTCCGTCTGCCAGCCGACACAGGGCGCCTTGCAGTTGCCTATGTGGTATTCCAGGCAGGGCTTGAACTTTCCGGATCTTATATTCGCAGGGGTCAGCGGCAGATTACAGGTCCGTATCGGGATATTGCCCTTGATTATCTTCATCAGCTCATGTACTGCGCCCACCGAGGTAAAGGGCCCCAGGTATTCGGAGCCATCGTTCAGCTTCTGGCGGGTAAGGAAAACACGGGGGAAAGGTTCTCTTTTGATCACCAGGTACGGATAGGCCTTGTCATCTTTCAGCCGTATATTGTAAGGCGGACGAAAATGCTTGATCAGGGAATTCTCCAGCAGGAAAGCATCATGTTCCGAGTCGGTAAGTGTCCATTCAATATTCCGTACCAGGCTGACGAGCTTGTTCAGCTTCCTGTCCGTATGGGTCTTGTAAAAGTAGGAAGTGATCCTTTTCTTTAAATTTTTGGCCTTTCCGACGTACAGGAGCTTCTTTTCTGCATTATAATACCTGTATATACCCGGCTGTTCAGGTATAAGCGGTAAAAATGATTGCTGGAATTCCTCTTTTAACATATACGGTGACCCTCTTTAAATCCCTTGTAATGAATACGTAGGAAGAAATCTGCTAAATTACGCCAAAGTAGGGAAAAACGGGCTTGCGTACATGTTATTATGCACGGGGTAACCGGATAGATTCAGGCCCCGAAACCTTCCGACACCCTAATATGATAGTACTCCTGATTGTCAGGCTGAACCTGTAGGAAACCCCGCCATGGTGATTCGCAGGATTTTCCGGTTTTTTAACGAAATTTACAGGCAACTGTCAATTCCGTATAACCGGACATCAAATAAAATGATCTATGAGCAACAATAAGCTACAACTGCCGGCAGCGCGCAAAGATGAGCTGCTGGATATTTTAAAGAAGAGATTTGAAAAGCACCCGGAGCGCCACAAAGGTATCCTGTGGGATAAAGTGCAGGAGAAGCTGGAAGCGCACCCCGGCAAGCTGTGGTCGCTTAACGAGATGGAAGAAACGGAAGGAGAGCCGGATGTCATAGCTTATGACAAAAAGAACGATGTATATACTTTCTGTGACTGTTCGGCAGAAAGCCCGAAAGGCCGCCGGAGCATCTGCTATGATCCCGATGCGCTGGAGTCGCGTAAAGAGCACAAGCCCCGCCATAGCGCCATAGGTATGGCCGCAGAAATGGGTATTGATATCCTTACCGAAGAGCAATACAGGACATTGCAGGAGCTGGGCAGGTTCGATACCAAAACGTCCAGCTGGCTGCAGACGCCTGATGACATCCGGGAATTGGGCGGAGCCATATTCGGTGACCGGCGCTATAATACAGTGTTCATTTATCATAACGGGGCAGAATCCTATTACGGAGCCAGGGGCTTCCGCGGCCTGCTGAAGGTGTGATGTTCTGTGATCCCCCTGCCCTTGCGCAATACCCGGACGGCTTAAAAGCATATTAAAATCTATTTCCGTTATAATGGGACCTACAACATCAAATACCTTTATTATGACAAATGAGCATCAGCCATTAATACATAATAACTCATTTTGAAATAGCATACCTTTTTCATTCCCACTTCACGAAGCAAAGCCCCGGGAGGACAAAAAAGATGTGGTGAAGCCGCCAGCTTATAGTAGATTTACCCCTAAAATCAATTATCCATGGACACGATCACCTTGCTGGCGGCAGTTATAGCGGGTATGCTTATAACTATCGTTTTATTTATCATACTGATCAGGACAGGGCTTATCAGGCTCAAAAACGAAAGTGCGTCCGGCACCAGGATAGCCCTTGCAGAAGACCGCCTGCAGCGGCTGCAGGACGAGCACCTTTTATTAAAGGAAGAGAAAGTAAGCAGCGACAAGCAACTGATGACCGCGCTTGCCAGGATATCCTCGCTTGAAACCCTGGTGAAAAGCCGGGAACACACCCTAGCAGAACAGCAGGAGCAGCTTTCCGGGGAGCATAGCCGTTATGCTGACACAAGGGATGCGCTGCAGCAGGCCCGTGAGCGGCTGTCTGAAACGGAAGCTGCCTACAGGGCGCAAACGGAAAGCCTGGATACCTGTAAGGCTTCTTATGACCGGTCCCGGGAACAGGTGCAGGAGCTTACCGCGGCGAACAGCAACCTTTCGGCCAGGTACCAGGCGCTGTCAGCAATGTATGACGCGCTGAAAGGAACGCATACAAAGCAGGAGGAGATGCTGGAACAGGTAAGGCAGCACAGCGAAACGCTTCGCACGGAGCATAACATGCTGACCGCAGCCAACAAGGCGCTGGAAAGCAGGCTGGCATCACAGAAGGAAGAGATGGAAGCCCTGCATAAGAACGCTTATTTCCATTTTGAGAAAATTGCCAACCAGCTCCTGGAAGAAAAAAGCGGCAGGTTTACCGAAACCAACCGCGCGCATATCGAAGCGCTGCTGAAACCCTTAGGTGAAAATATAGACAGCTTTAAACGCAAGGTGGAAGAGACCTATGATAAGGAATCCAGGCAACGGTTTTCCCTGGAAGAGAAAGTAAGGGAGCTGATAGAGCAGACCAATAAAGTGAGCAGCGAGGCCAACAACCTGGCCAATGCCCTGAAAGGACAGGTGAAAAAGCAGGGCGACTGGGGCGAGATGATCCTGGAAAGCGTTTTACAGCAGTCCGGGCTGATAAAGAACCGCGAATATTTCCTGCAGCAGACCATAAGGGACGAAGAAGGCAGGATGGTAAGGCCGGATGTACTGATACGCTTACCGGACGACAGGATGATCATCGTGGATTCCAAAGTCTCGCTGGTAGCCTATGACAGGCTGGCGGCAGCGGAAACGCCCGAAGAGCAGGCAGCCTGCCGGAATGCGCATATAAAGTCCATATACCAGCACATTGACGCCCTTCATGGCAAGCAGTATGATAACCTGGAAACAGCGCTGGATTTCACAATGATGTTCATCCCTATCGAACCGGCCTATCTTGTGGCTATCCAGGCCGACCCCGACCTGTGGGCCTACGCGTATGCCAAGCGCATCCTGCTGATAAGCCCGACCAACCTTATCGCCTGTCTCAAACTAATAGCCGACCTGTGGAAAAGAGAGCTGCAAAGCAGGAACGCGCAGGAGATCGTCCGCAGGGGTGAATTTTTATACGAAAAGGCGGTGAGCTTCGTCTCCACGATGGAAGATATAGGAAAGCATATCCATAAGCTGCAGCATGCCTACCAGGCCGCGACCGGGCAGCTGCATTCCGGGCAGGGCAACCTCGTACGCCAGGCTTTGATGCTGAGGGACCTGGGGTTGAAGTCTTCCAAGGAAATGCCTGCTGCCATGCTCCCGTCCGATCTTGACGGTACGGGTGATGCGGAAGAATACCACCCTGCCCTTAGCCCGGGCGAATAGCTCCCTGTACCGGGAAATCATCCGCATTTCTCAAAATCTTTCGGAACGTCAATATGGCAATCGGCAAAAGGTATGACCTTATGGCAAGATATGCAGCGCGCCGTTACAATACCGTCCGGAGAGATGCCGGTCATGAACAGTATAAAAATAATATATAAGGTCATATTTGCCATATCGGGAAAGCCCGACTGCTATTTTAGCAGTATTTATATAGTGGCACACTAATTGAATTACAATAGAATAGCGTTTAATGTCTTATAAAAATGGCATTTTGTCAATAAATGCCAGTTACATCATATGGAAATAAGAATAAAAAAAATATTAAGTGATCATTTAGACAGTGATATGGAATTTATGCCTATAGTACCTATGGGAGAGCTGGAGCTGAATGAAGAAGAAAAGAAAAGCATACCGGATGAGCTTCCCGTATTAGCATTGAAGAATACCGTATTGTTTCCCAACGTCATTTTACCGATCACCGTTTCCAGAGAAAAGTCCATCCAGGCGCTGGATTATGCCAGGCAGCATGGCAACTATATTGCCGTAGTAGCGCAAAAAGAAACACAGACGGAAGACCCGGGAGAAGACGACCTGTACCATACCGGTGTGGTCGCCAAGATCATTAAGAATATCAACCTGCCCGACGGCAATACCACCATACTGATCATGGGACGGACCAGGATGCGCATTGACAAATTCACGCAGTCCGAGCCTTTTATGAAAGCGGATATCTCGCTCCTGGAAGATAGCTTCCCCTCGCAGGATGAGCAGTTCAAGGCCGTGATCAGCACCATCAAGGATCTTTCCGAACGCATTATCAACCTGTCTCCCAACATACCGATGGAGATGAGCGTAATGCTGAAGAACATTGAAAGCCATTCTTTCCTGATACATTATATCGCTACCAACCTGAATATCTCCATTGATGAAAAGCAGCAGCTCCTGGTCCAGGATGATATCAGGCTGAGAGCCAGCGAGATCATCAGGCATCTCAATAAGGAGGTGCAGTTCGCGGAATTGAAGAACGAGATATCCAATAAGACAAAAGGCGAGCTGGATAAGCAGCAGCGGGAATACTTCCTTCAGCAGCAGCTGAAAAGCATCAATGAGGAGCTGGGCACAGAAGGCAATGATAAGGAGATACAAATGCTGGAAGAACGTGCCCTTGTCAAGAAATGGGGCGAAGAAGTGAAGAAGGCGTTTGATAAAGGGATCGAAAAGCTGAAAAGGACCCATCCCCACGCCCCCGATTACTCCGTGACCTTTAATCACTTGGAGCTTATGCTGGATCTGCCCTGGAATGATTATTCACAGGATACCTATAACCTGAACAAGTCGCTGCAGATACTGAACAATGACCATTTCGGGATGGATAAGATCAAGGACCGCATACTGGAGTACTTGGCCGTGCTGCAGCTGAAGGGCGATATGAAATCCCCCATCCTCTGCTTTGTAGGTCCTCCAGGTGTAGGTAAGACCTCCCTTGCGCACAGCATTGCACGGGCTGTCAACCGGAAATATGTTAGGCTCAGCCTGGGAGGCCTGCATGATGAAAGCGAGCTGAGAGGTCACAGGAAGACCTATATCGGCGCTATGCCCGGTCGTATCATCCAGTCGCTGAAGAAGGTAAAGACCTCCAACCCCGTCATCATCCTGGATGAGATAGAAAAGATGGGCAAGGATTTCCGTGGCGACCCGAGCTCCGCATTGCTGGAGATCCTCGACCCGGAACAGAACAATAAGTTCTATGATAATTACCTGGAGCTGGAATATGACCTGAGCAAAGTATTGTTCATCGCTACGGCCAACAGCCTTAACGATATACAGCCGGCACTCCGGGACCGGCTGGAGATCATCCAGCTCTCCGGCTACAGCCTGGAGGAAAAGATAGAGATCGGTAAACGGCACCTGGTACCCAAGCAGAAAGCCGCCCATGGGCTGGAGGATTACAATATCCGGTTCAATAACAATGCGCTGCACAAGATCATTGTCGATTATACGCGCGAATCGGGCGTCCGAGAGCTGGACAGGAAAATCGCCTCGGTGCTGCGGTATATGGCCAAGGAGATCGTGCTGGGCCATGAGGTACCTGAACTGCCGGATGCAGACCTTATCGAACAGGCGCTGGGGAAACCGGTATATACCAATGAGATCTATAAGAAAAATAAGCCCGCAGGTGTGGCCGTGGGCCTTGCCTGGACCTCCGTGGGAGGCGAAATATTGTTTATAGAGTCTATCTTAAGCAACGGTAAAGGCCAGCTGACCCTCACGGGCAACCTGGGCAATGTGATGAAGGAATCCGCATCCACGGCCCTGTCCTACCTGAAGGCCAATGCGACCAGATTCGGGCTGGAAGAAGTGGTATTTGACAATAAGAACATCCATATCCACGTGCCGGAAGGGGCTGTTCCGAAGGACGGTCCGAGCGCGGGCATCACTATGGTGAGCGCCATAGCTTCCGCGTTCACAGGCAAAAAGATAAGGCCGTTCCTGGCCATGTCGGGTGAGATCACCCTGCGGGGCGATGTGCTGCCGGTGGGCGGTATCAAAGAGAAGATACTGGCTGCCAAACGGGCCGGCATGAAAGAGATCATCCTCTGCTATATGAACCGGAAAGATGTGGACGAGATACCCCGTAATTATATCAAAGGGCTCAGGATACATTATGTGGAGAACATAGAGGAAGTACTGGCGCTGGCGCTCAGCAGGCGGTAGCGGCTGTTCCCGAAAAAATTCAGTAATGTTAATTATTAGGCAAGAAATGTATAGTTCGGGGAAATAAAAGTAAATTGCATAAAAATATTTTATTACATATTAAGCACAAACAAATTATGGCAAAAGTAAAAGCAGGTGATAATGTAAGCGTTCACTATCATGGCAGATTAACAGACGGTACAACATTCGATTCTTCCGAAGGTCGTGAACCATTATCCTTTACTGTGGGACAGGGACAGGTCATTCCGGGTTTTGACAACGCGATGATAGATATGGAAGTAGGCGATAAGAAAACAGTAGAGATCCCTGTAGACCAGGCATACGGACAGGCGCATCCTGAAAATATAGTGGAATTTCCTAAAACTGAATTTCCAGCCGATATGGAGATCGTAGAAGGATTACAATTACAGTTACAGAATAACGAAGGGCACATCATACCGGTTGTAGTAACAGAGGTGAAAGCAGATACAGTGATACTGGATGCCAATTTCCCGCTGGCAGGCAAAGACCTTGTTTTTGATATTGAACTGGTTGCCATCAACTAACCGCATATTACCTGAATCATATTATAAACAGGCCGGCTTGTGAACAGCCGGCTTTTTTATTGCAGGAAATTCAGATGATGGATTTTGTTCATTAGTGCAACACATACCATAACGGCCAATAAAAAGTCCTGAAGCGTTATTGCTTCAGGACTTTGAATATTTATAGCTTTACCGTCAGGATAACTTAGCCGTTATCGTTATGGTCATCGCTTTTTACGCTTTCGCTTCTTTCAGCGGTATTCGCATTGTTATGCTGCGGACGGGGAGGTCTGCTGTTACCATTCCTGTTACCGCCGCCACCGTTGCCGCGTGGCGCTCTTTCCCTTTCCGGTCTTTCCACGTAGCCCTCAGGCTTAGGTACCAGCTCCTTACGGCTCAGCCTGTATTTGCCGGTCTTGGGATCCACACCCACGAGCTTTACCTTTATCTCATCACCTTCAGACAGGATGCCATCCAGGTTCTCCAGGCGTTTCCAGCTTACTTCGGAAATGTGCAGCAATCCCTGCTTACCAGGTAAGAATTCCACGAACGCACCGAAAGGCATAATGGATTTTACAACGGATTCATAGATCTCACCTACTTCCGGTACAGCTACGATACCCTTGATCCATTCCTTAGCCCTGGCCAGGTTATCGCCGTTGTTAGAGAAGATTTTCACCACTCCTTTGTCCTGTACTTCTTCTATGCTGATCTCGGTACCGGTCTCTCTCTGGATCTCCTGGATGATCTTGCCGCCGGGGCCAATGATAGCACCGATGAATTCACGTTCCACTATCATTTGCTCGATACGAGGCGCGTGCGGTTTCAGATCTTCACGGGATGTGCTGATACAGTTGTACATGTGATCCAGGATGTGCAGGCGGCCATCTTTTGCCTGTGCCAGCGCCTGGCGCATCACATCCATGCTTAAGCCGTCCACCTTGATATCCATCTGTATGCCACAGATTCCATCGCGGGTACCGGTCACTTTAAAGTCCATATCTCCCAGGTGGTCCTCATCGCCGAGGATGTCGGAGAGCACTGCCCATTTGCCATCTTCAGCGCGGCTGATAAGCCCCATGGCGATACCGCCTACGTGCTTGGCATATGGCACACCCGCATCAAACAGGGCCAGGGAGCCGGCACATACGGTTGCCATAGAGGACGAACCGTTGGATTCCAGGATATCGGACACGATACGCACCGTATAAGGATAATCCTTAGGGAAGAGCTGCTGCAGGGAGCGTTTGGCCAGGTTACCGTGACCCACTTCCCTTCTGCCCGGACCTCTCATCGGCTTTACCTCACCGGTGGAGAACGGCGGGAAGTTATAGTGAAGTATAAAGTTAACATTATTGCTGGTGCCGGCGGTCTCTACCAGGAGCTCATCGTCCTTGGTACCCAGGGTAACAGTGGTTAAAGACTGGGTCTCACCACGGGTGAAGAGTGCGGAACCGTGCGGGGAAGGCAGGATGTCCGTTTCCATTTCCAGCGGACGTACCTTATCCAGCGGACGGCCGTCCAGGCGGATACCCTGGTCCAGTATCATATTCCTGACAGTATAATACATCAGGTCATCAAAGTAACGTTTCGCGAGCACGATATCCTGCTCATCCGGCTCTTCGCCAAAGCTGGCTATCAGCTCTTCCTTCAGCAGGCTGTAAGCATCGGAGCGATGGTGCTTGGAAGTACCTGCGCTGGATATTTCCAGCATCCTGGCAGCGGCAAAAGCGCTTACCTTTTCCTTTATCTCAGGGTTCTCCTCGAAAGGCGCCACCTCACGTTTGGCGGTGATGCCCACTTTATCCCTCAGCTGCTGCTGTGCAGCCACCTGTACCCTGATAGCCTGGTGCGCCACCTCAATAGCCTGTACGAGGTCTTCCTCCTGGCATTCCTTGGCTTCACCTTCCACCATCATGATGTTCTTTTCAGTGGCAGCCACTATAAAGTCCATATCAGCGTATTCCAGCTGGGCACGTGAAGGGTTGATCTCAAATGTACCGTTAACGCGCGCTATCCTTACTTCGGAGATGATCTCCTGTACCGGTATATCCGATACGGCCAGCGCTGCAGATGCTGCCAGACAGGCCAGCGCATCAGGCAATACTTCTGCGTCATACGAGATCAATGAAACAAGTATCTGTACATCGCACAGGTAATTTTCAGGAAATAACGGACGTAAAGCCCTGTCTATCAGGCGGGAGATCAATACTTCATAATCGTTCAGCCGGCCTTCGCGCTTAAAGAAGGATCCGGGGATCCGGCCTGCCGAAGCAAATTTCTCCTGGTAATCTACTGTTAGTGGGAAAAAAGACTGACCTGGTTTAGGTTCTTTGCTCGCAACCGCCGTAGCTAATATAATACAGTTGCCACATCTTACTGTTACTGCACCGTCTGCCTGACGTGCCATTTTACCTGTTTCGATGATCACCTCTTTACCATTAGGTAAGGTAAATGAAACAGATGTCGGATTTAATATCATATATATGTTTTATAAATTCTCTGGGGAAATTTTCCGCTACAATGTTTCCCTTCCCCATTTTCCGGGAAACAAAATGTATATTTTTAATTAATGTACACAAAGGTATAGATTTAATGCTAAAAATAATGTATTACACGCATTATTTATTGTTTAAATACGGAAGAAGGCCATTGGAGGTCGCATCATAAAAAAATATTATAAAATATTGCAAAAAATTAGACTAATCCAAAAAACCATATAACTTTGCGGAAAAATAAATAATTTATGAAAAAAGTTATCCTTCCCCTGTTGGTTGCTTCCCTGGCAATCGTTTCCTGTGGCAATAATGAAACCAGCGAAACTGTAAAAGTTGAGCAAACTACTACTCCAGAAGAAACAACTGAAACTAAAGTTACCGTAACTTCTGAAGTTCCTAACTTCTCTACTCCGGAAGCGCAGCAGTTTGCAAAAGAGTACACTGCTTTCGTTGATGAGATGGTTGCTGCTTCCAAAGCAGGTGATGCTGCTAAAGTTCAGGAGCTGACCGGCAGAATGCAGGAGTGGTCTACAAAAGCAACTGAAGTAGCTGCTAAAATGACTGCTGAAGATGCTAAATTATGGGCTGAATATGCTTCTAAATTACAGGAAAGACTGTTAGCAAAATAATTTGCTCCGATCTGAAATAAAAAGGACAGCTTCTTTCGGAAGCTGTCCTTTTTTATGCTGTTCCCAACGTGTTGTTGATATAATCGTTCACGTAATGATAAAAGTGCTTGGGCTGATGGGTACGCCATTTATCGTATTTCAATACCCAGAAATATTTGGTAAGGCGCGCGCTTTTCATTTCCTGCAGGCAATGCTCCGGCATATTCACCAGCACCATATACCCGGCCTCGTCTTCAATATCCTCCTGCCACTCCTTATAGTAATCGTAATCGTCCGCATGGAAGTTCATCACATTTTCACAGATCAGGATAAATTTGTAGATCCCGTTCGATATCATACTGTCGATGACTTCCCGCTTCAGGTTCATAATGTCATTTTCCACCGCGTCATTCCACTCGCCTATCAGCTCTATAATGGCATAATTCTTTTCGTAATTCACAAATAATACTTTCAGGTACAGGGTCCTGGAGCCGAAATGGTCCCAGTTGGGATGTATCAGGTAATTATACACCTGGTTGGTATATTCAAAAGAGGGCTCCTCCACATCGTAGAAGGGGCTCAATTCATCTTCAGAGGATTTATAGTAATCTTCCCAGTTGTAATATGGCTCTAATTCGTGCATAGCAGGATAATAATAACAATAAAGGTAAGACTTTTTTAGTCTTACCTTTTTAAACCCATACGGGATTAAATATTCTTTCAGGGAAGCCTGGTATCCGGGAAGTTCTGCAGCCAGGCCATGATGCCGCCCTCCACATTTACGGCATCCTTAAAACCGGCAGCTTCCAGCAGCATACAGGCCTGCATACTTCTTACACCGCTTTTACAGTGCACGAAAACCTCCTGGTCCTTCCAGTCCTCTACGGCATCGGTCTCAAAATTCTTCAGCGCGCTCAGCGGCAATAATTTAGCATTGATATTCACCTCCTCATATTCGTTCGGCTCGCGTACATCCAGCACGTGAAGTGTTTCTCCCTTATCTAATCTCGCTTTTAAATCAGCTACGGTTATCTGACGCATACTTTTAATGATTTTTGAAGTACAAATATAATGAATATTACCAATCCAGCCTTTTAACTTCCTTTGTAGGCAGCCCAGCCCTTTTAGCCACCCTTACGCTGATCAGTATGCCTATCTCGTACAGGATCACAAGCGGTACCGCGATAAAGAAAAGGCTGAAGACATCCGGCGGGGAAATAAAGGCGGACAGTACTATGATGATCATAATGGCGTATTTCCTCTTGTCTCGTAGAAACCGTGGCGTTATCAGCCCTATCCTTGACAGGAAATAGATAAGGATAGGCAGCTCAAATACAATGCCCAGGCCGAGTATGACGTCAAAGAGCGTATCATAATAGTTGGCTATGGTGATAATGTTGTGAAATTTCTCGCTCAGGGTATAGGTCGCGAAGAAGTTGACGGTGAAGGGTACGATAATATAGTAGGCGAACAATACCCCCAGGAAGAAAAGCAGGGAGCTCCAGAATACGATGCCCCTGGCCAGCCGCAGCTCATTGTCTTTCAGCGCCGGCTTTACAAAGCGCCATAGCTCCCAGAACACGTACGGAAAGGCTACGATAAAGCCTATCATCACGGAGGAGGACAGGGAGATCATAAACTGCCCGGCCAGCTGGGTATTCTGGAATTCCAGCCTGATCTCCTCCAGGCATAATCCCGGGGTGTTCAGCCTGGCGCCCCAGTAGCAGAGCACGCGGTAGGTAAGGAAATCCTTATTGGCAGGACCGATGATGATATTGTCAAAGATCCAGTCAATATTGCTGAAGACCACTATAGCGCAGACTATAATAGCTATAATGGAACGGAAGATATGCCACCTTAATTGTTCCAGATGTTCCGTAAAAGGCATTTCGCCCCTGCTGGATCCGTTTCCTCTTTTGGACAGGAATCTGTCGACTATGCTCAAAACTGATATGTTTTAAGGTCAATATTAAATTTTAGCAACTCTCTTTTCGTGACGTCCGCCTTCAAAGGCTGTGGTGAGAAAAGCTGTGACCATGGCTTTGGCCGTTTCCACATCAACAAAGCGCGCGGGAATACACAGCACGTTGGCATTGTTGTGCTGCCTGGCCAGCGCCGCAAGCTCCCGGTTCCAGCACAGCGCTGCCCTTACATTGGCATGCTTATTGGCCGTCATGCATACACCGTTGCCGCTGCCGCATATCAGGATACCCACCCCGGCAATACCTTCACTCACATCCATGGCTACGGGGTGCGCGAAATCAGGATAGTCCACCGATGCTTCGGAAAAAGGACCTTTATCATCTATTTCCAGGCCCAGGGCTTCAATTACCGGCTTCAGTAATTCCTTATATTCATATCCGGCGTGGTCTCCGCCGATGGTCAGTTTTTTCCGGGTATCAAATGCTACAGACATGCGTTATTTGGTATTAATTATGACAAAATTATCTGAAATAAAAATGTGAATGGCATTCCCTGGTGCCATTCACGGTATCTTAATTTTTCCTGTTCAGCTTCCAGTTGCTGATACCGGCGTTTACCGGCTGCCTCAGCTCCTGCTTGCCTTTTTCCCATATCTGGGTGGCAAAGGCGGAAGCTATGGCGTTGTAATCGCTGTTGCTGACAGCAAGGTATTCCGGCTTAAAGTATTTTTCAATGAATTTCGTATCGAATTTCCCTTCCCTGAAAGCCGGCTGCTGGACGGCCCATTTGCCAAACTGCAGCGTGGTCTTGATACCTTTTATCTTATATTCATCCACCGCCCTGCACAGCCTGGCGATAGCCTCGTCGCGGGTTTGTCCCCAGACCACCAGCTTGGCTATCATCGGGTCGTAGAAGATAGGGATCTCCAGGCCCTGCTCATACCCGTCATCCACGCGTACACCGGGACCCTGCGGCCGTATATATACATCCAGGCTGCCGGTGTCCGGCACGAAGTTCTCCATCGGGTCTTCCGCGCATACACGCAGCTCTATGCTGTGACCGTTGATCTTCAGATCTTCCTGCGAGAAAGAGAGCTGCTCTCCCCTGGCTACGCGTATCTGCTCCTTTACCAGGTCCACACCTGTGATATATTCCGTTACACAGTGCTCCACCTGCAGGCGGGTATTCATTTCCAGGAAGTAAAAGTTCAGGTCATCATCCACCAGGAATTCTATGGTACCGGCCCCGTAATATTTACAGGCCCGTGCCACATCTACCGCGCATCTCCCCATCGCTTCACGGATACCGGGCGTCAGGCAGGAAGAAGGCGCTTCCTCTATCAGCTTCTGATGACGGCGCTGTATGGAGCATTCCCGTTCAAACAGGTACACATAGTTGCCATGCTGATCACCCAGTACCTGTATCTCGATATGCTTGGGAGAGGCCACAAATTTTTCTATAAAAACATCATCGTTGCCAAAGGCGCTCAGCGCTTCGCTTTTCGCCATCCGCATCTGCTCTTCCAGCTCTTCCATGGCATTTACCGTACGCATCCCCTTGCCGCCGCCGCCGGCAGAAGCCTTGATCAGGATAGGGAATCCTACCCTTTCTGCGATCTCCATGGCTTCCTCCAGGTCCTGTATAGGCTTGTCCGTACCGGGCACCATAGGCACATCGAATTGCTGTGCCGCCTGCTTGGCGGCTATTTTACTCCCCATCATATTGATGGAATAATGGGAAGGTCCTATAAAGGTCAGGCCGGCATCCGTTACCGCCCTGGAAAAATCGGCATTCTCGCTCAGGAAGCCGTAGCCCGGGTGGATAGCATCCGCGCCGTATTTTTTAGCTACTTCAATGATATGGTCGCCTCTCAGGTAGGACTGCGCGGACAGGGCCGGGCCGATACAAACGGCCTCATCGGCATACCGGACAAAAGGCATATTCCTGTCTGCTTCGGAATATACGGCTAAGGTCCTGATACCCATTTCTTTTGCGGAGCGCATGATGCGCAGGGCAATTTCCCCCCTGTTGGCGACTAGTATTTTATTCATTGAGAGTTATATAAAGATTATATCCTGATTTTTTGAGAGTGCAATTTAAACAATATCAGATAAACTTTATCCTACTTTATTCATTTTAGTTAAAATCGGAGGCGCGGATACATCCTTTTTATCCCCTATTCTCATAGTTCCCGCGATCGGACTTCCCTGCTGCGCCATGCGCGCACCGGTAATCTGTGCAGGTATCGTATATTACATAAAACGGACTATCTGTTATATGGAGATAAAGACAGCATTCTATGACCGCGCAGAGCGGCCGCTTCCCGGCGCACCTGTCATAACGGGTCATATCCTATTATAGGTATATGTGATCACTTTTACCTACAGTATATCCGGGCGGCTGCATCAGGATCAGGTGTAAAATATTGGTAATGTGTCTGTATCTTTACAGTAAAAACAAGTATTCACATGAAAATAAAGCACGGCATTATCCTGATAGCGCTCGGCATCATACTGGTGCTGTTCGGGGCGCTTTTTAAGCTGCAGCACTGGCCCGGCGCCAACTGGCTGCTGACCATCGGAATTTTTATGGAAGTGGCCGGAGTGCTGGTGCTTGTCATCAGGATGCTCAGGAATCCCGGCAATAAGGCTTTTTTAAACTCCTGATCTGCCTAGTTCTATCATATTCTATACTATCTTTGGAGGATATTATGGATAGAATAAAGAAAAGGTATAAGGTCTTTATTGCCATCAATAAAGGTATTCATTTACTGGAAGGTATTTTCAGCATGCTGCAATCCGTCCTGTCGGCAAGGCAGTTCCTGTACCTTTCCTCCGTCCTGGTGGCTATCTCCTCAGGATTGGCGGTGATAGTGCTCAAAACCTTTGCACATAAGGTATTCGAGTTCGCCGCGTATGTGAATGCGCTTATCAAGCTGCCTTATGTCAACAGCATCTTACCTGTTGCGGGTATCCTGCTCACAGTGCTGGTGGTGAGAAAATTCCTGGGCGGTAAGATAGAAAAGGGCACTTCACAGGTGATGATAGCCGTAGCCCGTCATTCGGGGTTTATGCCCAAAAAGCAGATGTACGCGCAGATCGTCACCAGCTCTCTCACGGTGGGCATGGGCGGGTCAGCGGGGCTGGAATCGCCTATCGCCATAACGGGCGCCGCTTTCGGCTCCAATTATGCCAAAAGCTTTCACTTAAATTACAAGCAAAGGACCTTATTGCTGGCCTGCGGCGTGGCGGCGGGGATCGCTACCGCCTTTAACGCGCCCATTGCCGGTGTGTTGTTCGCTATAGAGGTGGTGCTGGCGGATATGAGCGTTTCCGCGTTCATACCCCTGATCATATCATCCGCCACAGGCGCGCTGATGGCCAATGTATTCATGCAGGAAAACATCCTGCTTCATTTCCGGGAAGAGCTGACCTTTGATTTTTTCAATACCCCTTATTATATCCTGCTGGGCGTGCTGGCCGGCTTTATTTCGGTTTACCATGCGCGGCTGTTCCGGAAAACGGAACATATGATCGGCTCCTATGCTTCCGGCGTGTACAAAAGGGCCCTTACCGGTGCCGCTATGCTTGCCGCGCTGATCTTTATATTCCCTTCACTTTTTGGCGAAGGCTATGAGAGCATCAAGCATTTATCGCTGAACCAGGCAGAGCATATACTGGACAATTCCCTGGCGGAGCCTTTACAGTCCAATCCCTGGATCGTCCTGGTCTTTGTTGCAGTCACGATGCTGGTCAAGGCTGTCGCTACGGGCCTTACCTTAGGCAGCGGCGGCAATGGCGGCAATTTCGCGCCGTCCCTGTTCGTAGGGTCATACCTGGGATTCATCGTTGCCAAGCTGGTAGCGCTTACGGGGCTGAAAGAGCTCCCGGTCAATAATTTTACGGTAGTGGGCATGGCGGCGGTCTTAAGCGGACTGTTCCATGCGCCGCTGACAGCCGTTTTCCTTATCGCGGAGATCACGGGCGGCTACGGGCTGATTGTTCCCCTGATGATCGTAGCTTCCATAAGCTATGCCATATCCAGGCGATATGATACCTACTCCATGGACATTTCCTCCATTGCCGACAAGGGGCTGGTATTCACTTCAGATAAGGACAGGAATATCTTAAATAAGATCAATCTCTGGATGATCTGTAAGAAGGATGTGGAGCTACTGCCGCCGGAAGCATCGTGGGAAGAGGCCAGGCAGGTGTTCGCCACCACGGCCCAGGAGTTTATCCCGGTGGTCACGGCACAGCATAAGATAACCGGGATCATCAGGTTTGACACGATACGGCCGTACCTGCTGCATCCTGAAAGCATACAATCCCTACCGTTCAGCAGTATGATCACGGAGGCCCCGGCAGCCTCGCTCTATGATCATGCGGATAAGGTAATGAAGATGATGGATGAGCAGCATATCAGCTATATCCTCCTGACCAAGAACAATGAATATGCAGGCTATGTGACCAAGGCATCCTTACTGGAAGCCTACCGTCACAACCTTAAAAATCTCCGTATTGAATAGTATTATGACCCCGCACGCTGTAATATCTTTGGGCAGTGAAAGCATACCATGTGGCTCACTGAGCGGTTAGCGTACCTGTAATGACAGGCTGCTTCCTGTAAGCAGATAGTCATTCATTATTTTACCTTTTCCCTGGGAGGAAAGAAAAAGTGCATCGGCTTGAGCTTAAAGAACTCCCATACAGCCATAGCTACCAATTTCAGCTCGAGCACAGACATATTCCTGGAACGGAAAGCGAGGGCGAGCGAGAGCGAAAAGCTGACGGTAAAGTTCACAAGCCCTATAATACCTATTCCCAGCACGCCCCAAAGGATCATGACCGATGGTATATCGAAGCTGCCGCCGTATATGCCCAATGCCAGGTTACCGCTCGCGAAAGTAATGTGCCTGATATCCAGGTCCAGCCCGATGAACAGACCGATGGATGCGGTGCTGCCCATAAAAACGCCGAACCAGAAGTTGGAAATGATACCCGCCCATTTCTTTTCATACATACCGGCGATCTTACCGGTGCGCTCTTTGCCGAATACCTTTTTGAGTATCGGGTGCTGCCGGATCCTGTAATAAACGGCGTTGTGCTTATCCCTGTTGGCGATGCTGCCGGCAATGATGCCCGAAACGAACAGGAAAAAGCCTGCAATGGCAGCGTGAAAAATAGCGGGAGAGTCCACCGGGTCCAGATCGTGAACCAGCGTGTACCACTTGGCAGCCGCGATATTGTAGCCGGAAATTTTATCTATGCCCCATATCAGCAGCAGGGCTACCGGGAAGGCCATCAGTACATTGCCCACGAACGCTATGAATTGTGACCGGAATACCCTGGCGAAGAAGACGGCAAAGTTCCAGTACTTATGCTCCGCCTGAACCTTATCGCCGGTATCTTTCTGCAGGGCCCTCACCAGCGCGGCGGCGGTCATAGCGGGCTGCTTGGTGGCCAGTGTACAGCCGAAAAGATAAATGGCAATAAACCCGGCAGCGTAGTTCATACTGTACAGGAAAGCATGGCCCAGCCCGCTGGTCTCCACCTTTCCCAGCAGCACTTTGAAGATGCACAGGAAAGCTACAATAAGCCCGCCGCCACAGGCAGACCATAGCATTTTCCAGTATTCAGACACGGAGGTGGTGATGTAATGCTCACCTGTTTCCGCAGTATGCTGGGTGATCTCATAGGATAACTGCTGGGTGCCTTCGCTTACCAGCTTCCGGACATTCGTCTTATTGCAGTTGTACCGGATGAGCTGCATACCGAAAGCTATGGTCTGGTGACCGGCATCCGCTGCATCTTCCAGCACCAGCAGCGGCAGCACTTCCTTTATCCTTTCCAGTTGCTGGCGGAGCCGCAGCAGCGACTGGTTGACCTTAATGGAAATCCCGAATTTATGGGAATTGGCAAATGCCGTTTCAATAAAATCCTCACATTGCTGGTGCAGGATCCATACCTGCTTATAGGTGATATCCTTTGCTGACACATATTTGGGAGTGTCATTCTTGATCTTTTCCAGCAGCTCCGACATTTCCCGCAGCAGCCCAATGAACGGGCTGTCGAAATTCTCATATTCCGGGACCATTTTGCTGACATCGGATTCCAGTGCCCTCCCGGAGATGCGCTGGGTAAGCACTTCAAGGCTGTACAACAGCCGGTTCAGCTCATAGGATAATTTATCCTCACTATACAGGGACCTGCATTCGCAGAGGATGAACAGCTTTTCCAGCTGCTCCTGCGGGATGCAGGAAAGCCATTCAGGGTCCCTGGTAGCATAAAATACCTGGTTAAGGATGTACTGAAGGGTATCTTTAGGCGGCTGATAGGGTAAGATCTTCTGTACGGTACGTTTCCTGATCTCGTACAGGAAATCGGCATAGTTGATGATGCCGGCATCCGATATGATATGTACAAAGTCCTTGCGATGCAGCAACTGCTGCAGGTATGCCTTAAAAAAAGTGCTCAGGTCCGCTCTTGAAGACAGCAGCTGCAGCAACGGGCTGATGTCAACGGTTGCCGGCCGCTTACCCTTTGCCGGCCGGAACACTTCAACGATCCCTGCCAGGAGATCTACTTCATCATAATCTCCGGCGGTACCACCGGCGTATTTGCCAAATATCTTTATAAGCTGTTCATAGGGTGAGGTGATGGCTTTTCGCATAGGATAAAGGATAATGTATATTTCCGGCATTCAAATTAAGGCAAATTTCCAGAAAACAGAGGCTATTTTATAAAAATATCGTCTTCCTTCACTGTGAAAATATCGCCCGCTACTCTTATGACCCTGCTATATTAGCTTTGTAAAACCCCGCTTTCTTTGCCTGTTTCTTCACTATTTTGCTATTTTTTACGTTATTTGTAAAATAATTTACTCATTTAAAAAGATTTGGAGCAAAATATGAAACAGGTTTATGTATTCCCGGGTCAGGGTGCCCAATTTTCCGGAATGGGAAAAGAGCTGTATGAAACGAACGAACAGGCAAAAGCGCTTTTTACGCAGGCTGATGAGATATTAGGATTCAGGATATCTGATGTAATGTTTTCCGGTACCGAAGATGAGCTGAAGCAGACCAATGTTACACAACCAGCAGTTTTTATACATTCTGTCGTTACTTACCTTACCAAACACCAGTCGGAGCCCGATATGACGGCAGGCCATTCCCTCGGGGAATTTTCCGCGCTTGTGGCAGCCGGTGTATTATCTTTTGAAGATGCCTTAAGGCTGGTGTCCCGGAGAGCCGAAGCTATGCAGAGAGCCTGCGAGCTGAACCCCTCAACTATGGCCGCCATCCTCGGGCTGGAAGATCAGAAAGTAGAGGAAGTGTGCGCTACCATCACTCACGAAGTAGTGGTTCCTGCCAATTATAACTGCCCGGGCCAGCTGGTGATCTCCGGCAGCATAGCGGGAATAGATACCGCCTGTGATCTCCTGAAGGCAGCCGGGGCCAAGCGCGCCCTGGTGCTTCCCGTAGGCGGAGCGTTCCATTCTCCCCTGATGCAGCTGGCACAGGAGGACCTGAAAGCAGCGATCGAGCAGACGCATTTTAACGATGCGAAATGCCCGGTCTACCAGAACGTGGATGCCCGTCCTTATACGGCAGCTTCCGAGATCAGGCAGAACCTGATCAACCAGCTGACCGCGCCGGTGCGCTGGACACAGACCATCCGGAATATGATAGCGGATGGCGCCACTCATTTTACAGAGTCGGGCCCCGGCAATGTGCTGCAGGGACTGATCAAAAAGATAGACCGTAACGCGGTAACCGCCGCACTGTAGCAATACAATGCATTCATTTATATAACAACGCCCGGTAATCACTTACCGGGCGTTGTTTTTTGCCTTTCGCCGGTCTTCCCGGCTTTCTGTGGCAACGTACCTTACTGGTATTTTTTCAGCTCTTCTTTAATGATGTTCTGGATATCCTTATTATTCTCCGTTTTCAGGATAGCCTGCTCCATAGTGGACCTGGCCTTGGCCTTGTCATTATTGAGGGCATAGATCTCAGCCGCATTGGCCGCGAACTGGGCCCACTGGTAAGTAAAAGGCTGTGCCAGCTCCAGCATAAAGTCCGCCCAGCCTGCGGCCTTTTTAAGGAGCTGCTGGTTTTTGGACCCTTTTTCAATTACATTATCCAGGGCTTCATTGATAAAGGCAGCGGTCATATACGAGGTCTGGTGCTCGGCTTCTTCTTTTTTATCCTTCAGGGTTTCATCTATATAGCTCATGAACTGGCTTTCAGGCACACCATAGTTCTTCAGCTGCACGCCGTAATCCTCTATCAGGGCCTGGAAAGCAGCGCTGTCCTGCTGCCTGTACTCGCGGATGTCCGTCTGCAGATAGACGTTCATTTCATTTTCCACCGCTTTCCAGTAGTTGCCCATATCGTTGGTTTTGGCATAATAGGCAGTGACAAACCTGTTATAGATATTCTGCGCCTGCGGGTTCCTTGTTTTTTTACTGGCCCAGAGAATGCGCTCCAGCTTCTTAGGGTCCTTGGTAGCTACGGCATTGTCCAGCGTATTGTCATACAGGCCCGGCAGCCATTCATCCAGCATAGCGATCTGCTCATTGGTATAGCTGTAGAGGTCCACGATATAATCCACACCCTTGTTGTTCAGCGTTTTGATGTTCTGGGACAGGAAGCCGATGAACTCACCATCCGGCTGGGCCGGCGTGAACTGGCTGATATACAGGTCAATGGCTTGGTCCACATTCTTATCCAGCTTATTGCCTTTACGGATATAATCTTCCAGGAATTCCTTATTGCCCGACTTGGTCTTATAGTCTTTTACATAATCGGACCAGCTCCTGGGGTCCTTAAATTCCTTCAGGGCCTGCTCTCCCCTTCCTATAAAGGTGGCAACATCCACGTAGCCCATTTCCCTGCTCACCACGGAGAGGTCTTTGGGGTTGAGATACAGGTTGGTGGGATAGGCTTTTACGCCATATTTCTTGGCAATGCCAATACCTTCTCCCTTTTCGCCGTCCAGCTTGTAGCTGATAAAGTGCCGGTTATAGAAGTCCCCCACCTTTGCGTCCGGGAATATCTTCTTGTCCATTTGCTTGCAGGGACCGCACCATACGGCATAGATATCCAGGAAGATCAGCTTGTTCTCTTTTTTGGCCTTATCCACCACCTGCTGCCAGGTGCCGTTCTCAAAGCTGATGCCCTGGCCAAAGCCTACAGTCAGCAGGCTCATACAAAAGAGTAAAGCGCACAGTATTTTTTTCATATATTATGACTTTATTTTTGATTGTAAGTAATTATCCACACTTGTAAACGTAAATTCAGGGAATTCCCGTACAAATTTCTGCTTTACAAATCCCCCGATAAGCGGTCGTGCGGCAGGCTGGCCAAGCTGTTCGGTAGATACGGCCTCCAGGGTATAGGAAGTGCCGGGGAAATAGCCGATCACTTTCATGGCCAGCTCCACCCTGTTCATAAAATCGGAGCCGCATATATGATAGATGCCTGTCTTATCATGCAGCAGCAGCTGATACATAGCCCTGGAAATGTCCATCGCATTGGTAGGCGATGCAAACTGGTCATACGGCAGCCTAAGGGTAAGGTGCTGCCCGTTATAGCATTGCTCTACGATCCGCGACACAAAGTTTTTATGGCGAAGCTCATCACCGTACACGTTGGTCACTCTTAAAATAAGGTATGGGATACCGCTTTTGATGACCTCCTGCTCCGCCTCCAGCTTATGTCTGCCATATACGCTCAGGGGATTGACCACATCGGTTTCCTTATAGGGCCCCTCCCGCCCGTCGAACACATAATCCGTGGAAAGCAATACCAGCCTGGAGCCGCATTCCCTGGCCGCCCTGATCAGGTTCAGGGTGCTCTGAACGGTCTTTTCATAGCTTTCCTCAGGATGCTGCTCGCAATAATCGACATGGGTCAGCGCCCCGCAATGGACAATAATGTCAGGGCGGAATGCAGCGATATCAAAGTTACCGGCGTCACCGGTCGATAAGGTATTAAAATAAACGGTATCCGGTGTCATGTAAGATAAGTGGCTGCCCACGACATCCGCTTTTTGGGTCCTGAAGTAGCTCAGGCAATTACCTCCTACAAGGCCGGATGCTCCCGAAATAAATATTTTCATAAACAGGTGGAATCAGTATTTTAAGCTAATAAACCGCCGGTCTCCCACAGCGCTGTATAAAACAAGGCTACCCGGGAATGCTGCAGCAACAGGCCTGGATCCCCGGGTAGCCCTGAATGATCTTATTATTTTATATATTATACCAGCTCGGACGTTGCGCTTACGAATTCCAGCGCTTTGCTCACCAGGTTCCTGGAGCCTATGTAAATAGGCACTCTCTGGTGCAGCTCGGTAGGCTGCACTTCCAGTATCCTTTGTGTGCCTGTGCTGGCCAGTCCCCCGGCAGCCTCTACTATGAATGCCATAGGGTTGCATTCATACATGAGCCTTAGCTTACCGTTCCTGTTCTTTTTATCGGCCGGGTACATAAAGATACCGCCTTTGATCAGGGTACGGTGCAGGTCTGCCACCATAGAGCCGATATACCGGTGCGACAGCGGCAGGCCATTCTCCTTATCATCCTGCATGCAGTATTCCAGGAACGCTTTGGTACTGTCCGCCAGCTTACAGGTATTACCCTGGTTCAGGGAATAGATCTTACCGTTTTCCTTGCATTTCATCTCAGGATGGGACAGGCAGAATTCACCGATGGAAGGCTCCAGCGTAAAGCCGTTCACCCCCAGCCTGGTAGCATATACCAGCATCGTGGAGCTGCCGTAAATGATATAACCCGCAGCCATCTGCTTAGTACCGGGCTGCTGGAAATCTTCCAGCGTGCAGGGCTGTCCCAGCGGGCTTACCCTCCTGTACACGGAGAATATGGTACCTATGGGCGCGTTTACATCTATATTCGAGCTGCCGTCCAGCGGATCGAACAGCACTACATATTTTGAATTGACGGAGTATTCGTCATCAAAAGCTACAAAATCATCATTTTCCTCAGAGGCTATGCCGGCGCATTCACTACTGTTCCTCAGCACATTGATCAGCATTTCATCGGAGAAGATATCCAGCTTCATCTGCTCTTCTCCCTGTATGTTGGTAGCGCCGTATTTCCCGATAATATCCACCAGGCCGGCCTTATTCACCTGCTTATTGATCATTTTACAGGCCAGGGACAGATCCCTTAATAAGGCTGACAGCTCTCCCGTGGCATTGGGGAATTGCCTGGTCTGCCGGATAGTAAATTCGTCTAAGGTTATTAATTTCTTATTGTTGAAAGACATAAAAAGTTACTTAAATAATATATGAACGCAAAGATACGCAACTTATTGTAATAAAATGCCGGCACAGCCCGGGCAGCGCGGGATAAAGCAACAGGGGCGGAAAACAGATTTTCCACCCCTGAAAGATACCGGAGTACCGGTAACCGGACCATAAGAGGTCCTGTTATAATTTAGCCAGTAAAGCAGAGAGCTGCTCCTGTAATTCCTGCTCCGTAATATGCTTTTTCTCGAATGTCTTACCGGTAACGTGGTTGAACAGCTCGATATAACGCTCGGACACCTGGTTTACAAATTCATCGGTCATTTCAGGGATGGCCTGTCCTTCCTTGCCCTGGAAGCCGTTTTCCATCAGCCATTCGCGTACGAACTCCTTGGAGAGCTGCTTCTGCTGCTCGCCTTTGGCCTGCCTGTCCTCATAGCCTTCCGTATAGAAATAACGGGAAGAATCCGGGGTATGTATCTCATCTATCAGGTAGATCTTACCGTCTATCTTACCGAATTCATATTTGGTATCTACCAGGATCAGGCCGCGCTCTGCCGCCATTTCCCTGCCGCGCTGGAATAAAGCACGGGTATAGGCTTCCAGCTGCTCGTATTCTTCCTTGGATACCAGGCCCTGGGCTATGATCTCCTCCCGGGAAATATCCTCATCATGACCTTCATGGGCTTTGGTGGTGGGTGTAAGGATAGGCTCAGGAAAGAAATCGTTCTCTTTCAGTCCTTCCGGCAGGGCCACACCGCACAGGGTACGGGCGCCGGTCTTGTAGGTTCTCCAGGCATGTCCTGTCAGGTTGCCCCTGATCACCATTTCCACGGGGAAGGTTTCACATTTCAGGCCTATAGTGGCGTTAGGGACGGATTGGGCATCCAGCACCCAGTTAGGAACGATGTCCGTAGTAGCTTCGAGGAAGTGCGCTGCGATCTGGTTTAAAACCTGGCCTTTGAAGGGTATAGGACGGGGAAGCACCACATCGAATGCGGAGATCCTGTCGCTTACTACCATGGCCAGATGCTTGTCGCCGATAAAATATACGTCTCTTACTTTACCCTTATAAAACCCGGTTTGATTAGGAAGTTGTAACATTATAAAATAGTTTATTGCTTAGTGATTAGGCAGCAAAAATAATATCGAAAACGATAATAAAAATATTTTTTCTGGATTAATTTCTTTATTTTAAGTTTTCCGGGAAGCTATTTCAGATAGCTCCTGCTAACTTTCCTGATAAGCAATTCGAAAGTTAAATACAGCTCCGGAAAATATCTTTTATTTTCACGGGCGTATCATTACAGTCTTTGATCTTTAGTGTATTTTTACTGAGAATTATATTTTTATAAGTTTTATATCCAATCAGCAACGGTATATGTTCGATTTTTTAAGCCAGCTCAGGGACAACAATAACAGGGAATGGTTCCACCGGCACAAGGATGCGTACGAAACGGCCAAAGCGGAAGCGGAGCAGTTGTTCGGGGTTGTTTATACAAAAATTGCGGAGCAGGATGATGTGCTCCCGCCCAAGATGTTCCGCATCTACAGGGATGTGCGCTTTTCAAAGAACAAGGAACCTTACAAGACCTGCATCAGCGCCGCTTTTATGAGACGGCAGCCTTACAACCGCGGCTCATTTTATATCCATATAGAGCCGGGAGCCAGCTTTATAGGCGCCGGGTTCTGGGGACCCGTCCCGGCCGATGTGCAGCGCATACGCCAGGCCCTGTTATATGAAGATACCCTGCCCGGCATTCTGGCCCATAAGGATATTGTAAAGCATTTCGGAACGCTCCAGGGTGAAGAACTTAAGACCGCGCCCAAAGGCTTTGACAAGACGCACTCCCGTATCGGGCTTATCAGGAAGAAGCAATTCTACCTGACGCGTTCCTATACGGATAAGGAAGTATTGTCGGCCAATTTCAGCAAGGATGTGGCAGACAAGTATAAAATGCTGCTCCCCTTTTTCCACTATATGACTGATGTGCTTATAACGGATGGCAACGGCGAGTATATCGTTTAAGCTGTTTCCTGCTTGCCTTTGATAAAGGAAGTCACCAGGTAGGCCAGCAGCTTTCCTGTCGTGGACTGCTTTAAGCCGTCTTCCCGTTCCGCAGCGCCTTCCGGCAGGTGCAGGTAAGCGGCGTCCGGGTGCATACCCAGCATAAAGAGCGCCTGGCACGCCTGCTGAGCGGTGATGCCCACCGGTGTCATAGCGCTGGAGAGCGCATGCTCAATGGCATCCATATCCAGCTCCACCCCGAATGCGGTGCCCGCTACAAAATATAATCCCTGCTGCACAGCCTGGGTCCAGGTATAGCTTCCCCGCAGGAAAATATCTTCCCACCATACGGCCCTGTAGGTATCGTGATCTTTCAGCTTGTCCAGTATGAACCGGTTGTTATAGGACTGGTGCAGGCCTACCATGGCGTACCTGCCCAGGTATTGCTGCGCAATGGCATAGCTAAAGCCGTTGCCGCTATGCCGGCCCTCGCAGGCCCTCAGGTCGGCATGCGGGTCTATATTCAGGCAGTGAATGCTTTTCCCGGCAGTAAGGCTGAGCGCTTTCATCAAAGGATAGGCATTATTATGACCTCCGCCTATGACCACGGGTATCCAGCCCCTGGAGAGTATCTCCCCTGTGACCGCACTTATGCAGGCATCATAGGCCTCTACCGTATCCAGCCCGTTGACCACGCCCATGATCATACAGGTATCACCCTTGAGGAATTCATTGGATTGCAGTCCCAAAAATGAGCTCAGGAAAGGCTCCCAGGCGAAAGCCTTTGTACCGATGCCTTTATTGGCGCGGATGCCCAGGTCTTCCTCTATGCCCAGCAGCGCAAACCGTATGCCGGAACCCGGGGCTTCAGCGGGCTGTCCGGTCAGCCAGTCGCCGAAAGTATATATGGTCTCCCCTATTTTGGTCTCGCCGGCACGGGTGGCTGTCAGCGATAATATTTCCTGTCTGGTATATGTTTTCAGCATAAAAATATCCCGGGCACTGTTATAGGTGTGCCCGGGATAAAATTAGTGCATTTCGCAGGAAGCGCGCTAATATTTGGGAGTATATTTAATATCAAACCCTAAGCTCAGCATGGTCGTGCTGACCTTGTAGTTCGCGTAAGGCCTCGTTGTCACGCCGCCTAAGGAAGTGGTATAGTTCGTATTCATCATATTGGACGGGTAATACTGCAGCTTCACATAGACGCCGGGATTGAACCTGGCACCTACGAATACATAAGGCAATACCTGCTGTGTCCTGTTGGAGAACCACTCATTGAACTTATAATCCTTGGAGGTTCTTTTTACAAATCCTTTCTCTTTATAGTTGAAAGGAAAATCCACACCGCCCCCTATGATAAAGAAGGTCCTGTTACCTTCCAGGTTGCCTATCTTCAGCGCCACAGGTATACCGAAGGTGTACACCCTTCTTATAACAGTATAATCAGGATTATCCGTCTTTTCAATGAACCCCAGGTTCCGGGTGTTCAGACCGCCCATAATGCCCACCCTGGAAGTGAAGTCATAATTGGCATTCAATCCTATATGCAGGAATGCCGTAAAACGGGGCGTGGTCCATTTATTATCTACCCTGGGACTGGACAACATGGAGCTCGTCAGCAGGTAGGTATCGAAGTTAGTGGATAAATATACCTTACCTTTTTTCCGGCTTCCGGCGTCCTGGGTATTGATGGAATTTTGAGCTGTTAACAGCTGAGAAGCTGATATTGCCAGCAATAAGGATAACATTTTTTTCATAAGCTATAAAATTAAGGGTCAGACACTATCGTATTATTAATGAGCTAATTTAATTAAAAAAGACCATAACCGGCAAAAAAATTATCAGTTGATACCGTTTGTCCCAGGGCCGGTACTTATCAGTAATTGATCACCTGCTGTTCCAGTTCCGGCATGGCGCGGAATTCATATTGCTGGTTGCGAAGCTGGGGCTCAAAGCCCGCTTCCCGGATGGCGTCCTGTATGCCCTGTGCCGTAAACCTGTGCGGCGCACCGGCAGCGCTCACCACGTTCTCCTCTATCATAATGGAGCCGAAATCGTTGGCTCCCGCATGCAGGCACATCTGGGCCACATCCTTGCCTACCGTCAGCCAGCTGGCCTGTATGTTCCTGACATTGGGCAGCATGATACGGCTCATGGCTATCATACGGATATATTCTTCCGCGGTAGTATCATTTTTAGCTCTCCTTATCCTTCTCAGCAGGGTATCAACATCCTGGAAGGTCCAGGGTATAAAGGCTATAAAGCCTTTGGCATCCGCCGGCTTTTTCGCCTGTACCTCCCTGAGCTTCACCAGGTGCTCAAAGCGTTCCAGCAGCGTTTCCACGTGACCGAACATCATAGTCGCGGAGGTGGTCAGCCCTATTTTATGCGCTTCGTGCATAATATCCAGCCATTCCTGCGCACCGCACTTACCTTTGGAGATCAGCCTGCGCACCCTGTCGTCCAGTATCTCAGCGCCCGGACCCGGCATACTGTCCATGCCAGCTTCCTTTAAGGCCAGCAGCGCCTCCCTGTGGGATACCCCGCTTATTTTGCAGATATGCGCCACCTCCGGCGGTCCCAGGGCATGCAGCTTCAGATCGGGATACAGCTCTTTAAGCTGTCGGAAGAGATCTATGTAGTAGGATAAGCCCAGGTCAGGGTGATGCCCGCCCTGCAGGAGCAGCTGCTCGCCTCCGTAGCGGAAGGTCTCTTCGATCTTCGTCTTATAGGTCTCTATATCGGTGGTGTATTGCTCCGCATGACCGGGAATCCTGTAAAAGTTACAGAATTTACAGTTGGCGGTGCATACGTTCGTGGTGTTCATATTCCTGTCTATGATCCATGTTACTTTATTATGGGGCACCTGAATTTTTCTTAATTCGTTGGCAATGAACGCTAATTCCGCCAGCGGGGCATGCTCAAACAGCCGGAGGCCTTCTTCCGCGGTCAGGAATTCGAAATTCAGCGCTTTCTTATAGAGGTCAGCAATATTCATAAAGCCTTGTTGGATGTTTTTATACCGCAAATTTAAGCTTTATTCAACTAAATCATTGCAATATGCCACACTATATGAGAGAGATAACAAAAAAGGATGTTCATATTAATGAACATCCTTTTTATAATGGAAATTATTGTAATCCTTAGAATACAAAACCGATTCTTACACCTGTAACGATGGAAGGACCGAAGTTGAATTCAGAACCTGCGGAAGGAGCTGTAGTGGCAGTACCATTTACTTCAGTGTAAGTTTCACCAGCCCATGTTTTCAGCAGACCCAGACCAACTTCACCACCCAGGTAAACTCTGGGAGCGATGTAGTAATCAGCGCCCACCACACCACGGATACCTAAGGAGAAATCAGACTGTGTAGATAATGCTGCATAATTAGCCTGGTACACACCGCCGTTGTCCGCTTCAGATTTGGTACGGGCGTTAGCGATACCGAACAGTACGTCACCACCTACATAAGGAGACAGGCGTGCAGTACCTTTAAAGTGTTTCTCAACACCCAGGTTGATCATAAAACCTGTGTTGGTTGTAGAAGTGAATCCGCTAGCATTACCGGGACCATATACATTGTCCTTTGCGTTTTCAACAGACAGGTTCAGACCCAGACGTAATGCGAAGTTGTTTTTCAGAAAATAACGACCACGTAGCATGCCTGCATTGTTGTTCAGAGTGAAATCACTGTTCAGGATTCCGCCTACTAAACCTGCTTCAGCAGTAACATCACCTTTTTTAGGTTTGAAAAATTTGAAGTCTTCGTGTTGAGGACTATGAGCAGATGCTGCGAATGTTCCTGCAGCCAAGCTTAGCAATAAAAATGCTTTTTTCATGTCGTTTGTTTTAAATTTCTTTGTGAATAATTAATTTGTCAATATTGATATAAATCGTATTTATAATTGACACTAATTCATATCAAAGGGCCATTAAAATATGGGCAAAGATAATATACTGTTTTGTTTTTTAATAATTTTATTTAACATTTTTTGATATTTTTTAAGAAACTTATCCACATCTTAATGAAAAAAGATATAGTTATTTGACTATCAGTATTTTATCAATAAAGAATATGATTTTCCGACCAGCAAATCCGATACTGTATTTACTGGATCTGGGATAAATCCCACCAGTATCGCGACTGTTCCTGGTCCCGCAGCACGCCCAGGCCATGCTTATACATATTGCTCAGCTCCTTCATAGCCGGCACATACCTGTAATGGGCGGCGATCCGGCACCATTGAAATGCGATATTGATATTCTTGACCACTCCGTAGCCGTGAAAGTATAAATAACCGATGTGATAGGCCGCATCGTAGCTGCCTGCCAGGAAGGCTGCCTGGTAATGGTTCATAGCAGCAGCATAGTCCCCGGGATTACCTGTATATCCAGTTTCCGCTATCTGTCCCAGCATCAGCAAAGCGCTGCCGTTATTCGTTTTAGCCGCTTTTTCCGCGTGCAGCTTTGCAACGCCAAGGTCATTCCTGAGAAAGGATTTTAGCGCATCCTGGTACATGGCGTCATTGTTCCACCTGAGCTTCAGTACCGCGAAGTTGATCTTTTCATCGATCTGCATCACTTCCCTGTAATGCTCATCATAGAGATTCCTTTCACTAGGGGATTGCGCGTTGGCCTCCCTGATCAGCTTTCCTATATGCTCGCTCAGCTCAATGAACAGCGGGTCGCTTATATTATTATAGCGAAGGTTCTTATCTATGATCAGCACTTTCCAGTACCCCAGGCTGGTATGCCAGGGCTCATGCGCCGCGTAGGCGTTGATATATTGCAGGGCGGCCCTGTACTGCCCCTCCTCATAGGCATCCACGGCCATTTTAAAATAATCGTCCTCCCCGAGGGTAACAGACCCCGGGCTGCTATAGGTAGTGTCCGTTTCCACCTGTGCAACCGCGCCGCCGGCCGGCAGCAGGAAAAGGATAAGCACACCCGTAAACAGCCTGTATAACAATGCTTTCATCTTATAAATCTTTAATGCAGTCCTGTAATTCCACGATTTTCTGCTGGCTGACCTGCTGTGAGGCCGCGGCAAGCTTGATCCAGTAGGAAGCCTCCTGGTGGGATACTATCGTGCCAATGCCTTTGCAATGCATCTCCGCCAGCTTGAGCTGCGCGTCTATATTCCCGTCCTTCGCGGCATTCACGAACCAGTCATAGGCCAGGTAATTGCGTTCCTGCCGGGGCAATTCCTTTTCATCATACAGGTAGTACATGCCCAGCGCATATTTGGCCTGGTTGACATTCAGCAGGGCTGCTTCCTTCATATGCTTAAGATACAGCTCTTTTTCCGTTGTATTCAGCTCCGACCATTCCAGGGTCTTATTCCCTTCCGCCAGCAGGTTCTTTGCCAGGCTCCAGTGCGCCAGGCCTATATGGCTCTCGGAAGCGATCTCAAAATATGTATTGGCTGTCTCCAGATCTTTGGGCACTCCCAGCCCGAGCTCATACATGATACCCAGGTAGTAATAGGCCAGGCCGTTATTATGGCTGGTGGACAGGGTAAAATATTCCGCAGCTTTCTCAAAGCTTTTTTTATCGAATAGCTGCTGCGCCTTCTTATATTCCGGGTCATTCAGCCATTTGGTATATAAAGGGCCTTCCATAAAGTAATTCATCTGTATCTTGGCGATCCAGTCCATATCAACGGATCTGCTGAACTGGTAGCGCTCCTGCTGCATTTCCTGGAGGGTGCTGATGCTTTTCCTGATCTCCTGGACAAACCCGCTGTTCGGCTGGCTGTAGTCCGCTATGTATATCAGGCATTTGATCTTATAAAAGAGCATCTCGGGAATATTGTCATAGCTGAATCGTTCCAGGTATTTGATATGAAGATAGGCCTGCGGATAATTCCGGTTCCGCATACAGCTGTCATACAGCTGCAGCACGGCAGCTTTCCTGACATCCGTTTCTATGGCTGTTTCCTGAAGGGTATCGGCGGTAACTGCAGCTTCTTCCGCTACCGCTGTATCCTGCGTCTGTTGTTCCGCCTGCCTGCGTTTCCTGCGCCCGGCCGGTGGCGCTTTCTGCTCTTCGGGCTGCTGTAGGTCTTTGGCTGCTGTATCCTCCGTATCATCCTCCTCCTCTTCGTCAAAGTCGTCATCCTGCTCCTCTTCGGTTTCGGTCTCGGCATCATGGTCGGCTGCCTGCCGCTCAGGTTCCTGGCGGGTAGTCTTTGCTTTTTCTTTGGGTACCCTCACCTGTGCCTGCAGCCCTGTGACCGCAAACAGGCATAGCATCATCCATATCACCCCTGATTTCCAAATATAGCTCATAGTCAATAGCTCCTTTAAATAAACGTAATTCTTCCGGGCGGGGGCGCGGCATTGCCGGATGCCCGGCCCTTATTGCTCATTCCGTATGGATAGCTTATAATCCCAGTTGCGCTTATTGCTGTATAGCCTTAATATATACACCCCGCTCCCCGGAACGCCGTATGTATTCAGGTCCAGCACATACACATCGCCAAACTCGTTGGTGCTGAAATCATCATGCATGATCACCTGCCCCGCGGTATTGATAAGGGCCCACTTCATCGGCTCGCCGTCATTCTTATGCCATTCGATATAGATCTTACCGTCCGATACCGGGTTCGGGTAGACCCTTGTCTTATCCTTAAAGGCGCTCCAGTCGATCGTGACCTCATTGGAATAGAACAATTCGGAGGAATCAGACAGGAGATCGAATGCCACCCGGTAGGTTTTGGACTGCCCATCGTGAGGAGGCACATCCATATACGGGTATACGGCGGGGTCCGGCCGGCGGTTGCTGCCGATAGTATAAATGGTCTCAAATTCACTTTCCTTGTTCTTACGTTGCAGGTAATACCGCTTCACTTCCGCGTCAATATAGGAATGCCACTGCAGATCGGCATATACCAGCTCCCTGGCCATTCCGTACAGCTCGATGATCTTGTGGCCCAGCGACCTGTTCCTGGTAGGACCGCCGTCATTGAACCACACTTCTCCGGACCGGGACGTACGGAGCACGGCGTAATAGCCTTTGTCGTACGGTACCCATTGCAGCGCGTCATAGGGCAGGTACAAATAATTATCCAGCGTGATATTATCGGTAAGCCGGTTATTTTCCCTGCTCTTTTCCGCATCGCTGTAAATGCTGGCGCCCATCCGGTACACATCCCGGACACGGCTGCAGGAGCCGCAGAAAATATCCGCACGCACTTTCTTCACCGCCTCATCCTCGATATACAGCCGCAGCGTCATGGTATCCGTGAGCTTATCCTGTGGCTGTATCACGTAATTCCTGGGTAGGAAATACTGCGAGGAATCCGGGTTGTAAAAATCCTCGTGCCTGTAGGTCTGCACCCTCACATCTCCCAATGACGAGGCGCCGGACTCCAATATGGCAATGATGCTGCCGTCCGCCGTAGCGGTCCGGGTGGTATTGGGAGGCAGGGACAATACAATGGCGTTCCGCACACTGTCACCCGTATAGATAGGCTGCTGCAGGTCATAGATATGAATATCATCTATAGCGGCGCCGCCGTACGCGGTATTCCTGTCTGCAATGAACCGTACCCTGAACGAGAAAATATCGCCTGTCCGGGGCAATGGTATGGTGGCTACCTGCCAGTTAGGGTTGGTATTGCCTGTAAATACGTTACCGGAATGGTTATACCAGTTATAGCCTTCTCCCTGCGCTCCCAGGGTCTGCCAGCTATTCCCGTCATTGGTATATTCGATATACAGGTAGTCAAAGATGCTGTTGTCTTCGCTTCTTATATTCTCCATATCGTATATAAGGCTGAGGCTTAAATGCGGGCTGGCCATACTGCTGATATCAAAGCACGGCGAGTACAGGAAAGAATGCTGGTCGTTATTATAGGTGCTGACCGTATCCGTTACCCACGCCCTGCTGCCGCTGGCCGCATACCGGATGTTATTCTTGTCAGGCTTGCCGTACTGCCAGCTGCTGTTGATGCCTTCCGTATAGAAGAAGCCGTCATTGTCCTCAAAGGTCTGTAAATAAGGAAAGGCGGCGATCACGGGCTGGTTCTTGATCCTGAAATCCGGCAGAGAGTCATTCATCCGGTAAGTATCGGTAGAGAGGTACACCCAGGCGTTCAGGATATAGGTCCTGTACTGGTCCAGGTTGGCAGGAACGCTGAACGTATAGGTAATGGTATCTTTTGCCGGTATGGAATCTATTATGCCCGTAACAACCGTACCGTTATCCACCCGGTAGGCTACCGGGATATCGTAAACGGTATGGTTGACCCCGTTGCCCACTTTCAGGCGTATGGGCACCTGGTCTCCCAAAGCGCAGTTATAGTTATAGACGCTGTCGGTCCCTGCGATAAATATATCGTTTTTCACTTCATAGACTTTGATATTATCCAGCGTCACGCCCTTTCCGTAGTAATTGGTGCTCAGCAATGTCAGATCATATTGTTCCCATTTTACCTGTACGCTGGAGGTGAAATTCCAGTTGCGGGCCTTGAAGAAATCCGTCAGAGATATGCTGCCCGAATGCTGCTTGGTATAATTGACCGTATCTACAAAGTATTCCATCAGCTTGACCCAGCTGCTGCCTTCCCGGTCTCTTATCCAGATACTGTTCAGCGAATCTATACCGGGATAGCCGGGCAGCAGGTATTCAAATTCCAGGCGAATCTCGCCCTCCGCGGTATCGTGGAGGCTCAGGTTAAAGGTGCCGGTAATGCTGTTCTTGCTGGCATTGCCAATAGTGCCGCCCACATTCCTGTTGGTGTACATAGAGAGCGATCTTGTGCCGTCAAGTGTCACGGTCCTGTTGACGAAAGAACGGGCTTCACCATAGGGCGAAGTGCTGTTAAAGTCGAGGTATTCTATGCTGTCAATGCCGGTGGTGCTCGTTCCTGTAAGCACAATATCATGTCCTTCAAAGTCCAGGACGAGGTCGCTCGACAGGCTCAGTGGCGCATTGGCCCAGTGGAAGACCGTAGCCCGGAAGGTATCATTCGCAGACACCTGGTCGGTAGCGGAGAGGTTTTGAACCACCGCTGTAATGACATATTTACCGGGAACGCTCAGGTCTATGTTGCCCAGCGACACTGTAGCCGTTGCGGCATTGGCAATAAGCGTGGTATAAACACCTGAGGTCCAGGTACTGTTATTGATCTTATAGGCTATCCTGTAAGAAGCGGCGGCATTGCCGCTTATATTGTGCACCGTAACCGATAAGGGCGTAGCTGCTGAAAACTCGCTCTGCGTGTACCTGCGGCCGGAGGTATTGGGAGTAAGGCCGGTAAGGGCAAGGTCTCCGTTGGCCATACCGGTACAGCCGCCATTGTTGGGCAAACGGGAAACCGCTACAGAGCGCTCTCCTTCCTGTGAGCCGATTATGGAAGCTACGCCCACCCACTGCGTTTCCTGCTGCGGAAGCCCGAAAATAGTATAGGTCGTATTGCCAGTAGTGGCAACAGCCACCATTTCATCCCCGATCTTCCTGTACACCCGGTATGCGGTGGCATTGGGAGTGGTGGTCCAGGTGATCTTGACGCTGCCCGGGCATTGTTCGGCCAGCGGCGCCAGTGACACAACAGGACGCTGCATGACCGTAAAATTATTGCTGGTGGCAACGGAACCGTTTTGTGTGACTCTTATCCTGCACTGCAGGGAATTGATGGCAGCAGGAATGGTGTACTGGAACGTACGGGTAACGGGATTGGTGATGGTATTGATAAGCGACCAGGTATTCCCGTTATCGCTGGAAAATTCGATGGTGGTATTGCCGGTTGTAAAAGGCGATTCCCAGTAGATATATTGGTTGGTGCCGGCTACCACTTTTTCGCCGCCCTGGGGAAACCGCAGCCGGATACCCCGGTCAACGATATCATAGGCCACAAAGAATTTCTGGTCCGGTACCGAGACATCAAAGCCGCGTACCCGTATGGTATAGGTACCGGCAGCCGGGTTCTGGATGCTTACCTGCTCCACATTGTTCAGGCGGTCGGTTCCGCGGGTGGCATTATCCGTCACATTAGCAGGCGCCGGGTTCAGTATCCAGGGGTCTGTTACATTATTCGCGGGATCAATAACCTGGATGTCCAGGTCATTGACGAGCGCCCTGGATGCGGACGGGCTGCCCGAGGGATCATTCCAGTACAGCATGACGTTCAGCAGTGAGGTATTGGCAGGAACGCTGATGGTAAACTGCCTGCCGGTGCCGGTATTGACGGTATCACTGAAATACTGCTGGTTCTCCAGCATCCTCAGGGAATGCTCCAGGTTCATCAGGCCAAAGCCGAATCTGTAATCCGGTCCGGGATTGCCGATATCGGTAGCGCCGTTCATCAGGAGTGTTTTCACCAGCGCGCCTTCGGGAACGGTGCCGTGCAGCTGGCGGTAGCGCTCGGTGAACAGGGCTGCCGCTCCCGCCACATTGGGACAGGCCATGCTGGTCCCCGTATTTGCAAAATAGTTATTGTTATTGCCCCCGGCCATCAGCTGCGTACCCATAGCCGTGATCTCCGGCTTCAGCCTGCCGTCCTTCACCGGCCCTACGGAAGAGGAATTGCTGATGGTCGTTTCCGTTTTACCGATATTCGCAACGGTCAGTACATTCTTGGTGGTCTGGTAGTGGCCTGCCACCGTCCTGTAATTAAAGGGGAAAGGCGCGCAGGTCCTGTTGGCGCTGTTGCCGGCCGCAAATACGTGCAGCAGCGAGGGGTTGTCATTCAGCTGGTCGTCGATGGCCTTACTGTAAACGGAATACGTGCCGAATGCATTGCAGTCATTCAATTCCGCTCCGTATGAATTATTGGTAAGGTTCATGCCGAAATCCTGCAGGTAATTCTCCGACTCCGTGATAATATTGCTGAAGTAATTGGTAACCGCAGTGGATTTGGGCGCAAACCCGGTATAGCGCGGGTCTATAATGCCCGCGCCGGCTACGGTCGTGGCTACGTGGTAGCCATGAGTGGAGGCATTCTGGGGATTGAAGTTGCGCAGGCGGTCCGTGATATCCAGGTGCAGCGGGTGGGCATCATCCCCCACACCTACTATAACGTCTTTCCCGGTCAGTCCCCGGCCGCCTGAAGTGACGGGCAACACTGCTTTTCCCGCACCTACATAATACCTGGTCTGCTCCAGGAGCGCTTCATCAGCAACAGGCAGGCTGATATGCAGCACATAAGGGTGCGCAGCAAATGCTTCCAGCTGCGAAGGGTGTATGCGGATAGTATACAGGTGTCTTTTTTCCCATTGCTGCACCGGCTCCATGCTGCCTCCGTACTGTGCCGCAAGCACCTCTAATACGCCCCGGTCCATCCGGGGACTGGCATACACCATTACAGGCGTAATAATATTGAAATTGTAAACGTCCGGAGCTATCTTATAACGGCTTTCATACACCGCCCAGCCGGTAACAGGCAACCTGGGCAGGTTGCCGGCCGGATCTTTTATAATATACCTGTTCTCTCCCAGGTGGTCCAGCAGCTCTACCTCAGACTGCAACCACTCAGCAGGCCGGACAGGTCGGGAGGTCTGTATGATCAGGGATCCCGCAGCAGGGCCGGGAGAGAGACGCTCAGTGCTGCTATTGAAATGAATCTGGTTCCCATGAAGGGAAAAGGACGGAGCCTGGGCCCACAATCCTTCGGCTGCCAATAAGGTGGTTACCAGTAAAGTGTAAAGTTTATTCAATTTTATAACAGTTTGAGTATTAACAATTGATTTATATTCAAATTTAATATTAAAAACTGAAAAAAAGAGGCAGGAGTATTAAATTAACTGACTATCTATATATAGGCAACAGAGTCATTATAAGTTATAAATTGTTATAAGAGATTCCTCACATCCGTTCGGAATTACCAGCACCCCCAGTTCCTTTATAGCTAAAGCGGTATCTGACCTGCAGAAAGAACACCGTTCAGCGAGGCGTATGTGTAATAAAAGCTTGTTGCCTGTAAGCAGATAGTCACTTTAAATTAAGTTAAGCATACACGTTGCTGCTGTCTTATGAGTGAGTCAGCGCGAAAGACATTCCGCATTTTCCCTTATTTTTGTACCGGTTCAATCATCACGCCTTATGTCTGACGCAACAATCCAGCCTTCCGAGCTGATCCTTACGGAACAGGGCTGCATCTATCACCTGGATCTCCACCCTTCCGAGCTGGCCGATACGGTGATCACCGTCGGTGACCCCGGCCGGGTGCCTGCAGTGTCCAAATATTTTGACAGCATAGAGGTCAGGAAGGAGCACCGTGAGTTTGTGAGCCATACCGGGTATATCGGCCCTAAGCGCATTACGGTAGTTTCCACCGGTATCGGGCCTGATAATATCGACATCTGCCTTAATGAGCTGGATGCCCTGGCCAATATTGATTTTGAGACCCGGACCATTAAAGAGCAGAAAAGATCGCTGAAGATCATACGCCTGGGCACTTCCGGTACGGTACAGCCGGATATAGAAGTGGACAGCCTGGTGGCCGGCAGCTACGGCATAGGTATGGACAACCTGCTGCATTATTATCACTACGAGCCCAATATCAATGAGCTTGAGCTGCTGAACCAGTTCAAGACACACGTAGGGCTGAACAACAGCTATATTCACCCCTATCTCGTGCAGTGCAGCGTGGGGCTGCTGAATCATTTCATGGATGCCTGCCATTACGGCATCACTATGACCGCTCCGGGCTTTTACGGTCCCCAGGGCCGGGTATTGCGCCTTGAGCTGGCATTGCCCAACCTGATAGACAGTCTCAGCTCCTTTAAAAGCGGGGATGTCAGGATCACTAATATAGAAATGGAGACCAGCGCCATATATGGCCTGGGCAAGATGCTGGGACACCAGTGCCTGTCCGTCAATACCATTATCGCGAACCGGGCCAGTAAAACATTCACTAAAGATGGTACGGCTGCCGTGGAGCATATGATCAGGACCTGCCTGGAAATAATAACAAAAATCTAAAGCGTGATCCGGAAAATAAATAAAGCACAAAAAGACCTCAAGCGTACCCAGATGATAGGTATCGCTATCTACCTGATCCTGGCCTATGCCAAAAGGAACCCGTTCTGGGAATTCCAGTTCGAGGCGATCCTGGTCCTTGCATTGGTCAACACGGTTTTTGTAATGAAGAATGTCATCTTTATTGCCAGGCAGAAACAATATATCATAAACTACAATAAAGTCAGGTGGCTGCTGTGGATATGCGGCGGGTATGCCATTCTGCTGCTGCTGCTGAGCGCGCTGGAGCTGTTCATCAAATACATGTCCTGATAATTGGGGAATGGTCTCCCCCTACCACGCTAAAAAAAACGGAACTAATCCAGCAGGGCCGTTTCCAGGCCGGCTATCAATCCCCGCTGGCTGCTTTTCAGCCATTTGGAGGCCTGTAATACCGGCTGATCCTCATGGTAGATGTAAAGGAGCGTTCTGTCCTTGATCATATTGATGATCTCCCGGTGCTGCTCCAGCGGTACCGAAGGACAGCCGAGACTTCTCCCGAGACGGCCATGCTGCCGTATAAAGTCATCGCTGCAATACGATGCGCCATGCATCACTATCGCACGTCTTCCCGCATTATCATTCAGGCCTGCGTCCAGCCCGTTGAGCTTCAGGCTGTAACCGTTGGATCCCTGGTAGGTGGCGTCCGTAAGATAGAATCCCAGGCTGCTCTGGTAAGAGCCGTCCCTGTTGGAAAATTGGGTGGCAAATTCCTCGCCTGTATTCCTGCCATGGCTTACCAGGCTGTGTATGAGCACTTTTTTGGACTTCACATCTATGACCCACAAACGTTTTTCATTACCCGAAAGGGTAAAGTCACAGATGGAAATAATGGAAGATGCCTTAGGGATGAGTCCCTGCGCCTTTAAGTTCAGGAAGCCTACATAAGCATAGGCAAAAGCTTTCTCAGTCAGGTTGCCGGTCTCTTCAGGGTTGTTCTCCCTGATCAGCTTAAAGATATAATAGGCATAGGTGCCCTGAGCAGGATTAAAAGGAGCAGGCTGCTGCTCTTCGGTATTATGGCCGGTAGCCGGCGCCTCATTTGATACGTTTGCCCATACGACACAACTTAACAGACATAACACACATAAAAAAACGTTCAAATACTTATTCATTGATCTAAATTCGTTGTTTCAGGTTATACACAAAGTATAAAGTTACGGATAAATCCGGTTTATACACGTTAACGAAAATTGAAATATATGGGCGTTACCAGTTGATTAACCGGCAGGAACGGCCGCTTTACATCCCCGTTTTATTTCAGTGTTTGCCTTTTTAGTTTTACATTTGATGCCGAAAGCAGACAAACCCTTCCATATGCTGGTAGCTGATAATATTGTAAAAACATACGGGTCCTTACAGGTGCTGAAAAAGGTATCCCTGCAGATAGCGCCGCAGGAATTCATTACCATCGTGGGACCTTCCGGGGCCGGTAAAAGTACCCTGCTGCATATATTAAGCGCGCTGGATACACCCGACTCCGGCCGGGTTACCATCAATGGACAGGATATTGTAAAGCTCGGCAACAAGCAGCAATCCAGGTTCAGGAATGCACACTTCGGCTTTGTATTCCAGTTCCACCACCTGCTGCCGGAATTTACCGCGCTGGAGAACGTCTGTATGCCGCTGTGGATAGGCGGCAACGCATCAAAGGAAGCCACTGCAAAAGCCGAACAGATACTGGAGACCGTGGGATTGTCGCACCGGAAGCATCATAAGCCCAACGAGCTCTCCGGCGGAGAGCAGCAGCGGGTAGCCATCGCCAGGGCACTGGTGCACCGCCCCCAGTACCTCTTTGCCGATGAGCCTACCGGCAACCTGGACAGCGCCAACGCACAGGCAGTACACGAACTGTTCCAGACCATCCACGAAACCTACCGTATCAATATCACCATCGTCACCCATAACGAACAGCTGGCACAGCTGGCAGACAAAACCTATGAAATGAAGGACGGCAGCATTCACAATATCATCGTGAATTAAAAGCCTTCCGCCGCTGGCCTGGTACAGGATATTGCACAGCCGCGTTATTTTTACTATATTTACCTGTTATAGTAACTTCATACGCTCATGAAATATTTATTGCATACGCTTGCTGCGCTTATTTTCAGCACCGGCCTGGTTGCCGCACAGTCCCGCATACAGACCAGCACCATACAGTCGGATATAGCCTGTGACCACTGTACCAAGTGCGAGTCGTGCGGCCAGTCGCTGCAGAAATCCCTGTTTAAGATCAAAGGGGTCAAAGATCTTACGATCATTGAGGACAAACAGCAGTTCGTTGTAACCTATGATACCCGTAAAACCGATATCAGGACCATCAGGCAGCAGATCAGCAAATCGGGCTTCAGGGCGGATGACATCAAAGCAGACCCGGCCGCTTACGAAAAGCTGGACGCCTGCTGTAAAAAGCGTTAGTCCTACCCTCCGCAAGCCGGTACGGCTATAAACGAAACGACCCTCTGAAATGACATTGACCTATACGGACCGAACCATAATGATACAGGGCCGGGAATTATATGTGCAGCACGCTGCGGGCTTCCCCGGACGGCCAACGCTCGTATTCCTTCATGACTCCCTGGGCTGTACGCGCCTGTGGCGGGATTTCCCGGAAAGGCTGGCCTTACTATCCCGGTGCAATGTGCTGGTATATGACCGCTGGGGTTACGGGCAATCCGCTCCGATGTCCTCCTATAAGCGTCCTGTCAATTATATGGAACATGAAGCCGGGATATTGAAGGAACTGCTGCTTGGGTCAGGGCTGCAGGATGTTATATTGTTCGGGCACAGCGATGGCGGTACCATAGCATTGCTCACTGCAGCGCTTTACCCGGAGGCCGTTAAGGGCATTATCTGTGAGGCCGGGCATATCTTTGTAGAAGCTATTACCCTGGCAGGCATCCGGAAGGCGGTTACTGCATATCATACGACCGATCTTGCTGCCAGGCTCACAAAATATCACGGCGACAAAACGGATACGGTCTTTAAAGCCTGGACGGAAACCTGGCTGAGAAGTGACTACCGGGCCTGGAATATAGAGGCGCTGCTGCCATCGGTTACCTGTCCCCTCCTCTTTATCCAGGGGGAGCAGGACGAATACGGAACAGCGGCACAGGCAGACCGTACGGTAGCTCTCGTAACAGGCAGATCGGAAAAATGGATGTTACCGGGTGTGGGACATACACCGCATAAAGAATTGCCCGCTCCGGTACTTGAAAGGTCAGCGGACTTTATCCGGCGGATCCTGTAATTACCTGATCGCTTTCCAAAGCGTATAAAAAAGCATATTCCGGATTTTTTTCCTGTAAAATCCTTCCGACCTTTGCGGTATCATGGAAACACAGGCATCCGTAAACTATCAGCGTATCGCACAGGCAATAGACTATTTGCAACAGCATTTCCGGCAGCAGCCCGGCCTGGAAGAGATAGCCGCTCATATACACCTCAGTCCCCATCATTTTCAGCGCCTGTTCAGCGAATGGGCAGGTACCAGCCCTAAAAAATTCCTGCAATACCTCAGCGTGGAGCACGCAAAAAAATTGCTGGCGGATCATACCGGCGGAACAGTTGCCGATGCTGCTTATCAAACCGGCCTGTCCAGTACCAGCCGCCTGCACGAGCTGTTCATCAATATAGAAGGCATGACGCCGGCAGCGTATAAGAACGGCGGCAGGAGCCTGTCCATCAGCTATAGCTTTGCCCCTACCCCTTTCGGGACCGTACTTATTGCATCCACGGAGACAGGCATCTGTCATATGGCCTTTGAAACAGATGAAAAGCAGGCGCTGGCAAGGCTACAGCACAAATTCCCGAACGCAGGTTTCCGTATGCACTGTACTGCCATGCAGGAAAACGCATTGCGGATCTTTCAGCAGCCCCCGGGAGCGGATATGCTGACCGGCATTAAGCTGCACCTTAAAGGCACGCCATTCCAGCTAAAGGTGTGGGAAAGCCTGCTGAAAATACCTATGGGCAGCCTCAGCACCTACGGTGCAGTGGCAGCACAGGCCGGAAATGCCCGTGCATCCAGGGCTGTGGGTACCGCAATAGGCAGCAATCCTGTAGCTTTCCTGATCCCCTGTCACCGGGTCATTCAATCCACGGGCATGCCGGGCGGCTACATGTGGGGCACAGGCAGGAAAGCAGCGATCATAGGCTGGGAAAGCGCACAAATATACCGGGACAGCTAAAAAAATACGCTGTGCTGAAATGCGTTACCGTATGATGCTGCCTCTATCTTTTAAATCAACTGCTGTATAAAATGACCGCTATGGAACTGTTTGACAATACACCCGACCCTTCCCTGAACCTGTTACCGGCTGACGGGATGGTCAATTATTACGGGAAAATACTGGAATCCGCGCAGGCAGGCCATTATTTCAGGGAGCTGCTGTCATCCGTTGCCTGGCAGCACGATGAAGCCGTTATTTTCGGCAAAAGGATCATTACGCGGAGAGAAGTGGCCTGGTATGGTTCCGAACCCTATGCCTATACGTATTCGGGAGTGACCAGGCACGCTTTACCCTGGACGCCGCTCTTACTGGAACTTAAACAAAAGATCGAATCCCTTACAGGAGAAACCTTCAATTCCTGCCTGCTGAACCTGTACCATAACGGAGAGGAAGGTATGGCCTGGCACAGCGATGAGGAAACGGACCTTAAAAAGCACGGGGCAATAGCCTCGCTCAGCCTGGGAGCAGCACGTAAGTTTTATCTGAAGCACCGGCATACACAGGAAAAAGTAGCCATACTGCTGGAGCATGGCAGCCTGCTGGTCATGAAGGGCACCACGCAGACCCACTGGCTGCACCGGCTGCCACCGGCCAGGCGTATTACTGAACCCCGTATCAACCTGACCTTCCGTACCATTGCCAAAGACACATAGCGCCGGCACGCTTGCCCGCTTCAAAGTTTATGGCGCCTGTAAAGCAACCCGAAGTAGACGATGCTTTTTTAACCGGGCCGGTAGCTATTCCATATTTCTGCCTAATTTTGCAGAAGAGGTCCTTGAAAGTCCTCCTTAATTTCAACCATCCGCACCTACAATGAACATCAATATACAGCCTGTACTGGAAAATGCAACAGTATGCCTGTCACCGCTGCAGGCAGATGATTTTGAAGCCTTATACCTGGTGGCTTCAGACCCGCTGATATGGGAGCAGCATCCCAATAAGAACAGGTGGCAACGGGATGTTTTCCGTATCTTCTTTGAAGGGGCCCTGCAAAGCGGGGGCGCATTTAAAATAACAGATACCATAACCGGCAGGATCGCCGGTTGCACCCGCTTCTATGACCTGCTTCCGGAAAAGGACAGCATCATGATAGGCTATACTTTCCTGGCCCGCTCCTATTGGGGAACCGGTCTCAATACACAGGTAAAAAAGATGATGATGGATCATATCTTCAGGTATGTGTCCCGGATTTATTTCCATATCGGCGCTTCCAACAAACGATCCCAGGTGGCGATAGAAAGGCTGGGCGCAATCAAGACGGGAGAAGAGGAAGTAGCCTATTTCGGGGAGCCTGCCCGGTTAAATTTTGTGTACCTTATTGAAAAAAACAGACCATCCGAATCCATATTATGATCCTGACAGACCTTATAATCACAGATAAAGCCTCCGTTGACCTCGAAGATATGATGCTGCCGCCGGAGCACAGGGCAGCTATTGACCAGTTCCTGAAAGAGCACCGGTACCGTACAGAGCTGCAGGCTTATGGTCTCCCGGTCAGCAATAAGCTTCTTTTCTACGGTTATTCCGGCTGCGGTAAGACCACTACCGCCAAAGCTATAGCCCACCGGCTGGGAAAACCGCTGCTGATCCTGAACCTGAGCAATGTAGTGAATGCCAGGATCGGGGAAACATCCCAGAATATCAGGCAGGTATTTGATAAAGCGGGCAGGGAGAAAAGTGTGCTTTTCCTGGATGAGCTGGACCAGATCGGTAAAGCACGCGACCATGAAGACAAGGATGTAGGAGAGATGCGGCGGCTGGTGAATACCCTGATCCAGCTGATAGATTATTTCCCCGAAGATGCCCTGCTCCTGGCAGCTACCAACCAGGCTTCGGTCATTGATTCAGCTATCTGGCGGCGCTTCCAGCTCCGCATTCCTTTTGAGCGGCCTTCCGCAGAGCAGCTGGACCGATATTATGATCATATATTAGGAAAATTTCCGGAGCACCTGCAGCATATAGACCGCCTGTATGGCATATCCTATGCAGAAGCCAGGGACAGCGCTTATACCCAGATCAAGCGTATCGTGCTGCAGCAACTGGAGTCCGGGAATACAGCAGCATTGCCGGATAAGATACATACAACCTGATACAACGCAGGCAGGCAGCGGGCAACGGTAAAGCTGCCTCCGGACCCGGGGGACAGCCCCGGTGCTTTTTAAAAAGCTGACGGCTTATTTTTTATCAAGCTCGTGAAAGCGCTTGCCCAGATAGCCTGAAAATCTCCGGTGCTTGGGCTCCCCGATCCCCTGCCGCCTGTAAATGCTGTTATGCCCGGAGAGCAGATAGGCAACAACGCACGCAATAGCAGCATAGGCGCCGCAGTCGCTTCCAAACAGCTCCATAGCCATGATGCTGCATGCGACAGGGGTATTGGCGGCGCCGGCAAAAACAGCCACAAAGCCCATGCCTGCCAGCAGCCCTGCCGGTAACGGCAGGAAACAGCTTAAAGCGCTTCCCAATGTCGCACCAATAAAGAACAGCGGCGTAACTTCCCCACCCTTAAAGCCTGCCGATAAGGTGATAACGGTAAAGCCCATTTTCAAAGCGAAGTCATAGGCAGGCAGCTGCTGCTCAAAAGCGCTGATTATGACAGGAATGCCTAAACCAATATACCTGGTGGTGCCTGCCACCCAGACTGCGGAGGCTATGATGATCCCCCCGATCACCGGTCGTAAGGGCGGGTAAGCGATCTTTGACCTGAAGACAGCGCTTACCTTATGCATGGCCTTGCTGAATATTGCGGCACATAACCCGAAAGCGATGCCCGCAATGATGGCATACAGGATATTTAAAAACGAAAGATCGGGAATAAAGGTGATATGGTAAGCGGTATGATGCGTGTGCCAGAGTGTTCCGGTGACCCAATCTGCAATAACGGACGCTGCAAATGCGGGGAAAATAGCGTCATACTTCAGTCGCCCGATCAAAAAGACCTCCAGCCCGAAGACAGCGCCAGCCAGCGGGGTTCCGAACACAGAGCCGAAACCTGCGGCGATAGCTGCAATGATCAGCATTTTCCGTTCACTCCGGGTAAGACGGAAAGGCCTGCTGAACTGGTCGGCAATGGCGCCAGCCATCTGCAGGGCCGTTCCTTCGCGTCCTGCCGAGCCGCCGAAAAAATGGGTCGCGATCGTCCCGATATATACGAAAGGGGCCATCCGGAAAGGAATGAAGTTTCCGGGATCATGGATGGTATCAATAAGCAGGTTGTTGCCCGTTTCGATGTCTTTGCCCGCATAATAATAAAGCAGCCCGATAAGAAAGCCACCCACCGGCAGCAATGCGAGCAGCCACAGGTTATTTTCCCGCACACCGGTCACCCAATCCAGCGACTGTAAAAAAACTGCCGAAGCGCTGCCGATACAAATGCCGGTCAGCAAACAGATAAGGGTCCATTTCAGGAGATAAGGTACGGCAGGGTAACGGCGGAAAAATATGCGGATCCGTATATTGATGACAGCTACCGGTGACTTTTTTTGCTTTGAGGACATAACAAACCTGATTTAATGATAAACATTATTAATCAGGCGTCATCAGCTTGTTGAGAGCGGTTGAGTAAGGAAGCACACCATTTCCTTTTTTATCTGCGGCAAAGATAATCATTTATTTTTAAGTCTGTCATCCGGAATATAGAAAATAGTAAAAGTACCCGCTTTCTCCATATTGTTTCCCGGTCAGCGCTTCCGTCACACCAGGCAGGCTTAACGAAGCCGTTTCATCGGGAAGACCTGCTTCCGTTCCCGTCCCCTGACGGATCCGGATATTTCAGCTACCAGTGAGTCTGCCGTGATCCTTGTATAGGTAATGGTCTGCGGGAAATCGTGCTGCGGATTTTCAAAAACCAGCTGGGTGGCTGAAACGGTTTTAGCCGCAAAACGAACGGGCAGGCCGTCATTCTGGTCTTTAACGGCCGGGATATAATACAGCCCGTCCGCTTCCTGCACCAGCCGGATGTCTTCAAATACCATGGTATCCGTTTCCTTTATAATATAGCTCCTGCCGGAAAATTCCCGGTCATTCACCGGGATCCAGGTTTCATAGATGCTGCCTTTCGGGGTCTGGTTTTCCCAGGTTCCGGTGAGCCATGCGGCATGCCTGATATCATTTGTGTCTTTTAGGGTCCATGCTGCCAGGATAAGCCACCCGGCAGCCATGGATAAGTTTCTTATTCCGCTTTTCATAGCTTAGCTGATTGAATGAACTGCCATTTTATTGCCTTCCGTATCAATAAATATACCGAAATATCCCATATCGGGGCTTATTTGTGTTTTAGGAACGATAATTTTACCATTATTGCCTGTTACCCTGTCCAGCACTTCCTGCAGATCTTTTCCGCCATTCAGGTAGGCCAGCACACCGTCTGTTGAAGGAGCGTAGTCTTCGCCCTGAACGATGGCACCCGATACATTTTTCCCGTCAGTGGGAAAGAAGCCCATTCTGGTCCCGAACATTTCCGTTTCCCGGATGTCCGTTCCGAGAATGGCATTGTAAAAAGCTATTGCCCTGCCGATGTCCGTTGCAGGGATCTCAAACCAATTGATTATATTTTCCATTGTTACATTGTTTTAAATGATGAGGCAAAGTTGCAGCGCGTTTCAATGGTAAAATTGTAAAAATGCGACAATGAAAAATATCCTGCTTAACGGATCAATATAATGTCCATTTGAGGCCACTGGCTGTTTACCCTGTGTTCCGGCATATCTCCCGGCTGGCAGATGGCTAATTCCTGAGATATTTTTACACCCAAGCAATCTCTTTTCTAATCCTGGTAGAAAAGAGCAGACATTTTAAGGTTGTTGCCGTAAAATTCCCGGGGTGTCAATCCTGTAAATTCTCTGAAATCTTTTATAAAGTGCGCCTGATCGTAATAGTCGCCTTCATAGGCCAGTGTTGTAAGGCTTGTAAATTCTTTGTTCAGCAGCATTTTAAGGGTGGACTGCAGCCTGACGGTCTTGGAGAGCTGCTTCGGGCTCAGCCCGATGGCTGAAGCGAATTTTCGTTCCAGCTGCCTGCGGTTGATATTTACCTGACGGGACAGTTCGGCAATAGTGAGCTGACCGTTAGCGGTCAGCAGCGTTTCAACGGTCGATTGTATAACACGGTCAATCGTATCGGTACTGGTCAGCAGGTCCAGCAGGAAGGCTTCCAGCAAGGCTATCCTTTCGGGAGCTGCTTTCGCGTTCAATATTTTATTTTCGATGTCCGGGCCCGCCGCTCCGAACAGCTGCTCCATGGAAACGGCTGAATTTTCCATATCCCTGACCGGAATGGCGGCAAAAGGTGCAAATCCATTGGGATGAAAGCGGGCGGAAAAAATACCCGTGGTTCCTGTAGGCGCTATTTCCAGCGGCCGGGTCAGCTGCCCGATGACAAAGCACCTCGGCTGGATAATACTGCCGCCGCCACCCGTATATTGCCTGTACAGGTCACCGTAGTGAAAGATCATTTCCATACAGCCGTCCGGTACGATGGTCTGCTTCTGAGGAGGGTCTTCTCCCGGGCTTTCAAGCGTCCAGTAGCACCTGATGAGGGGTTCCAGCTCCGGGCAAGGGGCAAATGTATGATAGATCATGTATTGTTTTTTTTAAGAGGCCCGATGATAGCCGGCGTCCTGTCACAGGCGCCGTGCCGTGCCGCGCTATAAAGTTATGCGCTTTTTACACATACCGGTATAAAAAATCTTTTCCGGCAAGCATCCGCCTAATAATTCAGCGAGAGCCCGATACCCCATCCCATATCACTGTCATAATGCGTACGGATACCGATATTGCGGTTGATGATATAACGAAGTCCCACCATATACTCCAGGTCCGTATTGAGCATAAAGCCGGCCCGTAATCTCCCGGTAAGCGGTATGTCCTCACGCATCAGCGAGAGCCTTACAATACCGTCATGGTAGATCTCCGCCTGGAAATTGACCAACATAGGCAGCGTGTACATCACCCCGATGCTGACCGCGCTCCTGTTATCTTTCTTATTCACCTGCCCGAAGATATTCCTTTCCCGGTGGTGCATACCCGTTTTCCGGTATCTCCAGTCAAACCCGATGAACGGTATCAGCCATTGCATCCGGCCGATATATCTCCCCAGGTGGGTCTCCACTTCGTAGCCGTGCCTGCTGTTATAGCCCAGCCGCCACTCCGTTCCCAGGCTCCAGCGGGCGTTCTGCACCATCGCTTCGCCGTCATTGCCATTGGTGGCAAAATCATTCTGCGCCATCACGTGCCACATATTGCTCTCACGCTGCAGCATACGGTATGCCCGTTGCCTGTCCGGCAGCAAAGGGTTCTTATAGTCGCCTACCGCGAATACCCGGTTCATACCCGCCATCATATGGTACAGGATATGGCAGTGAAAGAACCAGTCACCTTCCGTATCTGCCAGGAACTCTATGGTATCCGTCTCCATCGGCATGATATCCAGCACATTCTTTAAAGGCGCGTAGGCACCCTGGCCGTTGAGCACCCTGAAGTCATATCCATGCAGGTGCATAGGATGCCGCATCATAGAGTTATTGTATAAAATGATACGCAGCACTTCCCCCTGCTTTACCGGTATCTTATCCGATTCCGACAATACCCGGTTGTCCATGCTCCATACATAGCGGTTCATATTTCCTGTCAGCTCGAATCTCAGCTCCCTGACAGGGGCGTCCCCGGGCAATGTGCCGGGTTGTACTGCTTTCAGCATGGCATAATTCAGCGTAACGATCTCCCCGGCGTGTTCCCCCGGATCATGATGTCCGTTATCCGTGCCATGATGCGCAGCGCCGGAAGGGCCGGGTGCAGTTGACCCGCTGCCCTGCCCCGTTATTTCCGGGTACATCACGGTATTCATATCCATCTGCTGCAGGCTCATCTGCATACCCATATCGTTCATATCCCCGTTCATCTTCATCATACCATTCATCATCTTCATGCCTTCAAAGTATTGCAGGCGGGGCAAGGGTTCCAGTCGCTTACGCTCCCCGTTACCGATAAAATAGCTGGCAGCCTGCGTACGGTCCTCGGTAGTGGCCATCAGTTCATAAGCTTTGCCGGGCTCCGGTATGGTCACCACGATATCATAGGTCTCGGACACGGCAATGATCAGCCGGTCTACTTCTACGGGCGCTACATCATTACCGTCATTGGCCACTACCGTGATCTTACCGCCGGCATACCGTAACCAGAAATAGGAAGAGGCGCCGCCGTTGGATATCCTCAGCCTCACCTTATCTCCCGCGGCCAGCAGCTTGCCGTCAATATCCTTAAGCTCGCTTTCGGCCAGCCCGTTCAGAAGTACTTTTTCATAATAGACATCGCTTACATCCATGGCCAGCATCCGCTTCCATTCATTGGTGACCTTGGTCTTAAAGTGACCTGCCCGCACGGCTTCGCCGTAGCTCTGTACCGCTCCTTTCTTTATAGCGAACCAGTCGCTGGCATTGTGCAGCATCCTGTGAACGCTCTCCGGCTTCAGGTTGGTCCAGTCACTCAGGATGACCGGGACCGAAGGCAGGTCATCTATACCCTTCCGGAAAGCGGGATCATCCTTTCTTTTATGAAAAATAAGCGAGCCGTACATCCCGATCTGCTCCTGCAGCCCCGAATGGGAATGGTACCAGTAAGTTCCATTCTGGATGACCGGGAAACGGTAGGTATAAGTGGCACCTGGCGGTATAGGCTGCTGGGTAAGGTGCGGTACACCGTCCTCCCGGTTAGGCAGGAATACGCCGTGCCAGTGCAGGGAGGTGCTTTCCTTCAGCAGGTTATGCACCACTATCTCAGCGGTATCGCCTTCCGTGAATTCCAGCGTTGGCATAGGCAGCTGCCCGTTCACGGCTATAGCCCGCCTGTGCCTGCCACCCGTGTAATTAACGGTGGTATCCTTTACATACAGTTCATAACGCACCACCTGCTGCGCATACAGGCTGTGAACCTCCGGCAGCAGTAAGATGACACACATCAGCAATATCGGTATATTCCGCTTCATATCAGACTTTACAATTAGTTGTCCCTGCCGGCCTCCACCTTACCGCAGGTCAGCATGGAAGCGCCGTAATAAGGATTTTTTATAGCGGGTTCCTTACTGAGCCAGTAAGCTTTCTTCATCGGGCAATACTGGTAGTAAACGGGCGCTTCCACCCGATCCGCATTTTTTACGATGGTCCATAATCCCGCCGATACAACGACAAATGCCTCCCGCTGTTTTTCCAGACCTTTGGCGCCCGACAGCTTTTCCACCGCAGCAGACAGCTCCTTTTTCCCCTCGAAGGGCATCTCTTTCTTCAGGGCGCCGTCCAGTGCCGCAGCCGCTGAAGATGCCGCTTTACTGTCACCCCGGACAAGCGCGTCCTTTACCTGGTAGTACTCTGACAGCAGTACCTTGGTCTGCTGCGCAAAAGCAGCATAGCCCGCCAGGAAGGCCATAACCAGCAATAAGCTCTTTTTCATAAAACATTTTTTTACGCGTTGAATACTTCAATTTTGAACCCGGCCCTTTCCACCACGTCCATCACTTCCTGCAATGTCATGCCGGCCGCCGCCTCTACAGTCAGTATCTTATCCTTTCCGGCCGTATCCACTTCCCAGTGAAGAATACCTTCGGCCTTATCCAGGTGCGGCTTTACGGAGGCCACGCAGCCGCCGCAGTTGATATTTGTCTTGAACAAAAATTGATGACTATTGTTTTCCATTCCGATCTTTTTTAAAGGTTTATAATAATGTATCGTACAGGCTGGTATGCCTTATTATGCTTATATTGTTCTATATTAATATTACGATTGCTTACCGCTTCCATTTGAGCCGCAGGCTGTTGGCCACTACGCTGACGCTGCTTAAAGCCATAGCGCCCCCCGCTATCATAGGGTTCAGCAAAAAGCCGTTGAAAGGATAGAGCACTCCGGCAGCCAGCGGTATGCCTACCAGGTTATAGATAAAGGCCCAGAAGAGATTCTGGCGGATAGTGGCCACCGTCTGCCGGGACAGGCGTATCGCAAAGGGGATCTTGGAAAGATCGGATGAGATGATGGTCATCTTCGCAACATCCATAGCGATATCGCTGCCCTTACCCATGGCAATGCTCACATCGGCAGTAGCCAGGGCGGTACTGTCATTGATACCGTCTCCCACCATAGCCACTGTCTTACCCGCTTCCTGCAGCATACGGATAAAGCTGGCCTTGTCCTGCGGCAATACGGAGGCCCTGTAATGCGCTATACCCGCCTGACGGGCCACGGACCGGGCCGTAGCTTCGCTGTCACCGGTAAGCATATATACTTCCAGGCCTGCTTCCTGCATCTGCTTTACCGCCGCCGCGGATGTGGCCTTTATCTGGTCGGCAATAGCCAGGACTGCCAGGGCCTTTTCCGCATCGGCAAACCATATCACGGTATGCGCCTCATTGCTCCAGGTATCTGCCTGCTGCTGTAATTCCGCTGCGATGGCAATATCATGACCGGATAAAAGCGCTTGATTGCCTGCCAGGTAGCTTATTCCGTTTGCAACGGCTTTTATGCCCTTGCCGGTGATGCTGTCAAAGGAATCCAGGCTTACGGGCTCCTGACCGCTAAAGTATTGCACAACGGCATCGGCCAGCGGGTGCTCGGATTGCTTTTCCATACTGAGCAGTATGCCCCGGGCCGCATCATCATCCTGCAGCCACAGCACACCTGTCACCCTGGGCTTTCCCTCCGTAAGGGTCCCGGTCTTGTCCAGCACCACGGCATCCACCTTTTTAGCCAGCTCCAGGCTTTCCGCGTCCTTGATCAGGATGCCGTTTTCCGCCCCTTTACCGATGCCTACCATGATAGCCGTAGGCGTAGCCAGCCCGAGCGCACAGGGACAGGCGATGACCAGTACCGTGATGGCGGCCAGCAAGCCCTGCACCGCACCGTTCTCCGGACCCAGCAGCAGCCACACCACAAAGGTGAGCAGGGCAATGCCGATGACCGCAGGCACGAAAATGCCGGCTATCTTATCTACGAGCTGCTGTACCGGCGCCTTGCTTCCCTGGGCATCCTGCACCATTCTGATGATCTGGGCCAGCACGGTATCCTTACCTACTTTTTCGGCTGCAAACCTGAAGCTGCCTTTCTGGTTGATAGTGCCGGCAAATACTTTCCTGTCCGCTTCTTTCAGCACGGGAACCGGCTCACCGCTCAGCATGCTTTCGTCCACATAGGAGCTGCCGGACACAACGCGGCCGTCCACGGCTATCTTTTCACCGGGTTTCACCAGGATAATATCACCGGCATTCACAGCCTCCACCGGCACCGATGCTTCCGTCCCGTCCTTACGGATCACGGTCACTGTCCTGGGCTGCAGGCCGATCAGCTTCCTGATGGCGGAAGAGGTCTGGCCTTTGGCCTTTTCTTCCAGCAGCCTGCCCAGCAGGATAAAGGCGATAATGACGGCCGCGGCCTCAAAATATACGTGGGCGTGCAGGCCTCTCTCATGCCAGAAGGCGGGAAAAAGCATATTGAAGACACTGAATATATAGGCAATGCCCGTACTTAATGCCACCAGCGTATCCATATTGGCGGAACGGTGCCTGGCCTGCTTCCAGGCATTCCTGAAGAAGTCGAGTCCCAGCCAGGCTATTACAGGCGTGGTAAATGCCCACATGATCAGGTTGGCATACGGCATATCCATAAAGAACATACCTATGACCACCACCGGCAGCGACAGCAGTATCGCCCAGAGGGTTTTCCGTTGCAACTGCCGGAGCTTGTGCCGGTGCATCTCTTCCAGCATATCCTGCTGGTCCTCTTCAGGCTCCAGCAGCAGGTCATAGCCTATTGCCTGCAGCGCCTGCCGGAGGGCGGCAGGGCCCGTCATCCCAGGGAGATAAGTTACCGTAAGCGTTGCTGTGGCAAAATTTACGGCCGCGGCCAGTACGCCCGGTACGGATCGCGCCGTGCTTTCCGCGCTGGCCGCACAGGAGGCGCAGGTCATATTCAGCACCGGGAAGGTCTCCCTCACCGTGGTCACGCCGTATCCGAGGTCCCGGATAGCCTGTATGGCATCATTGACCGCCTGCGGCCCGTCAGCAGTCACCAGCGCCCTCCGGTTGTTCAGCTCCACCCGGTGCCCGGTTATGCCTTTTACCCTGGCCAGTCCCTTATCCACGATAAGCGCACAATGCTCACTTTCCACATTTTCAAGCGGAAGTATGACCGTTTCTTTATAATCAGCTGCCATAATCTATCTTTTTCTGATACAAAGATCGGAATAAACGCAGCAAGGGCTGTTACAGTATTTTGTAATGGATTTGTAATATTTACACCTGGTCCAGCGGCTTCCGCTTATCCGCCCTGATCTGCTTAAAATGGCTGGGGGTAAGTCCTGTCACTTTCTTAAACTGGTTGCTCAGGTAAGCCACGCTGGAATAGTTCAGCATAAAGGCGATCTCGCTCAGGGTCAGCTCATCATATACGAGCAGCTCCTTCACCCGTTCGATCTTCTGTGCAATGAAGTACTTTTCTATGGTAATGCCTTCCACCTCGGAGAAGAGGTGGGATAAATAATTATAATCGTGGTGCAGCTCCGAGCTCAGCAGCCCGGATAAATTGACCCGGGTATCACTGTCCTTATGGTGCACCAGGTCTATAATGATATTCTTGATCCTTTCTATAAGCCTGCTTTTCCTGTCGTCTATCAGCTCAAAGCCCAGAGGGATCAATGCAGCCTCCAGCTCCTTTTTCTGCGCTCCTGACAACGGTGCTTCCGGCACGATCTCGCCCAGCGTAATATGCCTGACGGCAATACCCAGCCTATCCATAACATCCTGCACCACCATTACGCAGCGGTTGCACACCATATTTTTGACAAAAATGCTATTCATACCACAAATTATGCCTAAAGGTACATAAATATTCGCCGGGGCCCTACAGGCAGCTGTTATCATAACCCAAACTTTTCCGGCTGCGTCATGGAGATATGGCGCCGTTGCAATGGAATTTGTAATTTTGCACCTATGAACATCCTGATAGTTGAAGATGATATAAGGGTTGCGGAATTACTGCAGCGGGGCCTGGAGGAACAGGGTTTTGTTCCTGTCCTTGCCTATGACGGCCTTATGGGCAAGAAACTGGCCGTCCGGAATGATTTCGACCTTATCATTACGGATATCATCCTTCCCAAGATGGACGGTATAGAGTTCTGCCGTCACATCCGCCAGATCAGGCCGGATATACCGGTCATTATGCTGACAGCGCTGGGCACCACCGATGACAAGGTGGAAGGCTTTGATGCGGGCGCGGATGATTACCTGGTAAAACCTTTTGAAATGCGGGAGCTGCTGGTCAGGATACGCGCCCTGCTGAAGCGCCGGTCCGGGAATACAGGTCCTGCAGGTCATGTACTAAAATACGGCGATCTGGAAATGAACCTCCATACCAAGATCGTAAAGAGAAGTGGTGTCGAGATCAGCTTAACCCCCAAGGAATTTAACCTGCTGGCCTACCTGATGCAAAACCCGGAAAGAGTGCTGTCACGAATGGAAATAGCAGAGAAGGTATGGGACACGCATTTTGATACCGGGACCAATTTTATAGATGTATATATCAACTACCTCAGAAAGAAGATCGAAAAGAATTTTGACTGTAAGCTGATCCATACCAAACCGGGGATGGGCTTTATCCTGAAAGCTGAATCATGAAGATACGGACCCGACTGACCTTATTGTTTACCATTATTACCGCTACCATACTGTTCGCCTTCGCAGCGGTGATCTACTATTCCTCCAAGGAGAGCAGGGAAAAGGAGTTTTACGAAAAGCTCAAAAAGGAAGCCATTACAAAGGCCAACCTCTTCTTCAATGCCAGGGTGGATACCAGGACCATGCACCATATTTACCGCAATAACAGGGCTACGCTTCACGAAGTGGAAGTGGCTATTTACGACAGCGCTTTCAACCTCCTGTACCATGATGACGTCAACCTGGATATTGTGAAAGAAACCCCGGCTATGATCAGCGAGATCTACCGGAACGGTGAAAAGCTCTTTTATCAGGATGGATGGCAGGTAGCAGGTCTTCGCTATGAATTTGAAAATGTCCGTTATATTCTTATAGCGACCGCCTATGACCAGCATGGCTTAAGCAAGCTGGATAATCTCTTAAAAAACAGTGTTATATTATTTATCATAGCGGTACTGATCATCTATGTGGCAGGTCGCTTTTTCTCCAAGAAAGCGTTTGGCCCGGTAGCGGAAATGACTGAAAAAGTTCATCATATCACCGCTTCCAACCTGGACATGCGCCTTACCGGTAACGACAGCAGGGACGAGCTGTCAGAGCTGGCCAATACCTTCAACCAGATGCTGAACCGGCTCGAAAGCTCTTTTGACGCCCAGAAGCATTTCGTTTCCAATATATCACACGAGATCCGAACACCGCTTGCCGCCATCATTACAGAGCTGGAGCTGTCCGTTAATAAGGACCGGACCGTTACAGAATACCGCCAGGCCATTCAGCATGCGCTGAACGATGCCAGGAAGCTGGCGCGGCTGTCCGGCAGCCTGCTGGATTTTGCGAAGGCCAGCTATGATCTGTCGGAAATAGCCTTTAAGCCCGTCCGGATAGACGAGGTGCTCCTGGATGCCAAGTTACAGGTGCAGCAGTCGAACGCTGAGTATGATATTGATATCCATTTTGAGCAGGATTTTGAAGACGAGGTCATGATATCCGTCAACGGGAATGAATACCTGCTGAAAGTAGCGTTCAGCAACCTGTTTGAGAACGGCTGCAAATTTTCTCCCGATCACAGGTGCTCAGCCAGCGTCTCCTTCAGCTCCAGGCAGCTTATTATCAGGTTTACCGATAAGGGTATCGGCATTCCCCCGGCCGACCTTGAGCATATCTTCATGCCGTTTTACCGTGGCGGGAACAAAAAGTTCGCGGATGGCAATGGCATCGGGCTGTCCCTTACCAGGAAGATCATCCTGCTGCACCAGGGCGACCTTTCTGTCAGCTCCGTTCCGTCAGAGGGCACCGTATTTACGGTCTTGCTGCCCAATATAGCATCGCTCTAATAAAATTCTAATTTTTTTCTGTGCGTTCTCTAACCGGCCTTACCGTCCTGACGTATGACCTTTACAGCGTCATTATCCAGGACAAAGATGCGATTTCAGAACAGATATATCCTTACCCTGCTCCTGGCGGCAGGATCCATCCTGAGCGCCGGCGCTCAGGAAATATATAGCTTGAGGCGGGCATTGCAGACCGCCCAAAAGAACAATCCTGCCCTTAAGGCCGAAGCGCTGAACATCGGAATGGCGCAGTCGGATATCGTGACAGCCGGTCTCCGTCCCAACCCTGTGCTCAACAACCAGACCCTGCAACTGATGCAGCCGGCCCATTTCCCTCCCCATACCGAATGGTGGAATGCCCAGAACCACCAGGTATGGTGGCAGCTTACCAAGCCTCTCCAGATAGCAGGACAACGCAGGTATAAGCTGGAGGTAGCCCGCAAGAATGCGGATGTGGCATCAAACAGCTACGGGGAAGCCCAGCGCAGCCTGCTGGCAGAAGTAGCGGACAAATGGCTGGAGGCCTGGACCGCCCAGAAACAGCTGGATATTATGCTGCTGGCAAAATCCAATATAGACAGCATGGTCTATACCAATAAGATACGTTATAAGAACCAGGTCATTACCCAGACAGACCTGTTCAGGACGGAGCTGATGGCTAAACAGTATGATATACAGTACAGGTCCGCACTGCAGGAGTCCCAGAACCGCAATAAGGAGCTGCGGCTTTTGCTGGGCATCACGGAAGACCTGGCCGTTGATACCACCGATGGGCTTACATTCTCCCGGGATATAAATACGGACAGCCTGCTGAGCCTGTCACTTTCCCACAGAAGCGACCTGCTGGCGGCGCGGTCACTGATAGCCGCCAGCACCAGCAACATCCGCCTGCAGAAGTCACTCGCCTACCCGCAACCGGAAGTAGGTCTTATCTGGAATCCCCAGAACACCATCCGGTATTTCGGCCTGTATGCAACCATAGACCTGCCCTTCTTTAACCGCAATCAGGGAGAGATCAGGAAGTCCTATATGATGCAGGAGCAGGCCGAGCAGCAGTTAACGGCCGTTCAGCAACGGATCGTGACGGAAATATCCGTAACCCTGGAGAATTACAGGCTGCAGCAGCGGAATATCGCCGATTTCCAGCCGCTGCTGCAACAGGCACAGCTCATCCTGGACAATGTAAAGTATAATTACAGCAGGGGCGGCACTACTATCATAGATTTCCTGGAAGCCCAGCGCAGCTGGCTGGAAACGCAGCAAGAGTATTATAACAGCCTGCAGCAATACAGGAACAGCTGCATACAGCTCTTTTATGTCACCGGCTTGATCCATCAACTAGCACAATAATCATGAAACAGGTATTATATCTTTTATCAGCCGTATGCTTTTTAGTGTCCTGCAGGGATAAGGCACCTACACAGGTACCGGAGAATAACGCGCCGGTAGTTTCCGGTAACGGCCGTGAGATCACGTTTCCCGATACCGCTATTGCCGCACTGTTCAGGACGGAACGCCCTGAGACCAGCGGCATCAATGCGCAGCTCTCCGCTCCCGGCAAGATAGCCGCTACGGTATTGTCTTCAGGCTCAGGAGCGGCGCAGCCCATTGTCCTATTCGAAAATCCCGACCTCGCAGGCAATTACACCCAGCTCATACAGCACCAGACCAATATCAGCCAGATACAGCATATCAATATCCGTCAGCGCCAGATAGAGCTGGACCGTATCAAAGACCTCCAGGCTCATGGAGCGGCCACCGGTCAGGACCTGCTGAACGCCCAGACAGCATTAAGCATGGAACAGAGCGCCCTTGCCAATGAAAAGGCTTCCATCATAGAGCATGAAACAAAGCTGAAAGCCGCCGGCTTTAACCCTGGAGCCCTCCGGAAAGCGGGTGCCGGTACAGCCTACCTGGTATGTGATATCCCGGAGAACCAGGCCGGCGCTGTCAGGACGGGGCAGACCTGCAGCGTCATCTTTACCGCCTTTCCCGGAGAGCAATTCAGCGGCACCGTTGACGCGATAGCCGATGTGGTAGATAATGTCAGCAGGATGCTGAAAGTAAGGTTGCTGGTCAATAATGCGGCCAATAAGCTCAGGGCAGGTATGTTCGCCCAGGTGGCATTCGGTATCAGCGGAGGCCATATGCCCAGCATCAGCAAAAAAGCGCTGGTCACCGTACAGGGCAAAAACTACGTATTCGTCAGAAAAGGACCCGGCACATTTGAACGCAGGGAAATCCAGACCGGTCAGCAGATCGGCGACCGCATAGTGCTGCTCGGAGGCCTGGGCAGTGATGAGGACATCGCTTCAGAAGGTGTCATACAGTTAAAAGGTTTATCATTCGGCTATTAAAACCCGTTCATATGCTACAGGCACAATTATTTATTGACAAGGATGAGCTGCACGGCAATATCCCGCTGCACCAGTTCATTATGCACCTGCTTATTGACAACGGCATAGCCGGCGCTACCGCCTTCACCGGCCATTCAGGCTTTGGAAAGCACCTCAGGCTCAAGCAGCCTACCCAACAATTTTCCTTTGACGAAACGCCGCTGGTGATCACTTTCATCGACGAAGACCGGAAGGTCAGGGACGCGCTCCACGAATTAAGGAAATATTACAGGGGCGGCTTTATAGTGACCCACTCCGTAGAACAATGGTAAAGTTATGATCAAGAACCTTCTTATATTTTCCCTGAAGAACCGGTGGCTGGTGACAGGGCTCAGCATCGTCCTGATGGCTGTAGGCTATTATTGCTTCACCCAGCTGAAAATAGAAGCCTACCCGGACATAGCGGACACCAATGTGATCGTAGTGGCGCAATACCCGGGAAGGGCAGCCGAAGAGGTAGAGCAGCAGGTTACCGTACCCATAGAACGCGCCCTGCAGAACACCCCTCATGTGCTGGACCGCCGGAGCAGGACCATCTTCGGCCTGGCGGTGGTACAGCTCACCTTTAAAGACGGCACCAATGATTATTTTGCCCGTCAGCAGGTCATGGAGCGCCTGGCGACAGCCACGCTTCCCGGAGGCGTTGCCCCGGAGCTGGCGCCCTTATCGACCGCTGTAGGCGAAATATTCCGGTATGTGGTGGAAGCGCCGCCCGGCTATACCCCGACCCAGCTCCGTGATCTCCAGGACTGGGTCATCAAGCCCTACCTGCTGCAGACCGATGGCATAGCGGATATCGTAACATTCGGGGGACCGCTGAAGCAATTCCATATACTTACCGATCCGAACCAGCTGCGCCGGTATGACCTGACCATTGCAGACGTGGAGCAGGCAGTAAACGCCAACAATCAGAACAATGGCGGCAACCTCATAGAGCGTGGCGGCCAGGGGTTTGCGGTAAGGGGCCTTGGCGCCCTCCAAAATGAAGAAGATATTGAAAATATCGTTTTGAAATCAGCGAATGGCACCCCTGTCCTCATTAAGGATGTGGCCAGCGTAGAGATCGCTCCGCCGCCGCCCAGCGGCGTATTGGGTTATACGGTAGCAGCGGATAAGATAAATGTCAATAATGGCGTGGAAGGCATCATCCTGCTGCGGCGCTATGAAAACCCGAGCGAGGTGCTGAAAGAGCTGAAGCAGCGGTTCAGCGACCTGCAGGCCCATGAGCTCCCGGAAGGCGTTACCATCCGCACATTGTATGACCGCAGCTTCCTGATAGACCATTCTCTGCATACCGTAGGGAAAACGCTTTTTGAAGGCATCAGCATCGTGGTCATTATCCTGATTTTTTTCCTGGGAAGCGCAAGAAGCGCCCTGGTGGTAGCGCTCACCATTCCCTTCTCCCTGCTATTCGCCTTCATCATCATGAGATTCACGGGCATCCCCGCCAACCTGCTGTCATTGGGCGCCATAGATTTCGGTATCATAGTGGACGGTGCGGTGGTAATGGCGGAACACCTCATCAGGAAGTACCGGACCGCAACGCCGGAGGAAAAGCAGCACGGCATTGTACATATCACGCTGTTATCCGCCCAGGAAGTAGGCCGTGAGATCTTCTTTTCCGTGACCATTATCATCCTGGCCTATATGCCCATTCTCCTGATGACCCGTGTGGAAGGCAAGCTATTTTCTCCTATGGCGCTGACGCTGGCCTTTGCCGTGATCGGCTCCATGATAGGCGCGCTTACCTTCATTCCTGTGCTGATATCGTTCGTATATAACAAAGCCATTGCCAACCCGGACAAGCCGATGAAAGCGCACAGGAACAGGATACTCAGCTTTGCGGAGCACCAGTATGCCAGGATCCTCGCTGTCTTCCTGAAGCATTACAAAAAGACGGTGCTGGCAGGCTTTGGCGTGGTGCTGCTGCTGATAGGCTTCGGCTCCAGGCTGGGCACGGAGTTCCTGCCGGAGCTGGATGAAGGCTCTATCTTTTTCCGCGGTAATTTTCCGGCAGGGATAACCATCCGGGAAAATGCCTCCTATGCTCCCAAAATAAGAAGCATCATCGCCGGCTATCCGCAGATATCATTCGTTATTACACAGACCGGCCGTAACGATGACGGAACCGATCCTTTCCCCGCCAACAGGAATGAGATCCTGGTGGGACTGAAAGATTATCACCTGTGGTGTGATACCATCAGCAAGAAGGAATTGCTCAGCCGGATCCGGTCCGAGCTGGAGCAGGCGCTGCCCGGCGTGAAGTTCACTTCCGGCCAGCCTATCATAGACCAGGTCATGGAGATCGTTACCGGCAGCGCGGCAGACCTGGCCGTGTCCATAGTGGGTGACGACCTGCTGCTCATGCGCGCCAAAGCAGACAGCATAGCTGCCATTATGAGCGGTATGCAGGGAAGCGAAGGTGTCAATATAGAGCAGGAAGGGACGCAGGAACAGCTGGCCATCAGGATAAACCGTCCGCAGGCCGCACGATACGGCATTAACGTCTCAGATATCCAGACCATGATAGAGGCCGCTATCGGGGGCAAGAATATATCCGTGCTGTATGACGGCACCAAACGTTATGATGTGGTGATCCGCTATCTTCCCCAGTTCAGGAACAATACTGATGAGATCAGGAAGTTGCTGGTGCCTACAGCCAACGGCTCGCTGGTCCCGATGGAGCAGCTGGCGGATATCAGCTTCGTGGAAGGCCAGACCAATATTTACCGCTACAATAATAAAAGAATGGTCACGGTGAGAACCAATATCCGGGGGCGGGACCAGGGAGGCTTTGTAAAGGAGCTGCAGGATAAGATCCGTCAGCGGGTAATGATACCCAAGGGCTATGAGCTGGTGTACGGAGGCCAGTATGAGAATCTCGAAAGGGCGGGCCGGCAGCTGGCGATAACCATCCCTCTCACCCTGGCCCTGGTCATCACTTTCCTGTTCATGCTCTTTAAAAATTTCAGGTACACCCTGGTCACCACAAGCTGTGTGCTGTTCGCGCTGGCAGGCGGCATCATTGCGCTGCTGCTGAGAGGCTATTACTTCAATGTATCCGCGGGTGTAGGATTTGTATCCATTTTCGGCATCTCGGTAATGGCAGGCGTATTGCTGGTATCAGCGCTCAACAGGGCCACGTTCGGCACCCCGGTAACCGCCGCGCTGATACTGCATACTTCCAGGGAGCAGCTAAGGGCCATGCTGTCCATCCTGGTGCTGGCTATCCTGGGACTGATACCGGCTGCCAGATCCAGCGGCATCGGGTCGGATGTACAGCGGCCGCTGGCAACAGTGATCATCGGCGGCCTGGCAAGCACTCTTATCTTTGCGCCGGTGCTGATACCATCGCTGTACTGGTGGGTAAGCAGGGATCGTAGCAGGAAGAAAAGCGCCGTAACACCGTAAGCGCTTGTACTGCTAAACCAAGATAAGTCTGCCCGGGTGACCCGGGCAGACTTATCTTGGTTTCAGTTACAGGGAACAATTCCGTCACCGGAGACCTTTAAACACTTCAGGCAGCTCAAAGTTTTCCATATCTCCCCGCGTGAAATCCGGGATGTGAAAGTCCCTGCCGTAACGGTTGTACAGCCAGAAAGGGTCCAGCTTGAATCTTTCAAAATCTATCCTTAAACGGCCTTCCAGGTAATCCAGCTTCTGCCGGTGCTCTTCGGAAAGCCTGGAGTAGTAAGAGGTATCCTGCTGTTCCTTATCCGGCATTTTCAGCTCCTCAATATACCTGATCAGGTTGAAGCACGTGGTAAATTGCCCGCAGGCAATGATAGCGGCTTTGGTCTCTTTCTTCTGCTGGGTCTTGTCAAACCATAGCGTAGTTCCCATCCGGAACGCGGCTTCCGCCACTATCTGCATATGTCTCCCCGGTTGTACGGGTATGATATGATGGTTTTCCTTCTCCCTTTCACAATCATTGGAGAAAGCCAGATCATATATGTGATTGGTTTTGATACGGTGTGTGTACCTTGTGCTGAGATCGGCACTTTTATATAGCAAAAAGCGGATACGTTTCAGGAAGATATCGTTATTAAGGATCAGCACGGAGCTGAACCGTTCCCGCAGCAGCCGGAAGATGACAAGGATAGGGGTAGCACCGAAATGACAGAACAGGTTGCTGACGATCTCCGGCGAAAAATTCCTGTCCAGGTCCAGGCCGCCTATACTTTTTATATTGCCCCTGATATAGGCCCGGACACCCCAGAGTATCATCAGCAGCATGCCGCTCAGCAACGCTACCGCTGTTCCCGAAAGAATGGCCAACCTGCGGAAAAGCTCGGTCTCAAAATCCATCCGGAAGCCCGCCACAACTGCACCTATGCCCATAACGCAGCATACGAATATCCATATCATAGCGGTAAATATGGTGATGCCTTTCAGACCGGTGTATGACGATGCATTGCCCGGTGGTATATATGGGTCCATAAAGTCGCTGCCGACATCGTTCACCAGCATCAGGTCAAAAGGCCGGAAGGACGTGCTGTCACCTTCCAGCCGCCTTTCCTGCGCATCCAGGATGCTCTCCAGCGCTTGGTTATCGGTGATGCCACCGTCCATAAGCCCGAATTTAAAACGGGATGTTTTCTGCTGGGGCTGAAAGAGCGATGTGATATCTGAAGGCAACGGGTGATGCGGCAATTCCCGGATCAGGCGGTCCACATTATCGCTGCCGTACAGCCTGTCCAGCTCCTGCCTGTCCAGCTGGCTGAGCTGCACATGCAGCGCCGACAGCAACACATCCGATGTAAGCGCCTGCCGGTTCCGGGCAGTATCGGCAGCGCTGTAAGTAAAATCATCAGGAAAGATAATAGGCTCAAAGCCCGCCGGGAAGCAGGAAGAAGCAGCCAGCAGGTCGGACAGCTTCAGGTGGCTGGCCACTGCCCTGTCCAGGTGTATCTTAAAATTCCCGTAACGAAAATTCTTATCCTTTTCCTGCCTTTCATCTTTTTTCATTTTGACATTCTGGCGGAACAGCAGGCCTTTGTAAAATTCCGTGGTATTGAAGCACACCTCTTCCAGGTGACTTTCCTTCTGCACTGCTTCGAGGTCACCCAGCACACTTCCCCCGAAAAGGCAGCTATCATAAGCAATGGCAAATGCATTGATCATGTTCCTTTTTTTATCGGGCCGGTTCACCCACTGGCTGTCATCATTCAATATCTTAAAGACCTGGTCCAGCAGGCGTGTACCATCAATATTGTCAAACAAGCTCCTGTAAAAGCTCTCAAAAGTTCTTCCGCCAGCGATATGCTGGGCGTACATGGCGTTGGCAATAGTGCCTCCGGAGGCGGATGCCACAAAAGTAACATTGTGGAGCAGCGGTATGCCGTTCTGCTGCTTCAGCTCATAGAGGTAGCTCAGTACCCCCAAAGCAAAAGAGGCAGCCCGGAAACCACCTCCCGAAAATGCAAGCGCAATATGTTCAAAGGGCGTCTCCTCCCGCCGGACATCTTCTTTGTACAAGTTTTTCATAGATAGGGATATATAGTTGCATGTATTGATTAATGGGTAACATTAAAACCACACATGATCTGACAGGAACGACCGGGTGATAAAAATGTTAAACAAATTTAAAAAAATAAATCAAACAGTTGTATATACCTTATAAAAACTTGAAGTTAAAATATACAAAGGCAGCATCAGGCCACCGGTTTAATGCCAATGCAGTAACCAGTTCAACAGCAATTTATTAACCGCTATATTATAAAGCATTTCACGGTGTCCGGAATATGCCGGGTACCATAAAAGCATCCGGAAGCCTATCTTCGGGGATAACGTCCGGATAATAATCTTTCGTATTGTCACCGGCATTCAGGTAATCCGCTGCTATCTTCAGCAAGAAGGCCTGCAGTGAGATCATAAGCCCCCCAGGCAAAACCCTTATCATTCCATCTATCGTTCAGTGTAAAAGTAGCCGATTGGTAGCATGAAAATTTCGTGCGGTGCCGGAACACAGGGTCCGGTATTACAGCCCCAGCAAACGCCGGATCCATTTATATTTTTTCTGTGTATAAGGGGGATATTTCAGGGAAGGCTCGCCCCACAACGCTTTTTTAAGAACAGCCTTATGGTGCGAGAAGCTATCAAATCCGAACGTACCGTGATATGACCCGATACCGGACCGGCCGATACCGCCAAAAGGCAGGCGGTCATTGGTAAGGTGCATGATGACATCATTGATACAGCCGCCTCCGAAGGAGAATCTTGTGAGAAAGTGTTCCTGTTCCGTTGTATCATTGGAGAACAGGTAAGCGGCAAGTGGCTTTTCCTGCTGTTGCATCCTGGCAAGCAGCCCATCGAAGTCATTAAAGGTAAGCACGGGCAGCAGGGGGCCGAATATTTCCTCCTGCATAATATCGTCCTCCCATTGTACCGGCTCCAGGATAGCAGGCGCTATATACCGGCGCTCCCTGTCATACGCTCCGCCTTCAGCTATCGCGGCATCTTCCAGCAGACTTGCCAGCCTGTCAAAATTGGCATCATTGATAATACCGGTATAATGCGGCGCATCCGCCTTATAGTCAAACGCCGCCACATGCTTTTTCAGGGCGTCTGTCAATTCCTGCCTGACAGCAGCCTCTACCACCACATAGTCGGGCGCGACACAGGTCTGACCGGCATTCAGGTATTTGCCCCATACAATACGCCGGGCTGCAGTGTCTATATCCGCGTGACGGCTTACGATCGCCGGGGATTTACCGCCCAGCTCCAGCACTACGGGCACCAGCAGGCGGGCGGCCGCTTCATACACTACCTGCCCCACTTTCGGGCTTCCGGTAAAAAATATCTTATCAAAGCGGCATTGCAGCAGGCCGGCCGTTTCCGGCACCCCACCCTCAGCCACATAGATATACTCCCGGTCAAAATGCCCGTTGATAAGCCGCGCCATGACTTTCATAGCAGCAGCAGGCAGCTCGCTCGGCTTGACGATACAGCAATTACCGGCAGCCATAGCGGCAATAAGGGGACACAGGGACAGCTGGTAAGGATAATTCCAGGCCCCGATCACCAGCACCACGCCCAGCGGCTCCGGGTATATGCGGCTCTTGCCGGGCAGGTTCACCAGGTTGGTCGCCACCTTTTTCGGACGGCTCAGCCGGTCCAGGTGACGCAGGTAATAATCAATATCCTTTAAGATAACAGACAGTTCGTTAGTAAAGGTATCAAACCGGGATTTACGGAAGTCATTGTATATGGCTTCATAGAACAAATGCTCATGTTCCAGGATAAGCCGTTTCAGCTTGCGGAGCTGCGCTTTCCTGAAACCTGTATCTTTGGTCCGGTGCGTACTGAAAAAACGTTGCTGCTCGTTAAATACCGCTTTATAGCTCATAACCTGTACATTAATAGGGTGGTAATTTACATAAAGTGCGCAAGCAATACAAATACCAGGGCCAGTATAGCAGGCAGCCCCTGCTTCAGCAGGATACCCGGAGCAGCCGTAAACGCACCGTATAAAGCCGCTATAATGACACAGCTGAGAAAGAACACGCTGATATTAAAGGACCATACGGGATCAGCGATCAGCACTGACCATACCAGGCCGGCTGCCAGGAAACCGTTATAAAGTCCCTGGTTGGCCGCCAGGCGCCTGGTCGGTGCGAACAATTCCGGCGGCAGTGACTTCCCGAATACTTTTTTGCCCGCTGTTTCCCAGGCGAACATTTCCATCCAGAGTATATAGCAATGTTCCGCCGCTACAATGACGGTAAGTATAATGGCAATGATCTTCATGGTGACATTTTTTTTAATTGATCATGATCAGATATCATTAACAACACCCGGATATGACCTTTTGTTGCATCAGGATAAGACAGGCCCTGCAATGCAGCTGTATGCTTATTGCCTGCACAAAAAACCGTTACGGTATCTTTATGAAATATGAAAAGCCTACCATAACGGATGGGTACGGCAAACCCTGCTGCCCGGCGAAATGAAGAAGATAAAGCGCGCCCTTAAGATCAGTCGGCGACCTTGCTGAGCATATTTCCGGCTGCATCCCAGGTAAGCTCCCATTCCTCACCATCCGGCGTCTTAATATCCACCCGGTAGGTAATGACAGTATCTATGGCCATTTTTTTAATACCATCCGTCTCAGCTCCTTCAAACCGGGCATCCAGCTGCTTAAGGATGGCGGCAGGCAGTGCCTCCCTGGCGATCTCCTCCTTACAGCGGGTGATCTTGCCGGAGCTGTTGTACCAGACCTCAACATCCCTGCCTGTCAGGCCCGTTTCAAATTCCGCTTTGTACAACCCTCCTTTCCATTCCCACTCCACGTCATACGCACCCGGAAAGGTCTTATGAAAATTATTGAGGATAACGGAAGGTATTTCCTTTTGCAGGAGGTCACGTGCAATGCTGCCGGAAGTAATAAAGACAAGGGCCAATCCTGTGGCCAGCAGATATTTTTTCATATTGTAAAATTGTATGGTTGACTATTTTAGAAAGATCGGTTCAGTAACTTCTCACCGCGATTATAGTTCACAGATCAGCCTGACGAACGAGCTGAATCCCTCTCCCGGTACCTGTAAGGGGATACCGGTCACCAGGCCGGCGGCCAGCCGGTGGCTGAGCCGGATCTTCACCTGCGGGCGCAGGGTCACGCCCAGTATTCCTTCCCGGCTTTCCGCACTCACTTCCATGCCTATAAAATGCCCGGAATGAGGGAGCGTATAGTGTAAGGCCGCATTCACCATCCATTCGGCCGTTACGCCTTTATGCCCGGGCCCGGCACAGGCTACCAGGGGCGATACATAGATCATAGTATGCCAGTGGGTGCCCCAACGCTTCGCAGCTACAAAGAAAGGACTGCTGATCACTTCCCGGACCCACCGCTCTTTTCCATAGCTTCGGAAATCCGTGAGCTTCAGGATATGGGTATAGCCCAATGCCATAGTAGCCTGGTAGCGGGCAGAGACCCAGAAAGAGTATTGCGCAGAGAACCGTAGGCACTCCAGGCGGTTGGCCGGCAGCCGCTCAGCGGTATGCGGACCACCAAACAGCGAGAGATCCGCTTCCGCCTCCAGGCCCAGGCGGTGGACCGGCGCAAATTCGAACTCGGCCAGCAACGCGTGCTCCTTAAACGTGCCGGCGTTCTTAAAGTCAGCGCCAAGGTTGATCTCCTTTTCCCCTTTTCTTGCTCCCAGGTCACGCACCAGGTCATAATATAAGGGCTCGGCATGCGCCACCTTATCCGGCTGCCGGGACTGTTCCTGCGCTGCCAGGGGTATGCCTGCTGCCAGGCAGAGCAAGAACGTCATTCCGAAAATATGTAGTATCCTGTTCATACTGCAAAGCAAGCAAAGGATACTGGAAAGAATCTGGAAGATAACGGTGCTTTGAAAAAAAAGTGCCGGGTTACCTGAAAGTAATAGTGAAAGTATGCAGGTTATCATCAAACCGGTAAGCGGCTGTAAACCCGTACAGGTCGCATATGGCCTTTACGATAGCAAGTCCCAGGCCGGTACCGGCATCGCCTGCAGCAGATTTATAAAAGCGATGGAATATTTTTTCTGCCTCCAGGGGGCCGCCTGAGCCGGTATTGCTGATGACGCAACTGTCCGCGGTAATGGTGACCGATACCCTGCCGTTTTTAATATTATGGAATATGGCGTTCCTGAGCAGATTGGATATGATAATGTGCGCCAGCGCGCTGTCCATATGAACAGGCAGCGCAGCATCCACGGTCAGGCTCACCCTTACGTTCTTAAAATCCGCCATAGCGGCAAGGTCCCGGATACTCTGCCTTGCGACTTCCGTTATATCCATATCCTGCCCACCGGGGAACTGTCCGCTTTCTATCCTGGCCAGCAGCAGGAGCGACCTGTTCAGCCGTATCATCCTTTCCACTATATTCAGCACATCCGCTACCTCTTCCGCATGGGCGGCATTCATATCTTCCTTTTCCAGCAAAAGCTCCAGCTTGCCGGTAGCAATGGCAAGCGGTGTCTGCAATTCGTGGGACGCGTTGCCGACAAATTGCTTCTGCTGCTCATAGGTCCTGATGCTATGCTGCAGGAGAAAATTTACGGCATCCTGCAGGTCCCTGAATTCACGGGTGTCCGTTACCACAGCCGGCAAACGGGCAGTATGTCCCAGCCTGTAATCCTTGAGCTGTATAAGGAAGTCATAGAACGGCCTCCATAAGCTCCGCAGGACAATATTACTGATAAGTATGATAGCGGCCACCAGCACAATATAGAGCGCCACAGCCTCCCAGAACAGCTCTGTGACCAGATCACCTTCCTCCGCCATGGAGTTGAAAACGCTCAGCTCATAATACCGGTCCTTATTTTCAAAGACCGTGGTCAGCATGCGTACCGGCTCCGCTTCCAGGGTATCGTCATCGGCATCCTGCAGGTACAGCATAGTATCAATGTAGCGGTCCCTGGCCGGGATGGCCTGCTCCCGCCCCAGGGGCCGGATAGCGAAGAAACCCTCGTCAAAGTCGTGCTGCCGGAGCAGGGAGGTATCAGCCTGTGCCTTATAGATAAGCTGACGCTTATAGTGTTCCAACCCCTCATCAATGCTTTCCTTGATCTCGTTCAGCATATTGAAGTAAAAAACGACCGCCCAGATACCGATGATCAGTAAGATCGGGAAGAACAGGTATCTTATATACTGGCTGGAAAGCTTCATATCTCAATCAGCTTATACCCTACCCCGTACACAGCCGCTATTTCAACTGTAGCGGCGGCGGCCTGCAATTTTTTCCGGAGGTTTTTTATCTGGTAATAGATAAAGTCGAAATTATCTGCCTGGTCTATATTGTCTCCCCATACATGTTCCGCCAGCGCGGTCCTCGTAACAAGCCTGTTCTGGTTGAACAGGAAGTAATTGAGGATATCGAATTCCTTCCTGTTCAATGCTACCTCAGTACCATTTACGGATAACAGGCGTTCATTGATATCCATTACCACGTTGCCCAGGGTAACCGTATTTTTACCTTCTGCCTTGTTCCTCCTCAGCACCGCCCTGATCCTGGCATTCAGCTCCGCAATATGAAAGGGCTTGGTCAGGTAGTCGTCCGCACCCAGCTCCAGGCCTTTCAGCTTATCATCCAGCGCGTCTTTTGCGGAAATGATGATCACGCTTCCCTCTTTCCCTTCCGATTTTAATTGCTCCAATAGCTCCAGGCCTGTACCGCCGGGCAGCATGATATCCAGTATGATACAGTCATAATTATAAATCCCGAGCTTTTCCGAGGCAGCATAAAAATCAGCTGCGGTCTCAATGACGAACTGCTCTTTCTTCAGAGAGGCGACAATCGCCTCCTGCAGCTCCTGCTCATCTTCTACCAGTAATATTTTCATATGCTCAAAGTTGAAGTCAGATACTGGAAAGATCCTGGAATACCGCGGGCCGTTTCTGCCTTATCGCGGCCGGTCTTTGCCGGTATAAATGTACAGGATTTCTTCAACTGTTGGTCCCGGCACCCGGCCGATGTCTTAAAATCATTTCCATTTGCCGCCAGACCTTCAGATGCGCTGTACCAGCGGAGCTACTGCCGCCTGTATCTCTTCCTGCAGAATATCCAGCAGCTTCTCTTTTACGAAGTGTCGGTACGTGACCATACCGATCTCCCTTACCGGCTCCGGCGGGGCGAAGTACCGCACCTGCTGCTTCCTGGCCGCTGTAAACTGTAAGGTTGCCAGCTCGGGAATAACGGTGATCCCGCCGCTGCCTTCTACTATATTCATAAGCGTTTCGATGCTTCCCGCGTCAAACGTCATCCGGGCATGCTCCACCGCTTTTTTCTTCAGGGAGCACAGGTTCATGACCTGGGAGCGCAGGCAGTGCTCCTCTTCCAGCAGCCACAGCCGCTCCACATCAATATCTCCCGGGAGCAAAAAACGATGATTCAGGCTGGTCTCGTTTTCCGAAACGAATACCAGCAGCCGCTCCCGGAAAAGGCTGCGTACTTTCAGACCCTGCAGCTCTGGCTGTACGGCCATCAGGCCCACATCCAGCAGATCATGCTGCAGCTGCTCCAATATCGTGTGTGTATGCAACTCTTTCAGCTGTATTTTCAGGTCCGGGTACTTCGCCAGCAGGCCCGGAACGAATAAATGCAATAAATAAGGCGCCAGGGTCGGTATCACGCCAATACGGAGCTCTCCCCTGATATCCGTCCCGGTACTGTATTTCACTTCCTGCTCCATCTTCCTGACACCGGACAGTATCTCCCTTGCATTCCGTATCACTATGACACCCATTTCCGTAGGGATCACCGGCTGCCTGGAACGGTCAAATATGACCACTCCTAACTCTTCCTCCAGCCGCTTCACCATGATGCTCAGGGCTGCCGGCGTTACAAAGCAGGCAACAGCCGCTTTCTGAAAATGACGGTGCTCATCCACCGCCACCACATATTGTAATTGCTGGATCGTCATTAATTAAACAAAATTTAATCAAAGGTAAATCTTTTCAATTTTGTTTAATTGATCGGATTGTTTTATTTTGTTCCTGAGCAGGATGCCTTACCTGCTTGCGGATATAGCAGAAAAATATTATTTTACATTTCCGTGACATCCGCTTCTCAATCTGAGCTTACCTAAAACTATTTAGTATGGATCAAAACACACAAGACATCAGTCAATGCCCGTTCCACAACGTTACGCGCTCCACAGAAAAAATAAGCCCGGAAGGAACCCGTACCGGCGACTGGTGGCCACGCCAGCTCACCCTGGATATCCTGCGCCAGCACGCTTCCCTTTCCGACCCCATGGATAAGAATTTTGACTATGCAGCGGCATTCAGGAGCCTGGATCTCGCAGCCCTTAAGAAGGACCTGGCAGCCCTTATGACAGAATCCCGGGAATGGTGGCCCGCCGATTTCGGGCATTATGGCCCCCTATTCGTTCGTATGGCCTGGCACAGCGCCGGCACTTACCGCCAGCAGGATGGCCGTGGCGGCGGCGGCAGGGGGCAGCAGCGCTTCGCCCCGCTTAACAGCTGGCCGGACAACGTGAGCTTGGATAAGGCAAGGAGGCTGCTATGGCCAGTGAAGCAGAAATACGGTAATAAGATATCCTGGGCCGACCTGCTGATACTTACGGGTAATGTAGCGCTGGAATCCATGGGCTTCAAGCCCCTGGGATTCGGCGGCGGGCGGGCTGATGTATGGGAAGCGGATAAGGATATATACTGGGGCAGCGAGAAGGAGTGGGTGAACAGGCACCGGGACCCCGATACGCTTGAGAACCCGCTGGGCGCCACCGAAATGGGGCTGATCTACGTCAATCCCGAAGGTCCTGACCGGAACCCGGACCCGGTGCTGGCCGCCAGGTCCATACGTAAGACCTTCGGCAATATGGGCATGGACGATGAGGAGACCGTAGCGCTCATTGCCGGCGGGCATACTTTCGGTAAAACTCATGGCGCCGCCGATACTTCTCACGTGGGCGTAGACCCGGAAGATGCGGGGATGGAGCAACAGGGTCTGGGATGGCATAACAGCTTCGGCTCAGGGCTTGGCAAAGATACCATCACCAGCGGCCTGGAAGTGACCTGGACCACCCGGCCCACTCAATGGACCCATGATTTCTTCGAGCATTTATTCGGCTATGAGTGGGAGCTCTCCAAAAGCCCCGCAGGCGCGCACCAGTGGACAGCCAAAACCACAGAGGCCGTCATACCAGATGCTTTTGACCCTTCGCGCAAGCACCTTCCTACCATGCTGACCACCGACCTGTCATTGCGGTACGATCCCACCTATGAAAAGATCTCCAGGCGTTTTCTTGAAGAGCCGGAAGCGTTCGCCGATGCTTTTGCCCGTGCCTGGTTCAAGCTGACCCACCGTGATATGGGTCCTAAATCCCGCTACCTGGGCCCGGAAGTGCCGGAAGAGGATTTCATATGGCAGGACCCGCTGCCTGCGGCCGGCTATGAACAGATCAATGCAGATGATATTGCCCTGCTGAAAGAAAAGATCCTGGCTTCCGGATTGTCTATATCACAGATGGTCAGTACAGCCTGGGCTTCTGCATCCACGTTCAGGGGATCAGATAAGCGCGGCGGCGCCAACGGGGCAAGGATCCGCCTGTCTCCCCAGAGGTTCTGGGCTGCCAATAACCCTGTCCGCTTAGCAGCGGTACTGGATAAGCTGGAAGCCATCCAGCATGATTTCAACGGGCAGCAGCCGACCTCCAAACGGGTTTCCCTGGCAGACCTTATTGTGCTGGCAGGCAATACCGGTATTGAAAAAGCAGCTCAAAATGCCGGTATCAACCTGACCGTGCCTTTCAGTAGCGGCAGAACGGACGCTTCGCAGGAGCAGACGGATGCAGCGCTCTTCAGCCACCTGGAACCGGTAGCAGACGGGTTCCGTAATTACCGTAAAACGGCATTGTCCGCATCCACTGAGAGCCTGCTGGTAGACAAAGCCCAGCTGCTGACCCTGACAGCCCCGGAAATGACGGTACTGGTGGGCGGTCTGCGTGTGCTGGATACCAATTATGACGGTTCCGCCCACGGGGTATTTACCCACAGGAAAGAGACCCTGTCCAATGACTTTTTTGTTCATTTGCTGGATATGGATACAGTGTGGAGCGCAACAGATCACACCAAAGAATTGTTTGAAGGAAAGGACCGCGCCACAGGCGCCACCAGGTGGACCGCTACCCGTGCGGACCTTGTATTCGGCTCCCACGCAGAGCTCAGGGCCATTGCGGAGGTGTACGGCAGCGAGGACGCCAAAGAGAAGTTTGTAAGGGATTTTGTAAAGGCCTGGACCAAGGTCATGGACCTGGACCGTTTTGATCTGGCATCCTGATATTGAGAGCAGGTATAGATGAACTTATCCCGGAAGCATAGTGCTTCCGGGGTAACCGTTTGGAACATACTCGGCGCTTCCGGGAGCTACCCGGGATAGAAGCCACCCGCATTTATATAAACGAATGAAAACCATTTTAAGAAATGAAAAAGATACTGGTAACGATCATTGCCCTGGGCAGTATGACATTCGCAAAGGCACAAACCCTGGAGTCTGAGCGCCGCAGCACTACCGGCTATATTAAGAGTGACGGTACTATCGAGAACAGCAGCCGTTCCACAGTGGGTTATATCAGGGAAGACGGCACTATAGAAGATAAAAGCCGCCGCACCATAGGCTATATTAAAGCCGATGGTACTATTGAAAACAGCAGCCGGTCTACCATAGGCTATGTAAAGCAGAACGGCACTATTGAAAACAGCAGTCGCTCGACCATTGGCTATATCAAAGATGACGGAACGGTGGAAAATGCCAGCCGCAGTACCATTGGCTATGCCAGAGGCATAAAGAAAGAATGGGCAGCAGTCGTGTATTTCTTTTTTAAGTTTTAAATGATTTCACCGGATTCATCCAATATGACCGGGATTATTCTGCCCGCTACCGTACAGATCTTATATTCGGTTCTCTCAGGTAGGGCTATCGTGGAAGTGTATAACAGGGACGGGGTAAAAGGACTGGACTAAAGTAATGAACTTAAGTAGTTAGTTAAGTAAATTCAAGATAATCAGTTGAATTCTACCTATCCGCTCTCCTTAGTTGTTTAGCCTATATATCCATTAGTTCTATGAGTAGCTTATTTCTACCTTATTTTTTTATTTATTTCTTGTTGACTATATGTAGATAGTCAGTAAAAGTGATTACCTTATAAACCCGCAACAATTTTACACAATAAAATAAGGGACAATCTTTCGATCATCCCTTATTTATTATCAGTGGGCAGTGAAGGATTCGAACCTCCGTACACAAACGTGAGCAGATTTACAGTCTGCCGCCTTTAACCACTCGGCCAACTACCCGTTTCTGAAGTGGAGCAAATGTAAGAAGCGTAATGCTATTTTCCAAATTTCCGGGTACAGAAATAGCACCTGTCCGGCAACGCCCGTTCTTAAGCCCGGGAAAGAAAGGCAAAACAGGCTAAAAATATTATATTTGGGAAATAAACCGCTGCGGATGAATCAAAAAGAAAGATATTACCTTACGGAAGTGGATAAGATACCGGACTCCATTTATTGTCATCATGGAACCTTTGACGAGAGCTTTGTGCCTGCGCACCGGCACCATAAAGGACAGTTCCTGTATACGGAAGGCGGCATCGTATATGTCAGGACAAGCACTAAAACATTCTTTCTGCCATCAAGGCATTTTATATGGATAGCTCCGTCCGAACTGCACAGCATCCATCCCAGCACGGAAAAGGCCGTCATGCGGAACCTTTATTTTCCCGTGGATACCGCTACGGAGTTCACCGGCACGACCAGGATCTACCCGGTCAATGATCTCCTGTTCAACCTGCTGGAATATACTGCGTCTGTCAAAGGCAATATCTTGCCGGAAGATGAGAATTATACGATAGCCAAAGCCTTCTTTATCCTGCTGCAGAAGTTCAGCACCTTTTCCCTACCTCTGGCGCTCCCCTTCCCGCAGGATGAAAAGCTCAGGGATATCGTACAGCACCTTAATGAGCACCTGGGCAGCAAGATCACATTGCCCGACATCGCCCGTCATTTCGGCATCAGCCTGCGCTCGCTGACCAGGCTGTTCTCCAGGGACCTCAATATGACCTTTATAGAATATCTTACTATCTTAAGGCTGCTTAAAGCCCTGGAATTGCTGCTGGAAACCAATAAAAGCGTTTCGGAGATCTGCTTCAGCGTAGGCTATAACAGCGTGCCCACGTTCAGCAATGTATTTTATAAAATGATAGGTCTCCGGCCGGCGGAATACCGGAAAGTAAAAAGCCTGCCGCAACAGTAAATATTGCTACCTTACAGCAGCTTCAGCTCCGAAGCGATCTCCAGATTGCTCTGCTGCTGTATCTTTTCCAGGATCACATAGGCCACTTCCATAGCTTTCAGGCCGTCAAATACCGTTACTGCCGTAGGCTTGTCCTGGTAGATGGACAGCACGAAATCCGCCAGCTCCTCACGGATAGCATTGGAGGACGGCACAACCGGCTGCTCCACGGAGATCAGCTTGTGACGCCCGTTACCGATATCAATGGGAAAATCAAAAAATCCCTTTTGCTCTCCTTCATTCTTCAGGCGGATCACCTCGGTCTTTTTCTCCAGGAAGTCAATGCCTATATAGGCATCCTTCTGGAAGATACGCGTTTTCCGCATTTTCTTAAGCGATATCCTGCTGGCCGTCAGGTTGGCCACACAGCCGTTATCAAACTCGATACGGGCATTGGCAATATCGGGCGTATCGCTGATGACGGCCACTCCGCTTGCAGAGATCCTTTTTACCGGCGATTTGGCCAGGGATAGGATAATATCAATGTCATGGATCATCAGGTCCAGGATCACCGCCACATCGGTCCCCCTGGGATTGAACTGCGCCAGGCGGTGCGTTTCGATGAACAGGGGCTCTATATGCTGGTTCCTTAATGCCAGGAAGGCCGGATTATACCGCTCCACGTGACCGATCTGGCATTTTACATTGGCCTCGTGCACCAGCTTTACCAGCTCCCTTGCTTCTTCCATCGTATGGGTCATGGGCTTTTCCAGGAAAATATGTCTGGATTTCAGCAGGCAGCGCTTAGCGATCTCGAAATGCCTGGTGGTGGTGGTCACGATATCCAGGATATGGGCATCGTCTATCAGCTGCTCCGCATCGGCATATCTCTTTACCTGGCAGTCAGTGATGGCCCGGGCGGCGTTGTCATCATCCGGGTCATAGAACCCGATCACTTCCACCCCCGGGATTTCCAGCCATTGCTGTAAATGGATCCTGCCTAAATGTCCAACCCCAAATATTCCGACTTTTAACATAAGAAGCGTTATATGCTGATTTTTAGTGTGCAATTTAAGACAATCTCAAAGTATTCAGAATCAGTATTTCCAGTTATCCACATAAAAGCCCCCTTTTGGGTAAAAAAAACTTTTCATCCCTTCTGCGCTTTAAGGATATTTGCAATATAAAGAATCAGTATACCTGTATAAGCAACATAAGTTTGTTTTTCGGCAATACTTTAGATAATTTTACATCGTAATCATAAAAATAAATCAATCATGGCAGCAGTATTCACAGATGCAAACTTCGAACAGGAAGTTTTACAATCAGATAAATTAACTGTAGTAGATTTTTGGGCACAATGGTGTGGCCCATGTCTCGCATTAGGTCCGACAATAGATGCACTTGCAACTGAATACGAAGGAAGAGTCAATATCGGAAAAGTGAACGTAGATGAAAATCCTAACTTATCCATCAATTACGGTATCACCAGCATACCTTGCATTCTTTTTATCAAAAACGGTGAAGTGGTAGATAAGCACGTAGGCGCAGCGCCAAGGTCCGTCTTTGAAAAGAAGATACAGCAACATATGTAATCCATTCCTTAAAGCGTGTTTTTTCAGCATAGAAAGTAAGTATTTATATACTTACTTTTTTGTTTATAGGGCTGAAAGGACGTAACTTTATAACGGTATGAAAACGATACAATGTCTCTTTATAGTATGGGCTGTCCTGGCTGGATGCACGGCCGTACAGGCACAGACAAAGCAGGTCAGCGTGAGCATCAGCGGCCTTACCTGCTCCCAGTGCTCGCGCAGCGTGGAAATGCAGCTGAAAAAGCTCGCGTTCATCCAGTCTGTACAGATGGACCTGAAGCATACCACCGCTGTCCTGAACATCAGGCCCAATACCAGGACCGACTTTACGGCGATCGCCCGGGCGGTGACCGATGCAGGCTTTTCCGTTGCGGGGCTGGAAGCCTCTATGTATGCCCGACAGCTGAAAATAGACAGTAATGGCTGCATGCAATCTGCGGACGCCAGGTTCTATATCATGAACAGCCCGCTTACATCCGACCGGGAACTGGTAACGTTCGAATTTTTAGGAAAACCGTTCAATAGCTTCAAAGTTAAACAGCAAAGCGCCAGCATACCATGCCAGAAAAACGCCACCTATTTTATAAAAGCGCGGCAGTAGCGGCTGCCTTATATTTCCTGACAGGCCCCGGCAGTTATGCGCAGGAATTATATCCCCTGCATGAGCCTGCCAGCACGCTGGGAAAAAACACGCTGGGCGTGCGCCTGTTCAGCGAGACCTATAATGAGATCAACCAGCTCCGCAATATGAGCGCCCTTAGGCTTATGTATGGCGTGACCCCCAAGCTCACCGTACTGGCTACAGCCATAGGATCTAATCACCACGGTAAAAAATTTCCGCAGGATTACCCTTTTCATAATACCCCCGAACGCGGCGCCAGATACCCGTTCCGCTTTAACGGCGGACACCTGTATGCCAAATACCGATTTCTGACCCTGGACAGGAAGAATGCCCATTTCCGGATGGCGGTGTACGGTGAAGGTACCTATGTGAACACCTCTCACCACGAAGCTGAGCCCAACCTGATGATGGGTGATACAAAAGGCATAGGCGGCGGCCTGATCGCCACCTATTTATACCGGAAGCTGGCAGCATCACTGACCATCGGGTATATCCATCCTTTTGCCCATACAGGCCCCTCTCCCGATGTATCGGCTGGCATTGACGATACCTATGTAAGGACACAGTACGGACAGTCACTGACCTACGGCCTTTCGGTGGGCTACCTGCTTTTCCCGAAAACATACAGCTCCTACCGCCAGACCAATTTGAATGTTTACCTGGAACTCCATGGCAAGCGCTATGAAGATGCGCTGGTCACCTTATTGCTGCATACGCCCTCGGAATATGTATTAAATCCTTTACGGTATCCCGATGCCTTAAGAAGAGGCGGCTACCTTGATATCAGCCCCGGCATCCAGGCGATCATCAATTCCAACCTGCGGGTTGATTTCAGCACCACGTTCCCGCTGCTGGGATTTTCCTGGGCCCGGCTGTACCCGGTATTTACCATCGGGGTGCAGTATTATTTTTATCTTTAGTATCCCGGACGCCGTTACACAGCCGTATGCAGTATAAACGTTACACCTTAAAGTACAAAAGAACAGCAGGTCCTCACGGACCTGCTGTTCTTTTGTATGGTCAATTTCTGTGATCTTATTTAACGATCTCAAATTTGGCTTTAAAGATGCCTTTAGTAGTATGGATAGCCACCTGATATACTCCGGAAACCAGCGGCCTGGTATCCATGACGGCTTTGTAGCCCTGTAAGGCTGCGTCAGTCAGCACTTTCCGGCCCAGCATATCATATACTTCCACATCCAGGATAGCCACAGTGACATCATCCAGCTCTACGTTCACGGTTTCCTGAGCAGGATTAGGATATAGCTTAGCCTTGACGGCATTGCCCAGATCGGTGATATCAGTGCTGAAGTTCAGCGCGATCTCCTGCTGGTACAGCATCGGAGGACAAATGCTGTTGGAGACCTCCAGCCTCACCAGGTACTTTCCTTCTTTTCCATATACATGCAGCGGGCTCCTGCTGTTATTCACAGGAGAGTTGTCGCCAAAATCCCAGCTATAGCTTGAAACATAACGGGGATTGATCGGCGCAAACTGCACTTTTCCACGCTGCTCAAAGAAGTACGGGATATAAGTAAAGCCTTCTACTTCTGCTGTCGGGTACAATCCTATGCTTACGGTATCAGCTTCTTTACAGCCGGCAGCATTGGTAACGGTCACATAATACTTACCGGTATCCGCCACTGTCAATGTAGGCTGCGTAGAGTTATCGCTCCATAAGTATTGGGCAAAACTGCCCGGATCGAGCGTGAGGCTGGTATTTTTACAAAGCGAGGTATCATTGCCCAGCTGAGGATCCGGCTGCGGCAGGTAACCGATCACGATGGTATCGCTGGCAATACAGTTCCAGGAGTTGGTCACCGTTACATAATAGGTACCGGCAACAGCAACGGTCCTGAGCACATTCGTGCTGTTATCGTCCCATACGATACTATTGGAAGCGTTCTGGGCATCCAGTACCGTAGTGGTATTGCGGCAAATGTCATAATCCTGGCCCAGGTTCACTACCGGTGACGGCGCTGTGCCTACAGTTACAACTTCTGACGTATCCGTACAGGTGTTTTCAATGGTAACCAGCTGATAAGAGCCTGTGGAAGTTACCACCAGCGAATCCCTGTTGCTGTTAGGAATAGCTACACCGTTCCGCAGCCAGACATAGGCAGAAGCTGTATTCACGGATTTCAGGGTCCTGCTGGAACCGTCACACAGCCCTACATTGCCGTTAGGTGTCACTTCCGCTACCGTTTTAGGCAGGATCACTACGTTAACCGGCATTTTGGGACCTTCACAGATATCATCAAATACGAATTTCATATTAGCCCTGTTGCTGGTAGCAGCAGCAGCGCCGGAAGTAGAGGTGGTGTTCCATAAGCCCGCAGCCGTAGCCGGCGTTACATTATCCGCATACCTGTAATAGCCGCTTACAAAGCCCGTAGTAGCTGTATGCCTGATATAATGCTGGCCACCGCCGCCCGTATTCCCGGAGTTGGACGTAAATTCAATAATGATATTGCTTACACCGTCCCAGTAAAAAGGTGAGGTGAAGCTCAGCTCATTCCAGCCGGTCGCTACAGGCAGGAAGTTCGCATTGTAAACCGTTTCCAGCCCTGTTGTCTGGAACCCGGCAGACATATTCACATTACTGGAATGTGCTATTCTTATGGTAAGGTCATTCATGGTCTGCTGTGCGGGCGTACCTGATGTAGATAAAGTAGCTATATCCAGCGCCACGCTCCTGATAGCGCCCCTGCGGGCACCTAAAGCCGACAGCTCCTGTGCTGTGATCAGGTACTGGTGCCTGTTGCCTCCCCATGTTTTGCAGAAAGGATTAGGGAATCCGCTGGATGTGGCCGTACCTGTACCAACGATCAGCGTATCTATACTGCCGGTGTAAGCTGCTGCATAATATGTGCTGCTGGTTGTGATCATCGGCGTGAGATAGCTGCTACCTATATGAAGCGGTTCTGCTGAAGAGGTCGTTTCATACCATTTAATGGTGTTATTACCGTTAGGCGTAGCTGCGATGACGAACCTGCCGCTGTCACAGGAGGAAACACCCGTCACATTCGTTACTGAAGGATTGTTGATAAAGACGGTATCCGAAACCGAAGCCATACCACAAGCTGCATTGTCAACTATCAACTGCACCCTGTAATAACGGGTAGCCGTCAGTACCGGTGTAGTGTAGGTAAGGCCCGTGGCATTTGCAATATCAGTAAAGGAAACATTATCCGAAGATTCCTGCCACTGCACAACGGCAGTACCCAGCTCACCTGGATTAACCACGTTCAGGGTAGCAGAGCCTGACGAACAGAATACAGGCGTGCGTGCATGTACTTCCACAGCAGCCGGTAATACCGTGATATTGACAGTATCTGCACTTTTACAATTCGTGGTCGTATTGGTAGCATTCGCAACTATAGTGAATACCCCGGGAGTGGCCGATTTATAATAAACAGTCTTTAAAGGTGTATTAGGAACATAAGGAATGGTCCCGGCAGCGTCCGTGTATAAATTGGCCGCGGGCGTCCATACCACCTCGTCATAATTACCGGCGGTGGCCGTTGTTACCTTGACAGGCTTTACAGCATTGTTACAAACGGTAAAGTCATTGGAAACAGCAAATGCAGGTCCTGGGGTCACAGTAACCGTTACAGGCACCCTGGTCCCCGCACATCCTTTGCTGATCACCCACCTGTAGAACCAGTAGTAGGATGTGGTAGCCCTCGAATTGCCGGTGCCGTTCGCGCCTGCGGTAATGGACACATCATTACCGGAAGAATTATAAGGGAAGGTAACACCGGAAGATTCCCTGACCATATCGTTGATGCCGGAGTAACGCATCACCATTTTATAAGTGCCCGGCGCTACATTGGATATCATTACAGGGATCTGATATTCGGTCAATGTTGAATTGATGGCAAAGGTATAGGACATGCCTGTATATAATTCCACATCATTGATATCGGTAATGAAGACCTGGATGGTTGCATTACCGGCCGTTGAGCCCACTGCCTTGATCGTCACACTGTCAATATTCACTGTATTCATTACCTGGAAATGCAGTCCCCATCCGGTCGTTGCAGTAATGAACGTACTGACACCGATGGTAGGAGAAGGCATGGTTTCCCGTGATGAACCGGGGCTGGCTGGTTCGGCATAGTAAGTGGTGGTCGTATTGATCACTGGTGTCTGGAAAGTATTGCCGGTGAACAGGCTCGCTCCGCCCGCAGGAACATTATACCAGTTCACGACACTGGAAGGTTGCTGGGTCGTTGCGGTAATGGTACGCTGTCCCATTCCACAGATAGCCGCCGGCGAAGACACAGAGCTGATCACATGGGCTAACCTCACTAATTTGGGAGCAGCATACACGGTATCGGTACCCGCTGCACACAGCACACGCAACCTGAAGTAAACAGGAGCAGTGATCACCGCGCTCGTTGTCGGCAGGATAGCATTATTAATATCCGTATAAGCTACGCCGTCAGCTGATCGCTGCCACTGGTAGCTCAGGCCGGAACCGGTAAGCGCATTGGAGATGGATAATTGTACGGTAGCGCCATAACAGACCAGGGAATCACTTGCGACTGTATTACCCGGAACAGGAGGCGTATTACATGTATATATCTTCCTTCCGTCAAACTCATCAGCGCCGATATCCGGAGCAGTGCCGAAGCCATAGGTGCTGGTACCCGGCCGCGTCTGCCCGTCTATATCCACGCTTACGCCTGTAATGCTCACCGCTGCACCACCCGATTCACAGAGGCTTATGGTACCGTCCGGGATATGAAGATCCGTTGCGGATGCGAAAGCAGGAGACTCTTCAATGGAGTTGCCTTCCTTACCGGTAAGTGTTCTCCAGTTCACCAGCGCAGGGGCAGCGGCACCATAATAGCCCAGTTTACCGGTTCCTGTAATGAAATAACAGTTATTATCCACCAGCGCACTATTGGCTGTAAACGCAGATGTATTATTGAGATATACAGCGAACGAATTATCACTTCCAAACTTATTGATAATAATATTATTCAGAAAGTGAGAGAAAGTAGCCCCGGAAATCACCAGCACGCCATAGGTGGAATAGGTGGCATGGGTATTGACCTGCTCATTCATTACAATGGTGTTGTTCACAAATTTCACATTGGTCACAGACGCATTGAAATAAATACCTACCGGGAGCCAGCTGCTCGAGGTGGACGTCTGGTATACGTGCACCTTGCAATCCCTGATAAAGTTATTGCTGACTTCCGGGCCGGAGGTGCTGGTAGCAGAAGAAAATACGATACCATACGCTCCATAACCACTGCTATGCGGCTGAACGATGTCATGGATATTATTCCGTGATACCAGGATCGAATGGTTACCGGCCGCTACTTCGATACCTGCAATAGTGGCAGCATAGCCCGTGGTGCCGTAATCACCCACGCGTACATCATTACCGGTGATCTGAGCCCTGCCGGTAGCGGATGTGCTCGTATAGGATACATAGATGCCCTTGATACCGATGTTATCGGCTGATACATCGCTTCCGATCACGTTATTCCTGATAATAAGGTTACTGTTGAGGTAAGAAGAGGAACCTCCGTAGGCATAGATACCGTAGTAAGCTCTTTTGACCACGTTATTTTCGAAAGTATTATTGATGCTGCTGTATGCCCCCGTGCTCGAGCTGCTGGTGCTGGTGCCGTTGGAGAACTGGATACCATAGCTGCTCGTAGTAGAGGTGGCAGAGTTCCTGGCACCGATGATATTACAGTTCCTGATGGTAATGTTATCAGCACCGTCCGTTCCCGATGTGCTGTTGGAAGAAAGCCTTATGCAGGCAACCCCGGCGATAGTGCCCGTTGCGGCCTGTATCGTAAGATTGTGAACGCCTGTAGTATTGGGATCGTCCCCGTCGATGGTCACATTATCCGCTCCGGCCAGCTCCAGGATACCCCTGTTGGCAGCAGGTGTTGCAGCCGAGTTAATGGTAAAATTACCTCCCTGGGGCCTTATCAGGATGCTCGTATAGCTGGAAGAACCGTTACTGCGTAAAAGCGGAACGGGTGTAGCCGGCTCTGTGGTATTATCCACAACATTAATGGTAATAGCGCCCTGGTGAGTACCGGCATTGATAGCTGCAAACGCAGCATTCACGGTAGGATAGGTACCTGTCTGAACACCTGCTGTCGCCTGCACGGATACCTGGCTGTACCCCGCCGCCGGCAAGAGTCCCATGATACCTATACAAGAGAGTTTACTGAATAAAGTAAATATCTTCTTTATCATAAAAAACATTTTCAGTTGTAAAATTAGGTCAAAAAATATTGTTAAACACCCCATTAACGACTGTTTCAGATTAACAAATAAATAAGGGCCATACCTTTTATTGTATGGCCCTTCAAATGATATTATTAGGAAATTTACAGGTGGATCGCTTCTCCCAGCGCCACTTCAATAGCGTCTTTTACCGCCTCTGAAATAGTAGGATGCGGGAAGATAACATCCAGCTGCTCATGATAGGTGGTCTCAAGCTTACGGGAAGCCACCGTCTGGGCGATGATCTCGGTAACATTATACCCGATCATATGCGTACCCAGCCATTCGCCGTACTTGGCATCAAAGATGACTTTTACAAAACCTTCGGTGGCACCGGCAGCAGACGCTTTACCGGAAGCGGATAAGGGGAATTTGCCCACTTTGATCTCGTAACCGGCGTCTTTCGCGGCTTTCTCGGTCATCCCTACGGAAGCTACTTCAGGCACACAGTAGGTACAGCCCGGTACATTATTGTAGTCCAGCACTTCCGGCTGGTGGTGGAACTTACCTTCTTTATGAGCGATATTCTCAATGCAGATAACCGCCTCTTTCATTGCCACGTGTGCGAGCGCCTGTCCGGGAACGATGTCACCGATAGCGTAAACGCCGTCCACGTTGGTCTTATAATAAGGATCTACGATCACCTTGCCTTTATCGGTAGTGATATTCAGGGCCTCCAGGCCGATGTTCTCTATATTGGTAGCCACGCCTGCCGCAGACAGCAGGATGTCGGCTTCCAGTATCTCCTCACCTTTGGATGTTTTCACGGTAGCTTTCACACCGTTACCGGAGATATCCGCTTTTTCAACGGAAGAAGAGGTCATTACCTTAATGCCTTTCTTTTTAAATGCTTTTTCCAGCTCTTTGGACACATCCGCGTCCTCTACGGGAACGATGCGGTCCATAAATTCCACGATGGTCACTTCCGTACCGATGGAATTATAAAAATAAGCGAATTCCACGCCTATCGCTCCTGAACCCACCACGATCATGGATTTGGGCTGGGAAGGTAAGGTCAGCGCCTCGCGGTAGCCTATGATCTTCTTGCCATCAATAGGCAATGCAGGCAATTCGCGGCTGCGCGCACCCGTAGCCAGCACGATATGTTTTGCTGTATATTTATTAGCGTTACCGTCCGCACCTGTTACTTCCAGTTCCTTTTGTCCATTCAGCTTTCCGAATCCGTTCAAAACATCGATCTTGTTCTTTTTCATTAAGAACTGGATCCCCTTGCTCATTTTATCAGCTACACCGCGGCTGCGCTTAATGATCGCTTCAAAATCGTGCTTCGCACCTTCCACACTAATACCGTAGTCCTGCGCATGGCTGATATATTCAAATACCTGAGCTGATTTCAATAATGCTTTTGTAGGAATACATCCCCAGTTCAAACAGATACCTCCCAGGTTTTCTCTTTCAACTATGGCAGTCTTATATCCCAGCTGGGCCGCCCTGATGGCAGCTACATAACCTCCGGGGCCGCTTCCTACTACGATAACATCATATTGCATAAAATATACTTTTGTTTATTAATATTAAAGGACTTGATTTTAGATAGGCAAATGTAACTAATTCTCTTAATTAATAAAACTGTTTTTAAAATATTCATACGCGGTCCTGATCCTCGGGCCATTATGTACTGCCTGTATGCCGAGAGGCTGCCGGGTATCCCGGGCAGCCTCTTGATCCTTTAAAGCAGCAGCATATTATCTTATTTCTTTACGGGCAGCCGGAAATCCGTGGTGGCGGGTGGCAGGCATTTCTCCTCATTGCAGACCTGGAAAGATACCGAACCGGATATCAGGCCATTGTCTTCGGGCGCTTCGATCTCTTTACTGAAGCTTACGGTCTTTTCATGCCAGTAAATATCGCCTTCTATGATATCCAGCTGTATGACCCTGGGATCAGGGGAGACCTTCCATTCCGCATCCGTTTCATTACCGGAATCGAAAACGATCTCCGTATTAATGAGCGTACCGTCACCGCCCGCATCCAGGTGAAAAATATGGTAGCCCTTTTCAATAACGGCAGTTGCCGTAAACAGGTAGACATTCCCTTCCACCGGCTTCAGGCTGAATTTCCAGCTGACGATCTTGTCACTGGCCTGCGGAGCGCCCAATCCAAGCTGGGAAAATCCCCATACGGGTAAAAGCAATAAAACCGCGATCCATACAATATGCTTCATATCTTAAGTTATCTTTGAGTTTTTAGACCCATGCAAATTAAGAAAGTTATTTAACAGGAAGCCTATAAATTTGTTATTTATTATTACACTGTGCTATGGATATATTAATAGCGGCGGCCACCGGCTTTGAAGTGGAGGCGCTGCGGAAAAGCCTGTCGGGAACAAGTCTTCCCCATGCAATAGATTTTGTCATTACAGACGTCGGGATGACAGCCGCCACCTTTCACCTGACCCGTCATTTAACGGCACGATCCTACGACCTGGCCATCCAGGCAGGCATAGCAGGCGCTTTCAGCAGGTCGCTCGGCATAGGTGAAGTGGTGGAAGTAATCGCAGATACCTACGGCGACACCGGCACCGAGGACGGCGAAGCATTCCTTTCCGTGCTGGACATGGACCTCCTGCAGCAGGACCGGCCGCTTTTTGAGGCATCGCCCTACCTTTATAATCACTCCAGCTATACATCGCTCCGGCAAACCAAAGGTATCACCGTTAATACCTGTACCGGGAGCCTGCCAACGGAAGAACGGCGTCAACAGGCGCTGGCTCCGGATATAGAGACCATGGAGGGGCTACCTTTCCACTACGTGTGCACGCACCTGCAGCAACCGTTTGTACAGCTCAGGAGCATATCGAACTATACCGGCATCAGGGATAAATCCGGCTGGGATATTCCCCTTGCAATAAAAAATTTAAATACTTTTGTGCTGGATTTTTTACAACAACCGCATATTCCTTCCCGATACCGATCATGAGCGACTTGGTTACCATAATGACTTACGATAATTATATGACGGCTCATATAGTTAAGGCGCGCCTGGCCAACAGGGGCATAGATGCGTTCATCAAGGACGAGCAGACCCTTACCATGAACTGGCTGTGGAATAATGCGCTGGGAGGCATGAAGCTGCAGGTGAAGGAAACTGATGTGCCAAGGGCCCTGGAGATACTGGAAGAGGATGAAAAGGAGTTTGAGACCCAGATACATTCCGATGCCTATACCGAAGAAGACAAATCCGCATTCGACCCGGATAACAGGATATGCATCTACTGCGGATCCAAGAACACCAAACGCATCAGCTACAATAAGAACTGGGCTTATGCCGCCATGTTATTTTTAGGATTCCCTGTCGCAGTCAGGTCGGATAAATGGCATTGCTTCCACTGCACCAAAGATTTTTAAAAGACACGTATCAAGATCATTATGAGAGTAGATATTATTTCGGTAGTGCCGGATCTGCTGAACAGTCCGTTTGCACACAGCATTATGAAAAGAGCAGCAGATAAAGGCTTACTGGAAGTACACGTACACAACCTCCGGGATTATTCCGACCTCAGGAACCAGCAGGTGGATGACTACCAGTTCGGCGGCGGCGCGGGAATGGTCCTGATGTGCGAGCCCCTGGCGAAAGCCATAGACGACCTGCAGTCCCGGCACCGGTATGACGAGATCATCTATATGACCCCTGATGGTAAGACGCTGGACCAGCGAACCGCCAACAGGTTGTCCCTCAAAGAGAACCTGCTGATCATCTGCGGTCACTATAAAGGTATAGACGAGCGTATCCGGGAGCTTTACATTACTATGGAGCTCTCCATCGGGGACTATGTATTAAGCGGCGGAGAGCTGGCGGCATGTGTGCTCGTGGATGCTATCGGGAGGCTCATTCCCGGCGTGCTGAATGACGAAACTTCCGCCCTTACGGATTCCTTCCAGGATAACCTGCTGGCTCCCCCGGTGTATACAAGACCTGCCGAGTTCCGGGGACTGAAAGTGCCGGACGAGCTGTTAAGCGGCAATCATAAAAAGATAGACGAATGGCGCGTCCAGCAGGCGCTGGAACGTACCAAAGCCAGGAGGCCCGACCTGCTGCAGGAATAAAGATAATGCACCCCGGTTCTTTATACATTTACCGGACAAAAAAAGACTGCTTTATAGTAAAGCAGTCTTTTTTTGTCCGGCATATCATATAGCTTATTTTTTGATCGCTGCGATACCGGGAAGCTCCTTACCTTCAAAAAATTCCAGCATGGCTCCGCCGCCGGTGGATACATAGCTTACCTTGTCCGCAAAACCGAACTTATTAACGGCCGCAACGCTGTCTCCGCCACCTACAAGGCTGAAAGCGCCCTTATCCGTAGCTATTTTCACTGCTTCCGCCACCGCTTTGGTACCGGCCTGGAATTTTTCCATTTCAAATACACCCATAGGGCCATTCCACAGGATCGTCCTGGAATCCGTGATCACCTTCACAAATGCTTCGGTTGCTTTGGGACCGATATCCAGTCCCATCCACCCGTCCGGGATAGTATTATTGTCAGATAATCGAGTGTTCGCAGCAGCGTCGAATTTATCAGCGATCACGCTGTCCTCAGGCAGGTGGATATTCACACCTTTGGCCCTGGCTTTCTCCAGCAGGTTCAGCGCGGTTTCAAAGCGGTCATCCTCACACAGGGAATTACCGATGCTGCCGCCCTGCGCCTTAAAGAAAGTATAAGCCATACCACCGCCGATAATGATATCCGTAGCGCTGTCCAGGAGGTTTTCGATGATCAGTATCTTATCAGATACTTTGGCCCCCCCGATGATGGCCACAAAAGGCTTTTCGGCATTCTTTATCACTTTCTCAGCGGCATTCACCTCGCCTTCCATCACATACCCGAACGATTTCTTATCGTCAGGGAAAAACTGAGCTATGACGGCTGTGGACGCGTGCGCACGATGTGCCGTACCAAAGGCGTCATTGATATAATAAGTACCTAATTGCGCCAATTCGCGGGCAAACGCCTCATCACCTTTTTCCTCTTCCCTGTGCAATCTCAGGTTCTCCAGCAGCAATACCTGTCCCGGCTGCAGCGCAGCAGCCTTCTCAGCCGTTTCCGCCCCGATGCAGTCGGCAGCAAACTGAACTTCTGTACCCAATGCGCCGGACAAATGCGCAACGATCCTGCCGAGCGAAAAATCAGCCGGTGTCAGCTCCGGTTTCTTGGCCATATCCTTGATGGGTCTGCCCCAATGGCTCATCAGGATCACGCTGCCGCCGTCATCCAGCACCTTTTTAATGGTAGGAAGGGCCGCCCTGATACGTGTATCATCTGTTATCTTCCCGTCTTTTACCGGCACGTTGAAATCCACGCGGATCAGTGCCTTTTCCTTATTAAAGTTCAGCTGCTCAAATTTGCTCATAGTTATTACACAAAGTATTTATTTGAAAAATAAGTGAATGTGTGCAAAATTAATAAAAGAGATTTAATGACGAAGGTTTTTATTTTCCACTAAAAACGTTGTAAATTACATCCTGTTCTGCGCTGCCCGGACAGGCATCCCCCTGCCGGCACCGGCGGGAATATTGTCTCGTGTACCGGGTAATGCAAAACAGCTTTACAGGGACTAGGGAATGGCTTACAGTATTAAAAACCTGTGCACATGATGAATAACCGCAAGCATAAAAATATATTACTGATAATCAATCTATTGCTGGCCACCTGCTGTATCTCTGAGGTCAACGCCCAGTATAATCCCGAAATATTCGGAAAGCAGCGTGTCCAGTACAGGACGTTCAGCTGGAAATATTATGACGGCTCCAATTTCAGGATCTATCACTATGACAGGGCCGGCAGGGAGCTTGCCCGCTTCGTGGTGGAGCAGGTGGAACGTGATATCGTGGCCATAGAGAAAAGGCTCGGCGGGCTGTTCCCCGAGCGGATCAATGTGATCCTGTACAACAATTTTGATGATTTCGACCAGAGCAACATAGGGCTGGAGCGACCTAGCCAGTTCAGCAACAATAATCATGCCGGTAAGGTGGATGTAGTGGGCGACAAGCTGGCGGTATATTTCAACGGCAACCATAACCATCTCAAGGAGCAGTTGAGGAGAGGTATGGCCCAGATCGTAATGGAGCGCATGATGTTCGGGGAGAGCTTCCGGGAGATCGTCAAGAATATGGTCATGCTGGACCTGCCCAGGTGGGCTACGGAAGGCTATGTGGATTATATCGTAAAGGGCTGGACCTCCGAGGATGAAAACGAGTGGAAGAATATGGTGCTGCGGGAAGACATCACTTCCAAAAACTTTATCCAGGTCAGCACGGATTACCCGAGGCTGGTAGGAAAAGCGGTATGGAAGTATATAGAGACCCAGTACGGGGAGAACAGCATCCGCAATCTCCTGTATATGACACAGGTGAAAAGCGGGCTCAATGCCGCGATGAAGCTGACCGTAGGCCAGGACCTGAAAACCTTTTACGTAAGCTTTATAGATTTTTACAAACAGCACTATACACAGGAGCTGACCAGGTATGATGCCATCACCTATGACGAAAAGCTGGCGGGCATACCCGCGGCCAGGCCGAATGAAAGGATATCCAGGGTATTCGTATCTCCCCAGGGAAAGGACATTGCATACGTGATCCACCGGGACGGGGAATACGAGGTGGTGCTGGAAAAGACCAATCTCAAGGACGGGGAGCGAACACAGGGCAGGATCCTGAAATCGGGCGTCTTAAATTATGAGGATAAAGGCGATCCGGACTACCCTATTATCGCCTGGAGCAATACCGGCTTTCGCCTGGGTATCGTCTATAAGGAGAATGACAGGATACGGATACGGATTTACGATGCCAATAAGGCCCGTGTTATCAATCATATCATTCCTAAAAACAAAATTGACAGGATCACCGGGTTCACATTTATGGAAGATGACGAATTCATTGTGTTCAGCGGCATCAAGAACGGGCAAAGCGATATTTATGAATACTATATAAAGCGCTCCAGGATCAACCCGATCACGAACGATTCCTGGGATGACGCAGATCCCGTATTTGTGAGCGGCGGCTCCCGTAAAGGCATTGTTTTCCTTTCCAACCGCCCGGAACCGCTGATCAATATCAAGGCGCTGCCGAATGAATTGCCGACCGGCAATATGAAAGCCTTCTTTTACAACAGCACCACGAAAAGGTACCAGCTGCTGGCGCTGACGGAAAATTTTGAGGGCCGTATCAAGGATGTGATCCCCTACGGCATGGATAACTTCGCATTCCTGTCGGATGTCAGCGGTATCAGCAACAGGTATGTGGTCATGTTCGGAAGGAATGCGCAGAATATGGACTCGGCCTATGTGATCCCCGTAACCAATTACAATAACGGCATCCTGTTCCAGCAATATCACCCCAGCGGCCAGAAGATCATAGACGTAGTGCAGGAAAAAGACACGCTGAATTATTTTTTCAGACCTGCCGAGCTGCCGGCTCCCTGGGGTCACCTTGCACCTAAGGAGGTCACACCCAATCCTTTCGTGGAAAACAGGCTGGATAAGGCCTACCTGCTGAAAGCATCCGGCGGCACCGGTAACGACAACGTGGAGATGCAGCCTGTAAGGCCTGCCGCTTCAGATTTCTTTGATGATAACGATAAGTTCCGCATCACTGCCGGCAATGATTTTCAGACACCGTTCAATACGGAAGAGCAGTATAATATAGCCAGGCAGGAACAGCAGGAAGCGGAAAAATTTGCGGAGCAGCTCAATATCAAGAACAACCCCGCTGAACAGGCAAGCAGCACCCGCCCTACCTTTTACGACCCGGTAAGACGCGCCTATATATCCGACACCTCCGTTATCTATGTGGACAGCACCTTTATAACCATGCGGTCCAACGCCGCCCGTTCCAGCGTCAAGATAGACTACCTGGGCCTGAACCTGGACAACAGCGTCCTCTTCAACAAATACCAGAGCTATTTCCATAATATGGGCCAGTACCCCAACCCGGGCCTTGCGTTCCTGGTTGTAGGCGGCCTTTACGACCAGTTCGAGAACCACAGGTTCATAGGCGGCGTAAGGATCCCGCCCTCGCTGAGAGGCCTGTCCTACTTCGGGCGGTACGAGAACCTCACCAGGAGGACAGACTGGGGCTTCTCTTATTTCTCCAGCAAGAACATATCCGGGTACAGCTTTATCATCAATTCCAACATGCCACTGGAAGTGCAGGGAAATTCCACCAGCCATTTCCTGCAGTTTGACTTCAGCCGTCCGCTGGACAAGGTGTCCACCATCAAGGGCAATGTATCTTACCGCCAGAACCAGATGACACTGAAAGCGACAGAGTTTTACAGCCTTATACTCCCCAGCATAAAAGACCACTGGACCAACCTCCACCTGGAATATATGTACGATAATACCAAAATGCCCTTGTTCAATATCTGGAATGGCCTGAGACTGAAAATATTCGGCGACCTGATGTATAAGCTCAACGACAATAATGAGTATTACACCCTGCATGGCTACGAATACCGGAAAACGTCCTACATTGCCAACCTGGGCTTCGATATCCGGTATTACAAGCCGCTGTTCCGGACCAGCATCCTGGCCATCCGCGGCTCCGGCGCCCATGCGTTCGGCTCCCAGCAGATCATCTATTACCTGGGCGGTATGGATAATGAAATGTCCCCGCAATGGTCCAGGGGTATGATGCCTACGGAATACCAGAATTACGCTTACCAGGCGCTGGTGACCAATATGAGAGGATATAGCCAGAATGTGCTGAACGGCAATACCTACGCCCTGCTCAATACAGAGATACGCGTGCCGGTGGTCTCCACCATATTCAACAGGACCACCAATTCTTCCATACTGAAGAACCTCCAGCTGGTCGGCTTCCTGGATGTAGGAAGCGCCTGGGAAGGCCTGCTCGCCTCCCGTGAGCGCAATACCAAAAGGGCCGCTTCCTTCTACTGGCCCCAAAGGCCCAACACCCCCGTGGTGACCGTACAGGTGGCGGCAGAGAACCAGGACCTGATAGCCGTAGGCTACGGGTTAGGGGTCAGGACCAAGCTGTTGGGATATTTCCTGAAGTTTGATGCCGCAATGAACCTGGACAGGAATTTCAAGTATCATATTTCAATAGGCACCGATTTTTAACATTACACCCAAAACATATATTCAGCGTAAGCACAGACAATGACCTCATTAGATTTAAGCACCCCGGAAAAGATAGACAATTATATCAACGGATCCTGGCAGGCCCCGCAGCAGGGACAGTACCTGCCGAACATCAATCCCGCCACGGGAGAGGTGTACAGCCGGATACCCAACAGCACCGCAGCAGATGTGGATGCGGCCTATGAAGCAGCCGCAGCCGTCTTCGAATCATGGAAAAAGACCACCCCTGAATTCAGGTTCAGGATCCTTAATAAAATAGCGGAGATCATTGAAAGCAATTTAGATGTCCTGGCGCTGGCCGAGTCCAATGATAACGGGAAGCCCCTGTGGCTGAGCAAAAAAGTGGACATACCGAGAGCAGCGGAAAATTTCAGGTTCTTTGCCACGGCCTGTATGCACTTCGCATCCGAAAGCCATAGCATGGAGGACCGGGCCGTCAATTATACCTTACGGCAACCCATCGGCGTGGTGGGGTGCATTGCTCCATGGAACCTGCCGCTGTACCTCTTTACCTGGAAAATAGCTCCGGCCCTGGCTACCGGCAACTGCGTAGTGGCCAAGCCTTCAGAAGTGACGCCGATGACCGCTTACCTGCTGACCAGGATAGCCCATGAAGCCGGCCTGCCTCCCGGCGTGCTGAACATTCTCCATGGTGACGGCACCGCCTGCGGCGCGGCCATCGTGGAGCATCCCTCCATAAAGGCCATATCCTTTACCGGCAGCACAAGGGCCGGTAAGCATATTGCCGGGGTAGCTGCTCCTATGTTCAAAAAGATGTCACTGGAGCTGGGCGGCAAAAACCCCAATATCATTTTCGAAGATTGTGATTTTGACCGTATGCTGGCTACTACCGTACAGTCCTCTTTCGCCAACCAGGGACAAATATGCCTGTGCGGCAGCCGGATACTCGTGCAGGCTTCCATCTACGAAAAATTCAAGTCTGCTTTTATAGCAAAAGTACAGCAGCTCACGGTAGGCGACCCTCTGGATGCTGACAGTAAGCAGGGCGCCGTAGTAAGCCAATTGCACTTTGACAAGGTCATGTCCTGTATAGCAAGAGCGAAGGAAGAAGGCGGCAGTATTCTCCACGGCGGCTACAGCATACAGCCGGAAGGCCGGTGCAGCAAAGGGCTCTTTATCGCCCCTACCGTTATTGAAGGTCTCGGACCGGGTACGCTGACCAATATGGAAGAAATATTCGGCCCTGTGGTCACGCTGCAAAAATTTGACACTACGGAAGAGGCCTTACAGCTGGCCAATACTTCGGATTACGGGCTGTCCGCCACCATCTGGACACAGGATATCAGCAAAGCCCACCGGGTAGCCGCCCGTGTACACAGCGGTATCATCTGGATCAATACCTGGCTGCTCCGCGACCTGAGAACACCTTTCGGCGGCTTTAAAAGCTCCGGTATGGGCAGAGAAGGCGGCTGGGAAGCTATGCGCTTTTTTACCGAGCCCAAGAATGTATGCGTGGCGTTTTAAAAGCAATATTAAAGGCAATACGAAGGGCCTATACCTCTTTGGAGGCTCAACAATCCTGCGGCTGGCAACAACTTCCGCAGGATCTTTTTACCGGTTCCGGTTTCGTTATGATATGCTCCTTTGATAAAGGCTGCCGGTGACAAGTAAACTTCCTGGTGTCAGGCTGAGCCAGAGTTCCACCGCAGCTATTATAACCACACTCCGTAGTTTATTTTCGCTTAGAATGATTAATCAGTTACAAACATTCGCTTTGGTTTAGCATATGGGGAACTTAACTTTACACCTCAAAAATCCTGCCTTGAGTGATACCCAAACCGGTAGCCGCAGGGGCAAAGGATCAATCCAATGAATTTTCAATATCTTATAGATATGCATCAGCTCATCAGCGTATTCCTTTTAGTCTTATTGATTTCCTGTGCTGACCACCGAAATCCTGCGCCTTTGCCAATATTTGGTGAAATGAAGGTGGATACAGTGATCCGTAACGGGAAAGCAAGCATGGATACAGTGTACCACACCATTGGTCCGTTTTCTTTCCTGAACCAGTTCAATGATACGGTCGATGATAACACATTAAAGCATAAAGTATTTATAGTCAGTTGTTTTCACTCCACCTTTCAGACTAAAACAGATACCTTACTGGAAATAACTCTGGATAGTATTCATAGCATACTGGGCAGCGAGCCTGATTTTTATATTATTTCCCAAACAGTCGACCCGGCATTTGATACACCTGATATACTGCATAAATATTGTGAAAATAAAAACATCACAGGTAAAAACCGGTATTTTCTGACAGGACAAAGCGCTGACAGTATTTACGGGTTTTTAAGGTATAAGTATTTACTCCTCGCAGAACGGGATACTACCAATATGGAGAACGGCGGGTTCATCCATTCCGATAAAATAGTGCTCATTGACAGGCAACAAAGGATCAGGGGTTATTATGACGGAACAGATATGAAGCATGTAGGCCAGCTCATCAACGATGCAAAGACCTTATTGCAGGAAGGTGCTTTATGATCTTCAACTCTCATTCCCACTGTCAGGCTGAGCCTGTCGAAGCCTTTTGATCAGACAGGTTATTATTTCAACCATTTTTATCAGAAATTTTAATCACATAAACTAAAACAGGTCGCTTGGTTTCTTCATCTTTCTCTAATTTAATAATACCTCCACTAAATCGCCACAAAAATTCGATAGACGCCTCTCCGTATACAAATTCTTTTTTCTTTTGTTCCAGCTCTATCTTGTCTTTATATCCGAAGAAATTACATATTGTATCAATACATCGTTCAGCTTCGGTGTAATAAATAAACCGAGAATAGTTTTTAAATGCCCTCTTAAATATTAAAATTATACAATTCTCATCTTTATAAAAATGGTATGTTACATAGTTAAAAAAATCAAAATAGAATACAGGTAATTTTAATACATGAGTCACGACCTCATTTTCTTCTGATATCGGATAAGATTCAACAATGTTTTCACTTTTACAAAAACAAAAAATTTCATCAAGAAAGCTATGTTGGTTATTTCTTTTATGAATGACTTGTTTAATCTCATTTAAAAACTCTTCAGGAGTTAAAACTTTTACGGGAATATTAAATTCATTATATAAGACCTTACTCTTTGTCCTAAGCTTTTTATCAATAGCAACGAAATAATCGCAGTGAGCTCCATAGAATGAATGTTCTGAATCTGTTTGAATATTCTGCATGTTATCAGTAGGTTTGGGTAACTTATCTGACTTATAACCTATCATATCAAGCATCAGATATGCCGTTGTATAAAACTCATAGTAAGTATACGGCTCTTTATATTTTTTTAGTGCAAGTTCAACCCACTCCAGAAAAGTCATATTGGCATTAAAGGAAAGTAGAAAATTATCAATGTTTTTAATTACTTCGTCCTCATTCCAATTACCTGCATTTGCTTCCAGTCTGAACCCTTTCCCACCAATATTTTTTCTAAAATCTTTATAATAATTACCATCCTGCAACAGATTCTTTGCAAAAGGTCCAAAGTCCTTTGTAAATTCCCACATGCTAGAATTGTTATTAAGATTTGGAAATATATTAGATAGTATTTTTTTACTTTCTTCTGTAATAGGAATACCTGCAGGTTGGAGTTGGAATAGCATCTTTATCAATGCTCCTATATTTTCCAAGCCTAACTCTTTTCCATCTTTATCCAACTCAGAAAACATTTTTTCGAAATCAAAAGCATCACTATAGTCAATTTTTGAATACTGCTTTTCGATTTTAAAATACTCTTGTGGTGTTCTGAAAAGAGGCTCCACACCATTTTTACTCCAACGGATTAGGTGCTTGCCTGATAAGTAATTTAGTTTTTCTAAATCTATATTGAAGTGAACATTATCTGAAGAATAGCTCTTCATCAAATCTTTAAAATGTGCCGGAGAATAAGGAAATAGTAATTTTTCCTTATATTCAGTAATAAAGTCATTTAGTTCTTTAAATTCAAGTCTTTTTAAATTACTAATGACATTCCAGTCAAAATACACACGAATCATTTCCTTTTATTTTTTCCAATTCTATTCCTCATTTAAAAGTTTAGCCTTCTAAGGGTATAAATAATAGCATTTTCCTTAAAATTCTTATACCAGAAGTTAGACAAATTTCACGCAAGTGTAGTTTATATTCTCGAAAAAACAAGGTATTTTTTTACTACAGAAATTGTATTACTCTCAATTATTTACAACCTCCTGTCTATAAGTACCTATAACAATAGCTGTACTCCTCTCTCCCTGACTTCACATCCTTAACGTTCCCGGTATTTTATACACCGTCTTTTTTCACTAATTTAGCGGCTGACACCCTGTGAAAGGGTACGCTATTGTATCAGCCATTAAATTACAGCCCGTGCTATCATTATTTGACCAACAACCATATACTTCCAATAATTTTTTCCTGCTTGCAGGTCCCTGCGTCATTGAGGACGAAACAGTAGTGATGGAAACAGCGGAACAACTGGTTCGCATCACGCAGAAATTAGAGATCCCTTTTGTATTCAAGGCATCGTACCGGAAAGCCAACAGGACCCGGCTGGACAGCTTTACCGGCATCGGCGACCGGGAAGGCCTGGAGCTGCTGAAAAAAGTAAGAGATACCTTTAATATCCCCGTGGTGACCGACATACACGATCCCCATGAGGCTGCATTCGCGGCTCCCTATGTGGATGTATTACAGATCCCCGCCTTTTTGTGCCGCCAGACCGACATCCTTGTGGCAGCCGCACAGACCGGCAGGTATGTGAATATCAAAAAAGGTCAGTTCCTGTCGCCGGAATCCATGCAGTTCTGTGTAGACAAAGTGGTACAAAGCGGGAATAATAAGGTGATGCTGACAGACCGGGGCACCTTTTTCGGCTACCAGGACCTGGTAGTGGATTACAGGAGCATTCCCACCTTCCGGAATATGGGCGTACCCGCCGTCATGGATTGTACCCATTCGCTCCAGCAGCCCAACCAGGCCGCAGGCGTTACCGGCGGCAACCCGCAGATGATAGCCACCATCGCCCGTGCAGCTATAGCGGTAGGCGCAGACGGCCTGTTCATAGAAACACACCCCGACCCTAAAAACGCTAAATCCGATGGCGCCAATATGCTGCCGCTGCAACAGATAGAGACCTTACTGCCCCAACTGACGGCATTAAGACAAACGGTGAACCTGATTGACTCCAATAACAAATAAGGCCTATGTATCAATTTCCTATGTCCAATGCTGCCATAGCGGAACAATTGGATGTGCTCAGCAAGCTGATGGATATCTTCGGGGAGAATTCCTTTAAGATAAAAACATACGCCAATGCTGCCTATACCATCAAAAAGCTGCCTCAGAATATCTGTGATATGACCCCGGAAGAGCTGCAGGACCTGAAGGTCATAGGCGACAGCGTCAGGGCCAGGATCACGGAATTGCTCCATACCGGGTCCATGGAGGCATTAGAAACCCTGAAAGTACAGGTGCCCCCCGGCATACTCGAAATGATGCAGATCAAAGGATTGGGACCCAAGAAAATAGCTGTATTATGGAAAGAGCTGGATATTACATCCGTGGGAGAGCTGGAATATGCCTGCCAGGAAAACCGGCTGATGACCTTTAAGGGCTTCGGCCAGAAGACCCAGGCTGATATACTGGGTAAGATACAGTTCCTCCGGAACAACGCAGGGCTGTACCTGTGGAAACAGTCCGATGACGCATGGCAGCAGTGGAAATCTCTTGTTGAGACTGCATTCAGCGGACATGCTATTCTGCCTGTTGGCCTGTACGCACGGCAGATGCCTGTAACGGACGGGCTGGAGCTGTTAACGACTGCCCCGGTAATGACTATCCAGACCTTCCTGTCCGCACATAATTTTGATAATATTACCGATGACGGCGATACTACCCTTTCCGCCACTGATGCCGGCGGCATTACCTGGAAATGGCATTCCTGCCCTGCCGATATTTTTGGCGTTACGGCATTGCAGCACAACAGCAGCGAAGACTTCCTGGAAGCGGTCCGGTTGCTTTCCTTACCGGTGAAGGCCCTGACCGAACAGGCCGTATTCGAGGCGCTGCAGCTCAGCTATATACCGCCTTTCCTCCGCGAATCCGCCGATATAGCCGCCTTAGAAGAAAAGGCGAAGGACAATAACCTGATAACGGCTGAAAGCATTAAAGGGATCATCCACAGCCATACCACGTGGAGCGATGGGGTGCATACGGTAGAAGAGATGGCGCTGGCCGCCCGTGCCATGGGTATGGAATACATTGTTATCAGCGATCACAGCAGGTCCGCATTCTATGCCAACGGGCTGAGCGTAGAGCGCATCAGGGAACAGCACCAGGAGATCGACCGGCTGAACCGGCAGCTGGCGCCCTTCAGGATATTTAAAAGCATAGAAGCAGATATACTCAATGACGGCAGCCTGGATTATGAAGAGGAGGTGCTCGGGCTGTTCGACCTGGTGATCGCTTCCGTCCATTCCAATCTGAATATGAGCGCCGAAAAAGCCATGCAGCGCCTGCTGGCTGCTGTGGCCAATCCATATACCACCATACTGGGACATCCCACCGGACGGCTGCTCCTGTCCCGGCAGGGATATCCCGTAGATCATCCCGCGCTGATAGCTGCCTGCATCGCGCACGAGGTGGTCCTGGAGATCAACGCGCACCCGAGAAGGCTGGACCTGGACTGGACCTGGATAGATACTGCCCGTTCCAAAGGAGCGATGCTGTCCGTGAATCCTGATGCCCATGCCGCCGGGCACCTTCAACTGATACAGTACGGCGTAAAGGCCGCACAAAAAAGCGGCATGTCCGCAGCAGACAACCTGAGCTCTATGCCGCTGGAAGCATTTGAACGGTTCCTCAGCGACAGGAAGGCCAGGAAAGGCATCTAAACAGATCGTAACCAACCAACTTTATTTTACCCGGAAAGAACCTTACTGCTATGCTGCGCAACACTATCCGACCGTATATCATCATTACCCTCATAGGATGCCTTTTATTCCTGCCATTCCTGGGAGCTGTACCGCTCTTTGACTGGGATGAGGCCAATTTCGCCGAAGCGGCAAGGGAAATGATCGTTACCGGTAATTATATGAGGGTGCACATCGACTTTATGCCTTTCTGGGAAAAGCCGCCTGTCTTCATCTGGCTGCAGGCAGCCGCTATGCAGCTGTTCGGCATCAGCGAATTTGCGGCCCGCCTGCCCAATGCAGTAACCGGCATTGTGACGTTATGCTGCCTGTATTACATCGGGAACAAGGTCAGTAAAAACAGGCTCGGCAAATGGTGGGCAGGCCTGTATATAGCCTCCTGGCTGCCGCATTTTTATTTTAAGACGGCCATCATCGACCCGCTTTTCAATTTATTTATCTTCCTGGCAGTGTACCAGGTGTATGCCATACAGTACGGCAGAAAAGCCCTGCGCCACGCCTTGCTTTCCGGCATATTCCTGGGCCTGGCCGTATTGACAAAGGGGCCGGCGGCCATACTGATCGCCCTGCTCACCTTTGCAGTTTTTGTTGTGCTGTCCAAATTCAGGACAGGCATTCACTGGAAGTACCTGCTGGTGATAGCCCTTAGCGCCTTACTGACCACTTTCAGCTGGTTCGGGGCAGATATCGTCCGGAACGGGTGGTGGTTTACCCGGGAATTCATCACGTACCAGATCCGCCTGTTTTCCACGGAGGATGCCGGTCATGGCGGCCCCTTCTTTTACCACTGGATCGTGCTGCTTATCGGGTGCTTTCCCGCAGCCGCCTTTTTATTCCAATATGTAAAAGGACAGAATAAGATATTGATGCTGACCCGGGAGAAAGCCTTTCATCAGCTGATGTGGGCCCTGTTCGGGGTGGTGCTGATCCTTTTTTCCATTGTGAAGACCAAGATCGTACATTATTCATCCCTGTGCTACCTGCCGCTTACCTTCCTGGCCGCCGCCCAGCTGCAATGGTGGTATGAGAAGAAACGGAGCCTGCTGCCGGTCACAAAGTTCATGTTCCTCCTCACGGGCCTGCTGATCTGCGCCGCCGTAGCCCTCCTGCCCATAGCCGGGCAGAACCTGCATCATATACGGCCCTGGGTCAAGGATGTTTTTGCCGCAGCCAATATGGATGCACAGGTAAGCTGGCATACCTATGAAGCGCTTATCGGACTGGCCGGGATAGCCGGCATACTATATGCCTGGAAACGTATGAAAAAAGATGTGAAGCGGGGATTCGGCATCCTGGTGCTCTCGCAGGCGCTGGTCATCTTCACAACGATGTTCCTGTTCGTACCCCGCATAGAGCAGTATTCACAGCATGCTGCCATAGATTTTTACCGGCGGCACAGTGACGGGAATGCCTATGTACACCCGCTGGGCTTCAAATCGTATGCCTACCTGTTCTATTCCCGGAAACAACCTGTACCCGACAGCGCCTATTATGACAACAGGACCGAATATTTCCTGAGCGGCAAGGCGGATAAGCCCGTACTCTTTATCAGCAGGAATATCCAGGAGCAGAAATGGCTGAAGGATCCCCGTCTTGAAAAGACAGGAGAACAGAACGGGTATGTGTTTTATCGTCTCAGGCAGGAATAAAGATCATCGGAACAGCGCCTCTGTATACCGAAGATTTTCCCGGTCGCCTGCTTCACCGTGACCGGGGATCACCACCTTTACATACGGGTACCTGGCAAGGATCCGGCTGATACTGGCAGGCCAGCGCACCGTATCGGCATCAGCCAGATTTCCTTTATCCGCACCCATAGCTTTTACCAGGCAGCCACCGAAGAGCACACTGTCCGCTTCCAGGTAGCCTGTTATATTATCAGCAGTATGACCGGGTCCCGGGTAGTATAGCTCGATCCTGTGCCCGTTGATATAGAGCCAGGCCGTAGTGTCAAAAGGGACCCGCGGCACTGCCGTTCCGCTGGCTGCCGCGAGGTCCGGTGTCTGCCGCTGCGCATAGGAAGGGATATTCCTTGTATGGAACTGGGACAGCCCGGCCAGACAGTCCGCATGAAAGTGGGTGACCACCACGGCTTTGATATGAATACCCGTACTGTCCAGCAAAGCGAGCAGCCTGGCCGTGGCCAGGGAGTCCGCAGGGGTATCGAATATAACAGCCGTATCGGCATCCAGTATGATCCAGCCATTACAGTCCACTTTGCCAAACTGCTGTGTAGCGAGATAGGAAGTATGAAGCCAGGTATGAGCGCTTAGCGGGCCGATGCGCAGCGCGGTGTCTTCATATTGCAAGGTAGTTTTGTTGCCGGGTCCGGAAGGTACGGACGCTGGTGTGTTCTGCCCGCAGCCCGCAGCGGTCAGCATACAGGCAAGTGCCGCTAACGGCCTCAGCATTTGCATAAGGATTCCGGTTTTCATATGTGCAAATTTCATTATTTTCCGGGTATGCCGGTGTTACTTTTTATAAAAAGGCGTGCAGCCGATGAGCAAGGTCTTTTAGTCTGCTGTGGTGGTGTGTAAGGAAATCCCACGACAGTAAGCTCTTTTTACAAACCCTGGTCATTTCGAGCGAAACGAAGTGTAGTCGAGAAATCCCAGAGATTCTTCCATTACGCTACAGTTGGAATGACTTGTGCTATTGAATGAATGACAGGCCCTGCTGTCATTTCGAGCGAAACGAAGTGTAGTCGAGAAATCCCAGAAATTCCTCCATTTCGCTGCGCTACAGTTGGAATGGTTTGTGCTATTGAATGAATGACAAGCCCTGGTCATTTCGAGCGAAACGAAGTGTAGTCGAGAAATCCCAGAGATTCCTCCATTTCGCTGCGCTGCAGTCGGAATGATATTGGGGTATGGAATGGTTTACAAGCCCTGCTGCCAAGCTGAGCCCGTTGAAGCCATGACAATGACGGCCGAATAAAAAAACCTTACCCGCTGGATAAGGTTTTTTTTAGATATAGTGTCGTTGCTATTATTTATGCATTTCTTCCCTTAAGGCCTGTATCCTGGGATCCGTTATATATTCATCAAACGGCATCTCACGATCTATAAGACCATTCGGTGTCAGCTCCAGTATCCGGTCTGAAACGGTCTGTGTCAGCTCATGGTCCCTGGAAGTAAAGATGATCGTACCGCGGAAATCCTTCATACCGTTGTTCAGGGCGGTAATGGATTCCAGGTCCAAGTGGTTGGTAGGCTCATCGAAGGTCAGTACGTTACCTCTCTGCATCATCATCCTGGAGAGCATACAGCGCACTTTCTCCCCTCCGGACAATACCGTACATTTTTTCTGGGTCTCCTCACCGGAGAACAGCATTTTACCCAGGAAACCACGGATGAAGGTCTCGTCCTTCTCTTCGGAGTACTGGCGCAGCCAGTCCACCAGGTTCAGGTCCTTGCCTTCAAAATAAGCCGTATTATCGGCAGGCAGGTAGGTCGGCGTAATGGTCACGCCCCACCTGTATTCCCCTTCAAAGTCGGTATCTTCCCCGTTAATGATTTTATAGAAAGCGGTCGTTACGAGAGAGCTCGCGCCTAAGACGGTCACTTTCTGCCCGCGCTTCAAGTCAAAATTGATGTTTTTAAAGGCCGGCTCGCCGTTAATGTATTTGGTCAGCCCTTTTACTTCCAGTATCTGGTCGCCGGCTTCACGTATCTGGTTGTTGAACAGGATGGCAGGGTATTTCCTGTTGGATGGCTTCATATCCTCCACATTGATCTTATCCAGCATTTTTTTCTTGGAGGTCGCCTGCTTGGATTTGGAAGCATTGGCAGAGAAACGGGCAATGAATTCCTTCAGCTCGGCTATCTTATCCTCCGCTTTTTTGTTCTGGTCAGCGCGTTGTTTTAACAGCAGCTGGCTGGATTCATACCAGAAGCTGTAGTTACCCGTAAAGATGTTGATCTTTCCGAAGTCGATATCCGCCACGTGCGTACACACGGTATCCAGGAAGTGACGGTCGTGCGATACAACAAGGACCACCTTATCATAATCGGACAGGAAGTTTTCCAGCCATGAGATGGTGTTCATATCCAGGTCATTGGTAGGCTCATCCAGCAGCAGGATATCCGGGTCCCCGAAAAGCGCCTGTGCCAGCAATACCCTTACTTTTTCATTACCATCCAGGTCTTTCACCTTCAGGTAATGCTTATCTTCTTTTACACCCAGGTTGCTCAGCAGCGTAGCGGCATCACTTTCCGCATTCCAGCCGCCCATTTCCCCGAAGGTACCTTCCAGCTCACCTGCCCTGATACCGTCTTCTTCGGTAAAGTCCTCCTTGGCATACAGCGCATCCTTTTCCTGCATAATGCTGTATAGCACATCATTACCCATTATCACGGTCTGCAGGACATCCACGTCATCGTACTGGTGGTGGTTCTGCTTCAGGACGCTCATACGCTGCCCTTTGGATATTTCCACCTTACCCGTGGACGGCTCTATCTCACCGGACAGTATTTTCAGGAAAGTGGATTTTCCCGCACCGTTGGCACCAATGATGCCATAACAGTTACCTTCCGTAAATTTTATATTTACATCTTCAAATAAAACTCTTTTACCGTAGCGAAGCGACAGGTTGGATACGTTGATCATGCTTGTATAGTTATTGGAAATATTTTGCACTGCATTGACGGGTCAAAACAGTGCAAAGTGTTGCTATTTTGTATTTTGATGTGCAAAGTTAATCAAAAAGAAAGGATTTGCCCTGCTCCTGACCTAAAATTTCACTTTCATGCATATTTCAGCGGTTCTGCAGGGAAAACAGGCCAGTCAGCACAGATGTCTCCATTTCGCTGTGCTACAGCCGAAATAACATCGCGCCCGCTTTATTTCATCAGGTCCCTAATCACTACGGAGGCACAGGTAGCCCCGAACGTAGCAGGCAGGTAGGACATAGTGCCAAAGGCCGATTTCTTAAAGTTGGAGCCATCGGTCAGCATCAGCGATTCCCGGATAGGCAGCTCCGGGGAGAAGACCGCTTTCAGGCCTTTTCTTATACCCAGGCGCCTTAATCTTTTTCTTACCTGGTGGGCAAGCGGGCAGTTGTATGTTTTACTGATGTCCACCACTTTCAACTGGGTCGGGTCCAGCTTGCCACCGGCTCCCATGGAGCTTACAACGGGGATCTTCCGCTGCAGGGCTGCCTGCAGGAAGGTTATTTTAGGCGTAAAGCTGTCTATACAGTCAGCCAGGTAATCATATTGCCCTTCATTCAGTATCTCCTCCACCTTTTCGGGAGTCACGAATGAGTTGATGACGTGCAGCTTCAGCTCCGGGTTGATGGCCTTCAGGCGCTCTGCCATCAGCTCCACCTTTGACTGCCCATGCGTGGTAGCCAGGGCAGGAAGCTGCCTGTTACGGTTGCTAGGGTCCACCACATCGCCGTCCACGATGGTCATCTCCCCGATCCCGCTCCTGCAGATAAATTCTGCGCAAAAGGAGCCTACGCCGCCCATTCCCACCACCAGCACGTGCTTACGGGTAAGCTGTATAAGTTTTTCTTTACCTGTGATGAGCTCCGTACGGGACAGCCAGCTTATATCTTCCATGAAACGTTTATGATTTTAGAATAGTTTTTTTGAATCTGCAAAATAACGTCATCCGTCTCAATTTTTAAAATTGAGGCCACGGCCCTGTAAACCGCTTCCACAGGGACCTCGTAACGGTCCGTTTCCAGGAAAATATGTTCCGGGGGAATAGCCTGCAGGATCCCGGCATAGCGGTCAGGGCGCTGCAGCACGGCAGGACCTATGCTCAGGTAGTGGCCGTGACGGATAATCTGACGGGCAAGCTCAGGATGCTTATTGAACCCATGGAAGATCACAGGCACCTCACAGTCCTTCAGCAGCTGCAGGCATTCCTGGTAGGCCTTTACACAATGGATGATCACTGGCTTGCGGAAATGAACGGCCAGCTTTAGCTGCTCCGAAAAAGCCACCAGCTGCTCTTCCCAGGGTGTGGTGCAGATCTTATCCAGGCCGCATTCACCGATAAAAAGCGTGCCCGGAAGCGTTTCCAGCAGGGTCTGCAGCCGTGCCAGCTGACGGCGAGGCTCCGTTGCATACCAGGGATGGATGCCGAGGCTGTAACGGGCCGGCAGATGGGCGGCTTCACAGGGCAATACGTTGTATATATATACCGTATCATCCCGGTAATGCTGATGGGTATGGATATCAATGTATTCCATAGCTACCGCTGACTGCCGGTCAGCGCAACGATCTCCCTGCAGATGCTTTCGGCACGGTCCTCGTTGTACCATTTCTGGAGGGCGATCTTCATATCATCAAAAGAGGCATTATTGCTTTTCAGGTCATTGTAAAGCTGCTGCGCGCCGGCAGGCCTGGGACCCCATACGGCTATATCCTTTCCCGCATCATCACGGATGACGAGCTTGGGAATAGATTTTCCGCCATTGGTCAGGTACTGGTCGATCAGGTAAGGTTCCGAATCCCTCAGGCTGATCTCCATCACTATATTGTGGTTAACGGCCGCCAGCTTATGCAGGATGGGAACGATGTGGGCCGCATCGCCGCACCAGGGTTCCGTTATAACGATCCACTGCTGAAATTCACTGATGGCACCAATGGCTTCCCTGATCTCCGGGGACGGCTCGAATGTTTTCAGCCAACGGCTCATCCTGGCCGCATTCATTTTTGTATAGTCCAGCATTTCCGCCTTGTCGTAGGGAGCTGTAGTAATTTCGCCATTTACTATGGCATCGGTCAGCGCCAGATAGCTTTCAAAATTCATAATGTTCTGTTTAATAATTAAGAGTGCCTGTCCGTTCATAAACGGCGCTCTTCCGGTCAGTGATGCCGACCGGAACATTTTGCAAATGATAAAAAGGGATCAGGTCACAGCACCGGCTCTTCAAAATAGCTGATACCGATGGCTTTCAGGAAAGCCGTTAATTTAACCACCTTACTTTCACAAAGTTCATATTTTGTAAATTCCTTGGAAAAGGAGGCGGTTGCGCATTCCAGGCTTATTTCGGTGAGCGCGACAGGCACATCTTCCTTATCATAGAAAAGGATGGCATGACGCGGCGTAAAGCAGTTGCCTTTTATTTCGTCGCCACAGCTCTCGTGGTACAGCAGCCGTGCCAGCTCCTGCACCTGCTTATCGGTCAGCACCACCCGCTCCTTGATGTTCAGCTTATTGCTTTTCAGCACATCTTTCAATGCGGCCGGGTTATTGATATGATCGTTCAGGATGGCAGAAAAGGGATTATCCGTTTCATAAGCGCTTTTATAGGAGAATACCTCCACTTTGACCGCATCAGAAAAAGGGAAGTTGCGCTTCAGCTTCTGGGCATCCACCTTGTCCTTGATATTATTCTGGACAGCATCCCTGCAGGAAGGCAGCAGCAGTGCCAGCACAGACAGCAGGCATAAGTATTTTAAAATCCTTATCATATCAGTTATATTCAATACGGGTAATTTTTAATAAAGTTAACCATTTAAACACGAATAAGATCACTGCCCGGCAACTTTACGGTACCACTGCAATACCAGCTCCAATTGCTCTTCCCTGGTCATATGGCTGTTATCCAGCACCAGGGCATCCTCGGCCTTTGTCAGCGGATCCTGCTCCCGGGTGGTATCTATATGGTCCCTGTGCCGGATATTGTCCCTTACTTCTTCCATCGTAATATCAGGACGGACCGCGCTCATCTCCAAGTAACGCCGCTGCACCCTTACTTCTTCCGAAGCGGTCATAAAGATCTTAAGAGGCGCATCCGGGAAGATAACGGTCCCTACATCCCTGCCATCCATGACCACACCTCCCTGCCTGCCCATAGCCTGCTGCAAGGCTACGGCAAAGGTGCGTACTTCCCTGATAGCCGCGACTTCGCTCACCATGTTGGCGATATCAAGGTCGCGGATACGGGCGCTCACATCGCGACCGTTCAGGTACACCAGGCTCTGGGGCAGCTCCGGCCGGTTCTCCATGCGGATCTGTATATGCTGCAGGGCTTCCCGCATGCGTGCCTTATCAGACAGGTCGATGCCCTGCTCGATGAAGTGCAGGGTGATGGCCCGGTACATCGCACCGGAGTCAATGTAGGTGTAGCCCAGCAATTTCGCCAGTCCTTTGGCAATAGTACTTTTACCGCAGGAGGAATAACCATCTATGGCTATATTGATTTTATTGTGTGTTTCCATATCAATAAAAAGTGCCTAATTCCAATACCCATCAGAATTAAGCACCTGTTATGTTATATTTTATATGCCCGTATTAATAACCCCTGCCATCTTTTTTCTCCACAAAGTTCATAAAAGCTTTATTAGCTACCCTGTTGCCGCCAGGCGTAGGATAGTTACCGGTAAAGTACCAGTCCCCTCTGTTATTCGGACAGGCAATATGCAGGCCTTCGATGGTCTGGTAAATGATCTCCACATCGCATTCCACTTCTTCAGGACGCAGCAGCTCAGCGATCTTCCCGCTGATCTGCCCGGCTGTAAAGTTATCGTAAAAGCGCTTCACATAGTTTTCCTGTGTCAGCGTATTATTGCCTTCCGCGGTTTTGCATAGCTGGTACACATCTTCCACCACCTGAAGCGAACCGTTATCCTTATGCAAGGCCAGCGCTGCCTGAAAGGCTATGAAGTCTCCCATCCGGCTCATATCAATACCATAGCAGTCCGGGTAACGGATCTGCGGCGCGGAGGAAACGATCACGATCTTCCTGGGCCTGAGGCGGGCCAGCATTTTAATGATGCTTTCCCTCAGCGTTGTGCCCCTTACGATAGAGTCATCTATGACCACCAGGTTATCTGCTCCCTGGTTTACGGTTCCATAGGTAATGTCGTACACGTGCTGTACCATCTCATCCCTTGCGGAGTCCTCCGTGATAAAGGTGCGGAGCTTTACATCCTTGATGGCGACCTTATCGATCCTGACGCGGCGATGTATCAGCTCCCTGATCTCATCGTTCGTCATCTGGTCCCTGTTCTTCAGGATACGCTCTATCTGTATGTCCTTCATATAGTCTTCCAGGCCCTTGATAAGCCCGTAGAAAGATATCTCAGCCGTATTCGGGATAAAGGATACCACGGTATGCTTGAGGTCGTAATCAATGGATCTCAGCACGCTGCCGGTAAGGTTCTTGCCCAGCCTGATACGTTCTTTATAGATATCCGCATCGCTGCCCCTGCTGAAGTAGATACGTTCAAAGCTGCAGGCCAGCTTCTCGCCCGGCTCCAGTATCTGCTCTACCTGCACCTGCCCGTCCGCTTTCACGATGATGGCCTGTCCCGGCTCTATCTCTTTCACATCGGACAGCTGCAGGTTAAAGGCCGTCATCAGCGCAGGGCGCTCTGAAGCCGCCACCACGATCTCATCATCTATATAGTAATACCCGGGGCGTATACCGTTCTTATCCCGCATCACGAAGCCATCGCCATTGCCTACCAGTCCGCCGCACAGGAAGCCGCCATCAAAGCCGGAAGCGGCTTTTTTCAGCACTTCCACCATATCCGGGTTCTCAATATCCTTTGTTTCTTCCTCGCACAGGTAATAGTGTACGGTGTCTATCATAGCACCGAGGTCACTGTTACGCATGGATTCCTTGGGCTCTTCAGGCAGTCGGCTGTATAATTCATCCGTATTCACCAGGTTGAAATTACCCGCCATTGCAAGATTCCTGGCAGGATTGATATCAGATTTGACAAAAGGATGGCAGTATTTGACACTGTTCTTACCCTGCGTACCGTACCGCAGATGCCCCAGCATGACCTCACCCATAAATCTCAGGTAGCCTTTCATCAGGCCGGGATAGTTGCGGAGGTCGGGGTACATACGTTCCAGCTCTGATACCTCTTCCTGAACGGAGTTGAAGATTTCCTTGATAGCGCCCTGCCCCGGGATGCGCAGGCGGTGCAGGAATTGATATCCCGGCTCCACGTTCAGCTTCAGGGTAGCTATACCAGCGCCGTCCTGGCCCCTGTTATGCTGCTTTTCCATCAGCAGATACAGCTTGTTCAATCCGTAGAATGCTGTACCATACTTGCGATGATAATAAGAAATAGGTTTTCTTAGGCGGATGAATGCGAGCCCGCATTCATGTTTAATAGCGTCTGACATAATTCGGACACAAAATTAATTCAATTTCCACAATTTATGAAAAAGGAGCAAGGGCCTGTTAACTATGTATGAATAAGCTATATTTATATAATTCCCATTATACCGTTCAGGTACTTTGCTGTCTCCCGGGCCTGAAAGAGAGTGAGGGCATCCCATTAGCGGAATACCCGGTAACGGGAACATTGTTTACAAAAAGTTATTACCGGATATAACCGTTTTTTATCATCAGACTGGATATAAAATCTTAACTTTACGGGTAATCACCCTAAAAATGTAAGCTTATGTCATTAAAAGAAACATTCACCGTAACGGGCGAAAATCTGCTCAAGAAGATCAAGGACCTGATAGCAGAAGGCAATGTCCGCAAAATAGTCATTTCAGACAAATCGGGTAAAGAGATGATGAGCTTCCCGGTAACTATCGGCGTGGTCGGCGTACTGCTGGCACCCGTTTTCGCCGCCATCGGGGCCATAGCTGCCATGGTCAGCGACTGTACGGTCACCGTGGAGAAGGAGATGCCGGAAGAGCAGCCCCGTCAGGAAACGACCGGGGAGCTACCTCCGCCGCCAGCACATTAAAGCGGCCTGCCGCACTAATAGTCCAACAAGAAAGCACCGAAAAAGTACATCACACAGATGTATCCTATAAAAAATGAAACTATCTAAAAAGTTGTCATTGCCAGCGAAACGTAGTGCAGCCGGGAACTATTATCAGTAAAGCAAAATCTCATAATCTACCGATTATGAGATTTTGCTTTACAAGAGTTTCTCCACGCCGGAATGCCATAATGATACTTTTTGGAAAACTCCATTTTATACAATAACTTACCTGACCGCACCCTATTCTATACTCTTCAAAGCATCCACCAGGCCTTTAAAATTTTCATTGATGCCGGACAGCTGCACCAGGACCTGGGCGGTCTTATCATCATTGGCTAAGCCGGCAAACTGGTTGTTCTTCCTGAATGTGGTGACAATATGCCCATAACGCTCCTGCTCTTCGGGAGTGGCTATATTCATGATATGCCTGAGCCTGAGCAGATTGGCTTCTGCATCGGCGGTCAAGGTTTGTGCCTCAGCCTCATAACCGGCTACAATGAGGTTCAAAAGCTCCTGCTCATTCATCAACGGCACTATTTTCAAGACCATCCTGTTCATGCTCCTGTACGAACCCTGCAGCCTGAATGCCGGCTCCGTCCGGAACGCGTCATTCATCCCGGCACTGGCTATATATAGATCGTTGACCTGCAAAACCACTTTCCTGACATATATTACATTTCTCAATACAGCTACAGCATCGTCCACCTCCGCCCCGGTATAATTGCCTTCCAGCTCCGGGCGTAGATCTTCGTTCCGCTCCACATAGTCTACAAGCCTGTAAAAGTCTTTCATGCTCTTGTGCCCTATTACCTGTAAATAACGGTTTTCATTAATAGCGTTCTCTACCAGGCTCAGGTCAAACAAATGCCTGCTCTCCCCTGCCACATCGCCCAGGTTATACACATCGGAACGGTTGGCCAGCATATCGGGAATTTTAAAGAGGCTGCCGCTTTCGGTATAAGGGTTGCCTGCCATCACCACGCAGAAGCGCCTGCCCCGCAGGTCGTAGGTTTTGCTTTCGCCTTCAAAGATGCCGTCTATCTTACGCTGCCCGTCTGCCAGCGATATAAACTGCTGCAGGAATTCCGGGCTGCAATGCTGGATATCGTCCACATACAGCATCACGTTATCAGCCATTTCAAAAGCAAGGTTCAGCTTTTCCAGCTCGGCCCTGGCCCCGGAAGTTGTGGCTTCGGCAGGATCCACACTGGTGATACGATGCCCGATAGTAGGACCGTTTATCTTTACAAAATGCAATCCCATCACAGCGGCCAGGTATTCCATCAGGGTGGTCTTACCATAGCCCGGCGGCGAGATCAGCAGCAGCATGCCCATCCTCGCGGTACGCTTATCATCCCCTACTGTACCTAACTGCTTGGCAAGGTTGGCGCCGATCATCGGGAAATATACCTCATTGATGAGCCTGTTCCTCATAAAGGAGCTCAGCACTTTAGGCCGCATTTCCCTGATCTTCAGACGCTGCTCATAAGCGGCTGCCAGGCTGCGTTTAGTGGCCTGGAAATCCTCGTATAAAGGCACTGTTACCTGCCGGAAATGTGTCAGCTCTTCCATGAACTCATGATAACAGATCCTATAGCCCTGCTCCGTTATGGTAGCATGATTGCCTTTCAGCCCGGTCAGCACCGTACTTTCGGCAGCAATATGCTCTTTGTAGCTGTCAACCCCAAACAATACCAGGCACGTAGCTTCATCTGCATAGCCCAGGTACGGTTGTGTGTTCTCCAGGGTCATAACATAGGCTTCTATCCAGTCCTGTATGATATAGAACCGCTCCGGCAGGCTGTAAGAACCGTTTTGGGCATCCTGGCGGAATACCTCTTCCTGGTGCTGCTGCTGCAGATAATGAATGAAGTCTTTCTTTAATTGCCATGCAGCGCTGCTGCAGGTAAAATAAGCCGGCACTTCCAGCTCATCCATCAGGTATATTGCCATGGCTTCAACAGTAGCATTGGGCAAATGGCTATGCACCAAAGTAATATCCTGTACCAATACCCTGAAAGCCTGCGTATCCTGGTACGCCGTTTTAAACAGCCGCCTGATCCTGTGGGCAGACTGTACCAGCTGTTCCAGCTTTTTCATCTGCTGATCAGGCAATTGTTTCCAGAACAGCTGCGCCTGTACCCGGACAGCAACCGGCGCCTTAAGGATCCCCAGGCTATCATCCAGCTTTATCAATGCCTCCGTGATCATCACCGCATCTGCATTGTGCACGCCTTTCACATACCCCCCGGCGTAATCCTGCTCTATCAGGCTGTCAATATACACCGGAATATCCAGATCCCTTTTTTGCATATATTCCCGGAATGCCCGGAACGCCAGGTAGGCGGCCCTGTACACCGCCGGGTTCTCCGAGCTATAATCCTGGTCCCAGACGGGGATGTGCTTGCGGAAAATGTCCGCATCAATGGGCTGGTAAAAGTTAGTGCCCATCAGGTGATACATCAGGCGATCGTTTTGCTTTACGATCGTCAGCGCCAGCTCCTGCTTATTGACAGCAAATTTATAGGGACCCAAAGCAATGATATGCTGCCCGTCCACAAACAGCTCATTTTTATCCTGCAGGGCCCTGACAGCATTTTCCCGGGCCAGCTTCAGGCTGTTCATCAGGTTTTCCGCCTTACCTACATCACCCAGATCCTGCAGCTCCTGCGATAAGCTCCTGACCTTCTCTATCATCAGGTCACCGGCAAAAAAGCTGTAGATCTCCTCGTTGGTGCCCAGTGTCAATGCCTTGGTCTCTATGTTTTTCAGCACCCGCAGGCCAATCTGCTCCAGGTTGCCGGTACGCTTGTTGATCTGTGCCACCAGCATTTCCTTTTTGCCGTTGAATGCTTTAATGACCTCATCCCGCTTGTCGGCGATCTTCAGCACAAAATCATCGAAGTCGGCAAATTTACTTTCCAGCTCCTCGATATGCACACTGATCTTAGTATAATAGCTGTCGCATTTTTCTGCCGAATCGGACAGATCCAGGAAATTGACAATGCTTTGCTCCAATAAGGTAAGCTGTGCATGAAACTCCCCTACCGCCTCACCTGATCTCAGGCTGTTGATCCTGCGTGTCAGCAATGCCCTTACCTCATTCAGAGAAGCGAACAGCACCGAAATATTTTCAATGATCCTGGTGGTCTGCGTGGTATCTTCGATCTTAAGGCTGTTCAGAATATCTATCAGCAGCTCCAGCTGCCCGGCTATATCCAGGCAGGCCTTTTCAATAGCCTGCGCATCTATCGCTTTGGCAACATGCTCTATCGCTTCGCGCTGTTCGGCAATATGCTCCTCATAAGGCTTTAAAGCGTTATCCTGCAATAAGAACGCTACCGTTTCCTGCGACAGCTGCAGGTTGAATGCCTGCACCTGCTCCAACATCTCATTGACAGCATCCTCGTTGACATACCGTATCTGCTGCAATTCAATAATGCTGCCCTGCATAATACGTACCGTATGCAACTGCTGTACCAGCTCATCCACCGTTGCATATCCTGCGTTCCGGATCTCCTGGTCCAGCGCTGCTACCTGCTCACGTTTTTGTACCAGCTGCTCCGCGGCAGACTGGCGCTGTGCCTGCACTTTGGCAAATTCATCAATAGCCGTTTCGGCAATGGTCCCGATCTGCTTCAATGGTTCAGCAATGCCATAAGTATCGCCGTTATTGATCCAGAAATAGCTATCCAGAATATCCCCGGACAACCTGGCAATATCCTCATACAGGCCTTCATAGCTGTCTTCTTTCTTCAGCAGCTGCAACACCTCATAACCTTCCGACATCGCGCTGACGATATCCTTATTGCCTATCTTGTACAATACATTATCCTTCATCGCCTCATTTTCCACCAACGCGGCGGTATAAGGCGTTTGCCAGATCTGCACCTGGTGATGACGCACCGCTTCTTTTTCCGAACGGAAATAGATCAGCTTACCATCCTTAAAGATGGTAAAGCCATTGCAGATAATAGGCGTATTGACCTGCTGCTGTATCACATTGTACGACATCAGCACATACGTATTGCTGTGCTTCTGGTAATATACATACAGGTAGTCTTCGCCATTCGGAGCCGCAACGGTACGCATATACTCCAGGTGATCTATGCCATTCTCAAAGAGCTTATACTCACCATTCTGCAAATAATACCCGTTGGAAAATATGACTCCCTGCTGGTCCGGCAACAGGATACCGCTGTCCAGCAGACTCGGGATATTATGTACCTCTCTGGTACGGACATTGTATATGAACGCCCTGAAATCTTCCTGGTACGGCCTTATTTTGATGGCGATGAGGTTGCCCAGGTCAGCATAATAATATTGCGCATCATCCAGCTGCTGGTCTTTATTGGCAACGGGCTCTGAATAAATACCCAGGCCCGTATCGGTATTGTCTTCGATCTTAAAGGTAATATCACCGCCAATGGCTTCTATATATACTTTATCCAGGATAGAGATATGCGGATGCAGGCCCAGCCTTCTATCGTCTAAAGAGGTCTTTGTGAAATCAAAGCTGTACTGGCTGGCCTGCTTCACCTCGTGAATGCTCCTGTCATCTATATATTTCAGCTGCTGACCATCTATATACCATTTAAACGCTTTCCTGTCCTCTACATTTTTAGAGCTCTGGAAGATCATATAGAGATAATGCTCCGTTCTGTAGAATTTGGAAAAGAAGGACTCCCTGTAATACCTGTACAGGTTTTTGAAATCCGTTTCGAACTGCGGATCCGCAATCAGATCAGAGCTTACAGGCTCAAAATGATTGTCTGCAAACCTGTAGATGCTGAATACATCGCCCAGCTCTATTTCTTCACGCAGCCCGAAGTGAACATTATAGCCGAAGATACAGTATTCACCGAAGGCCATGATACCGCGGGCCACACCATTATGCTCGGTAGTGATACGCTGATTGGCGATCAATGCAAACTGTTCCGTATTGAAAATTTCTTTTCTGCCTTCATTCAGTGCAGCCAGACGATCGCTTAAAATCACACTTTGCTCCTGCAATCTGTTGCGTATGATCTCATACGTTCCCGCATCTAAAGTAACTTTATTTTGTGGCATAAGCTGTTGTTGTTTTTTCTTACTTTCTAAGACTGTCCTGATTTATTACTGTCATTTCAAACAAAACACAAATTTCTGTATCTAATGAGTCGGAAGATTTCTCCATTACGCTATGCTGCAGTCGAAATGACAGGCGTGCTAAATATCATTTCGAGCGGAGTGAAGCGGAGCCGAGAAATCTCTTTTTAAAAGTCAAGTCCCATTTAATCATTGCACTTATAGATTATTTTATCAAACTAAATATCTCCCCTATTGAATGATGAGATATCTCCGCTTCACTGCGTTCCGGTCAAGATGACAAGTAGCAGCCCTATTTTGAACAGCGTGAATTTTTGTTGTGAATGAGGAGATTTCTCCATTACGCTATGCTGCAGTCGAAATGACAGGCGTGCACTTAATGTCATTTCGAGCGAAGTGAAACGGAGCCGAGAAATCTCCTTTTAAAAGTCAAGTCCCATTTAATCATTGCACTTATAGATTATTTTATCAAACTAAATATCCCCTATTGAATGATGAGATCTCTCCGCTTCACTGCGTTCCGGTCGAGATGACAAGTAGCAGCCCCATTTCGAACAGCGTGAATATTATCTTCTACTCCTGTTGTGAATGAGGAGATTTCTCCATTACGCTACACTGCAGTTGAAATGACGGACATGCTAAATGTCATTTCGAGCGAAGTGAAACGGAGCCGAGAAATCTCTTATTACATTGTTCTTTAAGCATGCGCTGCTAAAATGAGGATCTTCCAATTAAGAAAGCCCATCTCTGCCCAGCTTCCTATTCGACCAGCCCAGGTTACTGACCATATTCATCAGGTTCATGATGAACGGACGGTCTTCATCCGAGCTTTGCTGCTGCATCTTTAAGAGGATGCCGGAAATGGTCAGGTTCTTCAGGTCGTTGGTGCTGACATTGTATTTCTCAGCAAAATCCCTGATCTTATCCATCAGATCGCCGTTATTGGTACCATCTCCTATCAATGCCTGCTTGATATGCGTAGCATGCTCGCTTTCATTGATGAGCCTGTCAAATCCTTTAGCGTTGGAGATCTGGTTCACAATATTCCGGAAGAACATGCTTTCACCACCTACAATGTCTATTTTCGCTGTCTTCATCGCTTCTCCCAGCACTTCAGCCTGCGCATCTGCAATATCTTTCTGGATACGTATCTGCGCCAATGCGATGTCTTTGTCCTTCTGTACCAGGATCTTGAATTCTTCGTGCTCTTTACCCACACCATCCAGCTTTTTCATAGCCTCCGCTTTCTCCTCGATACCTTTTGCTTCTGCCAGCGCTTTCTCTCTTAAGATATCGGCTTCCATCATACCCTCTTTGCGTTTGGCTTCTGCCATTTTCTCTATAATAGTAGCCTCTACTATACCCTGGCGCTCTTCTGCCGCCGCTTTTGCCAGCATCACTTCCGCCTCGGACAGACCGATGGTCGCTTCTTCGCGGGCCTGGGCCTCTGCCAGTATCTTACGGGCTTCTGCCTGCTTGGCTGCCGCTTCTTTACGGGCCTCAGCATCTATCAGCATTTGCCTGGCTTTTTCTTCTGCCGCCCTTTTCTCAGCTTCCGCCGCTTTTACGGTATGGATCAGCTTTTCTTCCGCTGCTCTTGCCGCTTCGGTAATACCTACCGTTTTGCTTCTTTCCACTTCACGGAATGCTTCCACATCCTTAATGCTTTGCTGCTCTTCCACCACGCCTTTTTCCAGCTTCACACGCTCCCTGATAACATCCTGGATATTCTTACGCTCTACCTCTACCGTTTTCTCTTTTTCTATCTGTGCCAGGGTCACGATCTTTTCACGCTCCGTTACTTCCAGCATCCTGTCTTTTTCCACCCGCTCCGTTTCTACGGCATCTGTCCTGAGCTTGCTTTTCTCCGCTATGATGATCTGGCGCATCTTATTCTCTTCCTGGATAGCCAGCTGCTCCTCCGTTTTGATCTTTACGGTCTGTGCCTTGAGCCTTTCTTCTTCCCGCACCTTTACGATCTCTGCCTCTTCGCGCGCCTTGATATTATCAATTTCACGCTTTTGCTTTTCTTCTTTTTCTGCCATCTGGCGCTCCAGCTCCAGGATCGCTTCCCGGGCCTCCACGTTCTGCTTCTTGATCACCTTTTCTTCTTCCCTTCGGATCAGGTTGGCTTTGATATTCTGCGCAGCCGTCAGCTCCGTGATCTTCTTGATGCCTTCCGAGTCGAGGATATTTTCCGGGCTTAAATACCGCAATTCCGTCTGCTCCAGGTAGTCAATAGCGCAGTCATCCAGGATATAGCCGTTCAGGTCCGTACCGATAACATTTAAGATCTCATCCCGGAATTCACGACGCGCTTCATACAGCTCTGTGAAGTCGAATTTCTTGCCGGCTGTCTTCAGGGCCTCTGAGAATTTAGCCTCGAACAGGTGCGTTAAAGTGGAGACATCACTGGCCCGTTCACAACCTATCACCTGCGCCACATTCAGCACATCGTCCACATTTTTATTGACACGCACAAAGAAGGCCACCTTGATATCCGCGCGGATATTATCCCTGCAGATCAGGCCGTCATGCTCCAGGCGGTCTATCTGCAGCTTTTTGACGGAGATGTCCATGATCTCCATCTTGTGAAGAATGGGAATGACGTACATTCCTTTGTTAAAGGCTACCTTGCTGCCTCCCACACCGGTCCTTACAATGGCTTTACCCTGGGGTATTTTTTTGTAAAAGGTAGCAAAGGCAAATAAAATAATAAGCAATATGAACACCACACCGCCAATCGTCATCAGGGTTAAACCGCCCAGGTTATCTAAAAATGCTCCCATAAGTTAAAAAAGATTGTTTTAAATGGTTAAATGATATTTTAATATTTCAGTCATTCAATACATTATGGATGTTGATATCCGGCTCCACCAGGTAATATCTTCCATCATCCGCATCGGCCAGCAGGGTGACTTCCGCACCGTACGGGATAGCCCCGCCGCTTTTGCTTTTCACCAGCACCCTGATCACGTCATTGAGGATGACCACTTCCGCATATCCCAGCTTATCTCCCGATATGGCCGATTTCATCCGCCCGGTCCTGCCGATGAGCTCATGCTGCTCTTCTCCGTTATATCCCATTGATCTGTATATCCTGATTAAAGGCCGTGTTGCCAGCCGGGTAAGAAAATAAGCGAGAATGAAGACCGGTATCAGTATCAGTCCTGATTTCCACCCCCAACTTCCTATATTCCAGATCATGGAAGAGGCGAGGGTAAACATCCAGGCAATGAACTTAAAAGTGCTCAATACTACCATTACAGGCACCTTTCCCACATTAATAAACGCCAGAGCCCTGGAGAAGAAAGAGGGCCCTTCCGCTCCTCCCTGGGCATCCACATCCACGCCGGCCTCCAGGTCCATATCCAGGTCGCCCAGGAAATCCCCTGAAATAAAGGTCAGCAGCCAGTAAATGGCAGACAGGCTTACCAGCACTGTCATGATCGCATTCGGCAGCGGGTGAAAAAAGTAATTTAAGATATCAGCCATAGTATTGATAATTTTAAGGATATTACAGTCCCAGTTTTTGCTTTAAGGCCGCCAGCTCTTTGTCCACCGACAGGCTGTCATCTTTCAATATCCTGTCGATCTCACTTTTACTGTCCTGCTTTTCATGAGCGATCTCTCCATATGCCCTGGCCAGGGCTTCCTGGTCATCGGCTTTCTCTTTCATCCGTTCCAGCATAACGATGGTGCTGTCACTGTCAATCTGGGCTATCTGCTTATTGACCTGCTGCGTGGCGGCGCTTACCTTCACACGTGCACGCAGTGTCTTAAGCTCTTTTTCCCATTTGGCGAGGTTCTCCTGCAGCACGCGGATGTTCTTCTGCATTTCTTCCACGGTATGCTCGTGCATCACTGCCTGCTGCTCCAGGTCCAGGGCATCCTCGGCGTATTGACGCTTTAACGACAAGGCTTCCCTGGCCAGCTGCTCTGCCTTTCCTGCTTCCAGCTCCCTGTGCTGGGCTTTCTGCAGTATCAGCACTGCCTTTTCGCCGTATGCGTCAGACTGCCTGATGCACTGTTCCTGCTCGTTGCGGGTCCTGAGCGCCAGGGCCTTTATTTTTGCATACGCTTCGGTAGCACTGGCCAGGTCGTCCCTGAGTTCGCGAAGACCCTGTTCCGTCATCCTGACCGGATCTTCCATCCGTTCGACAGCGGCATGTATCTCCGCCTGTCCTATCCTGAAAAGCCTTTTAAAGATATTCATAACAATCAGTTTTTATAGTTTAGAAAATTCAATTATTTTACCGGCATATTCGTGCAAAAGAAGCCCCAGGGCGTTTAAAGCACTTTCAAATTCATTGTAATCCAGGTTCTCCAGCTGCATGGTATAGCGATACAATACCTTGTCGCCGTCCTCGTTGATCACGAAGGCCCCGTGCAGCATATCCCGGTTCTTCTGCAGCAGCGCTTTAAATACGGCCACATTATCACTGGTAAAAGCAAACAGGTAATATTCCATGATCAGCACCGGAGGCACCACGCCGAGTATCAGGTGCCGGATGCCGTCCTGCTCGTTCTCAATTTTGATGATGCCGGATGCCTCATCCCTATACAGCACTTTGTATTCTGCCTGCTTTACAAAATCCAGGATCTTATTGATATACATTACTCTCATCTACTGTATATTTTTTGATTTAAAAATAATCTTTACCTTTACGCTATCAAAATTAGCAAAATAAAATTAAAATGCAAATAATTTTAGCATTTTAATTAAAAAAATTCTACGGTATGACCAAGATAGGCAGCAACATCAAGAAAATAAGGAAAACCAAAGGGCTGACGCAGCAATCCTTTGCAGATCTGTTTGATATAAGCAGGGGCAATATATCCTCCTACGAGGAGGACAGGGCGGAACCCAAGATCGAAACTATTATCAAAATTGCTAATTATTTTAGCATACCATTGGAGAAGCTGCTAACAAAAGAGCTGACGGTAAACGAGATCCTGCAGTATAATACGGACAGGCTGCTGGAAGAGGAGCATAAGCTTTCCACGCTGAAAATAAAAGTGGTACCTTATATCAATGAGGATATACTGGTGAAAGGGCTGCATGGGGAAGTAAGCTTTGAGGATTTTGATGCCTATCCCCTTATAAAAATACCGGAGACCAATCCGTTCAGGGTGATCGCACTGAGCTTCAACAGCAATATACCACATCACCAGCTGTTTGAAAAATACACGTCCAACGACATCCTGTTCTTCGTGCACGTAAGCACTCATAATATTCACCTGGTCAACAAAAAAGCCGGCCTCCTGCTGGCCCCGCACCAGCTCACCCTGGGGCAGTTCCAGCAGGAGGACGGCATCATACAACTTACGCTGAACCAGCAGCAGCAGGAAACCGTTGATCTTTCAAAGTCCAACCGCTACTGGAAATTATTCGCCACGTACCAGCATACCAAATAAAGAAGAAGGGTGCTAAAAGGAGCAGGCTCCTCTTTAAGCACCTGCATATATTATCCCAGCCCGATCGTTTCATGCAGGGAAGGTATCAGCACCTCCCTGAATCCCTTCCTGATCAGCCTGGTCTTAAAGGCTTCCTGCACATCATATTCACCATGGACCAGGATCAGCTTTTCTACCAGGGACGGATCCTGGCAGGCCAGCCACTGGCTGATCTCCCCGTAATCCCCATGGGCGCTGAGGCTGTCAATTTCTGCTATTTCAGCCTGTACTTCATGATCCACGCCAAAAATACCCACCTTCTGGGGCCTGTTCTTCAGACGCCCGCCCAGGCTCTGCGGCTCACAGTACCCTACCAGCAGTATGGTATTCCTGGCTGACGAGATATTGTTGGCTATATGATGCTTTACGCGGCCCGCTTCTGCCATGCCTGAGGCAGAGATGATCACCATAGGCCGCTTATCGCTATTGAGCGATTTGGAGGTCTCCACATCATCTACAAGGATCAGGCCCCTGAACAGGAAAGGATCATCATCCTTTTCCAGCAGCCTCCGTACATCGTCATTAAATAATTCCGGGAATCTTTTCACCGTCTGTGTCGCCTCTACCGACAGCGGGCTGTCCACTACATACAGTAGATCAGGCAAGCGCTTTTCCTGCTCCAGCTGGTTAAGGGCATACAGCAGCTCCTGTGTCCTTCCCACGCTGAAGGAAGGGATGATCAGCTTGCCTTTCTTATGCAGGCAGGTATGCTCTATATGCTGCAGCAAAATCTCCGCGGGGGGCTGCGTCAGCGGGTGCAGCGTATCGCCGTAGGTCGATTCCAGGATCAGCACTTCCGCCTGTGGGAACGGCTGCGGTGATCTCAGCAAAGGGTCTCCATACCTGCCCACGTCACCGCTGAAAGTAAGGCGCGTGGTCTTGCCGTTTTCCTTTATCTTCAGGTGAACGGCCGCGCTGCCAATTATATGGCCCACATCCGTGTACATAAGCTCTACCTGGTCGTCCAGCTTTATCCATTCCCCGTAAGGCATTATTTCCAGCAGCGCCACGGCCCGGTGCACGTCCTCTATCGTGTACAGGGGCTTGGCCAGCGCCTTGCCCTGCTCCTGCCTGATCCTGTTCACATATCTCGTATCCGCTTCCTGTATATTGGCGCTGTCCCTGAGCAGTATCCCCGCCAGGGCCTCTGTGGCGGGGGTACAGTATATCTTCCCGTCAAAGCCTTCTTTCACCAGCTTGGGCAGCAGCCCTATATGGTCAATATGCGCGTGAGATAAAATGACATAATCCACTTCCGAAGGCTCAAACCCGAACTCGCTGTTCAGCGCTATCGTCTCCTTACCCAGTCCCTGGAACATACCGCAGTCCAGCAGGATCTTTTTATCGGGATGAATATGTAGTAAATGCTTGGAACCGGTTACCGTTCTTGCTGCTCCATGAAAAGATATCTTCATACCTAAAAGTTTGCAACTAAAGTAATACATTAATTCCAAAAAATATGCCGCAGCCATATTTATAACACCAGGACTACGCACAGATTCCCAAACCCTTACCCGGGCCAGCTTTCACACCTGTTTTATCTGAAGCACTTCCACTTATCATACCGGCACGGCCTCCCGGTGTAACCGGCGATACCACGGTGATCCGGATACCCGCCACCATTATGCAGTATATACCTAACGGCGATTACCTGTTAAAGGTATGGGTGGACCGTCTTGCCAACAGCACGGATAATGATACCTGCAATATCATAGAACGACCTTCCAGAAAAGATGAAATATTCCTGAATCTATCCAAGTCCTATAAGCTGAATATCTTATCAAATCCCGTAATGACCAGCAGGCGGTCAAGCTCAATATATTACATTAAGAGTAACCCTGATAAGTGAAAGAGCTCCCGGAAGAAGGCGCGAATTATTAGGCAAAAAATACCAGCAATAAAGCATTAAAAAAGCAATTGGCTGTCCGGACCGGACAGCCAATTGCTTTTTAAGAGGACAGCACCCTATCATTCACTGATAAGTCCCTGTAATAGCAGCGGGAATAAGGGGGGTCAATTATTAATAGGTCTCTCCCTTGTAAAATACTTTGAACAGGTTGCTGCCGAACCTGTAGGTAAATACATCGAACTGCATTTCCCACCACGGCACATCCGCGTTCACGATATCATATGTCTTGCCGTCCGTGAACATACGCAGCATATTGGCCCTGTTCACATACACCAGCGAGTTGTAGTGTATCGTCACATCCTTTGGAATGAAATTTTCTATCTCGTAGATCCTGCCCTTGTGAAATACCGCAAAATACCCCCTGGCGTTCCTGAACGCTACAATATTGTCCTTTACCTTAAATTCCGGCTCAATATTGCCGATATCATAAATGGAGTCGTTGTAGTAGATCTTGAACCTGGAATCGCTGCCCACAAATGCCACTACATCATCTCCTACGGCATATACCGATGGCCTGAAGTTATCATAGACATTGCTGGATCCCGCATGGTAGATCTTAAAATGAGAGTTGTTATCCACGTAAGCCACGGTATTGCGGCCGACCGCAAAGCTTTCCACCCCGAAGTCCTCCAGGTCCCAGACCAGGCCCCTGTAAAAGCATTTGAACTGGTTGGCATAATTGAGATAGGCCACGATGTTGTCAGATACCAGGATCTGTGACAGCTGCCCCTGGGCGATGTCGCGGGAACTGACCAGCGCGCTCTCTTCCACCTGGAAAATCGTGTTCAGGTTGGTCCCGGCCAGGAAGCCTTCCAGCTCGGTTACACGGCCGTTATAATAGGCATTATAGCTCTTTTTAAGATCATCAAAATAGACAATGATGCTGTCTCCCGTGTAGAACTCACCAAAGCTCTTGGTCAACAAGGTGGATTTCCCCTTTTCCCAGGCATACAGGGCCGTTGCATTCTGGTAGCTGACCAGGTAATCCGTCACCTGGAAATTATTGGTGAATCCCCTGTTGATCTCGGTTGTGCCCCCGTTATAGTAGATCTTAAAATTATTGGAATTATCCAGGTATGCCATAGCCACTCTTCCCACCTTTACTTTCAGCGGCCTCAGGTAATCTATTTTCCGTATAAAGCCGTTATCCCATACCATTACCTCGTTCTGCATCGTCGTATAGGAAGCAAGCTGCGCGTAGGACCCATTGCCATAACAGCTGAGCGTGGCAGCTATCGTCAACAGGCACTTCAAGTAAAGATCCAATTTATACATTATTTCATTTTTGATTGGTATCAAAGATAGTTAAAGTAAGGCAAAAAAAAATGCCGGCCCAAGAATGAGCCAGCTTTTAAACCCTATCACCATGAAAACTTATAATAAATATATCAAACTGAAGATTGATATATCGAATATTTAAATTGAAGCCACTAATTTACGAACAAAAAACGAAACTGCAAAATTTATTTTTTAGCGGTCTTCTTCGGGGAGAAGATCGCAAGCATTCTCCGGCCTTCCATTTTAGGCATGGATTCCAGCCCACCTACCTCGGCAAGCCTTTCCGCAAATTTCAGCAGTATCAGCTCGCCCCTGTTCTGGAATAAGATGCTTCTTCCTTTGAACTGCACAAAGCATTTCACCTTATGGCCTTCCTGCAGGAATTTTTCCGCATGCTTGGCTTTGAAATCAAAATCGTGGTCATCGGTATTCGGTGTGAAACGAATCTCTTTTACCTCCGCCTGCTTGGATTTAGCCTTCTGCTCCTTCTCTTTTTTCTTTTTTTCGTAAAGAAACTTATTATAATCTATGATCCGGCAAACGGGAGGAGCAGCATTGGGAGAAATTTCCACCAAGTCCATTTCCGCCTCAGCGGCCAGCTTTAAAGCCTCTGCAAAAGAATATACGCCCGGCTCTATGTTCTCTCCCACCAATCTTACTTCCGGCACTCCTTTTATCAGATTATTGATCCTGTGTTCCTGTTCCCTTTTAAAGTTATTGTTATTTCTGTCTCTTCTCTGCATTTAAAGTTTAAGTATAATTAATAATGTGGTGCAAATTTACGTGTATTTAAGTCAAATCGAACTAATCTTATAGAAATATTTTATTAAAATTACTTTGATTTAAATTTTTGAATGGCATTTCTTGTAAAATCACTCAGCACCAGCTTACCCGATACCGCCGCACGCTCCACCAGCAAGGTGTCCCAATGCTCCGTACCTTCCCAGAAAACCTTTTTCAGATCGGCCATGGCCTCGGGTGAAGATGTCTTCAGCCTGTCACACAGCGCCTGCACAGCCGCGTCCACTTCTTCCAATGTCTCATATACTTCGGCATAGAGGCCGAACTGCTGCGCAAAACGGGCATCCCTCCACTGCGTGGCGTCTATAGCCAGCTGCGTAAAGGCAGCATTGCCCATTTTCCGCTCTACCGCGGGGCCCACCACGAAAGGACCTATGCCTACTGCCAGCTCGCTCAGCTTTACAGCAGCTGCAGCGGCAGCGATAGTATAGTCTGCCGCGGCCGCGATACCCACACCGCCGCCTACGGCTTTACCCTGCACACGGGCGATGACGAATTTGGGCACTACCCGTATCGCATTGATCACCCTGGCAAACCCGCTGAAAAATACTTTACCCTTTTCCTCGTTATCAATAGCTATCAGTTCATCGAAAGAGGCACCCGCGCAAAACGCTTTTTCCCCATCGCTCTTCAATACAATAACCTTTACCTCCCTATTATGCCCCAGCTCCAGTATGCCTGCAGCAATCCGGTTCAGGATCTCACCCGGCAGCGAATTGCTAGACGGATGAAAAAAAACGACTTCTCCCACTCCTTCCTTAACGCTGATATTTACATATGCCTGACTCATGTATTTTAAGTATTGATTTACCTGTTATTGTATGTATAGAATTGAGAAATATCTGCAATTATATTACTTAATTTCAAAATTGTCAAAAATTATAAATACTATAACGCGCATTTCATAAAAAAGGTATTATTTTCATACACATAACCCGGTATTATTCCAATAATTTCCTATTATTACATCTGAATGAAAAACAAACTCGGCATCATCTTAGCACTCAGCTTTTTGAGCATTATCGGGATTGTATTGTTACAGATCAGCTGGATAAACAATATACTTATACTGCAGAAACAACAGTACGATACGGAGATCAATAAGACACTTAACGATATCAAGATAAAAATATTACAGCGTACCGCTATCAATTACGGGTACAACCCTTCCGCCATCAATTATGAGAACAGCACCATCCAGAATATACTCCTGGACCAGCTGACCAGCATCCCCGAGGAAGATATACAAACCATTATCAAAAGGAACCTTACCAATAACGGCATCAAGCTGGATTTTGAATACGCCATCATCAAAAACGGCCTTTTCCTGACCAATTCCCTCCGGTTCGATCCCCAGAAAGCGCACAATGCCTATTATTATTCGCTCAATAATGACAACAGCATACAGCTGGTCCTGAATATTGATTTCAGGGATACCTATATCATACAGCGCTCTATCGGTATGATAGCCGCCGCGCTGGGCTTCACCTTCATCATCCTGTATGCGTTCTACCTCACCAATACCACGCTTACCAAGCTGAAGAAGCTGACCACCACTACCAACGATTATTTCAACAATATGACCCATGAGTTCAAAACGCCTATTGCTACCATCAACCTGGCGGTAGATACCCTGCGGTCGCCCAAGATCCAGAATGCGCCGGAGAAGCAGCTGTTTTACCTGCAGATGATCAAGGAAGAGAACAACAGGATGCTTAAGCTGGTACAGCGCATCCTGGAGAGCGCCAAGAGCGAGGAGTCCGGGATCATACTGAGCATGTCTTCCATTGATGCGCATAAAATACTGCAGCAGGCCAGCGAGAGCGTGATACTGATGCTGCGGAACAAGGACGGGGACATCCACCTGCAGCTGAACGCCACGCGCCATACCATACTGGGAGACGAAATTCACCTGACCAATATCTTTAACAACCTCCTGGACAATGCCATCAAGTACGCAGCGCCTTCCCGCCAGCCGGTACTAGAGATCAAAACGTATAACCAGCGGCATAATCTTGTCATAGAGATAAGGGATAACGGCGTAGGTATATCCAGGGAAGCCCTCAAGTATATCTTTGACCGGTTCTACAGGGTCTCAACAGGCAATATCCATAATGTTAAAGGCTACGGGCTGGGCTTAAGCTATGTAAAGTCAGTGGTAGAGAAGCATTCCGGCACCATCAGGGTAGACAGCGTGGTCAATAAGGGCTCCGTATTCATCATCACACTTCCGCTGCAGGCATAGCCCGTTGTCTCCTAAAATTCATACCGGAGCATGACCTGGATATTCCTGCCCTGCTCCGGCAGGTTCAGTATCCTGTACCTGGACATATTATTCATATAGACGGCATTGGTCAGGTTCCTTACCTGCAGGTAAGCCGTCAGCCTGGTGCCGCGCAGCCGGAAGCTGTTGGATAAGGAAGCGTTCAGCAGGAAATAGCCCTCCGTGACCGGCTCGTTGATATAGGTCCTGTGCTGCGGTGCGAAGTAATGCCCTTCCAGGCTGATGTAGAACTGGTCCAGGAGGTCATTGTTCCATAGAGGCTTATAGGTAATATCATTCCTCCAGGACATGGGCGGGGTCATGGGAAGCCCCCTGCCGGTCTCCAGATGCCGGTTATATACATACTCCATATCGCTGCTCCATACCAGCGCCGGCGTGATCTTATACTGTACGGCCATTTCAAGGCCTCCGAAGAACGCGGCGCCCTGGTCGTATAAATAGATCTGGCCGGCTTCTTCCAGCGGGGAAAAGATCCCGGAAGGCTTCAGGAATATATAATTGGTGAAATAGTTGGCAAAGGGTGTAATATCCACGCTCCACTTGGGGCGGCTCAGCGTCCACCCGGCATCCAGCATCACACCCCGCTCCTCTTTCAGCAGTTCGCTGCCTTTTTCGTGGCGGAAAGTACCATGGTGTATGCCGTTGGATAATAATTCGTTGATAGCGGGCACACGGAATGCCGTCCCCGCATTGAACCGGACTGCCTGCCGGGTCGAATACTGGTATTTCAGCCCTGCGGACACAGCGGCATTAAAGTAGTTCCGTGACAGCACCGGCGACAAGGTATCCGTTGATCTCAGGCTGCCGTTCCTATCATAGCTGTCTGCTATCGTACACTCCGCCGTCTGCCGGATAAGGTCCACCCGTCCCCCGGCTGTCCACAGGAGCTTATCGCTGGCCTGGTACTCCAGGTAATCGAACAGCCCTGCCTGGTACTGGAAGTAGGAAGGTATGAGAAATTCATCCCCGGCGCTCCGGTTGTGCTGCAGGGAAGAGGCCAGCCCGGCCACATTCCTGACCTTTTCCCATTGCCGCGTGAACCGGGCGTTGAGCTGCAGGGTCTGCAGGTTCAGGAATAAGCTGGCATCTTTCTTTTGATTACCCCTGACCACCTGGTACGTGTTATGCTGGTGCGGCTGTGCGATCTCCTGCCGGGTATTGTTCTGGTAGCCCAGGTCCCATTCCAGCTGACCGCTATAAATATGAAAATGCCCGTTATGGATTACCTTAAAGTGATTGATGAGCTGGTAGGGCTTATTGACTGTCCTGAAGCTCTCCGGGTGGTAGAGATCATATGCCCTCGGCTTGCCGAAGGCCCCTACGAAGAAGCCCATCTGCTGGAATACATTTGACACTGTAAGGCTCATCTGTCCCCACTGTCTCCTGATGCCCTGGGTAATCTGGAAATTCGCTTCCCGGCCGCCGGTATTCTTCAGCCTGTGGTCATAGATAGGCAGGATATAGCCGTTATAGAAGAACCTGTCGGCAGGTACCCGGTAGCTGGCGAAATTCTGGTACGTGCCCCGCACTATAGTGTAGATATCATTCCTGTTGAGGCTTAATTTTACAGAGCCGCCCAGCAGGTCGTTATTCGATTTATACGTGCTTATCGCCTCGCCTTTAAAAGTGTTCTTTGCCGGCACTATGGGCGGCAGTATATTAATGACGCCTCCTATGCCGTCCGTACCGTAGATGACGCTTACCGGTCCTTTCAGCACTTCCACCTGATCTACGCTGTACTGGTCTATTTCCAATCCATGATCCACGCCCCATTGCTGTCCCTCCTGCTTCAGGCCGTTCTCCGTGACCACCACCCTGTTGAGGCTGAGGCCTCTCAGCACGGGCTTGGAGATCCCGACGCCGGTATTAATGGCGCTGACCCCGGGAATCCTTTCCAGGGTATTGATAAAAGTATTTCCCTGCTGGCGCAGCAGGGAATTTCTTCCAAGATAGGTAAGATCCAGTGTATGGCCATTCAGTGTCTGGTGGTCTGACGCCGCTTTATGCTCCACCGCCTCCAGCACACCGGAACGTACATCCGGCAGGGTATCTGCCGTTTCCTGCGCGGACAGGTGCGCCGAAAGCAGGGAGCCAAACACAAAACAGGAAAATTTTTTAATCATTTATCTGAGCAAAGATACCGCGGATTAATCCAATAAAACTACATTCAGCTCTTTTTCAGGAGCCTCATTCCCATTCTTATCTATCAGCTTTATCATCAGGTGATAGTTACCCAGCGTGACGCCTTCCTCAAAGACGAATATTTCTTCCCCTTCATAATGGGTGCCGGACAGGCTGACCACTTTGCTGACATGCCAGAAGTGCTCGTCCGCAGGAGGCATTTCGCCGTGATGATGGCAGGGCTGGTTTTCGTGAACATCAATTTTGTACTGGGAAAGCTCCACATCTCCCTTAAGAGAAAAGCGCACCCTCAGCGTATCCCTTACCGATACTTTCAGCACATTATCTTCCTCTTCACCACAGATAGTATCCGTTGAGAGCTGGGTTTGAATGGTAATGACAGGAGCAGCAACCTGGTTACCGCCACCATTGTTGTCTTTTTTTCTGCAGGCGCTCAGCGCCAGGATGCTTACAGCGAATAATGTGAGTATTTGTCTCATTGTAGATTTGTTTTTAAATTAAATGAATAGTCTTATTGCAATACTGTTGCAATATTAGACACTTTTTCTGAATTAATGCAATTGTATTGCAATAATTTTTTTAAAAATTTTACGGCAATTAGGAATAACTTTGCTGCTTCACCATAATTCCAATACATATGTCAGCATCCAGAACAGATATCAGCACCTTAGGAGAATTCGGGCTCATACAGCATCTGACCAAAAATAACGAGATCAGGCAGGCCAGCACCCTTCTGGCCGTAGGAGACGATGGTGCTGTTATTGATCATCTGGGCAAGCAGACCGTGATCTCTTCTGACATGCTGATAGAAGGCATACATTTTGATCTCAGCTATACGCCGCTGAAGCACCTGGGCTATAAATCCGTAGCCGTCAACGTATCGGATATCTGCGCCATGAACGCAACACCGACCCATATTTTACTGAATATTGCCGTCTCCAACCGCTTTTCAGTGGAAGCGTTGGAAGAGTTCTATGAAGGCGTTTATATCGCCTGTGAAAAATATAATGTAGATCTTATCGGCGGAGATACGACCAGCTCTCCCAAAGGCTTCAATATCAGCGTCACAGCCATCGGTGAAGTCCTGGAAGGCCGGTATGTGACCCGGAAGGGAGCCAGGCCGAACGACCTCATCTGCGTGACAGGCGACCTCGGTGCCGCCTTTATGGGACTGACCCTGCTGGAGCGGGAGAAGAAGATATTCCTGGAACATCCCGAAGTACAGCCCGACCTGGATAACAGGACCCACTGCATCGGCAAAATACTGAAGCCGGAAGCCCGCCTGGATATTACAGAATGGCTGGAAGAAAAAGGCATCGTCCCCACCTCTATGATCGATATCAGCGACGGCTTAAGCTCCGAGCTGTTCCACATCTGCACGCAGAGTGAAGTGGGCTGCGAAATATTCGAGGATAAGATCCCTTTTCATGAAGAGATGCGCGAAGTGGCATTCAAATTCGAGATAGACCCTACCGCCTGCGCCCTGAGCGGCGGGGAGGATTACGAGCTGCTTTTTACCGTACCGCAGGAGGCCTATGAGCATATCAAGTTTTCCGAGCAGATCAGCGTTGTCGGCTATATAACGGACCAGCCGGGCCAACTGCACATCACTACCAGGAAAGGCAATAAGCATCCCCTGGAAGCACAGGGATGGCAGGCATTCAAAAAATAGCCCTATTTTTCTGTACGGCAATACAAGATCTCTATGGAAATATACAACCCCAAGGATTGGTTCAAGGCCATCCTGAACATTAATAAATCCGATACGCTCCGGCAATTATGGCCCCTGATGCTGGGTGTCGGCATCTTCTGCCTGGGCATCGCCTACTGGGAGATCAATTACCTGCAGCTGCACCTGCAGGCGAACTCCTGGGTCAAGAACCTCCCGGTCATGCACAGCCTGCTGGGCTTTGCCATCTCCATGCTGCTGGTATTCAGGACCAATACGGCTTATGACCGCTGGTGGGAAGGCCGTAAGCAATGGGGCGAGCTGGTGAATGCCAGCCGGAACCTGGCCATGAAGCTGCATGCTATTTTATCTGAAGATAACCGGCACAGCAGGAGCTTTTTCCGTAAGACCATCCCGCTGTACGCCAAGATACTGAAGTACCACCTCCGGGCAGACAGCACCCGGCTGATGCTGGATGCCGGCATGGAAAGCCTGCTGACCCGGCCCGGCGATATGGCCAAGCACCAGCCGAATCAGCTGGCCCGCCTGATGGTAGCCCATATCAGCCAGCTCCACAAGGAAGGAAAGCTCTCCGCGGAGCAGTGGCTCCTGCTCAATAATGAAATGACCGCGTTTACCAATATCTGCGGCGCCTGCGAACGCATCAAGAACACGCCCATCCCCTATTCTTACAGCAGCTTTATAAAGAAGTTCATTGTTATTTACGTCCTCACGCTTCCTTTCGGCTATGTATTCAGCCTGGGATATTATGTGGCGCTTATTGTAGTGTTTGTATTTTATGTGCTGATGAGCCTTGAGATCATCGCGGAAGAGATCGAAGACCCCTTCGGTACGGATGCCAACGACCTGCCTATGGAGAAAATGGCAGAGAACATCAGGAAGCATATTGAAGAGATACTGGAAGAGTAGAATACCCGTATCTCACTTTACTGGAATAATGAAGATATCCTTATCTGCGGCTATACAGAACGGTTCCACACTTAACGGAAACTGATATTGCTGTAATGGCGGTAAATGGTCTTTAAAGCATTCTGGCGCCTGGGGAGCAGCTGTATCCTGCCTGACACCGCGATCTGGTCATTACCTGTATAAGCCCCCGACAGGTCGATATTGCTCAGGATATCAATATAGCCGGAATAATTATTGAACGGCGGGAAATTTTTAAGCTGGGATACGTTGGTGTACCACTGAAAGGCACAGGATGATTCGCGCGACTGCTCAAATTCATTCCTGAACCTGTCCGCATTGCTCATTACATTATAAGCGCCGTAATTCCTGTAATACAGGGGGAACAAAGGAAAATAGGTCCTGGATACCAGGCTGGTCCTGCCATCGGCAAAATAGCGAAGATCGCCATTGGTGCAGAAGCCCGCGATTACACGGGGCGTTTCATGTTCCACGATCACTTCCTTTGTTATTTTGGTAAAGTTATCATCATATTCATAGGACACGCTCGTTTCCTTATATTTTACGAGGGTGGTATCAAACTGCAGGCAGAAATTGGTATTCCCCGGCGGAATAAGCACCTGCATGAAGGAGTCCACGGCAGGGACGAATTTTACAAACGAGTTCAGCCCGAGGTCTGTCTGCGTATGGATGCAGGAATACCATAAAGCATGCTCCTTTACGCTGTTCTTATGAAGGTGCAGCGGCGCTCCGGGATGCCTGGCCCAGCTCAGCAATCCTTCTATTTCAACTTCATCCTCCTTAAAGTCCAGGAAGAAATTATCAATATGATTCGTGGCCGCTACGATACCTTTATCGAGCAGCTCCTTATAATAGGAAGTCCGCCTGTAGGGAGTGGTATTGGTCCCTGTGGCTATTTCCCAGAACTGCCGTATAGCGGAGGAGCTGTTCAGGTTCCAGGCAATGAATACGTGGGTCCTGTTATAAGTGATGTAAAAATTGGATTCCGTATTCTTATAGATATGCTCAAATGTGTCTACCGGCACCCAGGTGTTCTGATGCTTCAGGTTGCTCATCAGCACCTTTTCATCATGCAGGATAGCGGACGTAAAGAAGGATGTGGGATGCTCCCTGGTATTATAGACATATACCAGCAACGGGATGGTCATACCCCTTACAACCCTGAACTGTGTAGAGTCCGTAAGCCCCCTGTCCCCGCCGCCGAACAGCAGGTCGCCCAGCAGCTCCTTGCCTATCTCCACGCCATCAATCTTTATGACCCAGCTGGCATCGTTATGTATAGGTGCGCTGTTGGCCTTATTGATGCTGATCCGGTAGTATATCACAAAACACAATAGCAGCAACGATACGATTGCTGCCACTGCTATAAATATGCGTTTAAAGTTCATTATCTGGTCAGGTCTAAGATATTGTCAATAGTATTCAGTATATAGTCCATTCCGTTATCGGTAGCCGCCGGCGTATATGCTGTGATCTTACCTCTGCTTCTTTTACCGCATTTCAGCTTAGGGTGCGTCCATTCAAAGTATCCCAGGCTGCCCAGCGTGTTATTGATCTTTATGCTGCGTGTCAGCTCATCGGTTTTTATCAGGCTCTGCAGCTTCTGAGGCTCCGCGAAGCCATAGACCGTATTTTTCCTGAATTTCTTACGGATGCCGCAGGTTGTCTTGCCTTCATATTTATCAAACGCGATGGCTTCCATTTCCCTGATGCTGGTACCGAGGAATACGATCCCGTTCTTCACCAGCAAATGCAGGCGGTAAGGATTACGGTCACTCATGCTGAAGGTATATATGCCATTCTTTTTCTTCACAGCTTCTGCATTCAGGGCGTATTCCAGCAGCTTACGATGGATACCGGGATTCTCCGTAGAATACATGAACAGGAAGTCGGGCAGGTTCTCTTCCTTTTCCTTTTTTGTCTCCTTATAGGTGAAATCCCCGTCTTCATCTTCTTCGTAGTCGTAAGAAGTATAGGTATATTTATAAGGGGTGATGCCGGTCACAAGGAACAGGCCATCGCCTTTATAGGCCTTCCCTATAGCTTTCTCATCAAGCAGCAGCTCCAGCACGTCCACCAGTATTTTCTGGCTTTCTCCTATAAGGGTCTTATCAGATGCCAGCTGCTTTACCATATCATAGGAGTAGTGCATATAGTTTTCCGTATTAAAGGCATAGCCGAGTCCCGCAATATTTTTGTCCGTATTGACATATTTCAGGAGCTTCCTGTTAAGCTTACGCTGCTCGATCTTCCTGTACTGCCTGGCCTGCTGCCGGGTCATACCCACTTCATAATGGAGCACTACCTTACCACGGTCGATCTCCAGGTTCATATTGTAATATTCATAGGGACTAAAACCGGAAAGCGATCCGAAAGCATTGAAATACCCATAGGTATAGTCACGCTTCAGCAGCTGGTGAATATTCTTGACATACAGGTTGGCATACCTGTTATCCCCGGATGTCTTACGGAAGTTCTTATCATCCAGTATGGAAGACCTGTTGCGGGACAGCTCCTCAATATACTGCAGGGTCAGCAGGTCGGCGATGGAATCCCTGATCTGCTGCTGACGGCCATAGGCACTGTCATAGGAGGTCATAGCAGCCTTATATTCCGGGCTGGAGCTGCTGCCGTGCCAGTCGAAGGCCGCCGGAGGAGGTTCCGCCATACCCGCATCCTCATCGTCTGCATCATCTGCCGCTACCAGAACCTCGGGGGCATCGTGCATCACCGCAGTATCCGCTGCTATGGTAACAGTCTCCTCATCGTCCTCTTCGGGATCTTCCTGGTAGTCGTAGAAATCGTAAAAATTGACATTCCTAAGACCATAGGGATTATTTTCCCGTGAATAGTAATAATACGTGTGCAGATCGCCCTTGATTATATACAGGATATTGGTGTTCCATACATATATATGCTCGCCGAATTTCACACATTTGAAATTACCGGCATCCCGCATAGCCACTGTCTCCAGCGAAGCCATTTTTTCCGTAAACGTATGCACATCCTTCAATTCATACATCTGCACCGTATAAGCAATGCTGTCCGTATATTTATAATAATAGTAAGACCTGGCATCGGAGTTGATACCCAGGGTTTCCAGCCTGAATTCATCCGCGTCATCCGTAAAATTATTAACGAATTCCTCGATAAAAGGCCTGGTAAGGAAATGCGTCTGCAACGCGGGATCCTTAATATATTTATGGACTTCCCTGCCGTCTATTTCAGCCAGCAGCTGGATATCATTTGGGATGTATCTTCTCAGGTCCTGGGCAAATGTACCGCCGGCATATCCTAAGGCCAGGGAAGCGATCAGTAAAACTCTTTTCTTCATTGTCTTATTTTTCTAAAGTGATGCTTTGATTGATTCTGGTAGTGTTGGTGATCACATTATGCATACTGGTCTGCTGCATCACCGCCTTTTTATTATTGGATACTTTGGCAAGGGCATTATCGGATTGCCTGATCTCCCTGCTGAACTTAAAGACCGATGTAAACCTGGCCTTCTGGAAAATCTCCCTGTCCTCTTTTTTCAGCCTGTTATATTGTGCCAGTGTTTTAGGCAGCGTATTGAAGGTCCGTGTAAAAAGCCGGTGCGCGGCATTATACTGATAATAGGGAACCGAGTAATCCTTCACCTTATAGGCGTCCATAATCACGCTCATAGCCGCATTGATCTGGTCCACGCTTTTAAAGCTGAATTTAATGGTGCCGATAAATTCATTGTAATCAAAGCTGACCTGTGCATTGGTAAGTCCCGGGATGCTGCCCAGTTTTTGCCTGATATTGCTCATCTGCCGGCTGATCTCCGTCTTTGTGGGCACCTTATAGCCCTGAACACTATCCAGTGACATGACAGAATGCAGCTTCACCTTGCTCTCGCTCATATTAACAATAAGGGTAAACTGCCCGGAGCCGTTCTCCTGCAGCTGGATCTCCTCCACTATCTCAAAGCAGGAAGAGCATACGGTAGCCATTATCAGCAGCAACCATCCCAATATCTGATGCTTCATATTTCCTTTTATAGCAAATGTATTGAAAAGTAATAAAATATAAAAGGCACAGCATCACCTATCTTCAAATTTCATCCGGGTACCGCAGCTTGCCGAGGTAAAAGCGCAAGGCACGCTCCGTATCCTTCATCAATACAGCCCTGTTACCACCCGGAAGCCTACGGCCATATCTTAAAAGAACAGCCTGTAGGCCTCTTCCAGCTTGCCCGCCTCCAGCAGCTTTATATCATTCCTGACCTGGCCCTTGATAGAATGCTTCGGTACGACCGCAAACTCCATGCCCATTTTCACCGCTTCCTGCAAGCGCTGCTCTATCTTGTTTACGCCGCGGATCTCGCCGCTCAACCCTACTTCACCTATAAAGCAATAGTTTTTAGGCAGCATGACATCCTCGTAGGACGACAGCAGCGCCATAGTAATGGCCAGGTCAATTCCCGGGTTATCTATTTTAAGACCTCCCGCTATGTTCAGAAAGACATCCTTTACCCCGAAGTGGAACCCGCCTCTCTTTTCCAGCACCGCCAGCAGCAGCTGCAGCCTTTTAAGGTCAAATCCATTGGCTGTACGCTGGGGGGTGCCATATACGGAAGGAGATACCAGGGCCTGCACCTCTATCATCAGGGCGCGATTGCCTTCCAGGGTGGTGGCATATGCCACACCGCTCTGCATATCCTCCTGCCGGCTTATCAGCAGCTCGGAAGCGTTCGCGACACCTCTCATACCGCTGGCGGTCATTTCGTAGATGCCGATCTCCGATGTAGAGCCAAACCGGTTCTTATGCGTTCTCAGGATCCGGTAATTGAAATTACGGTCGCCCTCGAACTGCAGGACGGTATCCACCACGTGCTCCAGTATCTTGGGCCCGGCAATGCTGCCGTCCTTGGTAATATGACCGATAATGGTAACGGGGATATGCGTCTGCTTGGCGAGATACTGAAAAGCGGCCGCGCATTCCCTTACCTGCGCCACGCTTCCAGCAGCAGATTCCAGCAGCTCCGATTGCAGCGTCTGGATAGAGTCCACGATGATCCAGCGGGGCGCTATCTGCTTAATGGCCTGGAAAGCCGTTTCCATACGGGTCTCGTTCAGGATATATACCTCCCGGTTGTCAAAGCCGATCCGGTCAGCCCGCATTTTGATCTGGTGGGCCGATTCCTCACCTGAAATATACAATACCTTTCCCAGGTTGCTTTTCAGGGCGCATTGCAGGAATAGTGTCGATTTGCCGATGCCAGGCTCTCCTGCTACCAGCGTCACGGAACCCGGTACGATACCACCGCCCAGCACCCTGTTCAGCTCATCGTCCGATGTACGGATACGGGGCAGCTGCTCCGCCTGCACATCGATCAGCAGCTGCGGCGCCGCCGTACCGGGAACAGCGGGCATGTGCTGCATCCAGCCGGGTCCCTGGGCCGCCGCAGCACCTTTGATCACCTTTTCCTCCACCATAGTGTTCCAGGCGCCGCAGGCGCTGCACTGCCCTGACCATTTGGGGCTTTCATTGCCGCACTGCTGGCAATAGTAGACCGTCTTTATTTTATTTGTCTTGATAGGAAATAGTTTTAAACAACAATGAAATGCTTTATGTAATGATATGCTTTCAGGGCCTGTCACCCTTGTCCGGGAAACGATGGGAAAGCACCGGGGTTCCCCGGTGCAAAATAAAAAAAAACCACCACTTTTCAGCGGTGGCTTTTTTAACTAACCCTTTAAAAATTCACAATTATGATATTGCAAATGTAATATATAAATTCTGTAAATTCAAAATAATCTTTAAAAATTTAATATTAAATAAATACCGGCACCGGGTACGGATATTATTTATTCATGGTCGCGAGCAGTTCCGCATTATTTTTAGTGGATTTGATATGCTTCAGTAAAAAGCGCATCGCCTCATCCGAATTCATATCTGCAATAAAGTTCCTCAGCATCCACAGGCGGGTCATGGTCTCCTTGTCATGCAGGAGATCATCACGGCGTGTGGACGAGTTGACAATGTCAATGGCCGGGAACACGCGCTTATTGGCCAGCTTCCTGTCCAGCTGCAATTCCATATTACCGGTTCCCTTGAACTCTTCAAAGATCACCTCATCCATTTTGGAGCCTGTATCTATCAGGGCTGTGGCCAGTATGGTCAGCGAACCGCCGTTCTCGATCTTACGGGCGGCACCGAAGAACTGCTTGGGCTTTTGCATGGCATTGGCCTCCACACCACCGCTCAGCACTTTCCCGGAAGCCGGAGCTACCGTATTGTGCGCACGGGCAAGACGGGTGATGGAGTCCAGCAAAATAACCACATCATGGCCTACTTCCACCAGGCGCTTGGCTTTCTGCAAGGCAATACTGGATACCCTGACGTGCTTTTCCGCCGGCTCGTCAAAAGTAGAGGCTATGACTTCCGCGTTAACGCTGCGCTGCATATCCGTCACCTCTTCCGGGCGCTCGTCTATCAGCACGATCATCAGATAACATTCCGGGTGGTTGGCGGCAATGGCATTGGCCACTTCTTTCAGCAGCATGGTCTTACCGGTCTTGGGCTGCGCTACAATGAGGCCCCTTTGCCCTTTACCGATAGGTGCTACCATATCTATGATACGCGCGCTGATGCTGCCCGTATTACCCACAATATTCAATCTTTCATTAGGGAATAAAGGCGTCAGGTAGTCAAAAGGCACCCTGTCGCGGATATCTTCCGGGCTGCGCCCGTTAATGCTCTCCACTTTCAGGAGGGCGAAGTATTTTTCTCCTTCCTTGGGCGGCCTTACGGTACCTTTCACCGTATCACCGGTCTTCAGACCGAATAATTTGATCTGGGACGGGGATACGTACACATCGTCCGGGGAGCTTAAATAGTTATAATCGGAGCTTCTTAAAAAGCCGTAACCGTCCTGCATCATTTCCAGCACACCTTCACTGAAAATAATACCTTCAAATTCAATATTGAACGGGGGCCTGTTGTGCTTATGCTGCTGCGGGTTCGCAGTTTTTGCGGGTACCGGCACCGGTGTTTCCGCTACGGGTTCCGCTCCGGCAGCATTATCCTGCTGAACCGGGATTTCCGGCAGTACCGCTTCAGGAGCGGGAACGGTGCCGGCTTCTTTTTCACCTTCGGCGTCATCAGCTTCGGGTATATCAAACAGCAATGCTTTCTCCGCTTCAGCGGTATCTTTAGCAGTTGCCTTGGGCTTCCTTGCTTTTTTCAGGGGCTTTTTGGGTGTCTCCGCCACCGGAGCAGCAGCCGCTTCCGCTCCTGTGTCGCTTTTCTCTTCAGGAGCCGGCGGTATAGTATCCGGTGCCGGGCTGTCCGCCTTATTTTCAGCGGTATCGGCAGCTTTGGGCACTCTTGCCCTTTTTTTTCTTGCAGCGGTCTTGGCGGGAACGGTCTTCTGTGCTTCCAGTATTGCTGAAATCAGCGCTTCCTTGGTTAAATTGTCCGGACTGACGCCATTTTGTACAGCTTCGTCACGAAGCTCAAAAAGCATCATATCCTGTAGTTGCTCTGCAGTCTTGGCCATTGATTATGGTTAAATTAAAATGATCTGTTTTGATAGTTTCTGAAGGAATATATTCCGGAAGCTTGTTGCTGCGAGGAAATGATAAAATATATTCCAAGGCACAAAATTGAGGGATAACAGCGGAAATACAAAATTTAATTTATCATTTAAAAAACCACTCATAGGGTCTTAATGCTTTTTTAACCTTTTTACCGGGGGCGAACCGATAAATAAAGTTCACCCTGTAATTGCCCACGCTGCCGGAGGTGTACTGCCCGATATAGGAACGGTTAAGATGCGTATGGTGCACATAATAAAAGGCCACCCCCCACCGGGCAGTGTTATAGCCGGCAGCCAGCCGGCCGATGGCAGAAGGAGCGATGTCAGCATGAGTGCCTGTGAGGTAAGGACCGGGTTCCGGGTTGGGGCTTCCCATGCCCTTATTTTCCTGGTACAGGCTCAGCGTTGCCGCCACATTCACCGTTGCGCCCAGGTACCACCTCTTCAGGAAGATCCAGTTATAGCCGTACCCGATGTGGGGTCCTATATTCCATGTATTGATACGACCGACACCGCTGTATCTCGACAGCCCGGCCATATCGGGATGAGCGATCCCCTCCTCATCCTTTTTTACCAGGGAGTAGAGTACGGTCAGACCGTACAGCAGGGACCCGGAGCTTCTTTTCTGAAATTCATCCTGGGTGGCCCCGAACCGGAAAGAATACTTTTTCCAGTTATGGATATGGGTATATACGCCCCCGAAGGTCCGGACCTTTATGGCTTCATCATTATAATAGCCTTCATAGCCGGGCAGCTTTCCCTGCCCGATATAATACCCCTGGTAGCGCTGTAAAAAAACATCTATGGTATTTCTCCTGCCGTACATATGCATCTGGCAGTCCAGCCAGGAGGATTTTCCCCGCTGAGAGCTGTTCCCGTTAATGCCGGGCAGGCCAAAGCCAAGGTTAATGGAAAAGCCCCTGTAGGTCCACCCCACGCCCTGGTTAAACGTATTATTGGGCCGGAACAGGACAAAATTACCATTGTCCGTAGGAAGGGTGAAGACCGTATATTTCTGGGACACATACAGCCGGGTGGTCAGCTGGTACCTGTAGGAGCTTATGTAGTGGGTATCATACACGACCGGGGCAGGTTCCGGCAGCTCCACTTCCACCTGCGCATAGCCGGTCTGCAGCCAGCCGCCGCAGATCATACCCGCGCAAAAAGCGATCTTCTTTATCATAACGGGGACTATAACACCAGCGTGTCAAAGAGGTTCAAATACCACGCAAACAGAGTTAATGCAATAGCGGACATAGGTGGGCGGCGGACCGTCATCAAACACATGTCCCAGGTGGGCATCGCACAATTTGCATAATACCTCTATCCGTTTCATATTGAAGGACAGGTCCTCCACGTAGTACACGGCCTCCTTATCCGAAGGCTCAAAGTAGCTTGGCCATCCGCATGAGCTCTGGAATTTGGCATCGGAAGCAAACAGGTAATTACCGCAACAGGCGCAATAATACCTGCCTTTCTGATCAGAGTCCCAGTAGGTGCCGGTGAAGGGCCTTTCGGTCCCTTTCAGGCGGGCAACCCTGTATAATTCCTCCCCCAGCACTTTTTGCCAGACATTGTTCTCCAGATGCAGCGGGGTTGTCCTGTTTTTTATAAAGTAAGGATGCTGTTCCATGGTCAGATACTATTTTCTGATACCGGTACCGGAGTGGTACAGTACCGAATCGGGTAAATATTGAATAATATGAATCGTTAACTGCGTGGTGTCAAACAGGTTTTTCCGCATCTCCACGAAAACAGAATCCCTGTTACCGCAGATCTTCTGCCACCCCTGGTTATTATCAAAGCTGTCGGTCCTTGCCAGGTAAAAACGGTCCACGTCAATGGTGAGGGTTTCTGTGCCGCACCATCCTGTCATGGTCATCTTCTGGTAGGTGGTATCCTGCGCTATCTTCTGAAAACGGAATCCCAGCGTATCTATCCGTATGACCGTTTCATCCCGGGTCTTTACCGTATCTATGAACATCCAGCTGCCCTCGTAAAATCCGGTAGCAAAGAAGCAGGTACTGTTATCTTCTATACCGGGAAAATTCCAGTTATAATTTACCGCACGGGGAATATTACAATATTTACGGTTCAGCTGGTCGCTGATGTCGGGGCCTTTTTTGTCCGTGTTCTTTGTACAGGCTCCCAGCAGCACACAGGCCGCCGCTATCCTCCATATGTTTGTATGCGCGCTCATCCTAAATCTGTTTATCTGTAAGAGATAACGAAGTTATATATAAATCCAGTATGCCGGCACCGGGAAATTCCGGTCTTTATATTAATGATAAAGATATGCAATGTTATACAGAATTTATTTCTATTTTTGGAGGTTATTCAGGTTAAATATTTAAGTACAAAATTATAAACGACTCAACACTTGAAAAAATCACCTACACAGATATATTCCATCATCGGCATTTCCCTGGTGCTTTTCCTGCTCGGGGTCATCGGGTGGATAGGTATCAACGGGCATTCTCTCAGCAGGATCGTAAAGGAAGATGTAACGGTTGATGTGATCCTTCATGACAATACCAGGATGGAAAAGGCGGAAGCGCTGGAAAGGATCCTCCGGGACCAGAGCTTTGTAAAAAGCGCCGTTATCGTCACCAAGGAAGAGGCGCTGGAAAAATATATAAAGGAAAATAACGAAAACCCGGTCAGCTTTTTAGGATATAACCCGCTCTATATTTCCATACAGACCAGCCTGCACGCCGAATACGTCAACCCCGACAGCATGGCCCTCATTACCAGGTTCATACAGCAAAGCAATATTGTAAGGGAAGTCTACTACCCGGATATGATAGTAGGCAATCTTGATAACCTGATACAAAATACCAGCCTTATCCTGACAGTGATAGCCGCCCTCCTGCTGGTAGCGGTGGTTGTGATCATTGACAATACCGTAAGACTCTCCATGTACAGCAACAGGATGCTGATAAAGACCATGCAGATGGTAGGCGCCAAAAGGAGCTTCATTGCCCGACCCTTCAACAAGCAGGCCTTCATTTCCGGGCTCATTTCGGCAGTGATCGCTATCCTGGGCATCCTCGGCATCCGGTATTTCGTATCCGGCATCTTTCCCAAGATCAATGTCCTTGATAACCCCTTGTTATTTGTCCTTTTACTGGTGACCATCTGCGCGCTGGGCATTGTCATATCCGTGCTGAGCACCAACAGGTCTGTTATCAAATACCTTAAGCTGAAGCTGGACGACCTTTATTAGAAGATAAAAGCTACCCCGATGAATACCGTACATATCAAAGACTTAGGAACCATATCCTATCAGGAGGCCTGGGATCTGCAGGAAACCCTGATGAAAGAAGGCCTGGATATAAAATCAAAAAGATTCTCCAAAGATTTCAACCCTGACGATGACCGGCAGATCGCTCATCATCTCCTGTTCTGCCAGCACCCCCACGTATATACTTTAGGCAAGAGCGGCTTTATGGAAAACCTGCTGGTCAATAATACCCAGCTCCAGGAGCTGGGCGCTACCTTTTTCAAGACCAACCGCGGAGGTGATATTACCTATCACGGTCCCGGGCAGATGGTGGTCTACCCCGTGCTGGACCTGGAGCAGTTCTTTACAGACCTGGGCCGGTATATGCGCAGCCTGGAGGAAGCCGTGATCCTGACCATTGCGGAATTCGGCATTACAGGTGGCCGGCTGGAAGGCGCCACGGGCGTATGGCTGGATGCAGGTGACAGCAGCAAGGCCCGGAAGATCTGCGCCATGGGCGTAAAATGCAGCCGCTGGCTGACCATCCATGGCATTGCCCTGAATGTGAATACGGACCTGAGCTATTTCGGGCACATAGTACCCTGCGGCATCTCGGACAAAGGCGTTACTTCCATGCAGCAGGAGCTGGGCAACGTAGTGGATGAGGAAGCGGTAAAAAAAGTATTCAGGGAAAAATTTGCAAACGTTTTTAACGTACATTTGAACTAGAAAAGCACACAAACAACTCATTTAAGAAAACGATATAAATGGAAAAAATTACAGCGGCCATTACTGCGGTTGGAGGCTATGTGCCGGAATATGTCCTTACCAATGAAGAACTAGAAACAATTGTAGACACTACAGACGAATGGATCACCACACGCACCGGCATTAAAGAGAGAAGGATCTTAAAAGGAGAGCTCGGAACATCCCATATGGGTATCAGGGCTGTACAAAACCTGATGTCCAAGCATGACCTGAACCCCCAGGATGTGGAATTGCTGATCTGTGCCACAACGACCCCCGATATGCAGTTTCCCGCCACTGCCAATATCATTGCCGCCGAATGCGGTTTCACCAATGCTTTTTCCTACGATATCAGCGCAGCCTGCTCCGGGTTCCTCTATGCCCTCACTACCGCCGCCCAGTTTATAGAAAGCGGCAAGCATAAGAAAGTAATAGTGGTGGGAGGCGATAAAATGAGCTCTATAATAGATTACGAGGACAGGACCACCTGCATCATTTTCGGGGACGGTGCCGGGGCGGTACTGCTGGAACCCAGCACGGACGGCAACGGCATACAGGACAGCATCCTGAAGTCTGACGGTAACGGCTGGGTGCACCTGCACCAGAAAGCGGGCGGCTCCCGCAGACCGGCTACCATAGAGACCGTATCCAACAAAGAGCACTATGTGTACCAGGAAGGCCAGACCGTCTTTAAGTTCGCCGTTACGAATATGGCAGATGTGTGCGAAAAGATCATGGTCAAAAACAACCTGAAGAGCGAGGATATCGCCTGGCTGGTACCACACCAGGCCAACCTGAGGATCATCTCCGCTACCGCGGACCGGATGCAGCTCCCGCCGGAAAAGGTCATGATCAATATCCAGAAGTTCGGCAATACCACTTCAGGCACTTTACCGCTCTGCCTGTGGGAATGGGAAAAGCAGCTTAAAAAAGGCGATAATATCATCCTGGCAGCGTTCGGAGGAGGCTTTACATGGGGTGCCGTTTATATTAAATGGGCCTATAACAGCTGACCGGAACAGAAGAGATAATATTCGGAAATAATATTCGGGCATACTTTTTGTACTATCCAGGGAAGACATTCATTAATTTAAAGTATTATACACATGAATTCCTTATTCGATCTTATAAAAAGCCAGGCAGAAAGCTACCTGAATCAGCAACCCGCCGTATCTTCCGACCAGAATGACCAGATACTGGAAGAAGCGCAGCATACAGTAGTAAACGGCCTTCAAGGCATGAGCCCGGGCCAGCTGGAAATGCTTAACGAAGCGGCAGCCTCCGGTACCCTTGATGCCAGCAATCCCCAAGTACAGGGTATCAGCGGTAACTTTGCAGAGAACATCGCCCGGAAGCTGGGCCTGGATGGCAGTACGGCACAAAGCATTGCCGCATCGATCATCCCGATGATCCTCGGTAAGGTTGCAGGCAAAGGCACAGGCGGATTCAACCTGGAGCAGATACTGGGCAACCTCACCGGCAACAAGCCGGCTTCCGGGGAACAGCAGAACAGCGGGATCCTTGGCCAGCTATCCGGCATAGGCAAACAGCTGGGCCTGGATAAGGACGGAGACGGCGATGTGGACCTGGACGACCTGAAAAAAATGCTTTAATATATATATAAGGTACGGAGCTGACAGCTTCGTACCTTTTTATTATTTCTCTCTTTTCTTTCACTTCAAAAAGCAAATGCAGATGTCAAAATTCGTAGTTTCCCAACGAAGCAACAAGGAGTTCCAGTTCAATTTACACGCCGGTAACGGCCAGGTGATCCTGACCAGCGAAGGCTATACTACCAGGGCGAACTGTCTTAACGGTATAGATTCCGTCAGGAAAAATGCCGCGGACGAAAATAAGTTTGAAAAGCTGGAGTCTAAAAATGCCAAATATTATTTCAACCTGAAAGCCACCAACGGCCAGATCATAGGCACCAGCCAGATGTATGAAAGCGCTGCCGGAAGAGACAACGGCATCAAGTCTGTCATGACGAACGCCCCCGGCGCAGATATAGAGGAACGCCTGTAATCTGTATATATTCAATATACGATAGCACCGGATTAAGGACGGAGGAGGGCGTGATGCTGCATCCCACACCCTCCTCCTTATTAACCTGGCATTTCAAAGCTATATCCCTTGTTTTTACTATCTTAGCCCGGTATATTTAACAGCAGCCGGATCATGCAGCTCAAGCCTGGACATATTTTTAAGCGTTTCATCATTTTAATGATGATGGCGTTGGTATGCCTGCCCTGCCCGGCCAAAAGAACGATCAAGGAGCTGCTGGACATCCCTGCTCACCACACAAGCGGACACCCCCTGAAGCAGGCGACCTGCCCTGCTTTTGTACAGCACACGGGGGCTACCGCCCCGGTATATGTCCTGCAGCAAGCTACCGGGAAAACTGCTTCAGGCGGCTATCCGGCCGACAGCCGGCAGCAGAAAGCTGAAAGGTTGCGCAATACTACCCTGCACAGTGCCCGGCCATTCGCCGGCAATACGCCCATCTATATACGGCACCGCTGTATTTTAATCTGATATTCGCTTACTTTAGACACCAGGGCTGCCCCGAAACTATACGGGGAAAGCCTGTTCCGTTTATATTAGTTGACTTATCAAATTTATACAGCGCTATGTATCATCAATCATATACGTATGCCGGTACCTTAGCTACCGGCCTGCGGTGGGTCACCGGCTGGACCTACTTCTCCGCATTCTGGAGAAGGCTCGTACTGGAAAACAAGCTGAACCCCGAAGAAGCCGGGTATATAGGGGAGAAATTCAATCATTTCCTGCCCAATGCCCTGGGCATCAAGCCTGTGATAGCCCACCTGGTATCACACCCGGAACAGCTATGGTGGGCCATGCTGCTTTTTACCCTCATAGAGGGGATCGTGGGACTGCTGTTCATGCTGGGACTGTTCACCCGGCTTATGAGCCTTATGGTCTCCGGTCTTGCCCTGGGCATACTGCTGGGCTCGGGATGGCTGGGCACCACCTGCCTGGATGAATGGCAGATAGGCGTGCTCGGTATCGCTGCCGGATGGACCCTATTCTTCTGCGGGGGCGGCAAATATTCCCTGGATGCTTATCTCGCAGGAAGGCGCACAGACTCCGCCCGGAAAAAGTGGCTCGGCATTGCCGGCTCCAAGCCGCTTCCTTTGGGCGCTAACAGGCTTAACAGGATAGCGCTGGGAGCATCCGTCCTTATCCTGGCCCTTACCCTGTTCACCAACCAGTACTTTCATGGAGGTGTTTACGGCCGGCTGCATAACCTGTCGGTACGGCCTCATGTCACGATCAGCCGGGCGGAGATCCGGTCGGACAGCCTCAGCTTTACGGTATTCAGGGACGAAGGGGCCGATGTCTATGGCTCTTTTTTAATAAGCATAGCGGTCCTGGACGAACAGGGCGCTATTGTGTTTGAGCAGGGCCAGCAGCAGCTGGCCGGTCTTGCCGCGGCTAACATCCATAACGATTATGTGGCCCGCGTGCGTCCCGGCAAGCACAGCCTGGTGCTGCCGCTGGGAGCGCGGGCAAGGCTCACCTTCCGCGACATGGTATTCCGGCAGCTAAGGGGCACCTATATCCTGAGGCTGACAGATATCAGCGGCATCGCCTGGGAACAGGAGATCCCCGTACAGCAGGCACTGTGACAGCCCGGCGACTGTAGTGGTCAGCCTTATTGTAGTTCGCTAAAAAATGAAAAGGCCGCCACATTCTTGTGGCAGCCCTTTCATCTATAACATCAACAAAAACTAAAAGCGTATGCCTATGGATACTGGCTGTTGTTGTAATCCATATTTATACATATCGGTCAGCTGGTAGGTGGCAAAGAGCATAAAATAACCCGGCATTCCTATTTCAGCGACCAATGAGGTCTGGAATCTCTGCAGATTCATGATATCCCTGTTCTTGGGAATATTGATTTCATTACTTTTTTGCTTGGTCCAGGTACTCATATTCATGCCCCCGATGACTCCGAAACCAAATTTCAGTGCTGTATTCTTAGAGAGCTTTGTCGTGTAATGCAGCATCAGCGGGATGCTTCCATACATAACGGACAGCTTATTCTTGGTAAGCGTAACATCTTCCCTTAATACCACCTGCGGCGTTGTTTTATTCTCGAAATGCACGGGCTTGGTATATTTGAAGTTAAATATCTGCAGCCCGACCGCGGTAGACATGGAGAAATAGTTCTTATCGGATCTGCCAAACTTATAGTGCACCTTTACCGGCCAGATATTGAAGTTCCACGAATTGCCCTGTGCCAGGGAGAACAGGCTTTCATTCCTGTATTCCGGGGGAACATTCAGGAACCGTATGGCTTCCGCGCTTCCGTAATCTGTCTTATCGTGCATAAAGTTCACGCCAAGGTCCATATTCAGGTAAGAAAAGGACAAGCGGCTTTTTTTATTATTCTTTTCAGCTTTTACGCCACCCGAAAGCCCCATTGATATTGAATAACCACCATCTTTGCCGGACACAGTGTCCGTTGCGGCCGTAAGTGAGTCGGCGGGCTGCACTTCAACGGGATCCTGTGCACGGACAGCCAACGTACTTAAAAAACCGATACCTAATAATGCCAGATATTTCATATAGAGATCTACTTTTTGATTGTGAATGATTTGTTTCCGATATTTATTTGAATAGTACTATTTTTAACTACCTGGTAAGCATCCTTTACGAATGTTGCCTTTTCCTGCATCTCCTTTCCTATATCATCCAGCAGGGCTTTCTGCTCCAGGCTGGCAGCAATGGGAGGAAGCATACTTTCCCGCTTTTCGGGGGACTGCTCCTGTGTGACCGCAGGCAACATATGCATTTCTGCTGCTGCCAGTTGCGCCGGTGCGTTTGTGCCCTGCCCTATCATCGGCCGGATGCGTGATATTTCTTCCTCGGCCACCGCCACGGCAGGCACAGGATCCTTACCGGAAGCATCTATCACATTCCGCTGCCGGGCCAGCACCACCACTTTTGCCGGCCTCCCGGGAACCACCTCCGCGTTACGGGTATTGGTATCCTTGGCCGCAGCCACAGCCTTCATTCCGGAAGGCAGACCCGAATACGGCGTGTCCGGCTTATGCTGATGTGCCGTTGGCATCGACTGGCTATCATCCGGGATTTCGTGAGCCGGCCGCAGACCATACCAGCCGGCGCAGATGAGCAGCATAACGGCAGCAGCCCATCCCGTATAGCGGAACATGATACGCCTGCCGGCCGCCGGCGGAACACCGGCATTATCATCTTCTGCTTTCAATAAGGTATGAATGTCCGGATAGACTGTATCCTCTGCCGGTATCTTAACTTCCCTGAAGGCCGTATAGATATCCATATATTCGGGATGCTGCTCCATAAAGCGCCATACAGCTTTTGTTTCTTCCGCGGATAATTCATCATCCACAAGCATCATTATCCACATCTCGATATTTTCACTGTTCACTTCCATAACTAATAATGATATTTATAAATTTCCAGACTCTTTTGCAGTTCTTTCCTTGCCCTGAACAGGTACACCTTTACCTGGCTGAGCGACAGTCCCGTCAGGCGGGTGATCTCTTCATAGCTGTAGCCTTCCATATCTTTCAGCAGCACCAGGTTCCTGGATTCGGCGCTCAGACTCATCAATGCCTTTTCTATGGATTTTTTCAGTCCTGCCTGGAATATGACCTCTGATCCTTTTTCCGGCAATACATCCATCAGCTTCTGCCTGCCCGCTGCCCTGAACCTATCAACGCTTTTCCTGTACACCAGCGTAAACAGGTAGCTTTTGGCTTTAGTGATATCCACAGCTTCCCTGTTCTCCCATAAGACCGTAAAGGCGTGCTGTACGATATCCCTGGCGTCTTCCTCATTGCCGGAACTTTTCAGCGCAAAGCGATACATGCCATCAGCATATTCTTTTACACAGTCATTAAATTCGGCAGTTGTCATGTAAATTCTGATCTATATCCTGAATATTGTTCACTATATATAAATCGGGGGCGCGGATAAAAAGTTACAAAAAACAATAAAAAAATTTCAGGTGCAAAAAAATACAGCCCCCAAATGGAGCTGTAATGAGGTCAATAACTTTAGATTGTGACAAGGGTCAGTGTTATGTTGCAAGCAGTATTATTGCAGCTTTAAACGAATCGGATTCAATTGTCTTATTGCATTGTCTTTATAGGCTGCTTTTATGTCCGCAAAATAAATAATTTGCCCGGATGCAGCTTTTGCAATTGCCTGCTTCATTTCATCAGTCAGGCTACTGTCAGAACTCTTGAATTTCTGATCACTCACGTATAATGTAAATGATAGCACCTTAAATACATTGGTTGTAAATGTTAAACTATCCAGTTTTAATAATTCATTTTTATCAACTAAACCATGGCGGATACCATCAACTTTTAGTTTTGTTACATTTTTATGCTTTAATCCTTCCATTTCTAATTTGTAGTCGAATGCCGTCAACTCATTGGAAGATTTTAATTTTGCTCCAAATTGCATATACCCTGATACAGTCCAAGTTGTCCTTATACATCCACTTTGAATTGTAAATTTTGCGGTATCATTTTTGTGCTGCTCTAAAATTTGTTCCATAATATCCTCACTTAATCCTTTTCGCAAAAGCTCTACGAAAATATATGACCGTATTGCAGCATTACTATCATCAGTATATTGTATCAAGTTCTGTACCGGGCAATTGTACAGCAGCAGGAGGAATGAAAGTTTGGTATCGTCATCCATAACGATTACACCACCGTTTTCCCTTTCTTCAATCTGAATATCAGCCTTGAAATTATTGAATAAAGAATCTGTGTTGCAATTTTGAGTGTAACAATTGCCAACGTTAAGAAACAAGAATAAAAATATAAGTCTTGGTATGGTCATAGCATATTGTGAATAACGTTCCGTAGATTTGCGAAGCAACGGATTAAATTTCGTAACCTTTTTCGGTTAAAAGATAAAAAAATATTCCTAAAATTATATACCCAAGGGAAGCCTTCAGCCATTCCAAAAGAAAAAAAACCCTGGAAGATAACTCCCAAGGCCGTAAAATTATACAAAGCTATTACACAAAGTGCATGAACTACTTTTTCCTGCACAAATAAATGGTCTCTTCCCTGCTTACCCGGAAACGGTCCGCCTGCTGCGGTGTGAGCTGCTGTGCAAAGTCATCTTCCGTCACATCAAAGCCGACCGCGCGCAGCTTATCGGCATAGTCCAGGCCGAAAAGCCGTACGTGGTCCTTCTGCCAGTAGTGGATCTCCCGCTCCTTAGGACTGACGATGGATTTGTCCTCGTAGGTTTCCTGCCGCGTCACGTCTATAGGCACCTGGAAGATCCCCCAGCCGCCCGGCTTCATGATACGGTACAGCTCCTTCATACATTGATGAGCATCCTCCACATGTTCCAGTACGTGATTGCAGAACACGACATCAAAGGTATTGTCCGCAAACGGCGCCTGGTGCAGGTCAAAATGTATGTCGGCAATGGGTGAGTTATAATCGCCTGTGATGTACTCCAGGTTGTCCATTTTCCTGAACAGCTTATAGAAGCATTGCTCCGGTGCGATATGCAGCACTTTGAGCGGGGCAGTGAAAAAGTTGGTACGCTCCTTTAAATACATCCACATCAGCCGGTGACGTTCCAGCGACATCGTGCCGGGACTCAGCACATTATTGCGTTTGGCAATACCGGAATAGCCGTAAGGCAGGAATTTGCGGTAGGTTCTGCCGTTGATGGGATCTTCATACCGGTTGCCCGCATACAGTACGGGAGATAATTTCTGAAAGATCAGGCTCAGTTGTATCAGTATCGGCCGGGGAATGGTCCTGAGGAGAAAATGAAACATTTTATTATTTAAATATACCTGGCAAAAATAAGTATTTGGCCAGTAAATGCCTGAAATATTTTGAACAGTATATTAAGTTTTAAAAAATATAGCCTGCAGGCGCCGGAGAAAGGAATGATAACCGGCCGGGACATGGGTCACAGGAGACCCTGAGACACTTGAGGCTTTAAAGATATGCACAAAAATAAATATTTTGGCCAGTACATGCCTGAAATAATTTGAGAAGCATAGTAAGTTTTCATAGATACCGCTTACAGGGACGGGAGCAGTACTGAGGAGACCCTGAAATATTTGATGCCGGAAATATACTCACAAAATAAATATTTATCCAGTAAATGCCTGAAATAAATTGAACAGTACATTAAGTTTTCAAAAATACCGCTTGCGTGTGCCGGAGTGAATGAATTATATAATAATTTCGGAATTTTATTGCATATCCTTATGACACCCGATAACCCACAACTATATAACAGAAAGACCCGTAATATTGAATCGGAAGACGCCTACAAGTCCGGGGGGCTTAAAATACTGTACCGTACCCCCTTTGGCAAGCTGCTCACCAGGACGGTGCTGGTAAGGAGAGGCATCTCCAAGCTCTACGGCAGGTATATGAAAAGCGCCAAAAGCACAGGCAAGATCACGGAATTCATCAACCACTATAATATAGACGTTTCCGAGATAAAAAGACCCATAGAGAGCTTTACCAGCTTCAATGATTTTTTTATCAGGGAGCTTAAAGCGCATGCCCGCCCGATAGACACTACCCCCTCGCACCTCATTTCCCCGGCAGATTCCCGGCTCTTCGTATTCGACCTGGCTGGTCATCCGAAGCTCCCGGTCAAAGGATACTGGTATCATATCGAGGAGCTGGTAAAGGACCCGGAGATCGCGGATATGTTCCGGGACAGCTGGTGCTTCATATACCGGCTGGCCCCGAATGATTATCACCGCTATGCTTACCTGGATAACGGTCACCAGGATAAGGTGATCCGCATCAACGGCATCCTTCACAGCGTTAACCCTATAGCATTGCGGGAAACCGCAGGCGTAATGGCCAGGAATTACCGGGAGCTGACCTTACTGCATACGGAGAATTTCGGTCCCGTGGCGCATATAGAGGTCGGCGCACTGTTCGTGGGCAAGATCGTCAACAGGACTTATGGTCCCGCCACCTTCAAACGCGGCGAAGAAAAAGGCTGGTTCGAGTTCGGCGGCTCCACTGTTATACAGCTGTTCCGCAAGGACGCCATTCAACCCGACCAGGACATCCTGGACCATACGGCCAGGGGCATCGAGACCCTTGTGCGCCTGGGAGAAAAAACAGGCACCGCACGATAGGCATTCAACAGGCACAGCAATAGCTGCCAGGCCTGTTCCGGTAAGCCCGGCCAGGCTATGGGAGCGGGCCTTGCCTGTTATGGCATACAGCAGGCCCTGGTCCGGCGCGCTGCCGGGAATCCGTGCTTTCAGGTATTTTATTATTTCTTTCCCTGTAACATCATAATATAATTTGTATTTTTGCGTGCCATTGAATTGATGGCCTCGTGTGTATTCATAACCATATTGTTCATTCATTAATAAAACAATCCAAACATTATGTCTTATCGTATTGAAAAAGATACAATGGGTGAAGTAAAAGTACCTGCAACTGCGTACTACGGCGCTCAGACACAACGTTCTATCGACAACTTCAAGATCTGCCAGGACACCAACCGGATGCCCAAGGAGATCATACAGGCCTTTGCCTATCTCAAAAAAGCGGCGGCACTGACCAATACGGAATTAGGCGTTTTACCGGAAGATAAGTCTAAGCTGATCGCGCAGGTATGTGATGAGATCCTGGAAGGCAAATTAGATAATGAATTTCCCCTCGTAGTCTGGCAGACAGGCTCCGGCACACAATCCAATATGAACTGTAACGAGGTGATCGCCTACCGGGGACACGTGATCAATGGCGGCCAGCTGGCAGACGAAAAGAAAGTGCTGAATCCGAATGATGATGTGAACAAATCCCAGTCTTCCAATGACACATTCCCCACGGCTATGCACATCGCTGCTTATAAGATGCTGGTGGATGTAACCATTCCCGGGCTGGAAAAATTAAGGAACACTTTAGAGGAAAAGTCCAAAGCTTATATGAATGTGGTGAAAATAGGCCGTACCCACCTCATGGATGCTACCCCGCTGACCCTCGGCCAGGAAATTTCAGGCTATGTAGCCCAGCTGAATTACGGTATCAAGGCCATTAAAAATACCCTGCCGCACCTGTCGGAGCTGGCATTGGGCGGTACAGCCGTAGGAACAGGACTGAATACGCCTAAGGGATATGATGTACTGGTAGCCCAAAAAATTGCAGAGCTTACAGGACTTCCCTTTGTGACCGCTCCCAACAAATTCGAATCGCTGGCGGCGCACGATGCCATCGTGGAAGCTCATGGCGCCCTGAAAACCGTGGCCTGCAGCCTGATGAAGATCGCCAATGATATCCGCCTGCTGAGCTCCGGTCCTCGTGCCGGCATCGGTGAGATCCACATCCCGGATAACGAACCCGGCTCTTCCATCATGCCGGGCAAGGTGAACCCCACACAATGCGAAGCGCTGACCATGATCGCCGCACAGGTACTGGGTAATGATGTCGCTATCAACGTAGGCGGCGCTACCGGGCACTTTGAGCTGAATGTATTCAAGCCTGTCATGATATACAACTTCCTGCACTCCGCCCGCCTGATCGGTGAAGGCAGCGTAAGCTTCAATGACAAGTGCGCAACAGGCATAGAGCCTATCCAGAAAAATATTGACGCGCACGTCAACAATTCCTTAATGCTGGTGACAGCTTTAAATACCAAGATCGGCTATTATAACGCTGCCGGTATCGCGCAGGATGCGCACAAGCGCGGTATCACCCTCAAGCAGGCCGCCCTGGAGTACAAGCTCCAAGGACTGGATTTTGAGCATATGACGGAAGAGCAATTCGACAGCTGGGTCGTACCAGGCAATATGGTAGGATTGAACTAAATTTTCCTTATAATAATAATATAAGCTCCGGTTATGCTACTAACCGGAGCTTATTATTTATAAATTGCAGTAATATTTACCCGCCGCTGCATGAATTACCCCGCTGCGGGAGCCTATAACATTGTCAACAGCTATATTATATCAATATGGACATCCGGAAAAGATTCGAGCGTATACTGGCTATCTTCTTTCAGCTGCAATCCAGACCGGTAGTGAAAGCCCAGGACCTGGCGGACAGGTTTGATGTGAGCCTCAGGACCATTTACAGGGATATAAGGTCGCTGGAGGAAGCCGGCGTCCCGGTCTCCGGGGAAGCTGGTATCGGCTATTCGCTCATGCGCGGCTATAAGATACCTCCCACCCTGTTCACGCAGGAAGAGGCGCTGAGCTTCGCGGCGGCGGAAAAGCTGATGGAGCAATACTTCGACAAGGGCCTCCGGCAACACTTCAAAGCAGCCCTTGACAAGATGAAAGCGATCCTGCGGCCCACCGATAAGGAGCACCTGGCATTGCTGGGCGACCAGGTGAGCATAAAGCCGCTATCCGTAAATATCTTCAATCAGAATACTCCCAGCCCGCTGGCTACCATACTGGACAGCATCACCTTTCAGAAACAGGTGGTCATTGAATATAAGAAAACCGGGGCATCCGAAAGTGAGACCCGCACCGTGGAGCCTATAGGCGTATTCCAGGATTATGGCTTCTGGTATGCGCTCGCCTACTGCCATAGCCGGAAAGCTGTCCGGCAGTTCCGCCTGGACCGTATGTACCATATCCGCCAAAAAGACGAACGTTTTACGCTCCGGCACCAGCGCCTGGAATATTATCTCGATAAGCTAAAGCCCCCGGAAACACAGGCTATTGTAATAGCGGTCAAAAAAACGTATGCAGCATACCTGCATTGGGAAAGGCAGCGGATGGGCTTTCAGAAAGAATACCCGGAGGGCGATTATATGATCATGCACTTTCAATATCACAATATAGAACAGCACTTTGCGAGGTGGCTGCTCCAGTACGCGGATATTGTCCACATCCTGGCGCCGCAGCAACTGCAAAGTGCTGTCCGGCATATACTGGATACGGCGTTCCGTAACTGGGAAAATCAGCCGGTCACGGAATCCGGGGAGGAGTAACGCCTGTACACAGGATAAATATTTACTTGCCTACGCTCTGGGAAGGCGATGCCGCTCCTCTGAACAGCATGATATCCCTGTCAAACAGGTAGATACCGCCTTTATCATCTCCCACCAGCTCCAGCTTATCGTTCAGGGTACGGGCCAGGGACTCTTCCTCTATCTGCTCGGATACGTACCATTGCAGAAAATTATGGGTGGCAAAATCCCTTTCATGAAGGGCAAGTCCCACCAGTTCATTGATGCTTTCAGACACCGCCATTTCATGCTTCAGAAATTCTTCAAATACCCGCTGCAGTGATACGAAGGTGATCATAGGTTGTTCCAGGGCCGGCACTTCGGCAAAGCCACCTCTTTCATTGATGTACCTGATGAGCTTCAGCATATGCATCCTTTCTTCATCGCTTTGCTGGTAAAAGAAATTGGTAACACCGTCCAGGCCGGGCTGGATCTCTGCCCAGGATGCCATCGCCAGGTAGGCCTGGGAGGATTCCGCTTCCATCTTCACCTGTTTGTTGAGTGCGTCTTGGATTGTTTTTGATAACATAACGTCTGTTTTATGATTTTTCTGTAATAAGAATTGACCTCCTAAATTTACACAATAAATTGACTTATTCCTTTATAAATCATTTGTATTGCTATTATTACCACAACAATAACAAATACCTGTTTTAAAAGTTTTGTATTGATCCGGGAAAGCACTTTCGAGCCTAAATTCGCTCCCAGCAGAACACCTATCAGCACCGGGGCCGCGATGGATGCCACGATATACCCTTTCTGCAGGTACAGCACAGCGCTGGCTACAGCGGTCATACCAATCATAAATACGCTGGTGGTGGTAGATACCTTGAAGGGTAATTTCATCCTGTTATCCATGGCCAGCACTTTCAGCACACCGGAACCGATGCCCAGCAGGCCGCTCAATACGCCCGCCAGCACCATAAATAAAAAACCGCTTACAGGATTGCCGGCTTCATAGTGCCTGACCGTCCCGGCCTCTTTATCATTATAATACCCCTGCAGTTGCAGCTTATATGCCAGCCCCTGCTCCCTCGCGGGAAGAAAATTATCCGTTTTCTTCCGGAACTGCATGTAAGCCGTAAAGATAAGGATCGCGCCAAAGATCACTGACAGCCAGGACGTGGGGATGTGCTGTCCTATCAGCGCCCCGCCTACTGCACCGATGGTAGAGGCCACCACCAGGAACAAACCTATCCTGATATTGCTGATCCCTTCTTTCGCATAGGAGGCGGATGCCCCCGTTGAGGTAGCGATCACCGACACCAGGCCGGCCCCTATCGCATATTTGATATCATATCCCAGGCCCAGGTTGAGCAGCGGAATAATGATGATACCGCCGCCCAGACCCGTCAGCGCTCCTAAAAAGCCCGCGCCCAGAGCACCCAGTAAAATAATAGCTGTTTCCAAGATACTATTGCTGTATTACAGTTCCGATGGTTAATAATAGAATAAATATAAGCCTGTCGCTCCTGAACCCTGCGGGGAGCTTATGCTTCCTGGGCTTCATAGACCCGGATGGTATTATATACCGTATCCCTTTCCACCGGTACTTTACCTACCGAACGGATCATCTCGCATAATTGCTCAGTGGTCAGGGACGGGTTTTGCTCTTCCGCGCCCGCCATACTGTATATTTTGGTAGTATCATCAATGGTGCCGTCCAGGTCATTGACGCCGTAGTTCAGCGTCAGTTGCGCGGACTGCCTGCCCAGCATAGGCCAGTATGCCTTAAGATTGGTAAAATTATCCATATAGATACGCGCAATGGCATACATACGCATATCCTCTATCACGGACACTTCAGGAATATGCGACATATCATTACCGCCATTCCTGAACTTCAGCGGTATAAAGCAGTTGAATCCGCCCGTTTCATCCTGGGCGCGGCGCAGCCTTTCCATATGGTCTATCCTGTGGCTGTAATCTTCGATATGGCCGTACAGCATCGTGGCATTGGAGTGCATGCCCAGCCGGTGCGCTGTCTGGTGGATATGCAGCCATCCGTCCGCGTCCACCTTATCGGCGCAGATCCTGTTCCTGACATCGGGATGGAAAATTTCGGCCCCGCCACCCGGTAATGACTGCAGGCCGGCGTCAAACAGCTTTTTCATGCCGTCCTCTATGGAAAGCTTGGCCTTACGGATCATATATTCCAGCTCTACCGCGGTAAATCCTTTCCTGTGCAGGCCGGGCCGGTGGTCCCTGATCTGCGAAAGCAGGTCACAGAAAAAGTCCAGGTTCATCTTGGGATGTACGCCGCCCACAATATGCACTTCCGTAACCGGCTGATCGTCATATTTTTTAACAATATCCATCATCTGCTCTATACCCAGCTCCCAGCCGTCCTCTCGGTGCTTGTAAGACCGGGAATAAGAACAAAAATCACAGGTAAAAATACAAACGTTGGTAGGCTCAATATGAAAGTTCCTGTTGAAATAGACATAATCCTTATGTTTCTGCCTGCGTATATGATCCGCCAGGACACCCAGGTAATTCAGTTCTCCGTTTTCAAAAAGGTACAGACCATCGTCTTCCGATATCCGTTCCCCGGCTGCTACTTTTTCAGCAATTTTTTTCAATCGTGTATCCAGGGAAGAAGCGGCCAGTAATAATTCAATGTGATTCATGAGCTTGCTTAAAATATTGATCTCACAAAGTTAAGCGATAAAATAAGTTTCCCCAGCATTTTTTTGCCCTTAAAAGAATCCTGTCGTAAAAACAAGACGACACGGGCTCTGCCATCTGCCATTTTGTCTTGATCAGCACCGGACTTTTGATACTTTTTTGCATTCCCTTCCAATATAAAGCCATTTTAAGGTTGCAACAAAATGACAATATTTAAACATCTGAAAGACAGCATCATTAAATTTAACAAAAAACATTTTTGTATATCTATATAATATTTTTAAAAAATTGGTAGCTTTTATTGAATTACGTTATTAAATTTGCACGGAAATATGACAAAAAATTTACAATTCTCATTTTAGCTTCACATTATGAATTGGAAACAAGCGTTTACGTCTTCGATCGGGAAGAAATTGGTTATGGCCCTCACCGGCGTTTTTCTTATTTTATTTTTGATAGTGCACTGCTATGTTAATGCGCTGGTATTTTTAGAGTGGTTCGGACCTTTAGGAAGAGGCTATAAGGCTTACGAAGGTGCAGCGCACTTTCTGGGCAGCAATCCCCTTACAAGAATAGCCGAGATCGGTCTCCTGGCGGGTATCATCCTGCATATCGTCCAGGGGCTGATGCTGTTTTTTGATAATAAGACCAAACGTCCTGTAGACTATAATGTGCACCCGGGAAATAAGAGCAGCAAATGGTACAGCCGTTCCATGGGACTGCTGGGTACCTTGATATTATTATTTTTGGTGCTTCACCTGTATCACTTCTGGGTGCCCAACCGCTACCAGCAATTGGTAACAGGTCATGAAAAGGACCTGTACCTGTTAATGGAGCTTACATTCAAGGAGTTATGGGTAGTTATAGTATATATATTAGGCTGTATCTCCCTGGCCTATCACCTGCTGCACGGCTTCTGGTCTGCTTTCCAGACCCTGGGACTTTCCACCAGGAAATATACAGGCCTGCTGAGGTGCGTGGGAACGGTCTATTCTATCGTTATTCCATTGATCTTCATAGCAATGCCGCTGTCCTTCTACCTGGGATTGCTGCCTGACGCGGAAACGGCAAGAGCTGCCGCACAAACGCTGGCACACTAATACGACAAAGTATATATATTATACTTTAACACCTGATGCATCACTAAATTTTAAGAATGTACTCCGAAGCAAGACTTCGATCATAATATTAAGAACTATGGCTTTAGATTCAAAAATTCCCCAGGGAGAGCTATCCCAAAAATGGACTAAATACAAAGCAAACTGTAAGATTGTTAACCCTGCCAACAAACGTAGTATTGAGGTTATAGTTATCGGATCCGGGCTTGCCGGCGCTTCTGCCGCGGCATCACTGGGTGAGCTGGGCTATAAGGTGAAATGCTTCTGTTTCCAGGATTCTCCCCGCCGTGCGCACTCTATCGCGGCACAGGGCGGTATCAATGCAGCAAAGAACTACCAGAACGATGGTGACTCCGTTTACCGCCTGTTCTACGATACGATCAAAGGTGGTGACTACCGTGCACGCGAGGCCAACGTACACCGCCTGGCCGAGGTGAGCGCCAATATCATCGACCAGTGTGTGGCACAGGGTGTTCCCTTTGCCCGCGAATACGGCGGTATGCTGTCTAACCGTTCTTTCGGCGGTACACAGGTACAACGTACCTTCTACGCTGCCGGACAGACCGGACAGCAATTATTGATCGGCGCCTACCAGGCGCTGGAGCGCCAGGTAGCCTTGGGTAATGTGACCATGTATTCCCGCCACGAAATGCTGGATGTGGTGGTCATAGACGGTAAGGCACGCGGTATCATTGCCCGCAACCTGGTGTCAGGTAAATTAGAAAGATATTTCGGGCACGCCGTATTGCTGTGCTCCGGTGGCTACGGCAACGTATTCTACCTGTCCACCAACGCGATGGGCAGCAACGTGACCGCAGCCTGGAAAGCGCATAAGAAAGGCGCTTACTTCGGTAACCCATGCTTTACGCAGATCCACCCGACCTGTATCCCGGTTTCCGGCGACCACCAGTCCAAGCTGACGCTGATGTCGGAATCCTTACGTAACGATGGTCGTATCTGGGTGCCTAAACAACAGAATGACAACAGGAAAGCGTCCGATATCCCGGAAGACGAAAGGGATTACTACCTGGAGCGCCGCTACCCTGCCTTCGGTAACCTGGTGCCCCGCGATGTAGCCTCCCGCGCTGCCAAGGAAAGATGTGATGCCGGCTATGGTGTAGGTACTTCCAAGCAGGCGGTGTACCTGGATTTCGCCGCGGCTATTGAAAGATATGGCAGAATAGAATGTAATAAGCATGGTAACCATAACCCCGACGCTGCTACCATAGACCGCCTGGGCAAGGAAGTGGTAAAAGAGAAATACGGTAACCTTTTTGATATGTACGCCAAGATCACCGGCGAAAATCCTTATGAGGTGCCTATGCGTATCTATCCTGCCGTGCACTATACCATGGGCGGTATATGGGTGGATTACGAGCTGATGACCACTATTCCCGGATTATATGCGCTGGGTGAGGCCAACTTCTCCGATCACGGCGCCAACCGCCTGGGAGCCTCTGCACTGATGCAGGGCCTGGCAGACGGCTATTTCGTAATTCCTTACACTATCGGTAATTACCTGGCAGACGATATCAGGACCAAAGCGATCCCCACCGACCATCCTGAATTTGTGAAAGCGGAGCAGGAAGTAGCTGACAGGATCAATAAGCTGATGTCCATCAAGGGCAAGCAATCCGTGGAAAGCCTGCACAAGCGCCTGGGTAAGATCATGTGGGACAAATGCGGTATGGCCCGTAACGAGCAGGGTCTGAAAGAAGCCATCGAAGAGATCAGGGCGCTGAAAAAAGAATTCTGGAGCGACTTATTTATCCCCGGTACAGTGGAAGGTATGAATACGGAGCTGGATAAGGCCAACAGGGTTGCGGATTTCATCGAGCTGGGCGAGCTGATGTGTATGGACGCGCTGGAAAGAAGAGAATCCTGCGGCGGTCACTTCCGCGAGGAATCCCAAACAGAAGACGGTGAGGCATTACGCCACGATGACCAGTTCATGTATGTTTCCTGTTGGGAAAGCACCGGCGATGGTCAATGGACCTTGCATAAGGAATCGTTGAATTACGAGGTGATCAAACCGACCCAGCGTAATTATAAATAAAATTGCATCGCTCAACCCAGATTCATTTAAAATTAGTTTAAAATACGAGATCAAAATAAGGAACGGCTCACCAGCACATTTCCGGATCTCCAAATCACAATATTATGGAACACTATAATATGAACCTCACACTTAAAGTGTGGCGTCAGCAAAATGCACAGTCCCAGGGTCAGTTTGAAACATACCAGGTAAAAGATATCTCATCGGAAATGTCCTTCCTGGAAATGTTTGATGTATTGAATGAACAATTGATCAGCGAAGGAAAGGAACCCATCACATTCGATCACGATTGCCGTGAAGGTATCTGCGGCGCCTGCTCCATGTTCATAGATGGTCAGCCGCATGGTCCATGGTCTGAGACCACCACCTGCCAGCTGCATATGCGTCAATATAAGAACGGAGATACTATTGTAGTAGAGCCCTGGAGAGCCAAAGCATTCCCGGTGATCAAGGACCTGATGGTAGACCGTTCCGCATTTGACCGCATCATCCAGGCCGGCGGCTATATATCCGTAAATACCGGTAACGCCCAGGATGCCAACTGTCTCCCCATAGCCAAAGATAAAGCGGATGAATCCTTCGCAGCGGCCGCCTGTATCGGTTGCGGCGCCTGTGTGGCAGCCTGTAAGAACGCTTCCGCTATGCTCTTCTTATCCGCCAAGGTAGCTCACCTGGCCTTATTGCCCCAGGGAGAGCCGGAAAGAAGAAGCCGTGTAATGAATATGGTAGAGCAGCATGACAAGGAAGGTTTCGGTGCCTGCACCAACACCATGGCCTGTGAGGCGGAATGCCCCAAAGCTATTTCCATCCTGAATATCCGCAGGCTGAATGCGGAATATATAGGGGCGGTATCCAGCGGAAGAGATTAATATCAAAAATATATCCATTAAAAAAGCGGTAAACCCTTGTGGGGGTTTACCGCTTTTTTAATGGAGCGGTTGAACGATGGGTTCCGGCAGCACCTTTACAGAGATACAATGGATCTTATTCCGTAAGCATATCTTCCTGTTCCGGCGGCGGCACCTGCTCCATCTTTTGCTCCGCGATATCTTCCTTTATGATATCAACACCTTCTTCACCCAGCAGGAAGCCCCAGGCTTTCAGATCTTCCACCCTGTCAAAGATTATTTTAGCTATCGCCAGGATGGGAATGGCCAGGAACATCCCGGAAATACCCCATAGCATCTCGCCCACGATAATGGCCAGCAAAGCGAACAGCGAGTTGACCTGCACCTTGGACCCCACCACCTTCGGCACGATATAATTGCCGTCAATCGCGTGGATGATCACCAGTGCCAGGATGACCAGCAGCACCTTTGTCATACCCGCCGTAGCAAAGGCGATCAGGGAAATAAGCAGCAGGGAGATCAGGATGCCCACATACGGCAATACGTTGAACACACCGGTAATAGCCCCCAGGAGAAAGCTGTACTTCACATCAATGATCATCAATGCCACAGTGACCATTGTAGATACCAGCAGCATCTGGATCGCCAGTCCCATAAGGTACCGCTTCACCACATATTTTACCTGGCTTATGATATCCAGCACCGTATCGTGATGGTCGCTGTGGTTCAGCAGCAGGAAGAATTTCACGATATGACTCCTGTACAATAATACAAAGAAAGTATATAAAAAGAGGAATACCAGGAAAATGGTAAAGGAAGACAGGGACATCAATGCCACACCCAGTATCATCGTTCCCTGGCCGAAAGAGCTGCTGGCCGTATCATTCAGTATCTTTATCTGTTCCTTGGAATTAATGCCGAAAGTAGTATCGATCCAGGCCTGCATGCTGTCAAAGGTATGTACCAGCTGCTGGTAAAAGGCCGGCCAGTCCTCTTTCAGCATGGTCAGCTGGGAGGCCAGCATATAAATTAGGTAAAAGCCGCCACCGAAAAAAACGGTGACTGTTATAATAGTAGCCAGGGTACGGGGCAGCCTTATCTTATTCTCAAGAAAGCTGCAGGCCGGCACCAGCAGCAGGGCAAAAAGGCTGCCTAATATCAGGGGAACGAATATCGTCTGGCCGATACTGGCGAGATAGCCGAATGCGAGAATACTGATGGCCACGCTGGCCAGCTTAAGGTAAAAAGGGAGTTCCCTGTATTTTTGACGCAACATACCTGAAAAGTTTATTTTAACATAATAAATATATGTGCCAATTAGTTCAATTTAAAGTCAACAGAAAAGGTATAAGTACTCTTAACCGGTTTCCCCCCGATTATTTCAGGCTTCCAGGACTCGCTTGTGAGCTGTATGAGCCTGATGGCTTCATTATTACAGTCCTCTTCCAGCCCCCGGACCACTCCCGCATTTTCCACTGTACCGTCTGCCGTAATATCAAACTGTACCGTTACGCGACCCTGTATATTATTCTCCTTGGCCTTCTCCGGATATCTTAAATGTTTTATAATGAACTCCCGTAAGTTGCCGTTATACCGGGCTTTTTCCTGTACCATCGTGTGTATCTCTGTCTGGCTGGCTGTCTCAGGTACGGGTTGAAGGCTGACGGAACCGGCTAACGGCACTTCTTCAAGAGCCTGCTTTTTAAAAAGACCACACGAAGTGACTGTAAATACAGATATCACCACTGCTGATACCAGGCTATAATGCTTCATAAAAAATTATCTTTATTTAAGTATATCTTATTGCAGGAATACCCTTCTCTCCTTTGGTATCGGTCAACCTTGAATTGGCAATTCCATCTTGATGTAAAATTAGCAACTTTCCTGCTCATCCTTCAATCAATATTTATTCCGGCTGCTTAGTAGTCCGATGCCCATAGGTTTGGGAAAAATATTGACTGGCTATCTGCTTACAGGAAACAACCTGTTGTTACAGGTACATTCCACTGAAAGTGCCCGCTCTGTGAGCCAGGGAGTGCTTTTGCTGCCAAAAGATACTAGAACATACCTGGACATTCCGAACGGATGTGAGCAATCTCTATTTTTGTAGCTTATCCTTACAGCTTTCCTATGATGGCTTCGTTGCTTACATATATATAGCTATTATATTTATTCCCCGGCAGCCAAACTCAGGTTCAGTTCATTATAATCACCCGCGATATTCATATTTTTATAGATTATTCCCCGGTCCGGCGCTTTCTGCCCTTTTAAAATTGTCTATATTCGTGTCATATTCCGGAAACATCGCTGAAGTATGACCATCAGGGCAAATTTTGAGACCCCATATTATACACTCCTTACTGATACCACGTACAGGCTGGTTAAAGATATTACCCTGTATCCCGAAGCAGGGATGACCCGGACGGATGTCACTGTAACCGTACAGACAGATAACGGGCTGTTGTACTTTGAGCCGGTACATATTGCCGGGCTGCCGGCTACGGCGCCTTTTACCATAGACGATCTCCGGCAATACACCGCTCACAGCCTTACCGGCGCACTGTCCGAAAAATGCAGCACCCTGGTAACCATAGAGGCAACCTCCGGTGAGACCGTCATAGCGGTATTGAGGCAGGAGGTCTGGATCCACCCGCCGGACAGCTTTCCCGGTCTCCGGGCAGCTAAATTCCTGGCAAGGTATATTACGCCGCATCACCCGTACATATACGAGATAAAGCGGAAAACCGCCGCCAACCTGCAGCAATACGGGTTCCATCCTGCCTTTGACGGCTACCAGTCCGGCAATAAACAAAGGGTCAGCGATATTATAGCCACGCTTTTTTATACACTGAAAGATGAGCAGTGGGTGTACAGCGCACTGCCGCCCGGCTATGAAAAAGAAGGCCAGCGTATCCGGATGACAGACCAGGTGCAGCGGCAGCGTTTTGGCAATTGTATGGATCTCAGCCTGGTCATCTGCGCCTGCCTGGAAGCTATGGACCTGCATCCCCTGCTGATCCTGACCCCGGGCCACGCCTTTGTGGGATGCTGGCTTTCCAACAAAAGGCTGGATGTGCCGGTCACCACTTATAAAAGCGAGATCGTGAACAGGATGGGCAAAGGCAACGAGGATATACTGGTCTGGGAAGCCACGACCGTCTGTGCCGGGCAAAGCGGCAGCTTTAAGGAAGCAGTTGCCGCGGCAGAGCGCCTCATCATCGGGGACAAGGCATTCCAGCTGGCCCTGGATATCAGGACTTCCAGGCTCTCCGGCATCATACCCTTCGCTCATATACAGGAACAGGAGACACCCGCCGCGCTCCTGCTTGAAAAGGAAGACAGCAGGGAGGAATTCCTAACCCTCAATACCCTGCCCTCTCTTGATACCGGTGCGTCACACAGCATTCCACCGGCATCCAGGCAGCAGGTGTGGGAACGGAAGCTGCTGGACCTTACCTTACGGAACAGCCTGCTCAATCTCAGGTTGTCCAATAATGCCATACAATTCGTAAATGTCAATTTCAGCAGCCTCCTGGACGCGCTGACAGCAGGGAAAGCCTTTACGCTGATCAATACGGACGCGCTGGACATCTGCCTGGAAAAACGCCGGATGATAGATACCCTGCACGAAACGGACGGGCTGTTCAGGTACGCGGCAGCCGAAATGGATCAGCACAGGCTGGTAAGCGCCTACAGCGCTGCAGACCTGCAGGACGTGCTAACCCATATCATGAGGAACAATCTGCTGGCCATTGATGAGTCAGGCGCCAATTCCCTCTATCTCACCCTGGGCGCTTTAAAATGGTATGACCCCAAAACACCGGAAACCCGCCGGATAGCGCCCCTGATCATGGTACCGGCAGACCTGAAAAGACAAAGCGCCTTGTCGCGCTTTACCCTCAGGCTGCGGGAAGAGGATATACAGGTAAACACCACCTTAATAGCATTCCTGATACAGGAATTCAACCTGGACCTCTCCGGTCTTATCACGCTTTCCGAAGATAATGAAACCATTGATATCAACCAGGTATTCAATACAATAAGGAATGCCATCTTACCTTATAAGAACTGGGAAGTAGATGAGCTGCTGTTCCTTTCCAATTTTCATTTCAGCACCCAGGTCCTGTGGCAGGATATACGGCAGAACATGTCCTTCCTCCTGGAGCATCCTGTTATACGCAGCTTTGTAAGCCAGCGGCATGAAGCTGATGCGAGCCTGCAGCTACCCGAATATACAGACACTACGAATTTCGAGACCACCGAGCATATATTCCCTATTGATGCCGACAGCTCCCAAACGGAAGCCGTCATTGCTGCCAATATGGGAAAAAGCTTTGTGCTGCACGGGCCTCCCGGAACGGGCAAATCCCAGACGATCACCAATATTATTGCCAATTTCCTGTTCCACGGCAAAACAGTGCTCTTCGTGGCCGCCAAGAAAGCCGCTTTAGATGTAGTTCATAAGCGGCTGTATGACATAGGGCTTGACAAATTCACCTTGGAGCTGCATTCCAATAAGTCCAGGAAGCAGCAGGTACTGGAGCACCTGGAAAGCTCCCTGCAGCAGGCCAGGGTCCTGCAGGATGAAGCATTCCTTAAAGCCGCACGCAATGCGGCCGCGTCCCGGAACGAGATAGAGCATATCCAGAAAGCCATGCACCAGAAGCAGGCAGCGGGCCTCTCTGTCTATGAGCTTATAGAAGCGCTTGCCGGCGCTACCGGTGTACAGGAGCTGAAGTACCATTTTCCGACCGAGCTCCTGCTGGGTTTGCACGCCAGGCAGCTGGAACAATGGATGCAATACATCCGGGCACTGGCTGACGACCCCGTCTTTAATACGGACTATACAGCCCATCCCTTATCCCGGCTCCATACTATTCGCTATTATACCGGCCTGGAGTCTTTTATAGCAGGAATAGCGCTCCAACAGCTACACGATATAAAAATCACTTTATATAATATAAGCAACAGTATTAATAGTGATCATTTTAACAATATATCAAAAATAGTAAGTCTGCTGGAATTCAGCCGCAGGATACAGGACAGTGCCGCTATCCCTGTTAAATTAATGGACCAGGAATTCCGGTACCTGTATGACGATTATGTTCAGCTTATCAGCTTAATGAATATCAAACTAAATACTGAAAAAGAAATAATCAGCAGATCAGATATCAATATTATAAACCTGGACACCAAAACATTAAACCAGGAATACAAACAAGCGCTGTCACAATGGCTTATACCCAGATTATTCAACAGATTAAGGATCAGGAAGCAGCTAAAGCCATTTATACAACCCTCTTTAAACGATGCCGGCATACTGCAGCTACTGGAAGCGGCCAATCAATACAAAGATATACAAATCAATTTAGATAAAGAACATAACAAAATATTATTCAATAATATACAAAAAATAATATTTGAAGAAAACGCTCTGGAAAAGCTGGCTGCTTATAAGGCTATCATGACAGAAGTGCAGGACCTGGCATCTGGAACAGGCATAAGCAGCTTTATCAGCAAGAGGGTCAGCGAGCTTCCTGCCCGGGCGGACATAACGGATATCTTTCCTCCCGCAACATGGCAGGCACTGCAGCTGCTGGAACAGCAATGGAACGGGTTGCAGCCTGTGCTGCTTCAGCTGGATAAGACGTTCGTATGGAGCACCCCCCTCCCGGACCTGGATGATATAGCCGGGGCCATCACGCTTTTACAGCAGCACATCCACCTGCTGCATCCCTGGAGCGTCTTCAGGGCGCTGCAACAGCAGGGCAATGATCTCGGATTAACAAAATACCTGCAATATGCGGCAGCGCAGCAGCTCAAAGGCGATATGCTCGAAACCGATTTCCGGAACAGCCTTTACGCGGAGCTCCTGCAATTCTACATTCGTAGTAATCCCCTGCTCCGGAATTTCAGGGGACTGAATACGGAAAAGCTGATGGCAGCCTACCGCCTGCTGCAACAGAACTTTGCAGAATACACCAAGCGGGAAGTCTATACCAGGCTATTGCAACGGCTGCCCGATACACAATATGCCCGGGTGGACCATTCGGAGCTGACGATCCTACAGCGCGCTATTAAAAGCAAAGGAAGAGGCATCAGCATACGGCAGCTGCTGCAACGCACTCCCAATATCATGCCCAGGCTTTCGCCCTGCATGCTGATGAGCCCGATATCCGTGGCTCAGTACCTGGATATCGGGCTGCCAAAATTCGACCTTGTCATCTTTGACGAAGCCTCCCAGCTGCCCACCGCCGAAGCCGTCAGCGCTATGGCGCGGGGCAGGCAGGTGATCATAGCGGGCGACCCCAGGCAGATGCCACCCACTTCATTTTTCACTGCCCGGAGAACGGAAGAGGAATATACGGACCTGGAAGATATGGAAAGCATACTGGATGATACGCTGAGCATCCAGGTCCCCTCCATGTACCTGCTGCGGCACTACAGGAGCGCGCACGAGAGCCTTATATCCTTCAGCAACCGCTCTTTCTATAATAACTCCCTGTTCACTTTCCCTTCGGCAGACGACCGGATTTCCCGAGTGCAGCTGATACCGGTGAAGGGATTTTACGATAAGGGCAGGACCCGGCAGAACCCGGCGGAAGCCGCTGCAGTAGTGCAGGAAGTGCTGAGGCGTCTCCGGTCACCCGGCCTGCGCCATACCACTATGGGCATTGTCACCTTTTCCCAGCCCCAGCAAAGCCTGATAGAAGACCTGCTGGACCAGGCGTTCGCCCGGTATCCCGAGCTGGAAGATACAGCGCGACAGCTGGAAGCCCCTGTATTTATTAAGAACCTGGAAAATGTGCAGGGAGACGAAAGGGATGTCATTCTTTTTTCCGTAGGCTACGGACCGGACCAGACTGGCCGGGTAAGCATGAACTTCGGGCCGCTCAACCGCGAGGGCGGATGGCGCAGGCTCAACGTGGCCATTACACGGGCCCGAAAGGAAATGCTGGTATTCTCCACCCTTCAGCCGGAGATGATCGACCTGGACAAAACTGCCTCCCGCGGCGTTGCGGCCTTTAAAGGATTCCTGGAATATGCGGCAGGAAGATCAGACCACCGGGAGCAGGCAAGCCGGGAAAGGGACAGGCTGGTGCAGGAGATCGGCGTATTCCTGACCTCACAGCAGTATGAGATCGTCTATGATACGGGACACTCCCACTTCAGGATAGCTATAGCTGTTGTACATCCTGATCACCCGGAACAGTTCATCCTCGGTGTGATACCGGACAACAGGAATTATTATGACAGCGGCAATGTCAATGACAGGATCATTATTCTGCCCGCCGTATTACGGCATTTAGGCTGGAACCTGGTACATATCAGCGCCCTGGACTGGCATTATCATAAGCAGGAGATACAGGAGCATCTACTCAGGCACCTGGCATCCCTGCTACAAGCCGGGGAGGTCCCCCCTCCCGCAGCCCCGCTGCCGGAGGCTTACACTTTCAGCCCGGACAACCTGCAGGAAGCCGCTGTAGATGCCGCTTTCCTGGCTACCTCCTCCAAAAGAAAGGTCTATGAGACCGCAACGCTTTCCGGGATGCGGCAGGACGGCGCAGATGCGCTGCTGGCGGCAGGTAACCGGGAGATAGTCAAAAACCAGCTGCTCAGGATCACGATGAAAGAAGCACCGGTCAACTTCGGCGTTTTACAAAAGAAGGTAGCCGGCCTCTGGCATATCGCCCGGACCGGCAGCCGTATAGAGCGTTATATACAGGAATTGCTGCATGAGCTGGGTCTGCCGGTCACCACTTTCTCCGGCGAGACATTTGTATGGAAAGGCGGCCATACCGGCACCACCCTGGAATATTACAGGACCATGCCGGACCAGGAAAAGCGGCAGGTAACGGACCTGTGCCCGCAGGAAATATTCCTGTGCCTGCACGAAGTGCTGCAGCACCACATCAGGCTGGAAAAAACGCATGCCTTCCGCTACCTCCAGAAAACCCTGATGAATACCCGGTACAATGCCGCCTGCAACGATTACCTGGAACAGGCGATCGAGGTCGCTAATCATACCGCTCAGACCCTGTTCATAGCTTCCGATCATTATAAAATAAACTGATACAACATGATGAGATCAACACACAAAATACTGCTGCTGTGCAGCGCGGCCTGTATCTGGTGGTGCCGGCCGGCACAGGCGCAATTCGGGCTGGATAGCCTGCCACCCAACATAGCGCAGCAACCGGAATGGGGACCCATCGGCTTCAATTACGTAAGCGCCTATTACCTGCCGGCCTATAATATCTACTATGAAGTAAGCGAAAAGAACTTCATTGTAAAAGAAGGCGGCAAATGGGTAAAATACCAGGCATTACCGCGCAAGTACGCCCGGCTGGACCTGTACACAACGTATAAGATGGTGCTGCAGGACGGCAATCAGGAGCCTTACAGGGATAATAAAAGGCACCGGCAGGAAGCGCCCAGAAGCGGCACGACCTCCGCCCAGGTGCCTATCCTGGACGCCGTAAAATTTGATGACCGTTATAAATAAATGATGTTATCTATATACCTGGTGGCTAATGGCACATACCACAGCGGCGCAACGTCTCCGGTATGCGTCCTGTACTGCTTGCCGGTAAAAGACACCGGCAACGGCACAGACCTTTATAATAAACAATAAAGCGACCCTTTTCAGAAGGTCGCTTTATTATTGTACAGGGAGCATCTTTGAATAATGCTATATGCTCCTGTGATATCGTCAGGTATTAAGACCAGGGATTTTTCCTGATCGTCAGCCATTTGAATCCTATGGATACGGAAGCGCCTGAATTCCTCAGGGAATTATTGGCATTACCCTGCGGTGCGATGTTCAGCAATCCCAGGCCGTATTGCGCCCTGAAATAAAAGCCGTTGGACATCTGGTAACCGATAAATACATTGGCACCGATATCAAACCCTCTTGCCCTGTCAAACCTGGCGTTGTTACCAAAAGGCATGCTGTAATCATACCGCTGCACGGAGGTCCTGCCGTGGCTGACTTCCTTATACTCCTGCTTATACCTGCCTCCGATGGCAAAATTAGCGGAAGGTCCTATACCGAACAGCCAGTGCGGCTCATTATAGTCATTATAGGTCTTATATACAAAATATACCGGAACGGATAGATAATGCAAATGATAGGTACGGTCGTCACTGAAGCTGGTAGGGATATTGGAACCGGTATAGGAATGGCCTTCAGCATAGCTGTTACCGCCATTGTTCAGGTTTAATATCACGCCCGGGTTCAGGGAAAAGTGGCTACCAAACTGGAAATCGGCCATACAACCCGTACGGAACCCGAACTGGTAGCCCGTAGTTCTTTTTTCCGCGTTCACAGTATGTGATATCGTATTATAAGTAAGGCCGATCTCAGGACTGAAAGAGATATTCTGAGCATTGGCCTGCACTGCAATAAGAGTGGCGAACGAAAGTGTGGAAAGGATTTTTCTCATATGCTGTTTCGAGTTGTATAAAGTTTCAAATCAATAATATAAAGTTAAATTAAAGGCTAAATTTAGAGTAAAAAAAATGAAAATTGAATATTAATTCAAAAAATATTTTTATCCGCCGGCTGCAGAAATCAGTTATCTTTGTTTTTCAATCATACATACCACTGTTTATGGCTGCATCCGTCTGTTTATTTCCCGGCACTTTCGACCCTATTACCAACGGGCATATTGATATTGTCAACCGGGCGGTATACCTCTTTGATAAGCTGGTGATAGGCATTGGTGTCAATACCAACAAGCAGACGATGTTCACCACGGAGCAGCGTATGGCGCACATCCGCGAGATCTTTAAAGGCAACAGCAAGATAGAAGCGGTCTTCTATGAAGGGCTGACCATTAACTTTGCCAGGACCATCGGGGCGCGTACCATCCTGAGAGGGATCAGGACCACTACCGACCTGGAGTATGAGCGGGCCATTGCCGATATGAACAGGGTCATAGCTCCGGAGATAGAAACCTTCTTTCTCACGTCCAGCGCGCAGTTCGCCACTGTCAGCTCCACGCTCATAAGGGACCTCATCCGTTACAAGCACCCCATTGACCACTTCGTGCATCCTGTAATAGTGAGCGACCTGGAAAAAAAGTAATTTATTTTTGGAAGTTTATATTAAAATGAATAATTTCGCAGCGGCAAGTCTTATACGACCAGCTCCTGAAGAACCTCCCCAGGGCAGGAATGCAGCAAGGATATTCGGTTGTAGCGGTGCGATGTAAGTAACTTGCCATTTTTTTTTGCTTCAAAGTTTATATTAACTTTCTTCCTTTCTTTTTTTCGTTATTCCATCTTAGTATATTTGCAGTATATTTTACTCCAAACATATTTACGGACATATTTTATGAGATTTTTTATCGACACGGCCAACCTTGACCAGATCAGGGAGGCGCACGCATTAGGCATCCTGGACGGTGTCACCACCAATCCTTCGCTAATGGCCAAGGAAGGCATCAAAGGACACGATGCCATTATGCAGCATTACGTGGACATCTGCAATATCGTGGATGGGCCGGTGAGTGCTGAAGTTATTTCCACAGACTTTGAAGGTATGGTGGAAGAAGGTAAAAAGCTGGCGGCCTTACACGAAAATATAGTGGTAAAGATCCCTATGATCAAGGACGGGATAAAAGCTATCAAATGGTTTTCGGACAATGGTATCTCCACCAACTGCACCCTGGTGTTTTCCGCAGGTCAGGCCATACTCGCTGCCAAAGCCGGCGCTACTATGGTCAGCCCGTTCATAGGCCGTATTGATGACAGCAACTGGGACGGTGTGGAGCTGATACAGCAGATCGTGAATATATATAACGCGCAGGGCTATATGACCGAGGTGCTGGCAGCTTCTATCCGCACACCCCTGCACATTGTAAAATGCGCTGAAGCCGGTGCCGATATCGTTACCTGCCCGCTGAGCTCCATCACAGGACTCTTAAAGCACCCCCTGACCGACCTCGGCCTGGCGCAGTTCTTAAAGGATGCGCAAAACCTTTAAAAAATACAAAAGGATATCTTCCACGGCTGTTTAACAACAAAGGGAAAATACTAAAGCACGTCAACAACGGATCTTCTACATAAGCAGGCGGCTGTCCAAAATGGACAGCCGCCTGCTTATGTACGTTAAAATTCACCTGGCTATCAGAACTCCAGCTTAATATCATCTCCCGCGATGGTAAAGGATTTAGGGTAGTTCTTATAGCTCCATTTACCCAGGATAGTGCCCTGCTTCAGCAGCATCATACCGGGATTGGTACGTACAGCGGTCTTGCTGGTGGTAGGGTCCAGCACTGCCGTATACAGCTCCAGCTTATGCCTGATCAGGAACGCATCTGTTTCCTGCTGGCTATTGGAAGTGATCAGGAAGAACTCCATACCGTTCTGGTCACACAGCCGGGCAAGATTACGTATATGGTCTATATTTTCGTCTGTAGCGGTGGTCACATCCCTTACAAACCACAGGAATACCGGCTTCGGATGCGACAGGAGATATTGTGTCTGGTCTTCATCCTCAAAGCTCACCAGCTTAAAGCCTATTATTTTGGGCGTACTGTTGCCTTTCTTAACCAGAACGGTATAGGCCGTATCAAATGCCCAGGTCAGCGTATCCTGCCAGAGATTCTTTTCCAGCATCTCGTCCTGGGAAAACTCGCTGCGTTCGCCGGTCTTCATGTTTTTATAGAAATAGGTGGTCTCATACACATCCGGCTCTGCTCCTTCAGGCACCTGCATCTTCTCTGCAATATTGCTGCCCACCTTGTAAGGCAGACAATCCACAAACGGCAGGTAGCGCAAAGGATACCACTGCAGGAACAGTGAAACACCGGTCACTACCACCATAATGATCACCGCGGCCCTGGCCCGGAACAGCGGGCGGATACTTTTCCTGTAGATCAGCAGCAATATTACCAGCACCAGCAGGATAATATCCTTCCAGAAGCTCTGGGTGGCCGTAAGCGGTATGCAGTCGCCGAAACAACCGCAGGCCAGCTCCTTCCCGGTAGTATATTCATGCCATACCGCAAAGCCGGTAAGGTAGGTAAAGAACAGCATCAGCAGCAGTACCAGGAATGCAAACGTATTGAATGCAAAACCGATCAGTATGCCCACACCCGCAATGATCTCAAACGTAATGACAATGATGGAGAAGATCATGGAATAGTCGTTCATAGCGCCCATACCCCAGAGGTTAAAGAACTCCTGCATCTTGAAAGAAAGGCCCGAAGGGTCATTGGCCTTGATAAGCCCTGAAAATATAAACAGCAGCCCGACAAAAATCCTGATGACCTGCAGCCATGATTTGCTTCCTGAAGTAATAGTAGTAGAATTTGTACTCATATCGGATGTATAAATTTTAAAATAAACAGAAATTTCAGGTAATGCGCACAAACATATATAGCTTCCCGTGTGATATGAAATTTGCCAATGTATATTACATCTTCATAACATCTATACCACAGCCGCTTATTTGCATGTGTTTTTAAACATATATTTGTAAATATAGCAAGAGTAGCGTATAAAACAAATCAACACTTTATATATAGATATGATTAATCTGACAATAACCTATGTAAGAATAAGCTACCTGCCTCTGAATATCAGGCACATATAAAAATCCTTATGCCCGTTCTGCCTGAATGTATGACCCTGCATTAGCACCAGAGCTGCGTCCGCAGGCATGCACAATACCACCGGATACGTCCGTAAAAGTTAATACGCTATTATTTTACCGGAAAGACAGGCGAAAACAACGGAAAATTCGTTAATTATGCAGATTGAAAAAATCCAGTACCCTTTTATGAAGCAAACAGCATCCTATACTTTCACTGCGCTCCTGCTCCTCCTGCTGGCATCCTGTACCAAAGTACAGACAGGGGGCTATACAAAATCGCAGGTAGATTCAGCCGTAAAGGTACACCTGGATTCTTTTGCCAATACAGAAAAACGCCTGCTTGACTCCCTGGCTTACAGCGAGGCGCTGTCAGGGACTGCTATTAAAGGGCATAGCGATACCAGCGCGCCCGCGGCTCCGCACCCTAACAAATCGGCTCATATGCCTTTTGACAGGAACCGCATCGACACCCATAAAAACGCGGTTCCACATTCTATACTGGATGAGCAGTTCCAATAATTTCCAGTTCACTTTATAGCGCCCTATAATGGATTGCCGGCAAAGAACAGCAACGAAGCAATACTGCTAGAACAAAGCTCACAATAACGGCACACCGACAACATAAAAAGAGGCTGTCCGCATGGGAACAGCCTCTTTTCAGTCTGCGCAGGCTACCGCCCGCTATTGCATATCCATCGGCACTTCCATCAGTAAGAATTCGGCATCTGAGTCCGCGGCTATCGTTACTTCAGCCACATCGCGGATACCCAGGCCGTCCCTGTCGGATAATACCTGTCCCGCTACGGTAACGGTGCCGCTGATGATAAAGATATAGAGCCCGTTGCCGGGAGCCTTGAGCCGGTAGGTGTCGCTATACCCTTTATCAAATTTGGCCAGGTGAAACCATGCCTGCTGGTGTATCCACAGCCCCGCATCATCCGCATGAGGCGAAACGACCTGCTGGAACCTGTTCACCCGGTCACTGACATCCAGCGATATCTGGTCATAACGGGGACTTATATTATGCTTATCGGGGAATACCCAGATCTGCAGCAGCCTGACCGGGTGCTCCCTGCTGGCATTATATTCGCTGTGCGTCACGCCGGTGCCCGCGCTCATCACCTGGATATCACCGTATCTCACCACTGCGGTATTGCCCATATTGTCCCGGTGCTCCAAAGCGCCGCTCAGGGGAATGGTAATGATCTCCATATTATCGTGCGGGTGCATGCCAAAGCCCATTCCCGGCGCTACCGTATCATCGTTCAGTACCCTCAGCACACCGAAATGTACTCTTTCGGGGTCATAATAATTGGCAAAGCTGAAAGTATGCTTAGCCTGCAGCCAGCCGTGATCGGCATGTCCCCTGGTACCGGCCTTATGCAATATCATATTGCTCATTGTGTACTCCTTTTTATAGGGTTATAGTGTATTATTTTATCTTATACAAAGGTGCTGCAACCTCCGCTTTAAAAAAATAACCTAGGTTAAGTAATACAATACACCGCGGACGGCCCGGATACCTGCTTTACAGGATGCTTTCTAAAACAGGCCTTCCACAGATAAATAGCGCTCACCGGTATCGTAGTTAAAGGTCAGCACCACAGCGCCCGGAGGAATATCCCCCAGCTTTGCCGCAACTGCCGCAAGGGACGCGCCCGTTGAGATACCTACCAGCAGTCCTTCCTCCCTGGCTGCCTGGCGGGCCTTTTCAAAAGCCGCGTCTTTTTCAATGGTAATGACCTCATCGATCAGCGCACTGTCCAGGATAGCCGGCCTGAAGCCCGCCCCTATGCCCTGCAGCGGGTGCGGACCGGGCTCTCCCCCGCTCAGCACCGGCGAAGCGGCAGGCTCCACGGCAATGACCTTCAGGCTCGGGAACCGTTCCTTCAGCACCCGTGCCACACCGGTCAGGTGACCGCCCGTGCCCACTCCCGTTATAAGGTAATCAATGCCATCGGGAAAATCTGACAGGATCTCCTGCGCCGTGGTCCTTATATGTATATCCACGTTCGCCGGGTTATCAAACTGCTGGGGAGACCAGGCATCCGGCAATTGCGCCAACAGTTCCCTGGAGCGCTCAATAGCACCTTTCATACCTTTTTCACGGGGCGTAAGGTCAAAGCTGGCGCCATATATCTCCATCAGCTTCCTGCGCTCCACGCTCATAGATTCCGGCATGACCAGGATAGTGCGGTACCCTTTCACGGCTGCCACCAGGGCCAGGCCAATGCCTGTATTGCCGGATGTTGGCTCTACGATAGTGCCGCCGGGCTTCAGCAGCCCTTTTTGTTCCGCGTCCTCTATCATCGCCAGGGCGATACGGTCCTTGATACTGGCGCCGGGATTATTGCGCTCTATCTTCATCCATACATTGGACGCGCCTCCGAATAATCTTGATAACTTAACGACAGGTGTGTTGCCTATCAGCTCTAACACATTGTTTGCTTTCATAACATGTACTTTTTTTGTATAAACAGATGGGATTAAATACTATAATTCAAAGGTTCGGGAAAAGGCATCTTATTTTTGATGACAACCTCACTCTTATGGTAAACAAGGGAGTAAGCCGGGACCGACCGGGTGATCCATACATTCCCGCCGATCACGGAATGGTCGCCGATGACCGTATCACCGCCTAGGATCGTGGCATTGGCATAGATGACCACATCATTTCCGATCGTGGGATGGCGCCTGCTTTCGGCCATATCCTTATGCACGGTCAGCGCACCGAGCGTCACGCCCTGGTAGATCCTCACATCGTCACCGATAAGGGCCGTTTCCCCGATCACGATACCGGTACCATGGTCAATAAAGAACCTTCTGCCCACAGCAGCACCGGGATGGATATCAATACCGGTCCTGCTATGCACGTATTCCGATATCAGCCGGGGCAGGACGGGAATGCCCAGGCCGGACAGCACATGCGCTATGCGATGTACCGCAATGGCAAAGAAGCCGGGATAAGCCAGCAGCACCTCGTTCCTCGAGCGCGCGGCAGGATCGGAATCAAGCACCGTCTGGAGGTCATCTTCCAGCAGCTTCCTGATGCCCGGTAAGGATTCAAAGAACGTATGCAGCAGCGTTTCATCGGTTCCTTCGCTGCCTGAAACGATCCGCACCAGGCCGGACAATTCCTCCCTGAGCCGCTTCGCCGTTGCCATAAAGTATTCCAGTTCTTCATACGGCTCTCCTATGGAAAAGAGCCAGTGAAACATGGTCTCCACCCACCGTTCCGTCCCGGCCTTATCAGGCAGCGGACCACATTTACGGGTATTCATATCAAATATGCTCCTGCTCATTACTATTAAATTTATTTTATCAGGGTCTTCCAAATAATATGACATCGCATCCCTATGACTATATAAAATAAATATATTAAAATATATCATTTAAAGCCACAACAATACATAAAAAAAATACTCCTCAAAATTGATTTGAGGAGTATCTGGTATCATATAACAATCCGGTATATACACGCGCGTTCTACTCCTCTGGTGGAGTACAACAACACTTTGACATATTTACGGATAGATTCAGGCTGATCATTATTATAGCTGGTTATCTGTACAAATGTAAAGATCTTATTTTAAAAGTCCAAATATTCCTGCGGACTTTATAGCTCATAATAGCGCCTTATACCTGCTATGAAATTCCCATAAGCGCCGTAAACTCATCTTCCGTAAGGATACGCACCGTGCCCAGCTTTTTGGCCTTTTCCAGCTTAGAGCCCGCGGCCTCACCCACGACAAGGTAATCCAGCTTGCTGCTGACCCCGCTCAATATCTTGCCGCCCATCGCCTCGACCTGCGCTTCCGCATCATTCCGCTTAAACTTGTGTAGCGTACCCGTAAACAGGAACGTCTTGCCTTCAAATTGCAGGCCGCTGCCGTCCGCAGGCCGCTGGGCCGTCTCCTGGTGCACCTGCACGCCCAATGCTTCGAGGGTATCCAGCATAGCAATATGCTGCTCCTCATGAAAGAAATCATATACAGACTGCGCCACCTTGGGACCGATATCCTCCAGCTGCAGCAACTGCTCTATGGTCCAGTGCTGAAATTCCCTCAGGTCTTTTACTTTCCTGGCGAGGGTCTTGGCTGTGGTTTCCCCCACAAAGCGTATGCCCAGGCCAAAGAGTATCCGGTTCAGCGGCTGACCCTTAGAGGCCTCCACAGCATTTTTAAGGTTCTCAATAGACTTTTTGCCCAGCTTTTCCAGTCCTTCCAGGCGCTCATAGGGCAGGCGGTAAATATCTTCAATATGGTGCAGGATGCCCATTTCATAGAACCGCCTGATATTGGCATCTCCCAGGTTCCGGATATCCATAGCGTCCTTGCTGGCAAAATGGCTCAGCCGTTCCAGTATCTGCGCCTCGCAGTTCCAGTTGATACATTTATAAGCAGCCTCTCCCTCTACCTTTATCACCTCTCCGCCGCATACGGGACATTGCCGGGGGAAGACAACAGGCATTTCCGTCCCTGTCCGCATCTCGGAAAGCGATCTTACGATATACGGGATCACATCTCCCGCCCGCTCCACGATCACGCGGTCCCCTATCCTGATATCCTTTTCGCGTATCACATCCTCATTGAAAAGAGAAATGCTGGATACGGTCACGCCGCTGATATAGACCGGCTCAATTTTAGCTACCGGGGTTATGATGCCGGTTCTTCCTACCTGGAATTGCACATCCAGCAGCCTGGAAGTAGCCTGCCTCGCCTTAAACTTATAGGCCATCGCCCACCGGGGATGATGGGTGGTCATACCCAGCGCATCCTGAATGGCCACTTCATTGACCTTCAGCACCATCCCGTCTATCTCAAAGCCCAGGTCGTCCCGCTTCTCTTCATACTCGTGGCAGTAGGCCAGTATCTCCGAAATATCAGACGATTTCCGCATGGCATGAAAGGATGTGGCAAACCCTACCTTATCCAGCCATTCGCACATGGTATAATGCGTATCCAGGAAATCGGGCCTTTCTACTCCCGGCAGTAAAGTATAGTAGGAAATATGATATAAAACGGCAGAAAGCTTCCGTTTGGACACCTCCCCCGCATCCAGCATCCTTAAGGAGCCGGACGCCGCATTCCTGGGATTGGCCAGTACCGGCAGGCCCTGGGCCATCCTCTGCTCATTGACCTTTAAAAATGCCTTATTGGGAATGATCACCTCTCCTCTGATCTCCATTGATTGCAGCCCGTATTGCGACAAAGGGATGTACAGGGGAATGTTACGGATCATTTTTACATTGGCCGTGATATTCTCCCCGTAGATACCGTCTCCTCGGGTGGCGCCCCGGAGCAGCTGCCCGTTCTCATAGACCAGGGAGATGCTGGCACCATCGTATTTGGGCTCCGCCGTATATTCGAAGGGTTGCTTATAGCTTTTCACATTCCTGTCATTCCAGTCTTTCAGGTCCTCTTCATTATAGGAATTGTTCAGGCTGAGCATAGGGACCAGGTGCTGTACCGTCTCCAGCTTTTCCGATATGCCGAAAGCTACCCGCTGGGTGGGAGAATGCGGGAGCTTCAGGTCGGGATACTGCTCCTCCAGGTGCTGCAGCTGCTTAAAATAAGCATCATAGGTGCTGTCGGCTATAATAGATTCATCTTTTACATAATAGCTCCAGTCCGCATAGCTGATCACCCCGGAAAGGACCCGGATCTGTTCTTCCACCGGCAATGCGGCAAATCCTGCGGGGTTTTCAAGCAGCTCCAGGCCTTCGTTAAATTGCAATATATGCTCCATCTGTAAGAATATCACAGGCAATAGGCCTATGAATCCTCAAAAATATTGAAATAAGTGTATTGAAGGAGCATATAACAGAAAATACGTTATTCACATGTCCGTTCCTCCCCGGTACAGAAGCGATGCCAAGATATGACAGTAAGCTAATCAGGTCAAAAGTGTTAAATTTGCCCCAATATACTACAGCCTGGCACAATAAGGCTGATATACTATAAGTGACAGGTGTAATACTACCACCAAATCTGAGCAAATGCAAAAAACCGACATCAAACTGACCAAAGCATTCAGGGTCCAGACCACAAAGACCATCCTCGCTATTGCCTTCTTTGCCGTATCATACCTGCTTATCGTGCTGCTGGCTATCGGGCTGACCGCGCTTTGCGTGTATGGAGGCGTTATGCTGATAGCGATCAGTCCTTCGTTTTTAACAATTGTATCGGGAGCCGGCTTGGCGAGCTTAGGCATCCTGGTCCTGATCTTTCTCCTCAAATTCCTGTTCCAATCCCAGCATACCGACCGCTCCCATTTCCTGGAGATCACGCGGTCGGACGAACCCCGGCTTTTTGCTATGATAGATGAGATTGTGGCTGAGGTCAAAACCAGCTTTCCCAAAAAGGTCTATTTATCAGCGGATGTGAATGCCGCAGTTTTTTATGATTCCGGCGTCTGGAGTATGTTCTTTCCCGTAGAAAAGAATCTCCTGATAGGCCTGGGATTAATAAATACGGTTTCCCAACTGGAGTTAAAAGCAATTTTAGCCCATGAGTTCGGGCATTTTTCACAAAGAACGATGAAGGTAGGGAGCTATGTGTATAATGTGAATAAGGTAATTTTCAATATGCTGTACGATAATGAATCGTATGATAAGCTGATCCGGCGCTGGAGCAGCATCACCAATTTCTTTTCCTTTTTTGTGGGGCTGGCCGTTAAAATCATAACCGGTATTCAATGGGTCTTAAAAAAGCTGTATGTTATTATCAATAAGAATTATATGGGGCTATCCAGAGAGATGGAATTTCATGCGGATGAAATTGCGGCCAACGTAACGGGATTTGAACCATTGAAGAGCTCTTTGCTGAGAATGTCACTGGCGGATCATTCTTTCGACAGCGTTTTAAATTTCTATAACGCCAGAATCACCGACAGGATAATCAGCGACAACCTGTACAGGGACCAGCTGTATGTATTGGGCCTGCTTGCGGAAAGAAGCAATTTCCCTATCAGAAATAACCTGCCTGACATCTCGTTAGAGGAACAAAGCAGGTTTGATAAATCAAAACTGGTCATAAAAGACCAGTGGGCGTCCCACCCCGGCACAAGGGAAAGGATTGAACGGCTGGAGCAAACCAATATCCGGTTTGAAGCACAGGAGGATTATCCCGCAAATAAAATTTTCACAGATATTGAAAGGATCCAGAAAGAGCTTACGGCAAATATTTTCGGCGCAGTTGCTTATACCGGTGAAACACAGGTGATCTCCTCCGGGAATTTCCGGTCAGCCTACAGGAGTGATATGGAATCCAACAGCTTTTCGGTCATTTACAATGGCTATTACGACCAGAAGCATCCCCTGCTGTCCGAACCGGACAAAATTCCTCAGGGTCCGAATGACCGCACATTCGATGAGCTGTTTTCCGACAAGCAAGTGGACCTGGTCTATACCGGGATCGCCTTGCAAAGCGATATTGAAACCTTAAGGCATATCGCAGATAAGCGCATCAATGTAAAAACGTTCGATTATGATGGTATTAAATATTCCGGGAAAGATAGCGGCATCCTCCTGCAGCGGCTTGAAACGGAACTGGCAAAAGTCAATGAAGCTATAGAGAAGAATGATATTGAAATTTTCAACTTCTTTAAAGACCTGGAGCATGGCCAAAAGGATGCGTCACCCAGGCTGGCATTGCTTTACAGGGAATTATTTGAGTTCGACCAGCTTTTTGATTCCAGGTATCAGGTATATACGGAGCTGTCAAATGACTTACAGTTCATTAATGTCACCACACCACTCGAACAGATCTCGGCCAATCTGCTCCATATAAGACCATTGGAAGAAACGCTTGCAGCAGAGATAAGAAACCTGCTGGCAGACCCGGGGTATGACGCGGTGATCACCAATGAGATCAGGGAAAGCCTGGAAAAATATATCTCCGGGGAGTGGCTATACTTTAACGGGCATCAATATAATGACCAAAACCTGAATATATTATTTTCAGCGATGAATGATTATGCCTTCTTACTCTCCAGGATATACTTCTTATTGAAGAAAAAACTGCTATCGTACCAGGAGGCATTATTACATAACCACACACAGCAGGATATCAGGCAAAGCAATTTTATGGGAACTGTCCCGGACCCGGAATAAGATCCGGCTTTGCAATTATCATCCGGCCTTTCTTTCCTCAGAACGGCAAACTGCCTTCCTCTCCATTTCAGCAACCTGCGGAGGCTTGGGTAGTGCTTTTGTACCCGGCTTTCGCTGAGCTGCAACGGCAGTACACGGGACCGAAGGTATTGATTCGATCTTGCTGTTCCTTCAACAGCCATCAGGCTTTTGGACAGCTCAGAGAATAGAAGCAGCAAAAATCATTTTCATATTGTTGTCGAATATACTATATTTGCGACAACAATTAATATCTTACAAAATGATACAGTTAACATTCGCCTCGCTGCAAGTGAGCAACCTTGAGGCATCAAAAGAGTTCTATACACAAAAATTAGGCTTTGAAATTGACAATGCCAATCCGCAGGCATGCGTTTTTAAGTATAATCAGGGACAGGCAAGCTTTGCGATCCGTACGCCGCTTGAGCCATTGGAAGAAAAAGAACTGGGGATTGGTGTGGCGCTTTGGTTTGCCGTTAATGAAAATGTGGATGAGCTGAAAGAGAAGCTCGCAACGAATGGCGTAACCACCGCGGGACCGATTATAGAAACACCTTTTGGCAGGGCCTTCCATGTAAAAGATATTGACGGATATAAACTTACTTTTCTGGAAGCAAAATAAAAAGAGGTGGCTAAAAAAATAGAATTCCAGTTCAAAAGCCCGAATGAAAGCACGGGTTACCTTTTAGGCCAGCTAACAATGTTGTGGCAGAGGAAGCACAAAAAGGTGTTAGATCCCTTAAACCTGACACAGACACAATTTGTTCTCCTGGCAGCACTAGGCTGGCTTTCGAGGGACAACAACAATGTCACTCAGGTGGACATTGCCAATCAGGGAAATGCGGACAGAATGATGGTTTCCAAAGTGCTGCGGACCCTGGAAGAAAAAAAATTTATCATCAGGCACGAACACCCTACCGACACGAGAGCCAAAGTAATCAAGTTGACAAGTGAAGGTGCGAAAGTGCTGCAAAAAGCATTGACGGCAGTGGAAAATGCCGACATTGATTTTTTTTCAGCCTTAGGCGAAAACCTGGCTTTGTTCAATCAGCATATGCTAGCGCTGACCAGGCAGCACAGGGACGAATAAGGCAAGAACCGCTGACAAAGATTCTGCGTAAGCCCCGAATCCTAGCAGCTCTTGTACAGCACGCACCACCACGCAGATAATTCCAGCCCCGGGATCCAAAAAGCAGCCTGGATATTTCTCCATTTTTCGATATAAATTTATTGTTTATCAATAAATATTTATTACATTTACGCTGTAATTAAAAATTTATATCAAACGTTATGAAAAAAGTTTCAACAGGATTCCTTCAAATAGTTACCGTCCTTATCGGTATTGCAGCGCTTATCATTTTGACCTGGCTTCCCTTAACTGAGGGGCGGGCCGTAAACCTGGATTTATTCAGTATTTACGCTGACCCGCTTATCTTATATGTCTATGGAGCGTCAATTGCCTTTTTTATTGCGTTATACAACGCATTCAGGCTTCTTGGTTATATCGGACAGAATAAAGTATTCTCAATACAGTCCGTGAAGGCTTTAAAGAACATAAAGTATTGTGCAGCCCTATTAAGCATCTTAATTGCGGTGGCAGGACTATTTACAAGGTTCACCAAGGATAAAGAGGACGACATCGCGGGCTTTCTTGCCATCTGTATTGTAACTACCTTTGCCGCTATCGTAGTGGCGACCGCCGCGGCCATATTTGAAAAAATATTGCAAAATGCCATAGATATGAAATCCGAAAATGACTTAACTGTTTAACTATGCCGATCATTGTAAACTTAGACGTGATGATGGCCAGGCGAAAGATCTCTTTGAATGAGCTTTCTGAAAGGGTCGGCTTGACCTTATCTAACCTTTCTATCTTAAAAACAGGAAAGGCAAAAGCAATACGTTTCAGCACCTTAGAGGCGATCTGTCAAGCATTGGACTGCCAGCCAGGCGACATTCTGGAATATGTAAGTGAGCGAAAAAAATAGGCTGACTACCCCGAAAGCCTGCAAAGTATATTCGTCATAAGCATTGGTTCAACAACAGGATATTGTATGTTATAACAATAATAAAGGCTGCCTGCCGTTTTAAGGTAACAGATAAATATTGAACTATGCATTTGTATTTCAAAATTATGGTAGCGGGACTGGCAGGGATGAGTATCCTCAGCGCCTGCAAAAAAGACCCGAATCCACAGCCCATCCCGGCTGAAACACGTGCCGATCTGCTGTTAGGCACCTGGAAGAGTACCTTTGGCGGCCCGCATCCCGATAGCCTCGAGGCGATAGATGAACGCTACGGCTACGTAGAGACTTACCGTAAAGGGGGAACGGGAAACTCGCTGTTCTTAGCGGATTCTACCGAAGAAGCCTTTGACTGGATCGTATCTACGGACGAAAGCTATATCCGCCAGATCAGAGCGTATGACGGCGCACCGGATACGATGTATTTGGAGCTTTATTCCTTTGAGAAAGATAAATTTATTTTCAAGGATACTTCATTCGGTATGGTATTTTATGGTGTCTTTGAACGGCAATAAGCCTCATAAAGGAGTAATGTAGGAATCCACTTATGAACAGGGAGATCGGGCTCCTCTTTTTCTTCGCTTCAGTCAGGAATGGGGTGGTTGTCCACAGTTGTTGTGATCATCACCCATCCACCCACAACTTAAACTGCGGCATCTTGATCCGGCTCACGATCACCTCAGCCTTCCGGTCCCGTTTCAGGATGATCTTCAGCTTTTCGTTGAAGTGCTTGAAAATACTTTCGATGCTGTTGATGTGCAGGATGTACTGCCGGTTGACCCGGAAGAAATACTGCGGATCGAGCTGCTCCTCCAGCTCTTCCAGCGTGTAGGGAACAGCAATGACAGACCCGTCCAAAAGCCGGAAATGAACGATCTTATGCTCCAGGTACACATAATCAATAGTGTCTACCGGGATTATCTTGTACGTTTCCCGGTAATGCAGCAGGAAACGGCTTTTGTAAGTTTTCTGCTGCGTGCGGAACATCTCCAGGATGGCGCCCGCATCATCGCCCGAAAGCTGCGGCTGCACCCTTTTTACTTTGGCCAGCGCTGCTGCCAGCTCTTCCTTTTCGATGGGCTTCAGTAAATAAGCCGCACCATATACCTTGAACGCCTGCAAGGCATACTCATCATAAGCCGTGGTGAAAATGACCGGCGACCGGATGTCCGCTTGCTTAAAGATCTCAAACGACAAGCCATCTGCCAGGCGGATATCCATAAAGATCACATCCGGTTGCGGATGCACATTCAGCCATTCCACGCTTTCCTGGATAGTAGGCAATATGGCCAATAGGCTGGCCGTAATATCCGCTTTTTCCACCATACTTTTCAGCAGCTCGGCATTGTATTGTTCGTCTTCAATGATCAGGTAGTTCATAACGCAATTTTAGAGATGGAGCAAAGGCAGCCTCACTTCAAAAGAGCTGTCACTGCTTGTAATTTCAGGTGCGATGCCCTGCAATAGCTGGTAGCGTTCCCGGATGTTCTTCAAGCCCATCCCGGTGCTTTTATAATCAATATTGATGCGTTGCAAATTATTTTTCACCACGATAGTACCATCACCCGGGCTTTCAACCGACAAATGCAACGGCTGTTTCACGGTCGAAATATTATGCTTGATCGCATTTTCCAGCAACAGCTGCAAGGTGACCGGCGGAATGCCCTTCCGTTTATCCGCATCGCTGACCTTGACGGACAAATGGATGCTTTCCCCGTGCCGTATTTTGATGAGGTGAAAATACATTTCCACGAATTTCAGCTCCTCTTCCAATGCCACCACGTCTTTTTTCCCGGTGGTTAAGATGTAGCGGTACACCCTCGAGAGATTCGACAGAAATTCCTGCGCGGCCCCGGGGTCGGTTTCTATCAGCTGCGTGAGGATGCTGAAATTATTGAACAGGAAATGCGGGTCCAGCTGCAGCTTCAGCACTTCCAGCTCCGACTGCAAAGCATTTTCCCTGAGCTGGTGGGACAGGATTTGCAGCTGGTTGCTTTCGATCACCTTGGCCTTCCATTGCTCGAAAAAGAAAAAAGAATGATAGAAGCTGTTGACAAAGGCCGCCACGACCAGGTTCACCACCAGGTAATACCTTATCGCCAGCTCCATTTCCTGGTTATTCTCAGGTGGTTCCGGCCAGATCCAGTCGTACACCACATTTTCCAGGTTCAACAGCAGGAACATACAGCCAATGACCACACCCGTGGTGATCAGGAACTGAACGAGGATGTTATTCCTGAACAGCACTTTCCGGTTGACCCAGCCCGAGAGCAGGCGGATGATCCAGAAAAGAATAGCGTACATCACGATGCCGCCCACGATGGTAGCCCCGATCTCCGACCATTGGGCCTCCGTATAAAAGTCCCACCAGCTGCTGGCAGGATTCAGCAGGTATTGCACCAGGTTGGCCAGGGCCAGCGAAACCGGCACGCCGCTCCACTGGAACACCCGCTTCCAAAAAGTACCGGTATTGTTGCTGTCTTTTATCATCGCCTAATTGCCACCTAAAGATTTATACAAAGCAATGTAAGCATTTATTTCCTTTTGAAGGACCATTGTATGCGCTAATTCCGCCTGGAAATAGCTTTGCTGTACGGTCAGCACCTCGAGGTAATTGGCTTCCCCATATTGATAGAGCAGCCGGGCATCCGCCATTGCCTTGTCCATCGCGGCCTTACGGTTACCTGCCTCCGTCAGCTGCTCTTTGATGTGCGTAATGGTGCTCAGCGAAGTGCTCACTTCTTCCACCGCCACCAGCACCGATTTCCGGAACGCGTGCACAGCAGCTTCCCGCTGGTGCACAGCCTGCTCATACGCCGACCGGATGCTTCTCCTGTTGAATAGAGGCTGCGTCAGTCCCGCGGCGACATTCCCGAACAGCGAGGCCGGGATGGAAAACCAGTTGGTCGCCTTAATAGCATTCAGTCCGCCCTGCCCGGTAATCCTCAGGGTCGGGTAAAAGTCCGCTTTGGCAATGCCCACCCGTGCATTGGCGCCCTGCAATTGCAGCTCCTGCTGCTTTACATCCGGGCGGTTCGCCAGCAGGTCGGCCGGCACACCGGTTTCAAGCTCCGTGGCGAAGGCCCTGTTTTGCAAGGACCGGGCACGTTGTACCGCATCGGGATAGCTGCCTGCCAGGGTCTGCAAAGCGTTTTCCTGCGCTTTGATGCCGGCTTTGATCTCGGGTATCAATGCCCTTGTTTCTGCCAGCTGCGCTTCCGATTGCCGGATGGCCAGCGAGCTGACGTCCCCCACGGCATATTGCGTTTGCAGCATCGCCAGCGTTTCCCGCATACTTTTTTCCACTGCCTGCGCGATGCGTAGCTGCTCATCCAGGCTCAGCAGGTTGTAATAAGCCTGTGCAGCCTGTGCGATCAGCTGTACCCGTAATGCCCTGCGGTTTTCGGCCTGGCTAAGATAGCCCGATAAAGCTTCTTCCCGTTGCCTTTTCAGCTTGCCCCAGAAATCTATGTCCCAGGAAATGGCCGGCGCCATATTGTATTCTTCAAACAGCAATCCGCCCGCAAAAGAGCCCATCATACTGTTTTGGGACAACCGTTGCACGCCCGCATTCACCTGTAAATTGATGTCCGGGAGATAATTGAGTTTCACGCTTTTCAGGGATGCTTCGGCCGCCAGTAGCTGCTCCGATGCGATCAGCAGGTCCGGGTTGTGCGCCATCACTTGATCCAGCAGTTCTACCAGCGCGTGGTCGGCGAAAAATTGCCGGTAAGCCGGGATTTCAACGATGCCGGTATCCGTCCCCATTGCCGCAGCGTTGAACGATGCCGGGAGGTTCAGCTCCGGGCGGGTATGATCTTTCGTCACTTTGCAGGATTGTAGCAGCCCCGCTATCAACAATAAAGAGATGCTGCTTTTTATTACTATTTTCATCTGGTGCTTATTTTTTACTGCCGGAGTTCCAAAGGTAGCTGCCCTTAAGCCTTGCATCAGCATAAATCCGGCTGAACTGATGAAATTGGAAACTGAAGTGCGGAAAGGGAGCGGCGGGTGTTTCCACCCTTTCCAGGTTCACCGGCTGCGCCTGCATAAAAACGTTATTAAAATTTTTGCCTGCAGAATACTTTGATTAAATTTGACACTTATTGTCAATAGAAAATATGTCAACAGAAAGTATATCAGCAACGACAAGCATAGGCGAAAAGCTACGGGAGCTACGAGAAGGTAAAGAACTTCCATTGCGGAAAGTTTCTGCATTGCTCGACATTGATGTTGCTATTTTAAGCAAAATGGAACGTGGCGAACGCAAACTCACAAAAGATATTATTCTCAAACTTGCAGGTATTTACGGATATAACGCTGATGAATTATTGGTGTTATTTCTTAGCGATAAGATAATGTATGAAATTCAAGACGAGGACCTGGGAGAAAAAGCCTTGAAAGTAGCCGAGCGAAGAGTAAAATTTTTAAAAGCAAGCAAGCAGAAATGACGATAAAGCAACTCCTGGAAAAATACCAGCCGGACAGCAATCAGTATCTGACCAACAAGTATAATGAAACACTGCTCCGCAATGATTTCTTAAACCCTTTTTTTGAGTTGTTGGGTTGGGATATAAAAAACAACGCCGGAAAACCAGCTAACGAAGCAGAAGCCAGTTTGATAAATATTTTTTGGGCGTTCCGCTTAGGGTCGCGCTTTCCGTTCCAATCTTTTCCACCTTTCGGGACAAAAAAGGATTTCCATTGCAATCCCTAACGCAAATGTTGCATAAACCAAAACAGAGAAACAATGCTAAAATTATATTCAACAGATAACAAAAAATTTTTAAAACAAGTAAATAAATCGGAAGCGGAACTGAATCGCTTCATTTCGGAAAACTGGAAAGAATTTTTTCCTCATTTTACTTTTATCAAAAGCGAATTTACATTGGACGGAAATGTAAGAAGCAAAGGCGGTTCAGGAAGAATAGATATTTTGGCTTTTAATCCAAAGACAAAAAAGTTTGTCATTATTGAATTGAAAAAAGATTTAGATAAAAACATACGAAATCAGGCCTCTGATTACAAGGATTTTGTTGAAGACAATTTTGCAAAAATCTACTTACTGTCTACCCAAAGTTATGATGCCGTTTTACCAAAGTATAACGAAATTTCAGAAGACAGCATTGAACTTGTTTTAATTGCGAAAACCTTTTCGCCGGCAGATGTTGATAAAGCCAAAAAAAGCAAAAGCGAAATCACGTTGATAAAATATATGTGGTTTGAAAATCAACTTTTGCTTATTGATTATCTCAACAATGACCCGGACGATCTGATTGAAAAAGAAAACGCTGTTAAACTTCAAAAAACAAAAAACATCAATGATAATAAGCCTGAATTGGCAGATGCGGAAGCATTTTTATATGGAAAAGATGAGGCTAAACGACTGTTTAGAATTTTCTATGAATATTTGAAAAATCTTAGTCAGGTAACGCTTGAAGCACAAGCAAGTAAAATCAAAATTACTTTCGGAAAACAGACTTTTTCTGTAATAGGATATGCAGGAAAAACAGGAAGAAAGTGCTTTTTGGTAATCAATACAAATATTGATGCAGTTACCTCATTAGGAGAAATAGTAGATGACAGAGTTCGTCCGAATGGAAAGAAAAAAGGAAGTTTGGGCTCTGAACGCTATGAAGTTTTTGTAACAACCGAAGCAGAGCTAATGAGCCTTTTATCTATCATCAAAAAAAATAATCAAAATGAAAATAGCTGAGTTGGAAAAATTGTGGGATGAATTTTCCGGTACTTCATTCGTTGAAAGCAAATTAAATTCACAGTTCTATGCTTGGGATATCGGTACAAGCAGCATTGAAATTTTAAGTTGGTTTAATCAACCGGATGGAATCGCTGAATATGCCGTTTAAACTTAGACTATGACAACAAAATCAAATAAAGCATTTAACGATTTGCCTCTTCTTCCTCCAAAGCAATCTTTGGTAGAGACCATTTCAATCCTAAAACAGGAGAGCAAATCCGCAGTAGCATTAGCAGAACTAAAAGGTCTTACAAACACATTGCCCAATCCAAATATTCTTATCAATGCTGTTATTTTAAAAGAAGCACAGGCGAGCTCTGGAATTGAAAATGTGATCACAACCCAGGATAAGCTCTATCAGGCCTTGTACGCAAAATCTGCTAAACCCGATGTTGCAACTAAAGAAGTTTTACGATACAGAGAGGCGCTTCTGATGGGGACGAAATTGATTAAAGAAAAAGGATACCTTAATACAAACGGGATAATATCCATTCAGAAAGAATTGGAAGAAAACAATGCAGGACTTAGAAGGCTCTCGGGAACAGCATTGGTCAATGATTTGACCAATGAAATAATTTACACACCTCCCGACAATTTTGATACGATTAATAACCTGATGAAAAATCTGGAGGAGTACCTGAATAATGATGAAGATGACCTGTCCCCATTGATCAAATTAGCCATCCAGCATTATCAGTTTGAAAGCATTCACCCTTTTTATGACGGAAACGGCAGGACTGGCAGGATGATCAATGTTTTGTATCTGATATTGAAAGGCCTGTTGAACGAGCCGGTTCTGTACTTGAGCTCATATATCATCCAAAACAAAAGAGATTACTACCGGCTCTTACAAGAAGTTCGTACTGAAAAAAATTGGGAAGATTGGATTTTGTATATGCTGAAAGGCATAGAACAGACAGCTTTAAGCACAATTGAACAAATCCATAAAATGAATCATTTGTTCATTGAAACTCAAAAACTGGTACAGGAAAAGTTACCCAGGATATATTCAAAAGATTTGATTGAACAGCTTTACATCCATCCTTACAGCAAGATCGAGTTTTTAGTAAACAATTTGGGTATCGAAAGAAAAGCTGCATCACGATACCTCAGCAGCTTAGAAGAATTAGGAATTTTGAAATCACAACAAAAGGGTAAAGAAGTTATATATATCAATACCAGGCTTTATAATTTACTCAGGAAGGGATAAAAATAACGTGTACCCAATTGTCCCACGAAATGTAAGACGTGTACCATATAATTTGTTTTTGGTACACGAAAAACAGAACATAAGACATTTTGGAACATAAAATTAGTAATACAACATCATAAAAAAGCAACAGTCTCATCCTGTAAAAGCCTGATGAAAACATCACCTGACAAAACCAAATACTACAAAACATATTCCCCCGCAGACTCCAACCCCGTTTAAACCTTTCTAAACGGGATCGGGGTTTATGATGGCAGCGGTTTTTTCCCCATCGCTACTCCTTCCCACCCGACACCCTGTCCTGCAACCGCTGGAAGATCATATACAGCACCGGGATAACCAGCACCCCCAGCACAACACCGCTGAGCATACCGCCGGCCGCGCTGATGCTGATGGATTGATTACCGATGGCCGTTCCGCCTTTGGCAAACATCAGGGGCACCAGTCCCGCCACAAAAGCAAAGGACGTCATCAGGATAGGACGCAAACGCATCCGGGCTCCCGCGATACCCGCTTCAAAAACCGACAGCCCTGCCTTGCGCTGCTGTACCGCAAACTCCACGATCAAAATGGCATTTTTAGCGAGCAGTCCCACCAGCATAATCATCGCGATCTGCACATAAATATTATTGGCGATACCGGCCAGCCCGGTGGCGATAAACACCCCTAAAATACCCGTAGGCAGGGACAGCATCACCGCCAGCGGCAACAGGTAGCTTTCGTACTGGGCAGCCAGCAGGAAGTACACGAACAAAATGCTCAGCCCGAAAATAAAGATCATCTGCGAACCCGACTTGCGTTCCTGCAGGCTCAGCCCGCTGTATTCATAGCTGTAACCTTTGGGCAGCTCCTTTTGCAGCACTTCATCTATCACGCCCATCACTTTGCCGCTGCTCGCACCATCCCCGGCATTCACATTTATGCTGATGCTGTTGTACAAATTGTAACGGCTGATGCCTTGCGGGCCAAATACCTTTTTAAGCGTTACCAAAGTTGATATCGGCACCATCTGGTGAAGGTTATTGCGGATCATAATATTATTCAGCGAGGCCTCGTCTTTACGGAACTCCGCTTCCGAACGCACATTCACGCGGTACAGCCGCCCGAAACGTACAAAATCGGTAGTTTGCGAACCGGTTAAATACAGCTGCAAAGCGTCCATCACCTCTTTGGGCGTTAAGCCCAGCTGCTGCGCCTTATCTTCATCCAGCACCACTTCGTACTGCGGGTAATCGCTGCGGAACGTCGTAAACGCCATTCCGATCTCCGGCCGTTCGCTTAATGCCGCGATCACCTTTTGACTGACCGCTTCAAAATCGGCAATGCTGCCCGAAGCCCGGTCCTGCAGCACGAACTCCACACCACCGGCCGTACCAAAGCCTTCCACCGCCGGATTACGGAAGATCAGGAATTCACCCCTTATCCGGCCTTTCATCGCGTCTTCGATCTTGTGCATCACCTCGTTGATATCCGAAACTTTACCCCGGTCTTTCGGGTTTTTCAAAGTGATAAAGCCCATAGCGGAATTGGGCGCCGAGCCGGAGCTGAAAAGGCTGAATCCCGAAACCGTACTGATACTCTTTACCTCGGGCAGTGCGGTGACTATCTCGGTGGCCTTTTCCATTTCCCGGGTAATGAACTGGAGGTTGGCGCCCGCCTGCAGGTTGACCACAAAGGTCAGGTTATTATCGTCCTCTTCCGGCACAAACCCTTTCTGCGCGGTATTCATCAGGAAAAATGCGCCGAACGCAACCAACGCCAATGCTCCGATGGCAATGATTTTTCTCTTGCCTAAAAACCGTACAGCCCCGATATACTTATCCGTCAGCCGTTCAAAGCCGGTATTAAAGGCACCGGCAAATCGTTGGGTGAACTTCTGCTTCTCGCCGGGTTCGTTGCTATGCTGATTCTTTAAGATCAAGGCACACAATGCCGGGCTCAAGGTCAGCGCATTTACCGCCGAGATCAAAATGGCTATCGCCAGCGTATAGGAAAACTGCTTATAGAAAATTCCCGCAGGACCTTCCATAAAGCCGACCGGCAGGAATACCGCCGACATCACCAGCGTAATGGAAATGATCGCCCCGCTGATCTCGCTCATCGCCGAAGCAGTCGCTGTTTTAGCGCTTTCCCCGGTCTGCTGCATCTTGGCGTGAACGGCTTCCACCACCACGATCGCATCATCCACCACGATACCGATGGCGAGCACCAAAGCAAACAGAGTGAGCACATTCACCGAAAAGCCGATCAGGTAAATAAAGAAGAAGGTCCCGATAATGGAAACCGGTACGGCAATGGCCGGGATGATGGTAGAACGGAAGTCTTGGAGGAAAACCAGCACCACGATAAACACCAGGATAAAGGCTTCTATCAAGGTGGACTGCATCTGTGAAACGGAAGCGTCCAGGCGGTCTTTCATATTCTGGATGACCTCTACATTGATGCCGTCCGGCGAGCTTTTCTGGAAACTGGCCAAAGACCTGCGCACCTCGATAGCGATATCATTGGCATTGGAACCGCTGGCCTGCAGCACCGCAAATACCACCGAAGGCTTACCGTCCGTATAGGTATCGCTGGAATAATTGGACAGCCCGAACTCGATCCGGGCCACATCTCCCAGGCGCAATATCGTACCATCGGTTTTGGAACGCAGGATGATCCGCTCAAACTCTTCGGGCTTGTTCAGCTTGCCTTTGTAGCGTAAAACGTATTGCAAGGAAGCATCCGTTTCTTCGCCCAGGCTGCCCGGTGAAGCCTCAAAGCTATACTGCTGTATCGCCGCTTCCACATCGGAAGGCACCAGCCCGTAAGAAGAGAGCTTAACGGGATTCACCCATACACGTACCGAATAGTCTTTAGCCCCGAAAACAGTAGCATTACCCACACCGGGAATCCGTTTAAGCTCCGGGATCAGGTTGATATTGACATAATTCTGCAGGAAACCCTCATCGTATTTTTCGGGCTTATCGCTGTTGATATTCACGATCATCAGGTAGCTGGTCTGCTGCTTGGTAGTATTCAATCCCAGCCTTATTACTTCTGAGGGGAGCTGTGCGTTGGCCTGTGCCACGCGGTTCTGCACATTTACCGCTGCCTGGTCGGGATCCACCCCTTGCTTGAAGATCACCGTGATCGAAAAGCTGCCGTCATTGGCCGAGCTGGAGGTCATATACTGCATATTCTCCACGCCGTTGATGGCCTGTTCCAGCGGCGTAATGACCGAGCGGATCACGGCTTCGGCATTGGCGCCCGGGTAAACACCGGATACGAATACGGTAGGTGGTGCGATCTCGGGAAATTGTGTCATCGGGATGCGCAGCAAGCCCACGATCCCCAGCAGCACCAGTATAATGGAAATGACCGTAGCGAGTACGGGTCTTTTGATGATCTTATTCAGCATTGTTCAGCGGATTTTATTTAACGGCTTTTTCAGTGATGATGGCATTCTCGGGAATGGCGGACAGCTCGTTGGCGATGATCCGGTCGCCCGGCTTAAAGCCGGTTTTGACAATGTAAAAATCGCCCGATTTGGTATAGCCTTGCAGTGCCACGCGTTCCATTTTGTTCTCCTTGTTGAGCAATCCCACGAACAGCTTGTCCTGCACTTCATACGTAGCCAGCAGCGGTATCTGGTACACATTGGCTTGGGTGGTCTTTAAAACGATCCTGCCCGTGTTGCCGGTTCGTAGCAAGGATTCCGGGTTGGGAAAAGACGCGCGTAGCGTCACCGAACCTGTGGTTGGGTCAAACTGCCCGTCCATCATATCAATTTTGCCGAGCTGGTTATAGGGCGTCCCATCGGCCAGCAATAAGGTGATGTCCCGGAAGGTCTTTAATTTTTCCAGCAAAGTGGCTCCCGGGCGGGTGGCGTTGATCTTCAATATCTCATTTTCAGGAAGTGAAAAGTACGCATAGATCTCGCTCACCTGGGATAAGGTCGTCAGGGGCTGTGCATCCGCAGGACTGACCAACGCACCCATACGGTGGGGTATCCGGCCTATGTAGCCACTTACCGGGGCTTTCACAGTGGCAAAGCCGAGGTTTACATCTGCTGATGCTACCAGGGTTTGCTGTTGCTGCACGGCAGCTTTGGCGTTTTCATAAGCTGTTTTCGCTTTCTGGTATTGGAAGTCGGCCACTACTTTGTTTTCGCTCAGCACTTTATATTTGTCGAGCTCTAATTGAGCGGTCGCCAGTTGTGATCGGGCCATTGCCAGGGCAGCTAAGGCCGTGTTTTTCTGTTCGCGGTACACGCTGGCATTGATACGGAACAAGGCTTGCCCGGCTTTGACAAAAGCACCTTCGTCCACGTAGATCTTGTCGATATAGCCGCTGATCTGCGGGCGTAGCTCGATATTGTCTTTGCCCTGCAGGCTGGCGGGAAATGTCTGGTCGATGACCGCTTCGCCTGGTTGCAGGGTCAGCACTGCTGCGGCTACGGTTTCGGGTTGTTCAATAGTGTCCTGTTCCGCGTTTTTACAGCTTTGTAAAAAGAGTATGGCAGTCAGCAGCAGGGTTAGTATTTTGGTGTTATGGGTTATCAAAAGTTGCATCGGTTCTTGTATTTTGACGATTTCAAGGGTCAAAAGTAAGCTGGTTGCTGCCTTATTACAGGGTCAATCTGACTGAAGTGAGGAAATTCGGAAGTGAAGCGGGGGAAAGGGGGAGTTGAGTCAAATCTGTGTAGTTTATATATTAGTCTATTGCAGAATCCGGCTATTCAATAACCGGGAAGATATAATCCACATTATACTACAAAATAGAGCTGAGGTCAGGCTATACTGCAGCATAGCTTAGCAGCTCCATTAAAGCAATAGTGCCAAGGACCCGGCAGGACGCGTTAAATCGTGGGGCATGACGTAAGTTTTAAAGGACCTGGTATATAAAAGCATACCAGGGATAAAGAAGAGGATGTTTAAAAAGTAAATAACCCTGTCGTATTGAGCTGAGCCACAATATTGACAGGATTACTTATATATTCATATCACCTTTTGACAAGCTTCATGTGACCATACAAGAGGCGTTTAATACGCTTTCCTCCCTTATCTCTTCCAGACAACCTCACAAGATCATCCTTTGTCGTTGTATCATTGACTGAATAGTATCTATAGGAATACAGCCCTTTTTATTCCATTTCGCCAGGCTATATCACATCATTTTTCCAGGGCATCAGTAAGCTTCATCGCTTTCCAGCTGCCTGTAGGAAGAAGTGTATCTCCGCCACTTTTCTATCACTTCTTTAAAATCCGCAGGCAGCTCGCTGGTAAAGAACATTTCCTGTCCCGTTACCGGGTGGATGAAGCCCAGCTCCCTGGCGTGAAGGGCATGACGCGGCAGTATCTTAAAGCAATTATCCACGAACTGCTTGTATTTGGCATATACGGTACCCTTTACGATGCTGTCCCCGCCGTACGTGCTGTCATTGAACAAAGGGTGGCCTATAAGGCGGTTATGAACGCGTATCTGGTGTGTCCGTCCTGTTTCCAGGCGGAATTCCAGCAGGGTCACATACAGGAACCTTTCCAGCACGGTATAATGTGTGACCGCATGCTTGCCATAGCTGCCATCCGGGAACGCATCCATCTTTTTCCGGAACCTGAGGTTACGGCCGATATGCGCGGTAATCGTACCCTCATCTTCTTTATAGTCGCCCCAGGCAAGACCGGTATACCTGCGGTGCACCGTATGGGCTTTGAACTGTGCCGCCAGCTTCTGCATCGCATCCTCCGTTTTGGCTATCAGCAGCAGCCCGCTGGTATCCTTATCAATCCGGTGCACAAGGCCTATGCGGGGCAATGCGGATGTTTTTTCAGGGTCCTGCTCGGGATTCAGGTACCAGGCAAGACCGTTCAGCAGCGTGCCGGAATAGTTACCGCAGCCGGGATGCACCACCATATTGGGCGGCTTATTGATCACCATCAGCACCTCATCCTCATAAATGATATCCAGGGGCATCTGCTCCGGCTTTATTTCACTGTATTCAGGCTGACGGGTCTCATACATGACGATCTCCATATCACCTTTCACCTTGAAATTGGCCTTTACGGGCTTACCGTCCACCAGCACCATTTCATTGTCAATGATCTGCTGTATCTTGTTACGTGTTATGTTTTCCACGCGGTTCATCAGGTATTTATCTATGCGCAACGGCTCCATACTCTTACCTGTAAGCGTCCGGAAGCGCTCTATCTTTTCGGGCGTGCCCGGTTCTCCGGATTCGATATCATCTTCCGGCAGCTCATCCGCTTCATCATTCCAATATGCCATAGCTGTGGTCTTTTTATTTTTCCAGTAATAATTTGGAAGGGTTTATTTTTGCTTTCTGGTATTCCAGCCCGAACGGCTCTATAGCCTTATCCCTGATGAACTGTACGGCCTCTTCAATGGAATCGGTGTACAATATCAGGTCAAGATCGTCCGCGGAAACCGTTTTCTCATCCCTCATATGCATGATATATTCCATCAGCTTATTATGGAATTCCTTACAGAACAATATGATAGGAAAGCGCTTGATCTTATCCGTCTGCACCAGGGTCAGGGCCTCAAAGAACTCATCGAGCGTACCGAAGCCGCCGGGCATGATCACAAAAGCGTACGAGTACTTCACCAGCATGGTCTTCCTGACAAAGAACAGGTCCATATCCACCCAGCGGTCCAGGTAAGGATTTGGATGCTGCTCGAACGGCAGAATGATATTACAGCCTACCGATTTCCCGCCTACGGACTTGGCACCCTTATTGGCGGCTTCCATGATACCCGGACCACCACCGGTAAGGATAGTAAAGCCGGTCCTGGCAATAGCGCCGGCAAGCTCTTCTGTTATTTTATAATAAGGGTGGTCTTCCTTGAATCGCGCGGAACCGAATATGCTCACACAGGGTCCTACAAAATGGAATGTTCTGAATCCTCTTATAAACTCACGGACAACTTTCAATGTAAACTTAAAATCTTTCCAGCGGGACTGGGGTCCTTTCAGAAAGATTATTTCATCTTTATTATTAATAGGCGACATAATCTCTATCCGGTTTAATTAACAAATTTCGAGTTGCAAAAGTACAACATATAAAACAAAAAAACCTGTATTGCGGCCAATGAGGGCGCACAAGGCCCCCGGCTTAACTTCCGGTTTTCTTAATAACGGGCCTGCGCGGACCGCTTTCCTTTCATCGTTAAATGTATGCTAAACACAAAAGGCTGTCGGTAAAGACAACCTTTTGTAAATGCTATAGATCCAGGATATTTATTTAAGCTTAAATGCCTTTTTCACCTTAGCCACATAATCCAGCTTTTCCCAGGTGAACAGCTCTACTTTCACCTTCTTTTCCTTGCCTTCAGGCGACCTGAAAACTTTGGTAACCACCTCGTTTTTACGTCCCATATGACCATAAGAAGCCGTTTCACTGTAAATCGGGTTGCGTAATTTCAGGCGCTGCTCTATAAAGTAAGGCCGCATATCAAAAAGCTCCGATACGATCTTCGCGATCTCTCCATCGTTCATATCCACATTGGCGGTACCGTAAGTATTCACGTAAATGCCCATAGGCTGCGCCACACCGATGGCATAAGACACCTGTACCAGCACTTCTCTGGCCACACCTGCAGCCACAAGGTTCTTGGCTATATGGCGGGTAGCATAGGCAGCGGAACGGTCCACCTTGGAAGGGTCCTTACCGGAAAATGCGCCGCCGCCATGCGCGCCCTTACCGCCATAGGTATCCACAATGATCTTACGGCCTGTCAGCCCGGTATCCCCGTGAGGACCGCCGATCACGAACTTGCCCGTAGGATTGATATGATACTGTATATTATTGGTAAAAAGATGCGCGTATTTTTTATACTTGGCCTTTACACGCGGGATCAGTATGGATATGATATCTTTCTTGATCTTATCCAGCATTTTGGCTTCCGTATCGAATTCATCGTGCTGGGTGGATACCACGATAGCATCGATCCTGACCGGAACGTTGTTATCATCATATTCCAGTGTTACCTGGGCTTTCGCGTCCGGGCGCAGGTATTTGATCTGCTTATGCTCCCTCCGCAGGGCGGCCAGCTCTATCAATATCTTATGGGCAAGGTCCAATGCAAGCGGCATATAATCTTCGGTCTCGTCAGTGGCATAACCGAACATCATGCCCTGGTCGCCGGCACCCTGGTCTTCCTTCTTCTTTTTGTCCACGCCCTGGTTGATATCCTGGGACTGCTCATGAATGGCAGATAAGACTCCACAGGAATTGGCTTCAAACATATACTCACTCTTGGTGTACCCGATCCTCTTGATGACATCACGGGCAATTTGCTGTACGTCTAAATATGCTTGGGACTTTACTTCTCCTGCCAGCACTACCTGACCGGTGGTCACCAGTGTTTCGCAGGCTACTTTTGAGTTGACATCAAATGCCAGGAAATTATCTATCAGGGCATCTGATATTTGGTCGGCAATTTTATCCGGATGTCCCTCTGATACTGATTCTGATGTGAATAAATAAGGCATAGTTTGTATAAACAGATTTAAAATAAAAAAATAGTTAGCAAATATAGGGATTGATCTACTGGAAATATAAAAAACGTTCAATTTATTTAGATCCGCTATAAGGGCAGGCTAACGTCCCGCTTTATGCTTTTCCAGCCCTTCCGTCAGCATATTCCGGAATTTCTCATAATCCGTGCTGCCGATGGGCGCGGTGAGCTGCTTACCGTCACCATTCACAATGACGTACAGCGGCTGGGATACGTTATCGAATTTTGTCAGCTGCAGGTCCAGGTTGACGGCCCCGATGGTCTTCAGCACCTTATCGGGATACTTAGCGCTTTTTTTCCATTCATGCTCCGGCAGCCTGGTCTTGTCGTCACAATATAGGCTGACCACCACAAATTCATCCTTAAGGATGCGCAATATTTCCGGCTTGGAGATCACATTCCGCTCCATCAGGCGGCAGTTCACACAGCTGTGTCCCGTAAAGTCCACGAAGACAGGCTTATTCATCGCCCTGGAGGCTTCCAGCGCCTCTTCATAATCAAAGAAGGTCTCGATGCCCGGGAATTCCGATTTCAGCACATCCGTATATTTCTTCGGCTGTATCTCATTTTCAGAAGGCTTATAGGTATAGGTCTGTATCTTCACCAGGTCATCATGGATATTGAATTCCATGGTCTTTCTCTCCGGAAGGAAGCCGCTTACCAGCTTAAGAGGTGCGCCCCACAGGCCCGGTATCAGGTATATGGTAAAGGAAGAGAACAAAATGGCGAACATAAGACGCGTTACGGTGAGATGGGGCTTGCCGAAATCGTTGGCCGGCAGCTCACTGTCATGCCTGAAGCGAATGGCGCCGAAAAGATACAGGCTCAATGCGCCGAACAGCACCACCCATATGCTCACATAGACATCAAAATTCAGGATGCCCCAGTGGTATTGCAGGTCGACATTGGACAGGAATTTCATGGCCATGGCCAGCTCAATGAAGCCCATGGTCACTTTTACGGCATTCAGCCACCCTCCCGATTTCGCGACATTGTTCATCAGGCCGGGGAATAAGGCAAAGATGGCAAACGGCAAAGCCAGCGCCAGCCCGAAGCCCAGGAAGCCGATGATACCGCCAAGCTGGTTACCGGATTTGAATATATATACTATGAGGTTACCGATGAACGCGGAAGTACAGCTGAAAGACACCACTACCAGCACCAGGGCCATAAAGAATATGCCTCCTATGCTGTTGGTATTGGCCTTGCTGTTGAGCCTGTTGGTCAGTCCTGAAGGCAGGTTGATCTCGAAGGCACCCAGCAGCGACAGTCCGAATATGACGAACAGCACGAAGATGAACATATTGAATACAATATGGGAGGAGATCTCGTACATGGTCGTTTCGGTGAACAGGACGGATATCAGCCCGCCGATCGCAGCGAATATCAGCAGGATGGACAATGAATAGATGACCGCATTCCTGATGCCCGCCGCTCTGCTGGAGCTTCTTTTGGTAAAGAAGGATACGGTAATGGGCAGCATGGCGTATATGCACGGCATAATAAAGGCTATGAACCCGGCCGCAAGTCCCATAAAGAATATTTCACCCAGTGATTTTTTGTCCAGGTTGCTGTGCGCCGCTATGTCTTCTGCGGGAGCTGCCGCTGTGCTGTCGCCACCGGGCCCTTCCCCTTCTGTGGTGCCGGTGGTTACCGCGGCACCTTCTTCTATGAGCGAGGCCTGGTAAACGGTCCCTACCGCATCGGCAGCGGCTACGGTGATCTTAAAGCTATCTTCCACGGGAGGCAGGCACTTGCCGTCCTTGGCATTACAGGTCGTAAATTCAATGGCCAGCCGCACATCCGCATTTCCCGGCACCTGCACTTTCTGCACATATGTCAGCTCCCCCTTATGTATCTTCAGGTCCAGTCCCAGGTCCTCCACCCGCTTCATGATGAATTTATCCTGCGTGACAGGGGTACCCACCAGCGTAACGGCCTCCGTAGGCACTACTTTCAGCTGGGCGGGAATAAGGTACTCATCGCCCGGATCCAGGGCATATACGTACCAGTCTTCCTTAATCCTGGCCTTTGCGGTCACATCATAAGTATTATCGCCGGTCTTGGCAGCGCTTACCGTCCACTGCACGATTTCCGTTACCTCCTGCGCGTCAAGGCGGCTGAATGATAATAATAGAATAAGGAGTAAATAAATCTTTCTGAACATACGTCTCCGGTTAAAAAATTGACTGAAATTAAAAGTTTTTTACAGGTCTGCAAAATATAAATTATAGATAAAAATTATTCTAATAATTCAACATTTTATATCTATTCTGTAATATTGCCTAAATTTGGGATTAAAATATACAATCAACAGCAGAATGTCTAAAGCAACGAAATTTTTGTGGCGCTTATTTTTTCTTGGTCTCCTTTCCTTTATCTTACTTATCGCAGCTATCAATTACGGACTATTGGGCGAAATGCCCCCTATGGAAGAGCTGGAAAACCCGGCCAGCGCCATGTCATCGGAAGTATATGCTGCCGATGGCACCTTACTGGGCAACTATTATATAGAGAACAGATCCAATTCCGAAGCCAACGAGATCTCACCCAATGTCATCAACGCGCTGATCGCTACGGAAGATGAACGCTTTTATGACCATTCCGGCATTGACGGCAGGGCCATCATGAGAGCGATCCTCCTGGCCGGTAAAAGAGGCGGAGGCAGCACCATCACCCAGCAGCTGGCCTTAAATCTTTTTGCGGAGCGCTCCCCTAATAAATGGCAGCGCATCCTCCAGAAATTAAAAGAGTGGATACTGGCGGTAAAGCTTGAGACCAACCTCACCAAAAGCGAGATCGTCACCCTGTATCTTAATACCGTGCCCTTCGGGGATAATGTGTATGGCATTAAAAACGCCTCCCTGACATTCTTCAGCAAGCTCCCTATAGACCTTACCGTAGATGAGGCGGCCGTCCTGATAGGAATGCTCAAAGGGAATACTATCTATAATCCCCGGAAGAACCCGGACAAGGCCCTTAACAGGCGCAATACGGTGATCGAGCAAATGCTGGGCGCCTCCCTGATAACTCCTGCGCAGGCCAGCGAATATAAAAGCAAGCCCCTGGGACTTAAATACAGGAAAGCTGATCATAATGACGGGTATGCTCCTTACTTCCGCCAGGTCCTGGCGGAAGAAGTAAAAAGATGGTGCAAGGCCAATAAGAAGCCTAACGGCGACAACTGGAACATCTACAAGGACGGCCTGCAGATCTATACCACCATTGATACGAGAATGCAGAAATTCGCGGAGGAAGCCGTGGCTGAACATATGAGAGACCTGCAGGTCCAGTTTGCGGCACAATCCAAGATCAGGAACGGCACCGCCTGGACCACAGAGATGGGAAAGGCACAGCTCAAAAAGGCCAAGATCCAGTCAGAGCGGTATCTTATCATGAAAGAAGCCGGCATATCGGAGGCGGAGATCGAAAAAGCCTTCAATACACCCGTGCCTATGACCGTCTTTTCCCATACAAGCCCCAATAATTACGTAGATACCATCATGTCGCCGCTGGATTCCATCAAATATATGCGTGTCTTCCTGCAGGCCGGGTTTATGGTCATGGACCCGTTCAACGGCGAGATCAAGGCCTGGGTAGGCGGCATCAATCACCGGTTTTTCCAGCTGGACCACGTTTATAATACCGAACGGCAGGTAGGTTCTACGATCAAGCCGCTCCTGTACTGCTTCGCGGTGGACCATGGCTTCTCTCCGTGCCAGACCATCAGCACCGCTCCCCAGATGTTCAAGGGACAGAAAAAGGCCTATAATGCCGGGGGATCCGCAGGCGGCGCCATGGAAATGAGCAGGGCGCTCGCCTTATCCATCAATAACGCGTCCCTTTACCTGCTGAACCAGGTGGGCATCGAATCCTTTATTGACTTTGCCAGGGAAAAATGCGGCATTACCGGCAAAATGGACCCGGTACCGTCCGTAGCCCTGGGTGTCTCCGACATTTCACTGTTCCAGATGATCGGCGCCTATACGATGTTCCCTAACAGGGGCATCCGGACAGAGCCTTTATTTATATCCAAAATAGAAGATAAGAACGGGAACGTTATCTACAACGCTTCCGTCAAGCAATCGGAGATCATCAGCGAAAGCACGGCACATAAGATGGTGACCATGATGCAGGGCGCCACACAGTTCGGTACGGCTGCAAGACTTCGGTACCGGTACGGGTTCACAGGTGAAATGGCCGGGAAGACAGGTACCACCAATAACCAGGCCGATGCCTGGTATATCGGCTATACCCCGCAACTGCTGGCAGGCTCCTGGGTGGGCTGCGAAGACCGTTTCCTGACCTTCAGCAGCACGGCACAGGGACAGGGCGCCGCCGCGGCATTACCTATCTGGGGACTGTTTTTCAAAAAGCTGTATTCCGATGCCACTTCCGGGTACACAGATAAAGAGAAATTCGTGGTGCCGCCTAACTTTAACCGCTGCGGCGGAGGCTTCTACGGAGGCGCTGCCGGCAGGGACAGCGATGATACGCTCCATACCGGCCAGCCGGGTGATGCCGGGAACGGCACGCCTCAGGGCGAAAGCCACCAGAAGCCGAGATCGGAACCGCAGGAAGTGATCGTACCCATAGATGACTGGCAATAAGCATATGACATAACAGCAGCAGGGTATTGATTTTTTCAATACCCTGTTTGAATGATAGAATTCGCCATATCGGAATTTGATGGTAACTTTACAGTAAACTTTAACCTGAAGGAATTATGGACACAACGACAAAAGGGGTATCTTTTACGGATAATGCCCTGGAGGAAGTAAAAAAATTAATGCAGCAGCCTGATTTTGAAGCCGGCCATGTTTTAAGGGTCGGGGTAAAAGGCGGCGGCTGCTCCGGGCTCAGCTACATCATCGGGTTTGACAGGCAGGAAGAGGATGATCTTATTTTTGATATACAGGAAATACCCGTGGTGATCAAGAAAGCGCACCTGATGTATCTCCAGGATATGCAGATAGATTACGGTAAAGGGCTGGATGCACGGGGCTTTATATTTAACAATCCCAATGCCAGCAGCACCTGCGGCTGCGGCACGTCCTTCGCTGTATAAAAAAGATAACACCTATGAAATTATCCGGCATTTTCTCCGCCGCATACTGCGTTATATGTATTGCCCTGTCCGGCTACGCACAGGACGGGAAACGTTATATTCCACCGGTAGCCGACAAGTCCACACCCATCAGCATCAACCAGGTGGACCGGAACGGCTCCCGCCAGGGTACCTGGTACGTCAAAACGGAAGCGCTGCGCGGAGAACCGGCCACCATTTCAACAGGCTACTATTACGACAACCGCAAATTCGGCACCTGGTACAACTTTGACACGGAATGGCGGCCTATCTCTATTTTAAAATACTCTAAAGGGGTACTCAACGGTGAAGCACAGTATTTTGAGAACGGTAAGCTGGTCTGCATAGGAAACTGGAGGGGCCTTAACCCGGATGTGACCCATGATACTATATGGGTGTATGATCCCGGCACAGACAATGAATATGAAGTGGTGGTTCCTACAGAGCAGGGCACTATGAAGCATGGCATCTGGAAATACTATAATCCCGATACAGGCCAGCTCATCAAAGAAGAAGAGTTCCAGGTAGGAGAAAGCATAAGGGTGATCGAATATACGCCTACCGTATATATGGATGAAAAAAAGAAAAAGGACTACGAATCCCGCCTGCCTCACAACCGGCAAAATAAGGATTCCAGACCTTTAAAAGTAAAAGGCAGCCTTACAAAGTAAGCACATAACAGCCTTCACATTCATATATGCCTGAGGCATCAGTTATCCCGCTGCTCAAAATTCTCGCCGGACATATCCCGGATACGCCTGTATATGACATATACCAGCGCCGCCACCAGGGCGATCCCGATACACCCGTACACAACGAAAAAGGCAATAGCGATTCCCATATTATCTGAGTTTAACGGCAGTGCCATAACAGAGTATTTCCGAACAGCCCTGCATGACCGTGGAGGTGGTCATCCTGATCATTATAACAGCGTCAGCACCCATCCGCCGGGCATCTTCCGTCATACGCTGCATGGCCTGCTCGCGCGAGTCGGCCAGCAATTTCGTGTACTCGGATATCTCGCCGCCCACTATATTTTTCAGCCCGGCAAGCAGGTCCCGGCCCACATTCCTGGCCCTTACCGTGCTGCCCCTGGCTATGCCCAATACTTCGGCGATCTCTTTTGCCGGTATGTTCTCAGTGGTAGAAAGTATCATTATCAGGATTTTATAAGTGTTTACAAAACATTATAACAATTTATTTGTCTTTCGGTTTAAAGGGCAGCAATAATTTAATCTCACCCTCCCCTGTCTTAAGCTCATCAATATGGCCGGAATATTTTTTATCAGCGGATATGAAGTGCAGGTGCACATTGCTGTCCTCGTCTGTAAAGATACCTTTATGGGAGGGTGAATAGAAGCCTATGATCTTCACTTCCGTATCCTTCAGCTCGTACGGATAGGTATAGGACGCGGGATCCCGGCCTGTGGCGGTCGTATCAGCGGGAAGACCGGCAATATGATACTTCAGGTAGGCTATTTTGCCATGCAGCATAAAGGCAAAAGGTTCCCTGTTCATATGATAGGCCATCTGCAGGTAGCCCTCCAGGCCCTTCAGCGTCTGCACATGCTCCGGCAAGCCGGAAGACGTCCAGTGCTCCACTTCGGACAAGACGAAGTAAGGTGCCCGTATAGCGTCTACCTGCATAACCACAGGCTCTTTTGCATCATTTACCCGGGCAAGGAATATCTCACCGTCTATGATAGTGACCTCGCCCCTGAGGCTGTCATTGGGTCCTGCGCCGAAAAGGAAAGCTATATCATCTTTTTTGCTGATAGCGGTGGTAGCTTCCAGCTCACCCTTCCTTACCTCCGATAAGGCGCCTATGGCATACACCCTGGCGTCCCTGGTGGACTGCTCCTGGCCCGACACGCTATGCCATCCTATACAGGCCAGGCCTGCTAAAAACTGCCCGATTCTTTTCATGCTGTACATTTGTAGGAACAAGAACTGCGAATCTGAATAAGATCCGCAGTATCATTTTAAAATAAAGCGCTATAAAGTTAGTCTTCCTGCAGCTTATTTACAAATATTTTAAGGAGCAGAGCGGCTTCATTGATATTGGTCAGCTTCAGGGTAGCGGCCTGGTCCTGTGTATTGTGATAGTATCCCGGTCCGCCGATGGTAAAAAAGAAAAAGGCAGGTACACCCTTTGCATAGAAGGGCGCGTGGTCGCTGTTGGCCGCTTCTTCTCCCTGCCGTATCTGCCTGAAATAGCCCTCCGGGGAGTTGGATATTTCCCTGTTGGCTGCCAGCACCTTTTGAAATTCCCGTTCAAATTTTTTCCCGTTCACTACCGCTACGCCATCGCTGGCGTCTCCCCAGATATCCAGGTTGATCAGGAACCGGATCTTATCCAGCGGGAAACGCGGATGCTCCACGTAATAGCGCGATCCCAGCAATCCTGCCTCTTCAGCGGCACAGGCTATGAACATAACATTGTAATGCTCCAGCGGGTTGGCAGCATAATGGGCGGCAAGGTTCAGCATCATGGCCGTACCGCTCGCATTGTCGCTCGCGCCGTAAAACAGGGCATCACTGCCCATCATACCTATATGATCGTAATGCGCCGTAAAAACAATATACTGGTCGGAAGCCTGCTTTGAAGGTACATAGCCGATCACGTTGCGGGCCATAAAATCCCTTTGAAGCTCAGCCTCATACCGGGCAGAGACCCTGTTGATCCAGTCGGCATTACGGGCATGCTCCCCGTACAGGTATATGATCCTTGGCTCCCGGAATTCCTGGGTAACAAACCATAAGGGCGGATCGCTGACCGGGATGATGTAATCGCCGGCGGGCAGGTTGGCAGACCAGGTCCTGACCCCGCTCCAGCCCATCGCTTTCTTAAAGTCATCCGCATGGTGCAGCACCCATACATAAGAATTGCCGGCCAGCTTGCTTTTAAGTTCCTCCCAGCGTGCTGCCAGAGCGACCGCTCCTTCCAGGCCTGCTATCTCAGCAGACAGGTCCATATGCGCTACCCTGCGATTGCTGTAATCCGCGCTACGGCTGTAAGGGTCCACGAGGTAATCCTGCCCGGCTTTCAGTGCCACGCCATTCAATGCTACCTGCATTTTACCGTCATACTTCACGATCGGCATTTCAAACGGCTGGTAATAATCTATGCCGAAGGATTGCAGTCCCAGTTTGCTGTAAGTCTTAGCTATATACTGCGCCGCATAGAACATACCATCCCTGTTATACCCTCTTCCGCTGTACTTCGCACCGGCCAGCTCATTAAGATGCTTCCGCACGGTGGCGGTATCGGCATGGGATTGGGCTGAGCCCGGCAACTGCATGCCTGCAGCCGCAAGCGCCATTGCAAACCATATCTTTTTCATAAACAAATATATTGAAGTGTTAAAATAAAATAAATGAAATGACATTTACAAGCAAAATTCTCTTAATTTTGCAGACTGTAAGGTGTTCCGCTTAAAGGAAGTAAAAGGGAATCCGGTGTGAATCCGGGACAGTACCCGCTGCTGTAAGGCATATTCCGTACATCTCGTCAAAGCCACTGATATCATTTGGGAAGGCTGAGCTGTTGTGCCAAGTCAGAAAACCTGCCTTACCCTACTTTATCATATTACAATGGCTTTCGGGAGTTAAGGCTGGATCACGACCACTGCAGCAATGTTGCTTACATTCCGGCAGACAGGCAGGTCTTTTCCTCTTCTATTGTCCCTGTAGTATGTGAAGTTCAGATGAGCAAACAATTTAAATAACACATACAATGACAAAAAAATCTATCTTATTATTCCTGGCAGTAGCAGGCTGGTCCCTCAGCATACAGGCACAGACCGTTTCCGATTTCGAGTTGAGCTTACCCTCCAGCGACACTTCTTATCTGGAAACATTATCCGCAGATGGCAATTACCCGTTCACCTCCGGCAATGTAACGCTGACCGGAAGCATCCAGTATGGCGGCACCTACCGCACCTGGTTCAACTATTCCAACCGTACGGACAGCACTACAGAGGGCTGGACCAATATGTGGTCTGCTTTCCCGGCAACCGGCTATAATTCCTCCAATTATGCCATTGCTTACCTGGAAACTGACTATCCCAACAACCCGAACCAGACCTATGAGCACGGAGCCCAGCTGCTGGGTAATGCCAGAGGCCACCATATCACAGGTGCCTATTTTACAACCACTACCTATACCAACCTGTATATCAAGGAATACTACCAGCAGGGAGACCATCTGAAGCTGATCGTAAAAGGCTATAACAATAACCAGCCTACCGGCAACGTTGAGATCACGATGGCAGAGTATACCGCTTCCGGGCTGGAAATAATCAATGACTGGACCTGGGTGGAGCTGGTAGACCTGGGTGCCGTGGACAGCATTACTTTCCAGATGACCTCTACGGATGATTATACGCCATTCTATTTTGCGATGGATAATTTCACCACTTCCGATGGCGTATGTCCTGAAGTAACGGCTTTCACTGCCGCCGAAACATCCGGCAATAAGGCCAGGCTCACCTGGCAGAGCTCCAATACTGCCCTGGTTTCCAGGTACGAGGTAGCCGTAGACCAGTCCAATACGAACGAGCCTGCCAGCAGCACCGTTATCTATCCTGTTGCGCTGACCGAATTTGACGCCGTTGACCTGACCCCAAATACCGATTATGTGGCGCATATCCGCACCGTATGCGTGGAAGGCAAATCAGCCTGGCAAAAATTAAACTTTAACTCCGGCGCCCTGGGCATTCGCGCGATCGCAACCCTGGATATCAATATCTATCCTAACCCGTCCAACGGACTGGTGCATATCCAGTACCCGGCGGCTAAGATCAGCAGCATAGAGCTTTTAAGCATTGATGGTAAAAGCATTATGCAGCAAAGCTTTACCAACCAGATAGATCTTTCCGGCCTGGGCAACGGAAATTATATCCTTAAGCTGAGAGATACGGACGGAAATATAGCCCAGAAGATCATTTCCAAGCTGTAATATTTTTTTGCGACTTCCCGGACGATAAAAAGCCGGGAAGTTATTTTTCCCGAAGCATACTTCAATCATAATGTAATGAAAAAACAATTGCTATTCATACTGCTTTTTGCGCTGCATACGGCTATATACGCGCAATTCCAGCCACAGGCACCGCTTTCCGGCCACCATGCGGTGCATAAGGATGATGCGCTCATCAAGGCCTGGGCGACAGGTGCCGTATTTGAGCCGGGATGGATACAGATCACCGATACCTCGCTGGGAAAAGTGAGTCCCGGCAATATCAGCAATGTGCTGGGCAAGGCCGGCTTCAATCTCATCAGCATGGGCGACGGCGGCGTTATCACCTTCACTTTCGATGCGCCCATCATCAATGCCGAAGGGCCGGATTTCCTGGTCTTCGAGAACGGCTTCCTGAAGCAGGATGACAGTACACTGGCATTCCTGGAACTGGCATTCGTGGAGGTCAGCTCCAATGGCATTGACTTTGTAAGGTTTCCCGCCACCTGCCATATACCGGACACCGCGCAACAGGACAATTTTTCCTTTACCTATGCTGAGCATATCAACAACCTGGCAGGTAAGTATATCATGAACTGGGGCACGCCCTTTGACCTGGAAGAGCTGAAGGATGCGCCCAACCTGGACATCAACAACATCACGCATGTAAGGATCATTGATGTGATCGGCATCCTGGATGACAGCCTGGGCAGCAGGGATAAGGACGGACGCCTTATCAACGACCCCTTTCCTACCCCTTTCCCTTCATCCGGATTTGATATCAATGCCATAGGCGTACTGCACAACGCGGACGGCACGCAGAATATTCCTATCAGCAGCCTGCGCCTGCGTATATATCCCAACCCGGCCGGGGCCACGCTGCAGGTGGAGAACGATGGCTATCCTGAAAATGCAGCCATTGTCATCTTCAATACCCAGGGGCAGCTGGTACATCGCGAGGATTACAGGGCGGGCAGCACTATTGATATCCGGCACCTGACCCCGGGCAGCTATATTATCAGACTACAAAACGAGCATCATGTATATCAGACCAGGTTCCAGAAGCTGTAACCCGATCGTCCTTTACCTGCTGGGCATATGGATGGTACTGGCCGGCTGTGATAAAAAGCCGGATCCGCCGGACGATCCGCCGGTAACGGAAGGAAGGAAAGCCCTCATCCTGAATGAAGGCAGCTACGGGAACGGTAACGCCTCGCTGACCCTCTATAATATCACTACCGGCGAAGTGCACCAGGACTGGTTTGCCACTAACAACAGCGGGCAGACACTCGGCGATATCCTTGAGTCCGCAACGCCTATCGGCGACCACATTTTCCTCGTGGTCAATAATTCCAATAAGATCGTGGTGGTGGACAGGAAGGATTTCAGGGTACAGGGTACCATAACGCTGGATCAGCCCAGGTATATACTGCCTGTCACCGAAGAGCTGGCTTATGTCAGCACGATGTACCATAGTAAAGTGTACGTGATCAACACACACACACTGGAGGTGGTGCATACCATACCCATGCCTTACCAGAATACGGAAGGGCTGCTGCTCTCAGGCGACTTCGCCTATGCCTGCAGCTGGGATAAAGCCAACAATAAGCTGTATAAGATCCGTACCGCTACCCACCGCATCGAGGACAGCATCACCCTGGCAGGGTATGCGCCGCACAGCATACTGCGGGACAGGCAGGCGCGCCTGTGGGTATTCGGCGGCAATAAGGTGTATGATATTACTTCTTCCATCACCGTACTACAGGATGACCGTGCCATCAGGAGCTATACTTTCAGCCCCGAAGCGGAGATCGTAAAGCCGGTGTATAACAGCAGGAACGATATGCTGTATTTTATCAACGTGGACTATGAGTATAAGACCACCCAGGGCATCTATAAAATGCATACGGAAGATACGGGTATTCCTGCCACACCCATGATAGCAGCCGGTAATTTCCAGTATTTCTACCAGATCACGCTGGATAGCCTCAGCCAGCAGCTATATATAGCGGACCCGAAAGGGTTTATCCAGAACGGTGATATGCTGATCTATGACCTCGAAGGCCGCCTGCAGCAGACCATACCCACCGGACTGGGTCCCAGCAAGGTGCTGTTCCTGTAACGGCCGGATAATGAAAAGGGAAGGGAAAAAGAAATGATGCCGGGAACAAGCAATACATACCTTCCCTATTTATCCTGCAGCACCTTATCAATTTTATGGATGAGCATATCCACAAAGTCTTTCTGTACCGTGGTCAGCGCGTTCATATCTATAGCCTGGTCGGTCGCGTAGATGAGCAGGCACATGGCGATAAAGTCCTGGTGATCCCTTCCTGCAAAATTCTTCTTGAGCTCGTTCAGCCGGTCCTCTATGCACCTGACGGCAAAGCGCACCTTTTCTTCATCTTCTCTTTTGATGCGTATCCTGTAGCTCCGCTCTGCCACCCACAGGTGTATAGGTATCGTATCATGCTGCTGTTGATCGGTCATATTGCTGCCGGGTTTCGGTCAATAAAAAAGGAGCAGGTCTTTACAAAAACCATACTCCTTACAAAAATATTAAAATACTTTATTTTCCTGCGGAAAACTTCTTGATCTCCTGTGCGAAATTGTTTGTATTGTCTATAGCCAGTATAGCGTCAGCCGCTTCTATAGCTTTTTTATAATTTTTGCTGTTATAATAATATTCTGCCAGGTAAGCATAGCCTGTTATCTTATCTTTATCAGCCGGTGTATAGCCTTCTTTATTGAATGACAGCCATTTCACAAAATATGGTTCCGCAGCTCCGGTCTTGGCATCCTTATCTATGGCCATCGCGCTACGCGCCTGCCAGTACACCGCAACAGGCTCATCGGGATGCAATTCCGCCATTTTGGTAAAGATAGCCAGCGCTTCAGGCAGCTTATTGGCATAATAGGTAAATACGCCCGCATTATAATAATCAAAGGTCGAGGTAGCAGACACACCGGGTGTTTCGGCAATGATCATCGTATAATACTTGGCAGCGCCTTCAAAATTATTGATATCCTGGAAGATCCTGCCTATGGACAGATAGGTCTCACGCTTGTGAGCCGCAGTATCCGCAGCAATCGCCTTCCCGAAATATTCATGCGCCTTGCCCAGGTATTCCGCGCTGCTGGCCTCGTCCGCATTGGCAAGCGCAGCATATATCTTACCCGCATAGGTCAGGTCATCCACGCTCAGCTTGGTCTTATCCTTCGTTTTATTGAAGTAGGTATTGATGCTGTTCAGGGCATCCTGGTATTTCTTGTTCTCGTACTGGGAATAAGCCATAGCCCTGTAAAGAGAGGCTTGGTCTGCATTGGACCTCAGCAGCTCAGCCAGTATGCCTTCCGCTTTGGAGTATTCCTTGGCGCCGATCAATACGTTTACATAATCTATCTTGTCGATATAGCGCTTATCTGAAGCCTGGTAAAACTTTTCGGCATTCTCAAGCGCCAGGGACGCCTTGTTGCCTGCCTTATCATACTGCTTGGCCAGCTGCAGGAAAGGCATAGGGTTAGAAGGATCCGCGGCCTTGGCCTTATCAAAATTGGTGATGGCCAGCTCCGCATCCCTTGACCTCAGCCCTAAGCTGCCTAAATAGTTATAGGCAAGGGATTGTATGCTTTTATCCGTGCTCTGCGCAGCGCTGTTAAAGCTGTTGTACGCCGCACCGCCTTTGTTCAGCCGGTTCATATACAGGTAACCCAGGTTGAGATGGGTGGCAGCATCCTTATTGATCTCCAGCGCTTTCTCATACCAGCTTACCGCTGTTTCATAATTTCCTTTACCGGTATAGGCCACAACATCCGCAGCCAGCTTATATTTTTCCCATTCTTTCTTTTTAGCGCCGTCCACAACACTGTTCAGGACAGTTTCCACCTGGGTCTTGTTACCTTCATAGGCATACAGGTATGCCTGGCCTATCTTGTATCTCCAGTCCTTATCAGCTATTTTTGCAAAGGCAGCCTTAGCTTCCGTAAGCTGGTCCATTTCCAGGTGGGCAAGGCCCAGCGCCAGCGCCGCTTCCGGGTTTTTATCTGCCAGCGAAGACATAGCAGATACCGCACTTTCATATTTCTTGTAATGAATCATTTTAAATCCATCCGCTGCGCTCTGTGCGTTTACGTTCAGCACAATAGCAGAAGCGAATGTTAATCCGATCAGGTGTTTCATTGTCTTATTTCAATTTAATGATGTAAATTTTTCCTATATATAATTGTTTTTTTATTTTAAGATAACGTCCCGTATGACCAGGGGAACTCTCAGCGGCAGCATATGCTCCAGGCGGAAGACCGCCTGTCCGCGCTCCTGCCCGAGAAAATTGGCCAGACCTGTGCCCAGGCCGCGGTGCGATTCCCGCAGGTGAAAGTATAAGGTCCTGGTCAGGGGATAGTAACCATCAAACAGGTTGGCCTGGTAGGGTTCGTACAGCTCGTTCAGGCTGTCGCTTTTCAGGGCCACTACCCGTACATTTTCCCTGAACCTGCCGTTACCGGTCCTGTCACCGCTGTCGTACAGATGACCTACCGCTACAAAACCTATCGCATTCTTATGCTCCGCCACATATTTGATGACCGAATCGGTGGTCTGCAACGCATAGATATTAGACCCGAATTCTTTTCCCGGGATTAATTGATCCTGCATATACTTAACAATTCCCGAACGTTTGTTATCAAATACGATATCATACTGCCGGCTGTAGTTATTGAGCAGGATGTTGGCGAGCATCTCCCTGTTAAGGTCGGCATCCGGGGAGGCGGGGTTAACGATCACCGCTACGGCATCCCTGGCCAGGGCAACAGAACGGATATTGATCTTGTTCTGCTTCATATAGTCTTTTTCCGCGGCGTTCAGGTCCCTTGCCGCCACTATTATCCTGACGCTGTCTCTCAGCAGCAGGTCAAAGCAATCTTCCTGCGGCAGGTATTTCACCTGCAGCTGCGCGTCTGGAAAGGAGGAGTCGAATATCTTGAGCTGCTGCTCCATGACCGGCCTGTAGTTCTCATCAAAAGCTACGGCTATTTTGCCGGATGTCAGCGTATCCGTAATGCTTTTCTTAGGCTTATCATTATTGCCGCAGGCATACAGCACCATGCTTAAGACCACAGCACACAGGACTGCCCAGGTATTCATCCGGTTCATCATAGCTTTATATTAGCATTTAACAGGTTCGGAAAGTATCAAACTAAGCCGTAAAGGTAATGAATTTGAATTATTTTGCTTTTGAGGAAATTTATATCCTTCAAATTTAATACTTTCATAACGCTTCCCGTATAAAACGGCGGCGGCAGGCAAATTCCATAATTTTTCATTTAAATTTGTTCCCTCACACTATTAAGAGCTATGCCCTTATTCAAACGACTGCAGGAGGCCGGGTCCGATGTCATCATCTGGCATATCACGGAGGAGGAACAATACTTTATAGAACAGTCCGGACTGATCAGCAATAAGATCCACCTGAAAAAGCGGCTGGAGTTCCTGTCCAGCCGGTACTGCCTGAAGCTGCTGTTACCGCATATCGAATTGTCTGATATCGCAAAGGATAATGAAGGCAAGCCCTACCTGCTTTCCCACGATGTACATTTCAGCATCTCGCACTCCTATCCTTACGTAGCCGTAGCCGTACATCATAAGAAGGCACTGGGCGTTGATATCCAGACGCTGCAGGAAAAGATACTCCGGCTGCAGCCCAAATTCCTGGGCGATGCGGAGATGGCACTGTGCAACAATGATATCAGGCATATCACCGCAGCCTGGTGCTGCAAGGAAGCGATGTATAAGAAGTATGCGCTCGGCGGCCTGGATTTCAGGGTGCATATGCCCATCACCCGCCTGGCGCTGCAAGAGAGCGGGCAGGGCAATGCGGTCATATATTTCAACAAGGATGACGCCCGTTACCTGCAGGAGCTGTATATCGAAACAGGAGAAGACTATGCCGTAGCCCTGACCCTATAAATCCCCCGGAATGCGGTATATCTGTCATCGCTTTGATTATTAACTTTACATTCAGTAATTTTATCCGCATCGTAACTCACTAAAAACAACTGTTAATGAAAAAACTGGTTCTGGTTTTCGGTACAACCCTATGTTTATTTAATCCTATTATGAGTATAGCACAGGCAAAACTGGTAGAGAAAGTAGAGAGGAAAGGTGATGAGATGGTCATCCCTTTCGAGAAGTATGTCCTGCCTAACGGATTAACGGTCATCCTGCACGAAGACAAAAGCGACCCTGTGGTGCATGTGGATGTCACTTACCACGTGGGTTCCGCACGGGAAGAGCTCGGCAAATCCGGGTTCGCCCACTTTTTCGAGCATATGATGTTCCAGGGATCGGACAATGTGGCCGATGAGCAGCATTTCAAGATCATCACGGAAGCCGGCGGTACCTTGAACGGCACCACCAACCGGGACCGTACCAATTATTTTGAGACGGTACCTTCCAACCAGCTGGAAAAGATGCTGTGGCTGGAAGCGGACAGGATGGGCTTCCTGCTGGACGCCGTTACCCAGGAAAAATTCGAGATACAGCGCGCTACGGTAAAGAACGAGCGGGGACAGCGCTATGATAACCAGCCTTACGGCCTGATGAGCGAGGTGGCCTCCAAAAACCTCTACCCTCACGGGCATCCCTATTCCTGGCTGACCATAGGTTATATAGAAGACCTGAACAGGGTGAATGTCAATGACCTGAAGAATTTCTTTTTAAGATGGTACGGACCTAACAACGCCGTACTGACCATAGGCGGCAATATCAATAAGAAGCAGACCCTGGACTGGGTGAACAAGTATTTCGGCAGCATTCCCGCAGGAGCAGCGGTAACCCCGGCCCAATTCCCGATACCGGTGCTGGAGCGGGACCGCTTTGTGACCATGGAGGATAATTACGCCAAGGTCAACAGGCTGCGGATCGTCTTCCCTACGCCGCCCCGATTTTCCAAGGAGGAAGCCTGCCTGGACCTCATCGCCCAGGTGCTGGGACAGGGCAAATCGTCCATACTATACAAAAATCTTGTAAAGACCGGCCTGGCGTCCAATATCAGCGTTTACAATTATGCGGCAGAGCTGGCGGGCGAATTCACCATTGATGTAACACCCTTCCCCGGCAAAAGCCTGAACGAGATCTATAAGGTAGTGCAGGCCTCCATAGAGGAGCTTTCCAAAAGAGGCATCGTAAAAGACGATATCACGAAGTTTGTCAATTCTATGGAAAGCCAGATGATCTACGGGCTGGAAAGCGTCAGCGGTAAGGTCAGCACACTGGCTGCCTATTACACCTTTACCAATGACGCCAATTATATCACCAAGGAGCTGGCGCAATACAGGAGCGTTGATCCCAAGACCACTATGAGCATCTTCGACCAGTACATCCATGGCAAAAACAGCCTGGTGCTGAGCGTTGTCACCAAGAATGACCCGGCCAATGAAGTAAAGCCCCGCAATTATACCGTGGATGAGACCAAAGGCTACCTGGACATCAATTATGGCTACGATGGCCTGAAGTACGTGAAGGCGCAGGATAAGTTTGACAGGCGCCAGATGCCTAAGGAAGGCTCGGCTCCCGTCATCGCTACGCCTAAGTTCTATACCGGCAAGGTGGCCGAGAGCTTTAACCTGATAGGCAGCTATACCAACGAGATCCCGGTGGTGAACACGATCATCAAGCTGAAAGGCGGCAGCTATACCGATCCTAAGGATAAGGCGGGCCTGGCATCTCTTTTCGCTACCATGATGAGCGAGGATACCAAAAATTATACCGCGGAACAGTTCAGCGATGAGCTGGAAAAACTAGGCTCTTCCATCACCATCAATGCAGGCGGGGAAGATATCAACATACAGGTAAGAAGCATGCATAAGAACCTGGACGCTACCCTGAAGCTGCTGCAGGAAAGGATCTTCCATTCCGTATTTAACCAGGATGATTTTGACAGGAACAAAAAACGGATGATTGAGAATATCAAGAACGCCAACAACCGTCCCGCCTATGTAGCCAGCGTGATCTATGAAAAGCTGCAGTATGACAGCAATTCTCCATTAGGCAGGAATCCTACGGAAGTGACACTGAACAATATCACGCTCGCGGATATCACCAACCTCTATACCAAGGCCTTCTCCCGTAATGACGCGTCTATCATCGTGGTAGGGGATATCAAGGAAGCGGAAGTAAAGCAGAAGTTCGACTTCCTGAAGCAGATGAACAATGCCCCGGTCAACCTGCCTTCGAGGGAAGTGATCAGCAAGGCCAATAACCTCTCCACAAAAGGTATCGTATATGTTGTGGATATACCGAATGCGGCCCAGACGGAATTCAGGTTGGGTAAGGTGACAGGCACCGCTTACGATTATAACGGGGACTATTATGTTTCCACAATTACCAATTATCCCCTGGGAGGCGCGTTCAACAGCAGGCTGAATATCTATCTCCGGGAAGAAAAGGGATGGACATACGGAGCCCGCTCCAATTATAATGCCAATAAATATACCGGCAGCTTCAATTTCAGCGGCGGCATCAAGGCAGAGCCTACGGACAGCGCACTGGCCGATGTGTTACGCATCATCAATGAATACCGCAGCAAGGGCATTACTACAGAAGAGCTCAGCTTTACCAAAAGCGCGCTGACCAACAGCGAGGCGCTCAAGTATGAAACAGGCTTCCAGAAAGCGGGATTCCTGTCACTGATGCAGACCTATAACCTGCCTGCCGATTTCAAAGAGCAGCAGCAGAGCCTGCTCAATAAGCTCACGGTAGCTGATATCAACGGCAGGGCCAAAATGCTGGTCCCTGCTACGGAAGAGTATATCATCCTGCTGGTAGGAGATAAGGCGAAGATCGCTGCAGGCATTGAAGCCAAAGGCTTTAAGATCGTAGAGCTGGATAAGGAAGGTAATATCAAAAAATAATACCGGCACTGGTTTGATCATAAAAAAGGAACATCCGTTGGATGTTCCTTTTTTAGTTTATAATAATGCCGCATACCTGTTTACCAGCGGGAAGAGCTCCAGTGCGGGGAAAAAGGCATCACCATAAGGGAAAACTTCACCAGCGGCCCGGAAGCCATGGAAACTACCTCTGAGTGGTAAGACAGGCTGCTGCTGTTATTTTCCACCGTATAGCCGCCCCAGCCCACCGGGTAGTATGTGATCCTTAGCTTCAGCTGCGTACCGATAAAATGCCCCACATCGGCATAAAAGAAAGGCATAGTGGTCACTATATTCTTGCTGTAAGTAAATGCCTCAGGACCTGTAAACATATCATTCAGCCAGGTAGGCGCCATTCCGGCGCCCAGCCCGAAAGAGAAGAGCTTCGACTTGTCAAAGGATACTTCCCCGCCATGGCGGAACCCGAAAGTAAGCGGTACCCTTACATATATCTTGAACAGATTGTGCGTTTGGTTACGGATATTGGCAGCGGCCTCGGCAAAACCCATTTCCGCACCGGCGCAGAATGTAAGGGAGTTATAAGGGTCAAATTTAACAAAGTTCATATTCCACCCTACCGTCATACCCCACATTTTCCTGATATTATAGCTCACTTCATATATTTCAGGTCTTTCCGGCTCCTTACCATAGCTGTAATCCCACAGCGTGAATTTCAGCACCTGGTCGAAAGGGCGCGTATATTCTATCCCGCCCTGAGCCGCATGGTACGGCTTGAGATTCTTCCCCTTGGCCACGGCTTTTTTATACTTACGGGCAGGATCATTCCTGATACCATCTATTACTCCCTGCGCGTGCAGCGCAACGGTTCCCGCCAGAAAAGCCGCGCAAGCCAGTATATGCTTTTTCATTTTTATACGATTACATGCATTATCCTGTAAATATATAATAATACCTTAAAATTGCAGCCATTCCGCGCGTTTTTTACAGCAGTCTCCCGCGTTATGTAACCGGAGCACATGAAAAAATCCCTTTATATGCTGCCGGAAGGACAGGTATAAAGGGATTTATCAATAACGGTCTTTACCGCCTTATTTTTTTCTTTGCAGTACCTTCTCTACCGCAGCCAGGATATTTTCTTTTCCCAGGCCGTATTTGGCCAGCAGCTCCAGCGGCTTACCGCTTTCGCCAAAGGTATCATTGACAGCCACATATTCCTGAGGAACAGGGTTGTGCCTGGCTAATACCTGTGCCACGCTGTCTCCCAGACCGCCGTTCGCCTGGTGTTCTTCCGCCGTTACGACACAGCCCGTCCTGGCAACGGATTTGATGATAGCGGCTTCATCCAGCGGCTTGATAGTATGCATATTGATCACTTCCACGCTCTTGCCTTCCGCCTCCAGCGTACGGGCGGCTTCCATAGCTGTCCATACCAGGTGCCCGCAGGCTATGATGGTCACATCCGTACCTTCATGCAGCACCTGCGCCTTGCCTATCCGGAAATCACTGCCGTCCTCTGCCGTGAAGTTGGCCCATTTCACACGTCCGAACCTTAAATACACCGGACCTTCCCAGCCCGCTATGGCCTTGGTGGCCGCTTTGGTCTGGTTAAAGTCGCACGGTACGATAACCGTCATACCGGGCAGCATCTTCATCATTCCTATATCTTCCAGCACCTGGTGCGTTGCACCATCTTCACCCAGGGTCAGGCCCGCATGCGAAGCGCATATCTTTACATTCTTACCGCTGTAGGCCACAGACTGACGGATCTGGTCATACACACGGGAAGTGGAAAAGTTGGCAAAGGTGGTAGTATAAGGGATCTTGCCACCAATGGTCAGTCCCGCAGCCACACCTATCATGTTGGCCTCGGCAATACCGCACTGGATAAAGCGATCGGGGAAATCCTTGATAAAAGCGTTCAGTTTCAGGGAGCCTGCCAGGTCCGCTGTCAGGGCTACAATGTCGGGGTTGGATTTTGCAGCTTCGTGTATACCCTCACCGAACCCGGCACGGGTCTCTTTTTCATTTTGTAATGTGTACTTATCTAAAGACATAAAAAGTATATGAAGAGAAAATTTATTGATAGTTCCTGTAATCGGCCGTAAATTTAGGATTATTTATCTTCCAGTGAAAATAATGAGTCCACAAATTCGTACTTATTAAAGATCTGCAGATCTTCCATCCGCTCCCCTACGCCGATATATTTTACCGGTATCCTGAACTGGTTGGCTACAGCCAGCACCACACCGCCTTTTGCCGTCCCGTCCAGCTTGGTAATGGCCAGCGAGGAGACATCGGTAGCCTGAGTGAATTGTTTAGCCTGCTCCAGGGCATTCTGGCCAGTACTGCCATCCAGCACCAGGAGCACTTCATGCGGCGCATCGGGTATCTTCTTGGCGATCACGCGCTTGATCTTATTCAGCTCATCCATAAGGTGCAGCTTGTTATGCAGCCTGCCTGCCGTATCTATGATGATGACATCGCTGTTGCGGGCTATACCGCTGACCACCGTATCATAAGCCACAGAGCTGGGATCGCTTCCCATCTCCTTTTTGACGATGGGCACATCCACCCGTTCGCTCCATATGGTCAGCTGGTCTACCGCTGCGGCCCTGAACGTATCGGCTGCACCCAGCAATACCGATTTGCCGTTCTTTTTAAAGTTATGGGCCAGCTTACCGATCGTGGTGGTCTTACCCACGCCGTTGACGCCTACCACAAGGATCACATAAGGTTTTTTATCGGCAGGAATATCAAAGGTCTCAAATTCATTGCCGGGGGCATCGGTCAGCATTTCCGCTATCTCCTCCTGCAGTATCCTGTTCAGCTCGGAAGCATTAAGGTATTTATCCCGCGCCACACGCTCCTCTATCCGGTTAATGATCTGTACCGTAGTGTCCAGGCCCACATCAGCAGTAATGAGCGCTTCCTCCAGGTTATCCAGCACTTCCTCATCTACTGTGGATTTGCCCGCTATAGCCTTGGATATTTTGGTAAAGAAATTCTCCTTCGTTTTCTGCAAGCCCTCATTCAGCGCCTCTTTCTGCTCTTCCTGCTGCTTGTTCCTTTTGAACAATTTATCAAAAAAGCCCATATTTGATAAAATCTATGATAATGTGAGTGTGATTAATGTAATTCTGTCAGCAAAAATAGCCAATTAATGCGGAGTATAAAATTATGCCTGTATAAATATTTAAGACGGCTGTTCATTATTAGCAAACTTTTGCGCAATTTTAACCGCGAATTTCACGACTGCTTAAATTTACTGATTTGGTCATTCATAAGAACAATCTTCACTTTTTAAGGTTTTTGCTCGCAACACTTGTGATCGTGGGCCATGCCTATGCCCTTACCGACCCCGGCAATACCCGTCATTACTGGGGACATTATACCTTTGCTTCCCTTACCGCCTTAAGCGTAAACGCTTTTTTTATCATCAGCGGTTATCTTATCTATCACAGCCTGATGCATACCGGGACCTACCGGCAGTACCTGGCCAACAGGCTGCTGAGGATCGTGCCACTGTTCTATATCGTCATCATCCTGACCGTAGTGGCCTGCAGCTTTTTTTTCGTTCCGGCCAACGGCCGCTCCTACTGGCAGCAGGGAGGCACATGGAACTACCTGCTTAATAACCTCACCATCTTCCGGCTGACCCATACGATCCCGGGCGTGTTCGCCTCCAACCCCGAACCCCTGGTCAACGGCTCTTTGTGGAGCATCCCTTATGAAATAATATGCTACCTATGCTTCAGCACGCTGTTCCTGTTCCGGGACTGCTCCAGGCTGAAAGACCTTATAATGGTAACCGGCTATATAGCCTGTACAGCTGCTTATCTTTCCGTTCATATATTTCATCTCCTGCCGGGAAGCAGCGTTACCGATACCCTGACGCGTTGTCTCCTGCTGTTCTTCACCGGTATGATGACAGCCAGGTTCCTGCCACCCGCCGGTATCCGCCCTCTTACAGCGCTCCTGTGCTTCCTGGCATTTGCAGGACTGTATTATTTCCGGCAGCATCTTTTTTATGAAGACCTGTATATGCTGTTCGTCTTTCCCTTCAGCATCTTCATTATGTACATCGCCTTTGTCCCTAACAGGCTGCTGCCGCGCTTTGCCAAGCTCGGAGACGCCTCTTACGGTATTTATCTTACCGGCTTCCCGGTACAGCAGATGCTTATATCCCATTTCCCCGGCTGGCATCCGCTGGCCAATGCTGCCGCTGCCTGCCTGATCGTTTTTCCCCTCGCTTTTGCCAGCTGGCATTATATAGAAAAGCCGGTGCTGAACCTGAAATACCGGGTCAAATAGCCGTCATTTCCTGTCCGTATAGCAAATAGGGCCGGACCAATAATGTTAAATATTTAAAAATAACCCAACTTTTACATAAACTTAAAACGTCTTTTAAGAAAAAGGAGTGAAAACTCTGCGTCACCAGCCTAAAAACCGCTATCCAGGGGTACCTGATAGGGTTATTTATTTCTTTTTCGTAAAACAGACTGTTTATGCAACAACGTTTTATCAATGTATACAGCGCCAGCGCCATCCTGCTGTTCCTGGTGTCATTTTTTTCTTTTTATGCGGTCAATGGCCAGACCCTTGTGATAGGTGCCGGAGCAATGACCGGCACATCTAGCAACGGCGCTACAGGAGACAGCGGACCGATGTACAGGTCCACTGCCACCAGCGCTTTTATCTACTCCCGGCATCATTATTATTATTCAGCCGCTGAGCTGGCCAGCCTGCCCGCAGGCTCGCTGATCACTCACCTGGCCTGGAACAAGGATAACGGTGCGGCCTCCAACAGCGCGTGTAATTTTGAAATATGGTGCAAAAATTCGGCCCTGACACAGGTACCCGCTGCTCCCCAGACCTGGGCAACGCTGACCACGGGAGCAGGAGCCACGCAGGTGTACACAGGCCTTACCAATGTGCCTGCCGCCACAGGCTGGTTCACCATTACCCTGCAGACACCGTTCATCTATACCGGCGGCGCGCTGGAGATTTCCGTTGCCTATGACCATTCCACAGGCACCAGTCCCTGGTCCACGCTTGGATATTCCTGGAAACGGGACAATATCACCAACAGGACCATCTCGTACTGCGGAAATACCAGCAGCACTACTTTAAACAATAACAGAACGGTAAGGCCGCAGCTGCAGATAACCTATACGGCCGGCACGCCCTGCACCAATCCCCCCACGCCCGGCAATGCCACCGCCGACCGTGATAACGTATGTCCCGGCTCTGCCGTCATACTGGACCTGACCGGCAACAGCAGCGGCAGCGGTCAGAATTACCAGTGGCAAAGCTCCCCGGATAACATTACCTATACCAACCTGGGCGCATCATCCCTGCTGCCCAACCGGACTGTCACCCCCGCAGCTACCACATGGTACAGGTGCCAGGTAACGTGCAATGCGGGCACACCTGTCTATTCGACACCCATACAGGTAGTGACCAATAGCCCCGTCATCACTCCGGCCACAACAGAGGTGACCCTGTGTGAGCCCGGCAGCACAACACTGAGCGCAACCGCTTCTTCCAATACGGACGTCAACTGGTACAGTGATGCCGGCCTTACCACCCTGGTGCATACCGGCACTACTTTCAATACCCCGTATATTGCCTACAATACGACTTATTATGTACAGGGCATCATACGTGGACAATCCTGCAAGTCCGACTCCATTCCTGTCCACGTACGGCTGAACGGAGCCCCTCAGGTAGACCTGGGTACGGACAGGAGCATCTGTGTGGACCACGGTCACAAGGAATTCCTGAATGCACGCAATGCAGGCAGCGATTACCTGTGGGATAACGGCTATAACGGCCAGGTAAGGGTCATTGACCAATCCGGCAAATACTGGGTAACGGTAACGAACCAGCTGGGTTGTATCTCCAGTGATACCATACAGGTAGATCTCAAATGGAAGCCGGAAGTGGAGCTCGGCAATGACACTACCGTCTGCAACGGTACTGAAATAGCCCTGCAGGCCGGCGGCGGCGCAGCTGCCTATATATGGAGCACCGGTGAAACTTCTGCCGGTATCGTCACCCGGACACCCGGCATGTATAAGGTGGTGGTAACCGGTGATAACGGCTGTATCAGCATAGACAGCGTGCTTATCTCACACCGCGGCATGGCGCCGCATCACGAAGGCATATGGGTAAAGAACCTGGGCAATATGAATTTCCGCTTCCAGTTGCATAACCCGAGCTATGTCACCTCCTATGCCTGGGATTTCGGAGACGGCTCGCCTCTTTCCTACCTGACAGCGCCTACACATGCCTTCCCGGCAGCCGGCAACTATACCATAAGGCTGATATCACAGAGCGAATGCGGCAGCTCCAATGATACCACCACTATCCATATACTTCCCACCGGCATCAGCGAGACCTTGCCGGCACACGATATCAATATCTACCCGAACCCTGCCAGGGATAAGGTCTTTATAGAAAGCATCCGGGATGCCAGGATAGAGCAGATCACGGTCAGCAATACGCTCGGACAGGCTGCAGGCACCTATAGCTTCAGCGGTGCCAGGACCTGTACAGTAGATATTTCACATTTGAGTGACGGTATGTATTTCCTGACGATCAAAACCTCGCAGGGCACTGTCACCCGGCCTATTACCATAGCGCCGTAAAAGACAGCAGGAACGAAAGAGCATCCACCTTATCTGGTGACCCGGCTACCTTTTCCAAAGGCAAGGCACAGCGCCTGTCGTACCCCGGGCAATATGCTGCCGGAGATCACTTTCATAAAAAACGCGTACCGTTATAACGGTACGCGTTTTTTATGAAAAAGACACGGATCATAAGACGGATGCCTGGAACGTGCTCAGATCGGTAAAGCTGGCGATCCTGCTGTTGACATCTTCTTTAGTGATCTCTTTCAGGCGGATAGGCCCGAATTTTTCTACGCAGAAAGAGGCCATGGCAGAACCTACGATCACAGCGGTCTTCATATTTTCAAAGCTCAGGTCCCCGGATTTAGCCAGGTGGCCTATAAAGCCGCCCACAAAGCTGTCTCCTGCCCCTGTAGGATCAAATACTTCTTCCAGCGGCAGGGCCGGGGCTGAAAATATCTTGTCTTCATAGAACAACAGTGCGCCATGCTCGCCTTTTTTGATCACCAGGTACCTGGGTCCCATAGCGCGGATCACTTTGGCAGCCTTCACCAGGGAATACTCCCCCGACAGCTGGCGCGCCTCACTGTCATTGATAACCAGCGCATCAACCATGGTCAGCACTTCCTTAAGATCATCCATCGCGATATCCATCCAGAAGTTCATCGTGTCCATAACAATAAGCTTAGGACGCTTTTTCAGCTGGTTGATCACCTGCTTCTGCAGGGAAGGCATCAGGTTGCCTAAGAGTAAAAACTCCGCGTCCTGATAGCTTTCCGGTATCACCGGGTTGAACTGCTCCAGTACATTCAGGTCTGTGACCAGCGAATCGCGGGTATTCATATCCAGGTGGTATTTCCCGCTCCAGAAAAAGGATTTGCCTTCTTTCACTACTTCCACTCCCTCACAGCTCACCCCTCTTTCAGCGAGCGCTTCCATCTCTTCCTGCGGGAAGTCGCCCCCGACAATAGATACCTGCTTTATAGGGCAGTAGGAATAAGAAGCGGAATAAGCGGCATAGGTAGCAGAACCTCCTACTACCCTGTCAATCTTGGCAAATGGAGTCTCTAAAGCGTCAAATGCCATAGTACCCACGATAATTAAGGACATATTGTTATTTTATAATGAAAGAATATTTTAAAACCGGGTGCAAAAATAGAATTTTATTACGACAAGCCGTATAAAAAGGCTGGCTATACATCGTGCCGCAGGGTCTCTGCCAGCAGCTCCGAGGCACTGACAGGCACCACACCGGAGACTTCGCATACGATGCCCCCCGCCAGGTTGCTCCACCGGGCCGCCCGGTGCATATCGCCCGTAACGGCATATACCAGCGCCGCTACCGCTATCACGGTATCCCCGGCACCGCTCACATCGGCAATGGTACGCCTGAATGTGGGGTAGATAGCAGCAGATGTGCCGTCATTAACATAGACCCCCTTTTCAGAGAGCGTTATAAATGATACCTGGTGGTCCAGCTGACTAATCAGCTTTTCATGAATGGCATTCAGGCTTTCCAGGTCAGGCGGGATATCCTGCCCGAAGGCGTCCCTGATCTCTTTCAGGTTAGGCTTGAATATGGTCACGCCCTTATAGGCAAAGAAGTTGTCCTTTTTGGGATCAACCGCCACAGGGAGACCCAGCACTTTGCAGTGACCCAGTATCTTATCCAGGACATTGGCCTTTAATACCCCTTTGTTGTAATCTTCTATAATAACGATATCCGGCTTTTCTACCTGGAGAAAACGCATTACCTGGTCTATAAATGGATGTTCCTCCTCTGTCACCAGCTCCTGCCTTGTTTCAAAATCTATACGCATCATCTGGCGGTCCTTGCTGATGATACGCTGCTTACAGGTGGTCTTGCGGTGCCGGCTGGTATGCAGCAGCTCCGTACCTATGCCCCGGGCTTCCAGCAGCTTTTTCAGCACAGCGCCATTGTCATCATCGCCTACCACGCTGGCCAGCGTTACAGCCGCGCCCAGAGACCGGCAGTTCAGCGCCACATTGGCGGCGCCGCCCAGGCGCTTTTCGGAAGTATCCACATCCACCACCGGCACGGGCGCCTCCGGGGACATCCGCTCCACCCTGCCGAAAATATATTCGTCGATCATTACATCGCCTATTACGCAGATGCGCATGCTGCCAAACGCTTCCAGAATTTCCTTATTGGTCATATCATTATAAAAAATCCAGGGCAAAATTAAGATATTCCGTACGCATTCCTGCCTGTTGCCTTCCGAATTCCGCACATAGTTCTATATTTGTTGTACATTATCAAGATAAAAGCGATGGAAGTAATTGTTTTAGCAGGCGGGCTGGGCACCAGGCTGCGGAGCGTGGTAGAGGATGTCCCCAAATGCATGGCCCCCGTAGCCGGCAAACCTTTTTTAGAGCATATACTGCAGTACCTGGAAAGCCAGTTCGCGGATCACGTGATCTTATCGCTGGGCTATAAGTATGAAATGGTCATTGACTGGCTGCGCAGCAAGGCTTTTACCTTCAAGGTAAGCTGGGTTATCGAGAAGACACCGCTGGGCACGGGCGGCGGCCTGCAGCTGGCCATGGGCAAGGCCAGGGCATCCAGGGTATTCGTGCTGAACGGCGATACCTATTTCCCTGTCGACCTCCGGGCCCTGAAGGCGGTGATGTCGGCTGATACACCCATAGTAGCCGCCCTGAAGCCGATGCGGCATTTTGACCGCTATGGTACCGTGACGATAGATGAAGACCGGAATATCCTCTCGTTCCGGGAAAAACAGCCTTGCGAGCAGGGACTTATCAATGGCGGTGTTTATTATATCAACAACGACCTGCTGCAAATGCAGCAGCACAAGGCACCTTTTTCGTTTGAGCAGCAGGTGCTGGAAACCACACCGCACCTGAAAGCCCTGGTGCAGGACAGCACATTTATAGATATCGGCATCCCGGAGGATTTTGAGAAGGCACAGACCTTGCTGGCAGATATCTGATGTGCAGTCGGAACAGTCATCAGTACTGTATTATTCACCAATAACAGGGCAGATATTCACCGTCCTGTTATTGGTGAGTACAGAAAGGAAAATAAGAGTTACACTGCCCTGTCATTTACTAGGTTATTTTTCTATATACCAGTAACTTCCGTGGTCGAATTTTATCCTACCAGAAAAGCTATAAGCCACTTGATCCATCATACAAATATACTGAAGCTTGCAATTAAAGAAAATGACGCAATCTTGATTTCGTTTAATGTTCAAATAAGATTCCCAGCAATAGCTATTGTCGGGGATCTCTTATTCTTTGATTCATCCTTCAAGGCAAGCTAACGCTACCTTTTATAGCCATCCATATTATAAAATTGTCAATCAATTAACTCAGAATTACACAACTTAGCAATTTTTTTTTCATGCTTATTTGTATCTATTTGTTTTAGAAATTCAATCCTGTTTAATATTAAAGTATTTAAATTTTGAAACCAGGTTTCAAAATTACCAAACCACGTTTCGAACAGTTGCATATTCCATTTCGCACTTTCTTCCAGTATTTCGCTAATAACTATATTAATTTCAGTTTCATTACCAACATATAAAGCTGCATACAATTTTAATTCAAATAATAATGCTCTTTTCCCGGGATGATTTCTATACCAAATATCAGGATGATTGTATAAGTAATATTCAGCTAAATTAAAAAAGTTAGATAATTTATATGAACTTAGATTTAAGTCTAATTTAGAAGTGTTATTAATAATATTTTGAACAATTTTAATTTTACTATTATTGTCATAAGGCAAACTAAGCTGCATACCTCTTTCGTCATAATATTGGTCTAATATGAATGGAATTTTCAAGCAATTTTCAATTCCTTTTCTAAATAATGGGTAAATAGCAAAATGAGGTCTGTAATTATCAACTCGCGGCAGTTTAATTAATTCAATACCTAAAATAAATGCACCAACAACTTTGTACAACCTATTTTGCGTATATGCAGTTAGATTAGGAAATGCTTTTATCCATTCCTCTTTTATAATGTTTTTTGTTTTACTATTCATAATTTTTTTTTTATCTTGAAATAATATTTCCGAATCTGTCCACTATTTTAATTGGAAGTCCAAAAGTATTATTATATTTATTAAATTGAGATGTTCTCATCACAGGCTCACCAAATTTAAAGTCGTATATTATACCATTTGTAACATCTCTGACATCTAGAAATCCTTTTCCAAAGCCCATGTCAGGGAAATAGTCGTTAAGCAACAAGCCACGATTACCATATACCTTTTGATAACGTTCTAACAACTTTGTTGCATAGGTATGCTTTGCTGTACCAGCAAACCTTCCAGATCCCCCAACAGCAGCTTCTGCTTTTATCGCAGCTTTTTCAATTAGTTGAGCATTTGTAAGTCCGGGCCTGGAAGTATTCACACCTAATTTAGGCATTGTTGTATTAATTCCAAACTTAGGAGTTCCAAATCTTGATGTCTTTGCGGCGACTCCCGCCACTGAGCCAATACCAAATGTTAAAGCTGTGGACGTATAGCTTCTAACTGCACCAGGGAGTGTTGCATCAGAAAGTTGTTCCAATATAGGTGTATTAACTGTATAGTTGTATACCTCTTTAATACTCTCTTTGGTTTGCGTCAATTCTTCTCCCATTCCACTAGTCCAATGCCCATTATATAAGTAGTTTGCATTTGTGACAATGGAATTCCACAATGAAGGAATTATATTAATAACATCTCTAGCTCCATTCTCCAAAGCAGCTCCATAATTAGCTAAAGTTCTGTCGTTTGTTGCTGGAACTTCCGACATATAATCTAAATTATATTTTGAATGTCGGCATTTGTCGCAATCTCCATAAGGATCATTAGATGATATAGGATTTAAACTATTAACTGCATAATTACTAATACTGATCTGGTCTACTGGATCTACATTCCATCTCCTTGCGATACGCGGGCTATACTCCCAGAACAGCGCTGTATTATGATTCCCTTTTCCCGCAATTTCATCAACCTTCTCCTGTGTATTAAATCCAAACCTGTAAGCCATACTATCTATCGTCCTTCCCGGCATTTCCATACCAAAAGGATAATAATCCGTAGCGCTTGCGATATCGGCTGTAAAACCGGCATATTGCCCGTTGGCAGCGCCATAGCCTGTTTTCCGGTCCAGCACCGTGGCCAGTACATTCCCGAGGTGATCGCTCAGCTCGTAATATTTGGTGCCCAGGTATCTCCGGTAGCGGGAGGTGTCCGACAGGTAATGCGAAGGCAGCAGCGGGATCACCTTAACAGCCGGCCTGATCTCCTCGTCAGCAATGCGGCTGTACCAGGGTACCCTGATGTTGATACCCTTCACAAAAGACTGGGTATTGCTGTACACGTTCCGGTATTCATGAGGTTCATACTTTTTGATGCCCAGCCTGCTGCTGCCGTATAAATGGTGCTCAGCCAGCCACATCGTGTCCGTCTCTATATTCTGGGGCGACGGGGTATTCACATACTGCAGGATCGCGGGATTGAGCTGGCCCAGGCCTACGGCATTGGTAATAATATTGCCATAGCTGAGACCGTTCATACCCGGTACTTTCACAATACCTGCGGTGATCCCCTCCATGCCCACGCCATCCAGGAAACGCTCCAGGAATCCTTCCCTGTCACTATTAAATATTACGTTCAGCAGGTCGCGCTCCGTAAAATTGGCAGTCATATAGGCCGGCGCTTCACTATCCATCCACTCCGCGAATGCTTCCCTGACCATAGACGCAGCCGCCTGGCTCTCCGAACGGGTAATGCTCGCTTTCAACGCGGTCCTTATATCATATTCCCGGCTGAGGTTGGCAGGATTGAAAATCTTATCATCGTACAGCCAGCTGCTCAGGAAGGCATCGGGCTGGACTGCCTGGCTGGCCCGGGCAAAGGCTTCCACTACCGGGTCCGTTCCTGATTCCTCCATAACGGCGCTGAGATGCGCGATACGTTTTTCAGCACCCATTTCAATGGCTGCCTGCGGTGTTTCGGTCTGATAGCCTCCCGGCAGGTTGTAAAATAGCTGCCCGGTAAAATCATTGTCTTCGCCGCAGAGCTTCTCCAGCGTAGGTACACCCACGTTCCGGCTCTGCAGGCCTACAGCCAGCAGGCGCCCGGTACGGTTAATATCTCCCTGCTTATCAATGAACAGGTTTACAAATTCAGCGGGGTCTATGGACAGGATATGCGACCAGCTTGCAGCCAGGTGCTCTTCCATCGCATGCGCATACATATCCGGGGAATGTATGACATAAAAGCCTGCCGGACGCTCGCTTAATTGCGCCGCTGCCCAGGCCGGGGCCTGCTCCAGGCTGTAATCGTACAGGTTGTTGGTAAACGTACCGTTACCGCCGAACTGGCCGGCAAAGAACACAGCCAGCTCCGGGCCGGCCACCACAGTGCTCAACTGGCTGTTCAGCCAGTCTATCGTAGCGCCGCCGTTTACTTTGGCCTGCTCCTTATAGACCGCCAGTATATTACCCTGCGCATCCCGCACATAAATATCGCTTACACGGTCCTGAACACCACCCGAAGAACCCGGGGACTGGTGCCATACATCCTTACGGATACGGTTACCCATACCATCATAATGGAATACCATTGTCAGCGTATCATCCTGGTCAGTGCCTTTGGTCAGGCGGCTCATTTTGCCATAGCTGTTCCAGCTGATAGCCTTGATCCCTTCCTGCCGGTCGGTCTTCAGGTTACCGATGGCGTCATAAGTATAGTTGTCAGCGCTTTGACCGGGCTGCAGGTCGCCGGCACCGGTAGGCACAGCTGCATCCTGTACATAGGAGAGCTTGTTATGATGCACGGCATCGGTATAGTGATAGCTGAAGTTATCCGTTTCCGCAGCCTGACCGTTAAAACGCTTCAGGGCTTGCAGGTTCCCGTCCGCATCATAGCTGTAGGTATTCTTGTACGCATTGGCCAGGTCAGTGACGGCATAGCTCATGTTATCATAGGCGGAGTAGGTGGCGGACGTGATGCGGTGCAGCTGGTCATAACGGTAATCCCTGATGAGATTGTCCATACCGCTTACAGCAGTGGTCTGCCGGGCTATATTGCCGTTGTAGAGGGATTTTGGCAAAGACGGTGCATGCGTCACGGCCTTAGCCTGGTCTATGGCCTTATAATCGCCCTGGTAGTAGTCCAGCGCATGAGCTATCACATCTGCAGGATAGACGGATCCGGCCAGGCCGTTCCGGCCCATGTCTTCCTGCGGGTTCAGCACGTCCCCGTTAATGGCCTTCAGCCATCCCTGTATGGTATAGGCATATTGCACACCCTGCACGTTCAGATCTCCGAGCTGCACTTCTGCCAGCGGTCCATGCTTATAATAGGTATAGGCCGCATCACGGTCCCAGTGGAGACCGTCCCTGCTGCTTTCCGCCCCCGTGATCCTGTTATCCGCGTCATAGTCATACCGCTGGTAATACTGGTCGGCATGACCGCGGTTATAGCTCAGCATATTGACCTTTCCGCTGAGCAGATCGTAATCATAATCTATCCTTTTAAACCGTTGCTGCAGGTAATTCAGGTAGGGATTGTCGTGCACCAGCATGCTCACGTTGCCCATAGCATCATAGCTGAAATGCGTGGCAAAATGGTAATATTCATTAATGCTTTGCTGGGTGGTCACTGAAGGACTGTACAGCACAGCGCTGACACGCTTCCGTAAGTTCTGCTGATCGGAGAGCATATCATAGCCGCCCAGTACGAGTAAAGGCTCATCATAGCGGGTGGCCACCACTTCCGTACGGGTCTTTCCTTTTACCCAGCTGGCATAAGGGCTGCTGCCGCTGGTAACGGCCATTTCAGCATAAGAGGTCACCTGTGGCCTGGTAGCATCCAGCACGCCGGTCTCTTCTATACGTCCCTGGTTGTCATACAGGGTATAGGTGAACTTCCCGTCTGTCCGCTGCTGCGCATTCTGGGAGAAGGCAAGCCTGCCCGCAAGATCATAGAAGAACTCCGTTTCCCCGCCATCGGGTGTCTGCTGCCATATGAGCAGGTTCTGGCTGTTGTATTTATACAAAGACGGTTTATTATGTACGGCCTTTTGCGTCAGGTTAACGCCGGTAGCTACGGAATTCCTGGCATGATCAATGGCGCCCTGGCTGGCATCAGGCATAGCATTCACACCCTGCGGCGGAACCGTTTTCGTCAGGTTGCCTGCACGGTCATAATAATAAAGCGTATAATGGTATTGCTGCTCCCGCGTACCCAGGATCAGGGTGTCCGCCGTATTTGCGGCAAAATGCTTCCGCATCGCATAGCGCAGTCCCTCCTTGAGAGCATCCTTATAGGCATAGTACTGCTGCATACCCTGGGCCACTGCTACTTCCATAATACCTCTTTCGCAGGTAGCGGTATCTATGATACGACCTTTGGGATTACCGTTCTTCGACAGTACCACATTACGGATCATACCGCCTGTGCCAATAGGAAAATCCGTATAGCCCTCCACGATCACTTCGTGGCTGCCTTTTTTCATAGTGATATTAAAGCGGTAGATAGCGGAATCTCCTTCTCCCAGGCGGATAGCGGGCGCGGCAGATACCATGGCGTATTCCTCTGCAGGAGCCGTCATCCTTTCAGAAGGCACCAGGTAAATATTATACAGCTTGTTCTGCGCATCGAATACCCGGTACCAGGCATTGCCATTGGCCAGGCGGAAAGCTTTTACCGAAGCATTCTGAACGCCGGGACTGCCGGAAATATTGACAGCAGCTGCGGCCGGGAATAGCTTATTGCCGGAAAGTGTATTTTTCACCTGATTCAGAGTGGTCTGCAGGCGTGTAAAGCCGGCATTGCTCTGGACCGTATCCCAGTAATAGAGATGCTGCTTGTCATTTTCCTTCCAGGGATTATTATAGCTCAGCTTTAACCCGGGAGCATTCAGTGTACTTACTGCATTCTTTACTGCAACCGGACTCAGAGCGTCAGCCAGCACCGGGTCGCTTTCCGTGCTCATGCCATACACATAATCCAGGTAATCCCTTTTTTCAATACTTCTATAATCCGGGGAACGGAAAACAGCATATCCGTAATGTATCTGCTGATAAGCGCCGATAGTATCCCTCGCCACATAGTTGGCAACCGATGTCATAACTTTGTTGATAGTGTTGACAGACTGGTTATTAGCAGTTATCTGAAACCAGAATACTTCTGTCACAGCGCCATCCGGAAGCAGGTATTTAACCCTTTCATGACTTACACTTGCCCCGGCGATGACCGGTGTTCCCGTACCTGACCGGAACAGTTCCGCGTCATAGCCGGCGGGCATATAAACGGGGCTACCGGACAGTCCCATAATGAATTGCTTCACTATCACCAGGCTGTCTTTAGGCACACTGTTCAGGTCTATCCTGAGCCGCACCTCCCCGCTGGGTCGCCTGAACGCATAATAAGGAATACTCAGGTCCTGGAAGCGATCCCGGATACTTCTCACCCGGTTCATGGCGTGGCCGAAGTTGTTTGCACCGCCTGATGCCAGGCTGAACTCAATGACCGCAGGTGCATTTTTAAAATTGAACCGGTCGCTCATAGCACAGCCTTCCAGCATATCACGGTAGGCACTTTCATTCTGGGTGGCGCCCAGCGTGTAGTTCAGGTGATTTTTAAGAGTCCGGAAAAACAGCGGATGCTTCACATCGGCGGGAAGACTGTAGAACGCCGTATCTGCCTGGAATGCGGCTACCGCCCTCCGGAGCTGCTCACAGTTGATACAATCTTCCACACCCGCCTTATCTTTCAGCTTAAGGAGCGGTATAGAGCTGGTCCATACCGAATATGCCAGGGGATCGGGGAAAGTCGGAACTATTCCCGGAGGTACCGTAACTCTCAGGGTGACATAAGCAAGCTTATCAGCTATCCCGCCTTCAACCACCGGCATTTCATCCAGTACGCTGTATACAGTATTAAAGTTAAGATTGGCGAAGGGATTAGGAAATGCAGAAGCAGCAACGCTTCTCGGGGCCAGGTAAATATGTTCCGCATTGCTGCCTGAAGCAACGGTCACCTTTACAACGGTCACAAATCCCGAACCCAGGTCCACATTTTCGATATAGCCCCTTACGTTCACAGGTGCCGCGGTGCCGATACCCAGCTTCGCTGCCAGCGCTGCTTCAAAGGTATTGGCCGGATCCAGGCTAAAGGCCTCCTGCGGACTACCCGAGGGCTGTGATTTCAATACGGCATTCTTAACCTCTGTCCTGTTCAGTAACGTCCTGAAGTCTTCATACAAGGCACCCGGTTCCGACACATAATCTCCTTCCGCCGCGACATCCGGTTCGTAGAGCTTATACCGGGTCAGGAAAGGCTGGCACAGGTCGGAGATACCACCCAGCCGCGTTACCAGTATGGAACGCAATACGGCAGGACTCAACTGGTCGATACCATAGTTGTGACAATAGGTCGTCAGATCATAAGCGATCCAAAAACCTGTATTGCTCTGTCCCAGACAGGGTTCCAGGTCCTGCATGATCGCGGTGATCTGGTCGTTGCACTGACCATTGTTCCCCATCTGATTCAATTCATCCTGTATCACCTGTGGAATGGTGGTTGTAGGATTATTAAGGTAATTATTGACAGCAGTTTTAATATATTGCGGAACAGAGTCTACAACAAACTGGCCTGCCGGGTTAAAGACATTGGGAAATACAGGACTGCCCGTCAGCTCCATACGCTGGGTATCACAGGGGGCGCAGTTATTGCCGGTAGCATCGGTAAACAGCTGTTTACGGGTGCTGCGGTTAGCCAGGTACAATGCTTTCAGGGACCTGACATACAGTTCCTTAATGACCGGATCGGACAGGTTCATGAGATTGATATCAGCAGCATGGGTGACCACCTGGCAGTGCCAGGTAGCTTCCGGGGCATTGCTGCCACAGTAGGCCTGAACCAGGGCCATCGTATCCAGCCGCCTGAGCAGGTTGGCATTCGGCCCGGTAAGGTTGGCATCCATGGCAAAGTGAGACAGCTCTGCTGCGGTAAAAGGCGCATTGGGCGCATTCGGGTTAGCCTGGCTCAACGGATCTTTGCTCAGGACGCCCTGCAAGGTATGCATACCTAAAGCTGCCGCTTCATCATAGCTTTCTATGCCGGACAGGATGGATTCAAATTTACTGCTGTCACAGGCCTGCAGCTTACAATACTCCGGGTGCAGCGGCAGCAGCTTTTCTGCAATCTCATCATTAAAGCTGGCGATCAGCATGTCCGGTGTCACATCTTTCAGCAAGGTATTCGTTGTATAGGTAGTCCCCGTTACCGATACTTTCTTAACAGGGATCGTAATATTGTCTCCCAGGCAGGCTGACTGGTACCGGTAATGCGGCGGTATATAATAAATACATTCAATGGGTTCCGGATTGATATGTTTATAGCCTGTTACCCAGGGCAGATTCATAGTCTGGTTACATAATTGTCCCTGGATACCCGGAGGTACATCCCTGGTATTCGGTATATCGGCGGTATCAGTTGCCCAGATGTATTCTGTATGCGCGCCAATCACCGGTATGGTAACAGATTGTCCGTTGCAGGTATAGGTAAAGTTACCTCTTCCCAGGTAGATCACTTCATACAGGCATTTGGTCTCCGGTATCGAAGTCACCCTGGTACTGCATACCGGGCTGTCGGCCATTATAAAATAAGATGGCGGACAGTCTACATTAGAGGTATTATATATCTGGTAGGGGTAAGGTGCAGTGATAGTATGCAGATAATCTTCCAGTGGCTTACAATAACCCGTTTTATAGTTTATCGTCTCATTACCTCCCGGTGTCGGTACCCACTCCCTGCGGATCTCTCTTATGCTGTATTTACAAATATCCCCGGGCTGAGGGTTGGTAGTAAGTACCCAGTTGGTATCCAGCGGGGCAACGATCATCGTAAAAATGGAGTTGGCTGCTCCGGCAGAAAAGCTGCCGTCCGCATTACTGATATATCGCCCGTATTTGGCCCCGGGGTACAATTCCTGCATCATCTGCCTTTTCAGTGCGTCACAGTCATTCCCGTCTTCCCCCGGCTCACAGGGAAAGGTGCTTTGCTCTATTTCTTTTCTTATAAACGGCTCCTTGCCCTCATAGCACAGGCCATCGCCACTGTTGCTCTCCACAAAACCGGAGGCCAGGTGCACAATGGCGCTGTCGGAGAAGGTCAGCTCTTTTTGTATGGTATATTTACCCGGTACTAGCTGCGCGGAATCTCGGACGCTCTCAAAATGATCAGTCCCTGCCTGTGCGGAAATGCCGTTACTGCCGACAGTCCCCGTCATGGTTATCGCCGTCTGTGTATTGCATTCATCGAACAGCGTGATCCTGTATTGTCCTTCCACCCGGATGAACTGGTCATCACAGGCAGGGAACGGCGGAATACCCAGCTTATATTTCAGGCTGTTCCGGGAGAGCGCCTCGTTGAAATAATTGACCTGGGCATTCCGGAAGGACAGCCCCGTTTCCTGCGGCAGGTCCTTCAGAACATCGCTTTCCCGGTAAGTAGCTTCCGGCAGGCTGCTGAGCGCTTCCAGGGGATAAAGCGCGCTGTCCGGAGCTGTCCCGGACAAGCCGGTAGCCACGACCTTGCCCGATGCGTCCGTTATGGAAAAGCTGGCCTGCCCGTTAGGGTCGATGATGGTCTGTTTGGGATAATAGCTGGCATAACCGGCTTCCGATCCGAACAAGCGGTTCAGCTCCCGCTGCCCGGCCCTTGAATAGACATACTGCGTACCCCTGCCTTTCCATCTCTGGAATTCCAGGCCCGCACCACCCTGCCACTGCACCTTATCGGTATAGTCGGCTGCATAGCGGGTCTCTATAAGGGGATAGCCCTCCGCGTCCGGTACGAATTGCTGCATACCGGCCTTATCAGGATTTAAGGGCGAGTAGTATATATTGGCCAGCGCCTGGGCTGCCAGCGGCGCTATGGAGTCCGTTCCGCAACCGCCATCGAAATCCGCCGCCCTATACGGCTGACCGGTCGCGGCGTTCAGGGACAGGTCAGGCTTATACCTGATATTCCGGCTGAGCACTGGCACCGGTAAGGTCGTGATCGCAGGCCTGCCTTCAAAATCATAGATATTATCCACGCCGATCACATAATTGTCATCCGTATTGATCTTGGTCTGTGTCTGGCGGTTCTTTCCCATACCGTCAAAATAGTTGACCACATGCTTGTATTTACCTTCTTCCGCAAACGATACCGTGTACTGCCAGTTAAGGCTGTCATTAATGAACGGCGTCTCATTGATGAACAGGCAATTGGAAGGCCTGATATAGGGGCTGCCCCATGCCAGGTTGTTACCGTTGCTGTAAAACTGTCCGGGGGTCAGGGTACCGGTCTCCGGCATATTCCACGGGTAGTAAACGGTTTCCGAAAAGTTGATGGAGCTGGGCCTGACCTGCCTGAGCCTGAAAATAACTGCGCCGTGCCCGTATACCATAGGTATGCTGTAATAATTCTGATGCGTCTGTACGCGGGTGCTGTTGCTCCTGAAGTCATAGGGAATGGTATAGCTGGAACCGGTGAACCTGTACCCCTTTGTCCCGTTGCTGTTCAGGACATAATCGTCAATATATAACCATTCCAGCTCATATTTTACCGGCTTAAAGACATCAAACATCGGTAAATAACCCGGCGGCGTATTCCTGTGGTCCGCCTGCGGCACATGCGCCCAATATACATCGAGGGACTGGGTAGCAGCGTTGAACTGCGAATTGATGAACACATCCTTCATCGTTCCGTCATCGGTATCATAACGCTGGGTAATGACCTCCGCTTCTATCTTAAAATTCTCCGCCAGATCATTCCTGCTGACCGGCACCGGCGTACTGCCGCTGATGTCAAATACGTCCAGCAGCCTGACCTGGAAAGCATAGAAGCCGTTAGCGGGCAGGCGCAGCACATCGAGGTCCTTATAGGCAGCCAGGGCGTTCTTCCGGTATTCCACCTCAAACTCGTAAGGCGGCAGCGTCACCCCGGAAGTAGGGTTGCCCGGGTTGGAATACCCGGTCACCTGCAGTATGATCTTGTACTTATAGCTGGCCTGGTCTGCCCTGGTGTTGTGATCGACCCCGACTCGGATCATATTCACCACGCTTTTGAAGAGATATTTATTCTGCCAGGTAGTGCTGTTGGCAACCATATAGATCCATTCATGAGCAGTCGCCATGCCCAGGACGTCATTATACGATGTATTGCTTCCGCCGTTGGTTTTAATATCCCCGGAGTAAAAGGTGCGGGTGTCTCCATCCGGGAAAAACCGGAAATCCTGCCCTTTGGCCTTTGCAAACAGCAAAAGGGTCAGCAACAATAATATAGCTTTTTTGAAAATGGCTCCCATAATATAGGCATTTTTAAGTGCAGTGCAGGGCTACGGATCAGGAGATACGGCAGCTGCAATGAAAGTATAATAAGGTTCTTAATAGGGTTCTACAACAGCCGGGCGCTACAGCCTCCTGAGCTTGAAATCCCGGAATCTGTCCGCTAGCAGGGGACCGCCCGGGCCATCCATCGAAATAACGGCCGCAATCTTTTCAGACAGGTCCGTATGACCGGCGCTGAAGTTGGTCATACGGACCATCATATTGGTTACACCTTCGCTCACCTGCCCCGCATTCCTGAAGTGCACATTCATGGTATGCACTGCTGTTCCCTTAAACAGAAACTCCACCTTGCTGACCGGCTGACCGGTGGTGTCGCTTACAGTAAAGACCACACCCACCAGCGAATCGTTCTTTTGAGGGGCTATCATATGCCAGGTTCCCAGGGCGGCATAATTGGAATCCGTAACATTGAACAGGGTATTGTTCAGGTCTGCTCTTACAAATCCCATTTTTTCCTCCATTGCGGCGATATCCACCAGGAACACGGACTTCATACCAAGATCAACATTCAGGAACGTATTACCCGCAAGGATCCGGTAATATTGCGCGTTACTGTCTATGTAATCCTGACCGCTCCTTATCATCCTGCCGGAAGATACAAGGCCTGCACTATCCTCTGTATCGAATGAGGCGTGGTAGTCATAAGCGATCTGGCCGGAGGAAAAGAATACCTTCAGCATCTCTTTATACCGCTCCGTTTCAGCATTTTTCCCTGCCCCGGCAAATTGTACCAGGATAACGCCTGATACCAGCATTGCGGTAAGGCCGATGGCCCGGATAAATTTCATTGACTTCTTCATAGCTCTGTTTTCAGGTTTAAATAGTTTTAATTATGATTCTTCGCGACCTATTTGGAGACCGACATCCTGCTTTCGTTGACCGTAAGTATGCCTTTATCGGTCTCTTTTTTCGTCCGTATCAGCTTACCTTCCGCGTCATACTCAAAGAAAGTGGCATAATTATTCTCGTCAAGGATGGCATACAACCTGAAGTTCAAAGGATTGTATGCAAAGCTCTTCATATTGGATTTGGCAGGGCATATCCTCAGGTCGTCCACCAGACCGTTCACCGGTATATAGAGCGCTATCTGGTCCACATTCGGCATATTGAAATAGCCTTCTACCTTATACCAGCCTTCTACCGGCTTCCCTACCGGGTATAAGGGGTTCTGTGTGGTATAGCCTGATGCGGTTATATTCCGTATTCCCATATTGTTATTGGCAGGAACAAAGCCTTTTACCCAGCAGCTTATATAAAATCGTTCTCCCGGACCGAAATGTGCCGGCTTTCCCAGGATCAGCCCCGCAGCCTGAGTAAATTTCAGCGCACGCTGTCCTGTATGTCCTTCCTGGATCACCTCAGTTCCTTCTCCGTAAACATCAGCAGAAGGTTTATAAAACTCCCTTCCGTAATGAGTATTTGCTGCACCTGTATTAAAGTTGGGCATCGCGGCGCTCTCAAAGAACCTGCCCTGGAAACGTGCCACCAGGTTCATGATACGGTCCTGGTCCTCAAAGGAAAAATACCTGATCTGCCTGAATCCCGCATTCTGGGCCACGGCTACCGGTAAGGTCTGCCCATAGCCGAAAAGCGCTGTGGACCGGATCCCCGAAGCGTCCGTTTCTTCCAGCGGTACTCCCAGGGGGCTGAAAGCATTGATCCTGCCAGAGGGCTTCCAGTTAACACCGCCCGTCCATAAAGCCAGGTATTTATACGCATAATCGGTACAGGCCGTACCCACATAGTCATTGGGATTGTACCAGGCAGGGTGAAAGGACTGGAGCACCCCGTCCGTCCTGCTGTGACCGTTATCATATTTCCTGTCCGCACGGTAATAATAACCGCTTTCTGCCTGGTAATGACCTTTCAGGCCCCTCACAAACTGGTTAAATCCGTAGGTGCCACCCCAGGGCTGGTGATTGAAATTATCTTCCGTCCTGGCATTAGTATAGAGCTGTGTACTAGCTGCCAGCACATTATTATTAAAGCTGCCGTTAAAGAATTCCGTATAATACACCGGGTCAAAATGGTGCAAAGCGGCAATGTTCATATAGCTTTCATTCAGCTGGTTCTTCCGGCCGGAACGGATCACACGGATTGAAATATTCTTCAGGCTTGTATTGTTAGGGCGCCACTGCGTCACACCGTCAGGGTATTTCAGCCGCGGCACCACCCTTATCCTGCAGCAGGGTACGCCGTTGTCCACATAAGGGCCGCCGATACCTATCTCAGGAGATATGGCGGTAACATCCGGATTATATTCAAAGTTGCCGAAGGTGCCGGGAAGGATACCACCGATAAACGAAGGTGGCAGGATCCAGGTCGAAGGGTTGCCGGGGTTGGTGCCACCGCATGGCTCTATACGCTCTACCCATACGATTTGCGGGAAGCCGTTTTTGCTGCTTATAAGCAATTCATCACCCATCGTCAATAAGTTGGGGCCCTTCAGGCCCATGATATAGGCATCGCCATTGTCATTGACGTAAAGCGAGTCCGCATCCGTTTCATACCCGATGTTGGCATACGCTCCGCCCATATTGGGATAGGCCCATAAGGCCGGGTAATTAATATTGGTAGTAACATCCCTGAATTCATTCGTAGATTTGCTCACGATCACATTGCCGGATTCCCCGTCAAAAACAAGATGCTCATTGGTTGTAACGGCACCATGATCATTGACCTCGGTAGCGACCAGGATACCATACTGCTGCACGATCTTGGTGGCCGTAGCGGTACGGAAAATGCTTTCTTCCGTCTTGACCGGCACAAATACCGTAGGTACCGGTACGACAATGAATCCGAAGTTGAGCACATTCAGGTTAAAATTGACAGGTACGCGAAGTGATTGGTTGACCCGTTCGCGGTTGTCCAGGGATATATCAATATCTTCCCCTATCGTCCCGTTTTCAATGACAAACTTGCCCTTGAACGGATCCTGGGTCCTGCCTACGACCTTGACATCGTTATCCAGCTTCCCGGCATTATCCACCCTGTATTTATATTTCACGGAAGTAATAAGCTCCTTTTCGCTGCCTTTTATCACATAATTGGCAACGGATCTAGCCTTACCGTGCATGTCATTCAGCACCACCGCAAAGCCCTGGCTGACCTCCAGCAATTCCCTTTTCTTTCTCAGGCCGTTCTTCCTGAATTCTTCATCCACATTGATAGCTGTTTTATCAATATAGTAAGGAAAATCCCTGGTGGTGTAGAAAGCATATTCATCCAGGTTTTTAGAAGAACGTCCCTGGTCTTTATGTATGCTGCTTACAGTGACCTTACTGTAGCCTACCGAGCCGGCAGGAAAGAATGCTTCGCCTAAAGGCTCTTCCTGGTACATCTGCACCGGCGGCAATAACCTTCCGCCATCGCCGGTATAGGGAACCGGTCTGCGGTTAGGGTTCTCATCTCCTCCTATCAGCGGCTCGTAGCTGGCAACACCGCTGCTGATCTGCTGTCCCGTTACCGGGTCGGTAGTGGTATAGTCATATATTTTACCGATCACTTCATCCGTCCCGTTAGGCGACATTTTCGACCAGTTGTCCGTGAACGTAAGCTGCCTGACCCTGGAGCCTCCGCCTAATTTGGTTTTGCCCGGCGTATTGACCCGTATCCAGGAACGGTTCAGGTCAAAATATTTAGACAATCCCCTGTCCACAAAACGGAGGTTCGGGTTCTGGGCAATAGAAAACAGCTCATCCATAGCGGCCTGCATACCTTTTACGGTTTGCGAGAGGCTGATCTCTCCGTAGTCAGTGGCGCCCGGGTATATGATGTGAGGCAGGTACATCCGCCCCGTATTAAAGCCGCTCAGGGAAACAGGGTGCACCGTTTTTGAGGTATTCTTGCCGGCTTTTTCCGGTTTCAGCTTAAAATAGCCGTACAGGGTATCATTCGCACAGAGGCCTACCTCTTCCACTTTTGCGTAGCCTTTCACAGGCTCAAACCTGTTCCTGCCAGAGATATCCAGGAAGAAATTAAAGTAAAGTAGGTCATCACCCGGCAAATAGTTTTCCCTGAGGCTCCTGCCCTGGAATTCCCTGCCAATATCCCGCCTGAAATAGATATAGTTGCGGATATTGTTCTGGTCCAGGTAAAGCGCATGATCGGCTATATAGTTTTTAGTATTGCCTGCGCCTGCCACCTGCAGCATTTCCATCGCCGGCTTATCCATTACATAGCTGTAGTCGTCAGACTCATACGTAATATTGATGATGCCCCTGGAAGGCATTTTAATCCGGGTCAGCTGCCACGCCGAAGCATTGGCATCCGCCTCTTCCTTATTTTGCCGCACATACGGAAATTCAAATCCCGCAACATTCGTATCAGGCTGCTGGTAGTTGCCCCACCTGTCCTTGCTGATGAAATTATAGTCCGGGTTCACGGAACTGTACTCGAACTCATAAGGATTCATCAGCGATACCTGGGAATGACCGTTCCTGAAAGCAATGCTTTTGAGCGTCAGCTTGCCGGTTCCCGGTACGGCATTTGGAACGTTCCGGCACAGCTGCTTACCGGCATTCGTTTCATACCGGAACATTACCGTCTTAATGGCCACCGCGTTGTTCCCGTTTACAAACCGGTCGTTCTTGCTGTACAGCTTAATGGAATCCAACTTGTACACCACATCGGCATCTGTGGCCGCGTTGTTGCGATAGGTCGCATCCATTTCACTGTTCAATGATCTCAGGGCACTGGTGTCACTGCTGCTGATGAGCGGACTGGTCACACCTTTTCCATCCGTACGTTTGGACACATAAAATTCTGCAATGTAGTTCTTGCTTTCTATAGAATGCAGGTACCATAATTCTTTGGAGCCCATGATGTAGCTGGCCTTGTCATCCCCCTTGTCCGCGTAGTAGCCGGGGTTGTACTGGGCTATTTTTTCAGCGCCATTCGCATACGGCGCACGCCACCGGTAGTCAGCGCTCGTCCTCCTGTAATTGAACCGGGTATAATTGCCCAGGTCATCTTCCGTAGGGCCGTCACCCAGGATATCCACATAATCGTTCGACAGCACCTCGGTAAGCAGATAGCTATGCGCATAGGCCGGCGTTACCGACATCTGGAAAAAACGGTCCCGCCCCTTATCGTTCTCGTAGGAGTTGTCCTGGTCGCTATACCCCGTATAGAGGCCGGTCTTGTATGGAAGGGCTCCCATATCCGGGTTGGCCACACTGAACGTCACCTCTTTCTGTATATTGTTCATGGCGGGTATGCCGTACACGTACCGGCGTCCATCGGGCAGCACCTGGCTGAACTCACCGATATGATGCGCTTTCCGGGAGTTGATCTTGCCGGCATTCCCCTGCAAGCGGGTTATACCACCGGGACTCACATTGAGAAACGTATTCCCTGCAGGGTAGTTTCTCAGGGACCTGTGCATAGCCATTTTATCAATATCAGCGGCTTCCCTGTTGGTAAAATAGGTCAGCAGGTTGGCTCTTGTGGTACGGTCGGCCAGATTGCCTAAGTAGTTGGACATATTGCCCATACTGTTCCTGTTTTTATCAAACACCTTAAAGTCTGCATCCACCCTTACGGCACTTTTGGTCCTGGTACTGGCATTCTGCCGGTGCCTGGACGTTGTCATTTCACCCGCCTGCCTGAAATACGCAGGCTCAAAAGAAGACCTTGGCCTTTGTGAAAGGAATGCTTTTTTATTCACAGGACCGGATCTCATTTCCGTCATAGTATAAGTGGTGTTGACACCGAACTCGAACAATCCGCCGAAGCCGGTCCCTATCCCCGCCTCCACGTGAAAGGCGCCGTCAAAGGACATATTCCCGGTCTTAGGGTCATAAACGGAACCGAAGTCATTGCGGAAAGGCCGGAACATGCCCCCTGTGCCCTGCCCGGAAATGGAAAAAATATCATAGGTCATACTGCTCAGCGGCAGGTTGGGCAGGGTCCGGTTGTATATACCGTCCTTTTCCCTCGAAAAGTCCAGCAGCGCATCCTCTCCGGCGCCCTGCAGGTTAAGATAGCCGTAAGCCCTTTTGCCCCCATAGGTCTCGTAGCTCAGGATGCTGCCGGAAGCGGCCGCACGGAAATGCGGGTATGCGCCGCCGATCTCCGTACCGATACCCGCGCTGAAGCTTAAAGAAAGCGCTTTGCTGGCATTGCCTACTGACGGCACATAGTTCTGCATCCCGATAGGAATGTAGGAGCTGAAGCTGATCGGCGTGCTGCGGTTGCGTCCGTAGGAGCCTATTTTGTCGTTAGCTTCATTTTTACGTTTTGACGCGCTTAAATTGGAGACTGTAGAGGCATTGACCCCAAAGCTGATGGCCTTCATCCCCGACCTGGTATTAAAGCCGGTGCCGGCCCACAGGCTGCCGCCGAAGCCGGAGGTCTCTTCTGTCGGTGACGTAGCGTAGCTTAAGGAAACATTGGCGCTCACATCCGCCCCGTCGAAAGAGCCGGAAGAGATGCCCAGGCCCGATTGCAGGTATTTGAAGCTCAGCCCGGCATTGAAGCCCACGCCCATACCCTTGTAGTTATTGAAGGTAAGGGTATTGCCTATATTTGCCCTGACAAGGTCGGACCCAAAGAACTCGGCAGCAAACCCCGCGTCCAGCGACAGCTCGACTTCCGGCTTGATCTTAAGGTATTTCTCTATCTTTTCACCGGCAAAGTCATCCGGGATGCCCCTGACGGACCGGTTGATCACACCGGGGTTAATATTCCAGCCCAGACCTACCCAGCTGGCCTCATCTTCAATGCCTGCACCACTATGGTAGGCTATATTGATGGGATAGCCCTCAATATCCAGGAGCGGAATATTATAGACAAAGTCCCCGGAAAACAGGTCTACCATGTCCGTTGTCGCCACCGGCTCAAATGTCTGTACTTCCGGTTGCGTCGGACCACCGGTCAACGCGAAGGACCGGGTGGCGGGAATGATCAGCTCCAGGAGCATGGCTATAAACATGACCCTTGCAGTAGGCTTTATTAATCCTGAATGATACCTCATAGCGCTCAGTTATTTATCGTTGAAGGTTGCTTTAATCAAATAGTTTTCAAATGCTCGGTCATTAATGACCAGCTGCAGACCGCAGGTCGCTTTCGTTTTTTCAAATACCGCGACGATCCTGTTTTCCGGTATGACGCCCAGGTTATTCTCATAAAGGGTCTGAGCCGGCCTTAAGGTATCATCGCAGGCTACCAGCATGATGTCATTGCCGATCTCCATGTTGTAGTAGTTCAGTCGCCTGGCATACAGCTCGTAATCCGAAACCCGGTATTCCAGCACATTCTTACCCTGTTCCGTTTGCTGCCCGATGACAAAAAGATACCTTGGGATAGTATCGGTCCCTCCGTCTTCACCGGTATCGGCTATATAGCGTATGGTGTACCGGATACCGTTGTTCATCACGATCCTTTCATTGGGAGCCGCCTGTAACGGCGCCGCACCCGGCGGATCATCCTGGTTAGAGGTCTTCGTTGTGCAGGCGGCTGCAACGGCACATACCACGAGGAGGCATGCGCTTATATGCTTATTTACCTTCATAGTCCTGGTTGACATATTTAATTACAAGATCAGTGATGTCTGTTTGCTGCTGTCCATACAGGACTGTTCCCATACCGTTGGCGCCCATGATGATTTCATACTGCGCATTATCCCCGAATCGTTTAACAGCCTGGTTCAGGCGTTCCCAGATCACCCTGTCGGTTTCATTTTTTGAGTGGGTAATATTATAGGAAAGCTCCTCCCTTTCCATTTCAAACAGGCGGTACTGCTCTGTCCCGGCCGGCCCGGAAGCGATATAGCGCTCCAGGCTGTCCATTCTTGCCATCGGGTCGGCAAATGACTGTTCGATGCGCTGGTACATAGCTTTTTTAAACTGGTATTCATTGAACAGCCGGATAGCATCCACATACACCACTGCTGCCGTCTTTTTCGTAAAATGGGACCACAGGACAAATCCTGAAAGGGCTAAAAGGCCAATGAGATTGATCGCCAGTATCTTTTTCATTATTTGATAAATTCTGATTTGATAAAAATGAAAGGGACCACATAAGTCCCGGACTGGCCGGTGCGGATCCTTACCGTATAGAGCTTGCCATGACGAAACTTATCGGATGCCCTCAGGAACAGGCCGACAAGGTTGGTGCCCGGGCTGCAGGGGTAATCCGTTTCAAAAACAGCTTTACCGTTCTCTGCAGTAAAGCTGCAATGCAGGGTATCTTCCATCCGGAAAGACTGGTATTTGAGCTTCAGGGTATCTACGGCAAATATGCGCGTCTCTCCCTGGTGCCTGGCAAAATCGTAGTAAGAGATGTCTTTCGGTACCGCCTTCAGCAGGCTGTCCTCCACGATTGTAAATTGCCAGACCTCCGCCCCGCCCAGCAAGAGGTCCTTATAATAAGCGTCCACGGTCCAGGCATAGGTATGGCCCACTTCGAGCGGCCTGGCATAGACAGGATAGTTGACGCTCATTTGCATTAACCCTTTTTCTTCATATACCGGATTGTTCCTTTTTACGGCATTGACGGCATTCTGGCCCTTTTTCATTTCCACTACCCTGATCTTGTAGCTCAGGCCGGATGTAAAGGGATAGTTCACTACCCAGCTCAGCATGGGGTTCAATTCATACAGCCTGGCTTTATCTTCCGGGTCTACCAGGTTGATCAGGAAAATATCCTCTTTCCTGCCGAATACGCAATCTTCAATGACACCCGGTGAGGTCTCCCCGTCAGCGCCGCTGATAGTGACACAGTACTGAACGATGCCCTCCGGTAACTTATCCCATACTTCAAAGAGCTCCTTTACCGAAGACGAGGAGTATTCAAACCGTGCACGGTCGGCATAATCCGCAATATTGTTGATACCCGGCCGCACGGGTACGGTTAAGGTATAGGCTATGCGGTGCGGTGTATTCCTGTAGGTCAATACGCCCTTAAGGATGACCGTCCTGCTGCCTGCTCCCACAGGAACGCTTACCTGGAAGTCGAACAGGCTTCTTTTGGTCAATGCCTGCACATCTACCGTTGCCAGGCTCAGCGATAATCCCTGCTGCTGGCTGTAGCCGGTCCCGCTCAGCAGCACCCATAGCAAAACCGGCACCAGGTATTTCAAATTCAGTATTTTGATCATGACCATATCATTTTTAATTGGATAATTTCATTTGTATCTGCCAGTTGACCGTAATACCGGCAAAGACAAGCCGGGTCCGGTCTTCTGCCGGGCTGAGCCGGTACTGCATCGTCCTGCAGTAGGCCCGGAGGTTTACAGGCAGCCTGGGAATATTGTACGATGCCTGCAGGCCCAGGCCATATTTGCAGACGCCGGACCCGTTAAAGCCTATATCTGCACTACCGTTCAAGCTGACGGTCTTCAGGGTTCTTCCTCCCGTCAGACCAACCTGGAGGGTTTTGTTAAATGCCGGTAAAACCACTTCGCCAACGCTTGATTCAACGGTCGCATACGCGACATGAGTGCCTACCTGGCTCCCGGATGTGGCATATACGGCAGATAGCTGTATCATAGTGCTGCCATACCTGAAAGAATCCAGGATACTGTTGTTCTTATTGCCGATGAGCGTAAATCTCAGGCTGTACAGCTTTTTCCGGATCTGGTAATTGACCTTTCCCGTCCATATTTCTCCCAGTACCGGCTTTTGCTGTATTTGAAGGGTATCATCAAAGGTCCTGAAGGTAGCAAAAGGCTTATAGGACAGCATCACAGTGGGATAGCGCCTGGACTGGGTAGCGGCCGTGAAGCCCCATTTGCTGTTCCTTCCCGTAGTGGTAAAATTCCGCTGCAGCAAGTAATTGTACTCCACGCCAACTTTCAGGAAAGAGCGGAAGAACAGGCCATCGCCACCAATGCTCGCCCGCTGCATACCGGCCAGCAGCACCGGCATCGTATGATTCTCAAAGTCTTTACCGACTGACTCATACGCGGCAAGAATGTTCAGGGTGGTTTTCGGTATGGCCGCCTCCATACGAAAGTTATAAGCCGCGCGCTGTGATATCCCCCGGTCAATGGCCGGCAGCTCCGGGTTTTGCTGCTTTTCGTTGGACAGCGCCAATTCCCCGGCCGTACGGATATGCTTCCCGATCTCACCCTGATAGGTCAGGGACAGGATGTGGGTCGGCTGCCGGAAGGATGCCTGGCTGAAATACTGCGGCTTAAAAAAGGACGTATCCTTAAACAAGTGCCTGGCAGGTGAATAGTTATAGTACACCAATCCCGCCTGCTGCCCGAACAAGGGCTTGAACATACTTCTTAAGCCCATTACCTTATATTCCTCTATATCTCCTGACCGCCCGATGTATTCCGTATTACCATAAGCTAAGCCAATATTCGCCACGCTGATATCGTACCCCAGGTCTATCCCCTTCATCATCTGCCCGGACTGGGTATAATCGGAAACATAGTTCGTAAGCATACCGATATCCAGGTTGGTCAGGCCTGTCAGGAATGACCTGGATCTTCCTTCGGGGAGCAGTGCCCCGGCCGTCCTGGTCATGTCCTTTACGGACATCGACCCGATATCCTTCATCTCCTTTATGCTGCTGTAGGCCAGCAAAGAATCATAATGCACCATTTTATCATACTGTGCCAGCAGGGTGGTGTAATAAGCTATTTTCTTCGCATTCGCCTCCCATTTTTCATATTGCTGTACCGCAAGCGCATGCCGGGCGGCAAGCTGCGCCTTCATGCTGTCCGTATAGGCGCTTACCTCGCCTGTATGGCCGGTGCTGTCCGCCTGAGCCTTGAGCTGCTGCCGGAGCAGCTCCTGCAGCCGGTCTTCCGGTAACGACCGGATATCCCCCTGCCCCAGGCTGCTTACAGACGTCTGCATCTGGCTGAGCAATCCTGCCTGCTCCGCACGCAGGGATTGCAGGTACTGCCGGTACACCATCCCGTATGTAGCGCTTCTGGACCGTGCCTGCTCATAACGTTCAGCGAATGCGCCCATCATTGCTTCCAGCTGTTCCCTGGCCTTAGCGGCATCGTAGCTCACCCTGAAGTAACCGGCCTTGACCCTGCGGTTACGGTCCTGCGAAGTGTAAAATCCGGTCAGCTGAACAGGTATTCCCATAACAGGCAGCATCAGCTCGCCACCCAGCTCGTAATATTGGTTATCCTGCATTGAGTTAGGTTCCTGGCCGTTACCGGCAGCAGCCTCCATGAAGATATTACCGGCAAGCGTTTTGCCGCCCTCCTGCCGGGCGCTTATTTTACGGAACTGGCTGCTCAGGCTTTCCATGCTTTCAAGGCCGGTGTTGGTAATATCGGCGGCAAATCCGCTGAGCTGCTGCTTTTCACGGCTGTGCGCCGCGGAAAAAGAGACTGACTGCTGCCATTCGATACTGCCCATAAAGAAAGAGTCACTGAAAAAACGGTATATCTCCTGATGCCCTGAGATCTCGGAAGTGCGGTAAAGATTCCTTGCGGCCAGGTATTTGTCCAGCTTTCGCTGCGACCGCTTCAATACATTGCCGGTCTTATCCCTGTAGCTATCTTTCAGGACGGATACGGTGCGGTCATCCAGCACACGCTTACCCGTTGCAGCTTGCTGCAACAGGTTTAAAATATTTTCTTTAAATAAAGTGCTGGCGGGAATAAGCGTATCTACAAGCCTGATGGAGCCATCAGCAGCGACAGTGTCCGATCCTGACAGTACAAGGATGGTACAATAGTATTTACCTACCGGTAATAAGCCATCCGTTTGCCGCACCGCTGCTGCAAAAAGAGGATCAATATGAATATCCGGGCAATGGCTGGTATTATAATGCAGCCGGTATGTATGTCCGGCAGCCGGCAGACGGATTTCCCTGCTCTGTGCCGAGATGACCTTCTGGCTGTCATCTTCGTTTTTAAGATAATACCAGTCTATTTTGAATCTGGCCGTTCGGGATTCCTTGAGGGTGTAAGAGATATCCTGTACCAGGTAGTCGCCGGTGTGCAGAACAGGTAAATCAACCAGCACATTGAGCGAGTCTGCCCCGTAAACTGATATACCGGTACCTATATAGCACATCCATACCATGAAGTACTTTAAGATTTTCAAAATGAAGGATTTAAATGGGTTTTCCAGGCTTTTCATGAACAAGCACCGCCGGCAGCATAAAGGATTCCATACGGTCACATATCCGGGCACTTCCCGCACAGGGACTACCCTATCAAAGTGATGTAATGGCACGACCTTAAGCGTTCGGAACCGTATATACTTTCACCCCCGGGTCTTTCCCGGGACAGAAAGTACTGCTTGTTATTTACGGTCTTTATCTTATCTTTTTTACCAATGGCTTTAATATCCCCCTACCCAAGGGGCTGCAAGGAAAGGGGGATGAACTTTTGACTAACAGGCACCAAAAACAGCACCTTTATGCCTGCAATTAGCCTATTCCCCAGGAATAAAAAAAACGGCATTGAGCATCCGAGCGGTATAAAATGGTCTGTGACCACCCGCACCGATTAACTGCACATCGCAGGCACACCGGCATATTACACCCGTATAGGCATAAATATCCTGCTAGTCCGTTTCTTTGAATGTCTTAATCGCTACATCGCCTGCATTGTCAGCTATATATTCCTTGGTAGTACTGCTGTACCGGTGGCCTGCATAATATTGCGCTCTATGCAATCCCTCTGTATGGAGCCAGTTAGTAATAACGCTGACCCTCAACTGTTGGATCTTCATAAAATTCATATCCAATTTTTTTAGCTGAGCCGCCAATGTTTGTATAGAGCCTTTTAATTGTTCCTGCTGATCCTGCACCCTGGCGTGTTCGGGAAGCGGGAGCAAAAGCATACCGTTTTCTTGGGTCCCCGCCTGCAGTATCCGCGGCCTGACAACGTTAATATAGTGACTCAAAAAAACGATCTGCGAAAACATTAAAGGTATCGTTCTGGCATTGCTCTGAAAGTCTCCTGCTATGCTTACGCTGGCTTTAATAATATCTATATCCGCAACTTTTATTTTATGCAGCTCTTTGGTAGCCAGACCCTGAAATACAAGGAATCCTAGCATTACATAGTTCCTTTGCTTGCTTAAAGAGGAGCGCAGACGCATATTATACGGTATGCGGCTATCATCAAAATCCTGCACATAATTCAGGTGATAGGCATCGTAAAGCCGGGACAGCTCTCCGGGCGTATAAATATAATAGGCCGTTTTATTTTTAGTCGCTTTTATCTTCAAGGCTGTACAGGGATTATAAGCTATGTGCTTTATGCTCACAAGGAAGTGAAACCAATGATTGAGCGAAGTTAATATGCAGCCTATGCTCCTCCGGCTCCATTGCTTTTCTTTTTCCAGATACTCAAAATATGCCAATACCTCCTTTTGCGTACAGCTTCTTATGTCTTTTTTATACCACTCCCCAAACATGCTGACATCCCTGGCGTATCGTTGCTGTGTACTTTTTACCAATCCCTTACCCTGCAAATATTGTATAAATGCTTTTTGCATAACCAGATTTCTTTTACGGTCCTGTTCAGAAATTATCAATGTGATGGGTAGGTCAGGGATACTATATCCCCGGCAGGTTCATTTATTAATGAAACGTTCACCTGCTGCTCTGTGGCTGCGGAAGCCCGGGCTCTTCTGACTAAAGTAAAAACAGTACCTTATACCTGCAATTAGCTCATTCCCCATAAATAAAAAAAGCCGTATTGAGCAACCGAGTGCATATGTTGATGTTTGCCTGCCCGAATATAGTAACTGCACCGGAGCGCCTATTCTCCGCTGCCACAGCGATTTCCGGCTATTCGATCTGCGCATTCCTGCCGCAAAAAAAATCCAATTGAGCAACTGCACGCCTGCAGAGGTATCCGGGGCATTTTACCCAATAAGCGCACCGGCCGGAAAACCAGTAGCTCTTAATGAAGCGATATATGCTTTCTTTTTATTTATTTTGGGTATAAATCGTTTTATTATGCACTATTACCGGTTGTTGCTCTGGCTGGTCATGATGTTGTGCGGCGCTCAGCAGGTATCGGCCATAGGGCAACCGCTGACGGGCCATATCACCATACAGAACGGACTGCCCAGCAATGTAGTGTACGAGGTGTATGAAGACAGCAAAGGCTTTATATGGTTCTGTACGGACCAGGGCATAAGCCGGTATGACGGCACCGCTTTTCGTAACTATTCCATCAAAGACGGCCTGCCGGACATAGAGGTATTCAGAATAAGAGAGGACAGGCAGCACCGCTACTGGCTTGTTTGCTACAACAGGAAGGCCTGCTACCTGAAGAACGGGAAAATATACAACAGCGAAAACGATTCCCTATGCCGACGCATCGAACAGGAAGACATTCAATATGATGAGCTGTTCACAGACAGGGACGGTAATGAATGCCTGGCTGGTAAAAAGATAGCTGTACTCGGCACTCATCCGTCTTACATACGAATATTGGATCACATTTTAATCTGGGGGCGCGTACATCATTTTAACAAAAATGGTGAAGACTATATTACAAGCGGCAACGGGGTATGGAGTATCCCAACCGGTCATTTCCGTAAGTTTTCCAGAGGATATACCCAAGCTGCGTTTTATGACGGTGTAACACTTTTCACTTCGGGCAATGCGCGGCCGAATGAAGGGCAGGTACTGGAAGAATGGCAATTCGGCACGGATATTATAAGCCTGAAAAAAGCACACCCCTCACCCGGGCGCATCTACCAGATTGGTCCCGCGCCCAACGGACTGCAGCTCAGTACCTCCTCCGGAATGATGCTCTTCGATACCCTTACCCGGAAGATCATACCTGATACCACATTTCCTGCCGGTATACCGGTCAACTGTATGATAGCAGACCGTGAAGGTAACCGGTGGCTGACCACCTTAAACGATGGCGTGTACTTTATTCCGGTTAACGGAGGCAGGCTCATTGACCGGACTGCCGGGCTGAAAAAGAACAATATCCTGTCCATCACCCTGAATAATGACGGGCATATTCTTGCAGGTGATGATGCAGGATATGTGTACCGTATAAAAGGAGAAAGCATTCAAACTTATTCCCTGCAGACTGTACAAAACAACAATCGTGTGATATTCATCCGGGACAATGGACAGGGAACGCTGGCTGTCGGCAGTGATGTCGGATTATATATAATTAATCATACCGATGCTCCTAAATTAGTGATAGAATCTACTATGAAAGCAGGTATCCTGTCAGGACGCTATTTTTACAACGCTGGCATTTCCGGTCTGTGGATATACGATACGTTCACAAAAAGTACCAGGAATAATGTAGCAGAGCGTATGACCGCACTGTCAATTGACAGTAACCAGACCTTATGGACCGGCGGTATCAAAGGTTTAAGCTATTTCAGTAACGGGAAGCCTGTAAAATACACGCAGGATACCCTACTGACAGATTGTTTTATAACCGCTATTTTACCGGCGCCCGGTGGTGGCATTATTGCCGGCAGCAGCACCCGGGGCCTGTTTATCATAAAAGATCCCCGGCAGCAGCCATTGCACCTTGATATGACCAATGGCCTGGCCAGCAATAATTGCAGGAAGCTTTTTGCTTCCGGTAACGGCTATATCTGGATATGCTCCAATGCCGGCATTGACCGTCTCCGCCAGGCCAAAAACGGGCAATGGATCATCACCCCCTTCCCGCTGCCCCAGGGTATTGCCGGCAACCAGATCAATGACCTGGTTGAAAAAGACGGGCGGCTATACCTCGCAACAGCACAGGGTATACTGATCCTGGACATACTGTACTCGTTTACTTCCCAACCTCCCCGTCTGTATATCGAATCTGTAAACGGCAGTGCGGTTACGGGGCAGCCGCTCCGGTTCCCGTACACGGAACGAAACCTCCAGGTGTCCTATACCGGCCTCAGCTATTCGGGCGGCACTCCGTTACAATATAAATATATACTATCCGGCGGTACAGCCGATACCCTGTACACCCAGTCACAGACCATAGACCTGACCGCCCTGAGCGCCGGGTCCTATAACCTGCTGCTGTGGTGCCGCAGCCCGGGAAGCCAGTGGACCGCCAGCCCCGCAAAGCTGTCCTTTACCATTACGCCGCCATTCTGGCATCACCCTGTCCTGATAGGCCTGGGTGTATTGTCTGCCGGTACAACGATCCTGCTGCTATTCCGCAGGCGGATCCGTAAGGTACAGAAACGAGCGGCACAGGAAAACCAGTACCAGCAACAGCTGGCCCAGCTGGAAATGAATGCCCTGAGGGCACAGATCAACCCACATTTCATTTTTAATGCCTTAAATGCCATCCAGTATTATTACAGCCAGCATGATGAGATAACGGCCAACCAGTACCTGACCTCCTTCGCTCATTTTATCCGGCTTACGCTCACACATTCACAGGCGCACTGGCTACCCTTAAGTGAAGAGATCGTCATGCTGCGCACCTATATAGAACTGGAACAGCTTCGTTTCAGGCAGCTGTTTTCCTTTACCATAACTGTGGCGCCGGACCTCGAGCAGGAAGCCGTGGCGATACCTGCTATGCTGGTTCAGCCTTATGTGGAGAATGCCATCAATCATGGCCTGCGACATCTGAAAGCCCGCAAAGGGCAGCTGCAGCTGTCGTTTACACTGGAGCAAGGGAACCTGTGCTGTATCATAGACGATAACGGCATAGGCCGGGAGCAGGCCGCAGCATATAAGAAGGTTCTTCATACTTCGCTGGGTATGAAGATCACCGATCAGCGCATCCATACCATCAACCGCATGTATGGCATTACCATACAGGTATATATTACAGATAAACCTGATACCGACAGTGGCCCCGGAGGGACGCGGGTATCCCTTGTCATACCTTTAAAATTAATAGACAAATGATCTTAACCACGCTAATCGTCGATGATGAAGAGGGCAGCAGGCAAACCCTGCGCCATTTCCTGGACCGCTACTGCCCTGCCGTACAGGTCATAGGAGAAGCGGATTCCGTAGCGGCTGCGGTAACGGCCATTGAACAGCATGAGCCAATGCTGGTGTTCCTTGATATCAACATGCCCAAGGATAACGGCTTCGCGCTCTTCAGGGAGATACCTCAACCCGGCTTTCAGACCATATTCGTTACCGCATACGATCATTACGCGCTCCAGGCCATCAGGCAGCATGCCCTTGACTATATCCTGAAGCCGGTGAATGTGCAGCACCTGATCGCCGCTGTGGAACGGGCCGGGCAATATTGTTCCCGGCAGCAGCTGGCCGGGCGTTTTGACGAGCTGCTGGCCAGTCTCCAGCAGGCTCCGGCACCCAAAGCCAAGATAGACCTCCCTACGACCAATGGCTTTATTTACGTATGCATTGACAATATCATCCGCTGCGAGGCATCGGACAATTATACCCTGTTTCACTTTACCGACCGTAAACCGGTGATCGTATGCCGCAACCTGGGCCATTACGAAATGATCTTAAAAGAAGCCGGCTTTATAAGGATACACCACCAGCACCTTATCAATCCCGACCATTTGCTGCAATACCAGCATGGTCGCGGCGGCACGGTGCTGATGAGTGATAATACAGAGCTGAACGTATCGCAACGTAAGCGGGAAGAATTCCTTAATGCCATCAGGGGACGGATGGCTTAGCAGGATATACCTGTCAACTTAGCCGTACATGATGCTGTGACGCAGCCATATTTCCCTATGCCGGGAACGCGCCGGCAGTGAAAGCTATACAACTGCAAAAAGTTTTCAGGTGTTTTTTTGGTCAATTTAAAAACGTATTATACATTTGCAACTCAAAAGACACTACGTCTGTAGTATTAAAGCTCTTATTTTTATAAAAATATCCCGCCGCGTTGGTCAAGGGGTTAAGACGCCTCCCTTTCACGGAGGAATCACGGGTTCGATTCCCGTACGTGGTACTAGTTGGGAGTTGATCCCAAAGCAAAAAGGCTTCTCAATATTGAGAAGCCTTTTTGCTTTGGATGGTGTTACCGAAGTATTGGTTAGTGTCCCAAATCTTAGTGATGCTAAATTCTGACAGACGTATCGTTACCCTAAGGCATTACAGCATCTTCCAGAATGGGGAATAGGAGATTGCAACCCTGATACCCGATATTTTGCCCGGAAATTTTGGTACTTTGCGCTCATCCTGGGCCATTGGAGCAGGTGCGCAGCTTCTGCCTCTATGCTACTTAATGACCGGTATCATGAGTATCCATTGCAAAAATAATTCTATCTTTTTTTGGCCGATTGAAAAACCTAATATACATTTGCAACGCAAAAGGCACTCGCCTGCAGAGTTAAAAGTTCTTATTTCTATAAAAACATCCCGCCGCGTTGGTCAAGGGGTTAAGACGCCTCCCTTTCACGGAGGAATCACGGGTTCGATTCCCGTACGTGGTACTGGTTGGGAGTGAAAATCAAATAGAAATAGCTTCTCCATATGGAGAAGCTATTTCTATTTGATTTTCACTTTATTATATAAAAACAGGATTGGCATAGTCGGTTCTAAACCTCTCTCCTTCCCTTCTCCGAAGATATGTCTGCCAATCATCAATGTACATTGCTGATCAGCAGCAGGGATAGCCTTTTCTTTTGACCGGGCTATTATGCTCCTGATACCAGTAATAATGGATTGGTTTAATTTACAGCAATTCACTATTTTTACGAAAATACTTAACGGAATATATTGGCGAACCAAAGCCTGAAAGCCAGGCGCTACGAAGTAAGAGAGCATTTCGTTAAAAAAGTAGTTACAGGGCATTTTAGGACGACTACCCAAACACAGCAGTAACAGATGATAGAACAAGAAACAACAAACATCAACGAAACTTATTTCAGGCTGTTTGAGCAACAAGAATTTTCGGCTGACACCTTGGATTATAGTGTCCTGGAACGCCACAAACCCAACCTGCAACAATTAGCCGATACCTGTAATTCGGTTATCAGTATCTTTGACGCATACAAGAAAGAAAACGTCTTTCATTCGTCTAATTTAGGTGCAATGTTTGGTTACAGCCAACAGGAAGTTGAAAGCGGCGGACAACATTTTCTGGACACTAAAATCCACCCAGAAGATTTTATGATGCTGATGCAAAACAGCTTGTCGGTTTTCAAACTGTTTTTCAACTTTTCTGCAGACGAAAAACTAAATCATAAGTTGGTCAGTGAATACCGCATTTTAAACTCAACCGACAATTATATCCGGGTGGTAGAACAGCAACAGGTCCTGGAACTGGACGGCAGGGATAACCTTTGGCTGGCATTGAGCATTTTGGATATTTCACCCAACCAAAAAAATATGGACGAGGGACTCAAAAGTGAAATACTGAATTTCCAAACGGGAAAAATAATTCCTTTTATAGAGCCAAAGGAAGCAATAACGATCAATCTTACTCAAAGAGAAATAGAAGTGCTGAAATTGGTTAAAGAAGGTTTTTTAAGCAAAGAGATCTCCGATAAACTATCCCTCAGCCTGCATACCGTGAACACTTACCGCCAGCGTTTTCTGGAAAAGCTGGGGGTGAACAATTCTATGGAAGCTGTAAAGTTAGCCTCAAAATTAGGATTGGTTTAGCTGCCGCATACTGATAAATCAGTATTGCCCGTGATTAAGGTTACAAATACTTTTGTGGTGTTTTTAATCTTAAAACTATGCTAAGAACCATTTCGGTATTTATCTTATTGCTTTTATCAGCTCAATTATTGGCGCAGCAACCCACACAAACCATTCGTGGGACTGTGATTGACGAAGCCTCAAATGTACCCCTGGCCTATGCTACCGTTGGTTTGCAAAACACCACCATCGAAACAGCAACAGACAGCCTGGGAAATTTCACGCTACAGGATGTTCCGGTCGGCAGATATGATATTATCGTATCCTGTATGGGGTATTCACCCACTATGTTGAGGGAAATCCAGGTAACATCGGCCAAAGAAAATTTCCTGAATGTTACAATGAAAGAAATCCCCAACACCCTTGACGGCATAGTTTTTAAAGCAAAGGTAGATAAGGAACAGCCGCTCAATCCAATGGCCACGGTAAGTGCCAGAATGTTGAGTGTGGAAGAAGCCAAACGCTATGCAGGCGGTTTTGACGATCCTGCACGGTTAGTTTCCGCTTTTGCGGGCGTGTCAAGCAATGTGGGCAACAATGCGATCGTGGTAAGAGGTAACAGTCCGCAGTCATTACAGTGGAAACTGGAAGGCGTTGAAATTCCCAACCCTAACCACTTTGCAGATGTAGCCGCTTTTGGCGGCGGCGGGCTTACCGCATTAAGCACGCAGCTTCTGGCAAATTCCGATTTCTTCTCGGGGGCAATGCCTGCCGAATACAGCAATGCTTTATCAGGTGTTTTTGACATCTTTATGCGGAACGGTAACAATCAGAAGCACGAGCATACGTTCCAGCTAGGCGCAATAGGCATTGACGCAGCTTCGGAAGGGCCTCTTTCAAAGAAAAGCAAAGCTTCCTATATTTTCAATTACCGCTATTCTACCTTGGCCCTGGTTGCCCCCCTTCTGCCCGCCAATGCAGGTGGTGTAAGATACCAGGACCTCTCTTTCAAACTTAATTTCCCGACTTTAAAAGCAGGAACATTTTCAATCTGGGGAATGGGATTGATCGACCGTTCAGGAGCACAGGCAAAAGCCAATATCAACGAATGGAAATACAAGGAGGACAGGGAAAATGAAGACGTAAAGCAATATATGGGAACCGGGGGCGTAACCCACAAGATTTCACTGAACAGCAGGCAATACCTGAAGTCCACTTTCGCTGTAACAGCTAACGGAATTGATTTGCACAATGAAACAACTGACAGCAGCTTTAATTTGTCGCCCCAAAAGGCAGTGGATAACAAATATTACAACTTTGTTCTGACTTCATTTCTCAACACAAAATTCGGCGCAAGGCATACCAACAAATCGGGCTTCGTCATTACCAATATGAGTTATAGTATGCTGCTAAAGAATACGACAACACCAGGAATGCCATTACAAACATTAGTGAACGAAAGCAGCAGCAGCACATTGGTTGCAGCTTACAGCAATTCTATGGTGAATCTCAACGATAAAATAACGTTGAATATAGGAATAAACGGTCAATGGTTTACCTATAACAATGCCTGGTCGGTTGAGCCGAGAGCAGGTATCAGATACAGGTTCGCGCCTGCACAGGCGCTGAGCCTTGCATACGGCTTGCACAGTCGTTTGGAACGGTTGAATTATTATTTCACAAAAGACAACCAGAACCAGTACATCAACCAAAAATTAGGTTTTACAAGGGCACATCACCTGGTTCTGGGCTACGACATCAGCCCATCGGAATTTACACATTTTAAAGCAGAGGCTTATTTTCAGCAGTTGTTTGACGTACCTGTAATGGCGGGAAATTCGTTTTCTTTGATCAACCAGCAGAACGATTGGTTTTTTGATGGAAAACTCCAAAACACAGGCAAGGGAAGAAATTACGGATTAGACGTTACTTTTGAGAAATACCTGTCTCGGGGTTTTTACTATATGGCAACGGTTTCTTTGTTCAATTCTGAATATCAGGGTGATGATAAAGTGTGGCGGAACACACGCTACAACCGTAATTTCGCTTTGAACTTTCTTACAGGCAAAGAATGGCTACTTGGCAAAAACAAAAATCACATTTTGAATTTGAACGCACGATTGAGTTTTCAGGGTGGCGACCATTATTCACCCATAAACACAACCGCTTCGGTTGCCAGCCAAAGGGTTATTTTTGACGAAACACAGGCCTTTTCCCGGCAATACACGCCCGCTTTTACAAGCCATTTTACGGCAAGCTACAAGCTCAACAAAAAGAAAACGGCTCACGAATTTGCGCTTAAAATCATTAACCTGACCCAGTATAAAGAGTACCTGGGCTTTCAATACAATTACCTGGCCCAAACGGTGGATACAAAGCGTGAAGCAGTTTTTATCCCTAACCTGAGTTATAAGATTGATTTTTAAAGTTTGGACACAGCTTAATAGGCGTTGAGACCAATTCATCCAGGAAAGAAAAAAGACCCAGGAGTTTATTAAGTATCTGCCGGATAGATAGATATAGATAGAAGCCAATATGTCCAAAACAAAACTTACAGTTTCTATCAGCCTCCCGTCCACCGTCCTGAATGGGATTTTATCCCAAAGAAAAATGGCTTCTCAATATGAGCAGCCATTTTTCTTTGATTTCCGCTTCCTGCCAGGACGCTCCTACCTGCCAAATGGCCAATGCTCCGGCCGCATACCCCTTACAGATGCTGCTAATGCTGCATTATCATTTTCCTTATCAGGGAAATCTGCCCCAGATGATAGTAGCTGTGCTCAATTACGCCTTCGATATTCCTCAGGAATGTCCCGTATTGCCTGTCAATAAACGGCTGATCAAAGATGTTGTCTTCCATCTGCCCGACACGGTCTGCAAATTTTTCTGAATTGCTGAGAAAATCAGTGACCAATGTGTTCCAGCCTGATTCAGAAGTAATAGGAGGAAGATCAAAGCTGTATTTATCGCTGATCTCAAGCCTTCCGTTTTCAAAAGCGCTTAACAGTCCTGCCAAATAATAGTTTATATGATAGGTCAAAGCCGCAATGGTATTCAAATTACCAATCTTCCGGGTCGCCTGCTGCCAGTCTACGCTTAGCAGCTGTTCCTTATAATTGGTATTAGCGATCCATCGTCCATCGAGCAGCACTTCCCTAAGCCGGGCTGCAATGGTTAAGTTCCTTGTCATTGTATTTGTAAATTAATAATTATCCGTCGCTTGCCGCCAATTGTCTGCGGAGCGTTTACTTATTGGCACGCACAAAAGTATCACCGTTAAACCTGTACTGCCCGCTATGCCCGCACCTGTTGCCTGCAATTTCTTGTCCGTCATCGCAGCCTGTCCCGTAAAGGATATCATCCCTGCTGACAGTGTACCGGTAAGACAGGGTTTGGGTTTTCGGATCGTAATGCACATTGCCGTCTCCCTGCCGGTAGTCAAGGTCCAGGCAAAAGTCCGTCTGCAGGGAGCTGTCTGAGATCGACAGCAAAGCTGTATGGCTGAACTCGCAGGTATTACAGCTTATTCCTCCGCCCCGGCACAGATACTTTGTCTTGCCTTTGGATTTCAAAATGGAAATTTCAGCAATTGTTCCCCCATAATCATGCCCTACTCCCCTGTCCTGTTTACAGAAAGCCAGCTTCTCGCCCCGGGGTTGTCCGTCCGGCAGCCGGTAGTAGACAATATTAATATGTGATTTGTAGGAGCCGCCGGTATTTTCAAAGAATGAAAAAACGACTAACTTCTTATCCGGCGATATGGTCTTACGAAGATGCAGCAGGCTCTCTATCTTATACCTGACAATATTTTTATCGTTCAGGATCACTAACAGGTGATCTGTCACCTGCCCGTTGAGCGAATCTATTATTGCCGCATCACCATCACGGAGAGGTATTAATGTGTCCAGCGATGCCGTGCAGGAATTTATCAGCCGGATTTTTTCTTTTATGCTGTCTGTCTGCCCGAATGAAACGACCGTCCACAGGGAAATTGCTATAATAAAAATTGCGTGCCTTATCATTTTAAATTGTGTATGACGGTACAAGGGCATTGGGGAGCCGCTCCGGAATGTCTCCGGGGTCCTGCTATCAAATATAACGAAAATATTCAATTGCTGCGCTCCGTATTGCGCAGCATCGCTGCTACCACCTGCAGGACCAACGGGCAGTTGCGTTTACCGCTATTTTCTTAAGATCTTTTCCATTGCTTTTCCTTTAGCCAGCTCGTCAACCAGCTTATCCAGATAACGGATTTGCCGCATAAGATCGTCTTCGATCTCTTCCACACGATAGCCGCATATTACACCTGTAATTTTGGAAGCATTGGGATTGATCTGAGGCGCCTGTCCGAAAAAATCTTCAAAATTGGTTTTATTATCAAGATGCTGCTGCAATGTATCTTCATTATAGCCTGTCAGCCAGAATATAATTTCATCCAGCTCTGCTTTCGTACGGCCCTTCTTCTCCGCTTTTGCAATGTAGTGCGGATAGACCCCGGCAAAGGACATCTTACGTACCCTTTCGTAATTTTTATCATTCATTATTATCATTTTTTGATGTTAAAGACCGGCTTTCCGATTTTTCTTCAGTATCAATGCGCTTACCAATGCCACTGCCAACCCGACAGGCAATACTTCAGAATAGGTAATTAAAATTACGAAAACCGGATTTTTGTACATCTCTTTAAAATTGGCCATTTCCGCGGTCTTTGCCTGTAAATCGTCCGCTTCCGTGCAGCTATTCAAAACGTGCGCGGTATAAACGTCAATAAAATCAGGCACAAACAAATAATAATAGCACAGCCAGACCGCCACATACATTGTGGCGCTCACTAAGGCGATCAATGCTCCTGCGCCGAATGCTTTCCCGAAGGATACGAAACCATTAAGATGCTTATTCCGGTAATTCCTGACACCAAAGAAAATAAGCGAAAATAGCACCACCATTGCAGCATAGCCAACAATATCATTGCCTTTGAAATCGGGGCTGGTGTACATCATGTTCACCATTACAATCATATTGGCACATAAGATCGCTCCGATAATCAGGCCAAAAGTCCATACGTTTTTTTTCATTGTTCTGACGTTTAATAGTTGCTGCAAAACTAAAGCCTGATAATGTGCCCGCGGTCATACTTTAGTACCGAATCCTGGATGCCGGCAGATTTCATACCAAAGTACGACCCTGATCATCTTATGATTTTCAGCCTTTTAGCTTTTTCTATGGCCTGCGTTCTGCTTTTTACATTCATTTTAAAATAGAGGTTGGAAACGTGTGTCTTTATCGTGCTCACTGAAAGATATAGCTTGCCCGCGATGCCGGCATTGCTGTGCCCCTGTGCCAGGAGCTGCAATATTTCATATTCACGGCTGGTCAGATCGAGATTTTTAAGTTCGGCTTCATTGACGATAAATACCTCAGGTTGCGTTACGATTATTTCCTTCTCTATTATTACGGTCTGTACTTTCGGCTTCATGAGCCGGGTAGCTATCCAGATGCCCAGGATAGTAAAGAACACGGCGATAAGCCCGATATAGATATATAGGGCATTGTCAGCGACCAGGAATTTCCATTGCAGCCATTTGAGGACAAAAACCAGGACTCCCAGGATCAGCCCGTATAAGATAATGTGCCTGATGTCTTTTAAAAGTATCATTGTGATCTTTGATTGAGTCTTTATCTGCAGCAGCTCTTAATTGGACCTGAACATATACCAGCCCGGTCCAATTTCCTGTATAAAAAATATCCTTTCAGGATCAATGAGCGGAACGTTAGCGGTATCATCCGTATAAAAATAGCCAACCGCATCATAGCCGTTGTCACTAATCAGGAAAGTCAGGCAGTTTTCCAGGCCTGAGAAATATTCCATAATGTTTGAAATACTTAGCCCTGAGTAACAGCTTTCAGAAAAAAATACATTCTTTTCATAATTATTATAGTCAGGGTTGCTGAGCTTAAAATCGACAAATTGCTTTTTAAGATCATTAAATTTGCTCCTGTTTTGATTGAAATAGCGTATGATTTGCCTGTCAGGATCCAAAGCCAGGCTATAGACGGATTTCATATAGTCATATTGCTCCCTGGATCTGAAGATTTTTCTTTCATCCTTACTTCCGATAATGCTGTCAACCTGATCTTCGCCCAGACCAGCCAGCATTTGCAAGTAATACCTTTCAACAGTACCTTCATAATATTGCAGATCAAATAATTGCCACCCGGCTTTGCCTTTAGCAAAATAAAGGTACAGGTTGAATCCTTTTTGAGTATGGTCTTCGGCTGCTATACTGACCACTTCATAATGATCATTTACCGGGATGCTGCTGTAAGAAAAGCTAAATCCCGCTCTTAATGCCTCAAAGTCAAATCTGGTAGTAAACGTTTCCGCATACAATGCTGAACGGTCCGCAGGGTCATCCTCAAAGAGTATAAGCTTAGCTATATCAACAGGCTGTAATTGCGCAAGACAAAGATTTGCCGCTGCCATAAGCGTATATATCACCGCGAAAACTTTTTTCATAAGGTTACTGCTAAAGGTCCTGCTGCCAATACTATATCAGCCGCTGCCGTATTTTGTTTATCCCGAAATGTTGTGGCCGGCTGGTAATGTGCAGGCAACACAAATATCCGAAAAGATCTTTATAAATATACAGCACCCGCCATTTTGAGCTTATCCGTTGCTTATATTTCTATATTTACCACTGCAAGGCTTATGCCGCCCAAAAGGAACTGTCTGAAAGCCTCTTATATGGTCACGGGGAGCTTGTATAAATCAACCCTGTCAATAATTTTGGCCTGGCTCAATATGACAGGGTTATTTATTTTTTCACACAGCCTCCCATTGCTTCCGTTAAGTTGTATAACGGAGTGTATGATCTTTAGCTTTATGGGGGAAGCCACCTTATGCTGCGGGCTTACGCATTATCTCCGGGTATCTGTCCGTGCCGAATCAGTGAAAGGACGCTGGTAGGTGTCCGTAACATTAGGAGTAACAGGCTCCGGTGCATTAGGGGCAGGCATAGTTTCCACATTCTTCCGGTTTGCAGCCCGTTGGGCGCTGTTATAATCATCGCCACAGGCTGTCAATAGCATTGAGGTCAGCAGGAGCGCCCATGCTGACAAAAAACGGCAGGCAGGTATATAGCTCATAATAATAGTTTTTGATATTATAAATATTACTTAAGTATTCCTGCCAATACCGGGCCAAAGTGAAATCATCTTTTTTTCAGCCAGATACAAATTTATCAAAAGTAATATATGTAGACAAACTTACCCGTAATGTAGCGCGGACCGACATCATTGCAGTCATCCATGCGTCCCCGGATTTTGAAGCTGAGGCTGTTAAATATTTTAAAAGTATCGGTACAGTAATAACTATTTTCTATCTTGCGCACGGAGTATGAAAACTATGTTATTCCTGGCATAGTTGCTATAAGCCGTCAGGAAAAGGGGCCTGACGGCTTTTTATTATACGGGTGGAACTGTAAAAATATCTGTGGTAGCTCATTGCCGAGAGCTGCTGTCTCCATGTACTCCTGGAAAGCCCTGTATTTATTCCGGAGCCTGGAAAGACCATATGGCACGCTTCAGCATCAGGTTCCTGTAGTACAGGTTATGGCAATCCCCATCCTTATAATAGATCCGCCAGTTCCGGTCCCCAATATCAAAGGGCTTTACGAAAAGATGATACACCCATCTTGCAACGGCAAAGGAGGTCTTTTTCCTGTTTTTAGACAAAGTGACCATACCGGTGCCGGTAGCAGAGCCCGGCTCACCGGGAGCGCTTCTGAAAACGACCTGCATCATACGTTCTGGGTACCACCTCTTATAGATAGCGCCCGACACTTTCTTAAGCGCCTTCACCCGCCCGTAATTGGACAGCCTGTAAAGCCCTTCATACCCCGGGAAATCCTTCCACTTTTCATTGCTGTATTCCGGGGCAGGAGCCGCATCCGCCGCCAGCCTGGGCAGCTTGTCCTTCCGGAGCGTTTTCCTCCAGCCATACTGCCATACAAAGCCTTTGTACAGAAACGTATCGCCGCTGGCAGCTGCAGAAATGGCGGATCCGCTGATCCCCAGTTGCTTAGCGGCTTCATAGATGCTGACATACTGGTTCAACAGCTCACCCTTGCCGTTGAACTGGCTCACCGGGCGGGACAATACTTTCAGATGGCTCTCGGCCCTGCCCGATTCATAGGCATGAAGGCCCAATGCTGAACGGTTTGTCATGAAAAGGTTCCGGTAATCGACATTACGGCCGTCACCGTCCTTAAAACTGACCCTTTGGTCCATATCTGTAAGGTCGAAAGATTCCACGAAGCAATAATAGACCAGCCTGCTGACGGCATAACTGTAATGCGCTCCCTCGTAGCTTAAGGTAATGACCAGAGAATACAGAAGATCACCGATTTTCTTATTGAGGTTGGTGGTAAGCTTCAGCTTCCGGATCTTTTCCGGTAGCACACGCTCTCCTCCATACCGGGTAATATAGGCTCTTCGCAAAGACTTCACTCTTCCATAACTGGATATCTCGTAATAATCTTCAAAACCGGGGATCGGCTTCCAGGACTCACCGGGGAGATCTTCCAGTGTTAATATCTCGTAGGGATATTTTTCACGCACCATAACCTTCAATTACATTATATATCAAATATAACACATTCTTTTCATAGCCTGCAAAAAACAAGGGAAATCTGCAGCCTGTCCCCGGCAGACAATTGATCCGGCAGTACTCCCGGAACGGCATACCACTAACTGGATAATAATGAAAAGAGCCGCCAGACTGCAAGCTGGCGGCTCAAACCCATGATTTTTTATGACACCATCAATGTCATTATTGCTTTCAACAAAAAGTAAGTGCAAAAGGTTGTATGCTTCTTTTTTTTAACAAAATAGCACAGTCAGGCCGGTCGATGATCCTGATTTCCTAAAAAACCCGGAACTGGGGCAACAAAGCCAACAGACGAAAGCTGCAGGGATCAGCAGCAAAGCTGGATGCCTCACATGCGTTAGGAATGACCAGGCAGGCAACGAGAACGCTCCCTGACCTACAGAGCGGACACTTTTCATTACAATGTATCTGTAAGTTGTTGCCTATAAGCAGACAATTATTATATATTAATAAAAATAACATTTTTATTGTTAAAATTTGTACATTTACTAACATAATATATTACCGGCTCAATAAGCTTTTGATAAGCCCGGGAAGAAAGGGAATGCTGAAAATCTTAAAGTATAAAAAAACAAACCATATAAATATGAATGCGACAACTGATCTCCTGAGGCCTCAATCGCCTTCCGACCTTGAAATGATTGAAACAGCGGATTTGACCCAAGCTGACCTTCCAATAACTCTGGAAAGCAGGGACAGAATACTGGAATCCGACCCCTATGACACTTTTTTTAATGGAATTATGGTCAATATTGAAACTTATGGCATCTTCGGTTATCACATTTATAACAGACACGACATCAGGGTATATGGAAAGGACAATATTTTCATTACTTCTGAACCCCGCAATATAGCACCCCTGGAATTCCTCACAATCTACCGCAGTGACGGGGCACCGCTTGTTAGTGTTTTTGACTGGGGCTTAAAGAAATATGCGAAAATTACCGAGCTTACTGAACAGTTTTCGAAAACGTTTGGCCGCTTGATGCAGGCCCCTAACGGAGAGAAGGTGTACGGTTTCTGTTTTCAGAATTTCTTCAATTTCCAACGTAACAGCAATCAGGTAATTCTTGCTGATGCTCAGAATAAGTGGCATTTATTTTACGAATCTCCGGTAACCGGGATCCCCGCTCCCGCACCTCCGGGAATCTCAAGCGGATGGTCCGTTTTTGAATATAAAAGATTTAAGGCCGCATCTGATCCATGGGCTAATGTCCCGTTCATGTTAGGGACCATGGGATTGCAGGTAATGGATAAGAATGGAAAATGGCTTACTCTTTCCGGGCAACAATCGGGATTACGTGAAGATACACCCCGATACCGGCGCGTATTTGTCGAGCCACATATATCTTCGGCATATAAATCATAAAAGACTGGTCTGATCCCGATGAAAAGCCGGAGCTGATTTCGATCACTCCGGCTTTTTTATCCAATTTCCCCAGGGTTGCTGCAATGTATATCGCGCTGTATTATAATCACGTTTAAATGATCCGGGCCTGTTCTTGGTAAACTATGGTCTGATAAATCCGGTAGCGTGTACACTCCCCTCACTATAAAGCGTATATTTCAATTCACCATTTCCTATACTACCGGAACCGGTAATATAATTATCTTGGTGAGTCGGTGGCTTCATGGTAAAAGTATTATTCTTACAGTCCATAACAAGCTCCATCTCATACGGTGCCAGATTATCTACAATTAAATTACCCCTTTGAAGAATAAGAACAGCCTACTGTCTTATGGTACACTATGTATATACGTTTCTTTGCCTCTATGCTAATCCTCTCATAAGCCATTAGAAGATCTAATGGATAACTCTTTATTTTTTACAGAAGTTAGCGAACAGAATACTAAACGGCAATAATACCCCTGCCATCTGTCGTCCCCGGCAAGCTGTGACTAAGGAATATCAATTCAAGCCTGTCTGTCCCTGAAAGAGCATACTGCAACACGGGCATAAAAAAAAGACAAACTGATGATGTTCATCGTTTGTCCCCTTAAGCGGTGAGAGAGGGATTCGAACCCCCGAACCTGTTACAGTTAACGGTTTTCAAGACCGCCGCATTCGACCACTCTGCCATCTCACCGGGCGCAAAATAAGTGTATTTAAGCAATACCAGCAAAATTATTTTCAGGCTATGCTCCGCGAGGCAGCGATAATGCGCCCCCTACCCGCTGCATGGTCACCGGCCCGGCTGCTCCGGTATAACTATCGGGCAAAAAATGCCCGCCCTGATAGCCGGTCAACGGATATCCCGCCATTCCCGGATATGTGTAATACAATAAGAAAAGATTGCCGGGCAGGCTCCTTCCCGGCTATTTACGGGCAGCTTCATACCGTTCCTGCCAGGCCTTATACTGCTCTGACCAGCCGTTATGCCTGGCCAGCAGCTCAAAGGTAGATGACGGCAGAAAATGAATATCTATATATTCTACCGCTTCCTTATTGCCTTCCTCCAGCTCTACGATAAAGTCATTGATATCCTCCAGCAATTCTTCAGCGTCCTCGTATATGGTATCTTCCAACCCAACGGTTTCCTGCGTTTCGATCCGGCTTTCTATATCTTCCAGCACCGCTATGATCTCCGTAATATTCATATGTGATAATTTTGATTCAATTTAGCAAAATGGCTGTAAAAAAACAAATCCCTCTGCCTGTTTGCGGCAAAGGGATTGATCATTTAAAAGGTTAGCAAACAAGCAGGAATTATGCTTCCTCATCGTCTGTGAACTCAGGAGCTACCTGCAGCGCTTCCCTTATCTTGCTTTCTATTTCTTCCGCGAATTCGGGGTTGTCAATTAAAAAGTTCTTTACCGCATCACGGCCCTGCCCGATCCTGGTATCACCATAGCTGAACCAGGAACCGCTCTTGTTCAATATGGAAAGCTCGACACCCAGGTCTATGATCTCACCGATCTTGCTCACACCCTCACCATACATAATGTCGAACTCGGCCTGCTTGAACGGCGGCGCCACCTTATTCTTCACTACTTTAACCTTTGTCCTGTTACCCAATACCTTATCTCCTTCCTTGATCTGGGTCATCCTCCTGATATCCAGCCTTACGGAAGCATAGAATTTCAGGGCATTACCACCGGTAGTGGTCTCCGGGTTACCGAACATCACACCTATCTTTTCACGAAGCTGGTTGATGAAGATACAGGTACAGTTGGTCCTGGAGATCGCCGCGGTCAGCTTACGCATGGCCTGCGACATCAGCCTCGCCTGCAGCCCCATCTTGCTGTCACCCATTTCACCTTCCAGCTCGCTCTTGGGCACCAGGGCAGCTACGGAGTCGATCACCACCACATCCAGGGCGCCGGACAGGATCAGCCGCTCGGCTATTTCCAATGCCTGCTCTCCGTAATCGGGCTGGGAGATATACAGGTTATCTACATCCACACCCAGCTTTTTGGCATAGGAGGCATCAAAAGCATGCTCGGCATCCACGATGGCACAGATCCCGCCTTTTTTCTGGGCTTCAGCAATAGTGTGTATGGCAATGGTCGTCTTACCCGAAGATTCAGGACCGTATATCTCAATGATCCGGCCTCTCGGGAGACCACCCACTCCCAAAGCCAGGTCCAGTCCCAATGAACCGGTGGAGATCACCTCCAGGTTATTATTCTGCCTTTCTCCCAGCTTCATTACCGATCCCTTACCATAATCCTTATCTATTTTTTCAAGCGTTATCTTAAGCGCTTTCAGTTTATCATCGTTCATACTATTCTTCATTTTTTAGTTTTCAAATTTAATTTAAAAAGTTTGCAAGCGGTCATTTATTTATTCACATAACAAAGGTAAAGCCATTAGGCGACAAAATATGTCGCACTAAAATTATGATGCAATTTTTTTTTAATTAAGCGATCATTAACCAAATAGATGTACGTACAATAATTAGATTAAATTCTTAATTTTACATGTCAATACCAGTCCTCAGCAATGACACGAAGTAACTTTTTAAAACTAACAGGCATGGCCACATTAGGTAGCATAGCCGGAGGCGGCAGCTTAAGCGCCCTGGCACAGATAGCAACGGCATTTAAAACGACCGCTCCCCTGCCGGTCTTCTTTTTCGGGCATGGCAGCCCTATGAACGCCATAGAGCTGAATGAATTTTCCCGGACCTGGAGAACCATAGGAGCAAACCTTCCTGTGCCTAACGCGATACTATGTATTTCCGCTCACTGGCTGACCACTAAAGGCACCTTTGTTACCGCGACCGAGCACCCGAAGACCATTCATGATTTCGGGGGCTTTCCTACCGAGCTTTTCCAGGTGCAGTATCCCGCTCCCGGAAGCAGGGTCCTGGCAGGGCTGGTGACAGACAGCATCAGCCAGACACACGTCCACGAGGATATGGAATGGGGGCTGGACCACGGAACCTGGAGCGTGCTGCGCCATGTATTTCCACAGGCTAATGTGCCCGTGGTACAGATGAGCATAGATTACAGCCGGCCGGCTGCCTATCATTATGCCTTAGCCCGTGAGCTGTCCGCTCTCAGGCGTAAGGGAGTGCTCATTATAGCCAGCGGCAATATGGTGCACAATCTCCGGATGGTAGCCTGGGACAGGCCCGCGGACAGCGCGTTCGGGTTTGACTGGGCGATAGAGGCCAATGAAAAGATGAAGAAGCATTTAAGCAGCAATGAATACCAGCCGCTGATTGACTGGCAGCAGCAGGGTACCGCTTTTCAGCTGGCCATCCCCACTCCGGACCATTACTACCCTATGCTCTATGCCCTGGCCCTGAGAACGGATAAGGATACGCTGACCTATTTCAATGACAAAGCAGTGATGGGCTCGCTGACAATGACCTCATTCCGCCTGGATCACGCCCTGTAAGCCGGTATAGTATAAATATACCCGGATGAACGGGCTTACTGACAGCTCTTCAGGTCTATCACCTTCGGTCTTGCAGCCTCCGCCTTCACGATGTATATTTTTAATTAAAGCCTGTGCAGCAGCCCGGAAATCAGGATATGAAGATTTACTATAAGGATTACGGTGCAATGACCAGGCGCGCGATCCCTTTACAGGTCGGCTCAGCATTAAGCCATACGGCCTTTAATTTTTTACATTTGGCCCGGCAATCCTCGTTCATGGCATAAAAGACTACGTGGTCAGGGTAATCACACTTTGACGGCGGAGGAGCCTGGCTTTCACCAACGATCCAGGTTTCCAGGGGCCGGCAATTTCTTGGGCCGCTGTAGATCACTGCGGAATGCAGAAATACCGGTGAGGAAGGAAATGTCCCGCCAAGGGAGGTCGTATTGGGAAATGATGCGGAGCCTCCTCCGGGTACCAGGATGAGCCTGCTGGTATATTCTACCCTGCAGACAGGGCAATCTTTAGCCCCCCGGAGCTGTATATAAATGTCACATTCGCTGAGATTGGTAATTTCAATACCGCTGGCCTGGGAGAATCCGGCAGCGGATGCCAATATTAAAAGCAGGCTTAATAGGATGTTTTTCATGTCAGTTGTTTTTTGGATGATGATAATATACAGCTGCTGCACAGGCTATGCGCACATTACAATTTATTATAAAATCAGTGCCCCGAAAAAGCGCTACGCTACCCGGTAAAGGCCTCGCTGCTTCGGGCTGTGTTTAATATTTCTGACCATGACTATGATGCTTAGCATTCGTCTTCGGCAAGCTTTGATGAGAATATGCGGCTTGCCCGGTCGGCACGGTATTCATAGGTAACACGGAGCATTTCCCCTGGCAATCCGTTCTTATTAAAATATGAAAATACAAATGTTAATAGAGGGATATCCCTTTGACGACCTAAAATAAAATTTGTAAATTTCAATCATCAAATTATAGCAGGCTTCACCATTTACCAATGAAACCGCACTTATGAACCTTATTACATTTGTAAAAATGAAACCATCAGCAAAAGATCCTGGCTCTTGAAAACAGGGATCGTAGTCTTTTATTTAACGCCAATAGCTGTAATTAACGATTAATTAATTCAAAGTAAAAGTACCATAGCGCTATGACACTCCGTTTTTTTTTACATAACCCGCACTTTTCCGGTGATAAACCACCGGTTTCAAGTGATATTTCAGATCTTTTGGAAAAAAAAGCCCGGACAATACCAGCCTGACCTGCTAATCAGCCAGGTCCGGTACCGGACCTCACCCGGTCTCCTGCCTGAAAATTCACCGCCCGTCACTGCAAAGACCGGTCATACCGGCCTGACCGATATATTTCGGTACAGCAAAGCCCGCAAACCCTCTAAATACACTATAAACCTATGAACATGAAATGCCTTATCATTGATGATGACCCTCACTGCGCATTATTGCTGGAACAGTACATCGAAACAGCTGCGGAAACAGAGCTGCTAGCCACTATCCCTGACCCCCTGCAGGCTATGGAACAGATCACCGCCAAAAGAATCCATCCTGACATTGTCTTTCTGGATATGGAGCTGTCGCCTGTTAACGGGACAGCAATAGCGCAGCAGCTCCAAAACCACGCTCTTGTTATCTTTACAACCAGCCGCCCCCAGCTAAGCACCGGGGCTTACAGGTATAACGCCGTGGACTACTTGCTGAAGCCCGTCCGTTATGAACATTTCGCCGAAGCCTTAAAGAAAGCCGGGAGGTTGCTGCATCCCAAGCCCAGAAGCACCCATTTCTTTGCCAGGGAGTCTATGGGCGGCAAGCTCGTCAAAGTGCTGTTTGATGACATCCTCTACATCCAGAGCGCCGGCAATTATGCCAAGATACTTCTATGCGGGGAACGGTATTACCTCATGCACGTATCGCTGAATAAGCTGAAACAATTCCTTCCCAAACAAAAATTCTCCCGTATTCACCAGTCTTACATCGTTAACCTGGACCGGGTACTGGCGCTGGACGGCAATATGGTCTACCTGTCCGAAGATATCAGCCTGCAGATGGGAGCCACTTACAGGAAAGATTTCCTGGAATCCTTAGGTGCCTATATGATATGAAACCAATCATATCTTCACAATACAACTGACTATCTATATGTAAGCAGCGAAGCCGTCATATGAAAGCTGTAGGGTTAAGCTGCAAAGCATACAGAGATTCCTCACACCCGTCCGGAATGACCAGCACGCTATAGTAGCTTTTGCCGGCAAAAACGTTCCCTGACTCACAGAGAACGCTTTTCGGCGAATCCTATCTGTAATCACCTGTTGTTTCTATAAGCAGATAATCATTTAATGAATGATAAAAATTCATAAAATTTTAACCATAAATTAAAATATATATGATATTTTTACGATCCTGAGCAACCACGCTTAATGTCGATCCAATCGTTTACTTTTTAAATTCCTGTTTCCATGAAAAAATATCCGCTATTCCCAGTGCGCACTGTCGTCTCCAGGCTGGCAACCGCCTTCTTAACGGTAGTGCTTTCAGCAGGTGCCGCACTGTCCCAGGTTCCTACATATCCTGCAGATGATACCGACATCCCGCTTGAAACCACTTATAACGGCGCTACGCTCAGTACGGCCATGATAGAACGTGTAGAAGGAGAGCAGCCTGTTTCCGTCATCGCCTACAGCACTTTTGACAAAATGGGCTTCTTTGTGCAGTATGAGGATGCTATGGACCATTTCGATGCTTTTGAAGACACGCAGTGGTCGGCAGTGGATGTGGCTATTGCAGATGACCTTAATGAGCTTGGCGAGTATTATTTCATCGCGGTTGTGTATAAGGTGCTCAACGCGTCTGCAGGCACCTGTGACCTAAAGCTGATGCTGTTCAGGGCCAGGGTAGCATCCGGCAGCATAGTCATACAAGGTGGTGCCCCGGTAGATTCTGCACATCTCGGTACCATCACTTTTATAGACGGTATAACAAGCCACTTCAGGATCGATGCAGCCGCCAGCCTGACAGATAATTACGGACCCGATATTCCCGTAATTGACCGATTTGTGGTCCTGTACCAGGATGGCACAGACACCAGGATCAGGGAATTTGCCTCCGACCTTTCCTGGGAAGAGGATTATTATGTTACCAGCAATATATTTGTAGGTAAAGACATCGCCACATCGGTCAATCGCGATAGCGGCACTACAGAAGCCATCATCGCCGGTGTAGTGGGCAGTGACATCTATTATATAGAATATGAACTGAGTCCTGTAGGCATTGTCGGCGGTGGCGGACCGCTTGCCGGGAATGTGTACGGCTGGAGCGGCCCCCGTATAGAAGCGTTCGGGTTATACGATTTCAGCGGCTCCGCTGCAAAATGGGCTATGGTGGCCGATATAGGCATGCATGACAGCATTATGCTGTTTACGGATATCAATCCCGCCCAGCGGGCCAATCCCACAATGGGCAGCTTCCAGGAATACCCCACCATTGCCGCCGGCATAGGTCCCCTGGTTGACTCCCGCGCCGGTATGTTCGGTAACACCCAATACAGCTTTGCCTGGGGCAATACATCATATCCCTCCTCTTATTCAGGCAATTATTTTGCCAATTACCTGGACCAGTGGGGCATACTGACAGAACCCATGGACTGCAGACAGGTCAATAATACGCCCGGGCCTCTTGCCCTTACCTCCGACCCCTCAGACTGGATATCTATGTCCAACAGCTGCAATTCCGGCCTCGGTTCCGTAACGGCATGGAATGACGGCCAATGGATCATGTACAAGATCAATATAGCGCCCGACTACAGGTTCAGACCAAAGGACGAAGATAAAACCGCCATCCCTGATGTCCTGGTATTGCCTACGGCCATCTACCCCAACCCGGCCAAAGATCATTTTATGGTAGAGCAGGTAAAGCCAGGTACGCAGCTGGAACTGGTAAACAGCCTGGGACAGGTAGTACACCGGGAAACTATTACATCGGAAAAGGCTAAAGTGGAAGTAAGCGGACTCGGCGCAGGTACGTATTATATACACTTTACAGGCAGCCAGGGCAATCCTGTAAAGCAGAAGCTGGTATTGCTGCATTAAGCAATGTGCTCCGGCCATCCAGGAAGCAGGCATTGATATAATACCAGGATACGGAGCACCCGGCCGGAAATGCTCTGCCGTAAGTGCTTTATATAGGCCTACCAATAATAAGGGCTCTTCTTTTATGAAGGGCCCTTATTATTGGATAAAATCCGGCTTTCCTGCTGTAATAAACAAACTACAACCTGCTAGTTTTCAATGAGTTTCGGTAATCAGGCGTAATGCTTTAGCGATCCTGTAAATCAATGCCTGAATTGATCTGAAGCCTAAAAAACAGAAGCACTCACTACCTAAGTAGGTAAAAAAGACCGGGGATATGAACATACCTGGCCTGTTATAGTTAATTTTAGAACCACATATCATAATCACTTGGCAAAAGAACTTTATATATTCAGCGGATTGGGCGCAGATGAAAGAGTTTTCCGGCGTCTTGACTTTTCCGGCTACTCAACAACTTTTATCAAATGGATTGCTCCACAGGACAATGAAACAATTGAAAATTATACAACCCGGCTTCTTGAACAGGTAAAGACGCCAAAGCCAATTTTAATCGGACTGTCCTTTGGGGGACTTATCGCAATAGAGGCATCCAGGCAAATTGATGCCGGGAAAGTAATTTTAATTGCTTCTGCTAAAACAAAAAAGGAAATACCCTTTTACTATCGTATCGCCGGGAAGCTCAGACTTCACAAACTGTTGCCGGCAAAACTTTTAAAAAGTTCAAATTTTATGACCAACTGGTTTTTCGGTACAGGTTCAACATTTGAGCAGCAGCTTTTAAAACAAATACTTAATGATACCGATGCAATTTTTTTAAAATGGGCGATGGACAAGGTTGTGCATTGGACCAACCAAACACATACCAAAAATATATTTCATATTCACGGAACAAGCGACAGGATTTTACCTTTGAGGTTTGTAAATTGTGATACGACAATCAATAAAGGCGGGCATTTAATGACATTGAACAAAGCCGAAGCATTAAACAAGATAATACGACAGCAGCTTGATGGAGAAGCAAGCCGTAATAAGGATTTGTAACAGACGGCCAGATGTGCCGGCTTGAGCTTTGCTCCCTGGTCTACCCGGTGGAAAGTTGCCAGTCATTGTTTAGCAGACGCTGAGAACCTGGCCGGAAAAGTTACTTTATTACAGGCACCCCCGGGTGTCGGGTATTTTTCAGAAAAAGTAAAAAAACATCCCCAAAAATTTGTTTAATTAAAAACTGGAAGATACCTTTGCACACCATTAGGTAATTGCCGCGTTGGTCAAGGGGTTAAGACGCCTCCCTTTCACGGAGGAATCACGGGTTCGATTCCCGTACGTGGTACAATAACTTCCTTTAAAGAGGCTAACTACTTGATAGTTAGCCTCTTTTGTTTTTGGGCAGGAAATATCGACTAAAAAAATTAGCATCAAACATTTTCTATCTATTTAATAATCAACACTATATAACGACAACAAGGTTCTAACTCCCATTCGGGAGTTGTTTGAACACCTACTGATAATCAGTCTATTATAAAAAAGCTTTTTATTTCTTTTTATTTCTCTGCCTTCAGTAAATAATCGACTATAATTTGTGCGATTAGAGCCAAGACTTCATCTTCCAGATAATCTATATTGATAAGATTATTTGCCTGTTCGTTAGATTGACCGTTGTCTTCCATTGGTGCTATACATTTGATTACAATCATAAAAGTGGATCATAAAATTGAATTCAACATTAAGTACATGTAATATCTTCCGGTAAAGAAGGTTAATTGATATTAACGTAATCTCAACTGCTTATTTTTATACCTGATATCTTTCATTGTTGTATACATTGTCGAAAAATGAAAAACTCTGCGATTGGGTACAGGAGAATAAGCGCAAGAGACCAGTCTAAATATTCGTTGGAGTCTCAGGAAGCATCTATACAGAGCTACTGTCACAGGAATGACCTTGAGCTCCTGGCTATTTTTACCGACAATGGAGAAAGAAGTGATACTTTTGACCGTCCGGACTACAAAGCCCTGGAGCTTTTCATAAAAAGACATCATCCCAAGGTATCCTATCTTATTATTGCCAGCCATGACCGCTTTAGTCGGGATTTTTCAGAGGCTTTCTATAAGATCAAGATGCTGGAACAACAATTCAAACTTAAAGTTCTGGCTGTTGATGAAGCTGTAGATATTGATGTTAATGATCCTTCTGTATTTACAAGAAGAGCCTTTGCTTATTTACTGGCTAATCAGGAGTTGTTGCAAATAAGGAAAAGGACCAGAGACAACATCCATTATGCACGGCTTTCCGGTCAGTATATAGGTAAACCTCCTTTTGGATATATCAATGCAAAGGACAGGAATAACAAGACAGTGTTGCTTATAGACGAGAATAAAGCAGAAATTATACGTGGTATATACCGCAATTACTTGGCCGGAGCATCTATCCTGATCATTCGTCAAATTGCACAAAAACAGGGATTTGACAGGACCGGCAACAGCGCTATTCAGAATGTTTTGAACAATCCGACCTATGCTGGCATGATTAAAATCCCTGCAACTAGTAAAGAACAAGAGAGATACGTAAAAGGTATTCATCAGCCAATCATCAAGGAATCTGATTATTGGCAGGTGAAGAAAAAATCCAAAACAAAGATGTCTAAATCACAACCCAAAGATCTATTGCCATTAAGGGGTCTATTGAAATGCTGGTGTGGTAGGAATATGACAGCAGGGCTTTCAAAGGGAAGGAATAAATCCTATCCTTATTATCGTTGTATTAAACATACCGGAGCTAATTACAATGCAGATAAGCTTCATATTCAATTTGAAACCTTATTAGATACATTTAAGTTCACAGAGCTGCAACTAAATGTGATCACCATCAAAGCGGAGTCATTACTTCGTAAGACAGTAGAAGATCAAAACGAGATAATTGCATCAAGAAACAGGTTGGTGTCAGCAATAGAAAAGAAACAGATTTCATTAGAAGAATTATTATTGGGCAAAGAGATTGACGGAGCAACCTATAGCAGGCTTTATAATAGACTGGCTGAAGAAAAGGAAATTATTATATCGAACAGACAAAAATCTATTAAGGAATCGGAAAGATGGATTCAATTACATTCTTTACTATCCCAAGTAAAGACATGCAAGGATATTTATAAGATAGCGTCTTTTGCGCAAAAGCATAGTTTTATTCAAAGTCTTTTCCTACGTGACCTTGTGTATGAGAATGGAAGATTTAGTAACTCGGAAACAAGATAAGCTTCGAGTCTAGAAATCTTTATACTTTATCACCATGAGACACTGCTTAAAAAATATTCTGTGTTTAGATGAATTAGTTTAGATAGAATTATCATCCAATTTACCTGCTACTTGTCTTTCATATATTTCTTGTATCTCTCTATTCGGAGCACCACTTTTTTCTGGAGAAATATCATGTTCAATCATAACTTTTACAGCTTGAGTTATGGTATGCCAGGCAAGATTTTGATTTTTAAAGCCACTGATAGGTTTTCCTTTGAAAGGCATAGCGGAGAATCGCTGTAGGTTTATAGCACCTTTTCTTCCCCATTCATAATATTCTAAAATGATTGGAACGATTTTTACAGAAGAATTATCACTGTCGTACCTTTCGATGGCATCTTTAATCTCGTTTTCAATGACATATTGTGTACTGAAGAGATTAGGACTTACCATAAAAAAGACAATATCTGCCTGATTGAATCGTTCTCGAATACGTTCATCCCATGGATCACCTGTAATTAGATTTTCACAGCACCAAGGTTCTTCGATTAATCCCCAATCTACTAATGGTCGCAAATACCGTTCAAAGATATGTACTTGAGCTAAGTCATATTTTGAATATGAGATGACTACACTCTTTTTCTTGATTGGATTGTCAATAAATTCCATATACTCTTTTAAATTAAAATATTTCTTCTCTTTTTTAGGGTCTTTAAAGTCTTTGAATTTCTTCTCTGAAAAGATATGTTTACCTACAGTTGCATTTTCTTTAAGTACCCGAGTAGAAATAAAATCTTCACCATTCAAAGTTACCATTTCTTCCAGCTCATATCCTTTATTGACTTCTAAAATATATTGACGTACCTGATTTATAAATAGAGGCTTATTCTTGGTAGTTTTTGTTAAATCGTAGATATCGATACAAGCATCCCCTTCTTTATTGCCAAGGCTGAATTTTATCATAGCTATCTCATCTGTGTTTGGATTTTTAATCACAAGAGCATCTTTCCAATAATAGAAAAGACCATGGTTTGTATTTAACAGAAAAAGTGTGCCGAAATGCTGGAAAATATCGAGGATAACGTTTTTGTGGATAAACCCCTCGTACTCAAACCTTCGATAAGGAATCTGTTTATTGTTCAAAAATAAATTTACTTTATCATCGGGACTTTTTGGAAGATAAAGAGGGGCTATGAACTTATCAGACCCTGGATGCTTGAAAATCATTTTAAATTCCTGCATCATCGCTAATAGGTCATCCACATTGCTATCATCTTTACCTAGAACTGTTACAACGTAATCTCTGTCAAATTCTCCCTTTTTTTGGACGAGATTTTCCAACACCTTGTATATATTTCCTGTTACCCAGCTTTTATCAATGTATATTTTTTCGTTCTTCAGTTCGCCGGTGTACAATAGCATACCGACCCTTTTCAGATAGCCTACCAACCGTCTACATTCAGCTTCGTCAAAAGGGTTATCCTCATCATTGAGAATACCATTACAATAGGTAAGAAATTCCTCTAAGGATAAGATCGGTTTTCCATCATATGCTGAGAGTTTTTCTTTTATTGGTTCATATGTCTTTGGTAATCTTGTGCCAATGATATCCATCTTATATAGCATTTCCCGGAACAGATTATCAAAATGATCTAAATTCCTTTTCGGTTTAATCGACACATTTATAATATCAAATATGAATGGATATTGCTCTCTGATTTTGGCAATTTCCAAGAATTCAATTTCCGAAGAATCCGCTACTTTATTTTGAATTACCAGTAGTTGGACGTTATCGTCTTCATCTGCTTTGTCTTCGACATCAAAAGCAAAATTATCGGCTTTAATTCCCTTCGTATGAAATTTTATAGAGTCCAACCAGTATCTCAATGGATAATCTTGCGTTTCAATTTCCACCTCGCTACCATCTTTTGTCCTCTGGTGTGTCGTTCTCGAATCTAATTTATTAGTTTTCTTATCCCATAACAGAAGGTAAAGCGTATTATTATCATAAAACAATTGATGTGTATCATGATAATAGTCATGACCTCCAAAGTCAAAAACACGGAGTACACATTTTTCATCTATGCCCGCGATTGTATGTTTACTTGTAATTGTCTTCTCATCCATCCATAGCGTAGGTAGATGCTCCTCATCAAGTCCGATTTCCTGATTCAGATACTTTAATAAGGTGGATTTCCCAACCTCGCTATTGCCTACAAGGATGACTTTGATGTCTTTGTTCTTGTATTGTCCTCTTTTTTTAATATCGTCAAATGAGCCAATAACAGCCTCTGTTCCTATGTCAACAAAATTCATTGAAGGATATTCAAGAGGGTTATTAGCAATGTTTAACGTATTGACTTCCCACTTATCATTGCTTATTCCAATTCTTTCTATAATATTCCTAACAGGTCTAAGGTCTCCGATATCGTTATGATGTAAATCCAGCGTTTGAATATTGTGAAGTGGACTCAAAAAATCTACTTTGCTTATTTTATTGTTACTAAGATTTAATTCTTTCAGATTAAGCAAGTCGGTTAAAGGCTCAACTCTTGAAATATCGTTATTGTTTAAATGGGCAAATTGTAAAGAAGTTAACTTATTGAGTCCTATAAGACTGGTTAATTGATTGTTACTAATGTTTAGATGTTTCAGTTTTTTCAATTTCGTAATAGGAGCCAGTGTTGAGATACCCCACCTATTCCATTTCTCATCTTTAAACACATTCCAATCGCCCCCACAAATCAAGGTTCTTAATTCCGACAACTGGCTGATAGATTCAGGGATGAAACTAATATTATTGGGTTTTCCCTTGTTGTTGCTCGTTTCACGTTCCCAAGTTTCGTTCTTATATACTGCCCATTCGTTGCTAAGTATTAATTCTTCGAGATGAGTACATTCAAACAATTCTGGGACAACACTCAAATCGGTCAAACCACAATTTCCCAAATCAAGACTTTTTGCTCTGGTATTCAGACATTCCTCGATCAAGAATCCAATTCTTGATAAATCTGCTCGTTGACTATCTCTGCTAAATCTTACGGTCTTCCAACGAGTTTCATTCCAGACAGGTTTTATAAACGGTAAATACAGAATGCGACTACAAAGTGCACTGAAATTATCGGGATTCTCTGACGTTACACCTAACTTCCTAAAAAAGCGCAGTACTATATCTTCAAACCTTTCGTCATATTCATTATCATATGGAAAAAGACTTTCCCATACTTTCTTCCTGTGATTTTCAGAAAGCATCGTAAGGTGATCTTTTGGAAATTTTAAATACAGCAGTGCCGCTCTGATATTGGGACTCAGAGCATTAAGATCTCCAGTAATTTTAAATCTGATTAGATTTAAGAACCAATTTGTTTGACGAACGGCTGAGTGCGCTAATACACGTTTATCCCTATACTTGTTCCAGATGTTTTTATGGTAAGCATGGTAGTCAATATAAGCAATCAATTCTCCACAAAGCGTTGTGAATTCAAGTTGCTTTTCTGATAACTCAGACTTAAAAAATTCTTGGAATGTCTGTTTCGAAAACTTAAATCTCTCGAATAAATCTTCATAAAAGTTTCTCGATTCGGAATCAAAATCAATGAACTCGTGAAACTTTTTTACAGCCAACTCAAAATAAAAGTTCTTTTCGTATTGTATATTTTGAACAATTTCATTTTCAACAATCGCTGAAAGTTCAGCTTCGATTACCATCTGGCCACTTGGCGTATCAATATCAAAAAAATGATTCTTTAGAGAAGAATATATTTGCTTATCTAAACTAGAAAAAGTTAGCCGAATACCTTCTATATTTTTGTTTTCATAGAATGCAGAACGCATAATATTAAGACTTAAATGCGGCTGAAGTTTACCGGCTCCTGTACCTAATATTGGACTGGCTATTTCTCTAATGTCGTTTAATTCCTTTACTTTCTCTGCAAGTCTTTTCCCTATCAATCTGATTGCGTAATAAGCACTATCATATTCATTTACTGTACAAGCGAAAGCTATATATTTGTTCTTTGACCTTTCTGGTAAGATATTAAGATCACCTAATTCATAATTCTTATATTCCCAGAGATTTGTTGGAACATCCAATTCCTCTAAACCACTTCTAAAAGAATTAGAAATGGTACCGGCGGTTGAAATTGGAATAACCAATAAATCACAATTGATATCAAAAATATTATCGTTTAAAAAATCATTCATTGATAAGTTTTATGGTATTAGTTTAGTGATTTCTTTATTGTTACAGTCCTTCTATATTTCTAATAATCCCAATCCGCATGACTTACAGGCAAATTGTTTAATTCAATTTTTGTTTGCTTCCAGTTAGGTAGGAATGTGTCCATATAATATAAAAAACGTTCATTATGATGTCTTTCTAATAGATGTATCATTTCATGAACTACGATGTATTCCAAACAGCTTACAGGTTTTTTTGCAAGCTCAAGGTTTACCCACACTTTTCTCTCCTCGATATTACAGGAACCCCATTTGGTTTTCATCTGCTTTATTTGCCAACTGTTTACCTCAACTTTTAATATTTTTTCCCATTTGGTGATAATGTCCGGTATCAGTTTTTTCAATTCTTTTCGATACCAGTTTGTAATAACTTTATGCTTCTTCTCAACAGTGGCATTTGGACTTATATACAAGTCAATGTGTTTTTTGGATTGGATGACTACTTTTGGAGTACCTTCAGAGTCAATAATATTCAGCAAATACCGTTTGCCTTGAAAATAATGGCTTTCTCGTTGCTTGTATTCTCTTGTCGGAATACGTTCCTGGTTTTCAAAGTTTCTTTGGTGCCTTTTGATCCAACTTAATTTTGAAATGGCAAATAGTCTTATTGCTTCTTCGTCCGTATTCAAGGGTACCGCAATCCGCACTCTTCCTGTTGGTGGATATACCGCCAAATGGATATTTTTAATGTCTTTTTTAATAACATCAATGCAAATTGCTCCTATTTCTAACTGTTGTACCATCATTAATATTCACGTTGGTTTTTAACCAAATCAAAAATCCGATGAATTTCTGTTTCTTCCGTAATATCGTATTTTTTTAATACATCGTTTATTGCTATTCTGACAGATTTAGATTTGAATATATTATCTCTCCATCCGTCTTTTTTCGTATTGATGATGCAAGTATCTAAGGCCAAAGCCAATGCTTCATTCTTACCCACATTATCATATAAGGCACGTTGTGCCTGAGAAATTATAGTTTTAGGATATTCTGTATTAGTACTTGGTTTTCTGACTTTAGAAGAAAGATCTATAATTTGTTGCAAGTATTTTTCATATTCCAATGATTGTTCTTTTCTTCTTTTGATAAGTTCATCTAACAGCACACTCATTTTGTCATAATACATTGGATTGGTTGGGCTTTCTTCAATGATTACTTTTCTTAAATTATTTTCAATGGTTTCAGCCATGGTCTCCGGATCATTTTTGATATTGTCGGGTAAATCGTGAATAGCATTTTTACCTTTAGTAATCAATAGCTCTACTAAACTTAGATCATCAAAATTGGCTAACGTTCTACTTGCTTCGGCATCGATATAACTGTCTATCAAATGACGCATAGCAGGTTCGTATTGCTTTAAATCAATATAATCGCCGCTTGCAATCTGAACTTCTTTTCTCAGGTTTTCAAAATGCCTGCAATCGGCTTTTATTTCTGCTGTTTCTTTCTCTGTGTACCCGGCTTCTTTCATTTCATCCGCAATATTGGCGTATGCTCTTAAAAGGGTGATGGTGTACTTGTACAATCTTGTTCTTCTGGGTTCGGTATCTTTTAACTCATCCGGGTTTTCAGTGTTTTCTCCGCAGAAGTAACGAATGTATTCTATAGATCCTTTTGGTGGTTCTACGGGCTCAATCAATGCCTTTATGGTTTCCAGAGCTTCATCTAAACGCTCTTTACCTTTTTGTAAACGGTTTTTCAATAAACCGTCAATATCTGACTTTTCATAACCGCTGAATGCTTCGGAGGTGTAATCGTTAAATGCTTTTTCCAGGCTTTTGAACAAATCCATATAGTCAATGATATAACCATAATCTTTATCATCACCGTCTAAACGGTTTACTCTACATACTGCCTGAAATAATCCGTGGTCTCTCAGTTTTTTGTCTATGTATAAAAAGGTAGCGGGAGGAGCATCAAAACCTGTCAGCAATTTATTGACCACTATCAGCAACTTCATTTGAGCCGGTTCGTTAATAAATTTGTTTTTAACTTCCGTTTCAAATTGGTCTACTTTCTTGATGGCTACGTCAGGATCTTCATTGAAGTAATTTGCCAGCATTTTTCGATAGATTTCGTATCGTTGCAATTTCTCTGTATATCCTTCTCCGCTGTCTTCTCCTTTAATATCGTTGTGATTGGGCACAAATGATGTAATGATAGCACAGTTTTTCAATCCTGCCTGTTGGAAAAGTTCATAATAACGACAGGCATTGTATATACTGTCTGAAACCAATATGGCATTTCCTCGTCCATTCTGCAATCGTTCTTTACGCTCCATATCGAGCATAATATCCATAACGATTTTTTCTAACCGGGATTTGCTGCTGTAGATTTTTTTGATGGTTCCCCAACGTTGTTTAAGTTCAGCTTGTGCAAATTCCGTTAATCCTTTAGTCTTTAGCTCAAACCATTCATCTATTCTATCAGGAGAACCTATTTTTTGATCTACATCCCTGGCTTCATACCGTAAATCCAGAACTACTTTATCCGATACTGCTTCATCAAACTTATAGCTATGTATATAACGGCCAAAAACTTCCAAGCTGGTTTGCTTATCTGTTTTAAGTAGTGGAGTTCCAGTAAAACCAATAAATAAAGCATCAGGCACAAAATGCTTCATAGCATCGTGCAATTTGCCGGATTGTGTTCTGTGACATTCATCTACGAATACATAGATATCTCCTTTGGGCTGGTAATCACTTGGAATATTGTTTTTTAAATCCGCCACATAAGCCGCAATATCATTGTCATCGGTTTCTTCTTTTCCGCCGAATTTATGGATAAGGGAACAGATTAACCAAGGGGATGTATTGTTCAACGTATGTAACAGGTCTTTACCACTTTTTGTCCTGTATATGTTCTCCTGAACACCATTGTACACTTTTTCTATTTGTTCATCCAGTTCCTCACGGTCTGTAATGATAAGGACACGGGCATTGGGATTATATTCTCTTATCCATTTGGTGAGCCATACCATTGTTAAACTCTTACCACTACCTTGGGTATGCCAAATGATACCACCTTCTTTTCTTTCGATAAAGTCCTGTGCGGATTTGATACCGAAATATTGATTGGGACGGCAAAGTTTTTTGATACCACGATCATATACAATGAAGTCATGCATCATTTCTATTAAACGTTCTTTGTTTAGTAGCTGAATGATATTCCTATCCAGCAGATAAGTGTACTTATCTGCTTTTTTTCTGATTTCTTCCGTGATTTCTAAGAGGTAAGGATAAGCTTTGTCCTTTTCTTCCTCTACTTCTTTCCATTTCAGGTAGTATTTCTCTTTGTTGGTATCCGGGTCAATGGCTCCGTAACGCAAACCTTCCCAGTCATTGCCCGCCATAATAAACTGTACTGTACTGAAGAATGGCTTAATGAATATGTGGCGTTGGTTATCCAGGTTTTGACGGATACCTTCGGAAATAGAAACGGTGCTTCGTTTTAGTTCCAGCACGCCAATGGCTATACCATTGATGTATAAGACAATATCCGGTCTTTTTTTATGAATGCCTTTTATAGTAACCTCTTCTGCTATGGCAAAATCATTTTCATAAGGATTTTCCCAATCAATAAGGTACACATCCTCACTGTTTTTACCCGCTTCCGCTTTTACATTAACACCGTATCGCAGTAAGGTATATACTTCCTTATTGACATCATACATACTCTTACTCTGGTCATAAACAGCATTGCTGAATTTCCGTATAGCATTGTCCACCAAAACAGGATCCAACTTTTTCTTGTTGAGTAACCAATCTCTCAAAACACGTTCTTCCAATTGACTGTTTTCTTCACGATCCTGCCAATTTCCTAAGTGCCTATATCCTAATTCATTCCGGAATAGATCAACGACACGATTTTGTGTAGTTCTTTCTGTTGACCCGATTTTGGATTGGGAAGAGCCGGACATTAACTTGTTCAGGATTTCTTTCTTTAAGTTGGCAGACAGTTCACTTTGATGATTGATCAGCACCAAACCTTTTGCAGGTAGGATGTGTTCTCCATATTCTCCTCTGTATAATTCAGCATTGAATTCATTATTGTGAAATTTGCCGAAATAGAAATTGGTACCTGTATCTTCATAGATAGGCAATAAATCCAGTTCTCCCTCTAAGAAAAGGCTAATGTCTTCCACACTTACTTTTTTACCTATATACTCATAAGGTTCATCGTTCATCAGGATGAAAATGAAATTATTTTGTCGCTCATCCTGGCAAAACATGACGGTAGGCACTTCGTAGTAATACAGGTATTTTATAACTTCCAGTTTCATGAGATTACAATTTCTTGAAGGGTTACACTTTCACATATAAAGTCTTTGGCTCTCCACCAGGAGTAATGATTGTCACCAAAAGTTTTTTTGATCAATCCATCCGTTGCACAAAGCTTCACTAACCCTATAGCTCTTTTCTTTCCTTTGTGATGAGGAAGTTTGAATACTCCGTTAATAAGTCCATCAATATGATCGAATACTGATACAGATTTTCCAATGCATTCATCAAAGTCTTTAGACAAGGGTTTGGTAGGGTCAATTTTTGTAGGTAAGAAACATTCTGATTTAAGTTCCCCACCATGAATATAGCGATAATAAATTTTGTTTCCATCCGGAGCAAAAGCATCTTCGTGTGGACAGTTAATGCCCAAAGAGGATAAATCTTCAAAATACGTTATAGGATTTGGTGTGTTCATCATTATATCAATCGTATTTTACCGGTTAATAATACTTGCATCATACCTTGCTTGAACTGTTTTTGCTTTTTCAGTTTGGTCTTTAAAGCAAGAATTTCCTCATCCATATCGGATAGAATTTGAGCAATGCGTTTTTGTTCTTTTATTTCTTTGGGTGCAAAAAACTTAAAATTCACAAAATCTTTTTGATATAAGTGATTAATTGTTGATCCTGCACTAAGTTGGTCAAGGAAATCTTTGAAAATCTTTGATGATAGGACATAAAAGAAAAACTTAGGATCAAAACTATTATTAATAGGTCTTATAACAAAAACACCACTATTTAGAGTTGTAGGTTTTTTCAGTTCCCTTACCAAAGCTACTTTTCCAATAGTACCATCTTTTGTAATCAATACATCATTTATTTTTAATTGAATATTCTTATCTTGACTATATCTGCTTTCTTCAACATAAACACAATTTTCCCAATCGATATTTCCACTTAAAAAGTCGGTGCCGGTAACCAAATAAAAATCACCAATGTTTTTATATTCCGATTTAGTTAAGCCTTGCCAACCAATTCTGGCTTTTAAAGTAGCATCTTTCCCCAAGTTATATTCAATCCAATTTTTTTCAGGCTTTAAAAGTTGTTGTATAGAACCTGTCCTAATCGCTTTCTTTTTAGCTATTAGTTTTTCCAAAGTATTGATCAAAATATCAGTATCACTTAGAGATTGTGCAATAATGCTTTGTTCTCGTTTTGTCGGTGGCAGAGGAATTTGAAATGCTTTTAAATCTCTATTTGTAATTTGATTTATAGTAGCACCTAAAGTTTTATTTATTTGATTTTGAATAATGTTAGACTGGAATTGATAGAAACAAAATCTTGGGTCAATATCTTTATTTGTTCTAAAGATCGACATAAAAGCCCCAAAAGCACTGCCTTCAGTTTTTTTATCTATTAATGCACATTTTCCTATTAGTTGCCGACTGCCATTTCTGACACAAACAAGTATATCGTTTTCAACAACAATTACCCTTTCGGATAGTTGCATTTGCACGTAAACATTATTATTGAAAGATAACTGACTATTTTGGATATTTGAAGATCGTAATACTAAAGTACCAAAAGGTTTGACACAGGAAGGATTATATGTTAATCCAATAGAGCTATTTCCAACTTCATGAAGTTGGAAAACTTCCCAGTCTTTTGGAATTAATCCTATTTCTGTATGTTTCATTCCTTTTACCATACGAAGTTCATTTTTTTAAGGTGAGCTTCTACTTTTTTTGTCATGTCATCTACATCATTAGTTAATTGAGGTAAAGTATTTTCATAGCGTTCCGCCAGCTCTTTAATGCGTTGTGCTAAGCGATGACTAATGTTGGTCATTTCATTTTGAATACGCAGCTCTAAAATTGCCATCCATTTCTGTTCAATTAGCAAATACTGAATTTCTTTTATTTTTAGCTTCGGGTATTTTGTAATTACTATTTCTTCCAGTTCTGTTTTTGCTTTTTTAAGTTGAGCAACTTTGTCAGCCTCTTCCGCATACAGCATATACAATCGTTCTAATACTTGATATTCCTCTTCATATTCTTCTTCTATCTTTTCTCCTTTTATAGGGGATATTGACTTATAGCGTTTTTGAACCGCAGTTTTGGCTACTTTATTTTTATCATCAGTAACTTCGTCCAATAGTCCCTCATCATTGCTATTTTCCTCTATTATTTCTTCTATTTTGGCCTTTATTGTTTCTATATCGCTTTCCAACTGATGAATGGCTTGTTGCTCCTCAGAAAAATATTCTTGTATTAAGAGGGCAGGTGGTATTAGTCTTCCTTCTAAACCTTCAATACCGGCAATCTCTTTTACGGTTTCTTTTTCGCCTTTTTTGGTTTTCTTTTCCAGTCGTTTTACTTCATTACCGGATTTCCAGCCATCGGCTGCTATTTCATAAAAGTCGTCCTGCATGATTTCTTCCCAGTATTCCATGATGTACTGGTACATACTGTATTGATCCGTTAGGGCTCTGCCTGCATATTGTTTGAGTAGGCTTTCCGATATATGATGAATTTCCTGTTTAGGATGTAACCCTTTATCCAGTTGCCTGAAATACTTTATTGTTTTAGTCCGCCACTCCTGGAAGACCTTTTGCATCTCTAGATCGTATTGGACAAATTCTTTATGGTGGAATATGGTATCCTTGATGTTTTCTTTTTCTTCCAATAATTGAATATAATTCTTTCGGTCTCTTATCGGTTTGAACAATGCTTTTTTCAGCGACGGATAAACATCCCAATAGACTTTTAATGCTTCTATATCTGCCAATGGAATTCCACCTAATAAATGAGCTTCAATATCCTGAATATCTTCCGGATCCTGGCTGTCAATGTAACGCGGAATGTTCAGGTTGTAGTCGTTTTTAGGATCTTTTATTTCAGATAGAGGGATATCGCGGGCGTATTTCGGATCAGTGGTTATTTTATTTTTAAAAGTATCTACGATCTTATGAATATCACGTTCCCTTAAACGGTTCTTGTTACCATCTTTTTTATAATCCCGGCTGGCATCAATCATAAATATACTTTTACGCCCCTTTGCACCTTCTTTATCAATAATCATCAGACAAGCTGAAATGCCTGTTCCGTAAAATAAATTCGGTGGCAATGCAATAATTCCTTTGATATAACCGTGCTTGATTATTTTTTTTCGGATTTCAGCTTCTGAGTTTCCTCTAAACAAAACACCTAAAGGCATTACAATGCAGGCTTTCCCTTTTGATTTCAGCGATTTAATCAAGTGAAGTAGAAATGCAAAATCTCCGTTTTTCTTTGGAGGAATGGCATATCCTTCAAACCGTTTATAAATATCTTTATCCGGAACCAATCCATTCATCCATTTTTTATAACTGAATGGGGGATTGGAAACGATAAAGTCAAAGGTGTCTAACTCTCCGGTTTTCTTATTGATAAACCTTGGATCTGCCATTGTATTACCCTGGCGTATATCTGCATCTTCAAAATTATGCAGCCACATATTCATTACAGCTAAAGCCCGGGTGGCATTATCATTTTCCTGACCATAAATAGTAATACCATGTGGAGCTAGGTCGGCTGATTTTAATAAAAGTGATCCCGAACCACATGTTGGGTCATATAGCGTTTCGGATTGGCTTTTAGACTTGTCAATATCGATCACTTGCGCCATAATTCGTGATACCTCTGACGGAGTATAAAACTGTCCTTTACTTTTACCACTTTCAGTGGCAAAATGACGCATCAAATACTCATAAGCATCTCCTAATAAATCATCGCCTTCCGTTTTGTTATTACTGAAATTTAATTCTGGACGATTAAAAATATTTAATAGATTAGTTAATAAATCCACCTTTTCCTGTCCACGGCCTACTTTAGATTCTTCATCAAAATCTGCCTCAGTAATAATTCCTGTCAAGTTATTTGCCTTTGCAAACTCCCCAATTGTAGTATTAATTTTCTCGCCTATATTCTTCTTTCCACGGTACTCTAGCATATCATAGAAACTAGCACCTTTTGGTATTTCAATTACTGGTGTTTTACCTTCCGCTATTTCTTTTTTTACTTTATCTGATACGTACTTCATAAAGAGCAATACCAATATATAATCTTTGTATTGGCTTGCATCCATACTTCCTCTAAGTTCATCACAACTTGCCCATAATGAGCTGTATAATTCCGATTTCTTTATTGCCATTTAAGTTGTTATTTTTTAATATCCTCTAAAAGACTTGCTTCTAATCATTAATACTTTTATACCAATAGAAAAATGCTTCTGGATTGGTCTTTTTTAATTTGTTTAGTTTGTTGTAGATCGGATCCTCAATCAGCCAATCTTTAATTTCCAAAGGATTTTTGAACCGTTCTATTTCCTGATTTTCTTCTTTTTTCAATAATGTAGTTAAGTAAGCTACTTTAGCCGATGCTGTTATGGCTTCTTCGATTGAAAAACGGTCGATAATGAAATTTGTAAAGTTCTTAATGCCTAATTGTAGCTGTTTGAAATGTTCAGATTTTGTATCTCTTTCCGCTAATGTATAGCAAGCTTGCCAAGTGTCTTTTAGTACCTCGTCAGGATCAATCTTTAACTTCCGATAGCCGATTTCTTCCTGTACCACTCTCGAATAGCTTTCTCTTACTACGTTGAGGTCTGATATTCGATCAAACAAAAAACCAATATCATACAACTGCTTTATGATTTCGACAGGACGATTTTTTGAATACAATATACCTGTGGTTTTGGGTGCGAAAGCCGTTAACTTATCTCCCAAAATAGCCTCAAACGTTGGCAATACAACTATCGTATCTTTTCCCGACGTGGCTAACCAACTATGATTTATTGGATATTCTTTTGTTTCAGGATAAGGATTGGGCGTATATAATAAATCCAATAGTATAGGTTCTTCGTGACCATCTACCACACTTTTGTAAAGCATCTTGAAATGTCCGATTGGGGCATCAGGAGTATGTTTTCGGTCATTGTCATCTTCCCAGAGAATAAACATTTCCAATTGGCTTATCTTTTCTAAAATCGCCTTGATTTTATCCTTAGGTTCTTCTGTAATGATGTCAATATCTATCGAAAACCTTTTAGGCTTTTCCGTTGCTAAAAGTAAAGCTGTGCCGCCTTTAAACACGAAGTTCAGATTATTCAATTGCAATTGCTCCAAAAGTGTCAAAGCATATATTACCTTTTCAATCAGCTTTGGATCAATACGTTTTCCCAACTTATTCCGTAAGTCGGTAATCCATTCAATTGTATAGGATTTTGTGTCTATCATAATTTATATATTATTGGCATAAAAAAATTATTTTGCCAAACTTATATTTATCAGTTTTTCAATTTCTTCCTCTCTATTTCTTCTGACGGCATATCTACGCATCTTTAATTCGTTTAAAGTGTATTTCTGCATTACACTCCTCATAATAAATTCCTTTTCATTTTGCTGTGCCGAAAAAAGTGCTGTATCAATCAGCATATCCACTAATAATTTTTCCAATGCAGGAACAACAATTTTTTGTTCTTCTATTAATGGAGCTTCAGAAACCATATTTTTTATAATAACAACCTCGTCAAGATTGCTGATATAACGGTCAAATAGTTCTTCATCGGGATTTAGAAAAACATTTTTCATCGTTTCACTAAGAAACCCAAACACAGATTCGCAAGCATCTTTCTCAACTTCTAAAACGATATAATGCTTAAATGGCTGATGACGCATAAAGTCATTCAGCCACACCGTATCCCAAATACAAAAATTGATATAAGGAAATTCACGCTTTACCTTATTGAATATTCTTTTTAACAGTTTTGAAATATTAGGCCGAAAAGGTGTACTACTATCCAATTCATAAATCCCTCTGGAGGGAGTGTTAATAACCCCCTCTTTTTTTAGCTTGGACAGATACATATTAATGGTATTGTCAGACCAATCAGGAAAATCACTTTTTATTGAACCAACAAGCTTCTGCTTGGAAAGTCTTTCACTTTCCTTAAAATAGTGACCGATATGCTTTTCTAACGTTTCTGCCAAAATCGTTTTTATTGTAAATGTAGCACTAATTTATATAAGTTTGGCATAAAAAAGTATATTTTATCAAAGTTATATGAGACATATTTGGTTAATTATCAACATTAAACTAATTTTTTTAGAGTTTATAACCCGTGTCTTCGATGGGGTTTGTTTTTATTGTCCAGGTAATGTTTGTGCTGATTATTTGCAACAATAATCTGATCTAAAATATCAAAAAAAGCACTTAAAGGTTCAATCATATTCCCCTCCGGGGTACTGGTTGGGAGTTGATCCCAATATAAGAAGGCTGCTCAATATTGAGCAGCCTTCTTGCTTTAGTTCCCGTCTGACGATCAGTAAGGCTGGCCTGATACATCCAATAGCGTGTATTGCTTCCCGCTATCCACGCTCTCCTGGAAGCAAGGCAGCTGCAGCTGCGCATAACGGTAGCGCAAAGGCACCAGTACCCGACCGTCCGTGAGGTACAGCCGGTTGCCCTCTATATCCAGCGTCTGAGACTCCTCGAATACGCTCGGAGTAACATCCGTAACAGGGCTGAGATACCGGATGGTGTAAAAGCAACGACCCAGCGTGTCCGTATGGATCAACGTAGGCGTATTGTGTAAGCATATTATCCCCAGAAATAAATCTTTAAACTAGCCGCCAGCATAGCAGCGCTTTTGCTAAAGCAAATTGTGCGTCTGGACAACCGTTTCAGATGGGTGCGAAGCGCCAGGTTCTTACGTTCGATATGGTTGGTGCCGTTAGCCCGCATCGAATGCAGCGATCCCGGTATCAATGAACGGTATTGCACCAGTTTATCAGTATATATCTTTTGAGGTTGTGAGCAGAGCAGCGGCAGGGTTACCGCTCCTAAAACACCCAAAGAACGGTTGCCAACATTATAGCGGATTACAGCCTTACTGTGCTTGTCAATAGCATAAACAACCCACACGGGAGCACTTTTACTGCCGACAAAAGTACAAAGCTCATCCATTTCAAAAACCTGTCCCTCCCCTATCACAGGCTCCCGGACAGCCCCTGCAAGACTTTTGATCTTCCTTAAAACAGTGGTTGCCGAAACGCCTGCAATACGCCCGATGCTTCTTATGTCACAACCTTCTTTCAACAACAGTTTTACCTGCTCCGCTACAGAAAGGTCTGCAGGGTCCGCCTATAGGGCTCCATAAATGTTTTGCGGCAGCATTTGCATTGAAATCGCTATCGGCCCGATTTACTAAAACCATATTTTATAACTGCGCTGTAGCAAAAAGAGCAATTACCAACACGCGCGTAACACGAGGATACAGCATCCCCGCCCAAAGGCTGATTTAACTGCATAAAAATGTCGGGCGGTATGATAACACCACCCGACTTAAAAATAGTAAAATTTTAAAATAATTAAATATCAATCACAGGAGAAACCAAAAAGTGATTACCAACACAATGTAACACTACCAACACTACCTACTCTTTATCATCGTCCTTCCAAATTACAATATTTTCACTTCTCTGAGAACTAATCATAAAATGCATGTATATATCTTCTATTTTCAGTGAATCCCTTAAACGTTCTACAAAATAATACCACCCCTCCTCATCCTCTGAAATCGTGAAAAAGCTGTGTTCAGTTTCAATCAATAGGGTTAATTTATCCACATCCCAATTATCTTCATTTATTAGACTTATTTGCCTAATCTCTGACCATTTAATGTCAAGATATTCATTTTTGTTTTTTAGAACAAAGCCTAATTGATTATACTCAAAGCTTCCTAAATTTTTTTGTTTTATTTTATACTCTTTTTCCGCTTCTTCCTTTGAAAGCTCTCCCAAAAAAAGTATTTTGTTTGTAGAGAAAAAAAATATTAAACAAAGAACTATACTAAGAAATAAGAATACAAATATTAATTTATGATTAAATAAATTTGGAAAGAAATATGGAGCTATTTTTAGAATACCCACTCCATAGGCCACTGTTATTAATACAGAAAATAGGAATCTTTGAATTGGAATTTTTATTTTCATTTCATTTTATTTTTTATCATTCCACCAAATAAAGTTGCACCTATCACCAACCATCCTCCAGGCGTAAATGCTAATATACCACACCCTTCTTTGAGCAAACGCTTTATTTTATCCGAAATACGCAGACAACAAGCTTTATAACTATAATGTTTTGAGTGCGTTCTTTTACAGGAGTTGCAACGATATCTTTTGTTACCACTACAGCTTGTACCATAACTAATACAGGGAGAGGAACAATAAGGACATATAAGACTTTTTTATAAAACAACAATTTGGAGACACCTATAGCTAAGTGATACATTGCAAGCCCATTTTAGGCCCTAAAAATAAAGCAGGCAGCCAAAGGTTGTCTGCTTTTCTAATTCCGAAAAATTAAAACTAATTGATTTTACTATGCTTGAGCCAATTATTTTTGGAAAACAACAATTTGGAGTTACTACCCAACCAATAATTATTGATTATCAAAAACTTACATCCTTAAAAAAAGTAGCATCACTAACTCTGGAACACTACCCTATTAACCTGCTAATAACAGCAGCAATTGTTGGTATGTTCCTGTTACCTATATTGAAAGCTACAATATTCCCTGTATCACGCTCTAAAGCATAAACGATCCAGACAGCACGGCTTTTCTTCCCGATATAGGTATGCAGCTCATCTACTTCATAAGTGCCGTTACTGAAAGTAACAGGAGCCCTTAGTCCTCCTGCTATTTTTAATAATCTTTTGAGAACAGTAGTGCAGGAAATACCCAAATACCTCGCTATGCTCCGGATACCTAAGCCCTCTTTGGTAAGGCTGACGATACTGCTGTCAACAGCAGGCTGATAAGCGTTGTAAGTATAAAAAGCGATAAATCGCTTCGAACAATCTTTACAATAGTATTGCTGCTTCCCCGTTTTTGTACTGCCATTTTTAACAATACAGGATTTTTTGCAAGCCGGGCATTGAAGCCCATCACTAACTCTGGAACACAGGGATATAGCGGACATTGTTGGAACAAGATTTTTTCACATAAAAATAATCGAAACAGGATAAACCCTGTTTCTATTATTTTTAAATCACAACCAATAATTATTGATTATCAAAAACTTACATCCTTAAAAAGGTAGCATCACTAACTCTGGAACACTACCCGTAACACTACCTCCGTTGATATCAAAAAAAATTCCATATTAAAATTATATCTTTCATATTTTCCCTTAATCTCATCAAAATAAGAAATTTCTCCCATCCCATTATTTATTCCAATATAATACACAGGAGTCGGTGTTCCTCTAAGGTGGAACTGAAAGGGCAGAAAGACATCCTCCAACATATTATAATAATTATGTTGTTCATCTTCGTTAAAAAAAAACTCCCTATTATAAGCAATATCTCTTACTTCGGCTATTGATTTATTATCTTCATTTAAAACATTGAGGTTTCTAGTAAGTAAATATTCTTTTTTACTTTCAAACCATTCTTGTAACTCTTTAATATTCCATTCCCAATCTAATAAATTAATAATAGAATTGTTTAGTTCATAGATTAATTTAATATTACCCCAAAGTTCATCTAATTTATCTTCTTTGTATGGATTATCTGATAAAGTAAGATGGAAATATAATTTACCACTCATAGTTATTTATTTTTTATCAATTTATTATATTCCGAATTTGAAATTTTTCCTTCGTTTTTCCATTTTTTTAGAATATCACTTCCTCCCTTACCCATTTCTGAATACTTAATTGGATAACCATGCCATCCTCCTCTATTATCTGGCTGAAATTCATATATTTTACCTTTATAATAGCCATAGCGTTGCTTCCCGCTTAATGTCGATTTATTAAGTACGTCTTGAGCAATTGCATCATCAAGGTCCATTTTAGTACCCCATCCTCCTTCCTGATGCTTTTTAGTTGGACTATACTTAAGATTTTCATTAGTAGTTGTTTCTATACTTTCTCCAGTTTTATTTCCACTACCAGAAGATGCAGATTCAGAAGATGAGTCTGCACCAGAATCTCCTGAATTACTACTAAATAGTAAATTTAAAGTAGTTCCTAAACTGACACTCCCCTGTACGCCAACTGATATTCCATGAGCTATTAGAGCTCCACTTGCTGTAGCTAATGGAACTCCTGCAACTGCTCCTACCCCTGTAGCACTAAGAACCCCTCCTCCTCCTACACCAGCATTTCCAACTCCTATTTCAAGACCACCTAAAATAATAGTGGCTAAGTCTCCTAATGCCTGACCAACTAAAACTTTTGTTCTCAATGAACCAGTATACTGATTTGGGTTCTCTCTACCTATGCCAAATGCGTAATTACTTGCTACAGCTCGTCCGGCAGCTCCGGTAATTATTAAGAAATCGTCAAATATCTTGCCAATTTTATTCTTGAACTTATTCCAAAATGATTCTTTAATTTCAACTGGTGATAATGTAGTTTCCAGAACAGTATACTTGTCACCCTCCACCCCCAAAATATCAATAGAACCATCTTTATTTAACCTTTCTATTATAGGCTTATCTTTATATGAAATTATTCTATTATTTTCATCTCTTTTAATATCTGGATTATTAACTTCATCTTCCCCCTCCATCCCACTCGGATCATTATATATTACCGGGTTATTAAAAGAATAATTATATGGACTCATTCCTGCATAATCACTCTCCAGCGGATCCACGGCACTCCACCTACACAGCCAGGGTATATAATACCTTGCGCCGTGATAATACAAACCACTCTCCTCATCCCTTTCCTTACCTGTATATCTGTATCTTTTAGCTACCGCGTGGATAGCCGCATTCATGGCCTGGTAAGATGTAGTCCCGTAAGGGTGGTATTCTTCATAAGAAATGATCTCACCTTCTTCATCTAATTCCAGGGAAGCGCTCTGTAAATGATTACTGTAAATATACCGGGTCAGCAAGCCTGCCGTACCGTTATCATCCACGGCATCGCCCTCCGTACGTTTTTCAAGCATCGCTATACGACCCGTATCATCGCTGACATGCACCGTCTGACGCTCTATGATTGTCAAAGAACCTGTGGAATCAAATTTACGATAGATTTCAAAGCTCCCCAAATATATCCGTTCTTCCTTAAAGCTACCTTTATCCACGTATTTACGTACACGCTGGCCTCCGCTGTATTGATACCAGGCCGCCATAGTACCCTTAGCAATGCTGCTCAGCTCATTATCCAGGTTCCAACCCATACTGCTTAAATGAGGCATCGTCTCCATATTGCCGCGCACATCGTAAGCGTAAACATACGTATCCGAACCGGGTGGAGAAGTACGTCCTACAGTAGTGCTTAACAGCCTGTTGCTGTCCGTGGCAATGTCATAGGTACGGGTATAAGCACCGGCAGCGGCATTATGACTTAATTCCAGGATATTGCCTACCGCATCGTAGGTATAGTGCTGTGTATAGCGCTGCACGGCATTACCGTCGCCTTTGTGCGTAGTCTGCCAGGCTGCATCGTTCCAGTTATCCTCTACGCCGAAAACAGCCGTACCGATCAGTTCCCTCCCTTCAGCCACTATCAGCCGGTATAAGGCATCATAGGTAAACTCCTGTGTAGGTGCTACTACACTGTTGTTAAAGAACAGCGTCTGTTGCGCGTCATCTTCTATCGTGGTAATATTACCTACCGGGTCGTACCAGTAATGCAGGTCCTGTAAGATATCGTTATTGTTAAGGTTGACGGTCAGCAGCCTTCTCAACCGGAACGTTTCAGGGTCATACGTATAGCTGGTCTTGGTGCTGTTGCCGTACCAGATAGCCTGACGCTGGCCTTTGGCATCATAATGAATATCGTTAACATAGCTTACGCTATTGAGCATTACAGCTTTCAGCATACCACCCTTATCATAGGTGTAAGCCTGTATATTACCACCCGGGTCGGTGGTGGTCACAGGGCGGTTCAGCGCATCGTAAGTGACAGCGCTGCTGAACACTTCAGGACTCAAATCAGGCTCCGCACCGGCGGTCCAGTCCGCATCCGTCAGCTCAGGGTCGGCCAATAGCTGCAGTTGTGTGCTTAATGGGTTGCCTTTAAAATCGTAACCATTCACCTGCTGCATACCGCTGCCGTCATAGGTCTGGTACACCTGGCCCCGGTAGTTGTGATCCTCAGGGCTGGTCAGCGTTTCCCCGTACACGTATTGCTCCAATACCTTACCATCAGTAATACGCTGCAACGGTCGCCTCAGTACATCATATACGATCTCCGTCTGGCGCTCCATAGCGTCCCAGGCATAGTAGGGCTGGCCGGATACATCCAATAGCGTGTATTGCGTCCCGCTATCCACGCTCTCCTGGAAGCAAGGCAGCTGCAGCCGGGCATACCGGTATTGTAAAGGTACCAGTCCCCGACCGTCCGTGAGGTACAGCCGGTTGCCCTCTATATCTAAAGTTTCAAAGCTGTGTATAGAGTTAGTCGGGCTGTCCTGCTGTAACGTATAAAATCCCCGCCCCAGCGTGTCCGTATGGATCAACGTAGGCGTATTGGCATGCGCAGCCGCTTTTATCGCCGCGTTACGTTCCTCCGGGATGTCTTTCAGGTCGCCGGCCGTTCGCCGGTAGTACCACAGGCTTTCCAGCACCGTATCATTATTGTCCCATATCCACTGCTCCCAGGCCGTCCATTCCGTACGGGTAAAGGTATCGTCCGGCAGCTCGGTACGGTAGTTGCGTCCCAAGGCATCGTAGTACAGCCGCGGGCTCACCCCGCCGGCCGCCGCCTGTTCCGCCGTATCGCACCGGTGGCTGCCGCTGAAGTAAGGCTCAAACTGCATCACAGCCTTGCCCTTGTTGTTGTAGATGGTACGCCCGCTGCCCACCCAGGTCTTATGGTCATTGGAAGCGGTCGGCTCACATGGCGCCTTCTGCATAATGACCCGGCCCAGCCCGTCCGTATAGGTGAGCTGGATGAGCATTTCCACCGGCGGTGCAGGAATGACAGGCGGGTTTACGTGCTGCGTACGGCCTATCATCGCCACCGCCACCGGTACGCTGTCCAGGTCATAGATGCAGCGCCAGGTAGCACCCTGCAGCAGGTCTGCAGCAGCACTGTCCGGGTCGGTCCAGAAAGCAGCCTGCAGCAGGCGGTCGGCTGTACTGTCGGGATACAGGCCCGCAAGCGTATCTCCTTCCGGCACCGGGCTATCCACCTTGCCCTGTACCGCCATCGCCACAGCCTGGCCCAGCGCATCATAGCAGATCTCGCTGATATTGCCGTTGATGTCCCGCATGATCAGGGGCTGTAAATGGTACAGGCTGTAAGTCTCCACCGTGGTCACATTCCCCAGCGGGTCCATAATGCTCTCCGGCAGCAGGTAGTATTCATCCCAATAGGTAACGGTCGTTTCGTTGCCCCAGGGGTCCCGGTACACCAGTGGCGTATAGAAATTCGTTTCCGGGCTGCTGTAACCTGCTGTTCCCGAGGGTATCCAGAAGTGCTTATCCTGGTACAGGTCCCTGTATTGCCCGGCGGTCAGCATACCCGCTGTCACCCTGCCGTCATAGCAGTGCTCCCGGATGTCCTCGTCAAATACCAGGGTATAGCCTTCGTAAGGCAGCGCCAGGCTTTCCAGCTCGCCGAAATCCAGCGCCTGCGTAGCCGCGTTGTCCATAAACAGGCTTACCTGCCGCGACAGTACCCGGTACCCGGGTTCGGTAAGGTCGGTATAGGACACTTCCTCCGCCGTATTGATCAGCATCTTTAAGGCCGCAGGGGTGTACAGCTCCGGTACTCCACCCGAATGACCCGGCTGCAGGGCCGCGCCCATCGTTTCGTATGGCAGCCCCAGCCGGTAATGCAGCATATCCGCCCCGTACCGTATGGTGATTTCCGGGGGCTCGGGCGGTATCACATAGATGCCGCCGGTATTATTGGTATAAGCATTACGTGTAAAGGTGATATGCTGCAGCGCCTGCGCATCCTGTACAGGTTGCGGCAGAGAGGGGTCTATATGGTCCGGGTGACGCTGGTAGGCCACCGCAGCGCTCAGCAGCACCCGGCCGTAAGCGTCCGTTTCCAGCACCAGCTCATGCGCCAGGCGCACATCATCGGCCGAACGTTCCGAATGCCATACCAATTGCTGCTCCTGCAGGTTCATCCATACCGCATGACGCTGCCTGTGGCGCGCCTGGTAGAGGAGCACCCGGTAGGCCGTAGCCGTAACGGAATAAGGAATACCTTCCTTATCGCTGCCGTCCAGCGCGTAGACCTCCTGCCGCAGCGGGCTGCCTTTCACGCTCCGGTAGGCTTCCCGAACGGTAACGGCGTCCATTGTTTCCCCGGGAAGCTGTACCATGGCGGCCAGCGATTCCCAGGCCGGGACCCGGAAGTACTCCTCCCGGTACTGGTCTTCCAGCGTGTGGCGCCGCATCCAGGCGCCGGTGTGGTACCACGTTTTGGTCAGCACCGGGTGCTGGTCCAGCTCCGCGGCATCACTCACTATGGCACGGTCCGTATCTACCGTCTCCACGTAGCCGAAGCCCCGGAATTCCCGCTCCGGCGCGTCATAATAGCCATGCCGGTAACGGTAGGTCTGGGTGTAGGTGGTTTCGCTCACCGTATCGGTCGTGATGACCGATGCCACGCAGTGCACCGGGAAAGGCAGCTTGGTCGCCCAGCGGATGCCCTGCTTTTTATCTTCCAGGTAAAAGCGCGTGGAGCTTTTGTACACCACGGAGGTTTCCTTACCCATACCGTTGCGGTAGGTATGCAGCAGGTAGGGCTTAATGCCGCCCATCAGGTCTATATACTGTACCGGGAAATTGCTGTGATGCGGTAAGGGTGAGCTCCAGACGATGCAGCCGGTACCGTTGCCCAGGAAATCCGCAATGGTGATCTTGCTGTAAGCGTCCGTGGAAGGCAGCGGCGCGATGACCTGTGCCGCGCCCCAGGCGTTGCCGCAATGGTTGGTCCAGGCCTTGATGCTGCCGCTGCCTATATAGATCAGGTCGGCCGTGCCGGTACCGCTGATGTCCGCCAGGGTCAGGTACTGTGGGTCGTATATGTCGGGATGGGTAAAAACCGGTGCGCCGTCCATCACCACCCTGGGGCCGAAACGGCCGTAGCCGGTATTGGGCCAGTAGCAGACCTCCCCGTTGCGGATACGCACCAGGTCCGTAAGGCCGTCACCGGTCATATCCACCAGGAAAATACGCTGCACGGTATCGCTGAGCAGCAGCACCGGCCCTTTGCTCTCGTCCTTAAAGGCCGGCGCGTGACCGCCGGTACGCCAGCCTTGCTTACCCAGCTGCTCATACCAGGTCCAGACACGGTCATCCACCAGCAGGAGGTCGGCCCTGCCGTCACCGTTCAGGTCCAGGCGCAGGGCATAAGGGCTGTCCTTATCCGCCTGCAGCTGCTGCGGGAAGGCCCGGAATGCTTCCCAGGTGCCTTCTTCCGGCCAGGCAGCGGGAGCAGCCGGAGGTTCCAGCTCCCAGAAGCCCTGGACGGCAGCGCTGTCCAGCACCAGCTGGCGGTTGCCGTCTGCATCCAGGTCCTGCCATTGTGTGACCTGTCCCAGTCCGGCAGCATTCGGCTTACAGGCTATGATACGGGGCGGGGCAAACTGCCCGTCCCCCAGGTTGTTCTTGTACAGCCAGGCGCCGCCCTGTTCCGTAAGGATACCGCTGATGCCCTCGCCTTCAAAGTCCGTCCACTGGTAAGGCCCGGTAAGACCCTGCGGAGCGCCTTTCCAGTCTTCGGGCGCTACTTTATGCAAAGTAGGGTCCCACTGCAAAGGATGATACTCCATAGTTACGGGCGGCAGGGAGCGGGATTGTACCTGGCCGTCACCGTCTTTCTGGAAGCCCGTCACCACGGCTTTGACTATATAGTCCGCCGCCAGGAAAGTATCGGCAGCGGTATCGCCCTCGTACTCCAGGCTCAGCCGGCGCACCAGCTCCGGCTCGTCCATTCCTTCATTTTCTTTTTTGGGAAAGTAGTGGAACTGCAGGATATGCCGGCATTTACGGTAGGTACGGATCTCGAAGCCGCTCCTGTAGACGGAAAAAGGATCTTTCCGGCAGGGCCAGCCGGTAACCGGCTCATAGGAGCTGCCTTCATGCTCACCATAATCCCAGACGGTCTCAAAGAGCCAGTCGGTATCCGGCAGGTCCGGCCGCCAGCCTGCTGCGGCATCCGCTACAAAGAACGGCGTTACGTTCCCGTAGCTGATCTTTTTGATATAGGTATTGGTAAATACCGTACGGTCGTGATGACGGTGGAATTCACTGACATGCTGCGGCACATGCTCCAGGTTTTCGGCCACATAGCTGAATTGCTGGGCATTGCCTTTATGATCTGTAACCAGGGAAGGCAGCCAGGAGAAGACCCGTGAGGGGTCGGCAGGATCGGCTATCCTGTGCTCCGGCTCCAGGCCGTACCAGGTGGTGAGGTTGTCCTGCGTGGTCACCATCCACCAGCCCGCTCCCCCGGCCCGGGGACGGATATACATGACCTGGGCGAACAGGCCTTCTATACGCGGGCGGTAAGGCTTGATGATATAGGTACTGTGCGCTATATACAGCACCTCGCCCGCGTTGTCCGTTACCGGCACCAGGTCTTCCGCACCGGCCAGCACAAACACATCGCTTTCCTCGCCATCGTGGTATAGCGGGAGCCGCTTATCGGTTTTGCGCTGCACCTGCGGCAGGCTGTCGCTCCACCCCAGCCCGTACACGCTGTTGCCGCCGCCGCTGCTGTAGCTGAGGCCAATGGCCGGCGTAAAGCCGCCGCGACCGGGCGTAAAGGGCAGCGGCAGCTCCATACCTGCCGTCCCGTTCACCGGGTTGACGCTGAATTTTTCATCAATGCCTTTCAGCGCGCCCCCGCCTTTGGGCAGCGAGAGCTCCGGCGCGGCGCTTTTATAAAAAGGGCTCTTATCTTCCTCTTCTCCGCCCGCCGGCGTCACCGGCCGGCTGTATTGCGAAAGCGGGGAAGCGGCGCTGTTCTTGTTATTATTACTGTTGTTATTGTCCTGCTGTTGCGGTCCGGGATTCGTTGGCTGTTTCATGGGTTTGTTTTTAAAGTTCAGAGAAAGAGCGTTCTAAGCGGCCGTTGCCGGCTGCGCGGCGTCATGCATCCATCGTGTAGGTCAGCACCATATAGATGTTATCCCACTCCTGTTCCGACATCGCGACGGGCGTACCGTTCTCTGTCTTGTACAGGACAAACTCTAAAAGCTTCACTTCATCAGGACCGGTAAAGTCCAGCTGGCTGACGGACGTGCTGCTGTACCGGCTCACTGTGTCGGACAGCAATATCGCGTCATCACCTTTATAGATAATATGGTAACGGGTAGTGCTGCTGATGCTCAACGCTTTGGTACGGCCGAACAGCTCCAGCTTCGTCATTTTAATGTCTTTCTGCTGGGCCAGGAATTGCAGCCTGGTTTTCTGCAGCGGCAGCACAAACTTCCTGCCGACATCGCCGGGCGCTTCTCCTGCCAGGTCAAAGCCCTGGAACCATTCATTGCTGAAGTCCTGCTTCAGGGCAAAATAGACCGGCACATCCTCTGCTGCAGTACCCAGCAGCAGCGATCGCAGCTGGGTGACCGTAGCCGTTTCCTTCGCGCTGCTGTAACGGGCGGTATAGTTGAACTGTATGATCACATCGCTGATAGCGCTGTAGTCGAACTGGCGCAGCAGGGGATCTTCCATCAGGCGGAGCACCCATTCGCTGTTCTCAAGTCCCCTGCATTCGAAAGGCAGGTAGCGCTCATCGCGGAAATTCAGCTCAAATACCCCGCCGTCATTCTGCGCCCTGCTGGTGAACACCCTTTCATTCACCGGGCTGACCTCCCCGGTATCTTCGGGGCTCAGCAGCTGCGCACCCGCTGCATTGTACAGGTAGTTCTTCTTCAGGCACAGCTCCGCCGCGATGGTCGTATAAGGACCTGACACGGAAGGAATGGTAATGGTAACGGATTTGATCTTTCTCAGGTAATGGCCGGGATAATCCAGGTCAAGCCACAGGCTGTCTATCTTCAGGCTGCAGCTGCCCCCGGTACGCAAGGCGATCAGCTGCTCCGGCTGGTACAGCGCCAGCGACCAGCTTTTGGTCAGCTCCATCTCACGCTCATTCTCATCCATATAGGCCGTTTCCATCTTTTTCAGGTCGAACGACAGGCTTTCCCCGCTCAGCAAACCTTTCCGGAGGCTGTCCCAGTAGCCGAACTTCACAAAGCCGTTGGCCGGGGCCTTGGCCTTCAGCAGCGGCTGCTCCCTGAAGAGCGTCTGCTCCGCCTTTTTAGCCCATTCATAGGCCTGCTGGTAACATTGGAAATAGGTAGCGGAAATCTGGGAGGTCATCCAGTTGTACAATTGCTCGTTGGTAAATTTGCTCCGCATCATCGCGTCCGCTTCGCGGGACTGCTCCAGCTGCAGCAGGTGGTTGGACAGCTCTCTGCGGGCCACATTCACACGGATCTGCGCCATCAGCAGCTGCAGCTCCACCTGTTCCAGCTCTTTGGCGGCCGTATCGGCCTGGAACATCCAGTCATCCATCCTTCTTTCATAGGAGGCCATGGTAGCGGTATTGGAAGCCTCGTTATTTTTAGCCGTAGCCCTGATACCCTCTACTGTAGAAAGTGCCTGCAAAGCGGCGTGCAGGTGCTGCCCCCCGAAACTGACACCTACCGAAGCAAACAACTGCCCATGGAATTGCGGGATAGCTGCCAGCGTACTGGAAATAGCCTGTATGGCGCTCTGCCTGATCTGGTGCATGGCCCCTTCCCTGGATAACAGTAAGGCTTTATTTTCCAGCTCTGAAACCTTTTCGCGCGAGCTGTAATAGTCATACCGTGCCTGGGTAATGGACTGGGTGACCTTTACGGATTCCAGGTTTTCCTGGGCTTCCTGCAGCTGCAGCTCTTTGATATAGGTCACCTTATCCAGCAGCTTCAGCTCATTGCCGGAACGCAGGAGCGCCAGGGCTTCCCCGTCCTTCTTCTCCAGCGCTGACAGGAGGCTCTGCCCCAGCGCCTTCACCTCGGCTGCCAGCTCATTCGCTTTCTGCACCACGATATTGAAACGGTAGTGCGGCATCTTCACCGCATTCATGTTATTCCTCACAGTAGTAATATCCATACCCATAGCAGCGGCCCGTACCAGGAGCGCCGGGTCTATCGGCGGCTCGAACAATGCAAGCGTCCTTTCTTCCCCTTCAATATTCATACAGTTCCGGATCTTGAACAGCCGGTCTGCTACCGTATCCCAGTAAGACAGCAGCTTCTGGTTTTCCGGCAGGCAGAAATACAGCGTCAGGTTCGCTCCCGGCGGCGTATTGTTATTGGGTGTATTGGTGCCCGCCGCTGCCGCGTTGGGTGTAAAGTAAGATTCTATCTGTACCCAGGCATTGGACAGGCTGTCCAGCGTGCCCAGGCTCGCAAAGCTCTCATACTGCTTTTTCACCCTGGATGGTATCTTGTTCGGGCGACGTCCCAGCAGGTTGGCCGCCAGGATATACAGCTGGGTCGCTTCATTGATGGACTCTATCGTATCCTGGCGGAACAGCCGGTCACCCCAGGCTATCAGGTTATCCAGGTATTTCATCAGCACGCTCTTCATATAGGCCATGTGCCGCATCCGCGCTATCACGTGCGGCTGGAAGGGATGCTGCTCCCAGGTTCGCACCTGGTCCCTCGCCTGAGCGTTGTTATTGGCAATGGCCACCACCAGGTCATACATGGTCTGTATGGGCTGGGAAGCCACTTCGTAGAACGGGTAGAATTTCCAGTACCGTTTGGGCGAGGTAGTGGGCTGCCCGGCCATATCCGTGGTGCTGGTCGGGTCAAAGATGTAATGGTACCAGCGCATCGCTTCCTCAAACTGCTGGTTCTCGCTGAGCCGCTGGGCGATGGTAACGGGCACATGGAAGAACAGCTCCCAGTTATAGATAGCATAAGGCTCCTCCAGCAGCATCTGCACATTATCTTTAGGCAGTACGCTGTGCACCAGTGACGTAGGCTGGTAATTGCCCGCGAAGTTCATATAATCCGCCTGGCGCTGGTTGCTCAGCTGCAGCACACCGGCCACACCTCCTGCATGCCACGCGTTGATATAGTTGTTGATCTCCGGGTGGTAGAAAGTATAAAAACGATAATAATAGGTAGGAATGGCGCCCATATAGGGACTGGAACCGGCAGCTACCATATAAGAAGCTTGTGATCCGCCGCTGGATGCAGGTACGGCAGCCCCTCCGGACAGTACGGACAGCGGCGCGGTACCGGACACCGGCGCGCCCAGCATACCATCACTGCTCCGTGTATAGACCTTTCCGGAGGTCTGAAGCACCCCGCTGAGCGTAATGGTTTTAAGATTGGATGTTTTCAGGGTAGTCGAGACGGAAGTGGTATAAGGCTTGTACGCCCGTCCGTCTTCTTTTCTTATAAAAAACACATTCCTGAAATCCTGGTAAAAAAAGATATCCTTTGTCGCCTTCACCGGGCCATCAAAGTAATAATTAAAGCTGGCCGAGCGGACAGCCCTGGCTATGACCTCAAAATCACCCAGCGCGTTCTTCAATATGGGGTCGGATACATTCCGCGTATAGATACCCCTGTTTACTATGCTAAAAGCATTATAAACCAGATAATTCACAATATTGTACCTGTCGGAATCAGACTGCAGCATCTTGTTGACTTTGAAGACAGATTGGAATTTATGACGGGTAAATCTTGTACCTTTCGCGGCGATCATTACATCCGTAGACCTGTTAAACAGGTCCCTGTCATCGCTTCTTATCACCGTAGGCTTTTCATTATTATTGAAATTCCAGGTGAACGACCTGATACCGATAGCCTGCTCGTCATCGAACGGGGCGAACACGACATTGAATACGCGGCTGTTCACATTCACATTATTTCTTCTCTGGTCTGTCTGGATATTCAGGTACAAACGTTTAAAAAACACCTCATCAATGCCGAGCTCATAATTCTCCGTCAGCCATGCTACATATTCATCACTTGCACTCCTCATACGAGCTACCTGCTGTGGTTGTATCCGGACTTTAACCATATCGATCTCCATAACATCATCCGACACTTCGACTCCTGTCCAGCCTTCCGTGGTCTTTTCGATCCAATACAGTCTAAGCTGCCAGGTTTTATAAGCGGTTTCGTTCGTACTGTCATAGCCGCTGAAAGTACGCATCCAGTAAATCCAGCTGGTATCAGTTGCAAATTTGAGTCTTTTTTTCGCCTGTATTATTTCTTCCTCAGTACGCCCTTTACTATTACCGGCCAGCCAAAAAACAAACAACCTGCCGTTCCAGACGAGCGGGGCTATCATATTCCCTTTGATATCACTGCCGATCTCTTCCCACGGCGTCCAGGCATTATTCTCCAGCTTGCGGTAGAAGTAGATATGTGGTTCCGAACCGGTCCTGGCAAACACGTGCATAATGTCCCGGCCGCCCTCTGTATCATAATAGCAGGACACCGGCTCCAGGCGGGCTACCTGGTCGAGGTTGTAGAGGTAATCCTTAAAGAATGCCTCTACATTTTCCTTGTTGATCTCATTTTCCTTCAGCGCGTCCTCGAATTTTTTGAATATAGGCGTCTTATCATCCCGCAGCTCCGGCTCTATCCAGTTTTCGGGGTAAAAGAAGATCTTACGGTTGGCCTCCCAGATACGGTACCATTTACGCCAGGTCTGCCACTGGGTACGGGTACCTTCGGCTATCGGGATCAGCACATTGCCGGGAACGGTATATTCCAGCTGGAGCAATATCCGGTCTATGAACAGCTGCACTGAGCTGATGGCCTGCTTGATACGGGAGGTCTGCATACAGCTCTCCATTTCCACATCCATAAGCAGGAAAGCGAAGAGATCGTTTTCCGTCTCCCAGGGCATGATGCTGTTGTTAGGCACGATACCCGGGCGGGCCAGCACATAGGCGGTCAGCGCATCGCGCTGCTGCTGCCGGAGGCTGTTCTGCAGCGGGCGGGCGATACTGTCCGTCCATTCCGCTTCATCATAACGGGCTTTGGCTGCCAGGCGCATCGCCGTGGCATTATCCATAGTAATGGACGGTAATAAGCCGGGATATACCGTGGCCGGCTGCATACCCAGCTTGCCGGTCATCGTGATGATAGCCTGCGCACGGAGTATCCAGGAAGCATGCCTGTACCCGTTATTGGCTGGAATAGTATTATCAAAGACATACTGCAGGATACCGTCCTGCATATTATCTCCGAAGAGGTATTCCAGTGCCGCTGCATCCCAGTTCGCCAGTACGGAAAGCAGCTGCAGGAGGTAATTCTTATCTTTAAGCCGGGACTCCTCATCCCTGCCGGTAGCAGCCAGGAACAGGCTGATAAATTCTTCCTTACGGAGCGCCAGCAGGTTTTTCACCCTTACCCAGTCTTCCAGGTACGCCAGGCGATGCCATGCATCGGCGGTACCCGGAACCGGAGCATCATCCAGCTCGGAAAGCGCCAGGACATCCAGGCGGGCCGCATTGTCCGTCAGCTGCTGCCATTCTTCAAATTCCAGGCGCAGCTTGCCGGCCATATAGGCCATTTTATAAGACCGCCTGTATGCTTCGTACAATTTAGCATAACTGTAGGCTGGTATGGATTCCGAAGGAATGATATCGTTGTCCGAATTAATGAACTCAGGCAGTATCAGGCTGTCAGCCAGCGGGGTCGTGCCATTGTCCACGGACAGGATATCTTCCAGCAGCCACCCGGCAAACTGGAAGTTAAGGCCCATAGCACCGGACCACAGCTGGGTCACCAGCGTACGAAGCACGGTCTGGTCGCCGCCGGCGCTCGCCAGGTTATTTTTCAGGTTGCTCCGCAGCGTTTCGTAGAATAAGCGGATATCGGCATCCAGCGGCTTATATACCAGCCCGGCATCCGTGTTGAGCAGGAGATATTGCAGCTCCTCCAGGTTGAACCTGGAAATCCTGAAAGTCCCCAGGAGGTTCATCAGGCCGGCTGCTTCAGCCAATTGCTGCACAGCCGTACCGCTGATAACTGTACCGGTATCCCAGATACCCATCAGCGCCATAAGGCTGATCACCGGGATACGTGATACCCGCGCTATATCCGCCAGCGCCGTGATCCTGCTGAGCATATCCAGCTCCATAGCTGCTGAGGGCGCCACCGACATATGCCCCAGTATGGCATAGAGGTCCTGCTCGGATATGCTGTTCGCTGCGATAATATAGTCTTTATTACTTTCATAGCTGCCAATAAGCGCCTGCGGGTCCATAAAATTGTCTGACACAGGGTTGATAATGGCCTTGTTGAGATACACACCGGCATAGTCCGTTGCCAGCGCCTGCTGCGCGTCATTATTGAAATCGGTATATACGGTCGTATTCAGCGGGCTGAAATACCCCATAAACCTGCCGGGCTGCAGGCCGGCTGTCACTACCAGGCGCTTAACATCATTGACCGCGATATAGCTGCTTACATCCAGGTCTGAAGCGCCCAGGGCCGTCAGTATCTTGTCCACTTCGTAAACGGACGCATAGCCTGCACGGCTCAGGCGTACCATGCGGTGCAGCCTGTCGTACAGGGCTGCCAGCTCCACCAGCGGGCTGGCAACGTTACAGGCAATCATAAGATCATCCACGATACAGGTATCGGCAGGCTTGCCCGGCTTGGCGACAATAGCAAATTTACGCTGCCCTGTCACCGTGTTGATCACCGGGTTCAGGAATTGCGTGGTCATACATTCCAGGAACCGGATATAGGTAATGTCCAGGGTACGGGTCAGGTAACCGAGGTCCTCCGACAGGACGTTCTGCCAGTTGGTAGCCGTGCTGAGCCCGTAATATCTCCAGACATCACCGGTAAGCAGCGGGTTGGGATTTTTGGTAATGATATCCGCCTCCATCTGGCTGATCCTGATGTGCTCACTGGCCAGGTTATACCTGTTGATACGTTCCTGGGGAGCCGTAGCATAGTCGGCAGGGCGGAATGCCTGCATAAGCTCATAGCGGGAGTAGCCGTTCTGCCCGGCATAGGTGCGGAATTCCGCAAGGGGCAGCGAAAACGGTAAGCGTACCGGGAAATACACCTTGTTCAGCACGTCATCATATACCAGCTTATAGTCGGTATAGGTCTGGTAAGCATTATTGCTATCCTTATAGGTATGTTCGGGGTAGGCATTGAGCTCCGCGGACGACAGCGTGGTCTGGAAAGAGTCCGGTACGAACAGGGAAGGCTGTCCCCGCTGCCGCTCTTTCAGCACCAGCAGCTCCAGTTGCTCGTTCACCAGGTCTATATACGGCATCACCGTATGGGAGTTCTTGCAGCTCAGCTCTATATGCTGCAGGTCTCCCCTGCGGCGCATCAGCTCAGTGAACGCCGCCGGCTGGCTGCCGACCCTGATATTTTTTTGCAGGAAGCTGAGGCAGTCATTGAAGTAGGCTGCCGGGCTCATCAGGGACGTACAGTCGCTGCAATTGCAGGTATCAGCGCTACCGAAAAGGCTGGTATAGGTCGGGTAAGCTCTTGGCGTAGTCGCGCTGATCGCCCGGAGCATAGCCGGACCGGCATCATTCCACATGCCGGGGTCGGTGCTTTGTAATACATTGTAATACTGGCTAGGCTGGTATTGCAGCGCGATGTCCTGTATCATATGGTTTGCCTGCACTGCCCTGTCGTAGAAAACAGCCGCGCTTTCAGTGTTGTGAAAAAGCGTACCGTATTGTTCCATAAAGTCTTCCCGCTCTACCCGGGCGAGATCTGCAGAAGACCGGAAGCCCGCCCCGATGAGTCGTATCACCACATCCGGGAAAGCGCCCACCAGCCTGGAAAGGTTCTGGATAACCGAAATATCATCTCTCAGGTCGTCACTGATATCCGCGGTACCTTCCGGCTGCTCATTGATATAGTCCCAGATGCTGGTGAGCCTTACATCATAGTCGGGGTTCTCCGTGAGAAAATCCAGCACCGCCGGTACGGAGTGCAGGACATCTGATACACCGCCGGTATTGGCTTCCAGCAATGCCTTGATGGCCTGCATGAAGAAGATACTGCGGGAGGTATTGGTCAGCAGCTGCGCATAAAGCTCTTTTTGCGCTGTCAGGTCTAGGTCCGGGTAGGATTCCAGGAATACCGAGGAAATAGCCGGCTCATCGTCCGTACCAAAGCTGTTGATAAGCGTCAGCCAGTCAGACATTTCCATAAGGAACGGCTTCATACTGGGATCGTTGAAAAGCGCCTGGGTAATGTCATATTGCAGACCGGTCAGGGCCATGAGCTGGAAGCCATACTGCATATCGGCTACGGGCAGATCCGGAAAAGCATCGGCCGCCTTTGTCCAGAACATATCGTCCGGAGTATCTTCCACGGCATTAAGGGCAAAGTCCAGGAAGTTAAATGCCAGTGTCGTATCACCGGCAGTAAAGAGCGTGATAAAATCCACCAGGGTATGAGTACGATCCAGGGGAGCATCCGTGGCTACAGCGGTCTTCATATGCAGCAGCATATCGTAGCTTATCTCGGGACCCATATTATCTATCACATGCCCATCAACGGCAGTCACCACGGCATCATGGTATTCCGTTTCATCGGCAAAGTACAGCGATGTAAGGGTAGTATCCCGGGTTCTGAGCAATCCATATACCAGCTGCAGCTTTTGCAGGTTATAGGTATTGTAAAGCCGTACTGATTCCAGCAGTACCTGTATGTTGCCATTGTATTTACGCGAGGAATTGACCAGGGACCGGAGATTGTCCGCTTCTGCCACGACATCCAGCTGCATTATATCCGCCTCGCTCATACCCGTCACACTATAGATATAATTCAGCGTGGTTTCATAGTCGGAGTAGAAGAAAGAGAAAGTGCCGGGGTCTGTGAGATGGATGTCCGACTCCATTACATCTTCCGACAGGTTAAAGATATCTCCTGAGTATAATACGGAAGAAGAACCCTCGTCCGTCAGCCGTATTTTCAGGTTGCTGATACATGGGTCCCATACGCCCACCATATCCCCTGCTTCGGAAACAATATCCAGGGAGGTATTTTTAAGCGGTATCTTGAATTCAAAATACCCGTTACGGCTCAGGTAGGTCTCCTGCAGCACCTTCTCGGTTTTATACAATACCTGTACCACCGTCACCTTTACCCCGGCCTTGGGAGCGGCCATGATGGTGAACGCGCCGAGGGTCACCTTACCTTTCAGCAGCGTATAGGCATCTGCCGGCTCCTGGAGGTTGTCCTTCACCGCATTATCATATATTATATTTTCCACGAATACCGATACCGGTACGGAACTGTCCGCATCAGTCACCTTATTGTACACTTCCGCATTGCCCCTGAATATTTTCAGCCGCAACGGCAGGTAGCTGTCATGAATATCATCCTCCTTTACATTGGTCAGTATGGTAAATTCTCCTTTGGAATTGGTCAGGGCCTGTCCCAGCCATCCTTTGGTATCCGAATGCAGCTGTACTTCCAGCGCTCTTTTCGTGGTCGTATCGGTGGTGTCAAAATACACCTGTCCGGCAAGCTTAAAATTCATGGGCAACAATAGTTTTAAAGATGAATAATGCGTTTTCTATTCCTGCACATTAAACGAACCTTATATACTACATATTGCCATACATGAAACTTTTTTTATGATAAAATTATGAATATTAATAATATATAAATATATATTTAATACATTAAATTATTTTATCTTTAAATAAGCCGGGTTTTAAAACTGGCTACCAGCAGGTTGAAAGGCATTATATGCAATTACTGATGCAGGTGTACAAATAGCAGGAAGTAATTACAAACATAACGTTAATTATATATATTTTCCATAAGCATTTCGATATTTTTTTAATAAATATTTTTTACCTGTGTACAAAACACAGCCATAAATGACCTGCGGGAGCTTATCTTTGTGTAAAATACCGGTATGAAATATCTTTTCCTAGCAGGCTGTACCGCAGCCTTTATCTTCAGCGCCTGTAACAAGGCCATAGCACCCTACAAAGGCGTTGGCTTTGACCAGCAGCAGCACATAGCGACTATCATCATCACCGGCGACCTTGACAGGACCACCTGGCTGAATACCTCTATGTATGTGCTGGATTCCATCAGTATGGATATGAGCAGGAAGCAGACGCCCAAAGGCAGCAGTATCAGCGTTGTCACTTATGCCACCGGGCAGGACGCGCTCGCCGGTGATACCAGCCGTATCAGAGGCCGTTATACTTACGTGTACGATACCAAGGAGCAACAGGTGGATTTCAGGTAATGATGCAGCGCCTGTCCGGCTTATCGCCACAAGGTCCAAACGTACAGTTACAAATGCAAAAAGGACAGGCGTAACCGGGTACCGGTTACGCCTGTCCTTTTTGCAGGTAACGCGATTCAGCGCCTTGCGCCGAATAAGGTGCTGCCGATACGCACCATCGTGCTGCCCTCAGCTATGGCCCATTCATAGTCCGCGCTCATGCCCATGGACCGCTCGCTGAAACGTTCGTCCAGCAGGAAGTAAGTGCTTTTGAGGTAGCTGAAGGTGCTGCTCAGCGCTGCAAATTCCGCCCTGACCTTCTGCTCTTCTTCCGAGATGGAGGCCATGCCCATCACACCTCTTATCGCCACGGCTGTAAGCTCAGCCTGCTGCGCCTTATAATATTCCATCAGCTCCGTGGCTTCCGTGGCGGTCATACCGAATTTGGTATCCTCCTGCGCGATGTGCAGCTGCAGCAGGCAGTCGATGACGCGGCTGTGCCTGGACGCTTCTTTCCCTATCTCCTGCAGCAGCCTGAAGCTATCCACGCTGTGGACCAGGTGTATGAAAGGCGCGATATATTTCACTTTATTACGCTGCAGGTGCCCTATGAAATGCCAGCGGATATCGGCGTAACCCGGCTTATCCTTAAAGTACTCATATTTGGTCACCAGCTCCTGCACGTAGTTCTCCCCGAAATCCCGTTGCCCCATAGCGTATAGCGCTTCTATCTTCTCCGGCGGCTGGAATTTGGATACCGCTACCAGCGTCACGCCGGCCCCGGACAGGCGTTCCTGCAGGGCTTTAAATTCCTGTTCTTGTATCATAGGTATTTATCTCCAAAGTTTCTTCTTAATTCCGACAAGTAGTTTTTGATCTGGTGCCGGTTGCTTTTATGGCAGATCAGCAGGGCGTCCTCGCTGTCCACGACTATAAAGTTCTCCAGCCCCTGCAGTATGGCGGTCTTGCCTTCCGGCAGCCTTACAAGGCAGTTATTGGCATCTATCACCAGGACATCCCTGCTTCCCAGCACCGCATTGCCCAGGTAATCCTTTTCCACATTATTGTATATGGCATCCCAGTTGCCCAGGTCGGTCCAGCCGAAATACGCCGGGAGCACATATACGCTGTTGTTACGCTCCAGTATGCCGTAATCTATGGATACATTCGTGCATTGCATATACAGGTGCTCTATATCCTGCTGCTCTCCGGGCGTACCGATCACCGTCTCTATCTGCTGGAATACATCATAGAGGTCGGGCAGGCTTCGTTCCAGTATCTTTACAAAAGTATTGGCATTCCAGGCCAGTATGCCCGAATTCCACAGGAAGTCGCCCGATTTCAGGAAGGTCTTGGCCAGCTCCAGGTTGGGCTTTTCTGTGAAGGTCTTTACTTTCAGTATCTTATCATCCTGGTTCTCTTCCGCCTGCTCAAATTGTATATAGCCGTAATTGACTTCCGGGCGGTTGGGCTTGATGCCGAAGGTGAGGATAGAGTCATTCCTGCTCACAAAATCGAAAGCCTCGTAGATATTCCGCTCATAGCTGCGCTCATCCGTGATCAGCTGGTCTGAAGGCGTAAACAGGATATTGGCATCCGGGTTGACGGCCTTGATCTTATAAGTGGCAAACGAAGCCGTAGGCGCGGTATTTTTACGGAACGGCTCCCGCAATATATTACAGTCGGGAATATCCGGTATCTGCTGCCTGACAATATCTACGTACAGCCTGTTGGTAATGATAAATATATTTTCCTGGGGTATGATATGCTTGAACCTGTCGTAAGTGGACTGTATAAGCGTTCTTCCCACACCCAGCATATCAAGGAATTGCTTGGGCATCCTGGTCTTGCTTACCGGCCAGAACCTGCTGCCGATACCGCCTGCCATGATAGCCACATAATTGTTTTGTATGCTCATAAAGCTGTTTCAAGTATTGAATGGTAAAAATAATACTATTTCCATACAAACCCGCCGTAAAATTCTTTTGACGCATCGTACCGGATAATGTAATTTTGCCGGACTATTTTGATTTTCAAACACATCAACAGGGAAGCATGGACAGTATACCTCTGACAGCCTTAAAGAAAGGACAACAGGCCGTGATACAGTACATAGATGACGAGACAGTGAACGCGGTACTGAACGAAATGGGATTTTTGCCGCTGCAGGTCATCATACTGGAAAATATAGCGCCGCTGGGCGACCCCCTGATCATTAACAACAGGGATTATAGCCTCAGCATCCGGAAAAGCGAGGCCAGGCACATCTTTGTAACCTTAATCCCATAACCCTGCATCATGAGAATCGGTCTTTATTTCGGCAGCTTCAACCCGGTGCATACGGGACACCTCATTATAGCCAATCACATCGTTCATAATACCGACCTGGATAAGATATGGTTCGTGGTATCGCCGCAGAATCCGCTGAAGCCTTCCGCCACCCTGCTGAACGAGTACGACCGGCTGCACCTGGTAACGCTGGCCATACAGGACAATCCCCGTTTCCGCGTTTCCAATATCGAGTTCCAGCTGCCCAAGCCCTCTTACACTATTGATACCCTTACCTACCTGACAGAAAAATTCCCGACAGAGCAATTCAGCGTCATTATGGGAGGAGACAGCATCCAGAATATCCGGAAGTGGAAGAATTACGAGCTGCTGCTCAGGAATTATGCTATCTATGTATATAACAGGCCGGGCTTCACGGTAGATACCAGCCTGTCGCCATACATAACGGTAGTGGACGCTCCCCTGCTGGACATTTCCGCAACCCATATCCGGAACCAGGTCAAAAAGGGCAAAAGCATCAGGTACCTGGTGCCCGATGCCGTTAAGGATTATATTGAAACCAACCAATATTATAAATAGCATGACGCTGCATACCGCCTACCTGGTATTGGGAAGCAACCAGGGTAACCGCCACGGGTATATCCTGAAAGCCCTTGAAAGCATCGCACTGCTGCCACACACGACTATTACCCGCCGGTCCCATCTTTACGAAACAGCGGCCTGGGGACGGGAAGACCTGCCACCGCATATCAACGTTGCTGCTGAAATACGTACAAGGCTTGCTTCTTTAGCGCTGCTCCGGTCCCTGCAGCAGATAGAAGCGGCACTCGACAGAACCCGCCAGACCAGGTGGGGCGAAAGGACCATAGACATAGATATCATTTACTTTGACAGGCTGGTTATGAACCACCCGGACCTCCGGCTTCCGCATCCCCTGATGCAGGTAAGGAATTTTGTGCTGATGCCATTAAACGAAATTGCGCCCGACCTGCAACACCCTGTCTTACGCCGTTCCACCAGGGAGCTGCTGGATGCCTGCCCCGACACACTGAGCGTGAGGCAGCTCTCCGAAGCCCCCTGAACCCATCTCTTTCTCCGGCAATATAACGACACTTTTTTGCCTGCAATACCGTACCCGATACAAGACAGGCCTCATTGGCATGGCCTGTCCCATACGTGCTTAAATCCCTGACAGACCACGCCCCTAAAATATCTTACAAAAAGTTAAATTCATTATCAAAATGTTAATAAAAATACCAAAACAATTATTAACAAATTATTACCTTAACATTACAATTTAAATGACTTTAACAAATATCAGGAAGTTTTATACAACCTGATATTTTCACTATTAAATATTTCTAATATGAAAAAATACGGATTCTTCTGTATAGCGGCAGTTATAGCCTGGCAGGGTTCTTTTGCCCAGGATATAGGTCCTTCCATCATCAATAGTGCGGGGGGAAGCACCACTATCGGGAGCAGCACCTATGAATGGTCCATAGGGGAAAATGTAGCAGTACATACCGGAACTGCCGGCAATACTGTGGTGACGCATGGCGTCCTGCAGCCTATAGTGGTCAGTGATGATACCAGCCAGAACATCGGCAATACGCCCGGCCTTACCGCCGCACAGATCAGAGTGTTCCCCAACCCTACGGAAAGCAGCATCTACATACAGCCCACACTGCTTCCGAACGCAGCCTTAAGCTATGCCTTATATGACCTGCAGGGCAGGATCTTACAGCAGGAGGACAAGGCGCTCCCGCGTGGCAATGAAAAAGTAAGCATCAGCATCGGGCACCTTGCCGCCGGCGGATATGTGCTGCGTGTAATATGTACGGAAAACAACCGCAAGTATCACAACAACTTCAACATCCAGAAACTATAATACGTAACCTATACATCTTATACATCCAAATTTTTATTCAAGACATGAGAACGAATTACATACTGGCCAGTGCACTGCTGCTGGCCACCAGTACGGCAGCGGTTGCGCAGTCACAAAAATTCAACTACCAGGGGATCGCCCGGGCTGCCTCAGGACAGCCGCTGGCCAATCAGCAGCTGGGGTTGCGTATCACTATTATTGAAGGCACGGCTACCGGCACGCCCTTATATGTAGAATCCCATACTACAACTACCAATGCCTATGGGCTTTATACGCTTGCCGTTGGCGGCGGTACTCCCGTTTCAGGTGACATGACCTCTATCAACTGGGGCAACAGCGACAAATTCATTAAAGTGGAAATAGATCCTGCCGGCGGTACGAATTATACGAGCCTGGGGACCAATGAATTACTGAGCGTTCCGTTTGCGATGTACGCTATGAACAGCGCGTCCGGCCCGGTAGGTCCACAGGGTCCTGCAGGACCAGTGGGTCCGGCGGGACCAGCAGGACCGGCGGGTGCACAAGGACCTATCGGTAACACAGGACCGGCAGGCCCTACAGGACCAGTGGGACCAGCAGGGCCGGCGGGTGCACAAGGGCCTATCGGTAACACAGGACCGGCAGGCCCTACAGGCCCGGCGGGACCAGCAGGGCCTATCGGTAATACAGGCCCGGCAGGGCCAGCGGGACCGGCGGGTCCGCAAGGACCTATCGGTAACACAGGTCCGGCAGGGCCAGCAGGACCGGCGGGGGCACAAGGACCTATTGGTAATACAGGTCCGGCAGGACCAGCAGGACCGGCGGGGGCACAAGGACCTATCGGTAATACGGGACCGGCAGGGCCGGCGGGACCTCAGGGACCACAAGGCCCTCCGGGCAGCGGCAGCATTAACGGTACTGCCAATTACCTTATCAAGTTTACCGGTGCTAATACCGGTGGTAATTCTATCGTTTCGGAAGGTACCAATGTGCTGAATATCGGTTCCAGCACTGCCGGGGCCGGTGTCAATTTCTATGGTAACGGTACGCAGTCTTCCCACCGTATCTATGAGGGCAGCAACAACCTCGGCTATTTCGGCTCGTTCTCCGGAGCAGCCAACGATGTGGATTTCGGTACTTCTGCCGGATCCAATGCCAGCCTGCACCTGACCACCCAGACCAACCCAAGACTGACAGTTACCAATAACGGCAATATAGGTGTCGGCACCACTACACCTGAAGCTAAATTCCACGTGAATGGCTCACAAAATGCCAACCTCAATGTCAACGGCTTACCTTTCGGACACCACGCCGGGGCCTTTGTCACTTCTGCAACAGCTACGGATTCCATCTCCAGGGGCCTGGTTGCCATAGCGAATAACAGCAATGTTGAGTCCCAGGGTATCTTTGCCTTAGGTTTTAACAGTGCTGCGACCGGGGCGGCTGTCGGCGGTTTCTTTATGGGCTATGATGCAACTCAGCAAAACACAGGTATCGGTATCTTTGCCAATGCACCTTCCGGGTATGACCGCTGGGGCGTATATGGAACCGCCGGTAACAGCTCCACTTCCTGGCACTACGCGGGTGTCTTTAACGGTAATGCTATCGTCACAGGCAATTTATCCAAAGGAGCCGGAACCTTCCAGATAGACCACCCTTTAGATCCGGAAAACAAATACCTGTACCACAGCTTTGTGGAAAGTCCTGATATGATGAACGTGTACAACGGTAATATACAGACAGATGCCAATGGCTATGCGACCGTTACACTGCCTAATTATTTCAATGCGCTGAACAGCGATTACCGTTACCAGCTAACACCTATCGGTGCACTGGCACAGGCAGCGGTTATAGAAGAGATCAGCGGCAATACTTTCAAAATACAGACCAGCGTTCCGAATGTAAAAGTAAGCTGGCAGGTAACAGGTATCAGGAAAGATAAATATGCTGAAGCTAACAGGGTACAGCCTGAGGTTGAAAAAAGAGATAAAGATAAAGGTTACTACCTGCATCCGGAAGTATATGGCTTGCCAAAAGAAAAAGGTATCTTCTACAGGAATACGCCTAAAGCAGCAAAAGATCCTGCATCCGACAGTAATGCAGTAAAAAAATAACAGCATTTTCCAGCAGCACTTTTAGTAACTGTTGTAAATTACCGTCTTAAAAGAAAACTCCCCGGTAGATTACCGGGGAGTTTTTATGCTTATGTCACTCTACAATATAACTTACAGGACCGCTTCTGCGTATTACCGGAGCAGGTGGACCTCTCCTTTTTTGATCACCTCTTCACCCAATATCTTTTTAGTGTATTTCAGGTAATAGAAATACACTCCTACGTCACAGGGACCGGATTGGTACATCCCATCCCAGTGCCTGTCCGGATCGACAGTATAAAAGACACATTCCCCCCAGCGGTTGAATATCCGGAAAGAATAGCCCGTTACCTGGCAATGTACTATCGGCCCGAAATGGTCGTTCCTGCTGTCATTATTGGGGGTAAAGGAGTTGGGTATAAACACCACACAATGACAATCATCCATTTGTACATGGATATCATCGGTCGCCCTGCAGGGGCCCCTGGTGACTGTCAGCCTGTACATCCCGGGAATAGTGACCTTTAAAGTTTCAGCAGTACTGTTATCCGACCATTCATATATTGCACCATCCGGCATATCCCCGGGCTGCAATACCAGCGTTTCCCCTTCACATAAAAATGTATCATTACCCAAGTCTAGATGCAGCTCCTCGAATGTAACCCTGAAACTATCTATCTGCACTTCACAACCATTACTGCTCACCAGGCGGTATATACCGGATGCAGTGACCCGGATATCACGGGCATGCTCTCCAGTGCTCCAGGCATATTGCTGAAAACCCGGCGGACCGTTTAACCGGAACGGTGCACCGGAACAAACAATAGTGTCATGTGTTACATATCTGATACTATAAGGCAGATCCGGGACCGGCGTTCCAATATTCAGGATCATGCCATAGTTGGCGGCTACCGGGATCGCATTCAATACCATGTTGCAGGCAGCGCCGGGCAGATCGGGCTGCTCAATGACGTGTATAGTCCTGGTATCCCCTGACATGACATAAAGCTTCTTATCAGGTCCCTCCCTGAGTTCGTAGACGCGTCCTGCAGGCAACAAAACACCGGAGTTCCTCACAGCCGCTACATTGGGTAAAAGCGAAAGATCATATTGCTCTATAAACAGGTCACTACCTGCTGGTACAGGCGCATGGTATAATTTGCTGCCATCGGGTGAAAAACAGCTGCTGTAAATATATCCAGATCTTAAAAATGTCAGGATATGCCCGATAGCACCTGTACGCTTATCAAAAGCGTAGAGATCATGGTAATTGGCCAGCATCGTCCCGTCAGGGCTCGCATTGATCGTATAGCTAGCAAAAGAGATATTAGACCCGGAAATAACAGGCGGAGCAATATGACCTGTCGTCTCAATTTTAAAGGCTTTAAAATTTCCATTCTTAGCCTGCACCACCAGCCAGATATAGCACCCCTCTCCCCTGACAGCTACAGCAGCTTCGCCGATAAAGGAGTCCAGGATAATGTTCTTGCTACCTGCCACCACATCTCCCAGCCCGTTATTCAGGGTCATATCCACGATCGAATACCGCAGGTAACCTTTTTCTAATCCTTCAACCGGGTATGTGGGCTCCGTTTCAAAAATAAAATACTTATCAACCTGGAAGGGGACGATCACCACCCCCTGCGCGGCAGAGCCCCTGTGCAACGTACTCGTATAACCGTTTCCCAGCAGGTCACTTCCATTCGGCATAGGGTTATGATGCCTGTCCCATACCACATTCCCGTTACTGTAAAACAGCAGCCGGCCCGACAAATCAGATACGGTAGCGCATCCTTCGCCGGCATTCATAGCACAAGGAGAAAAAACAGGAGGTCCCGGGTTATTAAAATCCAGCAGCATACCCTGGTAACCACTGGTACTATGACCCAAGGCCCAGTTATTATTGATCTTTGAAGTACCCTGCCCGCTGCTACTGATCGTAAAAAGCAATAGCAGCACTAGCAATCCGGTGCTTAAATATTTCATATACAGTCTTTAAAGTTTAAAGTAAAATAGCTTAACTCAATCCTGTAATTAAACCATTCCCATGAAATAAAACAAACGGTAATGAGCAGCTGCGTATCAGCAACCAACCAGCTATACCCTCACCGGGTAACTGCACATCAGGAAAGGTCTAAAGCTTTAAAGACGCGTTCTCTTTCTGTTACAAAGAGTTGACGGAAAGGCGGGCTTCCTGGCCTTTGCACCCAGTTTTCCCGGAAGCGCTGTCCAGACCCATATCGGGCAAGGGAGAACAGGTATGTTAAGGCAGCGGCAAGTTGTACGCCTGAGCAAGGGAGCTGTGATAAGCTGGTATTCGTGTAGATACTGCTAATGCTTATGAAGGGTTGTGGGTGTTGGTTGGTTTGGTGTTGGTAGTTGGTGTTGTTTGGGTAGTATATAAAGCAAAAACGCCTCAACATATTGTTGAGGCGTTATAAATACATATGGCAGCTACCTACTCTCCCGCGATGTGCAGTACCATCGGCCATGGGGGGCTTAACTTCTCTGTTCGGAATGGGAAGAGGTGGAC
>JBBCJL010000005.1:0-173772 GCA_037190225.1 Edaphocola sp. | reverse complement strand
CGGAAAGAACTCGAAGAATACATTGATTATTATAACAACAGACGGATAAAGACCGACTTAAACAATATGAGTCCAGTCATGTACCGAACTCATACTATTAAATAGATTGTTTACCTGCCCAAACTTTGGGGTTCACTTCATCAAGGAGGGCTTTTTATATTTATCATGCTATGGAATAACCGGGCGGTTATGCTATATCCATCCGGATGCGCCAGTGCCTGGGCAGGTAATTATTCATTCTTCCCGGCATCCACTTGCCCCAGCCCAGGGGCAGTCCCTGGTAGGTGGCGGGGTGCCAGCCCTTTAATGCCCTGTCTGCGGCCACAGGCTCCTTTTTCAGGAAAAGCAGCGCTTCTTCTCTGGTGAGTGCCACGGCCGGCAGGTCTTTCCGGAGATGAATGCTGAGCGCCAGCTCATGGGACGGGATAACATCCCTGCCCGTTTCCTGGCCCAGCTTCAGGCCGGCTTTTTTGATATATACCTTATCCCGGATCTGTTCAAAAAAATCGTGGTGGTGTAGAGGGAAAGCATACACCTCTTCCCGGATCAGCTCATAATGCCAGCTGCCGCCCATATACTGTTCCCAGGCGGGAGCAGGTACAAAAGGCTTTTTGGAAGCGCGTTTCTTCCCGGGTTTCCTGCCTGCAGTGACAGCACCGTTGTTTTTCTTAAAGACCGCGATAAAAAAGCCTTCACCTTTCAGCTTCCAGGGATAGAAATGATACCCTGCCGTTTTGTGAACAGGGCTATATGCTTTTACGATATTCCAGGCTTCAGGAACAGGGATGTCGACCGGCGTTACGTCAAAATGCTCCGTTATCCAGTCACAGATGGCTTCATCCTCCTCCGGCGAATAGGAGCAGGTGGCATACACCAGGTAACCCTCCTGCTTCAGCGCAGCATAGCTGTCCGCGATGATGCGTTTTTGCCGCTCCGCGCACAATTTTACGTGCTGCACCGACCATTCGTCTATGGCAGCCTGGTCCTTGCGCCATAAGCCGGACCCTGTGCAGGGTGCATCTATCAGCATGATATCAAACGTGTTCCCGAGGGAGCGGCCTATAATTTCAGGATCGTTATTAATGACCCAGGTATTGGCCTGTCCCCACCTGACCATATTTTCCACCAGGATACCGGCCCGGCTCTGTATCACTTCATTGGACACCAGGATATCATCAGCTTCAAGGAGGGATGCCAGCAGAGTGCTTTTTCCGCCGGGTGCAGCGCAGAGGTCCAGCACTTTGACCGGTCCGGTACAGGCTTTCCTGATATAATCATACACATGGGCTACAAACATCGAAGAGGCTTCCTGGACATAATAGGCACCCGCGTGAAATAAAGGATCCAGTGTAAAGACCGGGCGCTCGGGGAGATAATAGCCGAACCCGCACCAGGGTACGCGTTCGTACGCCTGTTCCGGCTGGAAGGACTTGTAAGGATTCAGGCGGATGCTGACAGGATATGCTTCCTGGTGTGCAGCCATTACAGCAGGGTATTCGGAGCTGTCAATACCGGCAAAGGGATTATGTTCCTGTAACTGTAATATGGCAGCTATGGTATCTATATACTTTTGTTCCATTCTGATTATAAATGCCGGACAACCGTGTTTTCCCCCGGTTGGTGCTTCCACCGCTTGTGTGTCCAGAGCCAGTTGTAAGGTTGTGATTGTATATCTTGTTGCAATTTCTGCAGGTAGGTCCGGGTGATCCATCCCTGCGGCATATCGCGGGCGTTGCCGGTCAGCAATTCCAGCCGGACGGTATAATAGCCGCGCTTTACCCGGTGAATGCCCGCATATACTACGGCGGCCCCGGCCAGCATCGCCGCTTTTTCAGATCCGCTGATAAAAGGCGCAGGCCTGTTCAGGAAATGATACCAGTAAGCATCCTTCAGATTACCCGGGGACTGGTCGGCAATAAAGCCGATGATATGTAGCTGTCCGTTCAAAAGCCGGAGATGGGAACGCATCCGGTCGGCAGGGATCAGCATGGAGCCTGTCCGCCGGCGTATCTTCAGCATCAGCCTGTCAAAGGCCTTGTTATGAACGGGTAAGTAGATGCCGGCGAACTGCTGGGGACTGTTCAGGCTGGACGCTGCATTGGCCCATTCCCAGTTGAACCGGTGCCCCAGCAAAGCATAAACATTCTTGTGCTGCTCCGCAAGCCCGGCAAAAAGCTCCCAGTTGCCCGTAAACCTTTTCCGGAGCTCTTTTTCCGACATTGTAAGCAATTTGACCGTTTCCAGCCACTGGTCGCAAAAAGCGCTGTAAAAACGCCTGGCCGTATTTTTGATCTCAGCTTCCGGCTGCTCCGGGAATGCTGTCCTGAGATTCTCCAATACCACGCCTTTCCTGTAACCGGCCACCCGGTACAGCAGGAAGCAGAGCAGGTCACTCAGGATATACAGCAGTCTGAACGGTAATACCGCTATCAGGTAAGCGAATGCCAGTAAAAAATAATACATCATCTTATTATTCGAGTACCAGTGCGCCTTGCAGGGCGACACTGTACACGGCAAAGTTATAATTATTCAGAGCTTCTACCCATTTTTTTGATTTCCGGCGGGTAAAGCTGCCGTCAAGGACCACCAGCCGGGGATGGAACTGTGATATCCACCGGTCAGGGTCGAAAGGCACGTGCTCCGGGATAATGAGGATATCAACAGCCTGGGGCCGGAGATGTGCGGTGGTCAGTATCATTGCCGTCCGGCCTTTCCAGCGGAAAATCGTATTGGGTTCCAGGGGTAGCAGCGGCTGCTGCAGAGACCAGTGCAGACCCGGCGCCAGCAGGAGGTGACCGGCATCATCAGTATCGGGGGCATATATATAAGCCCGGAAACCCTGCACTTTCTGGGTCAGCGAATACCCGCCGGAACGATACACGACCAGCTTATCCTGGTCTGCCTGGCCCGCCGTTATGAAATATTGATCCAGCATCAGGATGCAGCTCCCTGCAATGCCCGCCAGCAGCACAGCCCGTGTTCTTCGGATAAATAGATAACGGGCCCAGGACAACAGCACTAAGGTCAGTAATACCGCTGAGATAATATCTATGGCAAAATGCGATAAGGAGCGGGGCGTAACATCAGCAAAAAAGAACACCAGCTTATTGAATAGCGTGGTAATGCCTGTAAGGAGATTGCCCAGCCAGCTCATATCTGTCCAGTAGCCTGCAGCCATGATCACCAGGCCCCCGGCCATAAGGATAAAGCTGTAAATGCCGGCCGGCAGGTTCACCAGCGCGACCCATAAAGGGAACTGGTGGAAATAATAGATAACGGCAGGGGTCACCCACACCTGTACAGCTATGCTTAGCGCTATTCCTTCCCAAAGATTGCGAACTATCCTGTTCCGGAAAAATATAAGGTTACGTATGGGCTGGTAAAAAGTAAAGATGGACAGCATGCACAGGAAGGATAGCTGCATCCCCAGGTTGAACAGCCAGTAGGGCTGCAGCAATAGCATCAGCAGCGCGGTTGCCGCAAGGGAATTCAGCGGCGTCTCTTCTTTTTCGGCAAACAGGGCTATGGAAGTAAGGCTGAACATGATGCCGGCCCTCACGGCAGACGGCGGAGCCTGGGTCAGCAGTATATAGGTCCATACCAGGATAAGCGCCGTGACATACTTGATCCATTTGTACCGGGGATGCTTGAGCCACCGCAGCAGGAAGAGCACCATGAACAGGAAGACCTGTATATGCATGCCGGAGATGGAAATGATGTGAACGATCCCGGTAGCCGCATAGGCCTTCCAGATATCATCGTGGAGCAGGGTCCGTTCGTTGAGCAGCATAGCGAGCACTACGGACTGTGTAGTATGATCCTGTATGCTTTTACGGAGGAGGTCTGTCAGCTGTGTTCTCCATCGCAGGAGCAACGGGGGCTGGTGCTCCGCTTCTGTCTTCAGGATGTCCTTATACGCATAAAAGCCCTGGAAATAGAGCTGCTGGTAAGCCGCATACTGTGCAAAATCAAAGGCATGGGGATTCCCGCTGTTCCGGATGCGTACCAGCTGCTGAGGCAGGGTAATGGTGGTCCCGGCACGAAGCAGGGGGATGCTGTCGTGCTTGTACAGGTAAATGTTCACCTTCCCGCCTGCTTTATACAGCGAGTCTCCCTTATAATACCCTATTATTTGGGCGGGAAGGAGGTAGGTCTTATGCTTTTCTGCCGGGTGGTCTTCCAGCCTTACCTTTATCCTGTCAGCCTGTGCCAGGTGATGACCTATAAAGCGGGGATCCTGCCATGCATCCCGGTAACCGGTGATGATATACCCGATACAGCAGCAGCCGGTTAGCAGGAAAGCTGTCCTGAAATAATAGACCGATGGGGAAAGAGCCCTGTAACAGGATGCCAGGCAGGCGCCAAGGAATGCTCCTGCGCATAATACGTACATCCATTCCTGCCGCGGAGGCGTACAGCAGGTGTAAAGCAGGATACCGGTAACATAGCTTACCAGTATGGGTATGGCGGGCAGGGCGGGCTTCAGCAAAACCATATACTAAATTTTTTAAGGACTTAGCAGGAATGTATTTCGCGGCCTAAATATAGTAAAAATTTAGTATATTATTTCAGGAGCTTCTGTACCTGCAGCCACCTGGCCGGGCGCCTGGATGCCTTTACCTGTTTCTGTATGCCGGTAATATTGCTGTAAACCAATTGTTTGAATGAGTCCGTATCAGCCGGTAGCTGCTGCCCGTATTTGTAAGCATGGTAGCTAGCCAGTACTGCCGATGACCGGATGCCATATTGCCGGTCTGCTGCTTCAAACAGCATCTTATCTGTCTTATGGGCCTGGTCTGTGAACAGCAGGTTGACCCAACGCTGGAGCTTATAGCCGGTGACAACGGCCCTGCTCCCGGTCGCGTTTTTCAGCCGGCTCTTCAGCAGCAGGTAAACCAGGTAAGGCAGGCTGAAGACTATCAATAGCAGCAGGCATAGTGCTGCCAGTACCCATACGATGGTATTTTTGAGCTTCTGAAGCTGTTGGTCTGCTTCCGGCAGCGGCGGCGGGGTCTTATCCTGTTTGACCATCAGGTGCACCTCATCCACGGGTAAGGGTTCCGGCAGCTGCTTTTGAATATTGTGCTTATCCGCCTGCGCGATCTTTTCAAACACGCGTGCATAAGATACGATGGTGGCGCTGTCTCCCGGTATGATATGGCTGAGCGGGAGCGCGGCCGTGTCTTTTCGTACCGTGGCTATGGAAAGATCTACGGTCACTTTCATAGGGTCCACTGCCATGGGTTTGTCCATAATGACCAGGGAAGTGATCTGGAATACGCCTTTCTTAAGCAGGGTATCCACTTCTGTAAATATGCCGAAAGAAGCAAAGGTTGCCTTTGCGGGCTGCAAAGGTGGAGTGCCGTCCGTCTGGTTGCTTTCCCTGGCGTCTTCGTTGTCGATGGTGGTATCAAAGTCTATCCAGCCTATTCCGGGGAAGTACACCTGTACCCAGGCATGCGCCTGGTCGGCATAATACCAGTACCAGCCCCTGTTCTTGTCCGCGGAACGGTCTTCGGTCAGGAAGCCACCCACCACGCGGGACGGGATGCCCAGGGACCGGAGCATATACAGGGTAGCAGTGGCATAATAGGCACAGTAGCCTTTCCGGCTTTCAAAGAGGAAATACGCTAATTTAGAGCTTCCGGGCAGGTCGGGCTCGCCCGGGTTATCCGTGTACCTGAACAGCTTTTTACCTTTTGCATCCCGCTCCAGGAAGAAATCCCTGATGGCAATGACCTTATCTATATTGCTTTTTTTATGCGCTGTTACGGCATGGGCCAGGGAGTCCACTCTCCGGAAAACATCGGATTGCGGCATATCCGTGTAATACCGCATAAAAGCGGTATCAACGCCAGAATAATCGGTATAGCTTTGCAGCTTCTTGGTCCTGATGGTCTGGAATGTCCTGATGACGGGGTCATCCACGTTATATACGAAATAGGCGCTGTTCAGGTCCGAGGAAAGGCTTTTACCCCTGTAGGCGTTCGTATATTCCGTCCGGAAAGAAGGCTCTACCGCTATCGGCTGTACAAAGAAAGCGGTGGCCGGTCCTACAAAAAAGCCGGGCGTCAGGTTCTTATTATATATCTCAAAGGCCACTTCCGACTTATAGGCGTCCTTTCTGCCGTATGCCAGTACAGAGGTGTCCTGCAGAATATGATACATTGGTATGCGGGATACATCCGGGCTGAAATAATCCTTATCCGGCGTAACGGAATCCCTTTCGAATGTTTCCGTACGGGTATCGTAACGCGTGTAATAGAAGCTTACCAGGTACAGGGGATTCGGCGTGGTCCTGTCATCAAAGAAATTATCAATATGCGCGGTGAACATCAGGACATTCTCTTTCTGGTTACTGCCTGCCATAGACAGTTTGTCATTCAGGCTGTAGCCCCCTTCCCGCCCGTTGGTGCCTTGTTCCTTTTTCAGCATATTGTGCGTCTTCCCGTCCGCATCGCTGCCGGCCAGCTCCACGAACCGCTGCTCAAAATTGAGGAAGCTGTTTTTGGAAGTGAGCAGGAACAGCAGGAAGACCAGCCCGCTCAGCAGGATGCTCCTTTTGGCAAGCGCTGTCCAGAACTGCCGGGGTGTGGTATCCAGGTGGTTGATGAATTCGGAAAAATAGATAGCGATAACGGCGTAAAAGAATATGGGCGCCAGTCCTTTCAGCAATAAAAGCCATACTTCGTTCTGCGTATGCTGCTGCAGCCATATCTCGTCTTCCCCCAGGTGGAACACATACAGCATCATAAACAGAACGGATAAGATGATACCGGCTTTCCTGACCCTCAGTATGGCCCACCCGGTGAGCCAGCCTGCGGTGAATAGAACTGCAAAGACCGCGAACCGGACGGTCAGGAAGAAAGTATCAAATTCACCTATGGCAGTGGCGTCTATGCCTTTATACAGGAAATAAAGACCGGCTGCCAGTATGATGAAAGTAGGAATGAACCGGAATCCCAGGGCGTAAAAAAGGACCGCGCCGATACATCCTATGCCAAAATAACCGGTCTGCCGGACCAGGTCGGTAGTGGGGATCTCAAACGAAACGTTCCAGTACTGTAGCAGGTGATACAGTACCGCTACGGTGGGCAGCACTATGAACAGGATCTTTGCCAGCACTTTATGAATGGAATGACCGGGATAGGTTCGCATATCACAAATTTAAGGTATGTATAACCTAATATCAAATCTGCCCAATTACTTTTTAAGTATCTTTGCGGAGAGATCGCCGCTGAATTATGTCTACCTTCAAAACATCCTCTTCCAAAGAGAGCATCCTTAAAAAGATAAGAACCGCCTTACAGGAACATAAGGCGGAGATGCCATATCCTGATATGGGTAAGGTGGATTATGAAAAAGTATATGCGCCCCCCGCATACGAGGACCTGGCCGCGGCTTTCGCGGAAGCGTTCGGGAAGGCCGGAGGGAAATTTGTTTTCTGCGCCAATACCCGGGAATTCATTCAGAACCTGGATACCCTGGCGGCGGCTCATAAATGGACGCAGGTGGCCTGTTCCCATAAGGATCTTTTTACCTACCTCGTCAATAACCGGGTGGGATATGTGCGGGATATGGATCCGCAGCAGGATAATTATGATGCCTGTATCACGGACTGTGAAGTGGCCGTTGCCCGTACCGGCAGCTTTATATTCAGCTCAAGGCAGAATTATGGCCGTACGGCCCCGGTATATTACCCCGTTCATATAGTGGTGCTGCAACCGCACCAGGTGGTAAAGGATATCAGTGACGGGCTGAAGCTGATGAAGCAGAAATACCAGCAATCCTTACCCTCTATGATCAGCCTGAATACAGGACCGAGCAGAACTGCTGATATCGAAAAGACATTGGTGACCGGAGTGCATGGCCCTAAAGAAATATACTGTTTCTGGCTAGAAAGCTAGCCGTATCTACAGCAGCTAAAAGCTGCCGTGCGTGCGACTCGTCTTTCTTGAGCTGTGCGGTGAGCGCGTCCAGACCGCTGAACTTCTCCTCCGGGCGCATATGCTCAATAAAATAGATCGTCAGGTTCCTGCCGTAAATATTTTCGTCAAAATCAAAGATATGCACTTCGCAGGAGAGCTGCTGCTCGTTGCTTACAGTGGGGTTGGTGCCGATGTTAAGCATACCCTTGTAGGCCTGCTCATCATATTCCACCACTACTGCATACACTCCCTGCGCCGGTATCAGCATATCCGTATTATTAATGCTTAAATTGGCGGTGGGATACCCGATGGTGCGTCCCAGCTGCCTGCCCTGCACAACGTGGCCGGTGAGCGTATAATACCGTTCCAGCATATCGGCCGCTTCCTTTACCTGCCCGCGGCTGAGCGCCTGCCGTATCTTGGTGGAGCTGACAGCGGCATCATCGATCAGCTGGGGCGGGATCTCTTCCACCACCACATCGCGGAGCGCTTTTTTCAGCAGGTGGATATCGCCCTCCCTGCTATGTCCGAACTTGTGGTCATAGCCTATAACGATCTTCCTGGGGTTGAAATACTTTATCAGGAAGTCCCGGATATAGGCTTCCGCGTGCTGCATGGAAAAGTCGCGGGAAAAAGGTACCACTACGATATGGTCTATGCCCTCATCAATGATCAGCTTATACTTCTCTTCGGGTGTACACAGCAGTCCCAGCGATACTTCGGGATTGATGACCTTTCGGGGGTGGGGATCGAAGGTGATCAGGATGCTTTCCCCGTTGATGGCTTTGGCCGCCCCGGAAAGCTCCTTCAATATTTTTTTATGGCCGTGATGCACGCCGTCAAAGGACCCGATCGTGATGACGGCATTCCTGAATTCCGGCAGTACATCTGTAAAATGAAATACCATGGCTACTGAATTGGCTGGTTATTGATTGCTTATCAAATCGCAGCAAAGATATTTAATTTATATGGTTAGGGAGTGAGGAATCCTATAATCAATCATCTGCTACCTTCTTTCTGATAATAGTCTTCCCATCTGCAATTTGCAGGATATAACCAGCATTATAGCTGTCTAATATTGTGGCATAAACCCGTTGATTTTTTTCAACATCGTTCAGTAATATCTTATCTGTCAGCCTTCTGCCTGATTGAAAATCGAAGCAGGTATAATAGTGATTTCCCTTGCGAGTTCTAGAGATAAAGTATATCCGGTCATTTCTGATATTGAACCCGGCAACGGATTCTTTAATCTGAGCGGGAGATACCAGTGGGGTATCGTAGCGTGCAATATTAAAATAACTTACTTTTTTGTTGTCTAAAGGATAAACGGCGCTGTCTATGGAAAGCATGTACTTTTTGGCTGTACCGCAATAATTCAATTGTACCTCTGAATGGTCCAATCTTGTATATACGGAAGGTAATTCCCGCTCTATTAGAGCAAGGTATTCACACATTTTCGTATTGGGATTTAAATAGAATCTGGCTAAGTAGTAATTTTTATTATTTCCAGCCTTGGGTGTTACTGATATATAAGCCGTATCTCCAGCTACAAAGAATTCGCTGCTGTGGATAGTGAAATAACTCTTTTCGGAATCATCTATTGTTTGGGTAGAAGTCCTGTTAAGCAAAAAAGTATTGAGATACTCGCCTTCTAATGTATATTGGAAAATAACCGGGTATTCATAATATACGCCCATGTTATTGACACGGCTGGCCATAGGAATAGTGGCGTATAAATGTAAAGCTTCGTTCTCTATACAATAATTGTAGATCTTTGCGCCGATAGGCGCTGCCTTGAGCCATTTCCGGATTAATTGCAAGGTTTCATCCTTTTTTACACTATCAAATAAAATGTCATAAGCTTTTAAAACAATGCTATCCTGCACCTTATATGTTTTAACGCTCCTGTTGGCAATGTCTATTCTCCGCACGCCTATAACATCATTTAAGCTGTAGATATAATGCCCCTTCGCTAGTAGTTTTTTGTCCAGATGGGATATGTAATCATATTTGTATTCTGCCCGATATATACTTGCATCAAAGCAGTTAAAAAAATGTACGATACCTTTGGTAAAGTCTTTGGATATACTACCTGATTTCAATACCTCTTTATCCTTTATGATTGTAAACAGTGACTGTTTACCATTAGCTGCGAATTTATTCGGGCTGTTGTCAAACAATATTTTAAAAGCTTCTTTATCAATACCATACAATGTTAAAAGCCTGTCCCTCTCTTTTTCATTTTCTTTGGGTAACAGAAACACTACGTCATAAATGCCGGTATCAATCTCCCGAACAGGGTATAGGTGCTGCTTTTCCAGGCTTGTGTCTGCCGGATGAATATAGAAAGTATAAATATACTTTTTAGCCGCACGGGCATCGTTGCAAAAAGCATAAAGAATAGCAAAAAGATAAAATACTCTGAATGTAGTCATACTATTTAATTCAAGTAAAGAAGGGTTTAGTATGGTTGTATAACAGGCAGCTATATTTACTCATTATATACATTCCTTCTTATAATGGTATTCTTATTCATTACCTGTAAAATATAGTCAGGGTCATAAGGATCTAAAATAATATTATAACATTTATTATCATTATCTGTTGAAAATATTTTCAACCTGTCCTTTATTAATTTTCCTGTTTTTAAATTTTTTACAGAGTAATAATAATCCTTATAATCGGTTGATATAACGTATACCAGGTTGTTTTGTACAGCGATATGGCTGATGACTTCTTTTATTTCAAAAACCGATTGTGGAGGAGAAGCATATTTTAACACATCAATTGTTGTTGATATATTACTGTTGCCGGTAGCGTACAGCATATTTTCCAGGGGCAGCATATAATATTTATAATTATTACTAAACACCGGGTTTATTATATTATACCCTATATAATCATAATTGGAAGGTAGCTGCCACTTTTCTATACCTGAGTAATCACATCTTTTTGTTTTATTATCAAGATAAAATCTGGCAAAAAAATACTTGTTGTCCACTATTGGACCATTATTTTCTCTAATGATGGTAGTGTACAAAGTATCCTGTCTTACATAAAATCCGAATGGAGCTATTAAAAATCTTTTATTTTCTTTGGACGCTGCCGGCTTGTAATCTATATAGTATTTCGTGAATACCTGTGTACCTTTATATTCTCCATTTAACCCTAATTTATAAATAGCATAAAAGCCTAATAAGTTCGTGTCTAAGCCATTGGGATGCTCTTCTGCATAAGGTAATGTTGCACATATATAAATATCCTTATCCTCGCTGACAAAATATTGCTCCATTGTGGGCTCTATTTTGATATTACCTAATCTAAGCATATTAAATATCTTGCTTTGCCGTTCTTTAGAAAATATTAAATCATAAGTTTTTAGTACTTGTTCCTTGTCTATTTGATAGCTTATCTTATTGCCGCTTATTAGATCCACCGCGTTGACCGAGCCTCCAAACATATTTTTAAAATACAAATAATTATCCTTAACAAAGTAGTGAGATGCGCTTTTGTAAAATAAGTCCTCACTATAGCCTAAGGTATCGGCCTTATTGGAACTATACGAGTTAAAATAATTAACTAATTCGCTTCCGAATTCGTTTTTAATAAGTCCTTTCTTTACGACAGTATTGTTTTTGATAACCAGATAGGAGGACTGGCCGTTAATGATATGCGTATTGTAAAGAGAATCATTAAAAATTAGCTTCGATTTTGTGGTGTCTATGCCCAATGTTGAAATAATGAGATTCTTATCTTCGGAAAATTCTTTGGAAAACACATAAAAAATATCATATTTATGGGGGTCAATAAATTTTACGTTACCTAAAAAGGCTACACAGGCAGAACAATCCTGAACATTTACATTAAACAGATAAGCATTTTTAACTTTAGTTCTATGTTGCGCAAAAGCATTACAGGATAATGTTATAATGAATATAAAAAATAATACTCTATACATATTACTGAATTTTATAAAGATGAGGGAGAGCATTATTAGTGGCTAACAATAATGCTTTCCCTCAAAAAATTTATTTCATTAAATATTTTTCTTAATCGTCTGTAGGATCAATAAACTCATAAGCATTACCAGCCTCATCAATAAATACATTGAATGATATCAGGTCAACCGGAACATCTCCCGATGTGTTTTAAGAACTGCTTTATCTCCTGGTGTTGGGGAATCACTGCTACAGTTAGAACAATCAATACATATTTGGGCTGCGAAAGGACAAGAAAAATAAATACCGCCTGGGGCGGCACCAGACCATGTAAATTGACCGGGTCTGGTCCATCCTGCGTTTGCTGCATAAGTTGCTAAAGTCATTACTGAGAAAATTATTAATCTTTTCATGAGATAATAAATTTAAAAAATTAACAAAAATAGAAACCTATTTGAAATGCGCATTCTTGTTTCTTTTGCCAAGATATATATAATTTTTAATTTATGAAAATTTGGTTAATGTTTTATGAGTTTCATATTTTCAGCATTTCCAGTTGTAACTGCAGTGATTCAACTTGTCTAAAATCCTTAATTTTGCAGCTGTTTTAAGAAAAAAGATATGGGTCAGAATAAATTGGAAAGGTTTGAAGCTATCAGGTCCTTTCCGAATGTATTTCAGTTTCCGGAAGACCAGGCAGGCAACTGGCACCGGTTTTTTAAGAATGATCATCCTGTAACGGTGGAGCTGGCCTGCGGTAAAGGTGATTATGCCGTAGCCATGGCAGAGATGTTCCCGGACAGGAATTTCATAGGGGTGGATATTAAAGGTAACAGGATGTATGTGGGGGCTAAAAAAGCATTGAAAGAAGGACTGAACAATGTCGCTTTCCTGCGGACCCAGATACTGGACCTGGAAAAATACTTTACAGTCAACGAGATCAGCGAAATATGGATCACCTTCCCGGACCCGTTCTTGAGGGCTTCCAAGACACAGAAGCGCCTGACTTCCCAGCGCTTCCTGTCCATTTACCAGAGACTGCTGCCTAAAGGCGCCAGGATCAACCTCAAGACCGATTCCACTGAATTGTATGAATTTACCCTGGAGGTCATTGAGGAGCAGGGATGCGCTATCATAGAAAATATCCCGGATGTGTATGCCAACGGTACACCGGAAGGCTTACTGGCTATCCAGACGTTTTACGAGAAGATGCACCTGGAGGACAAGCGGATCATTAAGTTCATCAGCTTTACCCTGCCGGATCATCCCATCACGCTTCCTGAAAAGAAAAAGAAGCCTGAAGCGGAGTAGTAATGTTACCGGGTGACATTGTGCTATTTCCTGTGCCTGCCCGGCTGATACGCTTACATTTTATTATTAACGCATATCCCGTTATAGTTCATGAGCCGTTCTTCCATCCAATTTCCTGATGCCGCTCCTTTATTTACCACGAGCATCCCGGTACAGATCACCGATCTGAATTATGGCAATCACCTGGGAAATGACCGTATGCTTGCCCTGCTCCACGAGGCAAGGGTAAGATGGTTGTGTGCCAATAGTATGTCTGAAATGGAAGCCGGTGGCGCGTCCCTGATCATGGGCGAGAGCCTGGTGATATATAAGGGAGAGGCGTTTTACGGGGATGTGCTGGATATTTCCGTATGGGCAGATGATATCAGCGCTGCTGCTTTCGACCTGTTATATAAGGTTACTACTGTCAGAGCCGGTGCGGAAGTACTGATAGCCCAGGCTAAGACCGTGATGATATGCTTTGACTATACGGCACGTAAGACCCGGCGTGTAACAGCTCCCTTGCTGGAATTGTTTGGGAAGAGAGGTTAGTAATTATGGCGGTCATACTGGTATACGCATCCTTTAACGGCGCCTTTCCGGAGGTAGGTGACGGTCAAAAGGACATCCATAGTTCTGTGTGATAGGTGGTAAGCATTGATTATGGGAACATTACCCCCCGGTCCGTAAACAGCTACAGGGTACAACTGTGATGGGCTGTATTGCAAGTGCCAATTGGCTTCCAGTCCGAAATAAAGCTGCGGCAGTCCTTTAAAAGGATTGTTTCTGATATTTATTCCCAGAGCCCAATAGCGATACGTATAGCCGGAAAGCGCGATGTTTCTAAAGTCTGTGTCATACCCTCCTGCAGGAGAATCCTGCGACCCGCCTCTTGATCCGCTTCCGAACTGTATATCTGAATCAATGTAGGAGATATATCCTCCGGTGACCCCGGCAGAGATCAGGAAATTACCTGGCAGTACCCCGCCATTTATAGTAGTACCCAGACGCACCGGCACATAAAAGTTATTGTAGGAAGTAACATATTTTAATTGAACATATTGCCGCCTGTTCATTGAATTAGTAAATATTTGATTCTTCAGGACCACCTGGCTCACTTTGTATCCGGCAGCGGCTTCTATAAACCAGCGGTCGTTCAGGTAAAAAAGATTACCAGCCAGTACGCCTGCTGCCAGCATAAAAGAGGCTGTGGTGAGTCCTTCCGGTTGTTGCGGGCGGGTTTGCTTTCCTGTAATGATATTGCTGCAGGTATGAATTTGTCCGTAAGGATTCCACACCTGCGCATAGCCTGTTAGGGTATGAGTAAGAACTATTACCGGTAAAGAAAAACGTATTTTCATTTAAAATGCCTCCCGGCCGGATTATCCCGTATATAACAACTTCACCGGCTGATTTATTGTTCCGGCGGTTGGGTTTTATGCTTACATTTTTTAAAGGTCAGGAATCTCTGAACGGAAGGCCGGTGCCGTGTAAGGCAATACAGATAATGCTGAAATATCCAGATGTTCCTGGCCGGAACAGCGAAACCATTTCTTTTCCTGCAATGCGCGGGCTATCAGCTCCTGCTCGGTCTGGCCGGGCGTAGGAATGAACAGGGCAGGCCGCTGCATACAGATAATATCCATAACGGTGCTGTAGCCGCTCCGGCTGATGACCATATCTGCATGCTGAAGATAAGTGTACATCTCCCGGCTGTCTGCCAGCGGAATGTACCGGACATTGGCGGGAACATGGTCCGGCTGCTGAAGCGTGCCGCCTGTCATAATGAACTGTTGACCGGGCAAGGCTTGCATCTGCTTTAAGAGTAATGCTTCCAGCTGGGTCCGCATCGGTTCCGGGCCGGACAGCACGGCCAGTGCATAGGGATGCCCCTGTAAAGGATGGGGGGAAATATGTGCTTTATGCTGGAACTGTGACAGCCAGCCGATGTACCGGACCGGTATATCTAAACCGATCGGGTCACTGAGTATGCCCGCCAGCTGTGTACGGGCATCATCTACGATCCAGCAGGCGTCAAACCGGTTGATGAGCTGTTGTGTCCTGTACCTGATGATCCTGTTGCCCAGCCAGCTTCCCGTCTGTATATGCAGCTGGTGCGTCAGTAGGATGCTTTGAGCGGCCGGGTGATACAGGCCGTAACGGTTATCCGAAAGAATAACATCAAATGCATGATGCTGCATCTGTTGCTGCAGCCATTGCCATTCCCTGGTAATGGTCTGTTGCAGGCCGGGCAGCTGCATCGCCATTTTCAGCATAAAGTGGCGGCCTTTCCGGGGGTATCTTATGTGGTATCCTTCCAGGTCGAGCGTAGTGACAAAGGGGCAGGAGGCGGTGAACAGCTGCTGCTGTAGCGCATTGCCGGCAAAAAAGATATGATGTCCCCGGCTGTGGTAATGCTGTGCCAGCGGGATGCACCGGCTGGTGTGTCCCAGCCCCCAGTCCATTGGAGCTATCAGTATCTTTTTGGCCATACGTTACAGCTTTTCGAATATGGCAGTGAATAAGGTATCGGCTTTATGCGCCACCCCGTCTATGATCTCCTGGTGCAGCAATTTAAGCTCCGGGTGCGCGGACAGTTGTCCGGTCACACCTTCGTTTTCGTGGTGCATTACCGAGCAGGTGATATAGACCAGCAGTCCGCCTTTCCTGATAAAAGGTATCGTATTGACCGCTATGGGATATTGCAGGTGGGCGAAACGGTCGAAATATTCAGCGTTGAAAAAATACAGCTGCTCCGGTGTGCGGCTCCAGGTCCCGGAGCCGGAACAGGGCACATCGCACAATACCACGTCATATTGCTTTTGACCTAATTGCTTCCGGATCGCGGCGGGGTCAGTAGCATCTATCTCTTTGGTGAGGATGTCCTTAAACCCGTAATTGGCACAGCGTCCCTTGAGGTTGAACAGGATGCTTTTCCTGATATCCGAAGCGGTGATATGATACTGCGGGTCCAGGTGCTTCAACTGCAGGGTCTTGCCCCCGGCGCCGCTGCATACATCCCAGAAATAGGATGGGCTACGGTCCTTCCAGAAGCCGGACGCTGTCAGTAGGGCGAGCTGAGACGACCGGTCCTGTATCACATAATCTTCGGGGAATAGTATCTTGTCTATGGGTGCGCTGTTAGGCACGCGTATGCAGGTATATGCCGCATGGTAACGGGCGGGGAAATCTTCTTTTTCATAGGGAATCTGATTCTGGTCCAGCAGTTCCAGCACCAGGCCTTCATTCTGTACGATCCTGATAAAGACATCCGGCTGTGTCCAGTGGGATTTCAGCCAGGCAGCTTCATCAACGGAGACGCTGAGCGGCACACCTATCTCCGGCGCGTAGGCATCGGCGGGAACAGGCACATCGGGGTCAATCCCCAGCTTATGCGCCAGGAAGGCATTGCTGCTCCGGCATAGGTAATATCCCTGCCTGATGATCTCCAGCACTTCCGTTCCCGGATCCAGGAACAAGGCGCTCCTGTAATAGATATAGACGCCTTCCGCAATGGCCTTCCTGTCCCTCGATCCAATCTTCGGGTATTGCTTAAAATAGCCCTTAAGGTAGATGGCCAGCGGAACACTGCCGTCATATGTGCTGATGATACCGGTAATATGTTGTGTCAGGAAATTCATACCCTGCAAAATTACGGTTCCTTTCGGGCATTAGCGATAAAAATAAAAGGGGCTATATCATATGAAGCTGGTGAGATTGACGTATAGTAGCCTTATTTAAATGATTGTTTAGTTAATGCAACTTATAAAAATATGTTTCTCATAATTGCAGTATTCTGACTATTGATATTGTAATTACTATTTGGATTTTTCAAGTAATAATGTTCTCCTGCAAAATGGCAGAGAAAGGCTATTCCATCTACATAATTAAATCTTGGTTCGGTGAAAAAACACCCATCATTATTACCGATGAAAAAGTTATAGAACTCTTCATAAGAAATTAGCCCTGTATCTTCACTACGTGCATCAATGCCAATAATGTACTTATAGCCATCTTTTTTTACTAAATCCAGATATTTGTCTTTAAGTTTGTTTCTTACACTATGATAGCGATGGTAGAGTCTTCCCGTATTAAAGCTAAATGTTTTTATTACCATAGCAGCATTAATGTTTTCTAAGTTCTGTTTTAAAACATTTTCTGAAGGGGTGAACTTCAATACTTCAAAAATTATTTTCTCATTGTTGGAGTATATTTCCCAATCAGGTTTAACAGTATTTATCTGTTTGTCGTATCGTATGTTACTAAATTGTTGTGTCAGCAATATACCAAACCTTATCTCACTCAAAGTAGAATGGAATTTAATAAGATTGGGTGCTTTTCTCAATTTTCGGAGATAATTTATATTAGTACTATTTGATAATCGCTGTATGTTAGCGCTCAATGTTGGATTAAGCTGCGATAATAGTTCTCTTGTCATATAATATTGTTTTTGTAAAAATAAGAAAAATAATATTATAATCAATAAAATCTATTTATTTTTTAACAATAAATAGATTTTTATTATTAATGTAGAGTCATTAAAAAAAGCCGCTGCACCCAACAGGCACAGCGGCTTTTAACCATTATATATGACAGGCAGGTCAGGGATTCTGACGGACCTTCAGGTCTATTCTTGTGCCCTGTTCTACGGCTACAGGCTCCTGGTTCTCATCAAAACCTTCCGGCAGCTGGTAAATAATGACCGCATTGGACGAATCCGTGATCGGTCCTTCCCATACGACATCGAACTTCAGATTGCTGGCGCTCAGGATAGATACCGCTACGTCATAGGTAAGGTTCATTACATCCGGCACTACGATCCGGGTGCTTTTGAAGCCGCCGCCCACCTCCAGGTCTATTTTGCTGCCCTGTGGTATGGGAGTGCCCGGGGAAACGTGAGCCCCGTTAAAGCTCTGGGATACTACGGCACCCAGCGCCATATCCGGCTTAACAACGGTATCTCCCAGCAGCAGCTTATTGCTTTTCAGCACGATCAGGGCGCTTCTCAGCGACAGGTTGATCAGGTTGGGCATAGAAGAGCTGGGCGGAGTGGTCTTATTGATGGTCAGGAAAATGTGCCTGCCGGGCTTTACCGTGCTGCCGGGTACCGGCTGCTGGTCCAGGATGGATAAAGGCGGTAATTCCGGTTCATAGGTGCTGTCTATGACAATGCCGAAGCCTTCCTGCTCCAGCGACTGGAATACTTCGCTCAGTTGCTTGCCTTTCAGGTCCGGCACCTGCAATTCCTCTCCGTGACCTGTAATGAATGCCAGGGATGCAAAAAACACGAAGTACAGGACGATACAGATCCCTATAATGCTCAGCAAAGCCCCCATGAATGTTTTATAGAACGGTAATTTCCTGGGGGTCTCCTTATTTTCTATTGAACGCTTCATCAACGATTATTTGGTAAAACTCTTTTAATGTCATGCCTGCGGCCCTTACCTGCTGGGGAATAAGGCTGTTGTCGCTCTGTCCCGGCGTGGTATTCACCTCCAGGAAATACAGCTCGCCGTCATGCCTGTTCAGGATATAATCCAGCCTCACTATGCCAAAGCAGTTCAGCGCCTGGTAGATGGCAGCTGTTTTGTGCCGCATTTTGGTTAAAACATCCTTATCAAGGACAGCGGGGGTGATCTCATCCGTAACACCGGTGGTGTACTTGGCCTCGTAATCAAAGAACTCCTTTTTGGAAATGATCTCCGTTGGCGGGAGCACGGTCACTTTCCCGTTATGGCTATATACGCCGATGGAAAACTCCCTGCCCTCTATATATTCCTCTATGATCACCTGCTTATCCTCTGCGAAGGCTTTTTCAATGGCCGGTACCAGCTCTTCCAGGCGGGTAACCTTGCTGACGCCGAGAGAAGAGCCGCTTTCATTGGGCTTGACGAATACCGGGAGCTTGACCTGCTCCAGTATGACGCCCAGGGTATAGGGTATATTATGATAAATGACCACGGACCTCGCAATATTGACGATATGATGCGTTTTCAGCACTTTATTGCAAAACCCTTTGTTGAAGGTCAGGCTGGAAACAATATTATTACATCCTGTGTAGGGGATGCCCAGCATATCGAAATAGCCCTGCAGCTTCCCGTCCTCGCCCGGAGTGCCGTGGATGCCTATGAATACCAGGTCAAAATGTATCTTACTGTCGTTCAGGGTGAGCGAAAAATCATTCTTATCCACATTGATCCTGTCTCCATCCTTCGTTTCATACCACCATGCTTCCCTGGTAATGAGGATTTTATAGATGTTGTATTTCTCATTGTCCAGGTTGCTTTCAATGGTTTTGCAGGACTTGATCGATACTTCGTATTCGCCTGAAAAACCGCCTGCCACCAATGCAATATTTTGTTTCATAGAACCGCCGGTAATGCTGTTGTGAATTTTTTTAACAGCCAAAGTTAAGTTTAAAACCAAACTATTAGAAAATAACTAATTTATTTTTTAAAGCATAAAGTTAAAAATTTATCAAGAAATCATCCGTTCCGGGTACCGGGAGGGCTTTACCCCGGTAATAAAACGGGCTGCATCCGGTAAATGCATGCGAATGGCAAAATACCTTAAGGGCTGACCGCATATCGGCTTATTCCATAAAAAGATTATGCCCTAACTTTGCAGCAGTATGAATCTACAGAGCATCACGGGGATATATGCAAATGATATTCACGTAAAGGAAATAGCGGCGGGTATCTCTCTACGGGAACCTAAGCTCAGGGTGAACATTAAGAATATGATAGGGAGCAATTTTACATTTCTCTCCCACGCCGTATGGAAAATAGCGCAGTCCAACCACGTATTTGTTTTGCCGGATAAGGAGCAGGCGGCCTATTTTCAGAATGACTTCGAGCATATTTCCGATGCCCTGGATATCTTCTACTTCCCGGACTCTTTCAAAAAGGAAGGCAACTTCCACCTGCTCAACAGCAGTAATATCATGCTGCGGACGGAAGCGCTTTCCAAGATACAGGACCATACCCACAGGAAAGTGCTGGTGACCAGCCCGGAAGGACTGTTTGAAAAAGTAGTGCATCATAAGGCGCTTACCGGGAATATGATCCATATTAAATCGGGCGATAACCTGGATACGGATACCCTGCTGTCACGGCTGGTGGACCTGGGATTCAGGCACGAAAGCTTTGTCTATGAGCCCGGCCAGTTCGCGCTGCGTGGCGGCATACTGGATATTTATTCCTATGGCAATGAGCACCCTTACCGTATCGAGCTGTTCGGCAAGGAAGTGGACAGCATCCGCCTCTTTGACCCGGAAACCCAGCTATCGGTCAAAAAGCTGGTACAGGTGTCCATCATTCCCAATATAGAGACCCAGTTCAGCAGCAGGGACCGTATCTCCATCCTGGATTACCTGCCGGATAATACCGTATTCTGGTTCAGGGACTATGAATATGCTATGGAAAAGCTGCGTGTGCTTTCGGAAAAGCTGAAGGACCAGCTGGTCAGGGAGCGCTCGGAATTTGAAGCCTCGGAGGAGCAATGGGTCAAGGAAATGAAGGTGGAGGACTTTGAAGATACGGACAGCTTTATAGAAAAGCTGAAAAGCAGGCACGTCATCAACTGGAGCGGCAAGGATATGACGCTGGACGATTATCCTGCCGCGACCATAGAATGGCAGTCGGAGGAGCAGCCGGTGTTCAACAGGAACTTCCAGCTCCTGATAGCCGATCTTCAGCAGCGCACCAGGAACAATTACACCTGCTACATCTTCGCGGAGAATGCGCGCCAGTTGGAACGGCTGCGGAGCATCTTTGAGGACGCCCAGGCGCTGGTGGACTTTGTGCCGGTTCCCATATCGGTGACCAAGGGCTTTATAGATCATAAATATAAGCTCGTCTGCTATACGGACCACCAGATATTCCAGCGCTTTCATAAATACAAGGTCAAGCAATCCTATACTAAGGGAAAGGCCATTACGCTGAAAGCCCTGAGAGAGCTGCAGCCGGGCGATTATGTCACGCACATAGACCATGGGGTCGGCCAGTTCAGCGGGCTGCAGAAAATAGAGGTGAACGGCAATATGCAGGAAGCCGTCCGTATCATTTACCGGGATAATGATGTGCTGTATGTCAACATCAACTCCCTGCACAAGATCAGCAAATACACGGGCAAGGAAGGCGTGACGCCCAGGATCAATAAGCTGGGCAGCGATGCGTGGGAAAAGCTGAAGAACAAGACCAAGAAGCAGGTAAAAGATATCGCTACGGACCTTATCAGGCTGTATGCCAAGCGTAAGGCCAGCCATGGCTTCGCCCATGCGCCGGATACCTACCTGCAGGTGGAGCTGGAGTCCTCCTTCCTGTATGAAGATACGCCGGACCAGAGCAAAGCGGTAGCAGATGTCAAGCGGGATATGGAAAACCCCGCGCCTATGGACAGGCTGGTCTGCGGGGATGTGGGCTTCGGCAAGACGGAGGTAGCGGTGCGTGCCGCCTTTAAGACGGTGAATGACAGCAAGCAGGCTGCCATCCTGGTCCCGACTACTATCCTGGCCTACCAGCACTATAAAACATTCAGCGACCGCTTAAAGGATTTCCCGGTCAATATCGACTACCTGAACCGGTTCAAATCCGCTAAGGAAAAGAAGGAAACGCTTAAAAAGCTCGAAGAGGGGAAAATAGATATTATCGTGGGTACCCATGCGCTGCTTGCCAAAGATGTAAAATTCAGGGACCTGGGACTGCTGATCATAGACGAGGAGCAAAAATTCGGGGTGGCGGCCAAGGAAAAGTTAAGGGAGCGCAAGAGCAATGTGGATACCCTGACGCTGACGGCCACACCGATACCGAGGACCCTGCAATTCTCGCTGATGTCGGCAAGGGACCTGAGCATCATCAATACGCCGCCACCCAACAGGCAGCCTATCCATACCGAGCTGATGGGCTTTAATGAGCTGACCATCCGGGATGCCATCTATTACGAGGTAGAGCGGGGAGGGCAGGTATATTTTGTGCATAACAGGGTCCAGAGCCTGGACAGTATGGCGCAGAAGCTGAAGGAGATATGTCCTGATGTGGAATTTGCAGTGGCGCACGGGCAGATGGAGGGCGCTAAGCTGGAGAAGGTCCTGCTGGATTTTATCAATCATAAATTTGACGTCCTGGTATGTACCAATATCGTGGAAAGCGGTGTGGACATTTCCAATGCCAATACTATTTTTATCAACAACGCGCACCAGTTCGGGCTCAGCGACCTGCACCAGCTGAGAGGCCGTGTGGGCCGGAGCAATAAAAAGGCCTTTTGCTATTTAATGGCGCCTTCGCTGCTCACCTTGCCGGAAACCAGCAGGAAGCGGCTGCAGGCCCTGGAGCAGTTCAATGAGCTGGGCAGCGGCTTCCAGATCGCTATGAGAGACCTGGATATACGGGGAGCCGGGAATATACTGGGTGGAGAGCAGAGCGGCTTCATTACGGAGATCGGCTTCGATATGTACCAGAAAATACTGGCGGAAGCTATCAAGGAGCTTAAATCCACCGACTTTAAGGAGGTATTCGCGGAAGAGCAGGAGCGGGTAAGGGACTTTGTCAGCGATTGTACCATAGATACGGACCTGGAGATCATGATACCGGATAGCTACGTGGAGCATATCACCGAGCGGCTGTCGCTGTACACACAGCTGGATAATATAGAGGACGATTCGGCGCTGGAAACTTTCAGGCAGCAGCTGGAAGACCGGTTCGGTCCCGTTCCGGTACAGGTGGAAGACCTGTTCACTACCATCAGGTGCAGGCGGATAGCCAAGCTGCTGGGCTTTGAAAAGCTGTTCCTGAAAAATAATACGCTCCGGCTGTACTTTGTCAGCGACCCGGAATCCTCTTATTTTGAAAGCGCTACCTTTAATAATATTATGAACTTCCTGCAGACCGGCACCAATAAGGCCAAGCTGAAGCAGGTAGGCAAGAATTTTATGCTGATCGTTGCCGATATGAAGAGCATGCAGGAGATCTATGATTTCCTGGACCATATGCAGCACTATCAGTAATGCGCAGCGTTATATAAATCCGTACATATGGAGCATTATATACAGGAAAAAGAGCTGGATAATATAGATTATACAGCAGTACCCTGGACGAAGGGCGTTTACGAGACCTGCACGTTTAATAACTGCAACTTCACCGAAACGGATATGAGCCGCTGCCGGTTTATAGATTGTACCTTCAACGGCTGTAACCTGAGCCTGGCGGTTATCAGGGATACCGCTTTCCTGGGTGTCAGGTTTAAGGACTGCAAAATGCTGGGCATCAAATTCGATACCTGCAATCCCTTTGGCCTGGAGGTGGACTTTGAAGGCTGCCAGTTGAAGCATGCCTCTTTTTATAAGACAAGATTAAGGAAGACACAGTTTAAAAATGTACAGCTGGAAGAGGCGGATTTTACGGAGAGCGACCTGACGCAGGCCGTATTTGAGCACTGTGAGCTGCACCAGGCCGTTTTTTACCAGACCATATTGGAGCAGGCCGACCTGCGGACCGCCCTGAACTACACGATCGACCCCGAAAGCAACCGGATCAAAAAAGCGCTTTTTTCTCTTTCCGGCATACCCGGGCTGCTGGCTAAATATCAGGTAAAGATCCAGCCCTGAGCATCTTTCGGGCCGGATATACCTGGTTATGAAGTATAGCTATCTGCTTACAGGCAACAGCTGTTATTACAGATGCGCTTAGCATCCTGCCCCTTCCATAGGATGGCTTTGTTTCTGATAGATAGTCAGTCAGCATAAAAAAGAACGGTGAGACATATCCATATCTCACCGTTCTCTGGTTCGGGCGGAGCCGCTTATTTAATATTGATCTTTTTAGCGATCGCTTTAGGCAGACCGCCCTTATTCAGCAGGATAGCGGTCGATTTGAACTGTACATATGCCTTGGTCACATACAGGTAGCCCTTATAATCGTTGCTGTCTCCCCAGGAATTCTTAACGATATAGTACTCCTTGCCGTTCTGGTCTTTGGCAATGCCGACAATGTGCATGCCGTGATCGTCCGTGGTGCTGTAATTGTTGAACGCATCCTGCCGCATCTGTTCCGTAAGCTGTCTTTCCGGCTGTGGACCGCTGAACATATTGTCCTTTTCATCCTTGCTCATATCTTCAAAATCTTTTTCAGGAACATAGGCCACGCCGTTCTTCCAGCTGAAATACTTTTCACTCACGTCCGTAGCCCAGTTGACTGTATAGCCGTTTTGCAGCGCATGATCAATGATGTCCGTAAGCTCGGTCATCCTTACATTATATACCTGTCCCAGCGACCAGTTGTCGGGGATGGGCAGGATAAATTTCTGGTACAACGGGTATTCGATAAAGGAAGACAGTTCCACATAATCATCCGGGTTGAGGCCTACCACTTTGGAGGCAAAGGTCTGGGGCGTATACTCCCTGCCTTCCCATTTGAATTTTTCGGGAGGAGTGCCCAGGTAAGCGTCAATGATGCCTTTATAGGCGGTAAACCAGTTAGGGGTGAGCTTGCCTTTCTTAGGCTTGATGATCGTTTCCAGGAACGATTCCCTTACGGAGCCCATTTCACTGAAATCGTTCAGCTTGGTGCCATAGTTCAGGCCGGTATAGACCTCTTCCGGCATAGCGCCGTAAAGTCGGTACATATCTATGGCGTCATGAAGCGAGCCTCCGTCGCCCAGCGCTGTGGCGCCATGCATTTTCACGTATTGCCTGCCCTTTTCGAGGTAAACGTTCCTTGCGGAATACATATAGGAAAGGTTCACGGGCGCTTTCCCGGCCCTGATCATTTCAGATTCGAGGAAAGAATTGGTGCTGTAGCTCCAGCAGGTGCCGGAAGACCCCTGGTTCTTGACCGGCATTTTTTCAATATTGATCACCTCCGTAAACTGGAATTTGGATTTACTGTCCTCGCTTTTGTTGTCTTTCAGCGCATTTACAAGGTTGTCCTGGGCGAATGCTCCCTGCATACCGCTGCACACCAGGGTAGCGGCGGCAAAAAAATTACGTATATTCATTGTAATATTATTAAATAACAGTGACGAAGTTAATAAAAAGGGAATAAGGATCGCATATTTGCCTTGTTTTTACCGTGTAAATCACTTCTATAGGGGGAGGTTGTGCGGCTTATGCCGGCAGGTACGGTAAAAGAATACCGCTTGAATGCCACGATAATGGTCTTGTCCCTGCCCGTCATTTCCGGCAGATGGCGGGGAAGTGGGCTCCTTTGTAATATTATTATTTCTGTTATAAAAAGATTAACTTTGCCGTCCATTTATACTTGAAGCAGTCTATGCGAAGCAGCTTATTTACCGTAGGTATTCTTTATTCCGTAATGATGGCATCATCCTGTGCGGGTGATGCAGGAAAACAGGTAGCGCAGGATCACAAGGCCTATCACAATCCTGCTGTGGAAAGCTATACCGTGGCTATACAGGAAGATTCCGCCAATGCGTCCCTATATTATAAAAGAAGCCTGGCGCTCTATAATATAAATATGGAAGAGCTGGCATTAAAGGACCTGGAGAAAGCGGTTGCGCTGGAGCCGCAGAACGATGTTTTCTGGGCGGCCAAGGGTGAGCTGCTGGATATCCTCGAAAAGCACGACCAGGCAGTGCTGGCCTTTAAAAAAGCCTCTGAGATAAAGCCTAAGGAGCTGAAATACAGCCTTTCCATAGCCAATTCCCTCCTGCTGGGCAACAAAGTGGAGCAATCCCGGAATATCGTGGATAAAATACTGCAGGCGGCTCCCAATTACCCCGATGCCTATTACTTGCAGGCGAAGATAGAGGCTGCCGTCAGGGATACGCTGAAGGCGGAGACATTGCTGAAAAAGGCGTTGCAGATGGATCCTTATTATTATGAGGCTGCCCTGCTCCTGGGAGAATACTATGCGGAGCAAAAGAACAAAATGGCCGTACGTCAATATGAATATACCTATCAGCTGGAGCCTTCCGATGTATATCCGCTCTTCCAGATCGGGTATTTTTACGAAACGGTCAATGATACGTCCAGGGCCAAGGAAGCCTATATGAAATGTATCCTGGCCAACAGGGATTATACGGATGCCTATATACAGATGGGCAAGATCCTCCTGCAGCAGGATTCGGCAGAGAAAGCCAAAAGGAACCTGCTGATAGCTGTAGCCACGGAGCCGGCCAGCAGCAGCGCCCATTACTGGCTGGGAATGGCGTACGAGCAGCTGCATAATACGGACAGTGCCCGGTTCGAATACGCGAATGCGCTGGGCCTGAACCCGGGGAATACCAGTGCCAGAGAAGCCGCCCAGAGACTAAAAAAATAAAGCTACTTTCGTCCCTGGAAAATTATTATTAAATTAAATTTCAGATTATCTAACTTCGCATTTAAATATTAATTCAGAAATCAACTCATCGTTTTTGTAGTATGGATATTTTTTCAAAATTATTAAGAGATAGAGGGCCTATTGGCCAGTATCAAGAATTAGCTCACGAATATTTTGCGTTTCCGAAACTGGAAGGACCCATCAGCAACAGAATGAACTTTAGGGGAAAAGAAAAAATAGTGTGGAGTTTAAATAACTATCTGGGGCTGGCTAATCACCCCGAGATCAGGGAAGCAGATACAAAAGCGACGGAAGAGTTTGGTCTGGCCTACCCGATGGGCGCAAGGATGATGAGCGGTAATTCTGATTATCATGACCAGCTGGAAAAAGAATTTGCAGCGTTCGTAGGAAAAGAGGATGCCATACTGCTGAACTTTGGCTACCAGGGAATGCTGTCTGCGCTGGATGCCATCCTGGGCAGGCACGATGTGGTGGTGTACGATGCGGAATGTCATGCCTGTATCATTGACGGGCTGAGGATGCACCCTGGTAAAAGATTCAAATTCAATCATAATGACGTGGCGGATTGTGAAAAGCAACTGCAGCGCGCTCAAAAATTAATCGAAGGTACGCCTGGCGGTATCCTGGTGGTAACGGAAGGCGTATTCGGTATGAACGGTAACCAGGGCCGTGTCAAGGAGATCGCTGCCCTTAAGGCCAGGTATGAATTCCGCTTATTCGTGGATGATGCGCATGGTTTCGGCACAATGGGCAAAAAAGGTGCCGGTATAGGAGAAGAGCAGGATTGTATTGAGGATATCGACCTTTATTTTTCCACCTTTGCCAAATCCCTGGCCGGTATCGGCGGGTTTATCTGCGGCAACAGGGACATCGTCTATTTCCTGCGCTATAATATGCGTTCCCAGATCTTCGCCAAATCGCTCCTGATGCCAATGGTCGTAGGCGGCCTTAAGAGAATGGAGCTGATCAGGACCAGGCCGGAACTGAAAGAAAAATTATGGTACAATGTCAATAAGCTGCAGGCAGGCCTGAAAGAGCGTGGCTTCAATATCGGTACGACCAATTCCCCGGTAACGCCCGTATATATGGAAAGCGGTGTAACCGATGCTACCAACCTGGTAGTGGACCTGCGTGAGAATTACAATATCTTCTGCTCGATGGTGATGTACCCGGTGATCCCGAAAGGCCAGCTGATCCTGCGCCTGATACCTACGGCGGTGCATACGGACGAAGATATACAGCAGACCCTGGATGCTTTTACCGCTGTAAGGGAAAAGCTGGAAAAAGGCTTATATCCCAAGGATATCCCGCATGTGAGCGTGTTTAAAATGTCCAAATACCTGTAATGCAAATAGTAGCTATATCCCTGTAAAAAGACTGCTTCCATCAACGATGGAAGCAGTCTTTTTATAAGCCGGGTTATTTTACCTGCTTTTTGAATATATACCTGGTAATGAAAATGCCTTTACCGTCCCCGTCCCCTGCATCGCTTTCCACACCACTGGCAATAAAGGCCAGTTCCCAGCCATCGCTGCCCAGCTCATTGATCTTAGCCGTAATGATAGCGTCATTGGAAGCGATATTCTGGAAGTTGATACCCACACCGCTGTAAAAATTGAGCAGTTTGGTTTCCGTGATCTCTTCCACCCTGGCGTCCTTCCTTTTGACATTGCCCTGCTGGGACCTGCCGTCTTCCCGGTCCCTGCTGAGCTTGGAAATATCCACCTCCTGCTTGTTTTCCACGAGCATGGAACGTCCTATGCCCATAGGCACGATGGATTCTACGGAGGTGATGACCTTGTACTCGAATTTTTGGGCCAGGGCAACGCCTGTTGCGGCTACTGCAAGCGCTGCAGTTAATAAAAGCTTTTTCATATACTGTAAATATTTTGTTATAGGACTGACGGCTGCCGGGAGAAGTTTAACGGAGCGGCATATTTTTATAGCTGATGCGTATTAGCAGCCTTCGTATATGATGCTGACCCTCACTTCCACCACCGTGTTATTACGCATTTTGAATATGATCTGGGTCTGGGCATCTACGTCATTGAGCACAAAGTAGCTTTCCGTTTTGGACGCTTTACCCTCTTCCGTCCAGCCGGGATATGCTTCAAAGCTGGAGAAATTCCTGTAAGTGTCTATCAGCTGGTCCCTGGTGCTGCCGATGCCCATGCCGGATCTGGTCCTGAATTTCGGGCTTTGGGTGGCCAGCGTATATACTTTGTACTTGGGGGTATTATCATTGCCGGCGTCACTGTATTCATCTGACAGGTTGATCTCTATCAGCTCATTATTGTATTTGACGATGGTGGTGCCGTTATAGTCATTCTTTTCCGTAGGAACGGCCAGCTTTTTGCCGGCAAGGGCTTCCGCTTCGCCGGAGGTCATATGGATCTTGAACGGACCGATCCGCATCGTGGTGATCTCCATATCTCCCTGTTGCGACCAGAGCGTGGTGCCGAGCAGTATCATCAGGGTACTTAAAAATAATTGTTTCATATATTATCTGTTTTTGGTAATGTATTTCCTGAAATAGCCGCATTCCCTGATCACATCCTGGTAATAGCGGGTGTGCTTGTAATTCCTTAATGCCTCAAAATGTGTGCCAGCTACAAAATCGGGAATGCTTTTATCATCCCTGTAATAATAATCGAAGCCTGAGAAATACTCTTTATCCTTCAGAAAGGTACGTACGTAATATTCATTACGTTCCACCTTGCTGAGCAGGTAATGTATCCGTGCTTTCTGCTCATCGGTCTCTGCATGTTTTAAAGCCGTTTCATAATAATGCCTGGCATGGCTCATACCCATCCACAGGTCTTTATAATGCTTATCTATATAAGAATGTGAAGCTATGATAACCGGGTTATTGATGGTGTAATTTCGTGTATTCCCGAAATAGGACATACTGTAAAAGGCGTTGCCCAGGAGCGTGGCGTTATTATAAGCGTCCTTACCCTGCTTCAGGTACGCCTGCATTTCCTGTATCTTCTCCAGGTAGGTCACGCTGTTATAGACAGTATGCTGTGTTTCCTGGTAGTCGCAATCATTACAGTCCTTTATTTTGCCGTTAAAGGGGTTGGCGTCCAGGATCGTGGTGACATTATTCCGGGCTGCCTGCTTCATCAGCGCCACCGCTTCAGGTATATTATTATTCCAGGCCGCTATCAGTCCCTGTAAATAATAGATATCTCCTTTGGTATAGGTGTAATCTTTTATCAGCAGCTGTACCCAGTTGCTGTTGCCTTTCCGGTTCATCAGCCTGAGCATATTATCCTGCGCCTGCCTTTCAAAATAGTAGGATTGGGAAGGCGCGACCAGCTGCGCCATTTCCGGCTGCCCGGTTTTCAGGTAAAGCTTGTACAGGTAGGTGCGCGCAAATTGTTTGGCATGATAATACCGGTTGGGTGATCTTTCATTGTCCCATATGTTTTCTTTATCCACCTGTTCGTAGACCCACTTCAGGTCTTCATACAGGCCGCTTTCCACCTGGTTGCTGATGTCAGTGAGGCTCAGCAGTTTATTGATGAACTGGAGTATCCTGTTCTGGTCTGTAAAGGCAGCCGATTTGTCAGTATGCTCCAGGGACTGCTGGTATTGCCGGGCAGCCAGCTTATAGTCCCCGTTCAGCATATTCATATAACCTGCAATATTATACCACAGGGCGGGTGTAGTGGTCTTTTCTTCCCGGGCGATCTTGCCCGTGATCTGCCATTCGTCTTTTGCTATGATCTCTTTCAGCTCCTGCCTGAACGAGGCTATATCAGTAGCGTCCTTGCTGTTGAAGCGTTGCTCAAGTCCGACCAGGTAGGTAGCCGCCAGGAATTCCAGGTTCCTGTGGTCAGGCTGGAGGGCATAGATCTCCTTAATGGCCCGGAGCTCATCGCCATACAGCCCCAGCATCGTCCATAAAGCTATCTTTTCCGCGTTGTTTTTAGCCATTTTAAGGCTCCCGTAAAAATCCTTTTCCGCCTGCGGGTGGAAATTATAGACCGCGAGATGGCGCAGTGCCGGCTCGTGCAGGTACACTTTGCTGAACAGGTAATTGGATGTTTCGTAATCTTTCAGCTGGTAATAGGCCCCGGCCACATAGGACAGCGCACGGTAATAAAGGGTATTCACAGGCTGAGCAGCCGCTGTCTTGTCAAAGAAGTAAATGGCATTCTTTTTTTCATAGCTGTAGAAATGGGCCTTCATGACCTGGAACCACAGCCTGTTTTTTACAAAAGCGTCCCCTTTATATTTTTCATAAGCGCTCAGGGTCTGCTCTGTAATATCCTGGCCCGCCTTTTCATAATCCTTATTATCATCATAATACCAGCTATAGAGCTCGCGGGTGGAGAAGGCCTCGATCGGCTTGGCGACCCGGAGGAAATAAATGAAGTCCCGTACCTTCCCGTTCCTGAGCGAAATGCCGTTCTGCTGGTAGTTCTTATTACCCAGGTTGGCAAACAAGGCGCTTCGCAATGCCTGTGCGCTGTCATTATGCAGCAGCCTGTCCACGGTCTGCAACGGCAGCGCGCCTCCCAGGTATTCATACCAGTCATTCGTGTTCTGATCGGTAAACCGCCCGATATTATTGTTCAGGTCTGTGCCGTATATGAACTCGTTAGCGCCATAGAAAAAAGGGATGCTGCTGCTGTCCACATACTTCTCCGTTTTTACGGATGAATAGTAGTTGACGTAATCTTCCCAGTCCCCGCTGTCGGCGCAGGCTATGGCAATGCCTATGCTCGCGAGGACGCTGCTACTTAAAATGACGAGCCATTTTTTTGAAAATATCTTTTTCATACTGTTGATTGGTGAAGTTTAATTCGTCAAGGTCATACAGGATGACCTCTCCGGGCGCGGACCTGAGATGACTGCCCAGGTCGGCAAATATAGTTTCTAAATCCTTTTCAGATAGATGCTCGTATTTGAGGAGATCACCTTTTTTGAAATAGGTGCCCCAGAAAATATGGTTGTTGACCGCTTCGTAAAAAGTATCGTCCTTTTTCCTGAACCCGGGGTTGGCCTCCAGCTCGGTCCTGGATTTCTTGCTGTACAGCTGCTGTATCTTTCCGTTCCTGCTGTGTATGAACCAGCTATAAACAGGGATGGCTACAGCGAGCGGCCTGGGATAGGCGCGCAGGCTTTTGTTATACTTATCCGCTATAGCCTTCTCATAAATAGAGTTGCCTGTAGCGCTCTCTATATCGCCCATATTATAATACATCAGCACCGGTGTGTCCACGGGAGGTATCCCGGTGACCTTAAAATGCTTGACCTGGTGCAGCCTTACCGTAGAGCCCGTTCTGACGCCGGATAATTGCGCCAGCTTGTCTGTGAAATCAAAGAAACGCTGAGCGCTGCTGACGGTCCAGTCGCAATCCAGCTGTACCTGCCGGATGCTGATATGGTGACGGTTGCTGATGCTGCTGACCAATTGCCAGGTGTTCCGGGCGAGGCTGTCCAGGGAGAGCGATCTGTCTTCCATCACCGTATTCCGGATAAATATCACGGGGATCACTTCTATTCCGGCAGGCAGCGCCTGGGTGTCGAACGCGATGACTGCCTGGGGCACCGCCCGGGATGTGCCCTGCTCCTGTATGACATTGATGTCAAAATACCGGACATACAGGCGTTGTACTTTATAAATATCCAGGAGCTCCTGCTCGTAATCAGAGAGCCGGAATTGTGTCTTCCAGTAATAGAAGCTGATCTCCGGCTGAGTGGAAGGAGCGGCGGAATTGCAGCTCCACCCCAGCAGGCAGAGCAGCCAGCACAGGATGATATATCTTATATTACCAGAGCTCACGAAGGAAATGTTCTTTGTTAAAATATTCCGCCTGGCGCTTCAGCTCGCCGTATAGCGGATGATAGGCCAGCGTGCTCCCGTATTGCCGGTAGTAGCTGATGCCTGCTTCCCTGCCTTCCGTGAACAGGATGGCCAGTCCCTTATGCAGCAGCAGCACACTATCGCCGGTCTGCCCGAACTGCTCATCATACAGGCGTATGGCTTCCTGGTATTGCTTCCTGGCCCTGGCGGTATCCCCCAGCTCTCTCTCGTATATAAATCCTTCAAACATCACATTCTCAGGGATGGCTTTCCGGGCATTGAGCTTTTGCAATGTTTCCAGCGCCTTTTCTGACATGTTCAGCCGAAGCAGCGTATTCATTTTATTGATATAGGGGGCCATATAGGTGCTGTCCATTGCTATGGCCTGGTCCAGGTAGAACAGGCCTTCATATACCTCGGATGAATCCCTGGCCTGTGTAATGATCCGCATCGCTTTATCATTCAGCGCTGCCGGGTCCGGCGTGTCCTTATCCGCGGCTTGCCGGCTATCCCGGCAGGAGGCGGTGAGCAGGACTGTACATAATAGGTACAGGAGGGTGGAGATCTTTTGCATTATAAACCTGTTAGTTTTAAAATCTGGTGGTGCACCTCGTCATTTTGTATGAAGGCAGGGAACGGGGGAAGGTCCCGGCCGATGACGGTGAGCTCCACATGGTCTCCCGAGTGGTCCATATCGGCAAATTTACAGGAAGTATATTTTGCCAGCACTTCCCCGCTGTATTTATAGGGCAGCTTCCTGTAGTTATAAACGCCTGTCTCCGTAAGATGCTCGTAATAGCTTAAAATATGTGAGGCTTCTTCGGTAGTGATCTCAAAGCCGAAGGCTTCCCGGAAACGGCTGATCACATCCGCGGTGCTGAACTGTCGGGTGATGCCGTTCAGCACCCAGTCGGTCGTATGTTTGAATTGCAGTATCTTTTCAAAATTGCCATTGGCTTCCTTGCCGTAAAACAGCCCGGGATTGGCATTCCCATGGTCTGTGGTGATGATCACCAGGGTATCGGGATCGGATTTGACGAAATCCTTTACCACGCTGATGGCTTCATCGAAGGCCAGCTGGTCATAGAGCAGGGCGCCGATATCGTTGGCATGCGCCGCCCAGTCCACTTTACCCCCTTCTACCTGCAGCATGAACCCATTGGGATTCTTGCTGAGCTTTTCAAGGGCAGCGGCCGTCATTTCAGCGAGGGTGGGGATCTGCTCCTTCAGCCGGCTGTCTTGCTGATGGTCAAGGCTGTAAGGCAGGGCATCCTCATCAAAGGTGCCCAGCAGCTTCCGGTTGCCCTGGCTGCTGAACTGCTGCAGCTGCTTCTTTGTTTTGGCAACAAAATAATGCTTCTTTTCAAATGCCTTGTACATATCTTTCTTATCCTTCCGTTTCGAGGCGTCAAAATATTTGCTGCCACCTCCCAGCATCACATCCGGCTCCAGCTCCAGGTACAACTCCGCTATAAGAGACTGGTCGTCACGGGAGGGCGTGGCCACGCAAAAGCCCGCGGGCGTGGCATGCGTAACGGGTACCGTGGTGACACACCCGATGGACTTGCCCGCGTCTTTCATTTTTTTAAGAATAGGAGTATTAAAGGTCTTATCGCTTTCATTATAATTCAGCGAGCCGTTATTGACCTTCCTGCCGCCGCCCCAGGCGGAGCTGCCCGCCGAGCTGTCGGTCACCATAGAGCTGGCCGAGCTGGTATCCATCAGCGCCTTATGGGCGATGCCCCTTTTGTAGGCATCGATCCACGTACAATCCCTGCGGTGCAGCTTCCGGTGCAGCAGGTTGGCCATAGTAAGCGTACCGCTGCTCATGCCGTCACTGACCATAAAAATGACATTCCTGTATTTGCCTTTGGGAGGTGTGCTTTTATCCTGCTCTTTATTCCAGGAAGTAAAAGGTGTCAGCAATGTGGCGCCTAATGTCAGGATAGAGCTGTTGCGCAGGAAATTTCTTCTTTTCATAAAAAGATATGGCTTTGTGGTATAAAAATAGTGTACTATTTCCCACAGTACACTATAGCTGACCGATATTTAGCTGAAAATTAATACTTACAGGGTGCCTACCAGCTCCGATACTATTTTTGCCAGCTTGGGAGCAGCAGTGTTGGCCGCTTCCAGCACCTCTTCATGGGTAATGACATTCAGTTCTTCACGGATGCCAAGATCGGTAATGATGCTGGCGGCAAATACCTTCATACCGCCTCCGTGCATCGCTACGATCACTTCCGGCACGGTGCTCATACCCACGGCAGCGCCGCCTATCACATGCAGCCAGTAGTATTCCGCCCTGGTTTCAAAGGTGGGCCCCTGCAGACCTATATACACGCCTTCCTGCACATCAATGTGATGCTGCCGGGCAATCTCGTGAGCGCGTTGCAGCAGGGTATGATCATAAGGTTCGCTCATATCGGGAAAGCGGGTGCCCAGGCGGCTGTCATTCCTGCCTCTTAAAGGATGTTCGGGGAACAGGTTGATATGATCCCTGATAAGCATGATATCGCCAACCCTGAAGTCCTTATTCATACCGCCTGCGGCGTTGGAAACGATCAGTGTTTCCACGCCCAGGGCTTTCATGATCCTTACCGGGAACGTGACCTCCTGCATATTGTAGCCTTCATAATAATGGAACCGGCCGTTCAGCAGCACGGTGTCCTTACCGTTCAGCTGCCCGAAGATAAGATTGCCGGCATGGCCTTCCACGGTACTGACCGGGAAGTTGGGTATATCACTGTAAGGTATGGCTACAGGATGCGCTATCATATCTGCGAGGCTGCCGAGGCCGCTGCCCAGTATGACGCCTACCTTAGGCCTGATGCTGATCCTGGATTGTATGTAAGCTGTTGTTTCCTGAATTAAATCGTAAAGCATGTGAGTGTTGTGTTGTTACAATAAAAATTATAGGACCTGGTCGTCATGAGGAGGCGTAACAGCCGTGGCATTCCCTACGATGATGCTGTCCTGTGTTTTGGGAAGATCGTAAGGATAACGGTTATACAGGGTCTCAATATGTGTTTTGTCCTTCAGTGTCATTTCGCCTATCTTTTTCATGCTCCTGGTGGCAATGCCGAGTATCTTATTCTTCTTTCTTACGGATGCTATCATGCGGGTGATGATGAAAAGCAGCAGCGCTATGATGCCAAAGAGCGCCTTGGTACCCAGGTACAGCATCTCGAAGTCCTTTTCTCCGTATGTTTCAAGCGCGATGGTGTTATTGAAGCTGAGCTTATGCAGGAAGCTGAACGGGTAGATCCTGTCGGTAAAGACGATCGCCAGCAGCGAGATGACCACTAATACCCATACCAGTATTTCCAGCAGTATCAGGAACCAGGATTCCAGCAGGCGCTGGATGGAGCCGCTTTTCATGGAAGCTGCCATGGGCTCTATGAGCGCGAGCCTTTCCCGGGTGCATTTGTCGTGCGCATGAAAGTTATTGATAAGGTCTTTGTATAAATTAAAGTTAGTATCCATTTGCAGGTTTCGGTTAAAGTGTATAATCTGGTGTATTGATGCTGTAAATATAAAAAATATTGAACATATAAAATCCTGTATTCTTATCTGAATTGCAGTCTCTGTCCCATAACCGTATCTATGACCTTTCCGTTTTCATATACAATATGGCCGTTCACAATGGTTTTTTCCACCTGTGCGGGGAACGTATGCCCGGAAAAGGGCGACCATCCGCATTTATACAGGATATTATCTTTCGTAACAGTGTACCCGCTGTCGGGATTGACCAGCACCAGGTCTGCAAAATAGCCTTCCCGGATATAGCCTCTCTCTCTTACCTGGAAGCAGACGGCCGGCGCGTGGCACATCTTTTCCACTACTTTTTCAATACTGATAGCGCCGGCTTTCACATATTCCAGCATCAGCAGCAGGGAATGCTGCACCAGCGGTAAGCCCGAGGGGGCGGCGCCGTAAGGAGCCTGCTTCTCTTCCCAGGTATGCGGGGCATGGTCGGTGGCTATAATATCCAGGGTATCGTTGAGCAGGCCTTTCCACAGGGCCGCTTTGTTATCAGCTGATTTGATCGCGGGGTTGCACTGTATCTGGTTGCCCAGGCGCGCATAATCATCGGCTGTAAAGTGCAGGTGATGCACGCATACCTCATTGGTGATCCGCTTGTCTTTCAGCGGTGTCTTATTATCGAACAGGCCGAGCTCCTTAGCGGTGGTGATATGCAGTATATGCAGCCTGCTGTTGTGCTTTTTGGCAAGCTCCACGGCAAGGGAGGAAGACGCGTAGCAGGCTTCCGTATCCCTGATGAGCGGGTGAAAGGACACATCTGCTGCGCCTGCATACTTCGCCTTATTGGCTTTGATGATCTGCTCGTCTTCACAGTGTGTGGCGATCAGCAACCCGGTCTCGGAAAAAATAGTATGAAGCGTGTGCCGGTTATCTACGAGCATATCGCCCGTGGAGCTGCCCATGAATATCTTGATGCCGCACACTTCGTGTATCTTCTTATTGGTGGCCAGCACTTCTTCGATATTATTGTTGGCGACTCCCATAAAGAAAGAATAGTTGGCAACGGATGTCTGCGAAGCGATCCCGTATTTCTCTTCCAGCCGTTCCTGGGTGGTGGCGGGAGGCTGGGTATTGGGCATTTCCATAAAGGAGGTGGTGCCTCCTGCTACGGCAGCCCTGCTTTCGGTAGCGATGCTGGCCTTATGCGTAAGGCCGGGTTCCCTGAAATGCACCTGGTCATCAATGACCCCGGGGAGCAGCCATAATCCTTCGGCATTGATCTCCTTCGCGGCGAAAGGAACGGAAATATTATCGGCTATCTTTTCTATCCGGTCATTCCTGATCCACACGTCACAGACACGTTGCTGTCCCTCGTTCACGAGCGTGGCATTTCTTATAATGATATGGTTCGACATATGTAAAGGCAGGTATGGATTTATCTTTTGAATGATACAAAAGTAGCAAAAACAAACCTATCTTTTTCTTTTGAACTGCCGGGATTTTGATGTTGACGCGGCAGTGGTAAGCAGCAGCTTCTGCTGGTCTATCGTTGGTGAGCTGGTATAATCGCCCGGCTGTAATCCCCGGATGGTGTAATGACCGATGCTGTAGCGGACAAGCCTGAGCGTGGGAAAGCCTGCGGCCGCTGTCATTCTCCTGACCTGCCTGTTCTTGCCTTCCGTCAGGGTAAGGCTGATCCAGCTGGTAGGAATATTTTTGCGAAAGCGTATGGGCGGGTCCCTTTCCGGCAGCTCGGGCTCAGGTATCAGCATCGCCGCCGCAGGTAAGGTATGATGTTGTTGTCCGTTGATATTTATGATGACGCCGTCCCGGAGCTGCTGTAAGGCTTCAGGTGTGATGCTGCCTTCGACCTGTACGTAATAGGTGCGCTGGTGCATGAAGGAAGGGTGCAGCAACCGGTGTATGACGGATGTATCATTCGTCAGCAGGAGCAGGCCCTCGCTGTCATAATCCAGCCGGCCTACAGGATATACATCCGCGGGAATGTCCTTTAAAAAATCTGCAAGCGTAGCTTTATCCCCTTCTGCGGAAAACTGGCTCATCACCTGGTAAGGTTTATAAAACCAGATATACGTATATGCCTTATGCTTCATAGTCGCTGAAAGTATTGCCAGGCAAGCGTTTTAAAAGATAAAGTCCCGACAGGACATCGAGACTTTTATTAATGGGTTAGTAAGGACGCATCTTTACAATACAATATTAGCAAGTATTTTTGTGTTGAGGAAATATTTTTTAATTAAAATTTCCACAAAGGCTGAAAAAGTGTGCATAATAAAAGCAGGTATAGTGTATGAAAGTAAAGCGCCGCATCATCTGCGGATGAAATACGGCAGCGATAATTGAAATAATTTTATCACCTTTGCATGAGAGGATCAGTACCTAAATATATCATTCCGGAATGAAAAAAATAATCGTAATCTATAGCATCCTGGCAGGTGCTGCACTATTCACTTCCTGTGATAATCCTGCAGGCAACCATGATTTAAAACCTATTGTGTTGGGTGATTCTGCCTTTATTGTAACGGAAACGGATTCCCGGTATCTCGGCGATAATGTGGAAGACCTGGAGTATGGTAAAAGGGTCCAGGTCCGTACGGGTGCTGCGGGTGCCGATACGGCAACGGCATTGCCTCCCGCTGCCCGCCAGGCTGCCGATACCCCGGTGAAAAAGGATGTGCAGGCTTCAGCTCCTGTATCAGGCGGTCACAGCATTGCTATAGGGAACGGCTCTTCACTGGTGATAGACGGCGTGAAGCTTAAAGAGTTCAAAGCGCAGGATGGTACTGTCGCCAATGACCTGGATTACCTCATCACCTCGGGTAAGTATAACCAGGCGGTTATCAGGCTGGATAAGGGTAAGATCAGCAAGGTATCTTACAGGTACCAGTCAGGTGTATTATATACCATCAACAATACAGCGCTGAAATTACCATCGCTTGGCAATTATACATCGGATTGGGAGCCGGTATCATTTAAGGCGAACGAGATAGGTGTTCCTAAAGTAGCGAACGTAAAGTCCGGCAGCGCTACCGCGGCACAGCTCAAAAATGCCGTTCAGAAAGAGCTGAAGTCAAGGAAATACAAATCTTCCGTTGTGCAGTCGGAAGTGAATAAGATAGGATCAAGATCCAAGCCCACGCAGGCGCCTTTCAGCACGGATATCACAGGCATTATGCTGAAGATAGCAGGTACGGATGCCAAAGGAAAATCGTTTGAGAAAAATATTAAACTGGAAATGTAATGACGCTGAACCTGGTCACTCTTATTATACTTATTACGGTGGTAGTTTCTTATATCGCTTTTTCGAACAGGGAGCTGCTGTACAAATTGCTGCTCTGGCCTTACCGTATGAAGCGGGAGCCGGCGGAATATTACAGGATGCTGACCTCCGGGTTTGTGCATGGTGATATGCCGCACCTGGCGGTGAATATGATCACCTTTTATTTCTTTGGCAATGCCCTGCAGAGGATACTGACGAATACGCAGTTCCTGCTGTTATACTGCATCGGCATTATTGTGGCCAATATTCCCTCCGCTATCCGCAACAGGGACCGTTATGAGCGAATGGCGCTGGGCGCATCCGGTGGTGTGGCCGCCGTAGTGTTCGCGTTTATTTACCTGGCGCCCTGGGAGCCCATCTACCTGTTCTTTATACTTAAGATACCGGCCATTTTATTCGCAGTCGCCTATGTGGTCTATTCTTACGTTATGAAGGGCAAGGATACGAGGATCGGTCATGAGGCGCATTTGTGGGGAGCGATCTTCGGATTCTTCTTTATGGCAGTAGTGGTAGATCCTACGCACGGTAAGCTCTTCATCGAGCAGATAAAGGCCATTCCCTACTTCAAATAATAATAATTTAATCAAGATTTTAGCATATGCAGCAATCGTTTTCAACCCATAAGGCACCGCAGCCGGTAGGTTTATACCCTCATGCCAGGAGAGCCGGAGACCTGCTTTTCCTGTCGGGCATAGGACCCCGTACCACGGAAAACACCATTCCCGGTCTGGAGCTGGATAAGAACGGCAATTTCCTGGCATTCGATTTTGAGGCCCAGTGCCGCAGCGTATTCGAAAATGTAAGGATCGTGCTTGAAGAAAGCGGCAGCAGCTGGGATAAGCTGGTGGATGTGACGGTCTTCCTGGTGAATATGAAGCGTGATTTTCATACGTTCAACAAGCTGTATGCGGAATATTTTAAGGATAACCAGCCCTGCAGAACAACGGTAGAGATCAACAGCCTGCCTACACCGATCGCCATTGAGCTGAAATGCGTTGCTGCTATCTGATCCTCAGGTACGGCGTAAAAGGGGATAGCCCCGCAGTATAAAAAATGCGTACATCTCATTTTTGTCGTACCTTTGCGATTATACTTTCAATGCATGAAAAAAATTCGTAATTTTTGTATTATAGCCCATATCGACCATGGTAAAAGCACCCTGGCAGACAGGCTGCTGGAGCACACCAAGACCATATCTGAACGCGATATGCAGAATCAGGTGCTGGATGATATGGACCTGGAGCGGGAGAAGGGCATTACCATCAAAAGCAAGGCTATTCAGATAACCTACAATTATAAGGGAGAAGATTATACCTATAACCTGATCGATACGCCGGGCCACGTGGATTTTTCCTACGAGGTGTCCCGCGCGCTTGCTGCCTGTGAAGGCGCGTTGCTGCTGGTGGACGCATCGCAGGGTATACAGGCGCAAACCATATCCAACCTGTATCTTGCTATTGATAACGACCTGGAGATCATCCCCGTTATTAACAAGGTAGATATGGACGGCGCTATGATCCCCGAAGTAACGGACCAGATCGTGGACCTGATAGGCTGTAAGCCTGAAGATATTATCCTGGCCAGCGGTAAAAGCGGCATCGGTATCGAAGAGATACTGGAGGCTATCGCCGAGCGCGTACCCGTCCCGGACGGCAGCCCGGACCTGCCTACGCAGGCCCTTATCTTTGATTCCGTTTTCAACCCGTTCAGGGGCATTATCGTTTACTTCCGTGTGCTGAACGGCAGCATCAGGAAAGGCGATAAGGTGAAATTCATCAATACCGGCAAGGAATACGAAGCTGACGAGGTGGGTAGCCTCGGGCTGGGCCTGATCCCCCGGAAAGAGATACTCACCGGTGACGTAGGCTATATCATCACCGGCATTAAAAACGCGCGGGAGGTAAAAGTGGGCGATACCATTACCCTGGTATCCAATCCCAGCACGGAAGCTATCAGGGGATTTGAGGATGTGAAGCCTATGGTGTTCGCAGGTATTTTCCCGGTCTCATCGGATGATTTCGAAGAGCTGAGGGACTGTATGGAAAAGCTGCAGCTCAACGATGCTTCACTGACCTTTGAGCCCGAGACCTCCCAGGCCCTGGGTTTTGGGTTCCGGTGCGGTTTCCTGGGTATGCTGCATATGGAAATTATCCAGGAACGCCTGGAGCGCGAATTTAACCAGACGGTCATCACTACGGTTCCCAACGTGAGCTTCCACGCCTATACCACGCGGGAGAAAGATGTTAAGATCATCGTGAACAACCCGTCCGAAATGCCGGAGCCTTCCCGCCTGGACCGTGTGGAAGAGCCTTTTATCCGTGCGCAGATCATCACCCTGCCGGACTATATCGGTAATATCATGAGCCTGTGCCTGAATAAGCGCGGTATCCTGGTCAACCAGAACTACCTGACGCCCACCAGGGTGGAGCTGATATTTGAAATGCCGCTTGCAGAGATCGTTTTCGACTTTTATGATAAGCTGAAGTCATCTACCAGGGGATATGCTTCCTTTGACTATCACCCGCTGGATTACCGTCTCAGCGATATTACCAAGATGGATATACTGCTGAACGGCGAGCAGGTAGATGCCTTAAGCGCGCTGATCCACAGGAGCCGCGCGCACGATTTCGGAAGGAAATTATGTGAGAAATTAAAAGAATTGCTGCCCCGCCAGCAGTTTATGATCGCTATCCAGGCTGCTATCGGCGCCAAGATAGTGGCCCGTGAAACGATATCGGCCATGCGTAAGGATGTTACGGCCAAATGTTACGGCGGTGATATTTCCCGTAAACGGAAGCTCCTCGAAAAGCAGAAGGAGGGCAAGAAGCGGATGCGCCAGATAGGCTCGGTAGAAGTACCGCAGGAAGCATTCCTGGCTGTACTGAAGCTCAATGATTAACAAGCATATACACATAAAAGATCCCGGAGGCCCGCTTCCGGGATTTTTTTATGCGTGCGGCAGGCAGCTGTATTAAGAAATAACTGAAGTGCTTGGTTTATAGGTGATTATTTTTATTTTTGCATTATCTTTAATTTTTATTAACATTTGTAATGAGCAGATTTTTATTATTGTTTGCAGTATCTTTTATGCTGGCCGGTAGCACAGCCCGTTCGCAGGTGGTTATTATATTCGGGGGGAAGGTGCCCGGGTATTTATCCAATTACGAAATTGGCTATTCCTATTCCTTTACCGCTGTCAACCAGGTCCAGACCTTTACACTGCCTGATGGCAGCGTCCACGAATTTAAATCAAGCCAGGTCCGCTCCCTGATGTCTCCCGGCGTGTATATCGGCTGGAGCCTGGCGTTGAAAAAGCTCGGTATGCAGAAACGGTCTGCATTAGGGCTGAATATAGGTATGCAGGAGAATATGTTCCTGTGGTCGCATACTTCCAAAACCTGGGGCAAGACCTCCTGGGCGATAGATGGTACGGGCCAGGACGGCTTTTATGATGAAGAGACTATCGGTATGTCCATGCAGATCGGCGTGCCCGTAAGCCTGGATTTTAAATTCGGATTCGATGCGCTTAAATATAAAAATATCAGGTGGGCGTCTTCGGTCGGTATCGGGGTCATGCCGCAGTTCACGATGTCCGCGGGCATACCCAATTTTGAATCTGAAAGCTTTGCAATAGGTGTGACGCCTTTTATCAAGGGAGATATAGGCTTTTTCGCGGGTATCGCTATGAAGCTAAGGGCCCAGGTGGGCTTTGGTGTGATGCCTATGGCCGATTCAAAGAATTCTCTGTTCGGCGGCATGTCGGGTGGTATTTTCGGTGAAAACAGCGGTGTGAAGCATGAATATAAAGTGAATGCACCCGTACAGGCTACCATCAGCTTTATCATTATGCCGTTTTCCTGGACCTGGGGAGAAAAAGGCTGGTGGAATACTTACAGATAATGATAATATACCGTTCTTTATTTTGGAGGCTGCCCGCTTAACGGACAGCCTTTTTTACCGGGATGCTACCGGCATTGTCCCCGGGAAACAGGCGGGGGCAAAATCCACAGGATAAAAATAGCTTGTCCTATATTGCCTGTGCATTGTAGCTATAGCCTGGCTCCTGGCGGTTCGGGCATTGCCGGAGGCAGGAACTCTTTGCGCGACAGTTCCGTTAAAGGCTGCCCTATAATCCCCCTTTAAATTCAATATTTAGCTGCCTTCCTTCCTCCCGGGCTTTTTTATCCATTCCGGAGCCTGCTGCAATGCCGATCCCCATTCCTATGGGTAGGCCGATCGCTAATAATCCCATATTATGCATAAGAATTCCAAAAGTAACTCCGATGGGGAGCCCGAATGCAGTCATTCCCAAAACCAGCCATATGTTCCGGTAATAATTTTTGGGTACGATTTTATGCCTCTTTTCTATCAGCCTGGAAATCTTTGCCTGTTTTCTCAGTATCAGTCTTTTAAGATCAGGACCTGCTATATTGCCGGAGTTTAGCTCTTCAATGTCCCTGTTAATGGAAGATACCGTATCTTCAGGAAGGTTCCGCCCGTTTAATTCTTTAACGAGCGCATTGAATTGAGCGGTAAGCTTGTTCAGGGTTTCGTTATTGGTTATTGTCTCCCGTTCTGTTATTGCTGTGATGTTCATAATGTTCTGTTTTTAGGCCGGCAGCTAAAGCATGCCTTTGTCTGTATGGAGCATTCCCTGCAAGACATTGCGCGCAATAAAGCGCTTCAATGTAATGCGATGTGTGTGCATCGGCTTTTTATTTGCCTGTCAGCGCGTATGCTGAAGGGATCCTTGCCATTTTTCGCTTAGCGCCATGCTGAATTTACGGATCGTTTCCTTTTGTGTTGCCGGACAGTTGTTACAGTTGGACCTGAGCTTTTCAATGTAGCCGTCAATAATTGGCTTGTCATAATTGTCTTCGCTGATGATACCCAACTCCAGGATTACAATATCTGCCCAGGTATCCAGATCACTTTCAGTATAGCATTGCCTGTTGTCGAAGTAAGAAGCGAACTCTTCCGTGTTATTCAAAACATAATTATAGCCTGCATTTCCAAGTCCTTCCGAAAAGTAGCCGTCCGATCTCTTTGCTGATTTCGTTACAACTTTAAAGTAAAAGGGCCTTGAAGAGATATCTTTTGCCGTTAGGCTGTCCAGCAGCGCCAGCGCTTCGTTATCGTTGTCTAAATTCCACTTGTGATCGAGGTAAATATCTTTGGCAAGTTCCGGTATGCCCGGGTTTTGGACGAATGTATCAAGGCCGCAATTATAGGTGTCCTTGATTTCTTTGTTTTTGTCAACGGGAGCCGGGTGGTCTTTTGCGGTCGCATGGCCAACCGATTCCCGGTCTGCTGAACTGTTACAGGCCCAAAGTCCAAAGGCCAGCAGTGTTATTAATGTCAATTTCATGATGCTGTATTATTGTCTAGCTGACCGCTGGCAGGGCGCATAGCGGCGATAGGTGGTATTGCTGCGTGTTGCCTCGCAATTCACCATGCTAACTTACTGAAAAAAAGCCAATGTGAAATGAAAATCCATTGGTGCCTTTAAAAATAAGGCTTCCTTCATTAACGGATATCCGTAATAATGCGGCATATTTCAGCTCAAAGTCCTGTCCCTTGGTTGTCCGGCATCAATCCGCCAACTTAAAATATGATCTTATGCAATGCCTGTTATGGGTGCTTCTCACCAGTAACCCGGCAGCCCGGCAGGCTCTGTCTAAGCTACACCATGTGAAACGGCGCTTTGACCAAGTCATGGTATTTTTTAGGCGGTAATATCCTTTCTTTATATAAAAGAAGCAGATATGAAGAAAATCGTTTTAGGGGCGGGACTGCTGATCCCGTTCGCGCTGCAGGCACAGGTATCCAGGAATTTTATAGATCAGCCTTATATCGAGGTCAATGGGATGGCAGATACGCTGATCACTCCCAATGAGATCTTTGTGGACATTACTATTTCTGAAAGCGACTCCAAAGACAAAAAGTCCGTGGAAGAGCAGGAGCAGCAACTTATGAAGGCGCTGAAAGCTTTGGGCATCAATACGGATAAGGACCTGGTCACTAAAAATTTCAGCAGTAAATATGCTGTGTATGGATTTTCCGCTAAAGTGGTTAAGACCAAGACCTACCAGGTGAAGGTCAGCAGCGGCGTCATGCTTGGGAGGCTGTTCCAGGTGCTGGAGGAAAATAAGATAGCCAATGCGAATGTGGCAAGCATAGGGCATACGGATATGGAGCAGATACGGATGCTGTGCCGGGCGAAAGCTGTCAGGAACGCCAGGGATAAGGCGTTGAACATGACGGCCGCGCTGGGCCAGGACATCGGCGCTGCATTATTTATCAATAATTATTCCAATGTTGCAGGTGGTCCTCAAACTTATGATAACACCGGTAATTATATGTATAAAAGTAAAGTAAAGACCCCCGAAAGCAGTACGGATATAGCTGAGATAGAATTTGAGCAGCTCCGGGTACAGGAGCAGGTAGAAGTGAAGTTTGTGCTGAAATAAGTCTGTATCCTGTGCCGACAGCAGTTACCTGGTGACAGGGAGATGCCGGGGGACCGTTTCAAGCTGGTTACTTCCGGTTGTTCCGGCCTCCCGCTCACCTGGTAGCACTGCACCTGTTCATCTACGGCATCAGTTTACGGCGGCTGCCCGGTTTCTCTGCTGCTATTTGGCTAGCGTCACATACAATTCTTTACCGGCCCTTGGCGGGATGCTGTTGTCGCAGGGTTCCAGGCTTACCTGCCTGAATACCGGCGTAAAAAGCGCCGTATATTCTTCAGTGCTGCCTCCGAAAGGCGGGCCGGGCTGTTCAAAGGTCCTGTTGAACAGCAGGCCGGTCAGCTGACCGTTGTCCCGGAGCAGCCGGTGAGCCTGCTGCACGTAGGCGGGTCGCAGGTCAGGAGAAAGACTGCAGAAAAAGGTATGTTCCACTATGATATCATACTGTCCTTCCAGCCGGAAAAAATCTTCGTGCAGCACCCGGATGCCGGTATCATGGAACTGTTCCCGCAGCTCTGCGGCTTTGGTGGCTACGATCTCCGCTACTGTAATACGGGTGAATCCCATATCCCATAGCGCTTTAGCTTCATAAGCATTCCCGCAGCCGGGAATAAGGATGCTGAGCGCTTTGTCGTCCAGCGACCGGAAATGCTGTACAATTGCCGGGGCAGGGCCGCCGATATCCCAGCCGGTCCGGCCTTTATCCCATCTTTCCTGCCAGTAATTTTCGTTAAGCGCAGTCATTGTTTATAGATTTTATCTATGAAATTACAGCGGTCCAGACGTTTTGTCTATCTTTTGAGAATCGTAAAATTAAGCGTAATTTTGCACATCTTTTTTACACTTATTTATTCCTCCGAAGATATGAATCTTTTTGCGCAACAACAGCAGGAGTTCTCTCGCCGCCACATCGGCCCGAATGAAGCTCAGACCCAGGAAATGCTTGAGGTTATCGGCATTTCTTCTATCGATACACTGATCGATAAAACCGTTCCAGGTGCTATCCGTTTGCCGAAGCCGCTTAATTTGCCGGCATCCTTAAGCGAAGCGGACTACCTGCGTGCCTTAAAGACCTTATCTTTAAATAATAAAGTGGCCCGTAATTATATCGGTCAGGGCTATTACGGCACACTGACCCCCAGTGTGATCTTACGCAATATGTTCGAGAACCCGGGCTGGTATACCGCGTACACACCTTACCAGGCGGAGATCGCCCAGGGCCGTCTTGAATCCCTGCTGAACTACCAGACCATGGTCAGCGACCTGACGGGATTACCCATTGCGAACGCTTCCCTCCTGGATGAAGGAACAGCAGCGGCAGAAGCGATGAGCATGTTTTTCCACGCCGTTAATAAAGGAAAGGCCACCAGGACGAAATTATTCGTGGACAACGAGGTATTCCCCCAGACCAGGCAGGTATTATACACACGTGCCTCACCCCTGGATATCGAGATCGTTTACGGAGATTATAAGACCATAGAACTGACAGAAGATTTCTTCGGCGCTATCGTGCAATATCCTAATGCGGTAGGTGCGGTAGAGGACTATACCGGATTTATAGAAAAAGTACATGCCATCGGTGCCAAAGTAGCTGTGGGCACAGACCTGCTGGCATTGACACTGTTAGCCTCCCCGGGCGAAATGGGTGCGGATGTGGCCTTCGGTAACTCACAGCGTTTTGGTGTGCCTTTAGGCTTCGGGGGACCGCATGCCGCTTTCTTTACCACCAAAGAGGAGTTTACCCGCCAGATACCCGGCCGTATCATCGGTGTTTCCATAGATGCGGAAGGCAAGCGCGCCTTACGTATGGCCTTACAGACACGTGAGCAGCATATCAAGCGCGAAAAAGCCACTTCCAATATCTGTACTGCCCAGGCGTTACTTGCCAATATGGCTGCCATGTATGCGGTATATCACGGTCCTGAAGGTTTGAAGGATATTGCAAAGCGGGTGAATATCATTGCCCATGCAGTTGCTGCGGCGCTGCGGGAAGCGGGCCAGACCCTGGTAAGCGGATCCTTCTTTGATACCGTGGTCATCAAAACGGATAAAGCACAGGCTATCCGTGAAAAGGCAGAAGCCGCTGGCATCAACTTCCGTTATTTTGAGCGCAACGGTGCCGCTTATGTAGGTATTGCCATAGACGAAACTACCAGCCCGGAAGATGTTGCGGATATCATCAACGCCATTAACCTCGTAGATGGTGCGGTAGCTGTCGACCTGGATGAGGCCCATGTGCTGGACGGTGTTCCTGCCGGCCTGGTCCGGACCTCTGCGTTCCTTACACATCCTAATTTCAACTCTTATCATAGTGAATCACTGATGATGCGTTACCTGAAATCTTTGGAAAACAAAGACCTGGGACTGAACACATCTATGATCACACTGGGCAGCTGCACCATGAAGCTGAATGCCGCTACCGAAATGATCCCGCTGTCATGGGCGCATTTCAGCAGCATCCATCCTTTTGCTCCTGCAGACCAGGTAAAAGGCTATGTACAGATGGCCACCGAGCTGGAGAAGTACCTGTCTGAAATTACCGGCTTTGACGCCTGCAGCCTGCAGCCTAATTCCGGCGCTTCCGGTGAATATGCCGGCCTGCTGGCTATCAGGGGCTACCACGAATCGCGTGGCGAAGGGCACCGCAATGTGATCCTGATCCCTATCTCCGCCCACGGCACCAACCCTGCATCTGCGGTGATGGTAGGCTATAAGGTGGTCGTGGTGAAAGCCCTGGAGAACGGCAATATTGATGTGGAAGACCTGAAAGCCAAAGCTGAGCAATACAGTAAGGACCTGGCGGGTGTGATGATCACCTATCCGTCTACCTACGGTATCTATGAGGAGAGCGTGAAAACGATCATTGATATTATACACAGCAACGGCGGCCAGGTATATATGGACGGCGCCAATATGAATGCCCAAGTGGGTCTTACGGCTCCCGGCTTTATCGGCGCGGACGTTTGTCACCTGAACCTTCATAAGACCTTCGCTATCCCGCATGGCGGCGGTGGCCCGGGTGTGGGTCCTATCTGCGTGAAAGCGCACCTGCAGCCGTTCTTACCGGGTAACTTCACATTCGAAGGCGGCCACGATGGTTCCGTATCTTCCGCGGTATATGGCTCAGCCTCTATCCTGCTGATCTCCTATGCCTATATCAAGATGCTGGGTGCCGGCGGCCTGAAGAAAGCGACACAATATGCGATCCTGAACGCCAACTATATGAAATCCCGCCTGGAAAAGGATTATGATATCCTGTACTCCGGTGCGAACGGAACCTGTGCGCACGAATTCATCGTGGACCTGCGTCCGCTGAAGAAAAGCGCGGGTGTGGAAGCGGAAGATGTGGCGAAGCGCCTGATGGACTACGGTTTCCACGCGCCGACTATGTCCTTCCCGGTGGCCGGTACGATTATGATCGAGCCTACGGAGTCTGAAGACAAAGGAGAGCTGGACCGTTTCTGTGATGCCTTACTGTCTATCCGCGAGGAGATCAGGGCTATTGAGAATGGCAGCATCGCCTATGAGGACAGCGTGCTGAAGCATGCGCCGCATACCCAGGCTGTGGTGATCAGCTCTGACTGGAACCGGAAATACAGCAGGGAACAGGCTGCTTACCCGCTGCCTTTTGTAGCTACCAATAAATTCTGGCCTACGGTTTCCCGTATCAATAATACCCACGGTGACAGGAACCTTATCTGTACCTGTGAGCCTGTTGAAAGCTATATGGAAGCAGAAGCGTAAGAGTCTTTAAAATAATATCAACAGAAGCCCACAATACTTTAAATTGTGGGCTTCTGTTGATAATGTTATTTACTGTTAATTTCTTGTTTTATTATTTCATCAAAAAATAGATTACAATTACCGCTGCGACTGCTAATCAGAAATACATTATTATCTCCTATCTGTTTTTTTTCTTTTAAAAATGCATCATTGCAAATGATGTGTTTATTTTTTATCGAAAATTTCTGATTAAAAATCCTAAATGATTCTTCTTTTAAGACAAGTTTTAAATTATTTATACTTTCATTTATTTTATAAATATTAAATATTTTATTGTCTGTCACTATGTACTCCATATCAGTAAAATTAATGCTATCTCCAGGGGTAAAATTTATGTACCTATATAATCTATCAATATGTTTAACATTTTTATCTGACAGTTCATATAATTTAAATTTTCCAAAAGTGATTTGAAAATAATTGGCAATATCTTTCAGCTTCTTCAAGACATCACTATAAAGATTAACAAACTCTACTTGGGGTAGTGTAGGGAATAAACTTCCAATATTAAATCTTAAATTTTGATCTTTAAAACAAACTTTGATTTGTTCGTTATCTAATACTAAACTAATGGTTCTGAAAAATTCATAGTAATGAAACAAAGAGAAAGAATCTTGATCAAATTCAAAATCCAATTTTAATTTATTCATTGAGAGTTTTATGTCAATTTTACAAGTGATGTGCTTTATTTTTAGGATAAAACCGTCATCACATAGCAATACAGCCATTTTTAACGTGTTAATTGTGAACTTCTCAATAGGAACTTCAAGATATAGATCATCAAAAGTTGGATTAGAAACTATTGTTATAGATTCGAGATTATCTAAAGTGAGAATATTAATTTCCCCAATGCTTAAATTAAATTTATTTAGATCTTCTTTTTTTATTTCTATTGGACTGTCCACGTTTTTTTCTAAATCTGGAACTGTTCGATTATTAAAACTTAAAGTTACTTTAGCTTCCTGAAATTCATCTAAGATAACAGAATCAAATTGTAAGCAACTATCTCCTTTATTGGTATAGTTTACAAAAATGTTTTTTTGTTTTAATATTTCTGCACTTTCATCAGTGTGGACATCATCATATAGAAACTTATGAAAATTAGTATATATGTATTCTTGAAAGTTGTCTACAAAATAGTTTCCTGTGTTATTGATATAATGAATTTTTTTTTCTTTTAGTTTTTTTATTTGGTTAGATTGAAAGTTAGGAGCAATTAAGTAAATTGGTTTACGTAATTCTCCCAATTCTGTGTTTAAAGCATCAATTATATCAATTATGTTTGGATCAGATAGGCTATATCCAATAAAGATAATTGATCTACTAGTAGCAATTGATTTTATATTGCTCCAGAATAGACTTGTATCTTTTCGATTCTTGTAGAAGTTATTGTAGTCCGTTTTTGTTATTATTATATCTTCTTGATGAAGCAGGTCGCCATGTATTTTATATATATTTACTTTTTTGTTGTTTGGTATTGTTGATAGCTCTTTAATATTACAAATTAAATTATGGCTGTGGTTATTATAAGCATCTTCAAGTAATGTATCATAATTTGTCGTAATAATATCTTTTATAAATGGGTTAAGTTTCAACTTCTCATGTATTGTTGGATTGTTTCTTTGTACGGATTGGAATTCTTTAGCTAAATGCGTAATGATCGGTTGTTTGCTCTGTAAACAATTATATATTTTATCTGTAACATCGTCCAATGTTAATTCTCTATCCTCATTTTTTAAAATGGTATTAAACTCTTTAAAGAAGCTATTTGCTAAATTTTTTCCTGAAGGGTACCCTGCATCTATTGAGAATCCCGATCCTATCCACAAAACGAATTTATTTTTTATAATATTCTCAAATAGTATATCTATATCCATATTTCATTGTTATATATGAAATAAAATTAACGATTTTTGGTTTTATATTTAAGATAAATCAAGTAGTGGTCCTTATCCAATTAAACTCGCAACATAAAGTTCCATTATCACGATACCTATAAGAAGTAAATCAGACCAGGTAGCTATAATAGTGATAGTTGGATTAACAATAATCAAAACGATACCGAAACAGTGAATACAAGACTAAATATCTTCCAAGAGCAATGTAAGTGCTGTCCGTTTAATCACCTTTTCCAAGCTGCTTTTAGAGCAGATCAAGGTGATATATAAATCCCTTCCCCTGGCTTCCGTTTGTACAGCGGGCAGAAGCGTAAGAGCTTTAAAACAATATATGTCAAGGAGGCTGGCCCAAAAGGTCAGCCTCTTTCTTTTTCAGGCGCTTTAATAGTAGCAGTATCTATAGCAACAAAGCTATCCTATAGCAGGTACAGGATAGCCTGTAAGGTGCTATCAATATTATAAGAGATGCCTCACATCCGTTCAGAAGGACCGGCACGGCTAAGTACCTTTATAGCAAAAGTCTTCTTTGAATTAAAGACCTTCTTATCTTAATAAGGTAACATCACCTTTAAGAAGATTTTGCTTACCTGACGGCTGCTGGTATTCTATGAGATAATAATACACACCGGCATCACAGGGCGCATTGCGATAGGTGCCGTCCCATTGCTCCTGTGAGGAGTACCCGGCAAATACCTGCTCCCCGAAACGGTTGAATACCAGCAGGCTGAAGTTTCTGTAATCGCAGTTATTGAAAATCGCCCCGAAGTGATCATTTAAGCCGTCATTATTGGGTGTAAAGGAATTCGGTACAAAAGGCGCATCGCAGTCGCATATGCCTTTCAGCACATTGACCGTTGCTGTGGCGATACAGCCGTCCTTATCTACGGTAATGCTGTATTTACCGGGACCCGTTATTTCTTTTTGAAAACGAGTATGCCCGTCTTCCCACAGGAATGTGGCATTTTCCGGTGGATCAAGCAGGCCTATCCGGAATGGCTTGCCCGGGCATATAACAGTATCGTTGGTGAGAGACAGGTCATAGTTGGTCATTTTTATTAAAAATGTATCTGTGCTGAAATTGCACCTGTCTTCGTATGAAACCCATATAACAGACGATCCTCTGGCAATAGTAAAAGAATCCCTGCTGCCATCGGACCATTGATAGGAAGCAAAGCCAGAAGGGGCTCTTAGGGTGAGGGAGGTCTGGAAGCACACCAATGTGTCTGACCTGATAGCATTGAACGTATCAGGGGGCTGGTGTACATAGGTGATACTGCCTATGCCCCAGCCATGAAACGGAATTAAATATTGTCCTGTAAATGGCGGCGTGGTAAAGGAAAGCGCCTGGCTGTAAAAATCACACCCGGTGCCTATAACATCAGGCTTGTCAATGCAGCTTATATAGGGGGTGTATGCAGCGTGAATATAGATTTTATTATCAGGCCCTAACCTGGAGCTTCCCCCGTTACCTGAACTGATAAAAATTTTGTTCGTAACCATATCATTTATGTCGGGGAGCAGTTGAAGGTTGTATTGATGTAGGCTACCGATTATATCTGAGTACAATAGCTTGCTATTGGGCGAAAAGTCCAAAATAAAAGCATTCCTGGGAGACTTATTGCTATCCAGGATGTGTCCGTTTGAAATAGCGCCTGTTTCATTATTAAAATCGGCCAGCTCAAGCGACTGTTCAGATTTGTTACTATCATTTGTATAATGATATGCTGCTGCTATATATTTAAAATCCGGGGACACTTTCAGGTGGCCGTATTCTTTATCGCCTATCGGTAAGCTGCTTGGAGAGGCTACCGGCGTGGTATGGACCCCGTCCTTGTCTATTTTAAAGCTCAGATAGGCCGGTTCTTCGTTAGACCGGACTATCAGCCAGTAATAGCAGCCTTTCCCTAATGCAACGGCCATTTTTTCTCCCATATTTTCCGCGATGACAATATTTTTATGCGTTGGCAATACCATACCCAGGCCATTGTTCAGTGACATATCAATGACGGAATATCTTAACCGGCCGCGATCAACGAACCTCCGTTCCATTGATACATTTGTGAAAAGGTAATACTGGTTATTATCCGATACTGATTTTACGATCACAGCGCCTTGTGTACTGGAGTTCGTGAGTGGGGCCATAGCGAGCGGCCCTCCGCCTAAGATGCCGGTCCCGTTGCTCATAATATTGTGATTCCGGTCATAGACAGTATTGCCGTCTGTATAGAACAGCAGGTTGCCGTTGACATCGCATATAGAAGCCGCTGCTTCCAGGCTTTTCAGGCTTCCCTGGATAACTTGTGGTGAACCGCTGCTGAAGTCCAGGCCGGCACCGTTCCCAAAGAAAAAAATATTATTTTCCTTTTGGGAATAGGCTGGTAGTATAGAAAAAAGTAATAATAAATAGATAAGTAGATTTTTTGCCATCTTAATTGATTTGATTAAGAAATCTGATTAGCTAGGCAAGCTGCCGTATAGGTGCTCACGGAAAGGTACCTATCACTCTTAACGATAAATGATATTAATTATTGTTAAGATCCTTGCTGGTATATTACAGACAGGCACCGGATTCCCGGTGCCTGAATAATGAAAGTTGTTAAGATATAAGGAAAAAATAAAGGCACAGGCATGTCAGGCCGGAACCTGGTACTGATCGGGGAGGTATGGACTGTTTTTATATAGGCAGTGCGCCGTTGCGCCAAAATCTTTTTTCCAGGGCCCTTATATTTTCAGCGTCCCGGAGGGTCAGCAGGTAGTTGCCCAGTGCCGGTAATGCTCTGTCGTGAAGATGCCCCCGGAATTCCTGCACGGTAATGCCATTACCATAATTACCCCTTTATTTTTGAGGTGTATCATCAACGATAAGGATATGTTCAAGTGAAAAGCCTTTTTTCTTTGGCATGAACCAATGTTTCGTCAGGATCGAAGATTAGCAGTTTGTTCGGCATGGGTTGGATTGGTAATAATAAGGCTGTCCCCCTTTATGTAAGAGAAGATCTTTCCGGCTCATACACCAGCTGTACTACCCCGGACCGGAATACACGGGTACCGGTCAGCTTCAGGCCGATCCTGTGCTGTATATTCTCAAATAGAGGCTTGCCCTGGCCCAGCACCACAGGATGTACGGACAGCCTGTAGCTGTCAATAAGATCCAGCCGGATGAATGTATCTATAAGGCCCGCACCGCCATACAGCCAGATATCCTTACCGCCCTGCTGCTTTATGGCTGCAACCCGGCTGCTGATGTCCGAATGGATGAAGGCCGCGCGGTTGTCCTGCCTTGCCTGCCTGGAAAAAACATATTTATCTTTGGTATGTATTGCTTCCCAGAGCTGCTTTTCAGCAGGTGCTGCATCGTTGCCCGGCTGGAAATTACCCCAGGCATCATAGCTTACGCGACCGTAAAATATGGTATCAATGCTGTCGATAAAAGCGTCCAGCTCCATATCATCATCCAGGATGCACCAGTCCGTTTCCCCCGAAGGGCCTTCAATAAAGCCGTCCAGCGTTACCGCCAGGTCCAGAATTACTTTTTTCATTGCTGATCCTATTATCTCCCGTAAAATTGCGGGTTTCTGTAAAGGTACAGGGGTTTTGGCAGCTAAATTACGAAATACAGCGGCGGAGACGGGGAATTTATTTTGGTGCCTGCTGCAGGGCATCAAGGCATTCGGGATCGGGGGAGAGAAAGCCGGGGTATAAAAGGTATGCTATCTTTTCCAGCGTTTATGGGTCCATAGCCAGCCTTCCGGCTGCTCCATTATGTTCTGCTCCAGGTGACGGGCATAAGCAGTAGTAAGCTGTCCTTTGCCGGTATTATCCTCCGGTGCATTCAAGGGCTGGCATTCCACCTCGTACACGCCTCTTTTCAGCCGGGTCATTTTCAGATAGACCACTTCGGCTTTCACCTTTTGGGCTATTTTCTCCAGCCCGTTGAATACCTGGGTGGATTGATGAAGGAACTCGATCTTCTCCTCTTCCCTGCTGTACACAGGACACTGGTCCGCGATAAAAAGATAAAGGCCGTTCCGGGCGTTGGATGACATCAGGTGCCTGGCAATATCTTTCGATGTGACCAGCCGCATTCCGAACCGGGACCGTATAGTGGCCATAAGCCGGTCGATAACCGGTGAGGACTGGGTCTGGTAAACGGCGGTGACAGGGATATGCGTTACTGTGGGAAGGATATTCAGTATCTCCCAGTTGGTCATATGCCCGAGCCCTGCCAGGACGGTTTTACCTTCATCGATATGCCGGGTGATAATGTCAAAATCCTTGAAGATGACCTTTTGCTGCCACCATCCTGAAGGGGCAGATATACTTTTAAATATTTCTACAAAATTGTCCGACAGGTTATTATAAAAGGCGCGGGAAATATCTTTTACCTCGCTGTATCTCAGATACGGGAATGACCTGGAAATATTCTGCACCACCACATCCCTCCGGTAGCCGACTATATGGTACAGGCAGCCGGAAAGCAGGCGGGAGCAGATATAGAGCAGCGGCATAGGGCACAGGCTCAGTATAAACAGGGTCGCATAGAGGAAATAGAAAACGGTTGCTTGGAGTATGTTCATTTTTTTGTAGCGCGAAGAAAGGCAGTTGCCCGCAGCACTTTAATATAAGACAGGCTGAACGGCCTATACCCCTATAAATGCGGGTTAATTCCCGGTCGTGTATCCCGGAGGCATTACGGTCTTGTCCGGCCAGGTGTGAACTGTGATTATTTTTGTATCATTGTACTGAATTGAACGCATCCATATGAAAATGTACTTTATTTTACGCATGGCTATGCCGTTGCTGGCCGGGCTGCTTCTTATGCCGGGAGGAAGCGTAAGGGCGCAGTCCTATAATGACAGTATATATGCGTGGCAGCATCATTATAAGCAGGAGTTCCTGGTAACGGAAAAAAGCCCGCTGACCGCTGCGGATACCGGCTTTATCCGTTTTTACCCGCCGGACGCCGCCTGGAGGGTGCCGGCACACTTTACGCTGTTGGAAGACCAGCGCGACCTGTTGCTGCCCACCTATAATCATACATCCAAGCCTTTCCGGAAATACGGCTACCTGGATTTTCAGATCAGGGGCGCCGCTTACAGGCTGTTTGTGTACCAGAACGTAAATTATATGGCCACAGACAGCCTGCATTTATTTTTACCTTTTACAGACCTTACGAACGGCGAAACCACCTACGGAGGCGGACGTTATATTGACCTGTCTGTTGCAGCGATCAGGGATGGTCATATGATCCTAGATTTTAATAAAGCCTATAATCCTTATTGCGCATTTGCAGGCGGCTATTCCTGTCCTGTGCCGCCCCCGGAAAACAGCCTGCCCGTGGCTGTAGCCGCAGGAGAGCAGCAGTTTGCCGGTGTGGTCAGGGAGTAAGGAAAATCCCTGCTCCGGTTATATCATAAGTGTCCAGTAACACAAATGCAACCTCCGGGAAGAGGTTGCATTTGTAATTATACAGCGCTAAGTTATATACTTTATTCGACAGTAACCGATTTGGCCAGGTTGCGGGGCTGGTCCACATTGGCGCCTCTCATCACTGCGATGTGGTAGGAGAGCAGCTGCAGGGGCACCACCGTCAGCAGCGGGGTCAGTATCTCTTCCGTAGAAGGTATCTCGATGGCATGATCCGCCATAGCTTTGATCTCTTCATCACCTTCATTGATCACCGCTATGATCTGGCCTTTACGGGCTTTCACTTCCTGGATGTTGGAGACGATCTTTTCGCGGGCGCTTTCGTTGGTCGCCAGCACCACTACCGGCATCTGCTCATCGATCAGGGCTATCGGGCCGTGCTTCATCTCAGCGGCAGGATAACCTTCCGCGTGGATGTAGGAGATCTCTTTCAGCTTTAACGCGCCTTCCATAGCCACAGGGTAGTTATAGCCCCTGCCCAGGTACAGGAAGTTCTCCGCATTATGGAATTTATAGGCTATCTCCCTGATAGCATCGTTTTGCTTTAATATTTCTTCTATCTTCTTAGGGATGCTTTCCAGCTCAAACAGGATCCTCCTGAGATAAGAGGTGGAAATAGAACCTTTTTTCTCTGCTATCTGCAGGGCCCATAAGATCAATAATACCACCTGGGTGGAAAAAGCCTTGGTGGAAGCCACACCGATCTCCGGCCCTGCGTGGGTATAGGAACCGGCATGTGTCGCGCGGGCAATAGAGGAGCCGATCACGTTACAGATACCGTACACCAGCGCCTGGCGCTCTTTGGCGATCTCAATGGCGGCCAGCGTATCGGCTGTTTCTCCCGACTGGGAAATGGCCAGCACCACGTCATCGTTATAGATAATAGGATTGCGGTATCTGAATTCGGAAGCGAATTCCACTTCTACCGGGACCCTGGAAAGATCTTCAATGAGATATTCACCCAAAAGGCCTGCATGGTAGGAGGTGCCGCAGGCGGTAATGATATACCTGTTGGCCTTAAGTATCCTGTTCAGGTACTCTTCCACGCCGCCGAGCTTGATCCAGCCGTCCTCCGCGTTGACGCGTCCGCGTATGGAGTCTACCAGCGCACGGGGCTGCTCATAGATCTCTTTCAGCATAAAATGGTCGAACCCGCCTTTTTCGATCGCTTCCAGGTCCATCTGCAGCTCCTGTACGAAAGGGGTCATCTGCACATTGCCGAGCGTATGGATGGTGAAATCCCCGTTGCGGTGCAGCACTGCGTATTCCTTGTCGTCCAGGTAGACCACGTTCTTGGTGTACTCTATGATAGGGGAGGCGTCCGATGCGACAAAAAATTCATTCTTGCCGATCCCTAATACCAGCGGGCTGCCTTTCCTGGCTGCGATCAGCACATCCGGGTTGTCTATGTCCATGACTACGATGGCATAGGCGCCTATGATCTCGTTGAGCGCGGTCCGGATGGCATCTTCCAGGTTGAGATTGCCCTGTATCTTTACTTCCTCTATGAAGTTAACCAGGACTTCGGTGTCCGTTTCTGATTTGAAGTGGTAGCCTTTTTTGGTCAGCTGCTCCTTTAAGGTAGCATAGTTCTCTATAATGCCATTGTGTATAAGCGTCAGCTTTCCCGAATTACTGAGATGCGGATGGGCATTCGTATCGTTGGGTACCCCATGGGTAGCCCACCTGGTATGTCCTATGCCTATGGTGCCGCTGGTGTTCTTGCCCTTTGTAAAGGCATCCAGCTCAGATACTTTTCCTGCTTTTTTATACAGGTTAAAAGTATGGTCGGAAAGCAATACCACGCCGGCGCTGTCATAGCCCCTGTATTCTAGCCTGGCCAGTCCTTTCATTAATATGGGATAGGCGTCTCTTGTTCCTATGTATCCTACTATACCACACATATATGTATTATTTTATCTTGTATAATCTTTAAAGTTAACTATTTTACCGAATATATGATATTAAATTTAGGCTTATAAACATCTCCTGAGCCCGGTCCGCCCAGTATGGCCCTGTAAAATCCCGGATGCGCGGTGGTAGGATAAACTCTCAGCGTCAGGGAGGTAGCGCCTGCATCGAGCTGTTTCTGGAGCTCCCGCGGTATATTGATCTTATACCTGACAACCGTATTGCCGCTGGCCATTACCGTATCAGGCCATCCTCCTATGTATTCAAAGCCTGAGCGCCCTACCTTGTCCAGTACGTCATGCTCATTGCCATCGGCGTCCAGCGCCTTGACGATGAGCTGTACGGGATGTATGAACTTATTGGAAGCGCCGGGATCCAGCAGCGTCAGTTCCAGCTCTGCCTTATGGATAATAGATTTGGGCAGGCTTTGCGGTAGGGCTATCCTGATATCGGTCTTAATGCCCGGAGCGCCCTGCAGGATGACACTGTCTATGCCGGAAGCCTGGCGATAGGCGCCGGCAGGATAGCCGTTATAATCTTTTCTGATGCTGTTGAACCACGCGCAGTTATTATTGGCGAAGCTGAATACCGCTTTCCTGGGTGTGGCATCAGAGGTGGTATGATAATAAAAGGTGAGGTTGGCAGTACTGCTTTCTCCTGTCCTGCTGCCGTCCAGCAGGGTGAACAGCCCGAACATATTACCGGGCTGGGTAGCAGCGGCGGCAATGTAAAACCCGGGGAAATATTTCTTGAATTCAGCGGATGCCGGGAAATAGACATCGGGATCAAGGCTGGCGATCTCGTTCGTAAAGGCGCTGCTCAGCCGGATACGGAGCACATCCGTAAAGGTATCGCCATTGGCAAGGCTGGATGGGTTGAGCATCTCCCTGTACGTTACGGTCCTGCTGCCCAGCGGGGAATGGTCATACCCAAGGGAATCGTGGGCATACAGGGCCTTATCCAGGTTATACTCAAAAGCGTCCGTGATGCGATAGGCATTGAAGGTGATAGCCTGGGTGGTATCCCCGTACACATACCGCCTGCCGGTAGTGGATATATAATAAGGGAGGGCTACTACGCTGCTGTCCATAACGGCATCCGATGGAAAGGCGAAGAGCACGTTGGGCAGGGAAACCTGGAAGTACAGGCCGGCCCTGCTTTTGCCGAAAAAGGGATCGTCTATCTTTCCTATGGAGCCCACCAGGTGCGTATAGTCATTGGTAACCAGGGAATCGTCATAAACAGATTGCAGCGTGATGGCATCCGTATTGGTTTCAAATGTATGAATATTATCCACCTGGGGGATGGCGTCCGTGGTGCCTATGTTCCTTTCCTTACAGGAGATGCCTCCTATGACCAGACATGAAAAAAAGCCTGCATACAAGGCTAAGGCTTTTTTTCTTTTAATACTATTTGTTGTCAATTTTTTATATTTTTAATTTATACTTACAGCCAGATGCTCGTAAACACTGTAAAGCGGGTTGATGTCATCTTTCCAGGCCTCATCATAAGGTATCACCTGTTTGTTCCTGGTAGCTGAAATGGCTCCTACCGCAGGGTCCAGGTCTTCTCCCCCGTGCAGTATGGCGTCCGCATATTTACAAGCGCCCAAATTTAACGCTAAATTCGTACCATTATTATAAACATCCACATCTTTATCTTTCACCGCCACGCTGTTTAGCAACATTTTACCAAAATCGGGATGCAGGGCGTTCTCAAACTGCTCCTTCTGGGCTGTATAAATGACCTTGGAGTTGGCAAATACCGGCTCTTTCTTATACGATGTTTTCAGGAAGAGCGGGATCAGGGAGGTCATCCAGCCATGGCAATGGATCACATCAGGGGGCCAGCCGAATTTTTTCACGATCTCCAGGGCGCTTTTCCCGAAAAAGATCAGTCTTTCGGCATTGTCCTCGAAAAAATTGCCTTCGGCATCGTTAAAAGTGAATTTGCGTTTAAAGAAATCCTCGTTATCCATAAAGTAGACCTGCAGTCTCGCATTGGGAAGGCTGGCTACCTTGATCAATAAAGGATGGTCCTCTTTATCCACTACTACATTGATGCCGGAAAGTCTTACTACTTCGTGCAGCCTGTGCCTTCTTTCGTTAATCACGCCAAATCTGGGCATAATCACTCTTACTTCGATACCGGAATCAAACGTTTTAACCGCGAGTTTATTTAAGATAGCAGAAAAGTCAGTTAATTCCAGATAAGGAGACAATTCGTTTGCAATGATTAAAACGCGTTTTTTTACTTGTGCAGACATGTATAAATGAATTTTAAACTTATTTATGCCTAACCCGGCAGCAGGCTGTATGATTTTATGCCGTTTTGAAAAAAATATTTTGCCAATTCAGCAAAACCTCTATTTTTGACATCAGAATACAGATAGATTACCTGTTACCTGCTATATACTCTGTTATCAAAACTTAGATTTTTAATCAAAATAACCTTGCCCTGGTTATTCACATCAATAGTCCTATATGAGTTTTATGCAGCCCGCCTCCGTACATGGAGAGGAGGGGCTGCGTCAACTGATTTCAGACGCTTCGATTTGCAAAGGTACGAAATTTTATAAAATGTTCATTTTTCATCATATTAATGATTTATCCGCCTACCTGGAGGAGCGCAGGCGTCACGGTGCCGCCATAGGTTTTGTACCCACTATGGGCGCGCTGCACGAGGGTCATCTCTCCCTGGTGGATAAGGCCAGGTCACACACGGATGTGGTGGTATGCAGTATTTTTGTAAATCCTGCCCAGTTCAATAATCCCGCCGACCTGGAAAGCTACCCCCAGACCATTGATGAGGATATTTACAAGCTGGAAATGCACGGGTGCGATGTCCTTTTCCTGCCCCCCGTGGGTGAAATGTACCCGGAAGGTATAGCGGAGCGGATTGATGTGGACCTCGGGCCGGTGGCGGAGAAGCTGGAAGGCCTGTTCAGGCCGGGCCATTTCCGTGGCATGGCTACTATCGTGGACAAGCTGCTGACCGTTGTCAACCCCCGGTGCCTGTTCATGGGGCAGAAGGATTACCAGCAGAGCCTGGTGGTAAAAGAGCTGCTGGCCCGTACGCACAGGGATGTGGAGCTCCATATAGTGCCTACGAAAAGAGAGCCTGACGGGCTGGCTATGAGCTCCCGGAATATGCGGCTTACGGAAGGCGAGCGGCAGCAGGCCAATCTTATTTACCAGTGTCTGGTATCTATCCAGGCTCAGTCGGGTATCAAGCCGTTTAGGATAGTGCAGAAGGAATGCGCGGACCTGCTGGAGAAAAAAGGCATAAGGCCGGAATATATCCTGCTTTGCAACGCAGATACGCTGGAGGCGCTGGACGATTATGACAGGTCGCAGCCTATGATAGCGCTCATCGCGGTGTTTATAGGAGAAATAAGGTTAATAGATAATTTGGTATTATAAAATTCCTTGCTTACATTTGCAGTCTTAAATCTATTTATTCACGCAAATAATTTCAATTATTATGGCGGTAAAACTCAGAATGCAACGCCATGGGTCCAAAAAGCGCCCATTTTATTTTATCGTAGCAGCTAACAGCACTGCTCCCCGCGATGGTAAGTTTATCGAGAAGATCGGTACTTATAATCCGCTGACCGTTCCGGCCACTATCCGTATCGACCGTGATAAGGCCTTAAGATGGTTAAATAAAGGTGCACAACCCACCAACACGGTTCGTCGTATATTATCCTTCAAAGGGGTACTGTACATGAAGCACCTGATGCGTGGTGTATCCTTAGGCTTATTTGATGAAGCCGCTGCAATGCAGAAGTTTGAAGCATGGAATGCAGACCATGAAAAGCTGGTTGTAGCGAGGGAAGAGAATAACCGTAAGCAAAAAATCGAAAAACGTCAGAAGGCTGAACAGGAGTCTGTACGTTTAGTAAACGAAAAACAGGCTGCAAAAGCCGCTGCTGCTGTTGAAGAAGCACCTGCCGCTGAAGAAAATACAGAGGCTCCTGCTGAAGACGCACCTGCCGCTGAATAATTCACCGTTTAGTTTACCGGACTGTAATCTGATATTTTTTCAAATATTTTGGTTTTCACTCAAAAAGCCTTCTCAATCATCGTTGAGAAGGCTTTTTTAATGTTATCGTTTATCGGAGTTCCTATGTACCAGACCATTGCATCATTTTCCCAGATCGGCAGGCTGTCCTCCACCCACGGGCTGGACGGAGGTATCGCGCTCGTACACCGGCTTAAAGGTAAGAAGCCCTTTCAGCAGCTGCCTTTTGTTTTTATTGAGCTGAGGAGCAAAAGCTATATCCCGTTCCGGGTCACTTCAGCCCGGGTGCTGTCGGAAACGGATGCTATTATCCGGCTGGAAGGCGTTGATACCATTGAGCAGGCCAAAAGGATCGCCGGGAAGAATGTATTCCTGCCCTCCGGTGAATATGACCGCCTGCAGCCCGCGGAGCAGACGCTTGATTTCAAAGGCTTTGTATTGTACGACCAGTATGATAAAAGGACGGGCGTGGTGGACTCGGTGACAGAATATCCCGGGCAGCTCATGGCGAATGTGATACTGGTCAACGGCAATGAAGCGCTGATCCCGATAGTGGAACAACATATTATAAACATTGACGCAAGGAAGAAAGAGCTAACTTTGCATATACCCGACGGGCTTATTGATATATACCTGTAAACAGCAATCAAATGACCATTAATGAAAAACAGGATGCCATTATAGAGGAGTTTGCCTTTTATGATGAGTGGATGGATAAGTATGAATACATTATACAGCTGGGTAAGGAGCTGGAGCTGATAGAGGAGCAGTATAAAACGGATGACAACCTGATCAAGGGATGCCAGTCGAGGGTATGGCTCCACGCCACCTGTGACGATGCGGGAAAGGTGCACTTTACGGCAGACAGCGATGCCATCATCACCAAGGGCCTGGTAAGCCTGATGATCCGGGTGCTGTCGGGCCAGCCGGCAAAGGAGATCGTGAACGCTGATATCTATTTTATTGACAGGATCGGTCTTAAGAGCCACCTGTCGCCCACGCGCAGCAACGGGTTGCTCTCTATGCTGAAGCAAATGAAAATGTATGCGCTGGCCTTTGCCTCGCGTCAATAATTTACCTGAATAATTATGAACCTGTACGACAAAATAATCGCTGCGCTCAAAACCGTTGTGGACCCGGAAATGGCCCCTGTGGACGTGTATGAGCTGGGCCTGATCTACGAGATCAATATCGGGGCGAACGGCCATATCAGGATCACTATGACCCTTACCGCCCCGGCCTGTCCCGTAGCGGGAGAGATCGTGCAGCAGATCCAGGAGCGTGTAGGCGCTATCGAAGGCGTCAGCGATGTCCATGTGCAGCTTACCTTTGATCCGCCCTGGACCCGGGATATGATGAGCGATGAAGCCCGTTTTGAGCTGGGGTTTATGTAAAGGCCGGCAGGGATTTTTTTCTTATTGAGACAGGGGTATTTCCTGTCTTTTTTAGCTTTACATTTGTTGAAATTTTATATTTAGATGAAGGCTTTTCTCACAATCGTCTTGCTGGTGCTGTCCAATATCTTCATGACCATTGCCTGGTACGGTCACCTGAAGCTCAAGGAATATTCGTGGTTTTCCAATCTCAGCCTTTTTAAGGTGATCCTGTTCAGCTGGCTGATCGCCCTGTTTGAATACGCGGTGCAGGTGCCGGCCAACAGATTGGGATTTGAGGGCAATGGCGGTCCTTTCACTATCTGGCAGCTGAAGGTTATACAGGAAGTCATTACGCTGGTCGTATTTACCCTGTTTACCCTGATAGTCTTTAAGGGTGAAACTTTCCGGGTCAATCACCTGATCGGCTTTGTTTTCCTGGTGCTGGCAGTATATTTTCTCTTTAAAAAATAAGCAATAGCGCATATGCAAACGCTCCCCGTGAATATCATGAGGAGCGTTTGGGCAATGGCAGCAATGCCTGCGGCTTATTGAAGGGCTGTAAGGGCATCGGCTACTTCGCGGTCGTTGGTGAGGCGGGGTGTCTTGTTCTGGCCGCCCAGCTTACCGATAGATTTCATATATGCGATGAACGATCCTTTTTTCAAGGATGTTATCTTAAGCGGCTGCAGGATATTGCCGGTAATGAGGTCGTCATAATAGATGTTCTTACGGCGCATCTCATTGTCGATATCCAGCGCGAAACGCTGCATATCGGCAGGCATATCCTCAAATTCTATCAGCCATTCGTGGTAAGGCAGTCCGCTTGCGGGCTGTATATAGGGCGCTACGGTAAATTCCGTGATCTTTACGTTATGCTTATCAGATACCGATTTGATGGCGTGCTCGACCTCTTCTCCTATGACATGCTCCCCGAACGCGGAAATATAGTGCTTGATCCTTCCGGTCACTACCAGCCTGTACGGGTCTTTGCTGACAAACTTCACCGTATCGCCGATGCTGTAGCCCCACAGGCCGTTCACGCTGTTGATGATAAGCGCGTAATTAACACCGGTCTCTACCTGCTCGAGCGATAGCCGGGTGGGATGGTCATTGAAATATTCGCTTGTGGGGATGAATTCGTAGAAGATGCCTGAATTGGCCACCAGCAGCAGTCCTTCTTCCTCGCGGGTATCCTGGAATGCGAAGAAGCCCTCGGAGGCAGGGTAGGTCTCTATGGTATCCACAGGCCTGCCCAGGCTTTCAAACAGCTTCTTTTTATAGGGCTCGAAATTGACGCCCCCGTGCGCGATGACAGCCAGGTTGGGGAACATATCCGCTATCTTTTTGCCTTCTCCTTTGGCTATCAGCCAGTCGAAATACATCTGGATCCATGGCGGTATACCGCTGATAAGGGTCATATTCTTATCAAAGGTCTGCTCTACTATCTTGCCGAGCTTCTCTTCCCAGTCCTCGATGCAGTTGGTGGTAAAATCCGGCAGCTGGTTCTTGCGCAGGTATCCCGGCACCAGGTGGTTGGAAATACCGCTGAGCCTCCCGGTGGGAATACCGCCCACGCGTTCCAGCACAGGGCTCCCGGTCAGGAAGATCATCTTCCCGTCCGCGAATGCTGCATTGCCCGATTCGTGCATATAGCAGAGCAGGGCATTTTTGGCGGACCCTACCAGGTTGGGAATGCCGTCCTTGGTGATGGGAATGTATTTTACGCCGCTTGTTGTGCCCGAGGTCTTGGCAAAATACAGCGGCTTGCCTTTCCACAGTACATTTTGCCTGCCCTCTTTGATAAGTTCGATATAAGGTTTGAATGCTTCATAGTCCTTGACCGGCACATGCTGCTTGAAATCTTCGTATGTAGCGATATGTTCAAAATGATGGTCTTTGCCGAACAGGGTGTTCTTTCCCACTTTGACCAGGTGCTGAAAGATCTCCTTCTGGTCGGCGACAGCTGTTTTGCGAGCCTTTTTTATTCTCTTGCTGACAATGGCAGCATAAGGTTTTGCTAAAAATGATTTTATTTTCATTTATGATTTGATTTCCTCACCCACAATAGATTGTCCTTACAAAGATATTTATTTTTAGGCCACTGGAAAGGTTTAAGCGTGTAATTGTAGGCAGATTTAACTAAAGGCTGTGTAATTTGAGCCTTATTTATTCGTAACTTCGCAAGTCTGTTTTACAGGAAAAATATCATAGATTTAGTCATGGCAAAAGGAAATAGTAGTTCAAGAAAGTGTTCATTTTGTGGCAAGCCCGAGGCGCAGGCAGGATTGCTGATCACGGGCCTGGAAGGTAATATCTGCGATGAGTGCGCGAACCAGGCTTACCTGATGGTAAAAGAGCATACGCAGTACGGCGATGAGGGCACAACATTTGATACTTCCAAGCATAAAGTGCTTAAGCCTCATGAGATCAAAGCCTACCTTGATGGTTATATCATAGGCCAGGACGCGGCCAAGAAGGTGCTGTCCGTGGCGATGTATAACCATTATAAGCGGCTGCAGCAGCAGAAGGATGATGAGGTGGAGATCGAGAAATCCAATATCATTATGGTGGGAGAAACGGGTACGGGTAAAACGCTGCTGGCCAAGACCGTAGCCAAATTGCTGCAGGTACCTTTCGCCATAGCGGATGCCACTGTCTTTACACAGGCCGGCTATGTGGGCGAGGATGTGGAAAGCATCATATCGCGGCTGCTGCAGGCTTGTGACTATAACGTGGAAGCGGCGGAAAAGGGCATCATTTTCATAGATGAGATAGATAAGATAGGAAGGAAAGGAGATAACCCCTCCATTACCAGGGATGTCAGCGGTGAAGGTGTGCAGCAGTCGCTGCTGAAGCTGCTGGAAGGATCGGAAGTGCTGGTGCCGCCGCAGGGTGGCAGGAAGCATCCTGAGCAGAAAATGATCAAGGTGAATACCCAGAATATCCTGTTCGTCTGCGGTGGGGCCTTTGAGGGCATTGATAAGATGATCGCCAAGCGGATGGAAACTTCTGCCATAGGCTTTAAAACATCCGCCCAGGAAGAAAATATAGATAAGACCAACCTGCTCCAGTATGTCAACCCTATGGACCTTAAGTCTTTCGGGCTGATCCCCGAGCTGCTGGGACGGCTCCCGGTAGTGACCTATCTGAACCCGCTGGACAAGGAAGCATTGCGCAGGATCCTGACAGAGCCTAAAAATGCGCTGATCAGGCAGTATAAGAAACTGTTCGAATATGAGAATGTCGTGCTGGAAGTAAAGGATGAGGCGCTGGATTATATCGTGGACAAAGCCTATACCTATAAGCTGGGCGGCAGGGGCTTACGGACCATTTGCGAGATCATCCTGACAGACGCGATGTTCGAGATGCCTTCCCAGGAAAATAAGGACGGGAAGTTCGTGATAGACCTGGCTTATGCAAAATCAAAGCTGGATCACGCGAAGCTGGAATATATAAAAGCAGCGTAAGCCGGGAACCAACTTGCCAAAAGTTGGTTTTTTATAATAGCATTGATCTTAAACAGTATGAAAGCTCAGCTCAATTTGTTGCCTGCCCCGGTGCAGCTCTCTCTTTTCATAGCCATATGGGTATCCTGCATGCTGGTAACAGGACTGATCCAGGTGAGCGTTACGCCCTATATGCTGGGGCTTCCGGTGGACCGGATCACCGCGGAGAATATGATGCAGTATCCCCGAGCAGTGATTGCGAACAGCCTGGTTCAGCAGGTGCTGGGATTCGGGGTGCCGGTATTGCTTTTCGGCTTTTTATCGGGAGGCCGCCCGCTGCAGTTTGCCGGCGTTCACCGTAAAGGCAGGCGGCTGTCTCCCCTGATGTGGCTGTTGGTGGGATGCCTGGTAATATTCCTGATGGGCTCGCTCGGGGGACTGATCAAAAATCTGCCGCTGGGCGGCTGGGCCGACCGCCTCCAGGAAGTAAGGGAACACCAGATCCTGAGCTACCTGAGGAACAGCAGCCTTGCCGGCCTGCTTAGCAATCTTGTGCTGATGGCGCTCATCCCGGCAGTATGCGAAGAGCTGTTTTTCAGGGGTGTCGTCATGAAGTTCCTGCTGAGCTTCCGGATGAAGCCGGGCCTGGCATTCCTGGCCACCTCACTTTTCTTTACGGTATTACACAGCAGCCTGTATGAGTTTGCGCCTATTTTTGCGGGAAGCATGATCCTGTGCTTTATATATTATTATACCGGCAGCCTTGTGAACACGATCGTGATACATTTTCTCACGAATGCGATACAGATACTTGTTCAGTATTTTACATCACCCGAAGCGGCTACGGATGCTACCGGGACCATATGGGCGCAGGTGCTGATCTTTGCCGTATCTGCAGTGATCCTCTCTTTTATCCTGAAATATATATATAGAAACAGGGTCATGGACAAGCGTATGTGGCAGGTGCAGTCCGCAGACCACCCGTGACCGTATTCACCATACCTGTAATAAAAAAACATAGCAATTTAAATTTTAAAGATGGAGCAATTACAACAACTGATTGAAGCCGCCTATGCAGACAGGTCCCTGCTGCAGCAGCCGGAATATGAGCAGGCGGTAAGGACCGTGCTGGAAGAAGTGGATAAGGGCAGGCTGAGAGTTTCACAGCCCGGGGAGAACGGCGGTGAATGGCAGGTGAACCAATGGGTGAAGCAGGCCATACTGATGTACTTCGGTATCCAGAAAATGCAGACATGGGAAGTGGCGCCTTTCGAATTCTATGATAAGATGGAGCTGAAGCGGGGATACGCGCAGCTGGGTGTCAGGGCGGTGCCGCATGCCGTGGCAAGATACGGCGCTTATATTGCCAGGGGTGTGGTGCTCATGCCCTCCTATGTGAATATCGGCGCCTACGTGGATGAAGGCACCATGGTGGACACCTGGGCTACCGTAGGGTCCTGTGCCCAGATAGGCAAAGGAGTGCACCTGAGCGGGGGCGTGGGCATAGGCGGCGTGCTGGAGCCTTTGCAGGCTGCGCCCGTTGTTATAGAGGACGGAGCCTTTATCGGGTCCCGCTGTATAGTAGTGGAAGGAGTAAGAGTTGGCAGGGAAGCGGTGCTGGGCGCTAATGTCGTGCTGACACAATCCACCAGGATCATTGATGTCAGCGGAGCGGCCCCGGTTGAAATGAAGGGCTATATACCGGAGCGCAGTGTGGTGATCCCCGGCACGTACCAGAAGACATTCCCGGCGGGTACCTATGGTGTGAGCTGTGCGCTTATCATTGGCAAGCGTAAAGCCAGTACTGACCTGAAAACCAGTCTTAATGATGCACTGCGCGACTTCGGCATCTCGGTATAGGAAAAGGACCTGAGCCCGTTTTTTTATTTTTTTTAGTAAAAAAAATATTATTTGGTTTTGTTGAAAAAAATATTATTTTTGTATTAAGTATTTCGAACTATTAACACTTAAAATTTTAAAACACTACAAAAAATTAGATTTTTATGAAAAAAATTCTTACTAGCATTGCTCTTTTATCTATAGGAGCTTTTGCCGCAAATGCTCAGGTTACTGCGGATTTATCCATCAGGATCACAAGTCCTCAGGCTAACACTAAATTAAAATGTGATGATGACCTGACCATTCAATACGCTCTTAAAAACAACGGTCCTGATCCGATCGACCTGACTGGTGTGGATTCTACTATCCTGGTAGGTATCCAGGGTACTATGGACAGCACTTATGATAATGGCGGAACTCCAATGGTACGTTTCAGCCCTATCGGAAAGTTCACTCTGGCAGTTGACCAGGAGCTTACTAACCAAACGCGTACCCGTAAAGTAAGAGACCTGTTCCGTGTACTGGAATATCCTGTTCAGTCCAATGAATATGAAGTTTTCAGGGATAATGTTCGTTCCGGCCAGTTCCTGGTTTTCGTTCAGACTATAGGTTTCGGTAACGGTGATGCCAACAACATGTGGCAATCTGCTCCAAACTATGACGATCCTGCTGATAGCAATGACATCAAATACGTTTTAGTTGAGTTCGATTGTGCTCAGGGTGTAAAAGAGATCAACGCTAACACTTCTGCGCTGAATGTTTATCCTAATCCTGCTATGAGCGGTGTTACTAACTTTGAGTTTGAATTCAAAGGTAACGAAACTGCTACAGTTCGTGTGTACGATGTAACCGGTCGTACCGTACTGACCCAGGAAGTTAAAGGTACCGGTGTTCAGACTGTACAGGTAGATGTATCTTCCCTGAATGCAGGTATGTACAATATGGAGATCGCTACTGCAGATCGCCGTGGTGTAAGCAAATTCACTGTTGCTAAATAATTGAACTGAGATAGTTATTATAATTATCTTGTAAAAAAGCACAGGGCCGCTATCATAGCGGCCCTGTGCTTTTTTACAAGATATTGATGACCGGATCCGTTATTAACTTTAAGATTACTGCTTTACAGAAGTATTCGGTTAATTTTAGGATTTCCGAAACAGAATTTAGTTGGTGGATTGAATTTTAAGGTCTATTTTTAACCGTATAAACTGAAAACGTATACATTCTTATTTTTAACCCTTAAACGAGTAGATTTTATGAAAAAAATTCTTACCAGCATCGCCTTATTATCCCTGGGCGGTTTTGCTGTCAACGCACAAGTTACAGCCGACCTGTCGATCCGTATCACCAGCCCTCAGCCAAATACTAAATTCAGCTGCGATGATGATCTGACGATACAATACGCGCTTAAGAACAATGGCCCTGACCCGATCGACCTGACAGGTGTTGACTCTGCTATCATGGTAGGTATCCAGGGTTCTATGGACAGTACTTACAACGACGGAAGCCAGGATATGGTAAGCTTTTACCCTATCGGACAGTTTGCCCTGGCAGTAGATCAGGAAGCTAACAATCAGACCATCACCCGTAAGGTAAGAGACCTGTTCCGTGTACTGGAATATCCTGTTCAGTCCAACCAATATGAAAATTTCCGGGATAACGTTCGTTCCGGCCAGTTCCTGATCTTTGTTGAGACCATAGGTTTCGGTAACGGGGATGCTAACAACTACTGGCAGGAAGCTCCGAACTATGATGATCCCGTTGATTCCAATGATATCCACTATGTTCTGGTTGAGTTTGAATGTGCGCAAGGCGTAAAAGAGATCAATGCCAATACTTCTGCGCTGAACGTTTATCCGAACCCAGCTCTCAGTGGCGTAACTAATTTTGAATTTGAATTCAAAGGTAATGAAACCGCTACTGTTCGTGTGTACGATGTAACAGGTCGTACCGTGCTGACCCAGGAAGTTAAAGGCACCGGTGTTCAGACTGTGCAGGTAGATGTATCTTCCCTGAATGCAGGTATGTACAATATGGAGATCGCTACAGCAGACCGCCGTGGTGTAAGCAAATTTACTGTTTCCAAGTAAGGCTATCATATTAAACATTGCTCCCGTCCTTATGGCGGGATGTATATAAGGCAGACCGTTAACCGGTCTGCCTTATTATACTTATTTTTATCCATTGCCTTACAGGACAGACCAGCAAGGGCCGCGGGAGAGACCGGGTAATTTTTTTAAAAAAAGTGACCTGTGCACCCAAGGATTATCCTGCTTATTGCGTCTTATAAATAACAGATATTTTTTAACATTAAATCATACATATGAAAAGAATCCTTACAAGTATCGCTTTATTATCCCTGGGCAGCTTTGCTGTCAACGCGCAGATCACAGCCGACCTGTCGATCCGTATCACCAGTCCCCAGCCAAATACTAAATTCAGCTGTGATGATGATCTGACGATACACTACGCGCTTAAGAACAACGGCCCTGACCCGATCGACCTGACTGGGGTTGACTCTACTATCCTGGTAGGTATCCAGGGTACTATGGATAGTACCTTTATGTCAGGAAGCCAGGGTATGGTGAGCTTTAATCCTATTGGGCAGTTCGCATTGGCTGTGGACCAGGAAACTACCAACCAGACCATTACCCGTAAAGTAAGGGATATCTTCCGTGTGCTGGAATATCCTGTTCAGTCTAATGAATATGAAGCCTTCAGGGATAATGTACGTTCCGGACAGTTCCTCATTTTTGTTCAGACCATAGGTTTCGGTAATGGCGATGCTAATGATTTCTGGCAGGAAGCTCCTAACTATGATGATCCCGTTGATTCCAATGATATCCAATACGTTCTGGTTGAGTTTGAATGTGCGCAAGGCGTAAAAGAGATCAATGCCAACACTGCTGCGCTGAACGTTTATCCTAACCCTGCTATGAGCGGTGTTACCAGCTTCGAGTTTGAATTTAAAGGTAACGAGACCGCTACCGTTCGTGTGTACGATGTAACCGGTCGTACGGTACTGACCCGGGAAGTTAAAGGTACCGGTGTGCAGACGGTACAGGTAGATGTATCTTCCCTGAATGCAGGTATGTACAATATGGAGATCGCTACAGCAGACCGCCGTGGTGTAAGCAAATTTACTGTTTCCAGATAATTATAACCCTGCCGGTATCGGCGGTAAGAAGAACCGAAAAAGCAGACCATCACCGGTCTGCTTTTTTGCATTAAATGATAACCTCTTTTTAAGAAATCTTCTGTTGCTTACCCAAGGATTGCCGTGCACATTTCGTCTTCTTTTTGTACTATTTTTATTCACTTAGAAAACCAAGACGCATATGAAAAAATTATTCACAAGCATTGCATTATTATCTCTCCCGGCAATGGGAGCCGTCGCACAGGTCAGTGCGGATCTGTCTATCCGGATCACCAGTCCGCAGCCTGAGACCATCATAACCTGTTACGATGATCTGACCATCACCTATGCGCTGAAAAACAATGGTCCTGACCCTGTTGATTTTACAGGCGTAGACTCTACTATCCTAGTAGGCATCCAGGGCACTATGGACAGTACGTTCAATTTAGGAGGCCAGGACATGATAAGCTTTGATCCTGTCGGTAAATTTGCATTGGGCGTTGACGAGGAAATGACAGGCCAGACCGTTACCCGTAAGGTAAAAGATATTTTCAGAGTATGGAAATATCCTATCGAGCCCGGTACGCCACCTGAAATTTACAGGGAAAACGTACGTTCCGGCCGGTTTGTGCTTTATATTGAAACGCTGGGTTTTATTGACAGCGTGACCGGGCAGATGGCTGATAATTATAATGATGAGGTGGATACGAATGATATCGGCTATGTAGTGGTATCATTTGATTGTGGTATTAACGTGAAAGAGATCAATGCGAATACTTCAGCATTGAATGTGTATCCTAACCCGGCTGGCAGTGGTGTAGCCAGCTTCGAGTTTGAATTCGAAGGCAATGAGGCCGCTACCGTCCGTGTATACGATGTAACAGGTCGTACTGTACTGACTCAGGAAGTTAAAGGTAGCGGTGCTCAGACCGTACAGGTAGATGTAGCTTCCCTGAATGCAGGTATGTACCAGCTGGAGATCGCTACAGCAGACCGCCGCGGTGTAAGCAAATTCACGGTTACCAGATAAAATATCATAGTATTGATCCTGCTCCGTGTACAGGGTTAAAAGCCGGGGTAATTTTTTTAAGAAATAAATAATATACACCCAAGGATTATCCGGCGCATTTCGTCTTTATATTAATAGAATGTTTTTTAACACTTAAAACTAAATGTATATGAAAAAAATCCTTACAAGTTTTGCTTTATTATCCTTCGGGACATTTGCTGCAAATGCTCAGCTGACTACTTCAGATCTGTCTGTCACCATCACAAGTCCTCAACCTAATGCTGTATTGAAGTGTAATGATGATCTGACCATCAGCTATACACTGAAAAACAATGGTCCTGATCCTTTTGACCTGACCGGTGTTGATTCCACTATCCTGATCGGTATCCAATGCTCTATGGACAGTACGTACACTTCCGGGGGCCAGGATATGGTAAGCTTTAACCCGATAGGAAAGTTTGCACTGGCAGTGAACCAGGAGGTTTCCCGGCAGACAAGGACGCGTAAAGTAAAAGACCTGTTTAATGTGTGGAAAGTACCTTACACCTCGGGTGATCCGTTTACTACTTTCAGGAATGAACCCATTTCCGGTCATTACATCATTTATGTCCGGACCATTGGCTTCGGTAACGGGGACGCCAATAATGTCTGGCAGGAAGCGCCTAATTATGAAGATCCAGTGGATACTAACAATTTAAGTGCTGTTGTAGTAGAATTTGATTGCTATATCAGTGTCAGGGAGATCAATGCCAATACTGCGGCGTTGAATGTATATCCTAACCCTGCCACCGAGGGATTAACCAACTTTGAATTTGAATTCAAAGGCAATGAAAGCGCTACGGTTCGGGTATATGACCTGGCCGGCCGTACCTTATTGACACAGGAGGTTAAAGGTACCGGTATCCAGACCGTGCAGGTGGATGTATCTTCCCTGAATGCAGGTATGTACCAGCTGGAGATCGCCACAACCGACCGTCGTGGTGTAAGTAAATTTACCGTAGCCAGATAATTATCCGCTACGATATGGGAGTAGACCAGGGCAGACCGAAAAGGTCTGCCCTGTTTGTTATCTGCTTAACCGCTTTTCATCTTATTCAGCTGTTTGGGCTGGAGCAGGAATTGCAGGTGGTATGCCAGAGAAGGCAGGTGAGTATGGGCGTGCATGTTCTCCTCCATACGGCTCACCTGCTCCAATATGGACGGATGCGCCAGAATATAGCTGAACTGTTCGCCGGCAATAAGCTGGTTATGAATGCAGGTGATCACATAATGCTTATAATCATAAAATTTACAAAGATTCATTTTATGCAGCAGGTTATCAGCGTGGATCACTATATTTTCAATGATCAGCACGCCATGCCTGAAGCACAGCTCCATGAGGTTGATGATACCGGCCGGGTCCAGTGCCAGCTCATCCAGGGTATTGTGCAGGTACAGGAACTTAATGTTATTATGTGTTTCCAGTATCTGTTTGAGCTGTTCAAGCTGCAACCGGCTGTTACAGACCGGAAGGCTGAGCAGTGTTATGTCCAGGTTCGGCAGGTGTGATGCCAGTGCCTGCCTGGCTTTGGGGCTGCCTATGATGCTGTCCGCGCTTTCCAGCAGCAAGCGGCTCAGGATGTAGTTGCATTCGAATATAGAGCCGGCAAAGCCGATATGTGATACCCCGATATGGAAGCCCCATTTATGGTATATCCATTCCTGCAATAGCTGATGCGGGGTGGTTCCGTCATGCTGCTGCAGGAACCTCGTTTTAGCCTGCTGGTAGGCCGGTTCATGCATACTGGTACCGGTGACAGGGAAATTATGCAGAGATGCCTGTTTCAATTTATAAGGTATATTATAAGCTACCTGCCTGGACTGCCGGGTCTTCGCCATAGCTGTATTGACCTTTAATCCTTTTTGCGGAAAGCTGATCAGCCAGCCTTCCCATGCCAGCTCTTCCAGCGCCTTTACAACAGTATTCCTGTTCAGGCTGCACAGCGCTGCCAGCTGCCGGGAAGAGGGCAGCCAGTCCTTCAGCGTCTGGTTGAGGATGCCCTCCCTGATATGCTCCATCAGCGTCTGGTACTTGTGTTCCTGCTGTTTCCACCGGATATTCGTAAAATAGTGTATGTTGTCTGGACTATTCATTTTTGTCTGTAATTGGACCATTCGTGTAGTCCAGCAAAGCTATACTTTTGCTCCCAAATTATAAATGAGCAATGAAAAAAACTTTATTGGCAGTAGGTGCCCTCTGCGGCAGTATGATGGTGCAGGCGCAGGAGCAGGTAGATACGCTGGACGGCGTGCGCTATAATATCGCTCCGCTGGTTAAAAGTGTACAGGAGTATAAGAATAAGCAGCAGCTTGTGCTGGATGAAGCGGCACTTAAATATTCCAACGCCACCACAGTGGACCAGCTCCTGCGCAGTGTGGCCGGCATAGACATCCGGCAGCGCGGACCGGCAGGCGTACAAAGTGATATTGCCATAGACGGCGGCACCTTCGACCAGGTGATGATGCTGGTCAACGGCCTTAAGATAGCGGACCCCCAGACAGGCCATAATATGATGCTGCTGCCTTTTGAGATCCAGAACCTGCAGCAGGTACAGGTGATCAAGGGCGCGGCTTCCAGCATGTACGGTGTCAATGCGCTTACGGGCGTGGTGAATATGGTCACCAAAGAGGCGGACCGGAATTACCTGGATGTTACCTTATCGGGTGGCAGCTCTTTCAAAAAGAATGCGGAGGAACAGCTCTACTATAACTCAGGTGTTGTGCTGCAGGGAGGATTGAAGACGGGTAATTTCTCCCATAACTTCAATGCCGGCTGGAAATACGGCAATGGCTACCGTCCTAATACGGCCTATAATTCTCCCAATGCCTGGTATGATGCCAAAGGAAGGATCGGGCAGCATCATTTACACCTGATGGGCGGGTACCGGTATATGGATTTCGGGGCTAACGGCTTTTATGCTGCTCCCGGGGACAGCAACAGCCATGAGACCGTCCAGAACACGATCCTGGGACTGAAGCACCTGGTACCGCTTCACAAGCAGCTTATATGGACCAATGATGTGATCTATAACTACAAGACGGATGATTATAAGTATATAAAAGAACCGGTAGTAGGACACAATATGCATTTCCAGAATATTGTGAACCTTACTTCTGCGCTGCAGTACAAAAGCAGGATCGGCAATGTGAAGCTGGGCCTGGAGCTCAGGAATGAGCAGCTGCACAGCAGTAACCTGGGCACACACCAGCGTTTCAATACCGGTGTGCTGTTCAATTATGATGTCCTGCTGGCAAAAAAATGGTCCGTAGAGGCGGGTGTCTATGCGAATCAGCATTCCAGCTACGGCTTCCAGCTCTATCCCAACCTGGGTATCGGTTATTTCCTGAACAGCCATTCCAAGCTGATAGCCAATATCAGCTCCGGTCAGCGGCTGCCTACCTTTACAGACCTTTATTACCAGCAGCGTGGTGTCATAGAGGGCAATGCCGGTCTGAAGCCTGAACAGGCTGTGAATGCCGAAATAGGCTACCAGGCGAAATGGCCGGAGATGCAGTTGAATACCTATGTCTTTTACAGGTCCATAGACCAGTTCATAGACTGGACGAAGGCGGATGTGAACGATGTATGGCGGCCTGCAAACTATCATCAGCTGAATACATGGGGCTATCATATCTCCCTGTCCCGGAGCCGTCAATGGAACGATCATATAGCAGCCGGCTACAGGCTGGGATATAATTACCTGCATCCTGACCTGAAAGAGCAGGAGGGCAGCGTTATCTCACGGTATGCAGTGAATGCCTTGCGGCATCACTTTATACTGGGCGTACATACAACACTGTGGGACAGGCTGAAGCTGCAGGCTGGCGCCAGCTATCAGTCCCGCATTTCCTATAAGGATTACTGGCTGCTGGATGCAGGCATCGTATATACCCGTTCAGCCTGGGAAGCAGGCTATAATGTACAGAATTTAGGTAATGTAACCGTAACGGAGGCAGGTGCCAACCCATTGCCCGGTACCTGGATGCAGCTATTCCTGAAATATACTATCCGGTAAACTATCTGCGACATACCCTGTCATTCGGAGGCCTTTACTTTGTAAAGTACATGCAGGCGGGGTGTATAGCCCTGTTATATGACAACTCCGGGACTGCTATATAATGGGTTAGTGCATATAGCTTCCTGATGCCGGCTCTTTAAGGGCCGGCATTTTTTATGGCAGGATGCGCTATATAGAATGTTGATCCGTATCCGGGATATAGAAAAACTGAGGGAAATGCCGTTAGTGAGAAGCCCCGGCAAAAAGGGCAGGTATGAGTTACCCTATGCTTCGTGGTGAAGCACACAGCAGCAACGAGGTACAGGAAATAAAAGAGGCTGCCTTTCCCGGCAGCCTCTTTTGCATGCAGTGTGTTTTAACAAGTATTAAAAGCTGGAGACCACGTTCAGCCTTAAGCCATTGAATGCGGGCTCATAGCGGCATACTCCCCCGGTACAGTTGATCCCTTCCACCTGCTTTACCCAGGCAATGGAGAACCGGTGCGCTCCCTGGATATAGGAGAGGAAGATATTGTAATAATGCTTCTTCTCATTGCCGCCGTTAGGCTTGATATTATACATATCTGATACGGCTATGGCATATTTTGAAGCTACGGAATACTCAAAGCTGGCGAACATCCAGCTTCCGTAATCCTGCTTGGTATCCATATACTGGAATTGCATTTTACCGGAATGCATGTCGGTAAAGCTGTAGGTGATCTCCGTATAAGGGGTCAGTGCTACGAGCATCGGTACGCCGGGCTTGTTCTGGTAGTAATCCTGGTTATAATGCATATAATGCACACCCAGGTCCACGATAGTTCTGGGAATGCTCCTGATGTTGGCTTCAAAGAGGAATTCGCGGAACAGCTTAAGGTCGTTGATCGTATTGATATGGGTATAGCTTATATTGAACATATATTTGTCAACAGGCATCAGGTCCAGGTTGGCGCTTAAAGACTGCTCGCTGAGGTCCTGGGATGCGGGCATATATCTTGATATCAGCCTTTGCGGCCGTATCTGCGCCATGATAGGCTGCCAGTTGATCATACCCGCGTTGGCCTGGGTTTCACCTGGAGAAGTCCTGAGCACGAAGTTCTCGGTACGCTTACCCATAAGGTTGACAGCTATACCTTTCTGCGCGTAGGTAAGGGTGCTGTACATAACGGTGCCGTCCCTGTTCATCAGCCGCCCGTTATAGTCGTTGATGGCCTCAGTCGTTTTATAGGCGGCTTCCACATCCCAGGAAAAGCCCCCTACGGAAAGGTTGTTATAAAAGGTAAAGGCGTAGGTATTATACTTGGGTATAAACCTTTCCCCGGACGGAAAGCTGTTGATGGTGTTGACAATATTATCCATGGAGCCTTTGTCCAGTGTGCGGTTAACGGCGCCGAATCCGGGCGCCAGGAAGATCTTATCCTTAATGGCGAAGCTGCCTTCTATGGCGCTGCCCTTTATCACAGGCTGGAATCTTTCAAAGACATTCTTTTGCTGTCCTGCGAAGCCCCGGACAGTGACATTGTCCAGCAGGTTATATTTGAGATGCATACCCACCAGCGCGTTATCGATCAGCATACCCCTGTCCTCGTAAGAACGGAAAATGATGCCCGTTCCTATCTGGTCGTAGATATAGCCGGCGGTGGCTGTCAGCTTATTGAATTCCTTGCTCAGGCTGAATGCCCCGATACCGAATCCTGTCATACCTACTACCGGGTTTCTCAGGTTGGAGTTTGCAAATCCGTCCACTCTCAGGAAAGCGTTGAAAGATTTGTAGCTGTACCGCAGCGACATCCAGGATTCGCTGCCGCTGAGGAGGTTATCATACAGCGGGTTATCGGAAGCGCCTATGGAGGGATCTCTCTGGAAAAAGTTCCCGTTGATCATGATATCGCCGGATAAATGCCCGAGCTCTACGGTAGGAGCCGGCTCCGGAGCTGCAGGATATTCGGAAACAACCGGTGCTTCCCGGGTGATGTCAGGTGCAGCAGCCCTCGCAGTATCTGTTACGTCCTGCGCAAATCCCTGCATACCGCTCAGTAATAGTACTCCGGCAGAGGCAGATTTGATGAGATTAATTTTCATAAAAAATATGAAATGGAAAAAAGAGTTGTTTAAAAATTATTCAGGGATTTAAACCCGGATCATTTTCAAGGGTCTAAGAAAAGTTAATACAAAGTAAACCACTTTATTGAAATTAAAAAATTATTTCTTAACGGTAATTTTTCCGAAAAAATAAGGAGTATTATTATTTTCATTACTTTTGATTCAACGAATTGTTGTCTTTATTTAATTTCATCATATGAAAAAGTTATTCCTGCTATCGTTCAGCCTGCTGATCAGCACCTTTTTATTTGCCCAGTCCGGGGGATCATTGCCTAATACGTCCATCAAGGATGCGAACGGGCAGACCGTAGCCTTCAATAAGATCTTTACCCCTGGTAAGGTTACCATTGTGAGTGTCTGGAATGTACCCTGCATTCCCTGCCGCCAGGAGCTGAACGCGGTGAAGGGCAAGCTGGCCGGATGGAAGAAAGAAGCAGACATTGATTACAAGATCATCTCTATTGATGACGCCCGTGCTATGGGCAAGGCCAAAGGCATGGTGAAAAGTAACGGCTGGCCGTTTGATGATTATTATGATCCGAACTCTGACCTGAAACGTTCGCTGAATTTCCAGGAGGTTCCCTTCACGTTTATAGTGGATAAAAGCGGTAAGATCGCTTATATGCATACCAGCTATAAGCCGGGAAGCGAGGATATATTGTTCAAAAAAGCAAAGGAGCTGGCTCTTAAGAAATAAGGTTTCAATATTCCGGAAGCGTAGTGCAGATCAGATGTGCTACGCTTTTTTATTTATTTTTGCCACAGTATGCGCAACTACCTTTTCCGCTCCAATGCCTTTATGCAGCAATTCTGGTCTTCATATTACTGGAAAACCCGGGAAAAGGCTGCTGTGCACCTGACGTTTGACGATGGTCCTCATCCTGTTATAACGCCCTTTGTCCTGGACCTGCTTAAGAAGTATAATGTCAAGGCCACCTTTTTTTGTATCGGAAATAACGTAGCGCGTTACCCGGAAGTGTATCGGTCCATTATAGCGGCGGGCCATACTATAGGCAATCATACCTACGATCATAAGAACGGCTGGAAGACGCCCGACAGCCTGTATATCCGCAATGTGCTGAAAGCGGAAGCACTGATCGGTTCCCGGCTGTTCCGTCCTCCCTACGGGCGGATCAGGAACAAGCAGGCCCGGTTCCTGATCAAAAGAGGGTATAAGATCGTCATGTGGAGTCTTCTTACGGGTGATTTTGACAGGAATCTTTCTCCCGAAAGCTGCTGGAATCATACTGTGACCCGTTTGAAAGAAGGGGATATCATCGTTTTCCACGATAGTGAAAAAGCCTGGGACCGGCTGGAATATGCCTTACCCCGCCTCCTGGCTTACTGCCGCCAGAAGAAATGGGAGATCCGCAGCCTCTGACCCTGACCGCTACTATAAAGCATACGAAATGTCCTGTAAGCAACGTTCTTACAGCATATCCATACTATTCAGCGCAAATACGCTCCAGTAATCATAGTAGTTCTGTACCAGGATCACCTGTTCCTGCCGCTGTTCCGTCAGGTACCTGGCGGCGAATGCCAGTCCTGCCGCGGCGACCGTAGGATAGTCGGAAGTGTAGGGCTTGTAATGCGTGATGTTCCTTACATCGTGATCGTTCAGCAGCGGCTTGTAAAATTTGCTGAAGGTCGCTGTGCTGCTATCGCCGAGTATCCAGTCGCGGTCTGCTGTGGCAGGGAGACCTGCCAGGAACCGGTGAATATTGTCAGTGACGGCGGGACTGCTGTTGGCCCTGAAAATATGATAACCGGCAATGGCGGCTATAGAATCTGCCTGGGGTTGATGCGATAGCCTGAAAAAGGCGGCGCCTTCGCTGAGATTGGCATCGCTGTCCATTTCCTTATGTTGCCGGAGCAGGGTATTGGTAATGGTATAGGAGCTGGGTGTCAGCTCATCGACACCGCCCACGATATACTGGTCGGGAACGGCGGGGTCCAGCAGCTCAATATCCAGCAAAGCATGCTCAAAGGAATGTCCCCGTTGCACAAAGGTCATATTGTGCGCGTGGCTGCGGAGCAGGAGCGCTATCTGGCCGCCAATGGTATTTTGTGTGGATTGGATGAATGCCGTAGGGGTGAGCATCTGTTCCTCCTGGCGCACCATCTGGCTGAGGAACTGTTCCGTATCGGAAAGCAGCCCGTAAGCCGTCCCTACATTGATAGCGCTTACTTCCTGGATGGCGGCACCTGCGAGGATATTTTTTACAGCAGCTATGCTCAGGCGGATGGGCCTGGACATACGGCGCAGCTGCATGGGCGGTATCAGGTCCTTGTAATCAGGCTCACGCGCGTAGGCTGCTCCCGGCACAGCCTGTTCCAGGCAGCGTAGCGGTGTTTCGGGACCAATAAGGCCGCCGGCAGTATAGGCGCAATAACTGTTAATGTAGAGCATAGGGGGATTATACGCCTCAAAAGTAAAATTATATGCCCTAATCGTCAAAAATTAACGTATTAAAATTAAATTTGAAGCAGGAGATAACCATTACACAGAAGCATGGTGCATATTACCAACAACAGCTACCGGGAACCGATGGAAAGAGAAGAGCTGCAATACCTTAAAAGACATGCTGTCCGGCAAAGGAAGCTGTTCCTGAGGGTGGCGCATTACATTTTTCTGGGGCTGGCGCTGTTTATGACGGCCCTGTACACCTTTTCCAATTTTACCTATGATCCCGGCAATATAGACGAAAGAACGGAAACGCCGCTGTCCCCGGGATTTGTACTGCAGGTCGCCGCCGGGATGTTCCTGTTTTTCGCGGTAGTGCTCGGACTTTTATATTACTTCACCGTGCTCAGCCTGTTCCGGGAAGTCAAGAGAGGCTATAAAGTGGTGGAGCAGGCCTTTATCGTGGAGAAAAAATATATGTCACAGACGCACAGCTACCATTTTTACCTGAGCAGCAGGATCAAAAAAAGCATTGAAGTGAATAAGCAAGATTACAACTTTTACGATGTCAATGATGAGATCAATATCGAGTATAGCCCGGCATCCTACCATTTTTTTGGTTATCATTAAGATAATTCATAATTAAATAACCCGGCGCGGTAGTCCCGTTACAGGGAGTTTGTATAAATTCATCCCCCGAAACAGAATCGTATTTTTATGGTAGCCAAATATGGTATTAAAGGACACCTGGTAAGAGACATCAGCTGGCTGTCTTTCAACGAAAGGGTACTGCAGGAGGCGCAGGATCCGCAGAATCATATCCACGACCGACTGAAATTCCTGGGTATTTTCTCCAATAACCTGGATGAGTTCTTTCGTGTACGGGTGGCCACTCTTAAGCGCATGGCACAGTTCGGCAAGAAAGCGAATGTGCACCTGGAAGAAAATCCCAAGGAGATACTCAGCCAGATCAATACTATCGTGGAAAAGCAGCAGATAGCATTCAGGAGGACCTATACCCATATTATTAAAGAGCTTGGCGGGTACCATATCTTTATAAAGAATGAAAAGCATCTCAGCAGGGAACAGAAGCATTTTGTAAAAAAATATTTCTATGAGCAGGTATATCCCAATATTGTTCCCCTGATGATAGAGTCCTTACCCCAGCTGCCCCTGCTTAAGGACAAGAATATTTACCTGGCCTGTGCGCTGCGTATCTCCACCCATCCCGAAAAGAAGCGTTTCGCCCTGATCGAGATCCCGACAAAGAATATTGAAAGGTTCATTATACTGCCGTCAGAGCCGGGAGAGCAGGATATTATCCTACTGGAGGATATCATCCGCTATAACCTGCCTAATATCTTTGCTCCTTTTGGTTTCGATGATTGCGAAGGCCATATCATAAAAGTTACCCGTGATGCCGAGCTGGATATTGATAATGACGTCAATATGAACCTGATCACTTCCATTGAAAAAGGCCTGAAGAACCGTAAGAAGGGAAGGACCACCAGGTTTGTCTGCGACAGGAATATAGACAATGACCTGCTGAATTACCTGATCAGGCGGCTGGGGCTTACCCATTCCGATTATATCAATAAAGGAGGTCGGATACACAACTTTAAGGATTTTATGAAATTTCCCGAAAGCGTGTTCGATGATATAAAGGAGCATACAAAGCCCTTTATCCATAAGGACCTGGTCCAGCCCTGCAGGATCATGGATATACTGGATGAGAAGGATATCCTGCTGCATTTTCCCTATCACAGCTTTGACAGCCTCATAGATCTGCTGAGGGAAGCGGCCATTGACCCTACCGTAAGAAGCATCAAGATCACCTGTTACCGCCTGGCGCAGAATTCAAAGATCATCAATACCCTTATCAATGCGGCCAAGAACGGTAAGGAGGTGGTCGTTTACCTGGAGCTGAGGGCAAGGTTTGACGAAGAGGCCAATCTTTACTGGAAGACCAAGCTGGAAGAGGAAGGCGTGACCGTACTGGTAGGCGTACCGGATATGAAGGTGCATGCCAAGATATGCGTCATCAAAAGGGTCATAAAGGGAAAGATATCTTACTACGGATTCCTGAGCACGGGCAATTTAAATGAGAGTACCGCCAGAATATATGTAGATACCTGCCTCCTGACCGCCAATAAAAAGATGCTGCGGGATGCCGAGTATATTTTCGAGTTCCTGGCCGGACCGGAGCAGCACCAGAAGTCCCTGCTGAAATGTAAGACGCTGCTGCTGTCGCCTGTAAATATGAGAGAGGCCTTCCTGAAGCTCATAGAGCAGGAAATAAAAAATGCCAAAAGAAAGAAGACAGCCGAGATCATCATTAAGCTGAACAGCCTGGTAGACAGGACGCTGATCAATAAGCTGTACGAGGCGGCGCATTTCGGGGTGAAGGTACAGCTCATAATCCGGGGCATCTGCTGCGCTGTTACCAAAAACAGTAAATTCAGGACGCCTATCAGGGCTATCAGTATCGTTGACAGGTACCTGGAACATTCCAGGGTATTTTATTTTTACAATAACAATAGTCCGAAAGTGTACGTTTCCTCTGCAGACTGGATGGTCAGGAACCTCGACCACCGCGTGGAAACGGCTTTTGAGATAGAGGATCCTGCTCTTAAGCAGGAGATCACGGATCTCCTGCTTATTGAACTGAGTGAAAACGTGAAAGCGCGTATCCTGGATAATAAGCAGCGTAATCATTATGTTGAGACGGCCGGGGAATCGTTCAGGGCCCAGGAAGAGCGTTATTACTATTTAGCTGCCCGCACCAGCTCCGAGCAATAAAAGCAGGCATATGACAGACAGATAGCAACCTGGAATTCTCAACGATTGATGCGATGGAAGAGGAATAGATACCTTAGTTCCTTTCAATCTGCACTTTCATTTTGAGCCGTCATACATGTGCTGCCAATGCTTAAAAAAATATTATGCGTATTGAATATGTAAGCAAATTGCCTGACCATTCCTCTGTCCGACAAACACAGGTATATGGAAAAATCGTTCCAGGGGAATTGGATAAATCGGTAGAGCAGCATATTAACTGATACCGTGTAAATATAAATATTTCTAACTTTATTAGTTATTTCAGGGAGAGTGGTAAAAGTGATAAAAAACAATGTCTAAAAAATTAAATTCAATACCTGTAAATCCTATAAGGGCTGAGTTCGTCAAAGGAGTATTTATAGGAAGAATTTCGAGGGAAGATTTACATTTATACGAACAGCTTGAGGAATTCAATAGTATAAAACAATCGCACAGAGATGAATACCATTTGTTTTTCTTACAGGAAAAAGGATCAACAACCATTGAAATTGATTTTCATAAACACACTATAAAACCGTCATCTGTTATCTTCATTCATCAAGATCAGGTACATCGGACCTTGTCGTTTAATAATGCAGTTGTAAGTGTTTGGGCGATCAGCAATGAAAATCTGAATCCTGAATATTTGAAATTATTGGAAGACATCTCACCCGCAAAACCTTTGTCATTAAAACAGGATGTATTTTCCGTTATTTCCGGAGCTGTATCACTTTGCATAAAATTATCGGAACGAAAAAACGAAAAATTATATCATTCGCTACTCAACGGAGGTTGTAATACTTTAATAGGATTGGTAATTTCACAGTATTTGGTCCAATCAAAACCGATTGAAAAACTATCAAGATTTGAAATCGTGACCAAAGCGTTTAAGGAATTATTGGAACGAAATTTTGTTACAGCCAAAAGTCCGGCAGAATATGCGCAGCAATTAAACATTTCCTCTTCTTATTTAAACGAATGTGTAAAAAATACTACAGGACATTCTGTTTCGTATCACATACAGCAACGAATAATTTTAGAAGCCAAGCGCTTGCTTTACCATTCTGATATATCAGTAAAAGAAATTGCAACCGAATTGGGCTATGATGATTATCCTTATTTTTCCAGACTATTTTCAAAAGTCACAGGAATGTCCGCTTTGACTTTCAGAAATACAAACCTTGATTAGTCCAATACTTACCTTCTTCTTGTATTGTCTGAAATTTCCGTTCGTTGTTCCTTTGCATTACACTTTAATGTAGTAAACAATGATTTCAAGCATACCAAAATGGGTCAGCAATTTATTCGGAAGCGTAATGCGACCAAATGTAAAAGTTTTAGAAACCTCTTACATCAGCCCACAAATAAAGAAAATTCGCTTTCAGGGCGATATATCAAAATGGAGTTTTCAAATCGGTTACGCAAGTGTAATTCGTGTGAGTGAGACGGAATTTAGAAATTACACCGTTGTTTATCACGATAAGGAAAATGGAATTTTTGACATTATTTTTCATATTCACGGAAACGGAGTCGGTAGCAAGTACATTGATACATTGCAAAAAAACGATGAGCTGTTTATCAGTCCACCAAGAGGAAAAATATTATACGATCCAAGCATAAAGCAACAATTCTTTTTTGGTGATGAAACATCTTTAGGTATTGCGGTTGCCTTGTTATCATTATTGAAAAGCAATAATCATCAATTTGAATTCTATTTTGAATTAGATGAAGTTAATAAAAATGTTCCCGGGTTATTAGGATTAGAGAATTGCACTGTATTTCCAAAAAGCAATTTATTCAGAAATGAAAAATGGATAAGCGATCTACCCTTGTTCAAAACAGATTGGTGGAGCTCGGCCAATTTCGCGTTAATCGGAAATGTCAAATCCATTCAGACCTTCAGAAAAGTTTTGAAAAGTAAAACGCAGGGAAATGTTTATTCGCAAGGATATTGGCTGGAAGGGAAAAAAGGACTTTAATTTCTAATTTATTAACGATGATTCATGTGTTTAGGACTTCAGTATTTAATAACGCTAACATCGAATATTTAAAGCCACATTTAGAAAAAATTCCGCATATACGTTGGAATTTTGACCTTGACGATTGTGATAAAATTCTACGTATTGATAGTTCTTCCGAAATATCAGAAAATGTAATAGTCAATATTTTACACAATAATGGTTTTGATGGCGAAGTGTTATTAAACTAAAAAGTATGGAATAATAAGAGCTACTTATCTATGCCCGATAGCTGCCAGATAAAACAACCGTTCAATTTACCGAACCTACGGCAGTTCCGAAAGAGCAGTCCGAAAATGCTTTGTTTGATGTTTTTATCAGGGCGTACCTCTTTGCATTTTTGCCAATGCACAACAGCCCAATGCAAAATGTGAATCAGTCAAAACTTAATCTGACAGTTATCATCCAAATGAATAGCTTTAAAACAGGCTAAGTATTAGGACCACACAACAAAAGCATTTTATCCATTTCGCCAAATGGCGAAATTTCCGGGCAATCCAAGAGCAATAAATTATCTGAAGAAGATACAGACGAGGAAGAAGAAAAACTAGGTTTTATAGACCGTCTGGAAGCCTTCCTGGATTATCGGTATAACTTCCGGTAAACTTTGTTACTGGAAAGATCGAATATAAAACTATAAAGGCCGATCTCTGGAAACCGTTTACCGGTTTTGTCGAAAGCTCTATTTGGAGAGAGAGCCTGGAAAGCAAAAGTAAAATGCAATATCAATACCTTGCGAAGCCTCCTGCATTCCGATTCATACCCGTTACCGGAACTCTGTCCATTTGTTCTCCAGCCACGTCTTGATAAACTCTTCCGTAAAGTCGATCCTTACCGGCACCACGGAAGCAAACCCGTTCTTAAGCGCTTCCACATCGGTATCTTCTCCCCGGTCCCTGTTCACAAACCGGCCTACCATCCAGTAGTAATTCTTGCCCCGCGGATCCTGCCTTTCATCGAAATTCTCAGTCCAGTGGGCATCCGCCTGCCGGCATATTTTTAATCCCCGGAATGCTTCCAGCGTGACCTTGGGGATATTGACATTTAAAAGAAAATGATCCGGCATCGGTTCTTTGAGCACCTTGGACACAAGCTGCTCCGCTACATACCTGGATACGGTAAAGTCCGCATGGTAATTGAAATCCAGCAGGGAGAAGCCGATAGAAGGTATCCCGTCGATCGCCGCTTCCATGGCAGCACTCATAGTGCCTGAGTAAATGACATTGATGGAGGCATTGGACCCGTGGTTGATGCCGCTGACACAGAGGTCGGGCTTTACGCCTTTAAAGATCACGTCTATGGCCAGCTTTACACAATCTACGGGCGTGCCGCTGCATTGGTAGGTTTCCACATCCCATTCGTCAAACAGGTCCAGGCGTTCCAGCCGCAGCGGCCTGTTGATGGAAATGGCATGGCCCATCCCTGACTGGGGGCTGTCGGGAGCCACAACTACGACCTTGCCGTAAGGAAGTACAGACTGGATCAGGTTTTTGATGCCCGGTGCGTTGATGCCGTCATCGTTAGTTACCAGTATCAGTGGTTGTTTTGTCATGAGATGTGTCTTTTAACAGGGCGTCCCCGGGGATGATTACCGCCGGTATGGCCTGTCCTGTTCCTTTAATTGAATCCTGTACGGATTTTAGTATGATAGCCTTGCGCATTTCGTAATCTTCACGCAATTCCTTCCTGATCTCGGGTATCCGGGCCGCGATGGTACTGTCTACCGTATGCCGGAACTGCTCCGGGGTGTACCTGGCAGAAGTAGTATCCTCTCCGCAGGAAGCGGCCGCCAGCAGCATAAAGCTACCCATGGTCAAAATGCAGGTCCCTTTCATAAGCAAATGCAAATTTAACGTTTGCCTCCGGCATTTGTTGTACTTTTGTGCTTTGTTTTCTTATGCTTTGCAAAGTTTAAGAATCACTTTACAGTGAACATCCCGTAAATATAAAACAGAATACGTTGTTATCATCCTTAAAGTCTTTAAATAAGTACTTTGTAAAGTACAAGTGGCGACTTACCCTGGGAGTCATCTTTGTGGCCGTATCCAACTTTTTCGCGGTATTGCCCCCGGGCATTATCAGGAAAGTAATGGACCAGGTGTATGTGCATATCAGCCAGTATAATCTTTTGGCCGACGGTCCGCAGAAGGCTATTCTTAAATCGGAGGTGATGGACCTGGTAATGTATAACGGGTTCCTGCTGATACTCTTTGCTGTATTGAGGGGAGTCTTCATGTTCTTCATGCGGCAGACCATCATCGTTATGTCCCGGCATATTGAATATGACCAGAAGAAGGAGATATACACCAAGTACCAGGAGCTGAGCACCTCTTTTTTCAAATCTCACCGCGTGGGCGACCTGATGAGCCGGATCTCCGAGGATGTTTCCCGGGTCAGGATGTACACGGGGCCGGCTATTATGTATGGCATCAACCTCGTGGTGCTAACGCTGCTGTGCCTTATCAATATGTTCAGGGTGAGCGTATCGCTCAGCATTTATGTCCTGCTGCCCCTGCCTTTGCTGGCCATATCTATTTTTTATGTCAATAAGATCATCAACAGGAAATCGGAAAAGATACAGGCGCACCTTTCCAATATCACTTCCAGGGCGCAGGAAACGTATGCGGGCATCAGGGTGGTAAAATCCTTTAACCAGGAAGAAGCGATGTACCGTACCTTCAGCAAGGCGACAGAGGAGTACAGGAAGAGCAATATCAACCTGGCCCTTACCGATGCCATCTATGGACCGGCTATGGGCATATTTACGGGTATGAGCATCCTTATAACCGTGCTTATCGGTGGTTACCAGGCTATCAACGGCCAGATAACGGTGGGTAATATAGCGGAATTCGTGATCTACATTTCGATGCTTACCTTCCCTATTATGGCGATCGGCTTTACCGCCAATATGATCACGCGTGCCGCGGTGTCCCAGCGGAGGATCAATGAATTCCTGGATGCCCCGGTAGATATCCGGAACGCCCCCAATGCGCTGCATCATAACCTGATAGGTAAGGTGGAATTCCGGGATGTTACATTTGTATATCCCCATACCGGCATCAGGGCGCTGGAGCGATTCAACCTGGTGATCGAAAAGGGAGAAAAGGTGGCTGTCATGGGTAAGACCGGTTCAGGCAAGAGCACGCTGGTTCACCTGCTGCTAAGGATGTATGACGTAACGGAAGGTGAGATACTCATTGACGGCACCAATATCAAAGAGCTGGACCTGAGCTCCCTGAGAAAGCAGGTCAGCTATGTGCCGCAGGATGTTTTCCTGTTCTCGGATACTATTGCGTCCAATATTGCCATGGGAGATACCTTTGATATGGAGCGTATACAGGAGGCCGCCCGGCTGGCCGATGTCCACAAGGATATCGTTGGCCTGGTAAGCGGCTATGATACCATAACCGGGGAGAGGGGCGTTATGCTTTCCGGCGGGCAGAAGCAAAGAATATCAATCGCGCGGGCATTGTATAAAAAGCCCGCTATGCTTATTATGGATGACAGCCTCTCTGCGGTGGACAGCAAAACAGAGAATACCATTCAGCAGAATCTGAGCGCTATCCTTAAAGATAAGACCACGATCATTATCTCACACAGGATATTCAGGCACTGGAACTTTGATAAGATCATCATAATGGAGGACGGCAGGATCGTGGAGCAGGGCTCGCACGAAACGCTGATGCAACTGGACGGGCATTATGCCGCTCTATACCAGTACCAGACCGAGGATGATGAATAACATAAGGGCAATATGCCTGCTAAATCAAAGAGGGCGCTACCTGTCAGGTAACGCCCTCTTTGATTTAGGATCATTCTTTACTTAATTTTTGCCGCTTCAGGGGGTTGGCAGTGGCCTCATCATAGGCCCTTTGTCTCTTGGAAATATCTATGGCTTCAAAGACCGCATTGCGGAACGATTGCTCATCGGCGATATTTTTGCCCGCAATGTCAAAGGCGGTGCCGTGGTCGGGAGAGGTCCTGACAGAAGGCAGCCCGCAGGTGAAGTTTACGCCGTCTTCAGTGCCCAGTGATTTCAGCGGTATAAGGCCCTGATCGTGGTACATGGCCAATACGGCATCAAACTGTGTATGGTGACCGTGGGCAAAGAAGCCGTCCGCGCTGTAAGGGCCGAACAGCAGCCATCCTTTTTCTTTCTTCAGCCTGTCCAGGGTGGGCTTGATGATCTCTTTTTCCTCCTGGCCGATCAGTCCGCCGTCTCCGGCGTGGGGATTGAGTCCCAGCACCGCGATCTTAGGCTTGTCTATGCCGAAATCCCGCACCAGTGAACGATGCACTACGGCGAGCTTCCTGGTAATGTTTTCCCCGGTAACCGCGGCGGCGGCCTGGGCTATGGGAATATGCTCGGAAAGGAGCGCCACGCGGAAATTATTGCTGTACAGCATCATGGCTACTTCCTTCACGCCAAAGAATTCCTTCAGGAAAGGGGTGTGCCCGGTATGCTTGAAATCAGGTCCCTGTACATTCGTCTTATGAATGGGAGCTGTTACCAGTCCCTGTATGTGCCCGTCCTTCAGTGCCTGGGCGGCATTCACCAGGCTGGCGACAGCCAGTCTTCCGGCATCATCCGTAAGGACGCCGGGCTGAATGCCGATCTCGTCCTGCCAGATAGTACATACATTGACCTGCTTAGGGTTGAGCTGGGTAAGAGCCTGGGCAGCATTAAAGCTGAATCCCTGGATATCCAGGTTCTTTTTATAAAAATTGATGATTTTAGGATTGGCAAAGATGACGGGTGTGCACATATCCAGGATCCTCGGATCGGCAAAGGTCTTGATGATCACCTCCGGGCCTATGCCATTCACATCGCCTATGCTGACGCCGATAATGGGTTTGCTGTTGGGTTGCATTATATATTGTTCTCTGATGTTATTGATAATAATATTGAATTAACCTTGCAAGTTAGGCATTTTTACGGTATATATAGGATATCCTTCGTTATTGACGCCTGTGAAGAGACCGGACCGATCTGGCGGTAATTGTATTATTATATCTTTTCACAGGGGAAAGATGCGAGGTTTATAATAATTTTGCTGTTGAATCAGGATCTACACAATGAATATAAGAAAAGCCCGTCCTCAGGAGATGGACAGCATTATGGATATTATCGCGCATGCCCGTAGCATCATGAGAGCGAACGGTAATGCCAGCCAGTGGACTAACGGGTATCCCTCCAGGGAGCTGATGCTGGAATGCCTGGATAAAGGAGAATTATTTGTCTGTATATCGGGCCGGGAGCCCGCGGGTGTTTTTTGCTTCGCTGTTGCAGAAGATCCTGCTTATAATAAGATAGAAGGCGCCTGGATGAATGAAGCGCCTTACGGCGTTATACACCGGCTGGCAACCAACGGGCGGGTCAGGGGCGTGGCCGCCACTGTGCTGGACTGGTGCTTTAAGCAGCATCCCAACATCCGGGTAGATACCCACCGGGATAATACGATCATGCAGCATATCTTTGAAAAGCTGGGCTATAGCTATTGCGGGATCATCTATGTCAGCGATGCTACGCCGCGCCTTGCTTACCAGAAGGTGTCCTGATCGCTTACTCCGCTTCTTCCCACCACCTGCCGAACGTCTGGGTACTGTCACCCAGCTTTAAGACTTCTCCTATCCGGGGGGTGAGTATCCTTGTTCCCGTATTTTGTAATTTGATGATCTCCGTAAGAGGCTCTTTCCAGGAATGCAGGGCCAGCGCAAATTTCCCGGAGTGTACCGGCAGTATATTTTTTGCATTGATATCCTTTATAACAGCCGGCATTTCGGAGGGCAGGGTGTGAATATATTTCCAGGCTTCATTATACTGGCCGTTCTCAAGGATCGCCAGGTCGAAAGGCCCGTATTGTGTGCCTATGGCTTTGAAATGCGTATCATAGCCGCTGTCTCCCCCGATGAATATCCTGGTATCGCCGCTTTGCAGCACATAGGAGCAGAACAGGGTGGTATTCCTTTTAAAGGTACGGCCCGAAAAATGACGTGCCGGCGTAGCGGTGATCCTGACACCATCAGTGAACTCAGTGCTTTCGTACCAGTCCAGCTCCGTAATGCCGGCTGTGGGGTAACCCCAGTATTCCAGGTGCTCGCCCACGCCCAGTCCGCAGATGACCTGCCGGACCTTACCCTTCAGCTCCCTGATGGTGGGATAATCCAGGTGGTCAAAATGATCGTGGGTGATAATAAGATAATCAATATCGGGAAGATCGTCAGCAGTGTACAGCGAGGTGCCTTTATATGCCTTATTGGACCCGGGAACGGGGGAGGCATTGTCGCTGAGAACGGGATCAACGAGAAAGGTTTTGCCGTTCAGTATGAAAAGATAGGAAGAATGGCCGAACCAGATCAGTAGATTGGAGTCCCTTGATAAATTCTTAAGATCGGTCTTGATGACAGGTATGTCATTCTTCGGCTTGATATGTTCCGGCTTCCGGAACAGGAAGTTGATCAATACGCCGAACATATTGTATCCTTTTTCCAGCTGCGGTGTGGGAGACAGGTTCTGGAACTGCCCGTCCTTATAGTGAGGTGATCTCAGTATTTTTTGCAGCCTGTCTCCCGAAGGATGCTTGCCGAATTCCGGCCTGTTCATAAAATAAAGACCAAAAAGGAAAAGGGCCAGCAGCAATATTATAATAGTGTACAACATTCGTTTTAATATTTTCATATGGAAACAAAGCTATGCAGAATTACAATGCCTGCAGCGATCTTATACCGGGATTTGCATCAAACGGATGTTAATCATCTCCCGCTGCTGCGTACAGCGGGTATGCCTCAGGGCGTATCAAAAAGCCGGCTGTTGACGGCCTGCAGTGTGGTTGCCACATCCCGCATCTGCTGCAGCTCCGCTTCGTTCAGGTCGATCTCCTTAATGCTGTCTATGCCATTTTTGCTGATAAGGCTCGGAACGCCTATACATACATCGTGCAGCCCGTATTCTCCCTCCAGGTAAACGCTGCTGGGTATGATGACATGATGATTGCATAAGATGGACTGTACCACGTGGGCCACTGCTGCTCCCGGGCCATACCAGGCCGAAGTGCCCAGCAGCTGTGTCAGCGTGGCGCCGCCTACCTTGGTCTTTTGCACGATGTCTTCCATTTCCTGCTCGGACAGATAGCACGATACGGGAACACCGTTATAGGTGGCCCACCGTATCAGCGGTATCATGCCGGTATCGCTGTGCGCGCCTACAACCAGGGCGCTGATATCAGAAGGGCTTTTCTCAAGCGCCTGGCTTAAATAATATTTGAAACGGGCGCTGTCAAGAGCGCCGCCCATGCCGAATACCTTATTTCGTGGTATGCCCAGGGTCTTATAGGCCAGGTAGGTCATGGTATCCAGCGGGTTGCTGACAATGATGAAGAAGGCATACGGGGAATGGCTGAGCGCTTTAAGCACCACCTCTTTTACGATACCGGCATTGGTGGCGATCAGCTCTTCCCTGGTCATACCCGGCTTCCTCGCGATGCCGCTGGTAATGACCACCACATCGCTGCCGGCAGTGGCCGGGTAATCGTTGGTAACCCCTTTTATGGTAGTATAGAAGTGATTGTAAACGGCTGTCTGGTTCAGGTCCATGGCCTTTCCTTCCGCGAAATCTTTTTTGATGTCCAGCAATACCAGCTCGGACAGGAAATTGCGCTGAGCAAGATAATCGGCACAGCTGGCACCTACATTGCCCGCACCTATAACAGTTACTTTCATAACAGTATGGAATTTGAAGTTGAGCATACAATTTCGGAAAAATGTATGAACTAAACAACAATATTGAAGGTCATAGGTTGTTTGCCGGGCAGGCTTATGGCTTTATGCCTGCCTGCAATGACTTGAACCCTATGCCGGTCTTTAAGCCCTTATCAAAGATGAACACCGGCATAGGCGGCACCGCATTGGCACCCGGGAAAAAGCGCTTGCTGATATGCCAATAGAAATTATTATTCATGCCTATGGAAATACCATAGGATATATCCTCCCGGTAAGGGTACCTTGCCGTATAGGTATCCTGGAATCTTTCCGCTCCGGAATGTACTCCTACAGCATATTCAAACCTGTTTGCCTGTACCACCGTTGCATTGAACGCCGCGGTCACCAGGTAATATGTATGCTCATTCCGGTCAGGAATATATAGCTGTTGGCCGTAATGGAAGCCTGATTGAATGCGCCTGTTATATGCCGTGCCGAAATGCCTGGTATATTCCACGCTCTTGTGGAAGGTCCTGTAAAAAAATCCGATAGGTATTACCGAAAGATAATTGTTGTAGTGTACCTGCTGCGCAGTTGCCGGTTGGGTGCTACACCATATAAGTAACAGGGCCAGGAAGGTTTTAAGGAGTATCCTGTAATATATATGCAGTAGCTTTAAGTTGAAAATCAACTCACTTCAGTGGTTAAAATATATTACGAAGTCTTTGGATTAAAGACGTACTACCCTGCATTGAACTTGGGTAGTCTGCACAATAAATTGTACGGAGATGATCTGATACCTGGTTTTCTTAACCACCGGTTACAGGTATATTATGTATTACCTGGCCGGCTGATAATACATCCTGTTGTCGATCATGTCGTTGATATATACCTGCTTGTAGTAATGAAAATGGCGTTGCAATGTTGAGATAGCTTCCCGGTAGCTCTTATCAGCCCGCAGGTTGGTGGTGTTCATACTGTCTGAAGGGAAACGGTACACTCCGCTAAGCTGCTCATTGAAATAGGTCAGCTGCAGGCTGTCGCTGATAAAGTAAGTGTCTGCGCCTACCTTAGTCAGGACCCTGCTGTTTCCCTGCCGGGCATCACGTCCCAGGGCATAATAGGGTTCCGGGTATCTGAGGGCGGTCATCACTGTGGGAAGGAGATCTATCTGCTGCATCAGGTGCGGATTGCGTGCGGCAGGAAATACCTGCTGTAATGGGTCGTAGATAAAGATCGGTATCTGGAACTTACCGGTCTTATACATATAAAAATCATTGGAGCCTACCGGGGAGGCGTGGTCAGCGGTAAAGATAAACAAGGTGTTTTTAAACCATGGCTGGCCGGCTGCTTTCCGGAAGAATTGCTGCACCGCATAATCACTGTAACGTATGGCGCTGTATATCGGCAGTCCCTCTTCTTTAAACCGGTCCCGGTACTGTGCAGGAATGATATAGGGATGATGGGAGTTGATATTGAACATAGATGCATGAAAGGGCTGCGGCAACTGTGCTATTTCATCGGCCACACGTTGCAGGAACGGCTCATCCCATATGCCCCAGCTGCCGTCATAGTCCTTTTCATTATTGTATTCCCTGCGTCCGAAATACCGGTCATAACCCGCGTTTTTGGCAAACAGGTCAAAGTTCATGCTGCCGTTCGTGGCATTATGAAAGAAAACGGAAGTGTAGCCGTAAGGCTTCAGCAGGCTGGCAAAGGAGTTGATCTTATTATTGGCATACGCCGAAGTGATGAAAGAATGATCCGTAAGTCCGGGTATGCCGGCAAGTATGGCCGGGATGCCCTGGGCCGACTGGAAGGAATTGGCGTAACTATTGGTAAAGGTATAGCTGACCTGCATCAGGCTGTCCAGGAAAGGCGTATAGCTTTTGCCGGGGGTAAGGCCGGTAAATTCCTTTGAAAAGCTTTCCAGTATGATCACCATCACATTCCTGGGCATAAAGTCACGGCCAGTATCGGGGTAATGGATGGGCTGTACATAATTCCTGGCTTCCGCATCATCCGTATAATGTACGTGTTCCATTTCCCGGCTCTGCAGGGAAGTGATGATATTGAAGGTGGTATTGAGGACCAGCGGGACCTGTTGGTTGGTGGTATATAATATGGCGTTCCTGGGGGTGATCGGTACCAGCTGAAGGCCTCCTCTTACCCCGATGATCATAAGTCCTGCGGCTGCCAGCGCCGCTGCGCTGTGCTGCCATAATGCCCGCCTGCTGCCCGGGGCGCTATGGTCAGGGATGATCCTGTCGCTTAGCCTGAATATGCGCCTGGACAGGATGTAGATGCTCCAGGTCATACCACCGGCCAGCAGGAACAGGTACCAGAAATCCCGGAAGAAACCCGGCAGCAGGCTCAGGAAGTCGCCTCCCCTGCTGATCATCTGCAATACATCGGCATTGCTCCTGCGCTGGTTATACGGGAAGTACTTCCAGTCGGCCAGCTCAAAGCAGAGGACCAGGGCAAAGATAGCGGTGAAAGCCAGGCTCCAGTACCGGGAGGTTTTATAATTCCATTTAAAAGGCAGCAGCAGCAGGAAGAACATAAGCCCGGTCGTCATACAGATCGCGGAGAGGTCAAACCGGAGCCCGTACCAGGAGAGCCTTAGCAGCTCCGGCTGCTCAAAGAAGCTCCTGTTGCTGATATAGAAGCCCCAGCGTGTCAGGAAGAGCGCTGCTACGCATAAAAAAAGGTGTGCCGCTATGCTCCACCCCTTTTGCTTAAGATTATATGACCGGTAAGGTATCACAATATCATTCTCCGGCTTCATTTTGTAATTGCCGCATACGGGTCTGTTTGGCATCTCTGAGAAATTCTGATGCAAAAATAAAATTGTTCAGCAATTCGTCATCACTGAAAATAATATCCCTGTTGGAGCCTTCCCATTGTTTCTGGCCCTGGTGCATATAAACGATATGGTCGCCGCTTTCCAGCACGGTGTTCATGTCGTGCGTATTGATGACGGTCACCATATTGTACTCCGTGGTGATTTCCCGTATCAGGTGGTCGATGACCAGCGAGGTCTGGGGATCCAGCCCGGAGTTGGGCTCGTCACAGAAAAGATATTTGGGATTGAGCACAATGGCCCTGGCCAGCGCTACCCGTTTTTTCATACCGCCGCTGATCTCGGAAGGATATTTCTTATTGGCATCCTTCAGGTTGACCCTTTCCAGCACTTCCTGTACGCGTTGTAGCTTTTTCCTGTATCCGTCCTTTGTAAACATATCCAGCGGGAACAGGACATTTTCCTGCACGGTTTTGCTGTCAAATAATGCAGAGCCCTGGAACAGCATGCCGATTTCCTGCCGGACCTGCTTGATCTCATCCGGACCTGCGGTAACGATATCCATGCCATTATATAATATTTGGCCCTTCTCCGGCCTGAAAAGACCGATCATACATTTCATAAGCACTGTTTTCCCGCTGCCGCTGCTCCCTATGATAAGGTTGGTCTTGCCGGCTTCCATCGTAAAGTTGACATCGATCAGCACGTTTTTGTCACCGAAACTTTTATGCAGTCCTTTTACTTCTATCATTGTTGTTGTTGAAAATTATTGGGTGTGGTATGCGATCAGCCCGTCTTTGGGAGCTTTCAGTATCTTCCCTGTTGTGAGACCGTAGGAAGCGTGCAGGTCTTTAATGATATCCCTGAACGCATAGGCAACGGCCCCTACGAAGTGAACAGGATATTTCCAGCTTTCCCTGTATTTTAATACATGCTTCTGGTGGAACTCTATCAACGCGTCTTCAATGATATTCTCTACCATATAATGACCCCTGTGGTCCATCAGGAATTGTGTGAAGCCGGCAATATACCTGTTGGGAAAAGGCCGGGCATATATATTGTCAAGGATAGCGGTGAGGTCATTGCCGTAGCGGCTTAAGAACGACTCTTTCAGCTCATCATCGAAAGTATTGTAAAAATAATACTGCAGCACCTTTTTACCCAGGTAGGTGCCGCTGCCCTCGTCCCCGACAATATATCCCAGGGAAGGGTTCTGGGTTTTTATCCTGTTCCCGTCAAAGTAGGCGGAATTGCTGCCCGTACCCAGGATACAGCAAACCCCTTTTTCCAGGCCACAGGTGGCCCTGGAAGCCGCAAGCATATCTGAGTAGGCTTTGACGTTCTTAATGCCAAAATGTTTGCTTAGCTGCTTTTCAACGAATTTTGCCTTGCTGCTGTCCTTTACGCCTGCGCCGTAAAAAATGATCTCTTCAATACTATTACGTTTCAGGTCCAGGTTTAATTCCTGCTGAAGTGTGGTGGCGTATATTTCTTCGCCACAGATAAACGGATTCAGTCCCGAGGTCTGGATAGTTTTGGTAGCCTTCCCGTTTTTAACCAGGATCCAGTCGGTTTTAGTGGAGCCGCTATCTGCTATTAACAAAGACATACGATTTGATTTGTTGAGTGTTATTGGTTGAGAAAAATGACCTTAAGATAAATATTTAGTTGAAAATAAAATCTATTTTCCAAATACTGCTATTTTATGCTGAATTTTTATGATGGAATAATGTTTATTTAACAAAATGAAGCATCGGTTGCCGGTCTCCCCGGCAAATGTCCGGAGGAGGGTAACATTTCCCTCAGGGATGGGAAGGTTTTGTCCGGCCTAGGTTCATACCTGATCCGGTAAAAATACATTCCCGGTGCTGCCGGTTGCCGCATGGGGTAGCACCGTCAGTACCTGCGGCAGAAACCGGGTGTGAAATCCCGGTGGGCCTGCTAAAAGCCGCTATAGATAATGGCCTGGGCTGATAGGCCGTGGCTATGCAGCAAAGCTGCCGCCACGGGTCTGTCAGCGTTTCAGTTCAGGTGGAATTTGGTAAAATGTGCATTTTTATGCCTGCTATGCTTCAGGAACCGGCTTAGATATAAGGTGATCTGGCCCAGCTCCAGCAGGAACCCGTCATGGCCATGTTGCGTTGCCACTACTTCCAGGTTGCTGTCCGGTATATATTGTGTCAATAGCAGCTGCTCATCGAACGGGAACAGCTGGTCATTCTCCAGGCTGAGGATCAATGTGCGGGCCTTTATCTGCTGCAGCGCATTGGCCGCTCCTCCCCTGCCACGTCCCACATTATGGCTGTCCATCGTCATGGTAAGGAAGTAATAGCTCAGCGCGGTAAAGCGTTTTGCCATTTTTTCTCCCTGGTACCACTGGTAAGTGCTGGCTTTAAATACCTGCCGGTCCACCGGAAGGTCCCTATAGTCGGGATGAATGCCCGACTGGTGCAGCTGGTAGGTCTCTGCAGTCCTGTAAGACAGCAGGGCGATGCTGCGCGCCACTTTGAGGCCGTTCTCTCCTGCAGCCGGGTGGCAGGTCCCCCAGGTAGGGTCCAGCGCTATAGCCTGCCGCTGGGCGGTATTGAACGCGATCCCGTAAGGTGTATGGGCAGCGCTGGCAGCTATTACACATATGTTTTTGAATACCTCTGGCCTTTCTACGGCCCATTCCAGCAATACCTGTCCGCCGAGGGAGCCCCCGAGACCAAGGTATATCTGTGAAAAGCCAAGATGCTCCCGGAGCGCTTCAAAGGCGCTGGCGACATCCCTGGTGGTCCATACGGGGAAATCATAATAGTACGGAACGCCGGTTACAGTATCCATAGATAAGGGACTGGTGCTGCCATAGCAGCTTCCGGGCATATTGACGCATACGATGCAGTAATCCTTATCGTTGATAAGGTCGTTATGGCCTACAAGCCCTTTCCACCAGCCGAAGCAATCCGGGCTTCCTGAAAAGGCGTGCAGTACCCACACGATATTGTCCCGGGCGGCATTGGGCTGTCCCCATATCTGGTAGGCCAGCTTCAGCCGGGAAATTTCCCTGTCGCTTTCCAGCCGGAAAGCGACAGGGTGCTCATAAATATGTAATACGGACATAGTAAAGATTTAGGATTAAGCGGATGCTACCTCGGCTTTTTCCGGCCTGACGATGCGTGCTGCAGCCTGCCGGAAATCGGCAATAATATCATCTATATGTTCAATGCCTGCGCTTACGCGGATGAGCGTGGGCGCTATGCCGGCCTGTGCCTGCTCTTCTGCTGACAGCTGCTCGTGCGTAGTGGAGGCCGGGTGGATGACCAGGGTTTTGGCATCGCCCACATTGGCAAGATTACTGGCGAGCTGAAGCGCATCAATAAAGGCGCTTGCATCCGCCTTGCTGCCTTTTATATTAAAGGTCAGCACGCCTCCGAATCCATGCTTTAAATATTTTTTGGCCTTCAGGTGATCCGGGTGGCTCTCCAGACCCGGATAGCTGACAGTGGCTACCCAGGGCTGCTGCTGGAGCCAGCGGGCCAGCGCCAGGGTATTGTCGGCATGACGCTGCACCCTGAGGGACAAGGTTTCCAGGCCCTGTAGCAGCAGGAAGGAATTGAACGGGCTGAGCGCAGGGCCCAGGTCTCTCAGGCCTTCTACCCGTGCCCTTATGGCAAAGGCGATATTAGGAAGACCCAGGGCATTGCCGGCTCCGAAGGCTTCCCAGAATTTAAGTCCGTGGTAGCCTTCGGACGGCTCTGTGAACTGGGGAAACTTCCCGTTGCCCCAATTGTAGGTGCCGCCGTCTATGATGATGCCCCCGATGGAGCTGCCATGCCCGCCTATCCATTTGGTTGCAGATGCCACAACGATATGCGCGCCCAGCTCCAGCGGCCGGATCAGGTATCCTCCTGTCCCGAAAGTGTTGTCTACTATAATGGGCAGGTCGTATTTATCCGACAGTTGCTTAAAAGCATCGAAATCGGGTATTTCCAGGCCGGGATTCGCGATGCTTTCCAGGTAGATGGCCTTCGTCTTGTCATCTATGAGCTTTTCAAAGCTGCTGATATCGCGGATGTCGGCAAACCTGGCTTCGATACCCAGCCTTTTAAATGCTACTTTAAACTGGTTATAGGTGCCGCCATACAGGTTTTGGGCGCTGATGAAATTCTCTCCGCTGTTAACGATATTGGTAACAGCGAGCAGCTGGGCGGCCTGCCCGCTGGCTACCGCTACAGCGGCTACGCCGCCTTCCAGGGCTGCCAGTCTTTTTTCCAGTACATCCGTTGTCGGGTTCATGATGCGGGTGTAGATATTACCGAAGGCCTTAAGGCTGAAAAGGTCTGCCGCATGGGCTGCATTATCAAAGACATAAGAGGTGGTCTGGTATATGGGTACGGCACGGGATCTTGTTACGGGGTCTATTTCCTGTCCGGCGTGTACCTGTAAGGTCTCAAATTTTTGTGTGCTCATTTTGTATAAACATTTTTGGGGTTAAAAAAATATGACGGTTATCTGTTTTTAGACGGCTTGATGAGCGGTATAGTACGAGGGCCGGCTTTGTACCGGGGCTTTCTTTTCGGTAATGCCATCTTCAAGAAGCAGCAGGGAGATGTGCCCGGATTGCCACCAGTCATTTTCCAGCAGATAGCGGTAAGATATCTCGCCTATGATATAGCTGCGTTCAGGGTCATCGTGAATGGTCTGTATATTCCTGAAATCGGTCAGCGGCAGCCTTACATTATGAGGGTGGCTGACATATACTTTAAGGATGACATCGTCCGCCAGCTTGTTGCCCAGCTGCTGCCGGAGCTTGTGGTATTCGTACCTGTAATCGTATGATAATGCAGCGATATCGCTGAGCACTGCCGAAGCTGTGGGGAAGCTGCCCGCGCCTTTACCGTAAAAGAACTGCTCATCTGCCAGGCTGCTCCTGATAAGGACCCCGTTATATTCCTCCTTCACAAAGGACAAGGGACTGCTGTTCCTGACCAGGGTGGGCAGCACCAGAGCGGCTATATCACCGTTCTGCAGTGGCCTGGCCTGTGCTACCAGCTTGATCTGTGACTGGTGCTGCTTGGCATATCTTACATCATACCCGTTGATATTCTGGATGCCATTGACGAGTATTTCGTCAGGTCTGGCAAGGATGCCGAAAGCGTGCGCCAGCAGGATGACGAGCTTATGGAGGGCATCGGTGCCCTGTACGTCCAGCGCAGGGTCCAGCTCGGCAAATCCCAGCTCCTGCGCCAGGCGAAGGGCATCCGCGTATTCCAGGTTCTCTTCAAATACCTTGTGAAGTATAAAATTCGTAGAGCCGTTGATGACGCCGGAAAGGTGCTGGAGAAAATCATTGTTGTAGTACTCTTCCAGGTTCCTGATCACCGGGATGGAGGCGCACACGGAGCTTTCATACAGGAAGGATGTATTGTGGCGGCTGTGCAGCGTTATAAGCTCCTGCAGGTTTTCCGCAATGAACTTCTTGCTGGCGCTGACCAGCTGCTTGCCGCCGGCTATCGCTTTCAGGGCTATCGCCTTTGCCGCAGCGGCATCATTGATAACCTCCACGATCACGTTGATCTCGGGGTCGTCCAGGAGCTCGTCCGGGTTGGTGGTAAAGAGCAGGGCGGGCGCATTTCTTTGCTTGTCCGCGTCCTTGATGCATACTTTTTTGATCGTTGCGTTCAGGTAGATCGCATTTTTCAAGGCCAGGTATAAGCCTTCTCCTACCACGCCAAAGCCAAAGAGGCCGATCACTAATTTTTTTTGTGTAGACATTTGTTCGTTTTTTAAATGAGTAAACAGAATTATTAAAAAAAAGACCCAATGCGATTTATTCTGCATTGGGTCGGTTATATTGTATAGGCTGTTGTCCGTGATCTCAGGAAGAGCAGAATATCATATCCCGGAAAGCATACGGCAGCATCATCGGACACATCCAATGACAACAACGATTGCACATGGTATTACGGAATGGTTTGCTCATGTATTTGATTTTTAATACTGCTATAAAAAAACGCTCCCGGCTTCAGGAAGTCAGGAGCGTGAATATTGATAGTATCTTACAATCAGGTTCGCTTGACTTATCTTTCCTTTCGGCTGGATGTAGCACCTTTTTCATATCGAAATGGTTGCTAAGACTTCACAGGGCCATATCCCTCTGTCTTTCTTGATAAGCGTTATCTTAACGATAACAGATGCAAATGTAGCGTGAAAGAAGTTATTGACCAAATAAATTAAAAAAATTTTTTGATTTAAAAATACTGCTCTATATTTGCAGTCTTAAAAAAGTGAGGCGCTTATAAAGCGCTGAAGTTCTTTGTAAAAAGCATAAGCAGAAGTAGCTCAGCTGGTAGAGCATAACCTTGCCAAGGTTAGGGTCGCGCGTTCGAATCGCGTCTTCTGCTCTTTCAATGCAAAGTTGATAAAGCCCTGGTGGTGAAATTGGTAGACACGCAGGACTTAAAATCCTGTGGGCAGCAATGCCCGTGCCGGTTCAAGTCCGGCCTGGGGCACGATCGGAAGCCCGCTTAGTCAGTCAGCTAAGCGGGCTTATTTTTTCCCGCCTTTAAGCCTGAACTATTGTGCAGGTTGATTGCCCGTCCGTTTGCTGATGTCCGTTTTCTTGACCGTGACCTGTTCATTTTGCAGGCCGTTACGGCAAAGCGATCATTTGCAGGCAGTCCCGGAGGATATATTGAAGTGCCTGGTGAATGAAAGGGGTCTATACCTAACGGAGAAAGCACCGCCGTCTGCAACACCGGATGTTACGGGCGTGCCTTTGGAGGATATTTTGGATTGAAGTGGTAATGGTTACCGGATAACGGTCTGGGTGGGGCATAAAGACCTCATTATGAGGCCGGGCAGGGATCAGCTTATTTCCTCTGATGACGTCGTTCTTCCACAAAATGTTTGGCATCTTCCCATACGTCTTCTGCCGCATCTTCCACCTGCTCAAGGGAATCTTCTATCTCTTCAGTGGTGTCCTGGATGAATTGTTCCGCTTTATCTGTGAGCTTATCCAGATTGTCTTCAATGGCGTTCCTAAGTTCGGTAAAAGCAAGCTTTGCTTTATCAAAAAGTGTCATAAAAGAAATGTGCTTAAAATATACCTGCATGATAATAATAGTATTGCAAAATCCATACCAGAAAATTATCATTTGAATATTCTCTGCAAAAGTACGAACATTATTGATGCTGTCAACAGTATCAATAATCCTATAAATATTTAAAATACTGGTTTAGCGCTTAATAGCTTAATTTTATAGCAGGGCGGTAAAAATTTTTTCCTGCAGGCTGTCCGGTCAGGTAGTGGACACTGCTTCTGTAACGATAGCATGGCCGTTATATCTGGGCACCACCCGGTATTGATTGGGTGTAGTGCAGAATTCCATATCTTTTTCCAGTCCGAAGCTGCTCAGCCTGCGGTAGTGATTGCTGTCGCGCAGGAAATCAAGCAGGGAGGGTGCCTGGAGGGACTGCCCGTAGAGGTCCATGCACAGCCTGGTGCTGTCGCAGGCTATCGTGAAATGTTCCTGCAACTGTGCGGCTACCGCGCCCGCATACAGGCTGTCTTCCTTATTTACCCTGTCTTTCCAGGCAGCGCAGGCCAGCAGCACTTTCTTGTTTTGCTGTATTAAATAGCTGCTGACGGCGTCCAGGTTGAGGAAAGACCCGATGATGATCTGGTCGGCATTTTCCACCATATGAAGCAGCTTGGTACCGTTGGTCGTGGTCAGGGCCAGGGTATTGTCTTTTATGAATGCAGGCGGGTATTCGAACGGGGAGTTGCCGTATTCCAGGCCCGGCGCTATCTTACCGTCCCTTTCGCCGGCAGTGATATATTCCGGGTGAAGGGATTTAAGGGTAATACATTCGTTCACATCCGCTACCGGGATGACTTCCCTGGCTCCGTTAGCCAGTGCGGTGGTAATAGTGGACGTAGCCCGGAAAATATCTATGATAACTACTATGGTATGCTCCGTATCAAATAAGTGTAATAATGCAGGGGACAGGCAGGTTTCTACAATGGGTCTGTTCATACGGCAAAAATAACATTAAATGGCAATTCTATCAAAAAAGGCAACTATACAGTTGCCTTTGATTCCGGAAAAAAATGTAAAAGATTATTTTAAGGAATGTGCACCGTCTGTGGCCGGTACAATGCTGATAGTAACATCATCAAGCATAGGAGAGCCTTCCACGAGGCCGCCTATGGTCTTGTTCCAGTGCTGCTCACCGGTCTCCGTATCTATGCAGATCATGATCTGGTCGTAGCCGGCAATGTACACTTTGTCCTTATAAACTATAGGGCTGCCTTTGATCAGGCCTACTGTAGGCACTTTCCAGTTGACAGTTCCGTCAATGATATCAATATTGTAAACATTCCTGTCATAGCCCCCGAAGTACACGTTCTGCTTATATACGAAAGGAGAGCTTGATATCCTGTCGCCGGTCTTAATGCTCCACCTCAGGCGTCCCGTTTCCGTATCCAGGGAGTAAAACCTGGAGTCATAGGAGCCGAACAGGATATTGCCGCCGATGGTCAGTATGGTGGATGTAATGGCGCCACCGGTCGTATAAGACCATTTGACCGCGTTGGTCCTTGTGTTGACTGCATACACTTTACCGTTCTGGTTGCCGATATACATGACCGAATCGTTTTCAACACATGGAGAGCTTACGAACGAGCCCGGATCGGGAGCGGTGAATGTGGCATTGGTAAAAAGGGAATCTTCCCGGAAGGTCCTTACAGTATTCTGGGCGGATACGAACACCTGCTTGTAGGCCTTTCCGACAATATCATGTATGGTAGGCGCACCGGTAATGATACCGCCGGCATCACCCGAATGTATGGTTGCCAGTGTACCGTTATCTATGAGGTGTAGCCTGCTGCCTGCCGCTACATACAGGATATTGTTATAGCTGAGCGGCGTAACAATGATAGGTGCGCCGAAATCCCGCTGGGTAATGACCTTTCCCGTGATCCTGTTGACCTTATACAGGATGCCGGCGCTGGAGGAGATCCATGCGGCATTGTTGTGTATGACCACGCTGGTCAATACCGGCGAACCGGCATTGAACTCCCACTTTTTATCGCCCGTCAGGGGGTCCATTGCATATACAAAATTGTTGTTATTGCCGATATATAAAGTAGTAGAGACCTCTTTCGGGATAACCGTATCGCTACTATACTCTTTTTTACAGGAATTAAAGGTGAACATACTTGTAACAGCAAGCCCCGCTGCTAATAAACTACGTCTACATATATTCATTATACAATGATTTAGTCTGAATGTGTTGAAATAACGTACAATAATACAAAAATAATTACTGATATCAAAAATATGTTAACGGTATTTTGGAAATATTTATTGCCCGTTTTTTTCGCGGCTGTATTTTCTGATCTTATGGTATTTAAGCCATTTTTCCATAGCGGCCATTTTGCACATCAGGTAGCCTTCATAGCCGTCCAGGAAGCCCATCTGCAGGATAAACCGCCGGAAGAATGTCCAGTACGGTACCAGGACCGCCTTGAGGAGGCTTATTGTTTTGCCCCGGTCCACTGCATAGCGTGAGGACAGCTCGGTATAGCGTTCTATTTTCTGAAGTTGCTGCTGAAAAGTAGCCATGGTGTAATGCAGCATATGATGGGCAAGCCTGCCTGTCCGGGCTGATGCCGCGGGTTCCCAGAATTCATGCACGCTCAGCGCTTTCCAGCTGCCTTTGGTCCTGTTGAACAGGCGTATTTTGGCATCGGGGTACCAGCCGCCGTGACGCAGCCACTTGCCGAGGTAGTTGTTCAGCCGCGGGATGGTGTAGGCGTCTGTTCCGGGGCCGTTGTGCTTCAGGTCCAGGATGGCCGCTGCCAGCTCAGGGGTGAGCACTTCATCTGCGTCCAGGGATAATATCCAGTCGTGTGCTGCCAGCCGGTTCGCATCGTTTTTCTGCACGCCGTATCCCCGGAATGCCTGCCGGTGCACCCTGGCGCCGGCCTGCTCTGCCAGCATCACCGTATCATCCGTGCTGTAGCTGTCCAGCACAATGATCTCATCAGCCACGGGGCGGACGGATTCCAGGCACTGCAGGATGCGCTGCGCCTCATTAAACGTGATGATTACAACACTTAACTGTATCGGTGCCATTACCAGTTTTAAAATACAGTGTAAAAGTAAGCAATCCTGTTACCATATTTTGATAAATCTGCCGACACCGATTCCCCTGCCGGTATGGACCTTTACGATATACTCTCCTGCTGCCAGGTTGCTGATGCTAAGAGTGGTATAATTGAAAAGCGGGGCAGGCGCTGCGTCCAGGAGCACCAGCTTCCCTGACATATCATATACCTCTACTTTATCAAAAATAAACTCCCCGACATTGATCCTTATATACTGGCTGGCAGGATTGGGATAAGGGAAGATATCAAAGAACGTCTTTTTGCGGGATGTTTTGTCCTCGTAGTCCTTCCGTTCATGGAGCTCATAGGTGAGGTTATATACAAAGTCATGTTCATATTGCGTCCATTTGTCCTGTTCCTGGTCGTATCTTGAATAGGTGCTGTAGGTTTTAAGGTTGTCATTGTGATCATACTCCAGCACTTCTTTGCCTGTTTTTATGCTCAGGCCGTTGTCAATCACATATTTCGTTACTGTGGTTAATTTATGTGTGGAAGAGTATTCAAAGATGATCTCTTCTACCCGCGATGCTGTCTTATGGGTAATTTTAGAGATCTGGTCCTGCTCATTCCTTTCAAAGTAGGAATAATAAGGGTCATACCAAACAGTATCACCTAAATATGCAAGAAAGCCGGAATAGCGAATAGAATCTATCAGCCCGCTGGTCCGGTAGTTGACCTGTACAGATGTATGAATGATACCTGGGTCCACCGTAACTATGGAGTCAATACCGGGCTTAGGGTGATAAACATGCCGGCTTTCATAATAGGGTTCGAAACCGGAACGTTTTTCAGTCCGGGATATCCTGCTGAGGCTGTTTCCTGCATCATAATCGTACTGTATGTCGTTGGCGGTATGTATGGTATTGCCATAGGTTTCTGATGATATATGACGGATCATACGCTGTGCATCATCATAATAAAAACTATCTGCCTTTATACGGGCAGAATCATTGGCCATATAGGTCATGATGCTGCTTACAGTACCTGCTTTATTGTGGTTGTAAAAGTAATGCCTGGAATCTTGCTGCCTTTCGCCCCTCATGCTGTAAGACACCAGCTTGTCGCCGGAATGATTAAACATATATAGTATGGAATCGTAGCGGTTTTTAATTAATTTTATTGAATCGAACAATACCGGGTAGTGATAGCTAAACGTATCGAACGTGGAATAATAGTAAGGGTAGTCATTGTTCAGGTAAGTATATGCTCCTAATGGTTTTCCTATATTCCGGAGGGTAAAAAGATGGAAAATATTATAATCAGCGCCCTCATTTTTATGCCAGGAGAATTGGTAGGTATAATGTTGGTTTGGCTTGTACGGACTTAAAATATATAGGCATTTCATCTCCGAAATACGGTAGAATGAACCGGGAGAGGCCTGCTGAGCGAAAAGCATTGACGGTAAAAGCGTGAACAGGAGCAGAAGTGCGCTCAGATATTTTTTCATATTCATTTTTATTAAGGACCGCAAATGTACATATTTATCAATGCAAAAAGCGACTGCCCGGGTTAAAGGACAGCCGCTTTAGGGCTATAGGTAATTTTTTTAGCTTAGTGCTTTACGAAGCTTGCTGTACCTGCGCCTTTATCGGTCTGCAGCCTGATGATGTAATTACCGTTGGATAATTGTTCCACGTTCACCTGCGCTTCATTGCTACGGGTTGCGTTCGCCTGCTGCAGCACTACTCTTCCCATAGCATCATATACGGTAATGCTGTTGATGGTACCGCTTTCTGTTTTGATGTTCAGGGTGCCGGATGCGGGATTGGGATAGAGGGAAACGGCGCCTTTGGCCAGCTTGCCTACGCTGCCAGGTGTATCATCATACAATTCATAATAGAAATTGTTTTGAATATCCTGGCCTTCCACGTGCTCCCAGGTATTATTAATCATATCATACCCTGAGAACGTGGTATAGGTTATCAGGTTGTTGTTGTTATCATATGTCATCGTTTCACGGTACCTGAAGAAAGGGTCCTGCATTTCCACCGCGCTGAGCTGTCCGCTGGTATGGAACTCAAATTTCACTTCCGTTTCTTTAATATTGTTTTCCCACATTTCCACACGGGTCAGGACATTATTGGCATTCCTGAAATAGCGCATCAGCATACCGGAGGTTTGCCCGACTTCGGTCATATGAAGTGAATCTATCAGGCTATTGGTCCTGTAGATGACTGTCTGACTTGAAGGGTCTCCGAGGTCATCATAGCTGACCATAGAATCCACACCGGCTCTTACTGCGTAGATCGTGTCTGTTGTTTTGTAAGTTACCGTATTGCTTGGTACATCAATGTCCAGGTATTCGTGCGCTACCATTTTATTGGAGCCGTCATAATAGAAGTTATTGACACGTTTATAGGACATATCCCCGTTCACCTGGGAGGTCTTGAGATTGCTGCTGTTATAGATGGCGCTGTCATAGCGGTTTAGGACAGTGCCATCATAATACAGGATAGCGGTGAGGTTGCCGTTGTTGTCATAACGATACAGGTTGTAGCTGCTTGAGGAAGCTAAAGACGTGGAATCCTTTTTGTTATTTTTATAATAAAAGGATTCGGTCTCATCCGGTGTATTGCCAAAAGGGGCAGGGTAAATACTTCTTTTTGTCATATCCGGCCCTGCTGTAACAGGATAGACATCAAAATAGGTAAAATCGAAATTTTCAAGCAGGTAGTGAAAATTCTCCATATGGTACAGCTCGAAATCACCCAGGATATCCAGGTTGTTGCCCCTGTTGCTTTCCCAGGTAATGGTGGTGGAGTCTGCAGGTTCAAAAGCGCTGATGCCATATTCATAAGTGGTGATGGCCACCGGCCTGTAAAATGATTCCGCAGTAGGGCGGGCTGCAGCTCCTTTGGAGGCAAAGGCGGTAACGCCGCCGCGGAACGCCGTGCCGTTTTGTTTTTTAGAATGTAATAAACTGCTTAAAGCAGTCCTTTGCTGTGCCTGTGCAGTCCAGCTTCCGAGTGCCATCACAGCGAGTACGGATAGTTTGGTAATGTTTTTCATATAGTTTGTTTAGGTCCTTAACGGGCATTTTTGTTAAATAGTGTGCGGGAATGTGAAAATATTTTTAAACGGAAAGCGTGCGGCCGGCATCCTTGATAATGCCCATCACAAAGGTGCTCTGTACCTGTCCCACATTGGCTACCTGGCTGAGCCGGTTGACATGGAAGTCATAATACTCCTCCATATTGCCGCAGATCACCTTAAGCATAAAATCGAACGCGCCGCTGATGTTGTAGCATTCCACTACTTCAGGCATCTGCTGTATGGCCTCAATGAACTGACCGCCGGATATTTTACTGTGCTCTTTCAGGGACACATAGCAGATCACCATCAGGGTGTTTTTGAATTTAGTGAAATCTATTTTTGTTGTATAGCCCTGTATGATACCGGCTTCTTCCATACGCCGGATGCGGTTGTGGACAGGGGTAGCGCTCAGGTGGATCTGCTGTGCCAGGTCCCTCACGCTCATTTTGGCATTTTGCTGCAACAGGCGGAGAATCTGTATATCTGTTTCATCCAGGGGTATCATATCCTGCGTGTTTTGTGAGTTTGTCCTGTGAAATTAATATTTTATAAGCATTTGTTCTGAATTTAATTACTGTAATTTGATTTTATACTATATATAGTATCTTTGCGTAGATTTTTTCACTTTTAAAAATTAAAAGTACTTTCATATTATGTCAACCGCAACATTAGATCTGACCTTGCCTTATAAGGTAAAAGATATGTCCCTTGCAGAATGGGGGCGCAAAGAGATCCGCCTGGCCGAAGCCGAGATGCCCGGACTGATGGCCATCCGTGAAGAATATAAGCAGGAGCAGCCCCTGAAAGGCGCCCGTATTGCCGGATGTCTTCACATGACCATCCAGACGGCGGTATTGATAGAAACTTTGGTAGCGCTGGGCGCTGAAGTGCGCTGGAGCTCCTGTAACATATTCTCTACACAGGACCAGGCCGCTGCCGCGATCGCCGCTACGGGCGTAGGCGTATTCGCCTGGAAAGGCCAGACCCAGGAAGAGGCTGACTGGTGCATTGAGCAGACCTTATTCTTCGGTTCCGAGGACCGTCCCCTGAATATGATCCTGGATGACGGCGGCGATCTGACCAATATGGTATTTGATAAATACCCTCACCTGGTTGCCGGTATCAGGGGCTTATCTGAAGAAACCACTACCGGTGTGCACCGTTTGTATGAAAGAATGGCTCATGGTACCTTACCTATGCCTGCCATCAATGTAAATGACTCCGTGACCAAATCCAAATTCGATAACAAATACGGTTGTAAAGAATCCCTGGTAGACGCTATCCGCCGCGCTACAGACGTAATGCTGGCAGGTAAGGTGGCTGTAGTTGCCGGCTATGGTGATGTGGGTAAAGGCTCTGCGGCTTCCCTGTCCGGTGCAGGCTGCCGTGTGATCGTTACCGAGATCGATCCTATCTGTGCCTTACAGGCCGCTATGGACGGTTACGAAGTAAAGAAAATGGAAAACGCCGTAAAAGAAGCGGATATCGTTGTGACGACTACAGGCTGCCGTGATATCGTACGCGGTGAGCACTTCAAGGCGATGAAGGATAAAACGATCGTATGTAATATCGGTCACTTTGATATCGAGATAGACGTGGCCTGGCTGAATGACAATTACGGTCATACCAAGGATACTGTAAAGCCCCAGGTCGATATCTACAATGTGGACGGTAAGGATATTATCCTCCTTGCGGAAGGCCGCCTGGTAAACCTGGGATGCGCTACCGGTCACCCTTCTTTTGTTATGTCCAATTCTTTCTCCAACCAGACACTGGCCCAGATAGAGCTGTGGCAAAACAGTGATAAGTACGACAACCAGGTATATGTATTACCCAAGCACCTGGATGAGAAAGTGGCCCGCCTGCACCTGTCCAAGATCGGCGTGGAGCTGGATGTGCTGACCCCGGAACAGTCAGCTTACCTCGGTATTTCGGTAGATGGTCCGTACAAGCCGGAGCATTACAGATACTAAGCTGCTTTATCTATGATATACAACAGAGCGGGACTTCCTTACAGCAGGAGGTCCCGTCTTTTGTAGCGGATATGTTACTGGGTGCCGGTCCAGCGGAAGAAAAGAAACGCTTTTAATCCGCGCGCTCCAGGATGGATCTCAGGTCGGCAGGCGAATAGTTGACGGATTTGAGCGTTTTATTATCGCTTTTCCTGTACACGAGGAACAGCCCGTCCTTTTCTTCATAATAGCTTTCCGTGCCGTCCTTATCCATAAAGTGCTGCATAGTGGCTTCCGCCTCCTCCAGGCTCCTGCAGGCTTTGCTCATATTGGAGCGTTGTACCTCATCGAACAGCAGGGCGAACTTATCCTGCAGCCCGAATTCCAGGACGGCTCCTGAGAGTACATACTGCAGGTCGCACAGGGCATCCGCCACTTCCACGATATTATTATCTTTAATGGCAGCTTCCAGCTCTTTCAGCTCTTCAGCGAGCAGGGACACGCGCAGGGCGCAGCGTTCCGGTGACGGTATCCGGGGGCTGTCCAGCACAGGATGATGGAAGGTCTTATGAAAAGCGGCTACCGAGGTCAACGATTTCGGATCTTGCATTGCAATGAATTTTTTCGAAGTTTATAAAAAGCCGAAATTTAAGCAATATTGCGGGTGTGCGGTTATGACAGCGGCATTATTTTTAGCGCTGCGTCCTTTTTGCCGGATTGTAAGAAAAAGATCATCGTGTATAAATTAATAGAAGTATTTTTAAATCATTATATAATACGCTTGCAATGAAAGCTATTCCGGAAATGACAACCGTATGTAACGGTTTCACCTATTCTTTTGATAAGCAGCGGATCGATCCTGAAACGGTCCATGATTTCCTTGCCCGCAGAAGCTATTGGGCATTGGGTATTGACCCGGAGGTCGTCAGGGAGTCGATAGCGCATTCCATTTGCCTGGGGGTGTATGATGCGGACAACCGGATGGCAGGCTTCGGGAGAATGATCACTGACAGGGCTACCTTCGGCTACCTGGCGGATGTGTTTGTCCTGGAAGATTTCCGGAGACTGGGCATCTCCAAGCAAATGATGCGGCTGTTCTGCGGGCTGGCGGAAGCGTTTAAGCTGCGGCGGTTCCTGCTTACAACGCAGGATGCTCATGAGCTGTACGCGCAGTTCGGCTTCAGGCCGTTCCCCTGGCCGGAGCGCCTGATGCTCTATACCGGGCAGGCGGATTCCTGAGCAGTGGCGGGCTCTGGGTCTCTGACCGATAAAAAGGCATACAGGTACAGCATGCTGTCCTATTTTGAAATATTTTTGCGCTATGAAGCAGATCATTCTACATAAAGGCAAGGATAAGGCCGCCTGTCAGTTGCATCCCTGGGTGTTTTCCGGGGCGATCAAGATGATAACGGGCGAGCCGGAGAACGGGGAAATAACGGAAGTATTGAATTCGGAAGGGGAGTTCCTTGCTTACGGCGCTTATAACAACAGGTCGCGGGTAGCAGTCAGGCTCCTGGAATGGCATTATGATATCCCGGTGGATGAGGGCTGGTGGCGCCATAAGCTGCAGACGGCTTTCGCCAACAGGCTGCAGCTGCTGAATGGGCAGAACGATACTGTCCGGCTGGTATTCGCAGAGGCCGATTTTTTACCGGGGCTGATCGCCGATAAATACGGGGATTATATTTCCGTGCAGATCCATGCGGCCGTTACGGAAAAGATAAAGCATATTATCATAGAAGAGCTTGTAAAGCAGTTTGATCCTAAAGGCATTTATGAGCGCAGCGACCCGGGCTCCAGGGCGAATGAAGGGCTTCCTGACCATAACGGGGTATTATACGGAGCGCCGCCGCCCGAGTTTGCAGCAATCATAGAGAACGGCATCCATTATCATGTAAACATTGCGGAAGGGCAGAAATCGGGGTTCTATTGTGACCAGCGGGAGAACAGGGGGCTTACGGCACAGTATGTACATCATAAGCGCGTGCTGGATTGCTTCTGCTATTCCGGCGGATTTACCTTAAATGCCTTGGCAGCCGGGGCTTCGGAGGTCATTTCCGTGGACAGCTCCGCACTGGCGGTGGCTACCCTGCAGCGCAATGTGGCGCTGAACGGCCTGGATACCGCCCGTCATACAGCGGTAAGGTCGGATGTCAATCAATACCTGAGAGCCTTGGGCGAACAGGAAGGGAGGTTCGATGTGATCATCCTGGACCCTCCCAAATACGCGCCCACGCGGACTGCCCTGGAAAAGGCTTCCCGCGCTTATAAGGATCTGAACCGCAGGGGACTGATGCTGCTGGAGAAGGGCGGGCTCCTGGCCACGTTCTCCTGTTCCGGCGCGATGGATATAGAGACGTTTAAGCAGGTAGTGGCCTGGGCTGCCCTGGATGCGGGCAAACAGATCCAGTTCATACGCCAGTTCTCACAGCCAGAAGATCACCCTGTGAGGGCCAGCTTCCCGGAAGGAGAGTATCTGAAAGGCCTGCTGGTAAGAGTGGTATAGGTATGCTATATATTATAATAAAAGAGACCGGGAGTAACCCGGCCTCTTTTGTATTTCAAATATTTCTTAGATATTATTAAGAGATCTTTTCCACCTGCATAAAGCTGAGCTCGACAGGCTGGGGGCGTCCGAATATCTTTACCACGACCTTCAGGCGCTTGCGTTCTTCATTGACCTCTTCTATTTCACCATTGAAGTCATTGAAGGCGCCGTCAATGATCTTAACGGTCTCTCCTATGATGAACGGCTCTGCAAAGCCGATGCCCTGTTCCGCAACGTCATCAATATTACCGAACATCTTGTTGACTTCAGACTTCCTGAGGGCTATGGGATTTTCTTTCCCAAGGAAATGTATCACGTTGGTCACGCTTTGTATTCCCTGGATCATCGTATCGTTCAGCTTACCGTCCAGCGCTTCCAGCATGATATAGCCCGGGTACAGGATCTTTTCTCTTAAGACCTTTTTCCCGTTCTGTATCTTAAATATCTTTTCTGTGGGACACAGCACCTGAGTAATAGCATGAGACCATCCATTGATCTGGATTTCCTTGTCCAGGTATTCCTTTACTTTTTTCTCTTTACCACTCACTATACGTAATACATACCATTTGGTCACCTGGTCGGTAGTATTGGTTGTAGTCTGATTGTCGCTCATTGTTTATTTTCAAATTAATCTTAATGAATGATAGCCGGTTATATTACACACCGTAAATTAATTTCATTACAAATTCAGAAGCACCATTCATACCTAACAGTATCAGCGTGATCACTAATAAGGCCACCAGGACGATAATGGTAGATTGTTGTAATTCACTCCATTTAGGCCAGGTTACCTTGTGGATCAGCTCATCATAGGATTCCTGAACGTATTTGCCGAATTTACTCATACATCAATTATTTTTTCGGGTATATTAATAATAAAAAAATGTTTAATGGTAAGGTGTTATCCTCATCCATTAAACAAATATACATAAAATTTGATTATTTAGCACGGGCACCAGGATTCGAACCCAGATCAAAGGTTTTGGAGACCTCTATTCTACCATTGAACTATGCCCGTAGGGATTAAACAGCAAGCACTGAGGCTGCCTGTTCATTTAATGGAGTGCAAATATACGTATTGTTAATTCAATATTCCAACAATTTTTCTATTTTTATAAAAATCTCTTCAGCATACAATTCCAAACCTATGATACGATCAGAAAAATGGATTTTTACGGCTGTTCTTACAGGCGTATGGCTCTCTGTCGCTGCCTGGTCACAGGATACCGGCTCCTGGAAGAAGGAGCAGCTATACAGCGTGGATGCGCTTGCCGGTAAAATCAGGAAGGCGGATACTTCGGGTATATATATCCTCAATACCGGCCCTATGGAAGATATATTGTACGCTATCCATATCGGTCCCGTGGAAAATAAGAAATACGTGGACCGGCTGGCGGCCCTTTTACCCGCCCTGGATAAGCAGCGGGAAGTTATCATTTATTGCGGATGCTGCCCTCTGAAGGTCTGCCCCAACCTGTCACCGGCATATGAATTGCTGGACAGGAACGGGTTCAAGGTAAAAGTGCTGGCGCTGGAGCAGGACCTGGAGGAAGATTGGATAGCGAAAAAATATCCGTTACAATAACCCAACCTATTTCTTAAATTAATTGTCTTATTCAGTATGTAAATAAAAATTAAATTCTATTTTTATAAAGTGTTAAATTGTTATTATAGAAATCTGTTTAGATATGAATAAGATATTTTTATCCATTGTAGCGTTGCTGTTCGGCATGCAGGCCGCCAGAGCGCAAATGCCGGACTGCCTGAATAGCGGCGGTTACATTTATCTCCAGTATGGTACCGGTATCAGGAACTGGGATCCGGAGCAGGCCATCGGTCCCGCTAATCCTACTGTCAATACTATCGTACTGCCCGGCGGGGCAGGGGGCCTGGCCGTTTCTGACTACCTGGGCATCGGTCCTACCTATAAGACCTTTTATACTACGGTAGGCAGCAATTATTATTACTATGATGGTACTGTCTGGGTGAATACCACTCATAATACAGGTGCTGTAGCTGCTGTGAACATTACTGCAGGCGGAGGCTACATCTTCAACCTTGCAGGTGGTGCAGGGACCGTATATCGCTATGACGGTACCGGCCCGGGCGTTATGGTGCTGAACCTGGGAGGCATGCTGGCAGGTCCATGGGATATGGCCGCGGATAAGGATGGCAATTTCTTCCTGCTAAAGCTGACGAACCCGCAATGGCTGCGTAAATATGATCCAAACGGTACGCTGGTCCAGGAATATCCGCTGGTAAATGCCACAACCAACTATAACCTGGGTGGCGGCCTGGCCGTATTCTGTGACAGTGTATATTTTACCAACCAGGACGGCGTATACAGCGGTGTTATAAAAGATGATACGGTGTATTTTAATACCACGGCGCTGAATCCTGTAGCTGCATTCCCTTATTACGAGGATATCGCCTCCTGTGAATCAGGCTCCCAGACGGTAGCTGTAGGCCCGGATACGAGCTTCTACCTGTACAGGGGCTGTGTGAACGGAACAGTGAAGTTCCAGATCAAGCCGAGGCAGGATACCGTAAAGCTGAAGCTGAACCTGTTGGGTAACGCGCAGAACGGTCTGGATTATGGCTGGCTGGATACCCAGATGGTATTCCGCCCGGGAGATACCTTGCAATATATGGATATCATCCCGTTGCTGAGAAACCCGTCCGTGGGTGATAAGAACCTTAAGATCGAAGTGCTTTCGCCCAACCCATGTAATCTGGCTGAATACAAGGTGGTGAGAACGATAGACGTCCTGATCAAAGATTCACTGGAAGTGGATATCATTTCTCCTCCGGTTACCGTATGCCCGGGTGATACTGTTACCATTACAGCGACCAAGGACCCGATACTGGATCACTTCTGGGAACCTTCCAATCTTATTTTCGGCAATGGCCTGACAGTAAAAGCATCGCCTTCCCTGACCACTACCTACAGTATCAGGGTGGAATATCCGGGAGCGCCGTCTACCTGTCCGCCAAGAACCAAGAAATATACCGTTACGGTAGAGCCTTACCCGGTGATCAGGGTACCGGATGACTTCATCATCTGTCTTACCGATAGTATGACCTTTGATGTAGGCGTGTCCCCGGATAACCCGAACTATGATGTGACCTGGATACCGGCCAACGGCTTCGGCAATCCGAAAAATATGAACTCCAAATTCTTTGACAACCCGGGCACCTATACCAAAATCCTGAGGGTAGCCACACCGGTAGCAAAATGTACGAAAGAAGAAGAATTCACTGTGACCATTATGCCGCCGTTCAGGATAACGGAGCTGTCCAACGATACTACTATCCATTACGGAGATTCTATCAGGCTGACAGCAAAAGGAGAAAACGCTGCTATCTGGGTATGGAATCCGACCAGGTCGATCAAAGACTACAGTTTTGAGACCATCACAGTATGGCCTAAGGAGTCTACCGTTTATACTGCTATAGTATTTGATGAATTCGGATGTAAGGATAGCGGGCAGGTAGAGGTGAAAGTAGTGTACCAGCCCAAGCTCATGATGCCTAATGCCTTCTCTCCTAACGGTGACGGACTGAACGATGTCTTCAAAATAGAAGGCAGGCAATATGAAAGGCTGATCAGCTTCCAGGTATTTGACCGCAACGGAACCAAGGTATTTGAAACCACTAATGTCGACAAAGGGTGGGATGGTACCTACCTGAACGGGAAAAATGCAGCGCCCGGTGTGTATTTCTACTTAATAGAAATGGCCAACGTGGACCGCGAAACCTTCCAGTTCAAAGGAGATGTAACATTAACACGCTAAATATATAAGCTTCTGACATAGGAAAAAGGGCTGCCCGTTTTTGGGGCAGCCTTTCCTGTTTTTAAATATCCTGTCAGGGGACCGGTATCAGCAAGCGTCCGCCCCATATCCGGAGACCGGCCGGATTCCGTTGCTTTACTATCAGGAACAGGCGTCTTCACGGTGAGTCTTCAAACGACCCGGTAAAGACCGCTTAAATTTTCCGGCTCCCTGTATGCCTTTAGCCTCCGGGAAAAATGAGCGCAGCGGTAACCGTAATTTACCGATTTTTGTACCATGATAACAACGAAAAGACAGGGATACCTGCAGGTGTACCTGCAGACATTATGTCCGCCCGAGGTGATGGACAATTTTCTTTTGCAGCTGCAGGCTATGGATATACAGCCGGAATATGAGGTACGTCACCAGGATTTCAGGGAATACGAATTCAGCTACAGGGATACCCGGATGATCATTCAGTACGATGCCTTTGTGGGCATATGCCTGTATGCGGAGAGCCTGGAAAGGGCTACGGAAGCGGAAGAGGAAAAATTGCTGCGCCTGGCGCATCTGCTGCTGGGAGCCTAAGGTCAAAATAAAGACCGAACTATATTATATTCTGAAAATATAAAACAGTTCGGTCTTCACACCCTTGATGACAGGGAAAATGTTATTTCCAGCCACTGATCTCCATGCGCTCAGGACATCCTGATTTGGAGGAGCCGCAGGACTGTAACGATGCTATCGCACAGCAGGCCAGCAGCACAATGCTTATATATTTATAAATTTTTTTCATCTCCTGGATTTTTTTTATTTCTTTACGTAAAGATACTAAATTACATAAAAATTTCCAAAACAAAATAATTTTTGATGAGATTACATTTCATTGCTGTCGGGGGTGCGATAATGCACCAGCTGGCTATTGCATTGCAACGGAAAGGATACCATATAACAGGCAGTGATGACGAGATCACGGATCCGGCAAAGAGTAATCTCGCGGAAGCCGGGCTGCTTCCCGGGGCGCCCGGGTGGTTCCCGGAAAAGATCACAGGCGACCTGGACGGCATCATCCTGGGCATGCATGCCAAAGCGGATAACCCGGAGCTGGTCAGGGCAGGGGAATTAGGGCTTAAGATCTATTCTTTCCCGGAATATATATATGAGGTCTCAAAGGATAAGAAGCGGGTAGTAGTTGCGGGTAGCCATGGCAAAACCACCACCACCTCTATGATCATGCATGTGCTGAAAGAGAGCGGTCTGGCGTTTGACTACCTGGTAGGCGCCAGGGTAGCAGGCTTTGAGCAGTCGGTAAAGATCACTGATGCGCCCGTTATCATCCTGGAAGGGGACGAGTACCCGGCTTCTGTGATAGAAAAAAGGCCTAAGATCCACTTTTACAGGCCTCATATATCGGTGCTTACCGGCATAGCCTGGGATCACGTCAACGTGTTTCCCACTTTCAGTAATTACAAGGAGCAGTTCGAAATATACCTCCGGACATTTACAGAAGAGAGTGTGCTGATATACAACCGGGAAGACGCGGAGGTCAAATACCTGGGAGAAAGGTTCAGCAATGTTTTCCGTACCGTTCCTTACCAGACGCCTGACTTCATTATTGCGGATAATACCGTGGTCGTAAGCACGCCGTATGGTGAGCAGCCTTTACAGATATTCGGAAGCCATAATATGCAGAACATGGAAGCGGCCAGGATGGTATGCAATGAGCTGGGCATTGATGATCTGAAATTCTATAAGTCCATAGCGACTTTCCGGGGAGCGGCACGCCGGTTTGAAAAGATCAGTGAAAGAGCAGGCTTTGTGGCCTACAGGGATTTCGCACATGCGCCGTCAAAGCTCAGGGCCACCCTGAAAGGTGCAAGGAACCAGTTCCCTGAGCATTACCTGGTAGCCTGCTTTGAGCTGCATACCTACAGCAGCCTGAATGCGGATTTTCTGAAAGAATATGAAGGCGCTATGGAGCATTGTGATGCGGGCGCCGTCTTTTTCAGCACTCACGCGCTCAACCTTAAAGGGCTGCCTCCTTTATCAGGGGAAGACGTGAAGCGGCATTTTAAGCGGGATGATCTTGCCGTGTTTGATAACAAAGGAGCGCTGGCAGACTGGATAGAGGGTGCCGTTGCCGGGTCGGACCGGCCGGTATGCCTGCTTTTGATGAGCTCGGGAACCTTTGACGGGATGCGTACGGATTTCTAATATCCATACCTGTTACAATAAAGGGCCGCGGTATATCCGCGGCCCTTTATTGTAACAGTATATGCCGTTGGTGTTTTTACTTCGGTCCTTGTCCTATATGTGTATCCTGACGGAAGCTACCGGCTCTTCCATGAAGAGTCGCGCGCCCTGGTCAAATGCGTCCGCATCGTCAGTCGTGTAATATTCGCTGGTACCGCCTGCCGACAAGCTTTGAGCGATCTCCGGGTGGTTGTCCAGGTACTGCTTCAGGCTCACGGCCACGAGGTCACCCTGTCCGACCAGCTTTACATGCGGGGGAAGGAATTGCCGGATCCTGTCCTGTATCATCGGGTAATGGGTGCAGGCCATGATGACCGTATCGATCTCCGGGGATTGCGCCATAAGCGCCTTTACATCTTTTTGTATATAATAATCCATAGCTTCATTCCCCGCTTCCCCGCTTTCTATAAAGGGCACCCACATAGGGCAGGCCTGCTGGAATACGGCCAGTTCCGGGAAGAACTTATGGAGCTCTATGGCATAGGACTGTGATTGTACCGTTCCCCTGGTAGCCAGGATCCCGATATGGCCGCTCCCGGTATAGCTTCCCACGATCTCTGCCGTAGGCCTTATTACCCCCAGCACTTTCAGCGGGGGAGAGAAATGAGGCAGGTCTTTCTGCTGTATGGACCGCAAGGCTTTGGCGGAAGCCGTATTGCATGCCAGGATAACAAGCGGACAGTTCCGGCGATGCAGCCACCTGACACATTCCAGCGTGTACTCGTAAACCGTTTCAAAGCTCCGGTTGCCGTAAGGGGCCCTTGCATTATCTCCCAGGTAGATATAATCGTACTGCGGGAGATGCTGCCGGATCGCCTTGAAGACCGTAAGGCCGCCGAAGCCTGAATCAAAGATACCGATAGGCCGTTTCATAATCATTTAAAGATAGTATTCAGCATATTCCTGGAAGGGAACAGCTCAGACAGGTTCAGCCGGAATGCTACGCTTTTAAGCACCCGGTTTTTGCCCAAATAATATTTCCGGTAATTGTTCAGGTCCTCGCTTAATACGACAGGCAGGGCTATAGTGATATAGTCTGCCAGGTGGAATGCGATCCCTGCCTCATACTGTACGGCATTGTAATTGCTGAAGGTATACTTGCTTTTGCCGGTATAGGCGAGGTTGCCGAAGATGCTGAAGGGTGTCTTGGGTACCTGTATATCTATATTCAAGGCCCCCAGGAAATTGCCGGTGATGCCTACCTGCTCGGATAAAAGGCGGGTCTGTGTGTAAAAGCCGCCGCTGTTCAGCACCGACTGGTTGCTCCAGAAGCCGGTCTGCTTGTTCCTGCCGATAAAGGTGTGATCGTACAGGTAATCGTTCCAGCCGGAATGTGTAATGCTCAACAGCCCGTTAAGGGGGATGTTGTTGCCCAGCAACTGGCCTGCGAAGGCTCTTATGCTGATGCCTTTTTTGGCGGCTTTATAGGAAACCTTATAGCGTGCGTCCGCGCTCAGCAGCCCGAAGGATTGCCCCGCCTGCGCGTATAGCTTTAGGCTGTATGGATTGAACGGGCGGCGGTTGTTCCAGGCATAGGTAAGCGTGTAATATTGCTGATGCTTGTACCCGTTTGTATGTATGTCAACATGGTTGTTGCTGTCTATGCTGTAGCCTATGCTGTTGCGAGAGATATTATAGACGGCCGCTGTGAGGCTGTGCTGGTCATAGCTGCCGTAATCTGCCGGCTTGAAATTAAAGGTCACACCCAGCTTATTTTTAAGATACTGGACGCTCTGGCCCATAAGCGCAGGGTAAAAGCCGTCAGAGAATTTTTTAGAGTTCAGCGTAAAGGTGATATCCCTGAAAGCAGTATTGTTGAGCGGCCAGAAATAGCTGGCGTATCCCGTATATACAAACTGCCCGGATTGGAATCCGTACATGGGCGCAAAGGCGTATTCCAGCTTTTTGCCCGGCAGGGTGATATTGTGCAGCAAGCCTCCCGGCATCAGCCCGTCATACACGTTAGCGCCGATAGCGGGACTTATATAGATGCTGTAGCCGGGCTTGTTGTTCAGCCCGAACAGCGGCCTGATGCGCAGCTGCTTTTTGCTGGAGTTATTGGAGGCGTTCTGGTCCGGTACTGCTTTATCCAGCAATGCCATGCTGTAAGGGGAAGTGTTATCCAGGGATAGGGTATATTTTCTCCTGAACGGAGGTGTCCATAATACCCCGGAGGAATCTGCCCCGTTGATGAGCCGGATGCCGGCAGGCACGCGGAGCGATCCGGTATGGTTCCTTATAGTGATCCTGTCGCCCGCGAGGATGCTTCTTTTGGCGCTGACAGCAAAGTCCGGCATACCCGGTTGGGTAATGGCACTCTCGAAGAACCAGCCTACGGGCTTTTGCGTATGACTTTGCAATACCTTCTGGAGGTCTTCGGGTTGCGGATGCCTGAATTGCCATTGCTCAAAATAGGACCTGATGGCCTTATGGAAGGTATCGGGCCCCATGTAGTCACTGAGCCAGCCGAAGTACTGGGCGCCTTTCTCATAAATATCCAGGCCGTAGTTGATGCTTTTATACTCGGCGCTGTGCAGGCAGACCGGCGTTAGTTTATTGGCGCTGCCGGCGATATTGACGGTCAGCTGTTCCAGCGCTGACAGGATACCTGATACGGTATCGCTGAGCCCATATTTTGCATTGATATCCTCTGTTACCAGCTTTTCGTAATAGGAATTGATGCTTTCATCCATGAAAGGATATCTTCTTTCATCATTGCCGAGAATGCCATAAAACCAGTTATGTCCCACCTCGTGCACGATCACCTGCTTAATGAGCTGCTCGTCTTTAAAGGCATCAATGATAGTGATAGTGGGGTATTCCATACCGCCGCCGGCATTCAGGGCGCCGGTCACCGATTTGGCGGTCTTATAGGGATAGGCTCCGGCATACCTGCTATATCCCAGTACCGCCTCCTTTACAAATAAGACGCTGCGATGCGCATATGCAGTATCATCCTTATAAAAGCATGCGTAGGCCGTTACTTCGTGCTTGTTCTCAGGCAGTGTGAATACCTCTTTCCTGACGATCCATTTTTTGTCTGCAAACCAGGCAAAATCGTGCACGCGGCTTTCTTCAAACCTGAGGGTCTTCATCCGGGCGCTGCTGGCAACGCCATCGCCTTTGGCGGGGAATGCGTCATACGGGAGGCTGCTCAGGCTATCCAGCCATTGCTCTTCCCGCTTGTTCCGGAGGTTGCCGGTGGCCATCACGATATAATTATCCGGCAGCGTAATATCTACCGTATATTTCCCGAACTCGCTGTAATACTCTCCAAGATTGAGATAAGGGAACTGGTGCCAGCCATTGCGGTCGTACACAGCGGGCTTGGGAAACCATTGCGAGACCTGGTACGACTGCCCGGCATGTCCCAACCTTGAGGTCATTACCGGGATCTTCACGCGGAAAGGCGTGGTGATCCTGCAGGAGGCGCCGGGCGCCAGCGGGCGCGGCAGCATTACCCTGATCACATCCACATCCTTTGTCGCCTGGACGGATGCCTGCAGGCCGTCCATCTTGAAGGAGAGGCTGTCTATAAAGCCTCTTTCCCCGGCTGTGGTCTTCATAAATGCCGTGCTGCCATGGTGCTGCATCTGCTTCGCGTATGCGGTGGTATTGTCCTTATACGCGTTGGGATAGATGTGGAAATATATGAAATGTAGGGTATCGGGCGCATTATTGATATATTCATGCTCCACAGCGCCTCTTAAGACGTGGGATATATCATCCAGGGTGACCTGTATGGTCGTATTGACCTCCTGCTGGAAATAGGGAGCTCCCTGCTGAGCGGCAGCCCTTCCTGCGATTGCCAGGGATACAATGAAGTAAAATAACAGTTTCCTCATATGGAAAAAATATAATGTTCAGCAAAAATAATGCTATATATCTACATAACTTTTATTTTTGTGTGGGCATGAGGCGCTTTCCTGTCGTGAGAAGGAGTACCATGTCCTGCATCTTATTTCTAAAAACCAGGTAAGTACGTGTTCGGTATATTTAAAAATCATAATCCTTTTGCGGTCATAGCGTTGTTCATTCTTACGATTATCACCAGGCTGGCGTTTGTAGGCTATGCCGACACGCCGCTTGCAGCCGAAGGACAATATTTATGGCAGTGGCTGACAGGTACATTCCCGGCAGACTCCGGCTTCCTTGCCTATGTGATGTTCTTTGTGCTGATCTGCAATATCTTCGGGCAGGCGCTCCTGCTGAACTGGATCAGCACGAAGCACAGCCTTTTTCCCAGGTATTCCTATTTACCCGCCTATACCTTTGTGGTATTGTCCGCTCTTTTAAAAGAGTGGAACACCTGGAGCGTATATATTATTCTTAACTGGCTGATCCTTATATTGCTCAACAGCATACTCAGGCTGTATATGGCCCGTGAGGCCAAGACGCTTGCGTTCAATATAGGCTTTATAAGCGCCTGTACGGCCATCCTGCTGGTGCCTGCCTCGGTGGTGCTGTTACTGGCGCTGGCCGGCCTTGCCATCTTACGTCCTTTTAAGCTGGCTGAATGGATCGGGCTTATAGTAGGCTTCCTTGTTCCTTATTACTTCTTCATAAGCATATGTTATCTTACTGATTCCCTGTACCTGGTCCGTTATATTTTCCGTTTTGACTTTGAGCCGGTAAGAAGCATAGCTCCCAGTGAAATAGCCGCCGGTGCGGTGTTGCTGGTGACGGTGCTGCTCAGCCTGTACTATGCAGGCTATTATATCAACAGGATGGTGGTGGAAACCAAAAAGTACTGGAGCGTTATCCTCATTGCAGCGGTTACCAGCCTGGGTATGGTGATCACCACCATGCATGCCAGCTATGCCGGTGCGGTCATGCTGGTGCCGGTTATTGCGCTTTTCGGGTCTTTCACTTATTACGAGCCGTACAGGAAATGGCTGCCCGATCTTCTCGCCTTCACGCTGCTGGCCGGGACGCTGGCTATCCAATGGTTGATAAAATAAGACCGTCCGACTGGTGAATATGACCTAATTTTACAGCTATTTAATAAAAATGGATCTTTTCAGAGCATATATTCTTTTTGTTGTGTGGGCAGCGCTCTTTGCGGCGGGCTGCGCCAATGTAGTGCCACCGGACGGTGGCCCCAAGGATACCACTCCGCCGGTCCTGCTGAGCCTGGTACCTGCGGATTCGCAGATCAACCTGAGACCTTCTAAGATCACGCTGCGTTTTGACAAATTTATGGAGATCAAGGACCTGGAGAAGCACATGAGCATTTCGCCGCTCCTGGATATCCAGCCTACCGTGATATCTTACGGCAAGCGTGTGGAAATAAAGATAGCGGATACGCTCCTGAGGCCGCATACGACCTATAAGCTGAGCCTGGGCAATGCGCTTACGGACAACCGGGAAAATACGCCTTACGCCGACTTTGCATATATATTCTCCACCGGCCCCTACCTGGATTCCCTGATGTATGAGGGATATGTGCTGAATGCCCGGACCGGGTTCCCGGATACCGGCATCACCGTTATGCTCTATGAGGAGACATTTACGGACAGTATGATACTGAGACGCAAGCCTATATACGTGACCAGGACCGATCTCCGGGGATATTTTAATTTCGAGATACTGCCTCCCGGCAATTTCAGGCTCATAGCGGTAGGCGATGAAGACAATAATTACCTGTATCACCCGGGCAATGAACGTATGGCTTTTTCAGAGACCGTTGTACGTCCTTCAGTAGACGCGGGACTGGAGACCTTCCTGTATTCCTTTAAAGAAGACAGGCCCCTGAATGACACTGCCAGGGAAACGCCGCAGGCGCCGGACTCCAAATCGGCCAAATTCGGAACGGGAGCCGGGGTGGGCCGGTCAGCCAAGGGCGGAACCGCAGCATACACGGTAAGGGTAGATACAATGAATGCCGAAAAACGGACCCACGATATTACCAGGCCCCTCTATATAACACTCCGGGATACCTCTATCCGGATCGACAGGAATAAGATATTTCTCAGCTATGATGCTGAGGGCATAGATGCGGAATCCGTTGCGGATATTGTGCAGTCGGGAGACAGTATTGTAATCAGGACGCAATGGCTGCAGGATAAGGTATATACCCTCAGGCTGGTAAAAGGATGGGCGACAGACAGCGCAGCCAATGAAGTGCCGCCCGGCAAATATATCTTCCGTACCAGGGGCAAAGAGGATTACAGTGAGCTCAGGATCCATTTCAATGATACCCTGCTGAACAGGAATTACTATGCAATGGTAACAACGGAAAAGGATACCGTTCATTACGGCCTGATAACCGCGGCTGTCAGCTTATCCTACCTGGCTCCGGAAGCCTATACGGTGATGATCTTTGAAGACAGGAACAGGGACGGGAAGTGGACTACCGGTAATTTCCTGGAGAGAAGGCAGCCGGAGATCATGATACCTCATGACGGCAAGGTGCTGTTGCGGCCGGGCTGGGAGAATGAGATCGACTTTAAGCCTTATATCTTTAAGCCCGAATCCCGGAAAGCCGACAAGTTTAAGCAAGCCGCAGATCACGAACCTGAAAAAGAATAGCTTATGAAAATAATATATGGTATTAAAAATTGCAATACGGTAAAGAAAGTATTGACCTTCCTGGATGAGCATGCCGTTGCCTACACCTTCCATGATTACAAGAAAGCGGGTATCACAAAAGACCGCCTTGAAAGCTGGTGCCGTCAGGTGGGCTGGGAAGCGCTGGTGAATAAAAAAGGTACGACCTGGCGTCAACTGGACGATACCGTAAAGGAAGGCGTGACTGATGCCGCCTCGGCCATCGCACTGATGGCAGCACATACCAGTGTGATCAAACGCCCCGTGATAGAAGAGCATGATAAGATCCTGAGCATTGGCTGGGATGAGGAAGCATTGCAGCAGCTTAAATAGCCCGTCCGGAGTCAGGTATATCGTCTGTATTCGCTATTTTTGACAGAAGTAAATAGTACCTCCCCGGCTGCTCCATATCCTGGTAGCCCAGGCTATTCCTGTGACCAGGCCGATACCGATGCCTATAAAGCTGAGCGCCCAATAATTGCTGTTGAACAGGTAGATTGCGTATCCAATAACAGCAGCTATCAGGAGCGGGCTCAGCATAATTCTGAACCATCCATATGCTTCTGTTATCCATTCAAATATTTTGTACATATCTGTTATTTTATCATCAGCTTAAGGCTTAAAAAGCCCGCTACACTTTCAGCATGACTGTTCTGTTCCACCTTAATGCTGTAGACGCCTGTTTCCTTGAACTGAAAAGCGGGTTCCAGCACCTGGATCACATCGCAGTAGTCCCCGCTGCAGTCTGAAAGACTGTTGCCCGATGCGTCCTTAAAAGCTATTACATAATCTTTTTCCAGCTCCACGGCGCCGGAAGGGGCGGTAATGCTGACCTTTACATCCAGGCCACTGATGGCATACCCGTAAATATGCTGCAGGTCTGCGCTGATCTGGCAGGTCTTACCGGCTTCTTTTATATCAGGATTGAATTCAATAACCTCTCCTTTGGTCCATATCTGGTCTTTGAAAATATCCCTGTGCGACGCCTCATATCCTTCTGTGCAGGCAGTGAAGCCCGTAGCAGCCAGGAGCGCGGGCAGGATGAGCTTTTTCATATAGAATGTATTTGATGCGCCTTAAAGATACAAAAAATAAAAGAACGGCAGCATACATTAGGATGGTTACATGCTCACTCCCACGCCCATCTCAAAGATCTCTGCCACGGACAGGTGCGTTTTCAGGAGCGCGGTAAAATAAAGCTCCTTTACCCAGCCTCTCTCATTCCTGATGGCATAGAAGCAGCCGCCTATCTTCTGGTATAGCTTATCTGACTGGAACTCATATGGCCTTATATAATAGCCCAGCTGGCCTATGATGCCTACCCTTCCGAATACGAACTCGTGTCCCAGGTACCAGGCATATTGTCCCGCCGTTTTCATTTTATGATGTATGGGCGTTGCCGAATGAGCGGCAAAGTAAACCAGGTGCGTATGATAATGCAGGTCTATACCCGTGAACACCTTATTTTTACCGGCATACCGCTTGGCGATGCCTGCCTGTGCGATATAGGTCCGGAAAGTAGGACCGTCAGCAGGGCCGTTTTCCTTGAACGCAATGCCTGCCCGGGCAGTGAACATAAAATTATTGCGGAAGGAAGGGGCGGGGCTTGTTAACAGCTTTTCGGGTTCGGAAGAAACAGGGAAATAGCGTGCGCCTATATGATATCCGTAGGTATTGATGCCCAGGTTGGGCCGCTGGAAGGACGCATTGGAAACGTGTGTGAAATTAAGCCCGGCCTGCAGGTGCCAGTGTTGGTTGACCTTATAGCGCAGGTCCATAGCGAACGGGCTGATATTATTGAAATGGCCGCCGATCGCTACATTCTGGCTGTTGGAGCCTGTTGTTACATTATAATATCTGCTGACAAAGGAAACGCCCATACCGGCCCTGAAGGTCCACTCCCATTTGTTACGCCGTATCAATGGTACGGTGATGTTGGGATTCACGCCTATGGCAAATCCATAGATGTCGGGCATATTATAGTTCATATAGCTGAGGCCTATACCTACCAGGGGGTAATTGCGGATCTGGTGCCAGGGTTTCTTGCCGTAGGTCTGGAACAGCAGGTTGAGGTCCGATCCGTAACAGAAAGCAGGCATCGGTCCCGTGAACTTAGCGGTGTGCTTTATCATAGTGGCAAATTTGGCGGTCGCCTCAAAGCCTATGCCCTGCCATCGGTCATTTGCAGCATTTTGTGAATAAGCCACCTGTCCAAGGCATAGGCCCAGGATGGTAAATAAACAGCTGAACTTCCCCCGCATATATGGAAACAAAACGATTTTACATTAAACAGGTACAAATATAACGGATTTCCGCGGTGCTGATGCCTGCTTCGTTTTTCCGGCTGCACGCTCCTTAATGATCATTGGAACCGGTAAGGATCCGTAAGAGATCGGCAGTTGTACCCAAAGTTTTATTTTCCCGTCCTTAAAAGCGAAAGCAGGGTCGATATAAAGTATAGCCGGACAGGCATGATTATTTAGGACCGGCCCCTTAAAATGACAGCCATCCCGGAGCACGGCAATATAAATCCCGTCTTGTGGGGGATGCTGAAAGTGCCTGTAATAAAGGATTTCACCCCGTTAGGGTTATTTTATTTTTAAGCCTGAAGGATAAGTTTGTATGATAAAAATGTTTCCTATGTACAAGCTTGTTTCTTTACTGCTGATCTTATTTATTCCCCATGTATTGCCGGCCCAGCAGGATGCTCAGCTCACCGGGACAGTAACCGGTCCGCAACAAAAGCCTGTTGCCCGTGCCAATCTTATCTTATTAAGAGATACCGTTATGGTCAAGATGAGCGTTACGGACGACAGCGGCCGTTTTGAGTTTGACCATATCCCGGCAGGGACCTATTCGTTAAAAATTACGGCAACAGGTTTTGCCGGGTATGTACAGCACGGTATTACAGTGGAGGAAAGCCAGGCCCTGCCTGCTATAGCGCTGACAGCGGAAGACGCGGCCGAGCTGGAGGCCGTCACCTTCAGGGATGTCAAACAGCCTGTGGAAGTGTATGCTGACAGGATAGTGGTCAATGTAGACAATAGTATCGGTTCTGCAGGCGCTTCGGTCATGGAAGTGCTGCAGCGTGCCCCCGGGGTCAATGTAGATAATAACGATCGTATCAGCCTTAAAGGCAACCAGGCTGCCGCTGTCTGGATAGATGGCAAGCCCAGCCCGCTGCAGGGGCAGGATCTGGCTACCGTGCTGAGAGGTATGCCTGCCGGTTCGGTAGATAAGATTGAGATCATTACCAATCCCGGCGCGCGCTTTGACGCTGCGGGCAGCGGTGGTATTATCAATATAAAGCTGAAAAAGGATAAGCGTATGGGCTGGAACGGCGCACTTACCGGCAACTTCGGCCATGGGAAATATATGAAATACGGAGCTGGATTGAACCTGAATTACAGGAATAAAAAGGTCAACCTGTATGCCAATTATAACTATGCTATGCGCTATTGGTTCAATCATTTAATGCTGGACAGGCGTTTCCTGGATACGACAACAGCGCAGGGCGGTACGCACCTGTTCCGCTACGACCAGGATAATTACGCGCTGTTCAATTTCAGGAACCATATCGGCAATATTGGTATAGATTATTACCTGACCGGTAAAACGATCCTGGGCGCTGCTTTCAGCCTGGGGGCCAATAAGTTTGAACCCGAGGTGAACAACCGCTCCCGGGCATTGGGTCCGGATGACGCGTTATTATACCATTTCAATACGGCAGGTGCGCATGATAACCTGTATTATAATTACAGTGCCAATGTCAATCTCAGGCACCAGTTCAGCAGCAGTGGCAGGTCCTTAAGCGCGGACCTGGACTATGCTGCATTCGGTAACCGGACCAGGCAAAACTTCAGGACAGCCTATACGGGACCTGATGGCAGTCCATATCTTCCGGATTATTATCTGAAAAGCATCCTGGACGGCATCACGTCTATCAGATCGGTCAAGGCAGACTACAACCACCCTTTCAGCAGCACCTGGAAAATGGATCTGGGGCTGAAGTCCAGCTTTACAGTGGCAGATAACAACCCCCTGTTTTATGAGCTGGAAAACGGGAGCTATGTTTTAGACACCAAAAGGAGCAATCATTTTATCTATAATGAGAACATCAACGCAGGGTATATTAACGTGCATCAAAACATAGAGAAGTGGAGCACACAGCTGGGTGTAAGGGTTGAAAATACAAATGCTCACTGGGAGCAGCTGACGACACAGCAACAGTTCAATACTTCCTACACGCAACTGTTTCCCAGCCTGGCTGCGCAGTACCATGTCACGGGTAAGCACGATATCGGCCTGACATTCAGCCGCAGGATAGAGCGCCCCAATTATCAGCAACTGAACCCGTTCAAGTTTTTCGTAGACAAAACGACCTACCGTGAAGGATATCCCTATTTAAACCCGGCTTCGTTCTATTCTGCGGAACTGTCGCATACCTATCAGCAGCGCTTCATTACCTCTTTTGTCTATGGCATCAATAAAGGATTTATCGCGGAGGTGATACAGCCAAGCGAGACGGAAGACTCCGTAACAGTACAAACCAATAAAAATATGAAGCAGATGATCTTTGCGGGCATCAATGGCTCCTATTCCCCGAAGATAACCACCTGGTGGAGCAATGTTACCAATTTCCAGGCATACTATGCCCACTATGACGGCGATATAGCACAGACACCGCTGAGCAAGGGCCGTCCTGCTTTCAATGTTTATACCAATAACACTTTTATGCTCCCTTACGATATGTCAATGGAGCTGGGACTGAATTACAGGTCCAGGGAGCTATACGCCTATATGGATGTACGGGCTAACTGGATGCTGAACCTAGGACTGCAAAAGCACTTCTGGGATAAAAAAGCAACTTTAAGGCTGAGTATCCAGGATATATTCTTTACGGGATATCCCAGGGCCAGCTCGGAATACACCGGTTACCACGAATATTTTGTAGCAGAGCGGGAGACACGGGTGGCGACACTGGCCTTCACCTATCGTTTTGGCAGTAATACGGTGGCTCCTGTACGTAAGAGAGCGGGAGGCGCTGAGGAAGAAAAGGGAAGGGCCCAGCAGGGAGCATAAGAGATAAGCCGCATTTTTTGACCCGGATATCTTAATGAAGCCTGGCTGCATTAAGATATCCGGGTCTGCTTTTGTGATCCGGGCAGGCCGTATTGCTGCTTCCGTGAGTTGTCCCGGCACTGCTTATTATTCGTGCAACCCCGGGTTGTCCTCCTGCCGCTTTGTAAACAAACAGATAATATCCATTTTCACGTATGGAAAGCTGCCTGCCCGGCGTTTTAACGGATATACAAAATGTTGAACATTCTACACTGTAATATGTTACTTTTGATTATTAAAACTTTTAATATGCATTTGAAAACATGGCGGATCTCCTGGCTGCTTCTGGCAGGGGTTCTGGTAGCATTCACATCTATGGCACAGCAATCCAAAAGTTATAAAGCACTGTGGAAGCAGTATGACAGCCTGATGAATTACGGGCTTGAAAAAGACGCCGAAGCGGTCATACAGCAGGTGCTGACCCGGAGCAGGAAGGACAATGACAGGGAACAGTATCTCAAAGCGGTCATTTACCGGACGCAGCTAAAAGTATCTAAAGCAGACCAGGCGGCAGATGCTTTTCCTTTGGTGAGCAGCCTGGAGGAAGCCGCGGATAATAATTCCGAAAGAGCCCTGATATATGCTATCCAGGCAGTAACCTATGCGGACTATTTTCAGAACAACAGGTGGCAGATACTGTCAAGGACCAATGTGGGGTCTTCCAATGAAGATATCCAGCCTGCGGCCTGGTCAGAGGTGCAATTCGTGGATACAATCTATAAGCTCTTCCGGAAGGCGCTGGACTATAGGGGGGAGCTGGAGCGGTTGCCTGTTAGCCGGTATGAATCGCTGCTGACCCGGAATGACAATGGTAAAGCTGCTGATATGGACCTGTATGAATTCCTCTTACAGGAATACAGGCAGTTCAATATGGCGAATATACACCTGTTCTCACAGGACTTTCAGCAATACAAGACAGCCGATACCTCGTGGTTCACCCTGGATCCTGCCGTCTTTATGAATAAAAAGATAGAGGCTGCTGCTCCTGTGGACATCAAGAAGCATACTATTGAGTCGTTCCAGTTATTGACCGCCTATTACCAATCTAAAAAATACGAAGCGCGTCAGGCGCAGCTGGATTTTGAAAGGATCCTCTACCTGAAGGAGCATTTCCTGTTCCCCGATGAGAAGGCCCTGATATCAAGGGTGATGGAAAAATTTGCAGTACGGTACGCCGCTTATCCTGTGGCGGCGCTGGCGCTTAAATATAATATAGAGCAGCAGCTGCAGGATAAGGAGACAGAGCCGCTGGCTGCTGTCGAGGCATATGAAAGGCTCATCCGGAAATATCCCAATTCCCCGGCCAGCCAGGAATTGTTCAATGCCTTATCGCAATTAAAGGCGCAGCAATTCAGCCTGAAGGGTGAAGAAGTGGTGCCGCCGGGCCGTCCCTTTAAAATATTGCTGGAATACAGGAATGTCAGCGCCTGCAGGCTGCTGGTGCTGCCTTTTATAGAAAGAAAGGAAAAAGAGCGTTTCGGTGATTACCGCCGACGTGTCATGGCGCAGCCCGTTATCAGTACCTATACTACCGATCTGCCGGCTGCTGCCGATCTGACGCAGCATAGTACGGAGCTGAAAATAGACGGCTTACCAACCGGTAAGTACTTCATTATCCCGGATCAGCCGCAGCAGGGCGATGACGAATATAACTGGGTAAAGCTGGAATTCCAGGTGTCAGGCATCGCTTACGTACGTAATGATGACCAGGTTACCATCCTTGACCGCACTACCGGGCGGCCTTTGGCGAATGCTGTCCTGAAGCTGCATCCCGCGAATCCCATAAGACAACTCAAAATCTACACTGCAGATAAGAACGGCGTGCTGCATGTGAATGATATCAGGAATGATTATTATAACTGGAACCGGTTTACGATCACTCATGATAATGATAAGCTGACAGGCAACAGCTACTGGGGGTATTATAACCGTCCGGAAGAAAAATCCAGCGCTCATACGTTTATTTTTACAGACCGCGATATATACAGGCCGGGACAAACCATTTATTTCAAAGGTATAATGGTTAATAAAACAGGCAATAATGCCCGCGTGGTGCCGCAGCAGCAGATAAAGGCCGGCATTCACAGGAATTATTATGATAAGGCCATTGAGACGGTAGAGCTGACCACCAATGAATTCGGAAGTGTGCAGGGTACTTTTAAAGCGCCGGAGAACGGCTATACGGGTGATTATATTATCAAAATAGGCACCGGCCAGGTCACCGTAAAGGTAGAAGAGTATAAACGTCCTAAATTCTTTGTGACCTTTGATACGCTCAAGGGCAGCTATTTTGTCAATGACGGTATAGAGGTGCACGGTGTTGCGCAGGCCTATGCCGGCAACAACATCAATGATGCCAGCGTGGAGTATGCTGTGGAACGTAATGTAAGGTTCCCGTTCCCCTGGCGCTGTTACTGGTGGCCGGTACCTGAGAACAGGTCAGTGACCGTGGCCGCCGGAACAACGGTAACGGATGCCGGAGGCCGGTTTACCATTCCTTTTAAGGCGGTCCCGGATAATACCAACCCGGAGCTGTGGCCCGTATTTACCTATACCGTGAACATTAAGGTAACGGACCTCAACGGGGAAACCCACGAGTTCTCGCAAAATGTAAGCGCTGCTTACAGGGATGCTTTATTGACAGCCGCAATTCCTGAGGACGGCTCCGGGATCAATCTCAGGGACGTTGCTGTCCGGGTAACGAATGTCAATAATATTACCGTCAACAACCCTTACTCCGTCCGGGTGGCTAAGCTGGAAGCGCCGAAACGGCTTTTAATATCCAGGCTGTGGCAAACCCCGGACCAGTACCTGTATGATGAAGCGACGTTCCGCTCTTTCTTCCCCGATGATGTATACAAAAAGGAAAATGAGAAGGAAAGCTGGAAAGAGCTGGAAACTACTTTTACACAGACGTACACAGGACCCCGGCAGCTGAACCTGGTGGATATGAAGGCCTTTGACCGGAACGGCTGGTATGTGGTGGAGCTGAGCACCAAAGATATAAAAGGCCAGGAAGTGACCCAGAAATATTATACCCATGTGGTAACCGACTGGAACAAGCCGGTAGAGAAGGAGATACTGATAGTGGCCAACCGTGAAAAGGCCTTCCCGGGAGATCAGGTGAAGGTAAAGGTCATGAAGCAGGCGGAAGGAGCGCAGGAACGGCTGCTGATGGTTTCCCGGAATAACGAGCAGATAAGGAACAGGACAGACTTCACCGTGACGGAAGCGCATAGGGGCGGTGTATTTTATAAAGCCTACTACATCAGCAATAACCGCCTGTATGAAAGCAGCCGGTATATAACCATACCTTTTGATAATAAAGAGCTCAGCGTAAAGCTGCTGACGGAGCGCAGCAAGCTCCTGCCGGGCAGCAAAGAGAAGTGGAGTTATGCAGTATCCGGTAATAAATCCGAAGCGTACAGTACGGAGCTGCTGGCCGGTATGTACGATGCCTCGCTGGATGCCTTATACGTGAACGGCTGGAATTACAGCAATCTTATGAGTACGGTCCCGCCCTACCTGGCCTTATCCGGCAGCTTCGGGCAGGTTTCCGGTTCTGCGAATTGGTACAGGGAATTCTCTGACCGTACATTGCAGGGGCTGTCTGACTATGATTCTGCCCATATCAAGCTGTACAGCTTGCCGAGGCTGAGCTTCGTAGGCGGCCCCACCGGAGGGACAAAATGGGTAGGCAGAGCGGCAAGGGGGGATGTCAACGCTTTTGATGCTGCGCCGGCGCCTTCAGCTAAGGAAGAAAGTATAGCGTCCGGCGTAGCAGTGGGAGATAGCGCAGCTCCTGCTGATACTGCGGGTAAAGCCGGGAGCAGCGCAGGCTTTGCGCCGCGTACCAACCTGAACGAGACAGCCTTTTTCTATCCGCAGCTGCGTACGAATGATAAAGGAGAGGTCAGCTTTGAATTTACAATGCCGGAAGCGTTGACCACCTGGAAATGGAGGACCTTTACCCATACTACGGACTGGAAGACCGGTTACCTGGAGGGAGAAGTACAGACGCAAAAGGACCTGATGGTGCAGCCCAATATTCCCCGCGTTTTCCGCCAGACGGATAACATCGTATTGAGCTCCAAAGTGGTGAACCTTACCGCGACGGCCCTTTCTGCAGAAGCCTGGGTGGAGATACTGGATGCCCGTACCTTGCAATCGCTTGCTTTGCCGTTCCGTCTGGAGCAGCATAAGCAGCAGCTGCAGCTGCCTGCGGGCCAGAGCAGGGAGGTGTCCTGGAATATCCATATACCGGAGTCGGTGTATCAGCCTGTCATATTGAGAGTATTTGCAAAGGCCGGCAACCATACCGATGGTGAGGAGCATTATATTCCCGTCATCACTAACCGCATGCTGGTTACGGAAACCTTACCGCTCCCGATGAGCGGCAGCGGCACCAGGCAATTCAGGCTGGAAAAGCTGCTTTCTGCGAACAGCAGCACCTTATTGAACAAAGGCATCACCGTAGAATATACTGCCAACCCCACGTGGTATGTCATACAGGCCCTGCCTTACCTGGCTGCTTACCCTTATGACTGCGCGGAACAGGTATTCAGTAAATTTTATGCCAATGCCATCGCCGCTGATATCGTACAGCGGTCGCCGAAAATAGAGCAGGTATTCAGGGAGTGGAGCATCAACAGCGAAGATGCGCTCATGTCGAATCTGCAAAAGAATGAACAATTAAAGACCGCCTTGCTGGAAGAGACGCCATGGGTGCTGGAAGCGGGAAATGAAGCGGAACAAAAGCAAAGGATAGCGGCTTTATTTGAAGCCCGGCGCCTGAGCAGGGAATTGGACAAGTCCCTGGCCCAGCTGGAGAAAAAGCAGATGAGCAACGGAGCATTCTCCTGGTTTGAAGGTATGCAGGCAGACCGGTATATTACCCAGACCATAGCATTGGGATTGCTTAAGATGCAGGATAAGAACATTACTCCTGCAAAGGACAGTAAGGCCAGGGCTATCGCAGACAGGGCTATGCCTTTCTTAGAGCAGCGGATGGTAGAGGATTACCAGAACCTGGTAAGGAAAAAGATAAAGCTGGATCAGAATAACTTAAGCCCGGCCGTCATCCAGTACTTATATGCCTTTGCGCTCAGCAAAAAGGACATCCCGGCGCCATACCGCAAAGAATATGATTACTACATCAGGCAGGTACAGCAATACTGGAAAGACCAGTCGCTGCTGCTGCAGGCCTATGCCGCGGAGATCATGCAGCAGCGTAATGAGCATGCTACGGCAGGACTTATTATTGAAAGCCTGCGCCAGCGCGCCATCGTTCAGGAGGAAACGGGTATGTACTGGAAGCAGAACCAGGGATATAACCGCTGGTATGAAGCGCCGGTGGAGACCCAGGCTGCTTTGATCCAGGCTTTTAAAAAGATAGGGTCCAAGGGGAATGAGATCGCTCAGATGCAGACCTGGCTGCTCAAGAATAAGCAGACCAACAGGTGGCACAGCACCCGGGCTACCGTGGACGCTTCCTATGCCTTGTTTGCTGATAATATGAATATTACAGAGCAGCAGCCTAAAGTGCAGATACAGCTGGGCGATATTGCTGTTTCGTCTCAGTCTGTAAAGCAGCAGGCAGGCACAGGCTATTTCCAGTCAGCTATTGAAGGAAAGCAGGTGCAGCCTCAGATGGGTAATATCACTGTCACTGTAAGTGATATGAAAGCGGGATTACCATCCTGGGGAGCTGTCTATTGGCAGTATTTCGAGCAATACGATAAAATAACGGCTGCAGATATCAGGTCCCTGAAAGTAAGCAAGGAGATATTTAAGGCGGAGCATACACCAACCGGCGTCCGCTTAAAGGCCATCTCCGGACAGGCACCCGTGACCACCGGGGATAAGATAGTGGTAAGGCTGACGGTGACATCCGACAGGGACCTGGAATATGTGCATATCAAAGATACCAGGGCCGCCTGTTTCGAGCCCAAGGATGTATTGAGCAGGTATCTGTATAAGGACAGGCTGGGCTATTACCAGTCTACCAGGGATATCAGCACCAATTTCTTTGTGGATTTCTTACCCAAAGGTACCTATGTGCTGGAATATGAGGTATATGCGAATGCCAAAGGCACTTACAGCAGCGGCATCGCATCCGTACAGTGTATGTATGCGCCGGAATTTGCGGCACACAGCGCCGGCAGCGTGTTGGAAGTAAAATAGAGAGGACATAGAAGACGGAAGAGGCTGCCCGACAAACGGGCAGCCTCTTCCGTTTTTGGATGCGTTGTTCCGGATGTTGTATCTCAAACTATGCTAATCGCGGGAAGATAAGCGGTTTTCCCTGTTATTGCTGGCTGTCGATAATCCCCGCATGGATGGACCTTTCGCTTATGGATCTTTCACCAGCAATTGATGGAACGATTGCCTGTGCTGCTGGTGTTCCTGCATAACTCAATGACATTGTTCCCGGTCATTTTTTAAGGTTAAGGCTTGCTTGCAGGCCAAGGTTCTATCTTTGTGCTGAACACCCGGCAGGCTTCGCGATCTTCTATAAACACAAGAGCTGTCCGTTTTACCGGACAGCCCTTGCTGCTTATGGTTATTAACCTTATAATGCCAGATTATACATCCCGCTTCTTGTTAAGCTTGCTATGCCTGATGCTATAGCCGAAATAAACTATAAAGCCAAGTATCAGCCAGATGAACAGGCGGATCCAGTTTTCCTTACCCAGCCCGAAGATCATAGCGCCGCAGGTAAGAATGCCCATTATAGGTATGAACGGCACCAGCGGTGTCTTGAATTTACGTTCCAGGTTCGGCTCCCTTTTTCTCAGGATGATCACGGCTCCGCATACCAGCATGAATGCGAACAGGGTGCCTATGCTGGTCATATGTCCTACCACATCTCCCGGTACAAAGGCTGCGAACAGGGCAACGAGAACAAGGATAATGGCATTGCCTTTTACAGGTGTCTGGAATTTAGGATGCAGGTCGGAAAATGCTTTCGGCAGTAAGCCGTCCTTGCTCATAGAGTAGAACACGCGGCTTTGTCCCATCAGGAGCACCAGGATCACTGATGAAAACCCTGCCAGGATAGCTACGGTAATGGACTTGCTCAGCCAGCCATAGGTAGGCATGGCTTCCTGGATGGCCGCTACTACTGACGCTTCACCGCCCTTGTCGGGGTCCCTGAAGAACTCTACAGGCACCAGTCCTGTCAAGACGTGGGAGAACAGCACATACAGCAAAGTGCATATCAAAAGGGAACCGATGATACCTATGGGCATAGCTTTGGCAGGGTTTTTGGTTTCCTGCGCGGCCGTGCTCACGGCATCAAAGCCTATAAAGGCAAAGAATACGGTTCCTGCGGCTCCTAGGATACCGAGTATACCCCCGAAATTATAGGTGACGCCCTGGTGGTCGATATAGGTCGTGGCTTCCGGTATATAAGGCGTATGGTTAGCTTCGGATATGAAGCTCCATCCCAGGAATATGACCAGCAGTACGATGCTTACTTTGATAATGACGATGATATTGTTGAAGAAGGCGGACTCTTTGATGCCCCGCATCAGCAGCAGGCTGATCATGGTAACGATGAACAGCGCTGGGAGGTTGATGATGCCTCTTACACCCTCCTTGGAGACCTGGAAGGGCGAATGGCACCATTCATAGGGGACGGGAGAGAGGTGCAGCACCTCTACCAGCAGGTTATTGAGATACTCGCTCCACGCTATGCCTACAGTGGCGGCGCCCACGGCATACTCCAGGATAAGGTCCCAGCCGATCACCCAGGCCAGCATTTCGCCCATTGTAGCATAGGTAAAGGTGTAAGCGCTCCCGGAAACGGGAATAGAGGAGGAAAGCTCCGCATAGCAGAGGCCTGCCAGCGCGCAGCCCAGGGCCGCTACTATAAAGCCTATGGTTACGGAAGGACCGGCATTCTGTGCTGCTGCTGCGGCAGTTCTTACAAACAGGCCCGCACCGATAATAGCACCTATACCCAGGGATACCAGGGCACCGGCTGAAAGGGTCCGTTTAAACCCGTTTTCAGATGAGGAGACTTCTTTTAACAGTACAGCCAGGGGTTTCTTTCTGAATAAACTCATTAGGATCTAATTGTATGTGGTTTATATTTATTGCTCAAACATACTTAATTTTTAAAAAAATTGTTACCGGGAGCTTGAAAAATATAAAAAAAACAGGGAAGACATCACGTCTTCCCTGTTACGAATATGCTGTAATTAGGCTTATGCCTGTTCTTTTACTTTTTTGATACGCGCGTCCTTATCTTCTTCCACGCTCAGCGTATTGCGCTTATCCAGGTCTATCAGTAATGGTGCGGCAATGAAAATAGAGGAATAGGTAGCTACCAGTACGCCTATAGACATTGCAAATGCAAAACCGCGGATCACCTCTCCTCCGAAAATGAACAGGATCACTGCTACCAGGAATAAGGTCAGCGATGTCATGATAGTACGTGTAAGCGTGCTGTTGATAGCCCGGTTAACGATCTCTGCCTTGTTGCCCTTAGGCTCTTTCCTGAAAAATTCCCTGGTCCTGTCATATACGATCACCGTATCGTTCATAGAGAAACCAATGATGGTCAGCAATGCCGCGATAAAGTGCTGGTCGATCTCCAGGGAGAACGGTACGATATCCTTGAAGAAAGAGAAGATCGCTACGGTCACCAGGGCATCATGCGCGAGCGAGATCACTGTTCCTACAGAGTACTGGAACTTGCGGAAACGGATGAAGATATAGATACAGATAGCCAGCACCGATACGATAGTGGCAAGCTTGGCGCCTTTCACCAGGTCTTTGGAGATCAGCGGCGAAACGGACTGTATCCCATGGATGGTCTGTGTCTTAAAGGTAGTGAGATCCGTATTTTGAGGGATATAGCCTTTTTCCTTCAGGCCGGTATACAGCTTGGTCATTACTTCTTCTCCCACTTTCAGGTCCGGCTCCGCGATCAGGTAATCGGTCGTGATGCTGTACTGGTTGTTGGAACCCAAGGTTTTAACAACCGGGTGGTTGCCGAAGTAGGGCTGCAGGTCGTGCCTGATATCCTGTGTGGCATGCTTGCTGTCCAGCTGTACGGTGTACATACGTCCCCCGGAGAATTCCACGCCGTAGTGGAAGCCGTTGAAGAATGCCGCGATACCCGCGAGTATCAGGATAGCTGAGATGATATAGCCGATCTTCCGCGCTTTGATGAACTGGAAGTTGGCTTTCTGGAATATGCCCTGTGAGAACTTGGTGAAATATTTGAAATGGCGTCCCTTATTCAGGTAGATGTCCGTGATCAGCCTGGAAACGATGATACCTGTGAACAGGGACAGGGTCAGCGCGATGATCTGCGTGGTAGCAAAGCCCTTGATCGGGCCCAGACCGAAGTACAACAGGATAAAGGCAGTGATCAGGGACGTTACGTGACCGTCAATTACAGGCGAGTAAGAGTGCTGGTAGCCCAGCTTTACCGATTCGGCATGGGTCTTGCCCAGCGCGAGCTCTTCCTTGATACGCTCAAAAATGATCACGTTGGCATCCACGGCCATACCGATACCGAGGATGATACCCGCTATACCGGCCATGGTCAGCGTACCGCCGAGCTCCGCGAAGATGGCGAAAGTGAACAGTACGTTCAGTGTCAGCGCGATATTGGCAATGATGCCGGCAGTATTATAATATACCAGCATCAGCAGGAAGATGACCAGGAAAGAGATGCTGAAGGCTTTGACAGAGCCGTCTATGGATTCCTGTCCCAATGTAGGTCCTACCAGCTGTTCCTGCACTATTTTGGCAGGCGCAGGGAGCTTACCGGTTTTCAGGATATTGGCCAGGTCGGTACCTTCCTTGGGAGTGAAGGAGCCGGTGATCTGGGATCTTCCGTCCGCTATCACGGTATTAACGGTAGGAGCGGTATGTACATAATCGTCCAGTACGATAGCGATAGGTCTTCCGATATTCTCACGGGTCAGCTTTGCCCACTTGTCGGCGCCTTCCTCGTCCATTTCCAGGGAGATCATAGGCGTACCGCTTTGCTGCTCAAAATCGAACCTGGCATCGCTCACGTGATCGCCTTCCAGCTTGGCGGCATCCTTATTGCCGGTCTTGATGGCATACAGGCCTACATACTCTACCGGTGCGTTCTTGGCCCTGTTGGGATTTTCACCGATCAGGAACCTGACATCATTACGGAAATTACGTTTGATGGCCGGAACATTATTCAGGAGCTCCAGCACTTTTTTTGCATAGCGCTTTTCCAGAATACCTATGATGGGGGTGCCCTGCATAGGCTGACCGTTCTGATCTACCGCCGGCATCAGGTAAGTGAAAAGACTTTCGTCCTGCTTTTTATCTTCCAGGGATCCGGCATCCGGAGTGGTATTCTCCAGCTGGCTCAGGCTTCCCTCCAGTGTATTCTCAAGTGTATTTTCTGCGCCGGCGGTATCCTTACGTTCCGCAGCGGCAACTTTAGCGGTATCTGCGGCCTTTTGTGCGACAGCAGTGGTATCTTCTCCTTTCAGGCTTTTGAAATAGGTGGTGGATGCCTCATTGGCCTTTGCGAGGCCCTGTATGATCTCGGTGATGGTATATACTTCCCAGAATTGCAGCCTGGCGGTGGACTGGAGATATTTCCTTACGCTTTCAGGGTTTTTGACGCCTGCCAGCTCTACGGTGATAACACCTTTGGCTTCGTCCAGGTTAATGGCCGGGGAGGCGACACCGAATTTATCAATACGGGTAGAGAGGATCTTATGTGTTCTGTTGATAGCGTCCTGTGCTTCAGTACGTATGACGCTCAGCACTTCCGCGTTGTTGCTGTTCAGTGTCAGCTGCTTTTGTGACGGTTTAGTGAATAGGGCAGCAAGATTTCCGCCGGGATTGAGCTTCTCATAAGCTTTGCCGAAGAGGGTCACATAATCTTCGCTGCTCGCGTTCCTCTGGTCATTGGCTGCTGCCAGCGCTGCCATCAGTGCGCCATCCTTAGGGTTGTTGCTCATAGAGCGGATCAGGGAGTCCACACCTACTTCCAGCGTGACGCTCATACCGCCCTGCAGGTCAAGACCCAGCTGGAGCTCCTTGGCCTTTACATCGGCGTACTTGAATTTCAGACCCAACAGGTTGAAAACTTCCTGGTTTTGCATACTGTCCGTTATGTTACTGTACACAGCATCAAACAGGGAATCTTTCTGAATGTCATTGAGGTTGGCAGATGCGGCTGCAACCTGACGGTCAACAACTGCATTGATCTTTTTGTCTGCACTGATCGCCATAAACGTGAACGACAATCTCCATAAAGAATACAGAATAAGTGCAATTGTGAAAAACTTCACTAAACCTTTTAATTGCATAAACGGGTAATTTGTTGTGTCTTAAAAATCTTAATTACGAAAATAGTGGGCAAAGATAATAATATAATTAATAATTGTTCTACAATTTTTTTTGGAAATATTTAAGAATTGAGAAGTTAAGGCGGTGTAAATGCCGGAGGCCGGATTTCTTTAACTCATGTTAATTCAGGAAGGGGAAGATGAGGCTCTGATAGCCCGGTCATTAGACAAAAAACAGGGCAGAATTTTTAAATAAATTTTAAATAACCTTTTTGTAAAACTTTGTGACAAACATATGACAAAAATAAATCTGACTACTTACAAAATGCCCTGAAATGCGCACCAGTATTGAAAAAAAATTTTTTGTAATAATGACAAAACTTTAAAAAACCTGTTGTACTTTTGCCCACAATATTATCCTTTTTAGGAATCATTAAGAGTATAACCAAAAATAATTCACTCGTGTTTGTACAATTAAGGTCTCAATCATTGGTTAAGCGTACAGGAATCCTCTTCCTTGCAGCAATCTTCACTTTACTTTCCTTCGGAAATTACGCATCTGCCCAGGATGCGGCAGCTGGGAAAACATTATTTCAGAATAAGTGTGCAAGCTGTCACCATCCTGCCAAGAAATCTACAGGTCCTGCTCTGAAAGGTGCGGTAGATCGCGTTCCATCCAAAGAATGGTTGTATGCCTGGGTGCACAACTCTTCCGCCCTGATCAAGAGTGGCGATAAGTACGCGAATGATATCTTCCTGGAGTATAATAAAAGTGTGATGACACCTTTTGCTGATCTGACCCACGAGGAGATTGATAATATCTTTGCCTATGTTGAAGCCTGGGTGGATCCTAATGCTAAGACCGGCGGAAATGGCGGAGAGGTAACTGCCGCGAACCAGAAAGATAATACATGGATCTATGCTATTGCTACTGCCGTACTGGCATTATTGGTGTTTATATTATCCCGTGTCAATAAGACCTTAGGTAAAGTAACGAATGAGCAAAGAGGTATCGCTAACCGTAAGGATGTTCCATGGTACAGGAACAGGGTGAATATCGCGGTGATCAGCGTAGTGCTGCTGGCTTTTGCCGGCTACTGGGTAGCTAACGGTGCTATGGAAATGGGTCGTCAGCAGAATTACATGCCGGAGCAGCCTATCTTCTATTCCCACAAGGTGCACGCGGGCGTTAACCAGATCAACTGCCAGTATTGCCACTCCGCTGCGGATGAAAGCCGCCAGGCAATGATACCTTCCACGAATGTATGTATGAACTGTCACATGCAGATCAGCGAATATACCGGCGATCAGCTATATACTTATGAAGGTAAAAAAATAGACGGTACCGCAGAGATCCATAGGCTGTATGAATATGCCGGATGGGATCCTGTAAAGAAAGCCTATAAATATAAGGAGAACGGTGAGATCGATGCCAAGCCTATAGAATGGGTTAAAATTCACAACCTGCCGGATCACGTATATTTCAACCACTCCCAGCACGTTGCAGTAGGTCAGGTACAATGCCAGTCCTGTCACGGTCCTGTTCAGGATATGGATGAAGTGTACCAGTTCGCTCCGCTGTCTATGGGATGGTGTATCAACTGTCACAGGACCACAGAGGTGAAATTTACAGAGAACGGCTATTACCAGATCTTTGAAAAATACCAGCAGGAGATCAGGGACGGTCACCGTACCGGCGTTACCGCAGCAGAGCTGGGTGGCCTGGACTGTCAGAAATGTCACTACTAATACAACAGCTGAAAAGCAATTGATATAAAAACTATTAAATACTCCCGTGCCGGTAATACGGTACTCTGATTATAAAAAAATAAAGTGAGTTGCGTAATACTCACATTATCACAATAGAAATTATGGCTCAGAAAAAATACTGGAAGGGTTTAGAAGAACTGGAAAATACTCCAGAACATCAGCAAATCGTTGAGAATGAGTTTCAGCAGGAGTTGCCCGTGCTGGGTGACGTAAGCGATAAGCTCCTGGGGGCGGAAACGCCGCGCCGCGATTTCCTGAAATTTCTCGGTTTCAGCACTTTGGCTGCTACGGTAGCCGCAAGCTGTGAAATGCCTGTAAGAAAAGCGATTCCTTATGCTATTAAACCAGAAGATATTACTCCGGGTGTAGCTAACTTTTACGCTTCTTCTTTTGTTGACAATGGTGATTATGCTGCTGTAGTGGTTAAGACAAGAGAAGGCCGTCCTATCATGGTAGAAGGCAATGAATTGTCTTCTATTACCAACGGGGTGGTTTCTGCAAGGGTGATCGCATCTACTTTGAGTTTGTATGACAAGGCAAGGTTGCGCCAGCCCCTGGTAAAGGGTAATCCGGTAGATACCTTTGAAGCTGTCGATACTCCCATAAAGCAGGCGCTGTCTGGCGCCGGCGGTGCTGTTTACCTGCTTACGGGCACAATACTGAGCCCCACTACCAAAGTAGTGATCGAGCAATTCAAATCCAGATATCCCAACGCCAGGCATATCCAGTATGACCCGGTTTCCTATAATGGGCTGGCATTAGCCAATGATGCTACTTTCGGAAGGAACGCCATACCTTCCTACCATTTTGAGAAAGCCAAGACCATTTTCTCCCTGGGCGCGGATTTCCTGGGTACGTGGCTGGCTCCCAACGAATTCAATCACGGTTATAACCTGAACAGAAAGATATCGGCCAAAAATCCTGCTATGTCCAAGCATTACCAGGTAGAGGCCATGATGAGCATGACAGGCTCCAACGCCGATGAGCGCGCTACCTGCAAGCCGTCAGAATACGGCAAGGTGGCGGCAGCCCTTTATCAGGCTGTTGTTTCCGGGGCTGCTCCCCAAACCGGTTCTGATAAGCTGAACAGGCTGATCAGCAGCGCGGCAAAAGAATTAAAGAATAACGGCCTGGTAGTGTGCGGCAGCAATGACGTCAATGTACAGATCATTGTCAATGCCATCAATAATGCTATCGGCGCCTATGGCAATACCATCAGCTGGGGAGCGACCTCCAACTACAAGCAGGGCAACGATAAGGAATTCGTTGCTTTCGTTGATGCTATGAACGCCGGCCAGGTGGGTGCGGTATTCATTCACGGTGTCAATCCTTCCTACGATTATCTGGACGCTGAGAAATTCAACAGCGGTCTGGCCAAGGTTGGCCTGTCCGTGTCCTTTGCTGAAAGACTGGATGAGACGGCAGAAAAATGTCAATATGTGGTTCCCGACCACCACTGGCTGGAAAGCTGGGGAGATGCAGAACCGAAATCCGGTCACTATTCTTTCATCCAGCCTACCATCGCTCCATTATTCAAGACAAGGGCCTTCCAGGATTCCTTACTGACCTGGGCAGGCATCACGGATACTTATCATACGATCTTTAATGCTTACTGGGCTGGCAAATTAGGCCAGTCTGCATTTGATAAGGCCTTACAGGACGGTGTTATTGTAACGGAAGCGCCTGTTGCTTCAGGTTCCTTCAGCGGAGCTGCCGTTGATGGCGCGATTGCTGCTGTAAACGCTTATAAAGGAAATACGGACGGCCAGTACGAAGTGCTGATCTATGAATCCGTAGCGATCGGTTACGGGGGCAGCCACTCCAATAATCCATGGCTGCTGGAGATGCCGGATCCTGTAACGCGCGCTACCTGGGACAACTACATCTGTATGTCCTATAAGACCGCCAAGGAGAAATTTGAGTCAGAACTGACCCTGCACAACCAGGTAGATCATAAAAAACGCGTATTAAAAGTTACTGTCAATAACAAAGAAGTAGAGCTGCCTGTTGTGGTGCTTCCCGGTATGCACAATGACGTGATCGCTATTGCCGTGGGTTACGGCCGCAGCAAGAACGTAGGTAAGGCAGCTGCCGATCTGGGTAAGAATGTCTATCATTTCGGCCGGTACACCGGTACTACCTTTATAAACTACAACGTGGGCACGGTAGAGCTGACCTCGGCGTTCTATCCCGTGGCTATTACGCAGACCCACCACAGCTATGAAGGCCGGGAGATCATACAGGAATTCACTTTAGAAGAATTTAAGAAAGATCCGAACTTCCTGCTGAACAAGCGTAAGAAGGAATTAGGTCACTATACTACCTTACATTGGGAAGGGCATCACGAAGAGCACGGTGAGGATAAGGCCTCTGCCGGTGAGCAGGCCCTGAAGCATGACAAGGATTTTGAAAAGAACGGTACCTTATACCCTGTGCACGAGAAGCACGGTATCAAATGGGGTATGAGCATCGACCTGAACGCCTGTACGGGCTGCGGTGCCTGTGTGATCGCCTGCCAGGCGGAAAATAATATTTCCGTGGTGGGTAAGGACAGGGTGCTGGTGGCGCAGGAAATGAGCTGGATCCGTATTGACCGTTACTTCTCCGGTAATCCTGACGATCCGGATACGATACAGACCATTTACCAGCCTATGCTGTGTCAGCACTGTGATAACGCTCCATGTGAGAACGTTTGTCCGGTATCTGCTACCAACCACTCTGATGAGGGTCTGAACCAGATGGCCTATAACCGTTGTATCGGTACCAAATATTGTGCAAACAACTGTCCTTATAAAGTGCGTCACTTTAACTGGTTTGACTGGAACGGCGCGGACAGCTTTGCTGACAACCTGTACCAGGACGGCCGCAGGGATGATATCAATGATGATATTACCCGTATGGTGCTGAACCCGGATGTTACGGTACGTAGCCGTGGTGTGATGGAGAAATGTTCTTTCTGCGTGCAAAGGTTACAGGCCGGTAAGCTGGCTGCCAAAATGGAAGGCCGACCGCTGAAGGATGCAGATGTGCAGGTAGCCTGCCAGAAAGCGTGTGCCGGTGACTGTATCACTTTCGGTAATGTGAACGATACGGAAAGTAAAATATACAAAGAGCGTTACGAGGAAAACAGTGAGCGTGTATTCTATGTACTTGAATACCTGCACGTATTACCAAATATCAGCTATTTGTCCAAGATCAGGAATACGGATGCCATTGTAGCTAAGGATAAGGAGCAGGATGTCTTCCAGGTGAAAAATCTTTAAGGCAGGGCACGAAAAATTCAGGTATATATTAAATAACTTTATTTAGGAATAATAAACAGGCCCTTTATAGGGTAGAATTAACAGAGTTATGCACTTAAAATACGAATCCTTTGTTCGGGAGCCATTAATTACAGGCGATAAGACTTATGCTCAGGTAACTGAGGATATTTGTAGACCTATAGAACAGAAACCTTCTAAATTATGGTATGTTGGCTTTGTCCTCTCACTGCTTTTTTTGGGTTTCGGAGTCTTCTCGGTGTTCTGGGAAGTTTACTGGGGTTTAGGTACCTGGGGTATCAACCGTACTGTAGGCTGGGGATGGGATATCACCAACTTCGTATGGTGGGTAGGTATCGGTCACGCCGGTACGCTGATCTCGGCGATCTTATTATTATTCCGTCAGGGATGGAGGACCGGTGTAAACCGTGCAGCTGAAGCGATGACCATCTTCGCCGTAATGTGCGCGGGTCAGTTCCCTATCTTCCACATGGGTCGTGTATGGAATGCCTTCTATGTATTACCGCTTCCTAATACCCGTGGTCCTTTATGGCCTAACTTCAACTCGGCATTATTATGGGACGTATTTGCGATCTCTACTTACTTTACGGTATCCCTGCTGTTCTGGTATTCGGGCCTGGTGCCTGACTTCGCCACCATCCGTGACAGGGCCAAAACAAAATTACGCAAGCGCTTATATGGTCTGGCGTCCTTCGGGTGGACAGGTACCGCCAAGAACTGGCAGCGTTTCGAGGCCTTATGTCTCGTGCTGGCCGGTCTGTCTACACCGCTGGTATTATCCGTACACACTATCGTATCTTTTGACTTCGCCACTTCCGTTATTCCTGGATGGCACGCCACCATCTTCCCTCCCTACTTCGTTGCGGGTGCGGTATTCTCCGGCTTTGCCATGGTGCAGACCCTGCTGATCCTGGTGCGTAAGATCTATAAAATGGAAGACTATATCACTTTAGGTCACATTGAAGCGATGAATAAGGTAATTGTGCTGACAGGATCTATCGTGGGTGTGGCTTACCTGACAGAGCTGTTTATGGCCTGGTATTCCCAGGTGCATTTTGAGCAGGAAGCGTTCAAGTACCGTGTATTCGGACCTTACTGGTGGGCATATTGGGCGATGATGACCTGTAACGTGGTATCTCCCCAGTTCTTCTGGTTCAAAAAATTACGCAGGAATATCGTCTTTACATTTATCCTGTCCATCGTGGTAAATATAGGTATGTGGTTTGAGCGTTTCGTGATCATTGTAACGACCCTGGCGAATGACTTCCTGCCTTCCAGCTGGACCTATTATTCTCCGACCTGGCCCGAGCTTGGATTTTACCTGGGCACCTTCGGATTGTTCTTTACATGTTTCTTCCTGTTCTCCAAATACTTCCCTGTGATCGCTATCGCGGAGATCAAGTTCACGCTGAAGGTATCCGGTGATAATTACAAACGTGATATGCAGCGCCTGGATGCGATGTCAACGGAAGAGTTCCTGGAAGAAGCGAATCACGCGCATTAATTAAGGTGTAAATCTTAAAATTGTTACATTAACTAATAGAATTTAAAATAAAATGGCTATAAAAAAATTCGCAGTTGCATGTTTTGATGATGAAGCACCATTATTTGCGGCTGTAGATAAAGTAAGAAACAGTGGTTATAAATTGCACGATGTGTACACGCCGTTCCCGGTGCACGGTCTGGATGTAGCTATGGGACATAAGGATACGGACCTGCACATTGCCGGCTTCTGTTTCGGTCTTACCGGTACAGCGACTGCCCTGGGCTTTATGAGCTGGATCTTCACGTCCGACTGGCCTATCAATTATGGCGGTAAGCCGTTCTTTGCGCTGCCTGCATTCATTCCCATCACCTTCGAGTTGACGGTATTATTTGCCGCTGTGGGTATGGTGCTGACCTATTGCTACCTGAACCAGATCATGCCGGGTGTTAAAAAGCACGTTTTCCATCCCAGGCAGACAGATGATTATTTTGTGCTGGTAGTGGAAATTCCTGAAGATGAGCAGCAGAACGAGATCATGGAATTCTTGGCCGGAACCCATCCCCTGGAGACCAATGTACAGGTGGCGGAAGACGGCTGGTGGTTCGGCCGCTGGGACAAGGACGAAGATTATACTAAAAATTTTGCATAAAATGTTTTCAGGTAAAACTGGATTTCAGATATAATTATACAATGAATAAGAACATTATTATTTCAATACTTGCAGCCGGAACAATGTTTGCTGTAGCTTGTAACAGTGGTGGTGTACGCAGGAATCCCGGTAAGACCTATGTTCCTGATATGGTGTATTCCCAGGCTTATGACGCTTATACAAAAGGGCCGGTAGAAGGGGAGCCTACAAGTTTAAAGCCTGTACAGGGAACGATAGCCCGTGGTCATGCCTTGCCTACGCATCTTACCAAGGATGATACTACCCAGTATTATGCATTGAAATCTCCTTATAAGTTCACGGAGCAGGAGCTGGCTCAGGGTAAGCTGCATTATGATATTCATTGCGGTATCTGCCACGGCCAGAAGCTGGACGGGCAGGGGCCTTTATTCGCAAGCGGTAAATTCGCCGCGATGCCGGCCAACCTGAAAGGTGAGAATTACATCAATATGCCGGAAGGTAAAATATATTATGCTATCATGTACGGTAAGAACGTTATGGGTTCCTATGCCAGCCAGCTGAAAGAGCATGAAAGATGGAAAGTGATAGCCTATATTAAGAAAGTACAAAGTGAGAATGGTGGTGCGCCTTTTACCATGCTGGCTGAGGCAGGCAACGGCAGTACAGCGGTAGCGCCTGCACCTGCAACCGCCGATACGGCAAAGGCACCCGGTACGGCACACTAATTTTATTCTTTGATAATTTTGAATTTTTAACTAAATTAAGTTTACCGTTTGAACGGTTATTAAGTTATGATGACGGAACGTTTTACAGTACCGGCGAAATTGAAGACTACCGGTTTCGCATTATTGATTATAGGATTGCTGACCCTTATTGCGGGCGGTATCACTTTATTGGGTAGTGCTAACGAAATCGATCACAGTCGTTTTTGGGTTTCTTTGTTGCACAACAGTGTATTTTTCCTGTTCATCTGTGTAGCATCTATCTTTATCCAGGCGGCTGCATCCCTGGCCCAGGGCGGCTGGATCCTGGCATATAAAAGGATCCCGGAAGCCATCGGGGCGAATGTATGGATATTCGGTGTTATTGCGCTGGCCGTTCTGTTCGCTATCGTTTTCGGTGCTGCCGATCATAACGGTCATAATCCTATCTATCACTGGACACATCCCGGTGATGATAAGATCCTGCAGGGCAAATCCGCCTTCCTGAACCCTGGAATGTTCGTAGGCTTTTCCGTGGTAGCCGTGGTATTATGGAGCTGGTTCGGTATCAAATTCCGTCAGAGATCCATAGCCCAGGAAACTGCTCCCAAGAACAGCACTAAGATATACTGGGGCGTGATAGCTTTGAGCGGTGCTTTCCTTTTTGTATACGCATTGACCATGATGAGCACCATTCCCTGGTTCTGGATCATGAGCATTGATGCCCACTGGTTCTCTACCTTATTCTCCTGGTATGTATTCGCTTCTGCGTTCGTAAGCGGTATTTCCCTGATATTATTGTGGGTGGTCTACCTGAAAGGTAAAAATGCGCTGAAGCTGGTTACCAAGGAGCACATCCACGATCTGGGTAAATTCATGTTCGCCTTCAGTATATTCTGGACTTACCTGTGGTTCTCCCAGTTTATGCTGATCTGGTACGGTAACATCCCTGAGGAAACGACCTACTTCAAAATAAGAATGCAGGGGCCTTACAGCTTCTTCTTCTATGCCAATATTATTATCAACCTGGTATTGCCTATATTCATACTGATGTCCCGTCCCAGCAAGCGTAACTATTTTACGCTGGTATTCATCGCCTTTATGATCATTTTCGGTCACTGGATAGACTTCTATATGATGATCAATCCTTCTCCTATGCAGGAGAACTGGTTCCTGAACTGGTTTGAACTGGGCGTGCCGTTCCTCTTTGCGGGTATATTGATCCTTGCTGTTTCCAATACCTTGTCCAAGGCCAGCCTGGTTACGGAGAATCATCCTTTACTGAAAGAGACACTGGTGCATATCAGCTAATAATATTATAAGAGAATAAATCAGAGAATTTCATTGCCTTTTGGCTTATTGAATAATATAAACAACAATTTACAATGTCAGCGTTAATAATTACAGCTTTAGTTGTTCTGGTCTTCATAGTGATCTATCAAATCGCCAGGGCCGGGGAAATGGCAACAATTTTAAAAGGTGAGGAAAGAGTGGCTGCGTCAACCAATAAGTTGATGTCCTGGTTATGGGTTGGATTTTTTATACTGGGCCTGGTTGGTATTTATAAATGCCATCAATATATGATGCCGATGATGTTGCCTGTTTCAGCTTCAGCGCAGGGGGTGGAATATGACAGTATGCTGAAAGTAACATTATACATTACAGGCTTCGTGTTTCTGGCTACGCATATCTTATTATTTTACTTTTCCTACAAATATCAGCACAAAGAGGGCAAGAAATCTTTTTACTACCCGCACAACAACAAGCTGGAAGTATTATGGACTACTGTTCCCGCTCTGGTGCTGCTGGTGCTGGTAGTGGTAGGTCTTAGAAACTGGATGGCCTTCACATCTCCTGCTCCTGCCGATGCTATGATTGTGGAAATTACAGGTAAGCAGTTCAACTTTATCGTAAGATATCCCGGACCTGACGGTGTTTTCGGTGAAAAGAACTTCAGGCTGATTGATGACGCGACCAATCCTCTGGGCCTTGACTGGAAGGATAAGGCCTCCCACGATGATATTATCATCCAGACCGGTGAGCTGCATATTGTAAAGGATCAGCCTGTAAAGCTGGTGCTTGGATCAAGAGATGTGATACATAACGTGGGTATGAACCACTTCCGTGTAAAAATGGACCTGGTGCCCGGTATCACCACAACCATCTGGTTCACACCTACCATCACTACGGAAGAGATGAAAGGCATTACCGGCAACAAGGATTTTGTTTATGAAATAGCCTGTTCGGAAATGTGCGGTAAAGGTCACTATGCAATGAGAGGTACTATCATCGTACAGACGGCAGAAGAGTTCGCAGGGTGGCTGAAAGAGCAGAAATCGCATTATTCCACCCTGAACGAGGAGGCTCCGGCTGCTGCTCCTACTGCACCGGCGGCTGATACGGCAACGGCCAATGTGGTTGCGCGGCATTAAGTAACGATCTAACAGTTAATAATCAGAATTTTAATAATCTTACTTCAGACTTAGAAGTTTTAAATATAAATAAAGATGAGTACAGCTACACTTGGACACGAACAAGTACATCATGGAGCAAGTCATGATCATCACCACGAGCACCATGAACAGCATTTTATATGGAAATATGTATTTAGTCAGGATCATAAGATAATCGGGAAGCAATATCTGATTTCCGGTATAATATGGGCTATTATCGGGGCTTTATTTTCTGTTTTTTTCCGTCTCCAACTGGGTTTTCCTGAAGATACCTTTCCTTTGATGGAGCAGGTGCTGGGAGAATGGGCCAAAGGCGGTAAATTATCTCCGGAATTCTATTACGCACTGGTTACCATGCACGGTACCATCCTGGTATTCTTCGTATTGACGGCAGGCCTGTCCGGTACTTTCAGTAACTACCTGATCCCGCTGCAGATAGGAGCCAGGGATATGGCGTCTCCGTTCATGAATATGCTCTCCTACTGGTTCTTCTTTGTTTCCAGCGTGATCATGATGATCTCCTTATTCATCCAGACCGGCCCTGCTGCCGGCGGCTGGACGACCTATCCGCCTTTGTCGGCGCTTAAGGAAGCGTCCCTGGGTTCCGGCCTTGGTATGGATCTCTGGCTGATATCTATGGTCTTATTCGTTGTGTCGCAGCTCCTGGGTGGTCTGAACTATGTTTCAACTATTCTGAATATGCGTACCAAGGGTATGAAGATGACCAGGATGCCGCTGACCATGTGGGCATTTATGTTCACTGCCGTTCTCGGTCTGTTATCTTTCCCTGTACTGACTTCCGGTTTCGTGCTGCTGATATTCGACCGTCACTTCGGTACTTCTTTCTACTTATCTGAAATATTTATAGGCGGTAAGGCCTTATCCCATATCGGCGGTTCCGCTATCCTGTACCAGCATCTGTTCTGGTTCCTGGGTCACCCTGAGGTATATATCGTAATGCTGCCGGGTATGGGTATGGCGTCCGAGATACTGGCCACGCACTCCAGGAAGCCTATTTTCGGCTATATCGCGATGATCATATCCCTGGCGGGTATCACTACACTGGCCTTCATCGTATGGGCGCACCATATGTTCGTTACGGGTATGTCGCCGTTCCTGGGCAGTATATTCGTATTGCTGACGCTGCTGATCGCCATTCCTTCCGCTATCAAGGTATTCAACTGGATAACGACCATATGGAGGGGTAATATCAAATTTACCGTTCCGATGATGTTCTCCCTGGGCTTCGTATCCCTGTTCATTTCCGGTGGTCTGACGGGTATCTGGTTAGGTAACTCCGCCCTGGATATACACCTGCACGATACGTACTTCGTTATTGCGCACTTCCACCTTGTAATGGGTGTGTCTGCCTTCTTCGGTATGTTCGCGGGCATCTACCATTGGTTCCCTAAAATGTACGGCAGGTTCATGAACAATACTTTAGGATATATCCACTTCTTTGTGACCATCATCGGCGCTTACCTGATCTTCTGGCCTATGCACTATGAAGGTCTGGCGGGTATGCCACGGAGATACTATGACTACAGCGCATGGCAGTCCTTCAGCCAGTTTGCTGAGCTGAATAAATTCATCTCCATAGTAGTAGTGATCGTATTCTTTGCCCAGCTGCTGTTCGTTTTCAACTTCTTTATGAGCATCTTCAAAGGCAAAAAAGTTACGGATCTGAATCCTTGGAAATCCACTACGCTGGAATGGACCACACCGCTGGTGCCGGGTCACGGCAACTGGGAAGGCCCGATCCCTGAAGTGCACAGATGGGCTTATGACTTTAAGGATGATGGTAACGGTAATGACTTCATACCGCAGAACGTGCCTTTAAAGCCCGGTGAGGAATCCCACTAGAAAAAAATAATTAATGATACGGAAAGAGCTTAGATTTAAATGCTAAGCTCTTTTTATTTGGCGGCAGATCGCTATTTTTGTCTGTAATTTTATAACAGGGACATGAAGCACATACACATTGTTACAGGAACGGAACAGGCACAGCATATAGCCGCTGCGCTGGAAGCATCAAACGTGGAGGATACGGAGATCCTTGCCATAACGGATGACTACAGCTACGGGCCGCTGCGACAGCCTGAGGTACCTTTCTCCCTGCTCCGGAACCGGTTCTGGAACGGCCTGAAGGGCGATATCGGCAATAGCTATGCAATCCGTGACCTGGAAAATATCCTGTCCCTTCCGGCGCGCTCCACAGAGGCCGGGGGCGGGCTGACGGTGCATTTTTGGATGTCAGATAAGGCAGCCGAGCTGCTGACCTATTACTTCCTGCTGCATTACCTGAAGCCGCTGGCCGGCCGCTTGCATATCATCAACATTAACGGGCTGCCTTTCCTGGATGATGAGCTGCAGCTATTTTATCCCCGCAGCTTCACGGAGATCAATGCCAGGGGTATCGTTAAGGCGCTTAAGCTATCCCGGGTGATCACCGCTTCCGAGATCGAGGCGGACGGGGATGAATGGAAGTTCTTCCAGCAGCATCCCGGTACCGTCAGGGCATTATCAGGCGGCAAGCAGGTAGCGGTCCATGAAGAGGATTATTACGATGAGAAGATCCTGGATATTATCAGGCTGCATCCCCAGAAGAAATGGGCGCGGCTGTGGCCGCTGATAAAGCCGCAGGCCAGCGAATTCGACCAGCTGATACTGAATCACAGGCTGCAGTACCTGATACAGGAGTCCCGGGTGAAAGCCGAAGGGGGCAGCCTTACCGTCAATGAGCTGGTACCATAGGCAGGCGTTTTACAGGTCAGTTCTTCCTGATGCCCAATCGTATGATCCAGGGCGTGCTCTGGGACGTGCTGACCTTATCCCAGAGAAAATCGTAGCCCACCAGTAAGGTCCCGTGCCAGCTGTTATTGATCCTGTAGCTTTTGGAAAGTCCCAGGTAGGCGATATTATTGTGATTCCGGGTGAGATACTCCCTGAACGGGTTATCGCCCTGTTCACTGGTTGCGCTGCTGTTGCTGTAACGGTTGTACACGTTGAACTCATAGCCTCCCTGCAGCGAGATGCCCCAGATAAGATGATACTTGATATAATAGAACAGGAAGCAGTGGTCGTATTTAAGATAATACGGCTTCCGGATATTGAAGCCGATATTGCTGTTGATACCGATACCCTGCCTGAGCGTTTCTGACAGCTTCTGTTCCAGTCCTATGCTGATGAAGAGGCTGCTATTATTGGTCACAATATTTTTAGGCTGGATATTGAAATTATAAACGGGTTTGAAGCGTAACCTGAACGGCGTGGCCCGCACCTCGTTATAGCGGATGCCCTGGTAGGTATTTTTTAGCTCCTGCGCCTTGTTCCCGGCCTGTTGTGCCCTTGTCTTCAGCTCCTGCAGCTTATCCAGGTGCGCACGCTGCGCGGCTTCCTGCTTTTCCGTAAGCAATTTACTATACTGCTCATCATCCAGTCCGAATTTGTCCTGGATGTTCTGCTTTACGCCCTGTGTGGTCTGGTAGCCTTCCCGGGTGAGGCTTTCGTGGGTGCTTCCCTGCTGGTACGGGCTTTTAACGGGGTTGGTCTTATTATACTTTTCAATGAAATAGAGCAGTGCCGTTTCCATCTTATCCTGGTCATCGTAATAAGATTGCCAGTTCCTTTTCATATCCATGGCGATCTTTATCTTTTTCAGGATCCGGGTATCATACCTGCCGGCATCCAGCTGCAGCTGGTTAAGCCCCTGCTGGATATAGCGGCCCTGCTTCTGGTTGTCCGTTACCTGCTTCCTCAGGTCTGCCAATGCCTGGCTGTACTTATCCGTTTTCAATTCCTTATGCAGTATCGCATCGTATTTCTTGAGCTTCTCCAGCTCTTTGGTCTGTACCGGGTTGAATTTTTTCAGGGTATCCGCATGAATATCCAGCCGGCTGAGCTGCTTACGCAGCCGCTTATTGGCTGCCGCGTGCTTATCGTTCAGCTTCCTGAGCTTCCGGAGGTCCCCGGCTATCTGTTTTTCCACCGCTTTTTTGCTGGTGCGGGCGGCTTGTTCGAACAGGAATGTTTCCGGCACGTGAAAAGTGGCAGTGCTGTCAGGCGACTGGCTGTAGCCTGCAACTGCGGCTGTCATACACAGGAAGGTGAGGAAAGATCGGGTAAGCATCATCATTATCGGATATAGAGATTGAAAAGCGGTTTGGAAATATTATGGAGCGGGCAGGCGACATTGATGCCTATTCTTTTATTGCTCAGGCGGGTCTCAATGCTGAACCCCGCTGTGTGGACCCAGGCTATGCTATTGAACTGGTTAGTGTACACCAGGTTGTCGTACAGCACGCCGATCCGCAGCCTGTTGAGGAACCTTATACGGAGATCGCGGTTTAAAAAACGGGATAATTCCGTGGTGGTCAGGTCTATGTTGAGCAGGTTGAAGGATGATCCGCCATAGAGGTTGTTCTCTACGCCGCGAAGGTGATGTTTGATCTTCTGGAAAGAATAGGGAAGCGCCTGTCCCCACCGTGCTGTATCATTGCTGTGTACGATCACATTATTTTCCGTTTCGGCGAAGCGGTATAGCAGCCGCTTGCTGCCGAAGCTGTAGCCGGCCTGGTTGCGGACTTCAAGTATCCACCTGTGGGAGAGCAGGGTCTTGTAGCGGACATCGGCTTCCAGCCCGGCCGTTATATAGGACAGTCCCGGCAGGGAAGTGATAAGGTCCAGCGAGAATTTGCTTTCCAGGTGCTGCCGGAATACTTCCAGGTCCTTATCATTATTGAGCTTATACTGCAGCGCGGTATTGCCGATCATATCATAACGGCTCACGGCCGGGTAGGTATGTGAATAGGACTCTATGCTGGGGAACCAGACGGTATTCCGGTTGAGGGACAGCTGGCTGACCCAGGTCAGCTGATAGCTGAGGGGCTGCGCTGCGAATCCGTTCAGCTGCCAGGTCTTTATTTTGGCATAGGGAGGATAGAACCGGTTATTGCCGTCCTGCCAGGGGCCGTTATTGTTGTCGTCTATGGGGCGTACGCTCCTGATAAGGCTGATGCCCCAGTCCGTCCGTTGCTTCCGGTTGATAAAGGAGATATAATACTCGCTTCCGTTCAGCTGGAAAGGCAGGCGGTAGGCGATATCGAACTGGTGATCTTCCAGCAGGTCGGTGACGGTGTACCCGGCAGTGGCGCTCAGCCGTGGCGTATTGAAATTCCCGAACTGCAGGTCATAAGGCTGATAATGCTGCAGGAATTCACGGGAGACCACATCCACGCTGACAGACGATTTAACGGCACGCAGCCGCAGCGACTGCAGCGTTGCAGCTGTTCCGCCCGTATCAGTTGCAGCAGGAAGAGGCTGCAGGCTGTCCGTCAGCAACCTGCCGGTATAGCTGTGTGGCTGCTGTTGCCAGCCAAAGTAACGGAAGGTAGGACCGGATGGTACCGCCAGCGGAGCCGTATCCTCCGCCTGCTCGTCCCGGTGCAGGGATGACCGGACTTTCCCGGAGGGCAGCAGGAGGGTATAATACCGTATCTCGTGCCTGTCGTTCAGCCCGGTATAATGCACTTCCTTTGCCGAATAGCTGAGCACCTGCGCATCCAGGCACTTCAGATCGTATTTCCTGGCAGTGCCATGTTTCGTCTTAGGCGCAAGGAATAAATGAAGCGAGCCTTTATAAGGGTGGATATACGCTACCGTTGCGGTATCTTCCCGCAGCAGCCTGGGATATTCCCCGGCATAGACATCCGGCCGGTATACCGGCTGATAGATATGGCGTACTTTTTTTAAGCGGCTGCCGTCCCGTTGCAGGTAGAACCGGTGATGCCGGTAGCCGGCTGTGCCTTTCTGCCCTTTGACCGTATCTGTATGCGGAAGACGGATATGCTGCCTGATAAAAGCTTCGAGGTCTTTTCTGATGACCGCATACTCCTTCCGGTACATCATTTCCAGGCTTTCTTCGATACTGTATTTACGCAGGAGCCGGAGAAAATAAGACAGGTATTTATCGCCCGATGAGGCGACAAAATAAAGCAGCGCCTTGTACTGTATATAGATATCGTTATGATGGATAAAATGGTAATGATCCTTTTCCGACCATCGGTACATAATGAAATCCATACAGGCGCTTTTAAGCGCTTCGGTATGTATAAGCCGCGGATTTCCTCCCGCAAAATAGATATCCCATTCCCGGGAAATGATATGTGCGTATACCTTCTTCAGGAACAGGGCGGTATCCAGGCCCCAGTAGATCACGGGGCTACAGGATTCCGCGTACCTGTTCTCCTGCCGTATGCCGACATTGGAAGCCGCCCTGCCCGGCGCGGAGCGGTAAACAAATATGGTGCTGCCGCTGCCGGTACCGAAAGGGGTTTGCTGCCGGAGCTGCGTGCTGAAACGGCTGAGATTAGCCTCCAGGAAGGGCGCCGCGGCCAGGCACCAGGCGGAGTCTCCCACAAAGCTGATACCGCCCACCTGTATCATGACGGGATCGGTAAATGCGCTCCCGTACTCAATTCTATTGCTAATTATCTGACTATATGTATATTTATCGGCTGAAATCAAAAGGATGATAAAGAAAAACTTCCATACGCTGCTGATGCCGCTCCTGTTGCCGCTTGTGGGTGCCATGCCTGTATCTGTGTGTGCTCAGGGTGCAAAAATAGAGCAATCCGTTCAAAAACGGGACAGGAATATGCGGCTTTCTGCCGGGGGCATATTATACAATGACGGCTGGGCCGCATCGCTGCAGGTGCTGACACAGGATAAGCGGCGCGGGCTGGAGCTGCGCATACAGGAATATATACATCCCAAAGAGCAGAAGCAGATCAATAAGGAATATCTTACCCTGTTCGATAAGGAAAAGGTCACGCCTTTCTACTATAAAAAGCAGCACAATGTCTATACCCTGGCGTTCAGCTATGTACAGGAGTACGTGTTGTACAATGGCGGGAACTTTTCGGTATTTAACCGGAACACTGCCGGTGTGCACCTGAACCTTTCCAAGCCGGTGTATTACCGTGTCATCTATGCTTACCCGGACAGCGCCGGTCAATATGATGTCCGTACGGAACCTATACGGGAGGATAACCTGGACAGGACAGGCAGCGCCAAAAGCATCCTGGGTAAGGAGCCGGTGTACAGGAACCTGGATAAGATGACGGTGTCGGCAGGTATCAGCGGTACGGCAGCGCTGGGTATGGAAATAGCGGTCAGCAGCTACCTGAGCACCCAGCTCATGCTGGGCGGCCTGGTGGGTGTCAATTCCTCCCGGTTGGTCTCCCTGAGAGACTATCCCAGGCATCTCTTATATGCTTCCGGCTGGGTAGGCGGCAGTATCGTACTAAGATTTTAGTTAAAGGAAGTTTGTTTTTTAACAAATTAGGAGTACTTTCGCGCCAATTTTTGGAATATGAAGCGGATATTTTGCACTATTATAGTACTTTCTTTATTGGGCCTGGGGGTAGTTCGGGCGCAGGTTGAGGAGCCTACTCGTTATGAAAATCCTAACGAGACCTCTATCCGGGCCACATCCAAGTCGGATAATGTCGTTAGCCAGGGCATGCAACTGAGCCAGCTGTCTTCCGCAGGCCTGTTTACCGGCAGTACGAGCATAAGCGTGCCCCTGTACGAATATAAAAAGAACAATATTGACCTGAGCCTCGGACTGGTGACCAATACCAAAGGTGTAAAGCTGGCAGAGACTTCCGGGAGTTTCGGGCTCCACTGGAACTTGTCCGGTGGTGGCTACATCATCAAGGTGGTCAATGATGTGGAAGATGACCAGCTCCAGACTGCGCAGAATAATATTACCTGGGGTGGTTTTACGGTACTTGCGGGTAAGCTGCATATCGGTGCGGCGCCCCAGTCCAATAATACTTATGTTGATAAAGAATATGATGAATACCAGGTGTCCGTGGGAGGATACAGCTTTACCTTTTATATGGGTGAGAACGGCTATGTGTTTGTAGTGCCCCGGCATGATGTGAAGATCCGCAAAGAGAACAATGACTTTATCATTACGGATATTTACGGCAATAATTATTACTTTAAATATGAAGAGGAGCAACTGGTCAAGAAATATCTTTTCAGAAACAAATCTGTAAATACTAATCCGCCTGTTTACCTGGATAATAAGAACCGTATCTGGGTACTGACAAAAGTAGAGTTCCCGAACAGGGAGCAGGTCTCTTTTTCTTATATGAAGTATGCGTCCAGCTTTTATGGCTATACCCATTGCCAGAAATATATTCAGCCGGCCCATCTTGGTGGTTTAGAAAAGAACAATGTTATATCGGGAGGGGAGGCGCAGCTGCCGCTGCTGAAAGAGGCTGTCTATCCCAACCATGATTCCGTAGTGTTCGAATACCGGGTATTTCCCCGCTGTGACCTGGGGATGACGCCTTTGCTGGACAAAGTGTCCGTGTATAACAGCAACAATACCAGCGGCCGGCTCCGGAATTACTACCAGATGCATTACAGCTATGCGGGCAAAGGTTATGTCATGGCCAATACGCACTGTGATTTTTATGACGGTCTTATCTATGACGCAGAGGATATCCTGCTGATGCAAGGAACGCAGGCCTTTAATGAAGGCCAGGCTGCTTACCGGGTGCTGCTGGATTCCATTAACCTGCACAGTGGTATCTCTACCGGCGGCAACCTGCCTTATTACAGGTTTGAATATAATGATGTCGCTACAGGCTTGCCTTCCCGTGCGGTGACGGCTACCGATTACTGGGGCTATTACAATGGTATTGAAGGGGATCTGCCTGATGATTTTTCCATGCTGTCAGGCGCGTATACTAAAAGCTTTGCTCCTAACCTGAACTATATGAAGATACTCAGCCTGAAAAGCGTGACCAACCAGCTGGGACTTAAAGTGTCTTATGAATATGATCTGCATGTGGTGAACCAGGGTATGGATATGTCTTACGGAAATGCGGATCCTTCCTTTGCCGCCAGGCTGGATGCGAACCGGGTGATAGGCCGTAATGTTGGTGAAGGTCTCCGGGTGAAGGCTATCCGTATCTGGGACCCTACGATGCCGGGCAATAATGAGCTGCGGAAGGAGTTTACCTATGAAGGAGGCATGACCTTTTTGCTGGGCGGTACCTGGCACCGGCCTCTGAGACCGGGTTATGATGTAAATAATAATATATGGGCATTCCTGGATACTATGGTTATGAATATGCGGCAATCTTCCTATCATATGGTACAGGGCAGCGCCCAGGGCTATAATAAGATCACGGAATCGGTCTATAATTCGGGCAATGAGTACCTGTCCGGCAAGGAAAGCTATTTCTCCAATGTGGTGACCAAACGCCCGTACGGCAACATATACGATAATTATTATACCCGTAACGGCGATCGTCACTATTTCGAGCTGCCCTATACGCAAAAAAGCTACCTGCTGGATTACAAGATCGGCCTGCTGCTCAAAGAGCTCAATTATGATAACCTGGGTTATGTTACGGACCAGAAAGAGCTGCGATATAAGTTCATTGAAAATACCTTCAATCCTCCCTCATATACTGTTAATAAGCACCTGCTTTACCCGGATGCCGCCAACTCCGTGATATTGGCGCAGCCGGTTGCCGGGCAGGTGCTGGAAGACAATTACGGGATCATCAGCGGCAAAGCTGTAGTAGACTCGTTACTGGAACAGAAATACCTTTCCGGCGGGCGCTCTGCTAAGGATATCACCGTATATACCTATGATGCTGACGGGAACCTGCTGGCAGAACGCACCCACCTGGACAGGGATAATTACTATTACTGGAAAAAGTATTATTATCCTAAGGATTTCCTTGCTTCCGGGAATGCAGATGTGAGAAATATTGCCCAGCAGCTGGTGGACAGGAATATTCTTAATGACGTGGGTATTGTAGTCACCAAACGTACCCTTAACCCGCCTTTGGATCTGCCTTACCTGGTGACCGATGCGTCCTTCCATACCTATGGCTTTAACGGGCAGGGGGATATTTACGCCAGCAGCACTTCCCGGCTGATGAAAGGCAACAGGAGCTGGAGCAGCGTGCTTAACACAGATCCTGAAAAAGATAACGCTGAGGTGCTCATGCGGTCTGCACAGGATGTGAACGGCTATATGACGGGCGCCAGGGTCACTAAAACGGACGATCATCTCCGCCCGCTGGAGCTGCAGCACCGTGGGATCAGCAAATACAGCACCTTAAGGTATAACAATAATTATAAAACGGAGATCGCTTCATGCAATACCCGCTTTGATGATTTTGGGTTCCTGAGCTTTGAAAGAGGCGCTTCGGATGACCGGACGGTGTATGATGAAAATAAAGTGACCGCTATGGCGCAGGTGCTGGACCGGTTCGGCTCGGCGCAGTCCGGTGTATGGATGCTGCAGATGGATAACGGTGATAAGATACGTATGAACGGGCTTTCCGGGAATAAGCGGTATGTAGTATCCTGCTGGATAACCAATGTGGGCCTTTCGGCCCCGCAGGCCCTGAAGGTGATGACGGAAGCGGGTACTGTTGAATTACAGCTGTCCCTGAACCACCAGTGGAGCCGGTGGTACTATTACCAGGCTGAGGTGACGCTTGCATCGGGTGAAAAGATGCTGGAGCTGGTTCATGACGGGAATGAAAGAGTATGGGTGGACAATGTCGTGATAGCACCTGCAGGGGCTACCTACGTTATTAAATCATTTAATAACCGGGGCCTGACAGATATGGAAGGGACGCTGAACGGCAAGCAGGTACGGTATGAATACGATGCCTTCGACCGCCTGAAAGTGACGCGTGATGAGAGCCGCAACATCAAGGAAACATTTAACTATCACATCAGCAGATAAGGAGGAGTATAAAGATGAGACAAGGACTACGACTTATAGCGGCATTGGCTGCATTACTCTATACCGGGGGCCTTTTCGGCCAGGGTATCGGTACGCCTGCGGACAACACGCCCAATGACCTCACGGCGCCTTCGGGCCCTGTGACGAACACTACGATCAGCTATCCTCCGAGCTTCAGCGGTACGGTGCAGGGGCTGCACCATACTGAAAAGCGGGTGTACAAGCGCAAGGAAAGGGACACGCTGACCACCGCGCAATACGCGCACTACTTCCAGAGCTTTGACGTCTTCAACGGGGCGGGCAACACCGTCTTCGAGATCCAAAAGCGCGCGGTGGTGCGTGACGGGAGCTTTGCGAGCTATGTGAAGCTGCACGACCGTTCCTACGGCACGCGTCAGAAAAGCTACCTGGACTTCTCCGAGGCAGTGCCGCAAAGCGAGGTCTACCACCCGGACTTCTTTAATAAGCAAAAAAGCTACTACCAGCAGCAATACCCTAATGAAGGGGCAACGGCGGTCTCGTATACGGAAAACACCTCTACGGCCAACAAGCGCTCGGTGACGCACTATGCGCCGGGGCTGAGCAACATCGGTACAGGCCAGGGCTCTGAAACCATCATTGATCACAACAACGGCCGTGACCGTGTGCGGCGCTGGTACTACACGCCCTCTAACAAGCGGCTGGAAGCGGTAGGCTTCTACGTGGACAAGCAGCTGCTCAAAACGACCACGGTCAGCGAGACGGGCGCTATCAGCGTGGTCTACAAGCACCGTTCCAGCGGTAAGGTGATCCTGGAAAAGCAAATGGAAAGCGTTATTGACGGGGGTGCGGACACGCTGTGGTCGAACACCTACTACGTGTACGATGACTTTCACCGGCTCATCTTCATCATCCAGCCGAAAGCGCTGGAAGGGGTCTCCAACAACAGTGGTCCCCACGTGCTCTCTGCTGACAAGATCCGTGAGCTCTGCTTTGAATTTATCTACGATGGCCAGGGTCGTCTGCAGCAGGAGCGTAAGCCGGGCGAAACAGCCTTTACCTCCTACGTGTACGACCTCAGCGGCAACGCCGTACTGGTCCAGACGCCTTTGGATGCGGGTACTGACACCTGGCGTGTCAGCTTCCCTGACGCCTACGGGCGTATCGTGGGGAGTGGCACGGTCAAGACCGCCCTCTCCCGTTCGGACCTGCAGGAGCTCTTCAACAGCACCGGTCCCGCTCCGGGCTCCCTGCAAAGCTACTTTACGGACGAGCAGCTCATCGGGACGCTGCCAGCTGACGGCAGCAGCTTCATCGGGGGCATCAGCGACTTCTTCCTGCTGACGGAAACCTACTACGACCGCTACGATATCCCGGACCCTTCGGGGAGCTATACGGACGCGATACAGACAGCGCTGGGTATGAGCTACCCTGTGCCTGCTATACCTTACAACAACGACACCGTCACCGTTACCTTCACCAACGGGCAGGTGACGGGCTCGCGGGTGCGCATTCTTCCCAATGACCACTACAGCCATACGGAAACGGGCAGCTGGAAAAGCAGCGTGGTGCGTTACAACCGCAACTACAGCCCGCTCTGCTCGGGTACCATCACCACGGATGAGGACGGCAGCGAGCTCTACCGGGACTACAGCGGTACGCTCTACGACTACCTGGGTCGCCCGGACTATACCTTCCACTACGTGTGGAACAGCCGTGAAAGCTCGGTGCACAGCCCGGAACAGCTGGAAGCGCTGTCCTACACCTACGACTACACGCGCGGCTTCCTGTCGGAGCTCCGGCGGCAGCAGAACGGTGGCGCCTTCCATAAGCTGGCGGTCTACAACCAGGACGAGCTGGGTCGGCTGAAAGAAGAGACGCTGGGCAATATGAGCGAGCACCGGCTGTACACCTACAACCTCCGGGGGCAGCTGCAGGGCATCAACGAGCAATACGCGCTGACGGGCCAGTTCCAGGGCACTCCCAAGACCTTCGGGGAGGCGCTGCGCTACGACTACGGCTTTGTGCAATCGCGCAATGACGGCAAAATATCGGGTATGATCTGGCGGGGCAGCAACCGGCGGACGGCGCATGCCTACGGGTACAGCTACGACCGAACGGGTCGGCTGACCAAAGCGCTCTACCAATACCGCAAGGCGGGCGCTACCGCGTGGAGCAACACTGAAATGGACTTTACGGTGAGCCACCTGACCTATGACCTGAACGGCAACATCCTGACGATGCGTCAGCGTGGGCAGGAAGCCTCGAATACGGCCCCTTACCTCATTGACTGGCTGGACTACACCTACCAGCCTTCCAGCAACAAGCTGCAGGGCGTCAAAGACTATAATACGATTGTCCCTTCGATGCCTATCGGCGACTTCAGGGACGGCAACGGCACGGACAATGACTACAGCTACGATGCCGCGGGCAACCTGCTGCACGATGAGAACAAGGACATCGAGCAGATCAGCTACCAGCCTTTGGTGAACAAGCCTGAAGAGATCCGGTACAGCAATGGGGCCTACTTCCGTTACATCTACGATGCCGCCGGGAATAAGCTGCACGAATACACGGGCTACTTCAAAGAGGGAGACTTCGCGGAAAAAAAGCGGAGCTACCTCTCGAACGCGGTCTACCTGGACGATGGGCTGGCGCACCTCAGCCATCCTGCGGGCCGTACGGTAATGAAAGAACTCCCCAACGAATACAAGGAAGAATTCTTTGTAAAGGACCACCTGGGCAATGTGCGTACGGTGGTAGACTTTGACTACAAATCCCCGGTATCTAAAGACTACCTGGCAACCTATGAAGTATCGAGCGTCCAGTCGGAGCGGCTGCTCTTCAACAACATTGACGGTCCGCGGAACATCTCCCCTGACTGGGACCCGACGAATGAATTTGTGGCGCGTCTGAATGCAGCCGAAGGCACTGCGGTGGGCACCTCGCTGCTGCTTAAGGTGATGGCGGGCGATGCCTTCAACGTGAGCACGCAGACCTGGATAGATGCGGACAGCGTGCAGCCGCAGACGATTGTTACGGACAACGACATCCTGGACGGCCTCTTCAATGCCTTAAAGGACAATGTAGACCCGGAGGCGGGTGAATCGGGCTACCATACGATCCTGGAGGGCATCTTCAGCAATGTAGCTGTTACGGAGGGTATGAGCCAGCTGATGCAGGACAGCTATGACAGCCTCCTGCCAAGATCTTTCCTGACCTATGTGCTGCTGGACGAGAGCCTGCAGCCGGTGGCGGGCGCGAGCGGCTCCATCCAGGCGCAGGGCGGCAATGGTGTGTGGAACCTGATCGGTACGGGCGCAGACATCGACATTGAGGCTAACGGCTACCTGCTGGTGCTGACCTCCAATGCGTCTATGACCTCCGTTTACTTTGATAATTTGTATTTGGAGCTGAAAAAGGGTAACTTGCTGGAGGAAACGCACTATTATCCCCACGGTCTGCCTGTTAAGGCGCTGGGGAGCCGTGATGTGGATCATCAGGAGAACCGTCACCGTTACCAGGGCAATGAGTATATCGAGGATAATGAGCTGCGCTGGATGGATTTCCATGCACGGCAGTACGACCCGCAATTAGGGCGGTTCCTGGGTATTGATCCTTTAGCCTACAGTGGTGGTCAGCAGGTGTTCAGTCCTTATGCAGCTATGGGCAACAGCCCGGGGATGATGATAGACCCTAATGGGGAGATGACAAAAGATGCGGAGACGGATAATAGTTTTTCAGAGGCGGTGGAAGCCAGACGACACATTTTATTAGGAGGCGGCCCTATTTCTGAACGGATCCAATACAATAGGTTGTTTGGGATGAATACAGACATGGTGATGGCTTCCGGTGCAGGAGGGGGTGGTAAGATGAACTTTGTTTTCTTTGATGCAGCCAACCTGCCGGGCTTTAGTCCTATTGCTCATGGCTTAACCAACTTTGAAGTTATTTATACGTGGATAGAAGATAAGGCTTACCTTGCATCATTACCTGATGATTTTGAATATTATGAGGACGACAACAATGGTCAGATACATTATTATAGTCCCACTCGTGGATCTTATGGATCAACGGATGCAGCGCATTGGGATATTAAAGTAATACCTAGGGCTACGGCAGAAAAAGCGAGTAAAATCTCTAATGCTAAGATTTCTAATTCTGGTTTTTTCATAGGTATGGAAGGTGAGGTTTCAGTTGGGTTATATGGCTCGAATAATTCAGTAACAGTTGGTTTTATAAATCATATATTGTATGATTTTAGTTTAAATAATCAAGATGGGTTTCAACATTATAATGGAACAGGCTCTTTTGCAGAAAAAACAAAATACATAGATTTGGGTTATGCATACGGTACTACCGGTATACAGTATAAGCGTTACCGTACTGGTTATAATAAGGGTATTGATGATACCTATAATATTTACACTATGAGTGTGTTGGGTTTTGGGTTAGAAGCGCAATTTAATGATCATGGAAAAATAAAATACTTATTTGTAGGGGGAATTCTTTCAGGAAATGTTGGACTTATGGGTGGTGGTTCCGGTGCTGTCAAAGTTGGTTGGCGTTGGAATGATTAAATTATTTAGTTATGATATTTGCAATAGTAATTTTATCTGCCATATTATGGTTCTACTTTGTTGGGGTATATTTTCCTAAGTGGAGAACTAGAAGAATAGAGAGGAGATTTGTGATTCCATATTTAGAGAAAAAAGGGTTTCAGTATTTGAAAATTTTACGAATTCCTTTTGCAATTCCTAAAGATAAAGGAGATTTTAATGATGAAGTAATAGTTAATCCTTTTTATGATACAAGATTTAATAGAAAGACGTATTATTATGTATTTTATATTGATAATGAGGGTTATGAATTTAGGACGACAATAAAAGTAAGCCATAACTTTAATGGACTTCCTATTTCTGTTCAATTTTATAATTTATAAATTAGATGAAATTTTTAATTTACTTTGCTGTTTATAGTATTTTTTTATTTGCTTGTAATGGGGTAGATGTGAGAAAATATAATGTTGATGAAATTGTATATAATGCTGATTTATTTTTATTGGATTTAAAAAAAGGTAAAAATGTTGTAAAATATTTTGATACAGTTTTTTTTGAAGAAAAATACATTTTTGATATATATGAAAATTTCAATAAGTGTGATGTTGGTGATTCTGATTTTCAATATGTAAAAAGCCAAATAAAGAATGATCAATTTGATGTGTATTATGAATTAGAATATTGGATGGATATGCCATCTTGTGGTGAAAAAAGAGTATTTATTACTTATAAGAAAGAAAACATCAATAAAATAATTGGCCTACATGTTGAATCAAAAAATTAAGAGGTAATGTTTTGGCAATGGGTAATGTATCAAAGGAGTTGGTAAGCAGTAAGTTCAATTATAAATTATTGATTATCTAAAGTGATATTTTATTATTAAAAGCTGGGCGGGATAGGTTATGACCTGTCCCGCTCTGTTTTAAGGGCAAAAACCACCCCTGGTACAGTTACCGGGGAGCAAGTGTATCAAAGGAGTTGGTGGATAAATTCAGATAGGTAATTATATTTGTAGTAACAGAAGTTCTTAAGCATTGATCCCTTAGCTTACAGCGGTGGTCAGGTGTTCAGTCCTTATGCAGCTATGGGCAACAGCCCGGGGATGATGATAGATCCTAATGGGGAGATGACTATGTATGCGGAGCCTGTGCAGGATGGAGATTATGCCGTCCACGGGGGAATGGATGCGGTAGCTGCGCGTGAGTTTATGGATAATGAGCTGGTGGCTAATGGTAAAAGTATGTTCGGTATGAATAGTCACCAGACCATGTTGATGGCTGCAGGTGGTGGTGGAGTACTGATGACTTTAGCAAAAGGTGCAGCATTGTTGATAAATTTAGCCAATACATCGGATAAAAGTAATAATGGAGCTTGGAAAGTTACTAATAAATGGGACTATAAAGCAATAAAAGGATATGAAAGTTTTTTGAAATCCTACGTTGAGCAACACGAAAGAAGTGGAACAATGTTCACCTGTGAAGACCTGAACTTTTCTGCTGTCATTGCTTATGCAGCAACAAATGGCTTACCATTGCAGTTAAAAATTCAAGGTAAGATTTATGATGCTCAAAGTTCTGAATTCTCTTCCTTAGAGGGATATAGAGAGGCTGTTTTTGCTAAATCAACGGCAGCTGATTTAGCAGACCCTTATAATACGGTTAAGCTTGAGAAGCAAAGTATGACTGCTGCCAGAAATGGAGATATTGTGCTGATTCAGAATGAAGCGGGAAATAGAATATCTCATGCACAAATGGCTTATGAAAACTACTCGTCCGATATGCTTTATATTAAACAGGGTAATGTGTCGGGCTATGAATATGATTTTGGTTATTTTCGTTTTGGTAAAATGCGTGGTCAGATTATTGAAAATGGTAGTTATAATTTGGGTAATGGAACTTATTACAGACACTATGGAGAAGGTAGGAGCACTCCTAGTTTTATACAAAATCGTGTAAAAGGTTTTTATCGGTGGAATTTCTCCAACTGGAATAAATAGCAAAATATTTTATAATAATGAAAAAGAAAGAATTTATACCATTTATTGCTTTGTTGCTAAATATAGGTGTGGCTTTGTTTTGTTTGTATTTATACAATCTAAAATTTTTTTTACCCAAAGATGAAAATGGTAATCCAATTTTATCGCTTGAGATGTTGTCAATTTTAGAGTTTGTATTTTATTTAAATCCTTTAAGCATTTTGTTTTTTCAATTGTTGACATTGGGTACAATGTTTTTTACGAAAAGAGTTTGGTTGCGGATAGCCCTCATTGTGATAACAATATTTTTATTCTTCTTTATAGGATATGTTAAAATGAAGTGTAATCCTTGGTAATATTTATCGGTAATGTATCATAGGAATTGGTGATTCATAATATTAAACTTAAACTATTGATTATCAAAATTGATATATTTTATTTAGAAATTGGGCGGGATAGGTTATGACCTGTCCCGCTCTGTTTTAAGGGCAAAAAACCGCCCTTGGTTCAGTTACCAGGGAGCAAGTGTATCAAAGGAGTTGGTGGATTAATATGAATAGGTAATTATATTTGCGGTTATAGAAGTTCTTAAGTATAGGTACCTTGGCATACAGCGGCGGCCAGCAGGTATTCAGTCCCTATGCAGCTATGGGCAATAGTCCGGGGATGATGATTGATCCTAATGGCGAGATGACCAAGTATGCGGATGCCCCGGACGCTGCTATGAATGACTGGTTGATGAACTCACCGGAGCGTATGGCGTGGTTAATGGGAGGATCTAACTCATCTGTTGGTAGAGGTGGTAAAATGTTCGGGATCAATCAGAATGGTGACTTTGTTATGTATGCCGGCGGCGGCGGTAGTAGTAGTGGTTTTTTGTGGGGAATGAATAAGTTGAATTATGTGATGGATGCTGCACTGGAAAAGAAGTTCTGGGCGCAGTTGAATGAAGAGGTAAAAGAAGGAGGATCTATAAGAAGTGCAAGTGTTGCTCCAGACGGTTCTATATTTGTTACATATTGGTATAGCAAGAACACAGAATTTTTTTCTGTGCCAACGATTTTTCTCGGTACCAAGACAGTAAGAGTATATAAGGCTGGAAAATATATTAGTGCTCGGGAAAAAGAAACAAATAGTGTGTGGGGCTGGGTGAAAAAACATTTTGATATAGTTGTGGGATATTCTGAGTCTTATGGTGTTCAAGCAGGAGGGGGTATAAGGCGAGGTATTGAAGCACGCGTGAATTTTTATTCTACTGTACGTACAGATTTTGAGTGGAGTTTTAAGAGAGGTCTTGACCCAAACAAAGGAAGACATGAGATAGGAGATAAAGTAAATTGGGGAGTAGGTGCAGCATACTATGGAGGGATTAATTACAAAGGAGAAAATTATAAAGGAGTTACTGAGCATGAAATAAGTGTAGGAGCTTTTGGGATAGGTGGCGCTATTAAGTTTGATAATTCTTTTAATGTAACAGATTGGTTTATTGGTTTTGACCCTACTGTTAATATGCAATTAATATTTGGTATTGAAGGAACTTTTAAAATAGGATTTTCAAAATAATTTTATGTTTGTGATTTTTTTTATAATAATTTCTATATTTATATTCATTTTTGGGAATATACTTATTTATAAATCTATTGTCAATAAAGCACTTGTTTTATATCTTAATCCTTATTTTGAAAACAAAAAATCGTCAGTTTTCAAAACAAAGTTTGTAGGATTTCTAAGTAGCGGAGATTTTAAAAATACATTATTTCAAATTAGACCAGTATCAAAAGCAGGTAAGATTTTTAATAATACTTATGTATATATTTATATTCAAGATCATTTAGGAAATAAACATAGATATACGGTAAATATCAAGACATTCTTCCTGAAAATAAAAAAGGTTATTTTAAAATCAGAGGAGAAAAATGTTGAAATTGAGTTACTATAACTTACTATATAGATTCAGATTATTTTTCTTTAGTTTGTGTTGGTAATGTATCAAAGGAGTTGGTAAGCAGTAAGTTCAATTATAAATTATTGATTATCAAATATCATAAATGAATCGTAGCATACGGATCGGGATAGGTTATGACCTGTCCCGTTCTATTTTAAGGGCAAAAAACCACCTCTAATGCAGTAGCCCGGGTATAAGTGTATCAAAGGAGTTGGTGGATCAATTCAGATCAGTAATTATATTTGTGGTTATAGAAGTTCCCAAG